>NZ_CP108356.1:0-1200000 GCF_036237315.1 Streptomyces sp. NBC_01351 | reverse complement strand
GCACACCATGCGGGACACCCCAGGCATCTGCTGTATGGCCGCCGGGACGGCGGGCCCGGCGGGGGCGGGGGTGGGGGCAGTGGCGTGCAGGACGGTCAGGAACTCGTGGGCGCGGCCCATGAACCCGCCCGCGGAAGGTGAGGTGGAGCCTGGGGCCGGCGAAGGTGCTTCACGCACCTCCACCTCCCCGGCCCGATCCAGGCGGGCCCGGAGGAGTTCGCGGTGGAGTGGCAGGTCCAGATCGAGGGGCAGCCGCAACTCGGTCTCGGCCAGGACCACCCGCGCCGGGACGCGCTGCCGGTCCCGCCATGAGGCGAATGCCCCCTCCCACACGGAGCGCGCGGCGGCCGGGCCGGGTAACAAGCTTGCGGCCAGTAGCCAGCGGGCCGGGGCCAGGACGGTCCGGCCGTGCCGGAGTCGGGGCAGGAACGGGAGGCGGGAGGCGGCGCCCCAGTCGGGCAGCTGCCAGACGGTACGGCGGGCGCCTGCGACTTCGGCGAGGAACCGGGCCAGCGGCGACGTCTGCACGCGCGGCTCCAGGGCGTGCAGCACGCGGGGCTCAATGACTTGTCCGGTGGAGGAGCGGATCAGGTACAGGTGGCGGGCGTCGCAGGTGACGGCGAGATCGTCGAGCGGGATGCTGCCGGGCCCGGGTTCGGGCCAGCCGAGGGAGATCGTGTACTCCAGCAGGCGCAGGGTCCGGATGACGTTGGAGCTCCGCCGTCTGCGGGCCGGGAAGACGAGCTGGGCGGGCAGCGGCCCGGCCGGGCCCGCCAGGGCGGCGGCCAGCGCGGCGGCATCCAGCTCGGGCAGGAGGTCGGCGAACCGTCCGGCCATGGACGATGAGGGCCGGGCCGCTGAGGTCAGCCACAGCTCGAACCGGCCCCGCCGTACGGCGTCCGCATCGTCGGCGTAGAGCTGGAAGGCAAGCTCCACCGAGGGCGGCGGCACCAGCTCGTCGGCGTCGACCACGGCCAGCGAGGCGAGGAGGGGTTCGGTGAGGGCCACCTCGCGGGCCCCGTCGAGGGCGGCCTGCTGGGCGAGCGCGAGGAACGCTTCGTCACGGGCGGACAGCATCCGGGCCGGGGTCGGGCGGTCAGACCCCAGGAACCCGGGCGGGAAGCCGAGCCCCCCGTCACCAACCAACTCCACGACGGGCACGGCAGCACCGGCCCCGTACGTCTGACGGAATCGCTGGTGGAAGTCACGCCAGGCCGGATTCCCGAACGGGTACGGCGAGAGCCGGGCCAGCACCGACGCCGCCGACTCGGCCTCGGACAGCACGCCGGCGGGAATGGTGACCTGGGCGTCGAGGACCGTGTCCGGCCAGGACGGCGAGGTGCTGCCGGTCACCTCCGCGGTGGGGGCCAGGAGAGGACCGGGCGTGACGGCGGGGTCGGTGAGGGTACGGAGCTGGGCGAGCGGGTCGGCGGCCGTGGCCGTGGCATCCAGGACGGACAGCAGCACGCCATGCTCCAAGAGCTGGACGAGGAGGCCGTGGACGCTCTCGTTGTCGGCGTGCGGGTAGTCGGCGGCGACGGCTTTGGCGACGTCCGGGAACAAGGCGGGGGCGGTGGCGGCGGCCAGGGCGGTACGGACGGGCCCGGTGGCCGCCACGGACACCTCCAACGGGGAGAGGCCGTCGGCGGGCGTACGGCCGGGCCCCGCGATCCGGCCTCCCCGGGCACACGCGGCCGGGTTCGCCACGACGAGCAGACGTTCGCGGATGCCAGCGTGTGAGGCGAGCTGGTCGGTCACGGCGCCCAGCCAGACGGCGTCCGGCCGCAGCACGGCCCGGTGCCCGGGACCCCACAGGGCCTGCAGCGTGGTCCCGGTGCGGGCCGACGCGACTCCGGCGAAGTACCCGAACGGGGTGGCCCGTCCCTGCCAGCGCAGCAGGTAGGCGGCGGTGGAATGCACCAGCCGCCGGACCTCCTTCTCGGACGGCACGGGAGCGGTGAGCAGGGCCGTGGTCTGCGCGGACAGGACGGGGCTTGCGGCCTCCAGCGCCTGCCGGGCCTGGGGATGCTCCCCGACGGCCGCCAGCCAGGCCCGGCCGCGTTCGGGCCCGCCGGGCCCGGACAGGTCCACGTCGGACGCGGGAACCCCTGTGCCGGGGTGCGTGGTGGCCCGCACCATCAGGGCCTGCGTGTGCCGGTACAGCCGTGCTCCGCGCCCCATAACTCTTCGCCCCCTGGCAGCTGTCGTGGTGTGGTCGTGGTGCCGCCGGGCACACACGTGTGCCCGGCGGCGGGGATGGTGCAGGTGACGGGGAGCACGGCGGCCGGCCGCCGTGCTCCGCCTCACCTTCGCGGCGGTTCGGTCAGGAGGGGTCGTTGACGGAGGACGCGCACGCGGTGGAGCCGTTGGAGCAGGTCGAGCCGCAGCCGTCGTCGGTGCTGCGCAGGAGGCTCGCGACGGGCGCCCCGGCCTCGACCACGCGCACGTCCAGGTTGAATTCGCCGCTCAGGCCGGTCGTTGCCGTGGCGATCTGCTTGGTCATGATCATTTCTCCTTGTTCGCGGTGGTGCTCTTGTTGGCCTGGTCCTCGCGGGGCCAGGAGATGACGATGCGGCGGTGCCGCTTGGTGATGACACGACCCGCGGGCAGCTCGGACTCGGGGGTCGTGGCGGGGTAGGCGTAGATCACCGGCTCGCTGCGGCGGTGGTCGCGGTCCCAGACGCGGATCTCCTCCACCAGGGCCTGGGCCACGGCCTTGGCGTCGGGGCCGTAGCCGTGCGCCCCGAACTCGGCCCGGTCGCCGTTGCGTCGGATGGTCATGTAGGCGAGGGAAGCCCCGTCGAGGAGGGACAGGCAGGCCGACTTGTTCTGCGGGGCGACGAGACCGGTGTCCAGGTCCCCGTCCACGGACATGAGGCAGAAGCCGTCCAGGGCGGTCGCCAGCCACATCTGCAGGCCGGTGAACGGCTCGCTCATGGCCACGGTGACCTCGGACCAGACTTCGGCCCGCTCGGTGTCGAACACACCGTTCAGGGCCTCCGGGTCCTCGGGCCAGCCCTCGTCGAAGCGCAGGGCGATCTCCCTGCCCCGCAGCAGGAGCAGGCGTTCCTGGTGTTCTCCGGCGCCCTGCATCGTGACGAAGCCGCACATCTGGGCGGACCGGGAGACGAGCCGGTCGCCGTCGAGGTCGAAAGCAACCGACCGGCTCAGGCCCCGCATCCGCAGCGGGACGACGAGGCGCCCGCCGTCGCTCAGCTGGTCGGTCCAGGCGGGCGGGATGTCCCAGGCCCCGGCGGTGACGATCAGCCGGTCGAGGGCTCCGGTGTCCGGGATACCGCCCTCAGCATCGACGGTGTGGACCTTGACCCGGGCGTAGCCGTTCTCGTCCAGGAGCTTGCGGGCCCGCGCGGTGACGTCGGCGTCGATGTCGACGGTGGTGACCACCCCGTCGTCGCCGACGAGTTCGGCCATGAGCGCGGCGTTGCAGCCGCCCGATCCGACTTCGGCCACGTCCTGACCGGGCTTCAGCTCGGCCTGCTCCAGCATCATGGCTTGAATGCGCGGCGCCGATACCGAGCTGACGGCGATGCCGTGCTGGTCCCTCTTGGTGGGGACCGCCGACTCCACCTCGTATGCCTTCTCGGGCGTCGCTTCGGGCGCGAACCGGTGACGGGCGACCGTCAGGAACGCGGCTTCGACCCGCTCGCTCGTGATCATTCCGGCCTTGACCATGTCGCTGGTCATCGCCTGGCGCAGCGCGGCCGCATTGTCATCCGTCGTGTCGGTCAACGTCTCTCTTCCTTCTTGTCGGTCTCCGTGGCAGGTCCCGCCACGTCCCGCCCCGGGGGCCCGTGGCGGGGGTTCAGCTCACACCACCGGCCGTACCGGGTGTGGTGTTGGTGGGGACGCGCCCGGCGGAGGTGACCGGGAGCACGCACGCCGGCGTGGTGCTGTTGAGTACCTGCCGCGGGTTCAGGTGGTGGCGAGTTCGGCGAGGAATTCGGCGTTCGCCTTGACGTCGTGGCCGAGGACCACGCTGTGGCGGGGCAGGTCGGCGAGACGGGTGGCCAGGAGTTCGCGGGTGACCCGGCTGGCTTCGCCGGTGGGGGCGAGGCCGAAGACGTCGGGGTAGCGGTCCTCGGTGGCCCCAGTGAAGAAGTCGTCCTCGCCCAAGGCCCTGCCCTCGCTGAGGACGGCCGGGGCGGCGTCGGGGTCGATACGCGGGAAGACGATCTTGGCGGCGCTGCCCTCGGTGGCCAGGGTCAACCCGAGCCAGGTCACCAGCTGGTCCGGGAAGAACTGCGGCTTGAGCTCCTTGCCGGAAGAGGAGCGAATGGGCAGGCGACGGCCGTCCAGAAGGGCGCGGGTGACGGACTCGTGCTGGGTGGGGTGGAGCTGTTCCCCGGACAGGACGCGGGCACGTACGTCGTCATAGAGACCGATGGCGTCGAGGAAGCCGAGACCGATCGCGGCGGCCGACGGCCACGGCAGCACGGCGACCCCGCCGTCTTCGTTGGGGCGGACGAACACGCGGTCGTTGGCCAGTAGCTGCCATCCGGCGCGGGCCAGGAGGAACCCGACGGTGGACTTTCCCGCGCCCTTCTCGCCGAGGGCCAGCACGGTACGCCCGTCGCGGACGGCTGCGGAGGCGTGCAGGATGCGCCAGCCGTCTGTGAGGAGCCTGGAGCGCAGGACCTCGCGGGCCAGGCGGGCGGCGGCGAGCGCGACGGGCACCTCGTCGCAGCCGACGATCCGCAGGAGGCCGGGCTCGTACCGGTAGGCCAGGCGCTCGCCCGGCTGGACAGCGGCCACGACACCGTCGTTGCCCCGGGCGTAGAGCATGGGCTCGTTGGCGTACACGCACTCCTGGTGCCGGCCCTCGCCGATCTGTTGGGCGAGGGCGGCAACCTCGACCGCCTCGACGTCGGCGGCCACGACCGGACCCGCGTGCGGGGCGACGGCGTCCACGGCGTTCCACCACGGGCCGAAATAGCGCATGGACCAGTCGGTGATCACCGCCGTACTGCTGGTAACGGTGACGTGGGCTTGGGCGGCGCTGATGCGGGTCGCGAGGGTCATCGGGCTCCTTCGAGGTGGTGGGAGATCGCCTTGCACGCGAGGTGGATCTTGTGGTCGGCGGCGGCGAGGAGACGCCGTTCGGCCGGGTCCAGGCGGGGCAGGCGGACGGCCGGGCGTCCGGCGGTGAAGTGGACGGGCAGGCCGAGCTGGGCGCCCTGGTGGTCGACGGACAGCTCAACCGGCCCGTCCTCAAGGCCGAGGGCGTGGGTGAGGGCGTGGAGCACAGCGCCGGCGGGGCCGCAGCGGCCCCGGCCGATCCCGGCGTTGATGCGGCGTGGGCGGGCGCCAAGCTCGGCCCGTACGGCCCGGACGGGTACACGGACGCGGCGGCCGTCGATCCGGGTGGTGGATGTGCACAGCACGGCGGCGTCGCCGTGTTCGCCGATCACGTGCCCGGCCACGCTCTCTACGGGGACGGCGAGTTCGGCGGCCAGCGCGAGGCGGTAGCGGGCGGTGTCGGTGGCGGAGCCGACCCCGTACACGCGGGCCGCGCCGGAGGCGCGGGCGAACAGCCACGTCAAAGGGTCGACGGGGTTGGTGACGACCACGGCCGTCCCCTCGTACCCGGTCAGGGAGCGGGCCAGGGCGGCGATCAGCGGGGCGTTGGCCTCCAGACCGGCCATCCGGACGTCGGCGGTCGCGGTGTTGGTGAACTTCGCCCGGGGGGCGACGACCACGGCCGCGCAGTCGCGCATGTCGGCGGGTTGGGCAGTCTGGGCCCGGACGGGCGAGCCGACGATCTGGGCCATGTCCTGGAGGTCGGTGACCAGAGCGGCGGCCGAGCGGTCGCTGCCGGAGGCGATCAGGATTTCCTCGCACCATCCGGCGGCCACGAGGAGGGCTGAGACGGTCTGGCCGACAGCTCCGGCTCCGATGACCCCGACGGGGCCGGTGCGCGAGCTCATCGTCCGGCCGCCGTTGCCGCGTGATCCAGGGCCAGGCGCCACACGGTGCGGCCGTCCATCGACACGGCCGCAAGGAGAGCGGAGACCCGGTCGAGGAGCGTGCACACGACGGGGGCCTGGGCGATCAGCGTGCGGGCCGACTCCGGCAGGGGCAGGCCGGTGGGAGCTGTCAGGTAGGTGGTGAAGATGTTGACGGTGTCCATCAGCCACAGGACGACCAACTGCCTCAGCCACGCCGCCCGCTCCGCAGGGGTCAGCCGGTAGGTGGCCAGGTCGGTGAACTGGCCGATGCCTTGGAGGACTGCGGTGGCGCCGGGCCCGGCTGGGGGCTGGACGATGAGCCCGAGGACCATGCGGGAGACGAGCTTGGCGACGTCGGACGCCGGGTGGCCCAAGGCCAGGCCCGGGTCGATGAACGTCGGCCGCCTCTCCGGCCCGTCCGGGAAGACGACGTGCTCCGGCTTCAAGTCGCCGTAGACGATCCCGATGCCGTAGGTGCCGGACAGCCGCATCTTCCGCAGCCGTGCCACGACGGCCCCCAGTACCGGCGCAGACCGCCCGGTCAGGGACACGTACGTGTTCCCGGAGATCCCGTTGAACTTGCGGGCGAACGTGCCGTGGACGGACCGCTCCCGGATCGCAGCGCCCCCCACCAGCGCGGCCACCGCAGGCTTCTGGAGCGCGCCGAGCTCCTCCGCCACACCCGCCAAAACGTCGAACGTGCGGTGCGGGTCCTTCGCCAGGATCTCGCCGAGCGTCACACCGTCCACGGGTTCGGTGAACAGGACCCCGCCGGCCAGTCCGGCCACCGTCGCCGTCCCGAGTCCGGCTCCGGCCAGTGCCCCGTACTGGGCGGCCTCCCGCTCCAGCAGCGCGCCGGGCGACGATAAGTACGCGGCCTGTTTGGCCCTCACCTCCGCCCAGTCCCCGTGCGTGCCGCGCAGCACCGACGCCAGCGACACCCCCAGCAGGGACACCTTCGCGAACAGCGGCCGTCCGGCGGCCTCGACCCGGCGGACATACCCGGTCACCGACGGGATGTGCGGGCCGACCACCACCGGGCCGTCCGGCCACAGGGCGGCGGCGGCCTGGGCGATCCGCTCGTCCGCGTAGGCGAAGACGTTGTCCGGGCTGACGGTGGTGTTCACGGTGGGCTCCTCGATGACGGTCGAAGGTGGTGTGGAGCAGGTGCGCCGGCGAAGGTGCTGTGGAGCACCTGCCGCGGGGGGAGGGCCCCGGCCATGGCCGCCAAGGCCAGGCCACGGCCGGGGCCGGTCAGGCGGCCCGCCGTCTGGCGGGCGAGTGGTTGTCGGCCGCGTACCGGGCCAGGTGCTGGGCGAGCTTGGCCAGCAGCCTCAGCGAGGCGACCGGGTCCCCGCCCCGCGTGGCGGCCATGTTGCGGGCGTGGTGAACCGTGGCGAGAGCTATGTCGCGGCCCCGGCCGTCCGGCATCCAGTCGGCGAACTCCTGTGCGGGCCCGGCCAGGTTGGTGATGTGCTGCCGCAGCCGCTCCCGGATCTGCGCGGCGGCCGGGCCGTGGGGGGCGTGGTCGGCGAGCGCGAGCGCGGTGTCGATGTCGCAGGCGACGTCCGCGGAAGAGGTGACCGGCGGTACCTGGGCCGGCGGTGCGATGCCGGCCCTGGGCCGGGCGGGGAGGATCGGTGCGCTCGTGCGGGACATCTCCAAAGCTCCTGTTCACGGCTGATCCGGATGAGAGCAGCACCGAGAAGGCCGCCGGGCGGCCGGTTCCTCGGGCATGACGACTATTCAACTCACGGTGATCGGGCAGGGGTACCGTGTCGGCGAGGGCAAGCGGTATATCGGGTATACGGGCAGGTGCTTCATGGCCACACGCACACCGAACGACCGTCTCCGCGATCTGATCGCGGAGTCCGGCTTAACGTACGAGGCCGTCGCGAAGGCGGTCCGGTCCGTCGCGGCCGAGTGCGGGATGGCTCTGCGGACGAACAAGTCGGCCGTGGACCACTGGGTGCAGGGCGCCCGACCACAGCCCGACACGGCCCGCTATCTGGCCGTCGCGCTCTCCCGCCGCCTGGGCCGGCTCCTGACCCCCGTGGAGTTGGGCCTCGCCGACGCCGACCCGGACGGCGGCCATGAAAGCATCGGTCTTACGCTGGGGGGCGATCCGATCGACTCCCTGATCCCGATGTGGAGGGCCGAGTTGGACCGCAGACGCTTCCTGTCGGCCTCCGCCTACTCGGTGGCCGCCGCAGCCCTGCCCCTGGCGTACGTACGCGACATCGCGGAGAGGACCGCAGCCGCCCGCACCGGTCAGGTCATCGGGATGGCCGAGGTCAACGCCGTGCGCGACATGATCGGCATGTTCTCCGAAATGGACGAACGCCATGGCGGCCAGCACGGCCGCTCCGCCCTGGTGACCTACCTCCGCGACGACGTCGCGCCGCTGTGCCGGGGCCGGTTCCGCACGGACGAGATCCGTGCCCAGATGCTGTCCGCCGCGAGCCGGGGCGTCCATTTGCTGGGCTGGAAGTCCTACGACGCCGGACAGCAGGGCCTTGCCCAGCGCTACTACCTCCAGTCCTACGGGCTCGCCGTAGAGTCCGGACTGCCCGGCCATGACGGGTTCGTGATGCGGACCATGGCCATGCAGGGGCTCAAGCTGCACCGTCCCGAGCACTGCCAGGGCCTCGCCGAGACCGGCCTCACCCGGGCCAAGGGCCGCGTGGACTTCCAGACCGAAGCCCTCTTCCGCGTCGTCCACGCCCACACCCTGGCCAAGACCGGGCTGTCGGCCGCCGCCCTCGCCGAAGTCGGCCGAGCCCGCGCCCTGCTGGAACAGGGCAGCCAGCGGGGCGACGAGGTGCCGTTCTGGGGCCTGGCGTGGGGGCCTGTGGCGCCGTCGGTGTTCTCCCGGACGGCGAAGGTCTTCGAAACCCTCGGGGACCACCGGGCCGCCGCCGCCGAGTACCTGCACGCCGCCGCCACGAGGCCCGCCGGAACCTACGCCCGGATCGTGGCCCTGGACCTGGTCGCGGGGGCGGAGCTCCACCTCAAGCGCGGCCGGATCGAGCAGGCGTGCGCCACGTTCGGGCAGGCCATGGACCACATGGAAGGCGTCCGCTCCGTGCGGACCCGCAAGGCCGTCAAGACCATGCGGGCCGACCTCGCACCCTTCCGGGCACGGGGGCTTCGCTGCGCGGCCGAGCTGGACGAGCGGGCCGTGTCGTTCCTCGCCACCGCGTAGGAGGCGACCGGGAGTACGCGGGCCGGCGGAGGTGACGCCGGTCCTGGGGTGGAGCGGTGCTGTCGTACGAGACATCTCCCTGGCTCCTGTTCGCGGTGGTCCGTGTAGGGCGAAGCGTCGGCGTGGGGCCGGGTTTCCGGACAGGTTCCGGGCCGATCGCGTTTGGCGTTACGGCTATTGAACTCACGGTGATCGGGTGGGGGTACCGTGGGCGGCGGGGCACCTTGTTCAGTCTGTTCAAGATCGCTGCGGGGAGTGCGAGTTGGCGGAGAGCCGTAGTCCGAACACCGCGCTGGCAGACGTCATCGCCGAGGCCGGATGTACCTACGAGGTCCTGGCCAGGGATGTCCGTGCGGTGGCCGCCGAGTCCGGGGTGACGCTGCATACCTCCCGCTCGGCCGTTCACTCCTGGGTCATGGGTGGTACACCAAGCGGTCAGACCCGCTCGTACATCGCCGAAGCCCTCACCAGAAGGATGAAGCGGAAGGTCACGCCCACAGAGATCGGTCTAGGCTGCGCAGGCACCGGCGAGGCCCTGGGGGCCGATCCACTGGCCAACGCCACCGACCTCGGGAGATTCGTGATGCTCCGTCGCAGGAACTTCCTCAACGCCGCGTTCGCTACGGCCGCCGTCGCCCTGCCTCTCGTTTACGACCACCAGGCCGTCGCCGCGACCCTGCGGGCAGCCGAACGCGGCGGTGCCGTCGGCACTGAGGAAGTCGCCATCGTGCGGGAGCTCACGGAGACGTTCCGGAGCATGGATGAACGCTTGGGCGGAGGCCACGGCCTGACGATGGTGACCGCCTACCTCACCGACACCGTGGTCCCCATGCTGGAGGGCCGCTTCCCCTCGGAGCCGGTACGGCGCAGCGCGTTCGGGGCGGCGGCGACTCTGGCGTGCCTGGTGGGCTGGAAGCACCACGACTTGGGCCGCGAGGGCGCCGCCCAGCGCTACTACCTCCTCGGCTTCCAGTTGGCCTGCGAGTCAGACCCGTACGGGCACGCCGCGTGGATGATGCGGGCTCTGACCCACCAGGCACTCGACCTCGGTCACCCGCAGGCGTGCATCGGCCTGGCGGAGGAGGCGTTGCGGCGGGCGACGGGCAAGGTCGACCGGCAGACCGAGGCCCTACTGCTGGTCACCTGCGCCAGGGCGTACGGGGCCGGTGGACAGAGCGGGAAGGCGGCGGCGGCCCTGCTGTCGGCCGAAGACGCGATGCTCACCGCAGATGACCCGGTGCCTGGCTACGCCGCCGCGTCGGGTCCGGTCGCGGCGACCGTCGCCTCCCACACTGGCAAGACCCTGACCGAAATGCGCGACCACCGGGCTGCCGAGAAGCACTACCGGGCGGCTCTCAAGGGACGGACGCCGGGGACCTATCAGCGGGTTCACGGCCTGACCATGGTCAACATCGGGCGGTCCGTCGCCGCGCAACAGCGGCACGAGGAGGCCGTGGCCGTGTGGGGTCGGTCGCTGGACTTCATGGATGGCCTGGTCTCGGACCGGACCGTGAAGGAAATCAGGGCGATCCAGTCGACGGCCGCCAGCTACCGCAAGCGCCGTATCCCCGGAGCCGGGGCCTTGCATGAACGCGCCGTCGACCTTCTGCGAGCCCAGGCATGAACCGCGCCGGGAGCGGTCCGCCGACGGTCGGCGTCGTGATCATCACCATGGGAGACCGGGAGGCTGAACTCCGTGCTCTCCTCGAGTCGGTGGCAGCCCAGGAAGGCGAGCCCGCCACGGTCGTCGTGCTCGGGCAGGGAGCGAAGCTCCCCGCTCTGCCGGACCCGGTGGCGGCCGTCGAACTGCCGGAGAACCTGGGAATCCCCGGCGGCCGGAACGCCGGGGTGCGGTGGCTGCGCGAACACGGCGGCGCCGACATCGTCCTTGTCCTCGACGACGACGGCCTTCTCCCTCGAACCGACACCCTCCACCTGGTCCGGGAAGCGTTCACGGCGAATCCGAAGCTGGGGATCGTGGGCTTCCGCATCGCCGACGAGAACGGCGTCTCCCAGCGCAGGCACGTCCCCCGCCTCGGGGGCGCCGACCCGCTCATCTCTGGGCCGGTCACAACGTTCCTGGGCGGCGCCCACGCCATCCGCATGGGCGTCATTGACCAGGTCGGTGACTTCCCCGACAAGTTCTTCTACGCACATGAGGAGACCGACTTCGCCTGGCGGGCCCTGGATGCCGGGTGGGAGATCGACTACCGGGCCGACCTGGTCCTGACCCACCCCCGGACCCCGGCCTCCCGGCATGCGGTCTACTACCGCAACACCGGCCGCAACCGGGTCTGGCTCGCGAAGCGGCACCTGCCTGCCATCCTCGTCCCGGTCTACCTCGCCACCTGGGCGGCGTACACGCTGGCCCAACGGCCCCCACTGGCCGGGCTGAGGTCGTGGTGGGCCGGGTTCTTCGAGGGGGTGCGGGTGCCGTGCCCGCCACGGCGTCCGATGCGGTGGCGGACCGTGTGGCGCATGACCCGACTCGGCCGACCACCGGTGATCTGACCTTCCCCGGTTTCTGATCTGTGAGGTGACGGGAAGCATGGCGCTGGCCGCGTGCACCCCGTCATCTCACCGCGAAGGTCAGCTGTCGCCAGGGGCTTCGGTGTCGTTGGGGCGGCCCGCGTCGTGTTCGCCCTCGCCCGTGTCAAGCAGGAACTTCACGAATCCCTCGACGCCTACGGCCTCACGGCGGCGGTCGGGGCGAACCGGATTTACCCGACCCAGCCGACAGCGATCGCTGCTTTCCACGCCTGGCAACGGGCCGGCAGCCATGATCCCGGCCCATGACGAGAGAACGGAGCCATGGCTTCTTCACGCGAGAGCTTGGCTGCGGCGCCTGTGTGCGGGTGAAGCCAGGACGATGTCCGGCGGCCCCGGATCTGGGGACCAGATCTGGGGACCAGTGCCGAGTACACGCATCTGGGCAATGGAGTAAGGAGGTCCGAACGCCATGGCGGACGGCTGGTCAGCCGGTGTGCCACGCGGCCGCTGGGCTGCCTACTGGCTGCACATCGGCTTCCAACGCGACGTTCCGGCCGTCATCTGTGCGTCGATGGGCAGGGTGCGCTGGACCAGCCCGATAGGGACGCTCTGGCCGGACAGTCGATCTCGCAGGTCGGATGGTCCTGCTGGGGTCGGTCGGGTGCTTGGCCGCGAGCAACTTGCGGACGCAGTCGGTGTCATCAGGGGCATTCATTCAGCGTCCGGCTGTGCGTGTCACTGCTCGGCCCTAAGCTCGCAAGGCAGGAGAAGGGGGAGTTCGTGCGCGATCGCATGCTGACAGCCGACGTACCATTCGGACCGTTCGAAGGCACCAAGATCACAGTCCACTCGGCGAAGGGCAAGAACGCCAGACTGCATGTGCGCAGAGAGTGTGGTCAGCTCCGGACGCCCCATGTGGCCACGATCGAGGTTCCGTTGAACGCGGACGCGGTGGACAGGTTCTGTTCGGGCTGTGCGGACTGGGGTCCGACGTCGCGGCCGACATCGGGGCTGGGCATCTTCATGCGGGCGCTGGGTGGATCGGGACTGCTCCATCAGCTGCAGGCCTATGCGGAGCCGGACGAGGACGCACACTGGACCCAGGACGAGGTGCAGGCTGCGGCTGAGCTTCTGCAGTCGGAACGGGGCGCCGCGGACGAGGGCGAAGACGAGGAGGATGACGGCAGGCCGTGGGAAGCACGCAGGGAGGCACAAGAGCTGCAGGAGCAGGTCTTGTCCCGCTGGCGGCACGCAGCCCAGAGCCTTCACCGAGCGCAGGCCGTCATCGCTCACTTCCCTTGGCTGACCGGCTGGGCGGAGCCGAAGGTGTCGGCGAAGGAGCGCTACCTCGAGACCCTGCGGGTGCAGGCGACCCTCTTCGTTGAGCCGGCTGGTCTCGTCGTGGCCGCTGCGGCAGCGTCACTGGAGACGCCTCCGCTGCCGACCGACGATCCTGCCTTCGCGGTGCTGGGCAAAGGCAGCCAGATCTCCACAGGCCTGAGCGCGTTGTGGCGCAGGTGGCAGTACTCGGCTGAGCGGGGCTGGGAAGGACCGGCGTCACGGTCGATCAACCGCTACGACCTCGTGCACGGCATCCGGCCCAACAAGAAGGGGCACGCGGAAGCTCTGGAAGGAGCCGCCCGCTTGATTCAGGCCTGGGAGGACGAAGCCCATGCCGCCGCTGCGGCGGCGGATTCGACACCGACGGTGTGGGTCACGGCGCGCTTGCCGGAGGGCACGGAGGAGCCTTCGCGCGGAGGTATTCCCGACGTCCTGGATGGCCTGGATCCGTGGACTCTCGGCGTGCTGCTGACCTGGACCATCGCCGCCGACTGGGGTCGGCGCACGCTGACGCTGCGAGTTCCCGCCCTCGTCGCCGCCAGACTCATGGAACCCTCGGGCAACCTCGTGTGTGAGCCGGGCGGTTCCGTTGCCGTGGCCGCTGAAGCGGGCCCCCAAGGGCAGCCGGACTCCCTCCGTCCCGGGGTCTTCGATGACACACCTGTCTTCGACCGCCAGCCCGTCACACCCGCGCACCTCCAGGCGCTGCGCAACTTCTCGTACGCCGCCGACCAGCTCTACATCGTCTTCTCGGCGAGCGGGGGAGCGGAAGTTCTACCTCTCGAAGTCATTGAGAGGCGACTTGCCGAGGGCTGGCTCGGCGTCCTCGTCGCCAGCGCGTCGGACCTCCCCGAGAGCGTGATCAGTCCGTGGATCAAGGACGTCGTCCCCACGCCAGAGGCTGACGATGCCCCATCTTCGGGCCACGGCCATGCACGGCAGGATGGCCACTTCGGTGCTGACCTGGGCCTTGCAGCCGGCGCTCGGGACGTTGTCCGGCGGACGTACCGGGAGCATGACAAAGAACGCAATCTGCGCCTGCTCGCCATGGCGCGCGGCGTTTCCGACTTGCGGAGTCTCGACACCGGCCGGTCCGGCATGCTGCCCGTTGCGGTGTGGGAGGGCCTGCTCGCACCTGCTTCCTTGGATCTCTCGCCGTTCCGGCCGCCCGGCGCCGACCGCTGGCGCAGCGGCAGCGGCCTTCCGCTGGGTGTCCTGGGTCAGGCGCAGATCTACGCCACGAACTCGGATCCCAAGTTCGAGGGCAAGGGACACTCACCCTTGTGCCGACATACACGGGATCGAGGCCTCGCGGCGAGCGACGACCTCCTGACCGTAGCGGACCTGCTGGCGCGTGACGACTGGGACTGGTGCAGCAAGTGCGGCGGCTACGCCGTACGCCGGCTGACCGACATCCAGCTGTCCTACTACCGCGCTGCTCACCGGCTGTACGACGTCGCAGGGCAGCTCGACGACGAGCGTCCACACCGTGTATCTGTCGATCCGGATGTCCTGATCAAGCAGCTGGAAGAACTTGCGGGCTGGGAGCCGGGCGGGCACGAGGGCTGCGACTGGGACGGTTCCTGGCGCTGGCATGAGGTTATCCGCGACCTGCGACGCCGAGCCGAACGGAAGCGCGGCCAGACCGCTTCCTGAGTCGCCTGCTCCCTGGTGGCCATCTGTGGCGGTTGGCGGCTCCCATGGCCATCTGGATCACCTTGGGGACCAGCTGGGGACCAACGCCCACGTCGATGGGCGCACAGCATGTGCGGGTGTGCACGCTGTGCGCCATGAGATTGTGCGGTATGTCATGATTTTTCCTCCGACCCCTCGATCTGGGGGTCAAGGGGTCGCAGGTTCAAATCCTGTCGTCCCGACCATGCTTTATGCAGGTCGGAGGCCGTTCTCTCACACATGAGAGGACGGCCTTTTCCATGCCCGGAGTCCTGGTGGTCGCAGTGTGGTCGCACGCCCGCTTTGGGGTTGGTTGGCGGTGGGGTGGAAGCCGGTCGGGGCGGGGGAGCGGAGCCGGTGGAGGGCTTCGCGGAGGTGCTGGATGTGGTCGCGTGGTGGTCGCAGCCGTTCCAGCCAGGCCCGTCGGTCGTTTCGTTTCTGGGCCCGGGTGAGGGTGTGGTCGATGGTGTCGACGGCTTCGCGGGCGGCTTGTTGTTGACTGCGCCGGCCTCGCCAATGGCACGGTGCTCGCGCATCCACGTCATGCAGACCTGCCGCCCGCGGACTGCCGGGCATTGCACCAGGCCGGGCGGTGGCCGGCTCTCTCATCAGCGACTCCGACGGCACCTTCCGGGCCCGGCGACACCCCCCCAGATCATCGACAGAGGGGAAACAGCCATACCGGCCCCAGAGGCCGGCGGCCCCATTGCAGGACCGCGAAAAACATAACGGGGGGAGAGAGGATGCTGGTTGGGCGACGTGCACGACGGCGTTCCTCCCGCGCGGTGTTCATCCCGTGAGCTGGTAAATGCTCCTGCCGACGAGCCATAGTCCGAGGATGAGGCAGGTGACCACGATCGCCGGGTCCTTGTGACGTTCGAGCCATGCCCGCATGTTGGTCAAGGCGAGCTGGGCCCTTTCCGGCGCGAACACCATGTACAGCTCCATGGCCAGCAGGCTCGAGGTGGCCAGGAAACAGAACGCCACCAGAGCCAGAGCGGACGCACCGTGGGAGAGATCGGCTTGCACGACGGTGGCAGCTGCGGCGCCGACCATTCCCCAGGGCTGCAGGAGCACGGCGAGCGCGGCCGCGGACCATCCAGTGGCGTCGGCCATGCGTGAGGACAGCGAGGTTCCCGCGTCCTCCAGGCGCTCCTTCGCAGAGGGATCCGGGGCCGTCGGGGTAGGGCGGTGCCTGCGACGCCTGTGCTCGCTGTAGAGGATCAGGCCCACGCCGATGACCAGCGTAGCGACGAGTGCGGCGATCGAGGGCGGGGAGCGGGGCGGGGGCGGTTCGCCGCCGGTCAAGAACAGGACGATGGCGATGACGGCCACCAGGCAGGCCAGCCAGGCCAGGATGAAGGCCAGCCCCTTGCTCACCCCTCGGGGTGCGGAGACGACCAGTACGAAGGCCATGATCGGCAAGGGGAAGAGCGTGACCGCCAAGCCGATGAGGAGCAGGTCCGGCACCATAGCTACACCCCGCACGTGTGCTTCGTCCCCCTCGGCAGGATCTGCGCCTCCCAGTGGGCGTCCTCCGCCGGCGCCACTCCTCAGGATGTGAGGACCTTGGCCTTGGCCTGCTCGTACTCGGCTGCCGTGATGTCTCCGCGGTTCTTGAGCTCGGCGAGGCGGGACAGTTCATCGGCAGCGCTCCTGGTGCCGGCACTCTCCTGTACGTAGGAGCGGAACGCCTTCTCGTGCTGCTGGGCCCTCTTCATCTCGCGTTCGCCCATCCCCCGCCCTCGGGCGATCAGGTACACGAACACGCCCAGGAAGGGCAGCAGGATGACGAAGACAGTCCATCCTGCCTTGCCCCAGCCGTTCAACCCGTCGTCGCGGAAGATGTCGCCGATGACGCGGAAGAGCAGCATGAACCACAGCACCCAGAAGAAGCACAGCATCATGGTCCAGAACATGTTCAGCAGCGGGTAGTCCACTGCCAGATCGAGCATCGCGCCATTCATCGCCGGTCTCCTGTCGGTTGGGGCGGGGCCTGGTCACCAGTGCGCCGATGGCACCTGGGACGGGGGAACCACGGGCCCGTGTGCATCAGTCGCCGCGACATGCCGGTTCCGGCGTGAAGGGGTAGAGCTCGTCCGCCCCGGTCTGTACGATGCCGTAGCCGCTCTCCGGTACCTCGTTCCAGGCGCCGGGCAGGTCGCCGAGGGGTTCGTGGTCCCCTCGATGTCCGCGTACAGCGCGGGGCCGACGAGCAGGGTGAGGTCGCGGCGCATGAGGTGGAAGCCGGTGATGGCGCCGTTGTGCATGAACATCCAGCGACCGTGCCGGAACGGGTGGCAGTTCGACTGCTGCACCGCGGTGCCGGTCGACGCGCGGATGTGGGCGAAGAACAGCGACGAGCGGAGGGAGTGGGCGGGTTCGTAGAGGATGGTGTCGAGCAGCATGGGGGTTCCCGAGTAGGCGAGCCGTCTACACATGTGCGATCACCTGTGTTCCAACTGCTACCTGCCACCACGGGCGGAAATCCCTCTTGGGTCCCGAGCGGCCTCATCCGGCGTCGTCGGGTCGACCGTCACCTCTCTGCAGCGACGTGATGGCTCAGAACCCTCTGAGCCGTTTCCGAGGACAACCGCCGGGGTATCCCGCCCTGTCGCGGTGCTCCGGGCGCCCAGTCCCGGCACGCCCGCCGGACCGCCGCTTCTACGGCCCTCTCATTCTCCTGGCCTCCTCAGAAGATCGCCACGCAGGCGGCAACCCGGTACCCGTTCAGGCAGGTGCAATCACCAGGTGCTCGACTACCGTTCCGCCGGACGCTCCGCCTTCGTGCTCACCCGGCCGCCGGCCGCCAGGAGTGCGAGCACGGCGAGCACGGCGAGCAGGATGAGGGCCAGGAGCAGGACCGTGAGCACCGTGGGGTGGTTCCACAGGGCGAACACGAGGGCGAGGACCAGCAGCACTCCGGCGGTGAGCAGGCGCCGGCGGGCTTGCACCCACGTGCCGACCCGGCCGGTGTGCACTCCGTGGGCGGCGCCCCAGCCTGCTGCGGAGTCGGCCGCGCGCTCCGCCGTGCCTCGCACGCCACGGGGCAGTCGGCCGGCACCGGACAGGTAGGCGCCGAGGGCCACCACGACCCCGAGGACCAGCGCGGTGCGGATGCTGACCCTCAGGAACCGTACGAGGGTGTCGAAGATCGCCGCCGCGGCGGCGGGCGACTGGACCTGCTCCGGAAGGTGGTCGAGGTAGTAGCGGCGGGCGACGACGAGGCCGATGGCGAGGATCAGGCAAGCGGCGGCCGCGCACAGCATGGTGGTGACCAGCGCTCGGCGCCGACGCCGTGCGAGCAGCACCCCGATGGTGCCGAGGACCACCGTGAGCACGGGAAGCCAGTTGCCGAGGACGTCGAGGAGGTGGACGGCTCCTCTGATCTTCGCAAGCTTGTCGGACTGGAAGAGCACCATCTGCTTGTTGACCTCGGGGATCTTCTCGGCAGGAGCGAGCCCCGCCTTCACGAGGTCCTGCTTGACGTTCTCCACGGCTTCCCCGATGTCAAGCGTGACGGTGCCGCCCTCGACCTCCACAGCGCCACGGCCCTCACCGGTCAGCGCCCGCACCACGGAGGAGTGCGCAGCACGATTGGCGGTGGTCCAGACTTTCTCGAAGCGGTCGCTCTCCACGAGGCGGGTCGCCACCTTGGAGACAGCCGCGTCAGCGGCCGAGTCCAGCTGCGGGCCCAGGGCCTTGACCGCCGTGCCGACGCGGGCCGGCAGCCCCTGGGCCTGGAGCCAGGCCGCCAGGTCGGACGTGACCTGGGCGCCGTCGACCCGGACGTCGGCCGCCTCGGTAATACGGTGTACAGCGGCCGCCTCGATCGCCGGGTCGGAGGCGAGTGGGCTGACCGTGGACACGTACCGGTCGGTGTCCAGCACGATGTCGTGCACCCAGACGGTGAGAAGTGAGACCGGTACGAGGATGCAGGTCAGTGTGATCATGACGGCCGAAACGGTACTCGCCACGATCCGCCGGGCACCCCCTCCACCCGTCCGAACCCGTGCGGGCGAGACATCCGATGGATCCGGCGGCACACTCATGGCGCTCCCTGGGGACAACTGAGGCGAATGACCCGGCTCCCAGCCATTGGACACGCCGCACCCCGGGTCCGCGCGTTCAATTGCGCCGGCCGTGGGAGGCACCAAGCTGACCCACCGGTGGTTCGTTGGGCTTGCAGGTAGACGTCGGTCTCCGTCGGAAGCCCAGCTCCTGGGGCGCCGAGAAGCTTCGGCTCCGTACCACTCGTAGGACTGGCGTCGCGTGTCATATCCGGACGACCGGCGCGGCGAGCAGATGATCTGCGCCATCGTTCACGACGACCCGCAGTCCACATGCCGCTGAACAGCCAAGGGCGCTCCAAGGGCCCGGGGCTGCGTGTACCGGCAACGTGAGCATCGTGGCTTCCGAAGCTTGCTCAGGGCCTGCACAAAGGGCTGCAGTCGTTCCTTCATGCCGGGCGGCAAGGGCCTGGCAGGAGCAGCGAACCGTGTCCCACCGGCCTAAAATGGGCCTGACAGGCGAACACGGCATGTCCGATGGCTTTGAAGGGCCTCGAGGGTCCTTCGGCCGACCTGGGAGGCGTGATGACCGTATCCCCCGGCGCGGCACCGCATGGCGGGCAGAGCGATCCCGAGGACGTCCTCAAGCAGCTCGGAGGCTCGTGGCACTGGGCACTCGGTGTCGCCCTCGCGACCCTGATCCCGGGCATCCTGGTACTCGTCTGGCCCGACGAGACTCTGCACATCCTGGCTGTGATCATCGGTCTCCAGCTCCTGGTGGCAGGCGGGTTCCGTTTCGTCACGGCCTTCTCGCACAGCGGCGACGGGGGCGGCAGCAGGCTGGCGGGGATCCTGATCTCCATGCTGGCGTTCTTGGCGGGCGTACTGGTTCTGCGGCATCCGATGCAGACGATCGGCGCGCTGTCCCTGATCGTCGGAGTGTTCTGGCTGCTGACCGGAGTGCTCACGGCGTACGTCGCAATCGCCGACCGCGCGCTCGTGCACCGTGGCCTGCTCTTCGCCTTGGGCGCCCTCGGCGCCGTCGCCGGGATCGTGGTGCTCTGCTTCCCGGTGGACTCCGCGGTCGCCCTCACGCGACTGCTGGGGCTGTGGCTCGTCCTGCTCGGCGTATTCGAAGTGGTGATGGCCTTCGCACTGCGCTCCGCCACCCGACAGATCACGCCCACGCCTCCGGGGTGAGCCGCACACCGTGATCACTTTTGGGGTCGAGCAGGAGTACCTGCTGGTCCACCCGGACCCGCTCCTTCCCACTCCGCTCGTGTAGGAAGTACGTGCCACGGCCCGCCTGGCTCCGATCGCGGACGAGCGCGAGGTCCAGGACGAGCTGCTGCAGGCGCAGATCGAGGTCGCCACCCCGGTGTGCACGGCCCTGGAGGAGGTAGGGGGTCATCTCCCTGCGGCTGCGTCACGGGGTCGCGTCCGCTGCGCAGGCGAACGGCTGCCGCATCGCGATCTCCGCCACCGCACCAATCAGGGACGTGGCACCCGTGCCCGTCACCAACACCCGTGCCCGTCACCAGCACGGCGAGGTATCCGAAGATGGCGGGCGAGGCCCGCTTGCTGGTCGACGAGCAGCTGATCTGCGGGATGCACGTCCACGTGGGCGTCCCGGATCGGGAAACCGGAGTGGCCGTCCTGAACCGGCTGCGGGTCTGGCTTCCGAGGTTGCCGGCGATGTCCGCGAACGGGCCCCTGCGGGACGGGCGGGACACAGGGTTCGCCAGCCGGCGCACGATCATCTTCGGCCGCTGGCCGGTCAGCGGCCGACCACCGTGCTTCGCGGGGTTCCTGTCACTGCCGGCCGACGGTCGGCCCCGCGTCAGAGGCTGACGAGCACCCGTCCTCGGGGCCCTCCGGGAGGTGGGACGGAGCGAGGCTGGAGCCCAAGCCCTGGGGCGCGGTCTACGGAACGGACCTTGCGCCGTACCCAACCGGTCGGCGATTCTCGGCCGGCGCCCGGCAGTGCCGATGCCGGCGGATCCAGCTGTGGCTCGTGATGATCAGTGGGGCAGAGTAAGGGCATGTCAACATACGAGACGATGTCGTACCACCTGGAGACCGAGCGGCTGATACTGCGGCCGTGGGCCGAGTCGGACGCCGCCGAGTTCTGTGCCCTCCTCTCCGAACGCGGCAAGGGGACGCCCGAGATCGAGAACATCCGGACGTCCATCGCGGAGCTGCTCACCGCGACGGAGAGCACGGGGATCGCGCTGTTGCCCATCCAGCGCCGTGACGAAGGCGACTTCATCGGCTACTGCGGGCTGATCATCGGCCGCACCACCCTGGAAGAGCCGGAAATCGCGTATGAGTTGTTCCAGCGCGTGCACGGACGCGGCTATGCCACCGAGGCGGCCGCCGCGGTGCTCGAAGCCGCCATCGCGACGGGGCGCAAGCGGCTCTGGTCGACCGTCGGCACGTGGAACGCACCGTCGCTCCGCGTCCTTGAGAAGCTCGGGTTCGAGCGGGATCGTGTTTCCATGGAAGACAGCGGCGAAGTGGCTTGGCTTACGCGCTCGTTGCCGTGACGCGGGGAGGCGCGCCCCGGTTCGCCGGGGCGCGCCTGGGGGTGGATCAGACGATGCCCTCGGCGATCTCGGCCTGTTCCCGGGCGTTCCCGTACGCCGACGGGGTCCCGTACGAGCGTCGGGCGGCGTACCACCAGGCGCTGGCCAGGATCAGGACCACGGCCAGGGCGATCACCGCGTAGTTCATGGAGTCGATGGTGACCGGCGACTTCTGCGGCAGGCAGAACAGGACGGTCACGATGGCCACCCAGACGACGGCGATCCACCCGATGGGCTTGCTCCAGCGGCCCAGGCTCCACGGGCCGGGCTGGAAGCGGTTTCCGGCGCGCAGGCGCAGGTAGATCGGGATGGCGTAGGCCGGGGTGATGCCGATGACGTTGATGGCGGTCACGGCGCCGTAGGCGGTGGCGGAGTAGAGCGAGGGCAGGGCGAGGACGGCCGCGGCGGCCACCGAGAGCCAGACGGCCGGGACCGGGGTCTGCGTGCGGCTGCTGACCTTGCGCCACAGGGCCGACCCGGGGAGCGCGTTGTCGCGGCTGAACGCGAAGACCATCCGGCTCGCGGCAGCGACCTCGGCGTTGCCGCAGAAGAGCTGAGCGGCGATGACGATGAGGAGCAGGGCGCTGGCGCCGCCGGTGCCCAGGGCGTCGAGGAAGATCTGGGCGGGCGGGACGCCGGTGGCGCTGTTCTGGACGGCGGCGTAGTCCTGGATGGCGAAGGTGAGCCCCGCGAGCAGTGCGAAACCGGCGATCCAGGAGACCCAGATGGCGCGGACGATGCCCTTGGCGGCGGAGACGGAGGCGTTGGAGGTCTCTTCCGAGAGGTGCGCGGACGCGTCGTACCCGGAGAAGGTGTACTGGGCGAGGAGCAGGCCGACCGCCGCCACGTAGAACGGGTTGGCCCAGCCGGTGTCGTTGACGAATTCGGTGAAGACGAACGAGGGCGACTGGTGCCGGTCGGGGACGAG
Organism: Streptomyces sp. NBC_01351; assembly: GCF_036237315.1. Lineage (GTDB taxonomy): Bacteria > Actinomycetota > Actinomycetes > Streptomycetales > Streptomycetaceae > Streptomyces. The sequence continues at coordinate 1,177,801 of NZ_CP108356.1, read as the reverse complement.
GGCCAGGGCGCCGACGATCACGGCGACGCCGGTCAGGTGCCACCAGACGCTGATGGAGTTGAGCACGCTGACGAGGCGGACGCCGAAGAGGTTGAGCACGGCGTGCAGCAGCAGGATGCACAGGAAGATCAGGAAGGTCGAGCCGGGGGTCGGCACGAAGCCGAACTGGAGGTTGAGGAAGGCGCCGGTGAACAGGGCGGCGCCGTAGTCGATGCCGGCGATGGCGCCGAGCAGGCCGAGGAGGTTCAGCCAGCCCGTGTACCAGCCCCAGCGGCGTCCGCCGAGCCGGTCCGCCATGTAGTAGAGCGCCCCCGAGGTGGGGTAGGCGCTGGTGACCTCGGCCAGGGCGAGACCCACGCAGAGCACGAAGAGGCCTACGCCGACCCAGCCCCACAGCATCACGGCCGGACCGCCGGTGCCCAGGCCGAATCCGTACAGGGTCATGCAGCCGGACAGGACGGATATGACCGAGAAGCTGATGGCGAAGTTGCCGAACCCGTCCATCCGGCGGGCGAGGACGGGCTGGTAGCCGAGCTCTCTGAGCCGTTCCTCCTCGTCCTGCCGGGGCGGGGCCTTGCTGTCCGGGCGGACGGTCGGCGTGGTGCGGGACATGGGGACGTACCTCCGGGGGTGCGTGCAGCAAGCGAACGGGGAGCGGGGGGTGGAGCTTTGGAGCCTTGGGGCTATGGGGTGGGGGGGGTGGAGCGGTGTGGTGGCGGGGGCGGGCGTCAGCCGGCCGGTCAGTCCCGGTCGGCCAGGCTGCGCGACCTGGCCCGCAGGAAGACGTCCGCGGCCTGTTCCTGGTCGGCCGGGTCGCGGGTCCGGTAGGCCCACGGCATCGTGGTCCAGTACCGGTCGATCGCGTCGAAGACCTGGGCCGCCTCGCCGAACCGGCTGGCGCCCCACAGGGCGTGGGCGAGATGGTTCAGGTCGAGCGGGGAGGCGCGCCGCGGGTCGACGTACCGGAACCAGGTGTCGAAGGCGTGACCGGCGTCGCGGACGGCGTCATCGGCGACCCAGTGGAGGTCGAGCGCCTTCTCCTGGCCGCGCGCGCGGCGGTAGCGTTCGACGCTCAGATAGAGCGGCAGCGCGTGGACGGGCGACCCGGGCGGAGCCGAACCAGCCGCCCACTGCACGAAGTTGGCGGCTTCGAGGAGCGGTCCCGTCGTACCCGTGCAGACGAACTGCAGCATCCGGTGGTACGCCTCGCGGTTGTGCGGGTCGCGTTTGTCGGCCTGCGCGAGGATGCCCCAGGGGCCGGGCGGCAGCATCGGAACGGGCGGCGGAAGCCGGTGCTCGTGCATCGAGCGCTGTTCGTCGAGGAGGGCGAGGGCGAGCAGGCAGACCCAGGGCACGGGGTCGGCCGGGCTGAGCTCGGCGGCGTCCCGGCAGGCCGTCCACGCCTCCTGCCACAGTTCGTGCGTGCGGGGGTGCCGTGCACGGTGGGAGCGGACGGCCCGTTCGACGACGACACGGGTGTGCATGACGGACGCGGCGACGCTGCGGGGTTCCTCGGCCCGCCAGGTCTCGACCACGTCCGATCCGGCCGCGACCGCGGCGAGCACCTGGGTGCGCTGGGTCCACAGCCCCCAGTCGAGGGTCCGGTCGAGTAAGTGCGCCATCGACAGCCAGCGGCCGGTGCGCAGGTCCTGCACGGCGACGCGCAGGTCGTTGTCGTGGCCGGCGGGGTGGTAGACGGGCCGGAAGTCGGCGCCCGCCATCACCTCGTCCCGGTCGACGGGTGTTCGGGGCGGGCGCGTCTCGCGGTGGTCGTGGTCATAGGTCCTCGCATCGCATGGCCGTCGCGCCGGGTGATCGGCGATCACTATAGAGCGACTATGAGCATTCGAGGCAGGGATCTTTTCAAATGCAACTATCAAGCCATGTGCAGGATATGAATTTGCGTCAGGTGGCAGGCCGGCCGCTCGGCCGGATCTTGTGGATCTTGACGGGCGAGGTCCGCTGGTGAAGGCTTCCGAGCGGCGATCACGCATGTGGACGTGAACGTGGATGTGGACGTGAACGCGCACGTCGATGCGCGGATACCAGGGACGGAGTGGTGATGACGGGCCCCGTGCTCGCTGTGGACCAGGGCACGTCGGGCACCAAGGCCCTCGTCATCTGCCCCGTACGCGGGGTCATCGGCTCCGCCTCCGCTCCCGTACGGCCCCGGTACCTGCCGGGCGGCCGCGTGGAGGTCGACCCCCGTGAGCTGCTCGACTCGGTCGTCGACGCGGGGCGCGCCGCCCTGGCCGCGGCCGGCGAGCCGGTGGTGGCGGTGGGCCTGGCCAACCAGGGCGAGACCGTACTCGCCTGGGACCCGGCGAGCGGCGAACCGCTGACCGACGCGATCGTCTGGCAGGACCGCCGGGCCGAGCAGCTGTGTACGGAACTGGCCCCGCACGCCGCGTCGTTACGGGAGCTGACCGGGCTGCCGCTCGACCCGTACTTCGCCGCGCCGAAGATGGCCTGGATACGCCGCAACCTGACCCGGCACGGAGTCGTGACGACCAGCGACGTGTGGCTGGTGCACCGGCTGACCGGTGCTTTCGTCACCGACGCGGCCACCGCGGGCCGCACCCAGCTGCTCGACCTCGACACCGTCGACTGGTCACCGGCGGCACTCGACGCCTTCGGCCTCACCGGCGAGCGGCTTCCGGAAGTCGTCGACGCGGACACCCGCATCGGCACCACCACCGCCTTCGGGCCCCCGCTTCCCCTGACGGGCCTGCTCGTCGACCAGCAGGCCGCGCTGCTCGCCCAGCGCGTCACCGAGCCCGGCACCGCCAAGTGCACTTACGGCACAGGGGCGTTCCTCCTCGCGCACACCGGACCGCGCCCCCGCCGCAGCACCTCCGGACTGGTCGGCTGCGTCGCCTGGCGGCTCGCCGGGGAGACCAGCTACTGCCTGGACGGGCAGGTGTACACGGCCGCCTCCGCCGTACGGTGGCTCACGGACCTCGGGGTGATCTCCGGCGCCGAGGACATCGACGTCGTGGGAGGCACCGCCCCGGACGCCGGCGGGGTCACCTTCGTCCCCGCGCTCGCCGGGCTCGCCGCCCCCTGGTGGCGGGGTGACCTGCGGGGTTCGGTCACCGGCCTCGGCCTCGACACCACCGCCGGGCACCTCGTCCACGCGCTGTGCGACGGCATAGCCGCGCAGGTGGCGGAGCTCGCGGACGCGGTCGCCGCCGATCTCGGCGCCCCGTTGGCGACCCTGCGCGTCGACGGCGGCCTGACCAGGTCCGCGCTGCTCATGCAGGCACAGGCCGATCTGCTTCAGATACCCGTCGAGGTGTCGGCGCTCCCGGATGCCACCGCGCTCGGCGTCGGGGCGGTGGCCCGGCTCGGCCTCGACCCCTCGCTCACCGTCCACGAGGCCGTCCCGGAATGGAAGCCCTCCGCCGTCTACGAGCCGAGGGCCGGCTCCGGGGATGCGGCCGAACGCCGCGCACGGTTCCGGACGGCCGTGTCGGCCCTGCTGGACGGGCCCGCATGACCGTCACCACCGCCGGCCCGCTGCCCCGCGGCGAGGCGTACGACGTGACGGTCGTCGGCGCCGGCGTGGTCGGCTCGGCCATCGCCCGCGAACTGGCCCGGCTCCCGCTGCGGATCGCCCTCGTCGACGCGTCCGACGACGTCGGCAACGGCACCTCCAAGGCCAACACCGCCATCCTGCACACCGGTTTCGACGCCGTACCCGGCTCCCTGGAGTCCCGGCTCGTCCGCGAGGGGCAGCGGCTGCTCGCCGCGTACGCCGCCGAGAGCGGCATCCCGGTGGAACCGCTCGGGGCGCTGCTCGTCGCCTGGAACGAGGAGCAGTACGCCGCCCTGCCCGGCCTCGCCGAGAAGGCCGTACGCAACGGATATCGGTCGGCCCGGATCCTGCCCGCCGGAGAGGTGCGGGCCCGCGAGCCCGAGCTCGGGCCCGGAGTGCTGGGGGCGCTCCAGGTGCCGGACGAGTCGATCATCTGCCCCTGGACGACCACCCTCGCGTACGCGACGCAGGCCGTGCGCGCCGGTATCGACCTGCACCTCAACTGCCCCGTGTTGTCGGTCACTTCGGGAGATCCGCACGCGCTGGCCACCGGCCGGGGCCCGCTGCGCACCCGGTACCTGGTCAACGCGGCCGGCCTGTACGCCGACGAGATCGACCGGTTCCTCGGCCACGAGGACTTCACCGTGACTCCCCGGCGCGGCCAGCTGATCGTCTTCGACGAACTCGCCCGTGGCCTCGTACGCCACATCCTCCTGCCGGTGCCGGACGCGCGGGGCAAGGGAGTACTGGTGGCGCCGACCGTGTACGGGAACGTGATGCTCGGGCCGACCGCCGAGGATCTGGCGGACAAGACAGCCACGGGGTCCACCGCCGAAGGGCTCGCGCTGCTGCGGGAGAAGGGCCGGCGGATCCTGCCGGCGCTCCTCGAAGAGGAGGCCACCGCCGTCTACGCCGGACTGCGGGCGGCCACGGGCCAGGAGGACTACGCGATCCGGGCGCATCCCGCGCAGCGGTACCTGACTGTGGGCGGGATCCGCTCCACGGGTCTGACCGCCTCGATGGCGATCGCCGCCCACGTGGTGGAACTTCTCGCCGACGGCGGTCTGCCGGTGGCCGGCGCGCGGGAGTTGGAGCCGGTGCGCATGCCGAACCTCGGCGAGGCGTTCCCCCGGCCGTACCGCGACGCGGCGATGATCGCGGCGGACCCGGAGTACGGCAGGATCGTCTGTCACTGCGAGCGCGTGACCCGCGGGGAGATCCGCGACGCGCTCGCCGGGACCGTCCCGCCCGGTTCGCCGGACGGCCTGCGACGCCGCACGCGCGCACGCGGCGGCCGCTGTCAGGGCTTCCACTGCGGGGCCGCCGTCCGCGCGCTGTTCGAGGAGGCCCGCCGGTGACGCCCGAGAGCCGTACGGGCGTCCTGGTCGATGTACTGGTCGTCGGCGCCGGCCCGGCCGGACTGGCGCTGGCCGCCCGGCTGGCGAACGCGGGCGCCGGGCGGGTCGAGGTCCTGGAACGGGAACAGGACGCCGGCGGGATGCCGCGCCACCTCCACCACGGCGGCTTCGGGCGGCCGCCGCGCCCCTGGCTCCGGGGGCCCGAGTACGCACGGCGGTCGGTGGAGGCCGCGGTCGCCGCCGGGGCCGCCGTCCGCACTGGCGTCACCGCCACGGGCTGGGCCGGGCCGCTGTCCCTGGACACCACCGGCCCGGCGGGCCTGGAGCGGATCACCGCCCGCGCCGTGGTCCTCGCCACGGGCGCCCGGGAGCGCCCGCGCAGCGCCCGGCTGGTGCCGGGCTCCCGGCCGCAGGGGGTGCTGACCACCGGGGAACTGTTCCAGTCGGTCCACCGGTACGGCCTGCCCGTCGGCCGGAGGGCCGTGGTGGTCGGCGCCGAGCCGGTCGCCCGCCACGCGGTGGCGACGCTGCGGAAGGCCGGTACGGACGTGGTGGCGATGGTCACCGGGCACTCGCGCGCCGCCGCCGTGCCGGGGGTCCCGCTGCTCACGGCGACGACGGTGGGCGAACTGCGCGGCCGGGGCCGGCTGACCGGTGTCGCGGTCCGCCACCGGGACGGCCGGTCGGGGGTCCTCGCCTGCGACACGGTGGTCTTCACCGGCGACTGGATCCCCGATCACGAGCTGGCCCGCCGCGGCGGCCTCCCGCTGGACCCCGGCACCCGGGGCCCGTGCGTGGACGCGTCCTTCCGTACGCCGACGCCGGGCGTCTTCGCCGTCGGCAACGCCCTCCACGGCATCGAACGCGCGTCCACCGCGGCCGGGGAGGGCGCCGCCGCGGCCGCTCCGGTACTGGCCCACCTGGCGGGCGCTCCCTGGCCGGAGCCGGGCCCGCCGCTGGAAGTCCGGGCCCCGTTCCTGTGGGTGACGCCGAACCGGGTCACGGGCCTCACCGGGCGGCCGCTGCTGCTGCGCTCCGGGGAACCGCTGACCGGCCCGGTGGTGACGGTGCGCCAGGACGGCCGGCTGCTGTGGCGTCGGCGGGTCGTGGGCCCGGTCTCCCCGTCCCGGTCGCTCCGGCTGCCGCCGGGGTGGACGGCCCGGGTCGACCGGTACGGCGGCCCGGTCGTGGTGGGCACCGGCTGAGGCGGGCGGGGCCGGGCCCGGCCCGGGCGGGGCGCCGCGCCGGGCATCGGCGTCCCCCTTCTGGCGGCGGGGCCCAGGACCGGTCCGGGTCAGTCGGACGTGTCGGGTGGTGGCGTGCCCGCGGCGCGGCGGAATTCCTCGTTGAGGCGCTGGGCCTCTTCGAGCTGGTCCTCGAGGATGACGATGCGGCAGGCGGCCTCGACCTGCATGCCCTGGTCGACGAGTTCCCGGGCGCGGGCCGCGATGCGCAGCTGGTAGCGGGAGTAGCGCCGGTGGCCGCCTTCCGAGCGGAGCGGGGTGATCAGTCGGGCTTCGCCGATGGCACGGAGGAAGCCTGGGGTGGTACCGAGCAGCTCGGCGGCCCTGCCCATCGTGTAGGCGGGATAGTCATCGTCGTCGAGCCGGTCGCCGAGCGAGTCGTCCGCTGTCATCTGCACCTCTTCTTGGGAGCGCGTCGAGGGGCCCTGGTGCCGTACGGCACCAGGGCCCCGGAGGAAATTCAACACCATCCGCCGACCTTGGTGTGTTTCCGTCCCCGCGCGGGGGTGCTCGTGGGCGCGGACGCCGCGCACGGCGAAGGCCCCGACCGGCGTGTGCCGGTCGGGGCCTTCGGGTGGTTCTGCAGCCTCAGACGGAGACGGGGCTGCCGAGCATCGCGGACGCCTGCTGGAGCGGGCTCAGGGCCGGCGCGGGCGGCTCGGGCAGGCCGCGGACGGTGAAGCCGAGCTGGATCATGGCCCGGATGACCTCACCGGCGCTGAAATCGCGGCGGTCCTGGCGGGTGATGACCTGTCCCACCTGCATGACGGGGTAGACGCGACGGCCGATGATCACCGATTCGCCCACGACGGTTTCGGGCTTGACGCCCTTCATCGATTCCAGCACGCCGGCCTTGGTGAGGTCGAACGGGAACCGGGCGATGACGCAGCGCATGATGCCTCACTCACGGGAAGAAGGGGGAGAGGGGAAAGCGGAAAGTACGGAATGGGGTCTGACCTGGGCGTACCGGGGCTCTAGGCCGCGGCGTCGAACCTGCCCTGGCGCTGCCCGCCGCGGCGCGAGGCCTGCGAGGGGCGGCCGCGGCCGCCGCGCGAGGCGGCGCTGCGCTTGGGGCGCTCGCTCACCGGCGCCGTGATGACGACGGGGATGCCGGACGGGGTCCGGGCGCCGGTGATGCGCTGCAGCTCGGCCTCGCCGGAGCGGACCTGGGTGGTCTGCGGGGTGATGCCGGCGGTGATCATGAGGCGGGTCATGTCGCGTCGCTGGTTGGGGGTGACGAGGGTGACGACGCTGCCGGACTCGCCCGCTCGGGCGGTGCGTCCGCCGCGGTGGAGGTAATCCTTGTGGTCGGTGGGCGGGTCCACGTTGACCACGAGGTCCAGGTTGTCGACGTGGATGCCGCGGGCGGCGACGTTGGTGGCCACCAGCACGGTCACGTGCCCGGTCTTGAACTGGGCCAGGGTGCGGGTGCGCTGGGGCTGGGACTTGCCGCCGTGCAGGGCCGCGGCCCGTACGCCGCTGTTGAGGAGGTCCTGGGTCAGCCGGTCGACGGCGTGCTTGGTGTCCAGGAACATGATCACGCGGCCGTCGCGGGCGGCGATCTCCGTGGTCGTGGCGTGCTTGTCGGCGCCCTGCACGTGCAGCACGTGGTGCTCCATCGTGGTGACCGCGCCGGCCGAGGGGTCGACGGAGTGGACGACGGGGTCGTTCAGGTAACGGCGCACGAGCAGGTCGACGTTGCGGTCGAGGGTCGCGGAGAACAGCATCCGCTGGCCGCCCGGACGCACCTGGTCGAGCAGGGCGGTGACCTGCGGCATGAAGCCCATGTCGGCCATCTGATCGGCTTCGTCGAGCACGGTGATGTCCACCTGGTCGAGCCGGCAGTCGCCGCGCTCGATGAGGTCCGCGAGGCGCCCGGGGGTCGCGACGACCACCTCGGCGCCACCGCGAAGCGCGCCGGCCTGCCGGCCGATCGACATGCCGCCGACGACCGTGGCCAGCCGCAGCTTCACCGAGCGGGCGTAGGGGGTGAGGGCGTCCGTGACCTGCTGGGCGAGCTCGCGGGTGGGGACGAGTACGAGGGCCAGCGGCTGGCGGGGCTCTGCCCGCCGGCCGGTGGTACGGGCGAGCAGCGCGAGGCCGAAGGCGAGGGTCTTGCCGGAGCCGGTGCGCCCGCGGCCGAGCGCGTCGCGGCCCGCGAGGGTGTTCGGCAGGGTCGCGGCCTGGATCGGGAACGGGACGCTCACGCCCTCCGCGCCGAGCGCGGCGAGCAGCGGGGCGGGCATGTCGAGCTCGGCGAACGCCTCCACGGCGGGCAGCGCGGGGGTGATCGTCCGGGGGAGGGCGAACTCGCCCTGCGCGGCGGCGGGCCGGCGGCCGTAACCGCCGGAGCGGGACTGTCCTCCCGAGCGGGGCTGGCCACCGGAGCGCGACTGACCGCCGGAACGGCTGGGGGCCGCCGAGCCGAACCGGCTCCCACCCGTGCGGGAGGAGGCGGAGGAGGAGCGATTGTTCGTGCGTGTGCGGTTCATGCGGAACCTTCCTCGAATGCGGCGCATATCAAGGAATTCCCGCAGCGACGAGCGCACGGAGAATTGCGAGAATGGGCCGGATGGAACGTGAAAGCGAATCTGGCCGGCGAAAATGCGTGCGAGCTCAGGCGCTGGAAACGGGGCCGCACCGTGAAGGCGGGTGTCCCCGGGTGAGGATCCTCGTACGGAGGGCCGCGGAATCCTCGGATCGTCCCGCAGGTAAACTCACTGCGGGGAAAACGCGCAGCTGGGGCCCGCACCCCGAGGGATGCGGGCCCCAGCTGCGAATACGCGTCAGCGTCAGGCGGGAACGATGTTCTCGGCCGTCGGGCCCTTCTGGCCCTGAGCGATGTCGAAGCTGACCTTCTGGCCTTCCTGCAGCTCGCGGAAGCCCTGGGCGGCGATGTTCGAGTAGTGGGCGAACACGTCAGCGCCGCCACCGTCCTGCTCGATGAAGCCGAAACCCTTTTCCGCGTTGAACCACTTCACGGTACCAGTAGCCATGTCAAATCTCCTTTGGGGCAGTACAACGCGATCCGCAACGTGCGGACCTCGTGTCGCCGCGATGATTGCCCCGCCGGACCAAAAAGACCGGAAATACACAAGCGTTCACAGTGGACGCGAAGTCCGACTGGTGCTTGAAATTTTTGGGAACCACAACTGCAACTGAGATCGACAGTAGCACGGCACGGTGACCCGTGGCGTAATTATCGCCGCCCTCCCTGAGGCCGTGAAAAACCCTCAGCGCGCGGTCCGCCAAATTCTCATCTCGCGAACATAGATATCTGCCCGCCTGGGCCGCAGCGTTTCCCGCGCCGCCGGGCAGCTCCCCGTGCCCTCAGTGGCCGAGCGAGCCGAAGAGGGCACGGACGGTCCTCAGGATCTGGGCCGGCACCGCCGCCGCGGCCCGTCGGCGGGCGGGACGCGAGGACCATACGGCGGCAGGACGACCCCGGTGAACAGGGCCGTGAACACGAAGGTGAGCAGTGCGATCGGACTCGTGGCCAACCAGTGCACGGGAGGTCCGTTCCCTCGGCGCCGGAGAAATCCGAAGATCAGGACATCGGCGCAGGTCACGCCCTAGGCTTCGGGGGTGCTTCCTGAAGCGAAGTGAAACCGGGGGGTCCGGGTGGGGGATGCGACAGGCGCCGTGGCGGATGCTGCTCGACGCCGGCCCGGCGGTCGAGCGCTCGCCGGAAGCGGTGGTCGGGCTGCTGCGGCCGGCCCGTGAACTGGGACAGGAGGGATGGCTCGCGGAGCACGCCGAACCGCTTCTGCTGTCGCTGGAGCCGGCCGGGCTGCTGCGGCTGCGTGCCACGGATGTCGACGCGCTGCGGCCGGTGGTGCGGGACGCCGGCCTGTTGGGCGTGCTGCGGGCCGTCGAGGAGATGTGACGGGGCCCCCGTTAGGGCGTGGCCGGGCGGCCGGCGTGGAGTTCCAGGGGGCCCGAAGTCGTGCTGCGGGCGGTGAGGGAGGCTTCGATCTGGCGGCGCAGGGCGCCCTTCACGAAGGTGCGGAGCTCCGTGCGGGGTACGGCACGCCAGGCGAGGAGTTCGACGGGGTCGAGACGGATCCGGGCCAGGGTCGGGGCGTCGAGGACGCCGCCGTCGTAGAGGAAGCGGATGCGGGCGGGGTGGCCCGGTTTGTGGGACCAGTTCACGGCGAGGAGACGGCCCGGCGCGAGGTCGAGGCCGAGTTCCTCCTGGACCTCCCGGCGGGCGGCCGCGCGCGGGGTCTCGCCCAGGTCGCTGTCGATGCCGCCGCCGGGGAGGTGCCAGCGGCGGGTGCTGCCGTACGCGGGCCGGACCAGCAGGATCCGGCCCTCGGCGTCGGTGAAGAGCACGCTCGCCGCCGTCAGGGCCTTGGGGCGGTTGGCCCGGTGGCTGGCCGCGTCGAGTTCGCCCGCGTGGCCCAGGGCGGCCCGGCGGGCCGGGTCCAGGCCGGCCGGGGAGCCGGGCTGGGGCACGCCGTCCACGAGGTGGGCGAAGGAGCCGGCGTGCAGGGCGGCCAGGCCGGCGCGCAACCGGGGTGCGATACGGGCCGGGAGGGCCTCGTACGCCTCCTCGGGCGCCAGCCAGCGGGCCTCGGTGATCTCGCCGTCCGGGAAGGAGATCGCCGAGGCCTCCTGCGGTGTCAGCGGGCCGACGAGGTGGACGTGCACGATGAGGGAGCGGCCGAGCGTGCCCGGCGGCCGGGAGTCCACGGCCAGCAGTCGCCCGACCGGCACGACGAGGTCCAGCTCTTCCTTCAACTCGCGGGCCAGGCCCTGCTCCGGGGTCTCGGTGTCCTCCACACTGCCGCCCGGAAGCTCCAGATCGGCCTTGTACGAGGTGGTCAGTACGAGCACCCGCCCGCGGGAGTCCAGGACGACCCCGGTGGCGGCCACGAGCGGGGCCGGCTGGGCGGCGTAGTACGCGCGCACCTCGTCGGGGGAGGGGCGGTCGGGCACGGCGGGCTCCAGCTCCACGGGGTCGGTCCACCGCACTATGCCACGCGCGACGCCGGGCCCCGGGCGGCCGGCGCGCATCGGCACGCCGGTGTCAGGCGCGGGCCAGGAGCAGGCCGCCCATGGTGACCATCGTCGCGGCGACGAGGCCGTCCAGCACCCGCCAGGCCGAGGGGCGGGCGAGCAGGCCGCTCAGCAGCCGGGCCCCGTAGCCCAGGGTGGAGAACCAGGTGAGGCTGGCCAGGACGGCCCCGGTCCCGAAGGCCCAGCGCAGGTCGCCGCGGTCGGCGGCGAGGGAGCCGAGCAGCAGGACGGTGTCCAGGTAGACGTGCGGATTGAGCCAGGTCATGGCCAGGCAGGTCAGCACGGCGGCCCTGCGGCCGGGGTGGGAGCCGGAGCCGGAGCCGGAACCGGAAGCGCCGCCTTCCGTGGTGAGCGCAGCGCCCGGGGCGGGTCGCAGCGCCCGGCGGGCCGCGAGGGCTCCGTAGCAGATCAGGAACCCGCCGCCGGCGATGCCGACGGCCGTGAGGGCGGCCGGCCAGGCGGTGACGAAGGCGCCGACCCCGGCGACGCCGAGGGTGATGAGGACGGCGTCGGAGACGGCACAGATGGCGACCACGGCGAAGACCGACTGCCGGCGCGCGCCCTGACGGAGGACGAGGGCGTTCTGCGCACCGATGGCGACGATGAGGGAGAGGCCGGTGCCGAAACCGGCGAGGGCCGCCGTGAGGATGCCGTGTGTCATGAGGTCGACCGTAGGCAGCCACTCCTGTTCAGTACAGCTAAAGATTTTTACGTACCATTAGCGCTCGTGATGGACGAGCTTCCCCTGGACCAGGTACGGACCCTCCTCGCCGTGGTGGACGAGGGCACCTTCGACGCCGCCGCCGCGGCCCTGCACGTGACGCCGTCGGCCGTCAGCCAGCGGGTCAAGGCCCTGGAGCAGCGGACCGGGCGGGTCCTGCTGATGCGTACGAAGCCGGTACGGGCCACGGCGTCCGGCGAGGTGGTGATCCGCTTCGCCCGCCAGCTGGCCCGCCTGGAGCGCGACGCGCGGGCCGAGCTGGGGATGGCCGACGGGGCGGGCCCGGTGCGGCTGCCGATCGCGGTGAACGCGGACTCGCTGGCCACCTGGTTCCTGCCGGCGCTGGCGCGGGTTCCCCAGGACCCGCCGGTCTGCGTCGAGCTGCACCGGGAGGACGAGGCGCACACGACGGAGCTGCTGAGGGAGGGGCAGGTGATGGCGGCCGTCACCTCCTCGCCCGACCCGGTGGCGGGGTGCGCATCCCGGCTGCTGGGGCTGGCGCGGTACCTGCCGGTGGCGAGCCCCGGTTTCGCGGCCCGGCACCTGACGGGGGACCCGGAGCGGGACCTGCGGGTGGCGCCGACCATCGTGTTCGACCGCAGGGACGACCTCCAGGACGCGTTCGTGCGCGACCTGACGGGGGACCCGGCGGGCGGGGCCGGGGCGGTGCGGCACTCCATCCCGACCTCGGAGGGCTTCCGCGACGCGGTGGTCGCCGGGCTCGGCTGGGGCCTGGTGCCGGAACAGCAGTCGCGGCCGCTGCTGCGGGCGGGGGCGCTCGTGCTGCTGGTGCCGCGCCGGCCGATGGACGTACCGCTGTACTGGCAGCAGTGGAAGCTGGACTCCCCGGCGCTGTCGGCGGTGGCCGAGGTGATCGGGGAGGCGGCCCGCGAGGCCCTGCGTCGTCCCTCGGTGACCGGGCCGTAGGCTGCGGGGCATGGAGTCCTACACGATCGGTCAGGCGGCACGGCTGCTCGGCGTCAGCGTCGACACGGCGCGGCGCTGGGCGGATGCCGAACGGTTCCCCACCCGCAGGGAAGGCACGCGGCGGATGGTGGACGGGCCGGACCTGGCGGCGTTCTGCGTCGAGGCCGCGCAGGAGGGCGCCGATGGCGACGAGGCTCCGTACACCTCGGCGCGCAACGCCTTCCCCGGGATCGTCACCGGGGTGAAGCTCGGGACGGTCACCGCGCAGGTGGAGATCCAGGCCGGTCCGCACCGCATCGTCTCGCTGCTCACGCGGGAGGCGGTGGAGGAGCTCGGGCTGGAAGTGGGCGCGCGGGCCACGGCGCGCGTGAAGTCGACGAGCGTGTTCGTCGACCGCACCTGACGGGGCGGCCGCGGGCCCCGAGGGGGCGGTGGCAGACTGGCCGCTGATCCGCCGAAGGAGAGTACGTCGTTGTCCATGTTCAGCAACCTGCGCCGGGCCGTGCGCCGCGGCTACCGGCGGGCGGTCGACCTCAGTCACCCCGCCCGCTCCCCGCTCGGCAGCGCGGTGGTCAACTGTGTGGTCTACCAGGACGGCGTGCGGCAGGACGGCTGCGCGGAGGCCGAGGAGGCGCTGCGCCGGGTCCGCAAGACGGGCGAGGGCTTCGTCTGGATCGGTCTGCACGAGCCCTCGCAGGAGGAGTTCGCCGGGCTCGCCCGGCTCTTCGGCCTGCACCCGCTCGCCGTCGAGGACGCGGTCAACGCGCACCAGCGCCCCAAGATCGAGCGCTACGACGACACGCTGTTCGCCGTCTTCAAGACCGTGCGGTACGTCGAGCACGAGGAGCTGACCGCGACCAGCGAGGTGGTGGAGACCGGCGAGCTGATGGCCTTCACCGGCCAGGACTTCGTCATCACCATCCGGCACGGCGGCCGCCTCACCCTCGGCCCGGTCCGCGAGGCCCTGGAGGCCGCCCCGGACCAGCTGGCCCAGGGGCCGGCGGCGGTGCTGCACGCCATGGCCGACCACGTGGTCGACGACTACGTGGCCGTCACGGACGCCGTGCAGAACGACATCGACGCCGTGGAGACCGCGGTCTTCAGCGAGCACGGAGGCCGCGGCGACGCCGGCCGGATCTACCAGCTCAAGCGCGAACTCCTGGAGCTGCGGCGAGCGGTGGCCCCGCTGAGCCGGCCGCTCCAGCAGCTGGCCACGCAGCCGATACCGGTCATCCCGGCGGAGGTCAGGGCCTACTTCCGGGACGTCGCCGACCACCTGGCCCGGGCCACCGAGCAGATCGGCGCCTACGACAACCTCCTCGACTCGATCCTCCAGGCGCACCTGGCGCAGGTGACCGTCGCCCAGAACGAGGACATGCGCAAGATCACGGCGTGGGCCGCGATCGTCGCCGTCCCGACCATGGTGTGCGGGGTCTACGGCATGAACTTCGACCACATGCCCGAACTGCACTGGACCTACGGGTACCCGCTCGTCGTCGGCGTCATGGTGATCGCCTGCTTCGTCATCCACCGCGGGTTCCGGCGCAACGGCTGGCTCTGACCGCCTGACCGCCTACCCGCCTGACCGTCCGACCGCCTGACCGCCTGCTGAAAATCCGGTGAGGACGGCCGGGGCCGTCGGTAGGGTCCGCCTGTCACTGATGATCACTTGGGACGGGCGGTCCGAACATGGAGCGGATATCGGAAGAGCCGGACGGCGGCGCACTGGTCGGACGGCGGGTACGGCTGGAGCCGCTCGCGCACCGGCACCACGACGGTCTCTGCGAGGCCATCCGGGACGGGAAGCTGTGGGAGCTCCCGGTGACGACCGTCCCGCATCCCGAGGGCGTTCCCGCCTTCATCGACGAAGCGCTCGCGGCGCGCGAGGCCGGTACGGAGATCGCGTACGCGACGGTGGACCTGGCGAGCGGCCGGATCGCCGGCTCCACCCGGCTGATGGCGATCAACAGGACGTACCGGCGGCTGGAGATCGGCTACACCTTCCTCGGGGCGTCCTGGCAGGGGACCGGTCTGAACACCGAGGCCAAACTGCTCATGCTCACGCACGCCTTCGAGGTGATGGGCATGAACCGCGTCGAACTCCTCACCGACGTGCGCAACAGCAGGTCGCGGGCCGCGATCGAGCGCCTCGGCGCGACGCACGAGGGGGTGCTGCGCCACCACATGGTCATGAGGGACGGCTGGATCCGTGACACCGCCGTCTACGGCATCACGCGTCCCGAGTGGCCGGATGCCAAGCGGGGGCTGGCGGACCGGGTGCAGGGGGCTTGAGGAAAGGCCCCGTGGGCTGGTAGTAAAGTTTCCTAACCAACCTGGAAGCCTCAACCACCCCACGGAGGCCTTGTGTTAACCCCCCACCGCAAGACGCTGGCCATCGGAGCCGTACTCGGCTGCGCACTCCTCGCCGCCCCGGTCGCCGCCCACGCCACCGACCCCGCGCCCGCCGCAACCCCCGCCGCGGCCTCCGCGGTCGCGGCGGCGGCCGTCGGGCTCGACGATCCGGCGAAGAAGGAGATCGCCATGAAGATCGTCTCCAGTGCGGAGAACTCCACGCTGGACTGGAAGGCGCAGTACAAGTACATAGAGGACATAGGTGACGGTCGCGGCTACACGGCCGGGATCATCGGCTTCTGCTCCGGCACCGGCGACATGCTCGACCTCGTCGAGTACTACACCGAGATCAAGCCGGGCAACGTCCTCGCCAAGTACCTGCCGGCGCTGCGCCGGGTCGACGGCACCGACTCGCACGCCGGCCTCGACCCGAACTTCACGAAGGACTGGGCGAAGGCGGCCCAGGACAGCGAGTTCAAGAAGGCCCAGAACCGAGAGCGCGACCGGGTCTACTTCAACCCGTCCGTGAAGCAGGGCAAGGCCGACGGGCTCGGTGTACTCGGCCAGTTCATCTACTACGACGCCATCGTCATGCACGGCGACGGCACCGACCCCGCGAGCTTCCGCAACATCCGCAAGCGCGCCCTCGCCAAGGCCAAGCCGCCGTCCCAGGGCGGCAACGAGACCACGTACCTGAACGCCTTCCTCGACGCCCGGGTCTGGGCGATGAAGCAGGAGGAGGCGCACAGCGACACCAGTCGCGTGGACACGGCCCAGCGGGTCTTCCTCAGGAAGGGCAACCTGAACCTCGACACCCCCCTCGACTGGAAGGTCTACGGAGATCCCTTCCACATCGGCTGACAAGGCAAAGGACCTTGACCGGGCAGTAACATCCGCATAAATTCTGCCCCGGCTTGCTCCAGAAGGACTGGCCCACCACCCGTCCTCTGGGGGGACTCGTGCACTACTACACCGACGTCCTGAAGAAGTACGTCGCCTTCTCCGGCCGTGCGCGACGCCAGGAATTCTGGATGTTCGTCCTGTGCAACGCCGTCGTCGAGGCGGTCGTCCTCACGATCGACTTCGCGTTCGACGCGAAGTTCATCCTCTACGCGGTCTACACCCTGGCGATCGCACTGCCGGCCATCGGCCTCTCCGTGCGCCGCCTGCACGACCAGGGCAAGTCCGGCTGGTGGTACTTCATCGGCTGCATCCCGGTCATCGGCTGGATCTGGATGCTCGTCCTGATGCGCACCGAGGGGGAGCCGCACGAGAACCGGTACGGTCCCAGCCCCAAGTCGGTCCACCGGGTGCCGAGCCTCGTCTGACGAGCCTCGCGCGTTCCCCGAGCGCCGCCCCCGACGCAAGACGTCGGCGGCGGCGTTCTCGCGTGACATGTGCGACACGCCTCACCCGGAGCTTCGAGCAGGGGGCTGTCCAGACCGGCCCGATCACGAGATATCTTGATGTCGAGCAATGTTGCAGACGAGAGACGCAGACTGTGGAGCGGAGCAACCGGTGACTGACTCGACCATCATCTACACGCACACTGACGAGGCCCCGGCCCTCGCGACGTATTCCTTCCTGCCTGTGATCCAGGCCTACGCGTCGACGGCCGGTGTGAATGTCGAGACCCGTGACATCTCCCTGGCCGGTCGGATCATCGCCAGCTTCCCGGAGCACCTCCAGGAGAGCCAGCGGATCGCCGACGCCCTCGCCGAGCTCGGTGAGCTGGCGAAGACGCCGGGAGCGAACATCATCAAGCTGCCCAACGTCTCGGCCTCGATCCCGCAGCTGAAGGCCGCGGTCGCCGAGCTCCAGGGCCAGGGCTACGCCCTCCCGGACTACCCGGACGACCCGAAGTCCGACGAGGAGCGCGAGATCCGCTCCCGTTACGACAAGATCAAGGGCAGCGCCGTCAACCCGGTCCTGCGCGAGGGCAACTCGGACCGCCGCGCCCCCGGCTCGGTCAAGAACTACGCCAAGACGCACCCGCACCGCATGGGCGCCTGGTCCCCCGAGTCGAAGACGCACATCGCCACCATGGGCGAGAACGACTTCCGCTCCACCGAGAAGTCCGCCACGATCGCCGAGGCCGGCACCCTGCGCATCGAGCACGTGGCCGCCGACGGCGCCACCACCGTGCTGCGCGAGTCCGTACCGGTCCTCGCCGGTGAGGTCGTGGACGCGTCCGTCCTGCACGTCGACGCGCTGCGCACCTTCCTCAACGACCAGATCGAGCGTGCCAAGGCCGAGGGCGTCCTGTTCTCGGTGCACCTCAAGGCCACGATGATGAAGGTCTCCGACCCGATCGTCTTCGGCCACGTGGTCCGCGCCTTCCTCCCGAAGACCTTCGCGCGCTACGGCGAGACCCTCGCCGCCGCCGGCCTGTCGCCCAACGACGGTCTCGGCGCCATCCTGAACGGTCTGGGCGCCCTGCCCGACGGCGACGCGATCAAGGCCTCCATCGACGCCGAGATCGCCGAGGGCCCGGCCCTCGCGATGGTCGACTCCGACAAGGGCATCACCAACCTGCACGTGCCGTCCGACGTCATCGTCGACGCCTCCATGCCGGCCATGATCCGTACCTCCGGCCACATGTGGGGCCCGGACGGCGCCGAGGCCGACACCCTCGCCGTCCTCCCGGACAGCAGCTACGCGGGCGTGTACCAGGTCGTCGTCGACGACTGCCGCGCGCACGGCGCGTTCGACCCGTCCACCATGGGCTCGGTGCCGAACGTCGGCCTGATGGCCCAGAAGGCCGAGGAGTACGGCAGCCACGACAAGACCTTCGAGATCGCCGCCGCGGGCACCGTCCGCGTCGTCGACGCCGCGGGCAACGTGGTCCTGGAGCAGGAGGTCGCCGCCGGCGACATCTTCCGCGCCTGCCAGACCAAGGACCTGCCGATCCAGGACTGGGTCAAGCTCGCCGTCACCCGCGCCCGCGCCACCGGCAGCCCGGCCGTCTTCTGGCTGGACGAGAGCCGCGCGCACGACGCGCAGCTGATCGCCAAGGTCAAGACGTACCTGGCCGACCACGACACCGAGGGCCTGGACATCAAGATCCTCTCCCCGGTCGAGGCCACCGCCTTCTCCCTGGAGCGCATCCGCCGCGGCGAGGACACCATCTCGGTGACCGGCAACGTGCTGCGCGACTACCTGACCGACCTCTTCCCGATCCTGGAGCTGGGCACCAGCGCCAAGATGCTGTCGGTCGTCCCGCTGATGAACGGCGGCGGCCTCTTCGAGACGGGCGCCGGCGGCTCCGCCCCGAAGCACGTCCAGCAGCTGGTCAAGGAGAACTACCTGCGCTGGGACTCGCTCGGCGAGTTCTTCGCGCTCGCGGCCAGCTTCGAGCACCTCGCGACCACCACCGGCAACGCCCGCGCCCAGGTGCTGGCCGACACCCTGGACCGCGCGACCGGCACCTTCCTCAACGAGGACAAGTCGCCGAGCCGCAAGCTGGGCGGCATCGACAACCGCGGCAGCCACTTCTACCTCGCGCTGTACTGGGCGCAGGAGCTGGCCACGCAGACCGACGACGCCGAGCTGGCGGCGGCCTTCGAGCCGCTCGCCAAGACCCTGGCCGAGCAGGAGCAGACCATCGTCGCCGAGCTCATCGCGGTGCAGGGCTCCCCGGTGGAGATCGGCGGTTACTACCAGCCCGATGCCGCCAAGGCCGCTGCGATCATGCGTCCGTCCGCGACCCTGAACAACGCGCTGGCGATCCTCGGCTGAGGCTGAAGCCGTAGCAGTTCCTCGCGTGATCCGCCCCGGTCGGCCCCGTGCCGACCGGGGCGGACCCGTATCCGGGGGCTCAGTCCGGGTCGGCCGCCACGCGGAAGCCGATGTTCCCGGCCGAGCTGTCCGGGGTGTTGCGGGTCCGTGCCGCGACCCGGTAGCGGTTGCAGTACGAGTCGTGGCACATGTGGGAGCCGCCGCGCATGGTGCGCTCCGGGCCGCCGGAGGCGGAGAAGCGGTCGGCGGACCACTCCCACACGTTGCCGACCGCGTTGTACAGCCCGTACCCGTTGGGCCGGAAGGACTTGGCGGGAGCCGTGCCCGCGTACCCGTCGGCCCGGGTGTTGTGGGCCGGGAAGTCGCCGTTCCAGATGTTGCACATGTACCGGCCGTCGGGGCGGAGTTGGTCGCCCCACGGGTAGCGCTTCTGCTCCAGGCCGCCGCGCGCGGCGAACTCCCATTCGGGTTCCGTGGGCAGCCGCGTCCCGGACCAGGCGCAGTAGGCGAGCGCGTCGTGCCAGGAGACGTGGACCACGGGGTGGCTCTGCCGCGCGGCGAAGGAGGATCCGGGTCCCTCCGGACGGCGCCAGTCGGCTCCGGAGACCGCCCGCCACCACGGGGTGCCCGCCACCGCCGGTGACGCGGAGGTGAGTTCACCGCTGAGGAAGCCCGCGAAGACGAAGCTGAAGCCGAAGGACTCCGCCTCCGTGACGTGGCCGGTGGCCTTCACGAACGAGGCGAACTGCGCGTTGGTGACGGTGGTCGGGGCGATGCGGAACGCCCCGACCACCTCCTCCCGTACCGGGCCCTCGCCGTCCGCCGGGAACCCGTCCGGGTCCTCGGTCCCCATCAGGAACCGGCCGCCCGCGACGTCCACCAGATCGCGGACGGCCCGCGCCGCCGCGGGATCCGCCGCCGGCGGGGCCTGGGGCCGCCGGACCAGGGTGAGCAGGTCGGCGGAGGGCTCCCGGCCGGGGGTGCAGCAGGGCTTGGGCGGCATCGGTGTCTCCTACGGGATGTCCGGCGAAACGCGTGGACCGGTCGGTCAGGCGGTGCGGTCGGCGGCCAGGGCCGCGGCCAACGCCGGGATGCCGAGGGCCTGTTCCTGCTGCGGGGTGGCCTGGTGGAGCAGGTTCTGCAGTTGGTACGGGTCGCTCACCAGGTCGTAGTACTCGCGGAAGGTCACCTGCCCGGTGCCGGAGACCGCGCCCGTGGCATCGGTGTGCAGGTCGTAGTACTCCGTGTACTGCTTGTCCTTGGCCACGTACGAGGCCCAGGTCTTCGGACCGGTGCCGCCGGTGCCCTGCTTCCACCACTCGACCAGCAGGTGGTCGCGGCTGAAACCGGTGAGCAGCGAGCGGCCGTCCTGCGGGGTGTCGGGGGTGATCCCGGCCGCGTCCAGGATGGTCGGCGCGATGTCGATGTTGGCGACGACGCGGTTGTCGACGGTGCCCGAGCCCAGTCCGCCGGCTGGCCAGGAGAGGTAGAACGGCACCTCGTGGGCGGGGGAGTAGGGCACGGACTTCTTCAGCCAGCCGTGGTCGGCCCACGAGTAGCCGTTGTCGCCGATGTAGATGACCAGGGTGTTGTCGAGCTGGCCGATCGCCGCCAGCTTGTCGTGGATCGCCTGCACCGCGTCGTCCACGGAGAGCAGGGACCGCAGCTGGCGCTCGCGCAGCGCCTTGGCCTCGGCGAGGGTGCCCGTCGCGTTCTGGATGTAGGCCGGTTTGTCGCTGCGATCGGCCTCGGGGACCGACGGCCGCCCGTTCCACGCGGGCACGACCGTGTCGGCGTACTTGGCCGCGGGCGTGTTCGGCTCGTGCGAGGCGTACGGGGTGACGTACGCGAACCACGGCCGGGTGTCGGTGGTGGCCTTGTCGAGGAAGGCCAGGGTCTTGTTCTTGACGATGTTGGTGGTGTAGCCGGTGAGGGTCTGGACCGTCCCGTTGACGTTCCAGTTGGCGTTGTTGTAGGCGGGCTGGAGCAGCGCCCACTCCTCGAAGTGCGGCGGATTGTCCGCCAGCGCCCAGGAGTTGAGGTACTTGCCGAACAGCCCGGTGCGGTAGCCCGCTTGCTTGAGGTAGCGCTGCACCGTGCTGTGCTGGTCGAGGCTGTGCGAGGCGCCGTTGTTTCGTACGCCGTGGTTGTGGGCGTACCGGCCCGAGAAGACCGACGACCGCGACGGCGAGCACAGCGGAGTGGACACGTGGCCGTTGGTGAACTTCACGCCCTGGTCGGCTATCCAGCCGATGGTCTTCTGGATCGCCCAGTCGGTGTGCTTGGGCTGGTCGTCGGTGACGATCAGCAGGATGTTGGGGCGGGCCGCGGACGCTGCCGCGGTGCCCGACGTCGCCGCCTGGGCGAGGGACGGAGTGGCCGCTGCCGCCGCCACCGCCGCGGCGCCGGCGAGGAAGCCGCGTCTGCCGACCGGACCGGTCCGGGGCGCACTGGTGTGCTCGCTCACGAGGATCTCCTGTACGTGCGGGGGAGGTTGACGTACACGCCCGGGCCCACGATCGCGCAGCACATGCGCGACCGGAACCCGCAGGTCAGACCCTAGGTTTCCGTCCCCCGCCACTCAATGACTCCCCGATGGCAGTGCTGTGCCGGTGCTGCTGCGGTGATGTGGCGCCGTCATGGCGGCGACACACGGTGCACACAATGCGCCGCAGGCGCAGTGCACATGGCCGTACACATGGCCGCAGACGAGGCCGGGCTTCAGAGCCGGTGGACCCGTTCCCCGTCGAGGCCCAGCGGCGCCCGCCCGGCGGCGAGGATCCGCAGGCCCGGGGCGACGGTGAGCAGCTCCCGCAGCCAGGCCAGGGCGTCCGGGCCGAGCTGCTCCGCGCCGTCCAGGACGAGCAGCATGTCCCGCTCGGCCAGCCAGGAGGCGACGCTCGCCGTCCGCCCGCCGGGCAGGAACGGCATGCCGGGCACGCAGCCCAGCTCGGCCGTCAGCTCGTGCGCCCCGAGCCGGCCGCGGACCGGCTCCATCGCGACCACGGCGACCCCGTCGTAGAAGTTCGACACGAGCCGCCGCGCGATCTCCCGCACCAACAGGCCCCGCGGCTCGCGGAACCCGCCGGCCACGGTCAGCACCCGCCCCCGCCGGACGGCGGTGAGCAGGCGGGACATCTCGGCGGATGTCGCGGGGACTGTTCCGGACGACGACCCTGAATCCCTCATCGGCACGATGCCCCCCATTGCATGCGTGACCAAGCGCGGCAACAGGGTACGAACAGGCCGCGTGACGACGATTATGCGCCACTTGCGTCGGAAGACCAGGGGAATGTCGTATTCCTACGCGGCTACCGACGGCGGCGCAGGCCCAGGTACACCAGGAGCGCCGCCGCGAGGACGATCGCCGCGTCGGCCGCCAGCACCGTCCGCACCCCGCCGAACAGGGAGGCCTGCGTGGTGGCCAGCACGCCCAGCAGTGGGATGCCGATGGTGAGGCCGACCTGCTGGGTGGTGGTGACCAGGCCGGTCGCCAGCCCCTGTTCCTCGTCGGGCACGCCGCTCGTCACCACCAGCCCGTACGAGATGATCGCGCCGAGGTGGCACATGCTGGCCAGCGACACCGCCACGGTAGCCAACAGGGCGCCCGACTCCGAGCCCACGACGAGCAGCGCGGCGGTCAGCACGCCCTGGCCGAGCAGGGAGCCGATCAGGGTGCGGCGGGCGCCGAAGCGGCCGATGACCCTCGGGGCGTACGAACCGGCGAGGACGGAGGCGATGCCCTGGATGCCGAAGACCAGACCCGTACGGAAGGCCGACAGTTCCAGCGTCTCCTGGAGGTAGAGGGTCAGGACGAAGACGACCGTCGACATCATCGAGAAGGTGACCAGACCGCCGAGATTGCCCCAGGCGACCGTGCGCCGCTTCAGCATCGCCGGCGAGACCAGGGGGGCCGGGGACCGCGTCTCCGCCACCGCGAACGCGACGAGCAGGACCAGTCCGACCACCAGGGTGCCCCAGACGTCCGCGCCGCCGAAGCCGCGCTGCGCCGCCGTCGACAGGGCGTAGATCAGCGCCAGCAGGGAGCCGGTGACCGTGATGGCCCCGGGCACGTCCAGCCGCGGCCGCTCGGTCGTGCGCGACTCCCCCAACAGCCCCGGCGCGAAGGCCAGTACGACCACCGAGGCCACCGCGAGCAGGCCCATCGTCGAACGCCAGCCCAGGGTGTCGGTCAGGACACCGCCGAGCAGCATGCCGACGGTGTAGCCGAGGGACAGCAGCGTGCCGGAGATGCCGAGCGCCCTGTCGCGCAGCGGACCCTCGGGGAAGGTCGTGGTCAGCAGGGACATGCCGGTGGGGACGATGACCGCCGCGCCCATGCCCTGGAGCGCGCGCCCGGTCAGGAAGGAGGCCGGGTCCCAGGCGAGGGTCGCGAGCACGGAGGCCGCGCCGAAGAGTGCGAGGCCGGTCAGGAACAGCTTCTTGCGGCCGTACAGGTCCGCGATCCGGCCGAACAGGAGCAGGAAGCCGCCGGAGGGCAGCGCGAACGCGGTGACCGCCCACTGGAGGCCGGACCGGCTCAGCCCGAGGTCCTTGCCGAGCACAGGCAGGGCCACGTTCAGTACGGAGAAGTCGAGGGCCACCATGAACTGGGCGGCGCAGAGGACGAAGAGGACCAGACGGGCCCGGCCGGAGAGCCGGTCGCCGCCCTCGGGGGCCGCCGTGTCGGGTGAGTGGGTCGTCGTATGTGTGTCGATCGCCATGGCAGTCAGCTTCGTGGCGCGGGAATGCCCGTGGAGAGTGGGAACTTATCCTGTTGGCGGCAACACCAGGCAGCCGGACAGGGGGACTCGTGGCCATACCGATCGACGCGCACCGACGGACCGAGCTGCGGGGTTTCCTGATGAGCAGACGGGCCAGGATCTCCCCGGCCGAGGCGGGCCTGCCGGACGGCGGGGCCCGCCGCCGGACGCCGGGCCTGCGCCGGGAGGAGGTCGCGGTGCTCGCCGGCGTCGGGGTCTCCTGGTACCAGTGGCTCGAACAGGGTCGCGACATCACCGTGTCCGGGCAGGTCCTGGACTCGGTCGGCCGGGTACTGAAGCTCACCAGCGCGGAACGCCGGCACCTGTACGTGCTCGCCGGGCTCAACCCGCCCGTGCTGGAGGTCGCCCCGGCGGACCGCGACATGTGCGAGGGCCTGAAGCGGCTGATCGACGCGTGGATGCCGTTCCCCGCGCACATCATGGACGCCTACTGGAACACGGTGCTGTACAACGAGGCGGCCGCGATGGTCCTCGGGATGCGTCCGGAGATCGTCCAGAACTGCCTGATCGCCTTCTTCACCGACCCCCTCTACCGGTCGCGTTCCGCGCACTGGGAGGAGAACGCCGCCAACGTGGTCGCCCAGTTCCGGGCGGCCTGCTCGGAGCACCCCCACGACGAGGGGTTCCGGGCCGTCGTCGAGGAGGCCCGGGAACTCAGCCCGGAGTTCGCCGCGTTGTGGGACCGGCAGGACGTCCGTCCCGGCGGCCTGACGAAGAAGCAGATGCAGCATCCGGTCGTCGGCACCCTGCACGTGGAGACGACCCAGCTGCGCGTGCCCGCCCGCCCCGACCTGGCGATCGTGCTGCACACCCCGCTCCCGGGCACCGGAACCGCCGAGAAGCTGGAGTGGCTGAGCTCACCGGAGGGCCGGCGGGGCTCGATGTACCCCGTAGCGGGCTGAGCCGGGACCCGAAGGACGTGGGAGGGGACAGGATGACGGGGAACCGGCGGGCAGGACGGCGAGCGGGCCCGGGCGGGCCGGGGGACCGCGCGGGGGACCGGGCGGAGCGTGCGGACCGGTTGGAGCGTGCGGACCGGGCGGAGCGTGCCGACGGCGTGGAACGGGCGCACCGCGTGGAACCGGCGGGCCCGGCCGAACGCCGGGCCCGGCACGGGCGCGGGGCCTCCGCGCGGCCCCGGTCGCACCGGCGCCGCACCGGGGTCCGGGGCGGCCGGCCGCTGCTGCTCCTGGTCTGCGGATTCCTCCTGGTCGGCGTCTGCGCCGCCACGGGGATCGCCTGGGACCCCTTCGCGCGCGCTTCCGCGGGGGAGGGGCCGACCGTCGCCACCGACACCCCCTGGCCCACCGAGCCCGCCGCCACCGCCCCACCCGCCGAAACCGGCGCCCCGGCCACCCGGCAGCCGACCGCGAGCCCGCCGCCCACCGGGGACGCGGCTCCGGAGCCCGGCCCCGGCGGCGCCCCCGAGACGCGGGCCCTTCCCTTCGACATGCCGAAGCCGGCCACCCTGCGCTCCGGCGCGGCGGGCAAGAAGCTGGTCTTCGCCCACTACTTCACCCCGTACCCGCTCTCCCTCGACAACCAGAGCGCCGACAGTGACTACTACACCCGCAACTACCTCGACCCGGAGGGCGAGAAGGGGAAGCACGGGACGTACGGCGGACTGCTGCGCGACCGGCCGCTGCCCGTGGCGCCCCGGAGCGGCGACTGGGAGTACGCCAACCTCCAGCAGGAGGTGCGCACGGCCGTCGCGGCGGGCATCGACGGGTTCACCCTCGACCTGCTCTCCCTCTCCGGCAAGAACTGGGAACGCTCCCGGCAGCTGATGGCCGCGGCCCGTTCGGTGGACCCGGGGTTCAAGGTCATGCTGATGCCGGACATGACCTCGCTGCGGACCGACGACCCGGCCGTGCTCGCCGAGGCGATCGCCACCCTCGGCCAGGCGCCCGCCGCCCACCGGCTCCCGGACGGTCGGCTCGTCGTCTCCCCCTTCAAGGCGGAGGCCAAGAGCGTCGCCTGGTGGAGCGAGACCCTGGAACTCCTCCGGACCCGGCACGGCATCCGCACCGCCTTCGTCCCGCTCTTCCTCGACTTCGGCGCGCACAACGGGGAGTTCGCGCCCATCAGTTACGGGTTCTCCGAGTGGGGCAGTCGCAGCTACGTCGGCCAGGAAGGCTCCGCGCGCGACGTACGGCGGGCCCACGACGCGGGCAAGATCTGGATGCAGCCGGTGTCCGTGCAGGACGCCCGCCCCAACCAGGGCGTCTACGACGAGGCCGGCAACACCGCCACCCTGCGCGCCACTTGGACGCGCGCCATCGAGGACGGCGCCGACTGGGTACAGCTCACCACCTGGAACGACTACTCCGAGAGCACCCAGTTCGCGCCCTCCCTGCACAACGGCCACACCTACCTGGACCTGAGCTCGTACTACCTGACCAGGTTCAAGACCGGCGGCTGGCCGAAGATCGTCCGGGACACCCTGTACCTGACCTCCCGCACCCAGTTCGCCGCCGCCGACCCGACGGGCCCGCAGTCGCTGGTGATGTCGCTCCGCAAGGGCAGCGCCGCGCCCCGGGACACGGTGGAGGTGCTCAGCTTCCTCGCGGAGCCCGCGGAAGTCCGTACGACCGTCGGCTCCGCCAAGGACACCCATCGGGCTCCCGCCGGAATCCACTCCGAACTGCTCCCGCTGAAGCCGGGCACCAGCTCGGCGCAGGTGGTGCGGGGCGGGAAGCCGGGGGCGGAGGTGGAGCTGGCGTACCCGGTGGACCGCACCGTCGAGGTGCAGGACCTCCAGTACCACGGGGCGACCAGTGGGCGTGAGCCGTAGGCCCCTCGGGGGCCGACGCACTCCGGCGGTCGAGCGGGCGCCGCTCTCCCCGGTTCGGCGCGGAGAACCCCGCCCCGTGGTCCGGCGCGGAGAACCCCGCCCCGTCGTGCGCGAGCTCGTCGCCCGCGCCCGCCGGGCGGCCTTCGCGGGCGGGCTACCGGCAGCGGCCCCGGCGGGAGATGATCAGGGGGACAGCCGCTCCGCCCCTACGGAGGCCCCGTGACCGTGCCGGCACACCCCGCCGACGCCGAGTTCCCCGCAGGTACCCCTGCGGATTCACCCGCCGAGTTCCCCGGCGGGCAGGCCCTGTTCCGCCTGGACCCCCGCGTCGCCCACCTCAACCACGGCTCCTTCGGAGCGGTGCCGGTTCCGGTGCAGGAGGCCCAAGCGGCGCTGCTCGCGGAAGCGCACGCCGATCCCGACGCCTTCTTCCTCGCCGTCCCGGACCGGCTGGCCGAGGCCCGCGCGCGGATCGCCGCGCACCTTGGTACCGACCCCGACGGCATGGCCTTCATCTCCAACGCCACCGAAGGCGCCAACCTCGCGCTCGACGCGATCCCCTTCGCCGAGGGCGACGAGATCCTGGTCAGCGACCACGGCTACGGCACCGTCGTCGCGGCCGCCGCCCGCCGCGCCCCGGTCACCACCGTCGCCCTCGACCCCGGCCTGCCCGACGAGGACGCCGTCCGTGAGGCCGTGCTGGCCGCGCTGACCCCGCGGACCAAGGTGGCCGTCCTCGACCACGTCAGCTCGCCCACCGCCCGGATCATCGCCTCGCCCCGGCTCCTCGCCGACCTGCGGGAACGCGGGGTCACCACAGTCGTCGACGGCGCCCACGCCCCCGGCATGCTCGCCGACCCCCTCGCCGGCGGCGCCGACTTCTGGTTCGGGAACCTCCACAAATGGGGGTACGCCCCGCCCGGGAGCGCCGTCCTCGCCGTCGCCCCGCAGCACCGCCGCCGGATCAGGGCCCTCGTACCGTCCTGGGAGGACCAGCACGGCTTTCCGCGCGCCGTCGAGAACCGCGCCACCGCCGACTACACGGGCTGGCTCGCCGCCCCCGAGGGGCTCGACCTCATCCACCGCCTCGACGCGGCCAAGGTACGGGCCCACAACAGCGCCCTGGCCGCCCACGGCGCGGCCCTGCTCGCCGAGCTCCCCGGGCTCACCCCGCTGCCCGGCGGCGACGGCCTCGCCATGCGCACGCTACGGCTGCCGCCCGGGGTCGCCGAGACCCACGAGGCCGCCCGCGCGCTGCGCGAGGAGCTCGCGGCGCGGCTGCGCATCCGGGTGCTGATCTGGCCGTGGCCGGCCGGCGGCGGCATCCGCGTCTGCGGCCAGCTCTACAACCGGCCCGAGGAGTACGAACGCCTCGCCGCCGCCCTGCCGGCCTTCCTGAAGTGAGCGCGATGAGGGGGCTCAGCCGCGCCGCAGCAGGTACGTGTCCATGATCCAGCCCTTGCGGGCCCGGGCCTCGGTACGCAGCTCCTCGATCCGCCCCGCGACCTCGGCCAGCTTCCCCGAGACCAGGATCTCGTCCGGGGTGCCCACGTAGGCCCCCCAGTAGATGAAGAGGTCCTGGTCCAGGTGGGCCGTGAAGGCGTGCCGGGCATCCAGCATCACCACCACGTCGTCCACCTCGTCCGGCCAGCCCTCCGCGAGCCGCCGCCCGGTGGTGATCTGGACCGGCCGCCCGACCCGGTTCAGGTTCGTGCGGTGCCGGGCCAGCAGGGCGGAGACGCTGCTGATGCCGGGGACGACCTCGTGCTCGAAGGCCACCCGGCCCCGCTCCAGCACCTCGTCGAGGATCGCGAGCGTGGAGTCGTACAGCGACGGGTCGCCCCACACCAGGAACGCGCCGGTCTCCCCCTCCGCCAGATCCTCCGCGATGAACCGCTCGAAGAGCTCGGCCCGCGCACTGCGCCAGCCGTCCACCGTCGGGGTGTAGTCGGCGGGGGCCCGGTCCCGGTCCGGGTCGCGGCCCTCCACCAGCCGGTGGCCGGGGCGCGCGTGCTCTTCGAGCATCGCGCGCCGCAGCCCGGTCAGGTCCGCCTTCTCCTCACCCTTCTCCAGGATGAGGAATGCGTCCGCCGCGCCGATCGCCTTGACCGCCTGGAGGGTCAGGTGGTCCGGGTCGCCCGCGCCTATGCCGATCACTGAGAACTTCTTCACCCGGCTATTCTGCCCGTCATGCGCGTCGCCCTGTTCGTCACCTGCGTCAATGACGCGCTCTACCCCCGAACCGGCATCGCCGTCGTGCGCCTCCTGGAGCGCCTCGGCGTCGACGTGGACTTCCCCGAGGCCCAGAGCTGCTGCGGCCAGCCGCAGTACAACACGGGCTATCGGCACGAAACGGAACCGCTGCTGCGGCGTACGGCGAAGGCCTTCGCCGGATACGAGTACGTGGTCACGCCCTCCGGGTCCTGCGCCGCGATGATCCGCGAGCACTACCCGCGGATCGGCCGCAAGGCCGCGGGGGAGGGGCGCGGCACCGAGCTCGCCGAGGCGGCCGAATCGCTCGCGCCGCGCGTGTACGAGCTCACCGAGTTCCTCGTGGACGTACTCGGGGTGACCGACGTCGGCGCGTACTTCCCGCACACAGTCACCTACCACCCCTCCTGCCACGGGCTGCGGAGCCTCGGACTCGGCGACCGGCCGCGCAGGCTGCTGGCCGCCGTGAAGGGGCTGGACCTGGTCGAACTGCCCGGCGCGGAGGAGTGCTGCGGCTTCGGCGGCACCTTCGCCGTCAAGAACCCGGACGTGTCGGCCGCCATGGGCACCGACAAGATCGACAACGCGGCCGCGAGCGGAGCCGAGGTGCTGTGCGGCGCCGACAACTCCTGCCTCGCCCATCTCGACGGCCTGCTGCGCCGCGCGGACGCCCCGCTGCGGGCCGTGCACCTCGCGGAGATCCTGGCCGCGACCGAGGAGGAACCCCTGTCATGACGGGCACATATCTCGGCATGCCGGCCTTCCCCGCCTTCCCGGAAGCGGCCGGCGAAGCCGTACGGGACGAGGTACTGCGCGCCAACCTCCGGCACGCCACGCACACCATCCGCGACAAGCGGGCGCGGGCCGTGGCCGAATTGGAGGACTGGGACCGGCTGCGGGCCGCCGGAAAGGCGATCAAGGACCATACGCTCCGTCACCTCGACTGCTACCTCCTCCAGTTGGAGGAGTCGGTGACGGCCGCCGGCGGCACCGTCCACTGGGCGGCCGACGCGGACGAGGCCAACCGCATCGTCACGGACCTCGTGCGCGCCACAGGTGAGCGAGAAGTGGTCAAGGTCAAGTCCATGGCCACTCAGGAGATCGGCCTCAACGAGGCCCTGGAGGCCGCCGGGATCGCCGCCTACGAAACCGACCTAGCCGAGCTCATCGTCCAGCTCGGACACGACCGGCCCTCGCACATCCTGGTCCCGGCCATCCACCGCAACCGGGGCGAGATCCGCGACATCTTCCGCTCCGAAATGGGCAGTTGGGGACGCCCCGCCCCCGAAGGGCTCGGCGACGACCCCCGCGAGCTGGCCGAAGCGGCCCGCCTGCACCTGCGCGAGAAGTTCCTGCGCGCCGAAGTAGCCGTCTCCGGCGCCAACTTCATGGTCGCCGAGACCGGCACGATGGTCGTCTTCGAGTCCGAGGGCAACGGCCGCATGTGCCTGACCCTGCCCGAGACCCTGATCTCGGTCGTCGGCATCGAAAAGGTCGTCCCGACCTTCCGCGACCTGGAGGTCTTCCTCCAGACCCTGCCGCGCTCCTCGACGGCCGAGCGGATGAACCCGTACACGACGATGTGGACCGGCACTGCTGCCGGCGACGGGCCCTCCGCCTTCCACCTCGTCCTCCTCGACAACGGCCGCACCGACACACTCGCCGACGAGACCGGCCGCCAGGCCCTGCGCTGCATCCGCTGCTCGGCCTGCCTCAACGTCTGCCCCGTCTACGAACGCGCCGGCGGCCACGCCTACGGCTCCGTCTACCCCGGCCCCATCGGAGCCATCCTCAGCCCCCAACTGCGCGGCACGGGCAGCGAGATCGACGCCACGCTGCCCTACGCCTCCACGCTCTGCGGGGCCTGCTACGAGGTCTGCCCGGTCGCCATCGACATCCCCGAGGTCCTCGTCCACCTGCGCGAGCGGGTGGCCCAGGGCGGGCCGGTTACCCGGGAGGGCATCCGCGTGACCCTCCGCCCCGCGCACGGGCACACCGCCGAACGCGCCGCCATGCGCGCCGCCCGGCTGCTCCTCGACCGCCCGGGCGCCCTGCGCGCCGGAGAACGCCTGCTGGCCCGGGCCCGCAGACTGGCGCCCCGCCGCCTCCCCGGCCCCGGACGGGCCTGGACCGACACCCGAGCCCTGCCCGCCATCCCCGCGGAATCCTTCCGCGACTGGTGGACCCGAGAACGGGGGACATCCCAGTGAGCAGCAAGGACCGCATCCTCGCCCGCATCCGCCGGGCCGCCTCCGGCCCGGACTCCGCCGTCCCCCGGGACTACCTGCGGGTCCACGGCGCCCGCACCCCGGCCGAGAGCGCCGACCTGCTCGCCGCGAACCTCGCCGAGTACCGTGCGAAGGTCCACCGCACCGACGAGGACGGCATCGCCCTGCTGCTGATGCGGCTCCTGGCCGAGCGCGGCTCGCAGACCGTCCTCGTACCGCCCGCCCTGCCCCCGCACTGGCTCGCGGCCGCCGACCCGGTCCGCATCCACGACCGGGCCGCCTCCACCCCCGCCGAACTGGACGCGGTCGAAAGCGTGGTCACCGGCTGCGCCCTGGCCATCGCCGAAACGGGCACGATCGTGCTCGACGCCGGCCCCGACCAGGGCCGCCGCCGCATCACCCTGATCCCCGACCACCACATCTGCGTGGTCCGCGTCCCCGAGCAGCTGGTGGACTCCGTACCGCAGGCCCTCGAACGCCTCGACCCCACCCGCCCGCTGACCTGGATCTCCGGACCCTCCGCCACCAGCGACATCGAACTGGACCGGGTGGAGGGCGTGCACGGCCCCCGCACCCTGGAAGTGATCCTCCTCGGCGCACAATGAGGGCATGCCCTCCCACATCGCCCTCACCGCACTCGTGGTCCACGACTACGACGAGGCCATCGACTTCTACACCCGCGCCCTCGGCTTCGACCTGGCCGAGGACACCGCACGCCCGGACGGCTCCCGCTGGGTCGTGGTCCGCCCGCCAGGCGCCACCGAATCGGCGCTCCTGCTGGCCCGCGCCAAGGACGAGGCCCAGCGCTCCCGGGTCGGAGACCAGACGGGCGGCCGCGTCGGCTTCTTCCTCTACACCGACGACTTCGCGCGCGACCACGCCCGGATGACCACCGAGGGCGTCCGCTTCCTGGAGGAGCCGCGCCACGAGGCGTACGGCTCCGTCGCGGTCTTCGAGGACCTGTACGGGAACCGCTGGGACCTGCTCCAGCCCGCCGCGTAGGTCTCAGCCCGGCCGGCCGGCGAGCCGGGGCGCTTCGCCCGCCGCGTCGACGGGCTCGCCGGCCTCCACCCGTCCCGCCAGTTCGCGGGCCCACCCGACCAGCGCCGCCACGTCGATCCCGTACGCGTCCTTTCGCCCGGCCAGGACCCCGGCCCCGCGCCGCAGCAGCCGCGCCCCGCCGACGGCGTTCCCGCGCGCGGCGTGCGTCAGCCCGACGGCGAGCTGCGCGAGGCCCCGCCACAGCGGGGCCTCGGCCTCGGGCCCCGACTTCCAGGCGTCCTCGAACACCTCGTGCGCGTGGAACGGCATCCCGGCGTCCAGCAGCCGCTGCGCCTCGCGCACGGTCTCCGCGGGCGAGCGCACCACCCCCTCGGGCTGCCGCTCCACCCCCGGCGCACCGTAGGGCAGGGGCCGCCCCAATCCATCCCTGGGCCGAGCACTCCGCGCCCGCCCGTCGACATCCCGATCCCGTGCGTTCACCACCCCATCCTCCCCCGGGGCGATTACCGGTGCATGCACACCCCTCTGCGTGGGGTAATGTTCTGCATGTGCCGCCGGGGCAGGGGAAACCCACGAAGAACCGGACAAAGGCGCAACGGGACGTGGCGCAGCTTGGTAGCGCACTTGACTGGGGGTCAAGGGGTCGCAGGTTCAAATCCTGTCGTCCCGACTGTGCGGAAACGCAAGTCGGAGGCCGTTCTCTCATCCGTGAGAGGGCGGCCTTTCGTGCGTCCCGTCACCGGCTGCTCCGTGGGCCGTGGGGCTGGAGGAGCTGGTCGACGGGCGCGTGGTCGTCGGTGAGCAGTTGAGCATCGCCGATCCAGGAGTCGAGGTCGTCGCCGGTGGCGATCTTCCAGCCGGTTTGCCGGGCGTCCAGCGCTTTCTGGGTCGCGCGGACGTCGATTGGCCGGTTGGAGGCGAGCACCACCAGATTGCCGCCCTTGGGGGTGGCCGCCGGGTCGAGGCCGATGTCGGCGGGTTTGCCGACGAGCGCGACGTGTTCGAAGCTTTCGCTGATGGTGGCCACTTCGGCCCGTGCGAAGGCCAGACCGCCGTGGTCGATGAGGTTGGCCACGTACAGGCCGTCTTCGGTGAGCACCCGCCGTACGTCGGTCATCGCTTCCACCGTGGTGAGGTGCCACGGCACGCTGACGCCCCCGAAGGCGTCGCCGACGACGAGGTCATGACTGCCGGCTTCCAGTCGCCGCAGGCCGAGCCTGCCGTCCTCGACGCGTACGTCGATGCCGCCTGCTGATCCCAGACCCAGTCGGTCGCGGTCGATGCGCACGACCCCGCTGTCGATCTCGGACACGAGGCTGCGCGTCCCGGGCCGCGTGGCCGCGAGGTAGCGGGGAAAGGTGAGCCCGCCGCCGCCCAGGTGGTGGGCCGCCAGTGGCTTGCTCTGGGGAAAGGCGGCATCGACCACCGACGCGATGGCGCGCACGTACTCGAACTTGAGGAAGGTCGGGTCGTCGATGTCGACGTAGGAGTGCCGCACGCCGTCCAGAACGAGTGTGCGTCCGCTGCCCCGTTCGGGGTCCTCGACGACGCGTGCGCAGTGGTACCTGGTCTCCGTGTCGCAGGCGCCGGGCGCGACCGTGGTGGCGAGACCGCCGGCAACGACCACGAGCGTCAGGGCGGGCGTGCTGCTCCACCCGCGCGTTCGCCACTCGACCAGCGCCGAGCCGACCACCAGCAGGGTTCCGAGGCCGATCAGGATGTTGCTGACCGGCCACCGCGAGATGAGGACGAAGCCGGTGAGGACGCTGCCGACGATGGCGCCGACGGTCCCGACGCCGGACAAGCGGCCGACGACCGTCCCGGTTTCGGCGAGGCTGGTGAGGCGCAGCTTGGTCACGATGGGCGTCACCGCGGAGAGCAGCGCGCCGGGCACGAGGATGGTCAGCGACGCGATCAGCAAGAGCAGCGCAGGTGCCCACTCCGCCGTGGTGCGCAGCACGGCAGGGGTGAGCGCGACGACCGCTCCCGAGACCCCCAGCGAAGGGCCGATGAGCCGGCGTGGATTGACCTGGTCGGCGATGCGCCCGCCCAGCCAGGAGCCGAAGGCGATCGCGGTGAGGGCGATGCCGATCACCATGGTGCTGGTCTCGAGGGTGAGGCCGAGGTAGGGAGCCAGTAGCCGCAGAGCGACGATCTCCACGACCAGGACCGCGGCCGACGACCCGAACACGAGCACGGCGGCGACACGGGGACCCAGGCCGTGGGTGTGAGGCGTGCCCTCGGCGAGAGGCGAGGAGGACGATCTGGTCACGGCCGACATCCTTGCACGCAACGTGTCTACGGCATGGTGAAAGTCCTCATTCGACCGGATACGGGTCCGTGCGGCTCTTCTCCCGTCGGAGAAGGGTGCGGCGCCAGAGCTCTCCCTGACCGGGCGCGCGACGAGCGGGGCGGCAACTGCACGGACCAACCCCGGGGCCTGTGCTCACCCTCGGCGGAGAAACCGCTCGTAGCCGGGCTTCAGCAGCCAGGACTCGATCTGCCGGGTGGTGGGCAGCGCGGTGTCGAGGGCGACGCG
Organism: Streptomyces sp. NBC_01351; assembly: GCF_036237315.1. Classification (GTDB taxonomy): domain Bacteria; phylum Actinomycetota; class Actinomycetes; order Streptomycetales; family Streptomycetaceae; genus Streptomyces. Next base: position 1,143,343 of record NZ_CP108356.1, on the reverse strand, counting down.
CGCGACGATGAGCAGCGTGGTGACGCCGAAGGCGGCGTGATCCGCGTGCACGCCGGGCAGGGCGAGCGCCGTCACCGGGATCAGCGCGACCACCGTCATGCCGAGCGCGCCGGCCAGGACGATCCGCATCTGAACGTAGGCGAGGTACTCGGCGGTCGGCCGGCCGTGGAATTCGATGATTCCGGGGAGGAACGCGTAGCCGAAGGCGAGCAGGACGTACGCCGCCAGGACCCAGGGAGCCGGTGGAGCGGGCAGCAGAAGCAGCAGGGATGCGGGGATCATCACCGCGAACCCGCCCCGGCCGCCTCGGACCGGGACATGGGTCGCCGTGCCGCCGTACGGCCGGCGGCCCGTCATGCGCTTGGAGTACTGGATCGGGACCCGCCGCTCGCTCTGGCGGACGGTGACGACCAGGGCTGTGACGAGCGCCAGGGCGACCAGGAGGACAATCGGAACGGCTACGCCGGCCAGGCCGTCACCCGGTGTTCGGCGTTCCGGGCACCAGGGAGAGGTTCCAGAAGTCGGCGTAGCGGCCGCCGCGGCGCAGCAGTTCGTCGTGGCCGCCTTCCTCGACTATGTGGCCGGCGTCGAGGAAGACGATGCGGTCGGCGTGTTGGACGGTCCGCATCCGGTGGGCCACCATCATCACGGTTCGGCCTGCCATCAAGCGCTCGATGCCGGTGTGGACGGCCGCCTCGTTGACGGGGTCGAGCGCGGAGGTGACCTCGTCCAGCAGCACGATCGGCGCGTCCTTCAGCAGCGCGCGGGCGATCGAGACGCGCTGGCGCTCGCCGCCGGACAGGCGTGCGCCGCCCTCGCCGACGCCGGTCGCCCATCCGTCCGGCAGGCGGTCGACCACCTCGTCCAGTCGCGCCGCGGCCGCGGCTGCCCGCACCTCGGTTTCGGTGGCGTCGGGGCGGCCCAGGCGCACGTTGTCCTCGATCGTGCCGTCGAAGAGGTAGACGTCCTGGAAGACGATGGCGAACCGTGCCATCAGATCCGATGTGCCGACGGCGCGTACGTCCGCGCCGCCGACGCGCACCGCGCCCGCGTCCACGTCGTGGAACCGCGCGAGCAACTGCAGCAGGGTGGTCTTGCCCGCACCCGAAGGCCCCACGACGGCCAGTCGCTGCCCGGCGGGGACGGACAGAGACAGGTTCTCGAAGACCGTGTGGCCCCCGTGCCGGAAGGTGACCGCGTCGAACTCCACTCCGTGACCGACCGGTTGGACCGGGTCGGGGTCCTGCGGCAGCGGCTCCGTGCGCAGCACGGCGTCGAGCCGGACCAGTTCGCCGCGCGCGCCGCGGAGCTTGCCGCCGAGGTCGGCCAGCGACAGCAGCGGGTCCGCGCAGCGGGAGGCCAGTACCAGGATCGTGAGCAGTTCTGCGGTCCCGATGCCCCCGCCGAGCGCGAGGTACGCGCCCAGGACCAGCATCGCGGTGAACACCGCCTGCACCGTCAGGGTCAGCCCCAGCGCGCCGGGCAGTGCGGACAGCGTGGAGCGGCGGGAGGCCTGCCGGACCTGCTGCAGGGAGTCGTCCAGCAGCCGGAAGCGTTCGGCGGTCCGGCCGCCGGCGCGCAGCACCGGCTGGGCCCGGAGGTATTCGATGACCCTGTCGGCGGCCTCGCGGTCGCCTGCGGCACGTTCCGCGTCCTCGGCGGCGGTCGAACGACCGGTGAGGATCTGGATCGCCGCCACGATGGGGACGGCGGCCAGCGCGGCCAGGCCCAGCTGCCAGTTGGCGGCGAGGATCACGGTGACGATCGTCAACGGCGTCACGGCGGCGGAGACGAACGGTGCCATCAGGTGTGCGATCACGCTCATCGCCTGCAGCACGCCCTGTCCGGCCAGCACGGACAGATCTCCCACCCGGGCCGCGCCGTACCACCCGAGGGGCAGCCGGGCCAGATGGTCGCCGAGGCGGTGGTAGACACCGCGCAGCAGCGTGGTGCCGACGCGGAACCCCGACAGGTCGCTGAGGTAGCGCAGCACCGCATACGCCCCGACCGCGGTGCCGAACGCGCCCAGCCAGGGCCAGGCGTCCTCGGGCGTGTCCCCGAGCAGCGCCCGCAGCACGGGCAGCAGCAGGGCGTAGGACAGGCCCTCGACGACCGCGGTGGTCGTCATCAGGGCGAGGGTGCGGCGCATCGGGCGGGAGTGCTGGTGTCCCAGCACGCGCAGCAGCATGCGGATCATCGCGGGTGGTCTCCTCGTCGTTCGCGGTCGGTCCGTTCCACGGGCGTGACCGGGTCGGTCGGAGTGAGGGCGGGCATGGGGTACTGCCGGCGGGCAGGCTTCCTCACAGCCGCTCACCCCCTCCCGTGGAGCCCGGCGCGTGCAGGGTTCGCCACAGCTGGGCGAACGCCCCGTCCGCTGCGAGCAGTTCGGCGGGCCTGCCGTGCTCGACGACGCGTCCGTCCTCCAGCACCGCGACGGCGTCGGCGCCGGCGACGGTCTCCAGGCGATGGGCGATGACCAGGACCGTCCGGTCGCCCCGCAGCGCCTCCAGGGCGCGGCGCACCGCCTGTTCGGTGTGCGGGTCGGCGAAGGAGGTCGCTTCGTCGAGCACGAGGACGGGGGTGTCGGCCAGCAGGGCGCGGGCGAGCGCGACGCGTTGGGCCTCGCCGCCCGACAGCCGGGCGTCCTCGCCGATCACCGTCTCGTATCCGCGGGGCAGTTCGAGCACGCGGTCGTGGATGTTCGCCATGCGGGCCGCGCGCACCACGTCCTCCGGACGGGCGCCCGGTACCGCCAGAGCGATGTTGTCCGCGACCGAGGCGCGCAACAGCCGCACGTCCTGGAAGACGAAGGAGACGTGCCGGTACAGCTCCCGGCTGCTCAGCTCGCGCAGGTCGACGCCGCCCAGGCGGACCGAGCCGCTCGTCGGGTCGACGAACCGCGGCAGCAGCTGGACCAGCGTGGACTTGCCGCTTCCCGACGGTCCGACGAGTGCGGTGACCGTCCCCGGCTCCAACACCAGGTCGATTCCGCGCAGTACCTCACGGCCGGCGTCGTAGGCGAAGTGGACGTCGCGCAGCTCCACCCGGTGGCCGTGCGGCGCGCGAGGGTGCGCCGGCTCCGGAAGCGGGGGTACGGCGAGTACGTCGCGGATCCGGCCGACCGCGCGGCGGGCGGTCTGCAGCTCGTCGAAGCCGTGCCCGAGCGCGGCCACGGGGGCGGTCAGCCCGAGTCCCAGCAGCAGGAACGGCAGCAGATCGGCCGGTGCCAGCTCTCCGTCGGCGATCAGCGCCGCGCCGCCGACCAGTACGGTCAGCAGCACGAACGGGGGTGACAGCGCCAGCTGCATCCCCGCGGCGATCGGGGAGATCCCGTGCACCCAGCGGCGGAACGTGGCGACGAACTCGTCGGCGGAGGTGCGGAATTCGCGGTGCGCGCGCTCGCCCCCGCCGAAGGCCTTGACCACCGCGATGCCCTGGACGAACTCCACGACGGAGCTCGCGATCCGCGTCATCGCCGAGTCGAATTCGGCCTGCTCGCGCAGCCTGGCCGGGGTCATCATCAACGGGACCAGCGCCATCGCCGTGACCACCGGGATCAGTGTGATCAGCGTCAGCCGCCAGTCGACGGTGAACAGGTAGACCAGCGACACCAGGGGCACGACGAACGCCGAGGCCAGCTCGCCGGGAGTGTGGGCGATGAAGGGGTGCACGGCGGACACGTCCTCGCCCACCAGCTTGGCCAGTTCACCGCTGCGGCGGCGCGAGAGCCAGCCGATCGGGACCCGGCCCAGCCGCGCGGCCAGCTGTCGGCGCAGCGCCAACTGCACCCGCCCGTCCAGCAGATGCCCGACTCCCGCCGCGGCGGCGGTGAACAGCAGTCGGACGAAGAGGCCGACCGCCCCCGCGACCACGACGAGCCGGACATGGCCGTGGTCGACCGGGCCGGGCGCGAACAGGGTTCTGCCCAGCTCGACGACGGCGAGCAGCGGGGCCAGCCCGGCCACCGCACCGATGAGCTGCAGGACGATCACGGCGGCGAAGCCCCTCGCGTAAGGACGCAGCAGCCCTGCCATCCCCTGCCCGTCAGGTTTCCTCGCCTCGGCCAACTCGGTGCTGGTCATCGTCCCCTCGTCCTCGTCGGGCCCCGCAGAGGGAGCGGGCGCCGACCCGTCACGCGATTCTTACGATGTAAGGTCGTATCTCGACGCTATACTTACGGCGTAAGAATGGTCAACCCGGAACGCAGGGCATCCGGTACGGAAGGAGAGGCGCCATGGGGGCCAACAGGGCTCGCGGGCAGCGCGTGGGGCTCACTCGGCAGGCCGTCCTGGAGGCGGCCGTACGTCTCGTCGACCGAGAGGGGATGAAGGCCCTGTCGATGCGCCGGCTCGGCGCCGAACTGGGCGTGGAGGCGATGACCCTCTACCACCACGTGCCGAACAAGAGCGCCCTGCTGGACGGGATGATCGAGCAGGTCGTCGCCGAGGCCGTACCCCCGGAGTTCGGCGCCGCCACCTGGCGGGCGGACCTGGGCGCCTACGCCCATGCGCTGTTGGCCGCGCTCGGCGCGCATCCGCACGCCGTGCCGCTGTTCCTGTCCAGGCCCTCCATGACGCCACGCAACCTGCGGACGATGGAGGCCGTGGTGGGGATGCTGTGCGAGGCGGGCTTCCCCCTGCCCAGGACCCTGGACGTCATGTACGCCCTGACCAGCTTCGTCGTCGGTCACGCCGCCGCGCAGGCGGGCAGTGTCGACGGCAGCCTGGCCTCGCTGGACCCGGACGCCTACCCGCTGCTGGTCGGCGCCGCCCGCCAGGCGGGCGAGGACGCGGCCGTGGCACGCTTCGACTTCGCGCTCGAAGCACTGCTGTCCGGATTCGAACGGGAACTCGCACCCGCACGCACCTGACGGCTCGGCCGTCTCAAGGACCGCCTCAGACCAGCGGGGGTCCCTGTTCGGGCGCCGGGCCGTGCCGGCGGAAGTCGGCCCAGGCGCGGGCGAGCCGGTGGACCGCCTCGGTCAGGACGTCCGGCGGGTACGTGAAGGGCAGCCGGACGAAGGAGTCGTGGCGGCCGCTGGGATCGGTGGTCCGGCCCGCCACCACCTCGACCTCGTGGCGCAGCGCGACCTGCGCGAACGCGCCGGCATCGACCCCGGGGAGTTCGATCCACAGGGCCGACCCGCCGGCGGGCCGCTCCCATCTCCAGTCCGGGAGTGACTGCTCCAGCAGCCCCGTCAGGTGACGCAGCCGGCGGGCGGCGGACTCCGCCCGCGTCTGCTCCAGCTCGGCCAGCCGGGGCAGCAGCCGGGCCGCGACGGCCTGATCGAGGACCGGGGTGCCCAGGTCGGCCAGCGCCTTGTGGCGGGCGAACCGGGCCGCGACGGGTTCCTCCGCGCGCAGCCAGCCCACCCGCAGCCCGCTCCACACCGATTTGGACAGCGAACCGAGGGTCAGCACCTCGCCGCCCCGCTCGGCGAACGCGCCCAGGGGCGGCGGCAACGCGTCCCGGGTACCGATCCGCCCCGAGTAGGCCAGGTCCTCCACGACGGGCACGTCGTGCTGCCGGGCCAGCTCGGCGATGCGGCGGCGCCGGGGCGCGCTCATCAGCCGGCCGGTGGGGTTGTGGTAGCCCGGCATGACGAACAGCAGGTCCGGCTGGTGCTCGGCCAGAGCGGCGGCCAGCAGGTCCGGCCGCATGCCCTCCTCGTCGAGCGGTACGCCGACCGTGCGGGCGCCGTACGCGGAGAACAGGTCGAAGCAGCCGGGCCAGCTGGGGGATTCGACGACGACCGTACTGCCGGGCCGCAGGTACATCTGGGCGGTCAGGGCGATGGCCTGGTGCGCCCCCGTCGTCACCACCACCTGATCGGGCGAGGTGGGCAGCCCCAGCTCGCCGAGGTGGACGGCGATCCGCTCGCGCAGCAGGAACAGTCCGCGCGGGTGGTAGCCGGCGTCGGACAGCAGATGGGGGAGGTCGTACGCGGTCACCTCGCGCAGTGCCTCGGCGAGTTCGGGTGCGCCCGCGTCCGCCGCGTACGCCAAGGAGATCACGCGGCCCGGGCCCTGTGTGAGCCGGGCGAGAACGGACTCGGCCTGCCCCTGCCGGTGCCCGTGACCGGTGCGGCGGCGGCCGCCGCCCGACCTCCTGGCCACCAGGGTGCCGCTGCCCTGCCGGCTGGCGAGGGTGCCGTCGGCGCGCAGCTCGTCGTAGGCGGCGACGACGGTCGAGCGGCTCAGCGCGAGCGCTGCGGCGAGCCCGCGCTCCGACGGCAGCCGGGCGCCCGGCGTCAGATCACCCTCGTCGACGAGCCGGCGCAGCGCCTCGGCGAGCCCGCGGAACAGGGCACCCCGCCCCGCCCACCCGTCCGGCAACAGCTCCACCAGCCGTTCCGGATTCCGTGAAAGGTCCACTTCGGCCCCCATTGGATCGTGTGGTCTGCCCCGGCGCCGGATTGGCTGGTCCCGGACCTACCACTCGACCCTATCCGCCCTGAGGAGACCCATCCGATGCCACGGACCACCCGGGCCACCCCGGCCCGACTCCGCGCCGTCCTCGACGCGTCCGTGCCGGCCGCACGCGACGAAGCCGGACGCCACGAGTACGACGGCCGGCCCCAGGACCTCTCCGAGACCGGAGTGCGCCGCGCGCTGTCGGGAATGGCCGCTGCCGCCCGCCAGGACCGGGCGCGCCCCGACCTGCCGGACCACCGGGCCCCGACGCACGACCCGCTCGACCCCCTCGAGCAGTGGCCCGCCCGGGACCGCGAGGCCTGGCTGCGCACCTACAGCCGGTACCAGCTGCTGAACATCGCCGTGCACGAGGTGGCCCCGGGACACCTGGCGCACCGCCGGAGCATGCGCCACGTACGCAGCGAGGTGCGCCGCAGCCTGCACTCGTACGCGACCAGCGAGGGCTGGGCGCACTACTGCGAGGAGATGGCCCTGGAGACGGGGTTCGGCGACGGCGACCCCCGGCACACCGTGGCCGTCGCCCGCGACGGACTGCTCCGCCTGACCCGCCTGGCCTGCGTCATCGGGCTGCACACCGGCGAACTCACCCACGAACAGGCGGCCGCCCGATTCGAGGCGGACGCGCACACCCCACCGGCGCTCGCCGCGCAGCAGGCCACGCGCTGCCTGCTCGACCCGCAAGCGGGCGACTACGCCCGGGGGAAGTTCGCGATCCTCGACCTGCGCGACCAGGCCCGGCAGCGGTGGGGGCAGGGATTCACCCTCACCCGCTTCCACACCGCTCTGCTCGGCCTGGGCGCGCCACCCCTGGGCCTGTTGCCGGCCCTGCTCGGAGCGGACCGGCGATGAGGGTCCTCTCCGATCCACAGCAGCTGCTGCTCTTCGTGGGAGCGTCGGTCGCGCTCGTGGGCCTGCCCGGACCGAACGTCGTCTACATCTGTACGCGGAGCATCGCCCAGGGCACGGGCGCCGGGATGGTCTCGGCGCTCGGGGTGGAGACCGGCACCCTGATCCATGCCCTGGCCACGGCCTTCGGAGTCGCGGCACTCGTCTCGGCCGAACCGGCGGCGCTGAAGGCCCTCACCCTGCTGGGTGCCTGCTACCTCCTCTACCTCGCAGTGCGCTCCCTCGCCGGAGCCGGTCCGCCGGGCGACCCGGCCCGGCCGGAACCAAGGAGGCTCGCGAGCGTCTACCGAGAAGGGGTCCTCGTCAACGTGCTCAACCCGAAGGTCATGCTGTTCTTCCTGGCCTTCCTGCCGCAGTGGGTGAGCGAGGACGCGAGCGGCGCACAGGCCCGTACGGAACTGCTGGTGCTCGCCGGGATCACCTTCACGGTCGGGCTGGTCATGGACCTGGGGTACGCGGCCGTGGCCGGCGGGCTCGCGAGCAGGATGCGCGGCCGCGCGGCGCCGGGGCGCGGCAGGGCCAGGTACCTCGTCGCCCTCGTCTACCTCGGGCTCGCGGCCGCCACCGTGTTCAGCTGACGGCGGCCGCCGGCCGCCGGGCGCCGAAGCCGGGTTCGCCGAAGCCGGATTCGTCGGTGTCGTACGTCCGTCAGCGGACGTTGGCGAGGGCGCTCACCCCGCAGGTGCCGAACGCGCCGAGGCTGTCGAACAGGGTGGCCTGCCCGACCGCGATGCCGTCCGAAGCCATGTGGCCGGCGCTCTCCATGCCGATCGATTCCTCCCCGGGCAGCCGGGACAGCCGAAGGGTGAAGTCGGCGTTGATGAACTCCAGTCCGTGCGTACCGGAGTTGGCGAGGGGACTGGCGTAGTCCGCGGCGAGACCGACGCGGACGAGGGGGGTGAGGGGTTCTCCGGAGACCAGCGGCCGGGTATCGCGGAGCACGGCCCGACGGGGGCCCGCGTCGTCCTCGCGGGAGGGCCCGTCGCCGGGATCGATGCGCCACACGTCGAAGGGCGGGACGAACTTCCCCGACGTGGCCGGGAGGTGCGGGGGCCCGAGCGCGTCCGCCGACGGCGGGACCCAGGACGGGCCGGACCACACCTCGCCGACCGCCTTGCCCCCGGCTCGCAGCAGCACCACCTGGGCCCGCGCGACCTGTTCGCCGTCCGCGTCGATCCGTACGTCGACGACCCGGATCCGGCGGCCGTCCCGTACGCGGTACGTGGATACGGTCACCGGCGCCATGGGCGCGCCCCGGAACAGGTCCAGGGTCAGCCGGGCCGGGACCAGACCCTCCTCCATGTGCTCGTGCTCGACGGCGCGGGCCGCGAGACCACCGAACAGCCGGCCGTGGATCTGTGAGGCCGACCAGTAGCCCCGTGCCTCGGGCTGCGGGTGCAGCGCGTCCCCGGAACTCCGGAAGAAGGCCCCCGCCCTGTCTGTGGTCACGCGTCGTCCTTCGTGTCGTGTGTCCTCTGCGCCCTACAGGCTCAGAGCGTCCTCCGCATTGTCGACCCACGGGGTCACGGAGTTCTTGTCGGGCGAGACGTACAGGCCGGGGGTCGACGCCTTGAGCGGCGTCTGCACCAGATCGGACTCCGTGTTCATGGTCATCGCGATCGAGTTGACGGTCTTGCCCTTGCCGTCGTTGGTACCGCCCATGAGGCCCGCGTACGCCGACTGGCCCGGGGCGAGCCGGAGCGCCGCCTCGATGCCCGGGGCCTTGCCGCGCTCCGTGGCCTGTCCGTCCAGATCGCCGAAGGTGACGACGGGGTGGCCCAGGGCCTTGCACGGCTTGGTGCCCTTGTTGGTGATCTTGAGGAGGTAGCTGCTGGTCGTCGGCTCCGCCAGGGACGCGGTGAACTTCAGGTCGTTCATGCCGCACGGGAAGACGTCGAAGTCGGGGTCGGTCGACGCGCCCTTGCCCGGCGAAGCCGGCGGCGTGGCCGACGGTTTGGCGGACGGCTTCGCGGGCGCCGGCGTAGCGGAGTTCGTCGGGCCGGCGGTCGGCGTCGCGGCCCCGCCGGCCGCGTCGTCCTCGGTGGGCCCGCAGGCGGTCAGGGCCAGGGCGGACAGGGCGGCGAGGACGACAGCGGCTGTGCGTACGTTGCTCATGGTGTTGCTCCCCTGAATGCGGGGCGCGAAATGCGCCGGCTGAGCACCAGCGTCCCGCGGGGTCTTCACGAAACGGTGACGGTCCGTCGCCGACTCCACCACGGTTTCACGTCCGCGAGGTCAGTACTCCACCGCCAGGGCGAGCTGCCGGTCGCGGTCCTGCTTGAGCAGCTGCGGGATCGCGCCGCTCGGGGCCACGCCCAGCTCGGAGAAGAGCAGCTCGCGGTAGTGGCGGTAGCGGCGGTGTGCGTCGGCGACTTCGCCGGCGTACAGGCACGATTGGACCGCTATGCGCCGGGGGCCCTCCCGCAGGGGGTCGGCCTGGGCCGCGGCGTCCGCCAGTTCGAGCACCGTGGAGTGCTGCCGGCGCTGCAGGAACGTCTCGGCAAGCCGCTCCAGCGTCTGGACGCGCTGCAACTTCCACTTCTCCTGGAACGGCACGAGCCAGTCGTGGTCCCAGCCGTACAGCAGGGGGTGCCGCAACACGCTCCACGCGTGGGGCAACCAGTCGCCGCCGACCGCGGCTCCACCGGCTCCCGACACGGCCGCGATCAGTCGTGCGGCCGTTCTGTAGTCCACGTCCACGTGCTCGGCGAGGGAGATGGTGGTGTGCGTGGTCTGTAACAGCCCCCCGGACGTGGCCTGGTTCAACCGCCACAGAGTTTGGCGTAATCGGGCCCCTGCCCGAGCCGGCGGCACGTCGGGCCACAGTCGCGAAGCCAGGTCGCCGCGCCGCATCGGGCGTTCGCTGAGCACCAGAGCCGCGACGAGCCGCTGCTGGATGTCGCTCAGGTCCGCGACCCGCTGATCCGTGCGGCAGACGAAGCCTGGCAGCAGCGATATGTGCACGATGCCGGAGCCTGTGGGGTTCATCGCACCTCTCGGGTCGTCCGGCGGACCGCTGGCCGCCGACTGGGCGTGGCATTGATCTCCGGTGCTGACGTCCACGGTCGCTTCACATGAGCTTCACAAGAGCTGTGGTATGAGCGTGAGGCACGGCATGGAGATCGTCAACACCCCCGCGTGGCCGGTTCCCGATGCCCTGATCCGGTGTCTGAAGGGGTGCCCGGGGCGGTGCTGACACGGGGCCCGACCCGTTGCCTCGTGCGTCGCCCGGAGCACCTCCGCAAGCGCCGCCGCGAGGGCCGTCGCTCGCGCGCGTATGGCCCGGCCATGCCTCGGGCACAACCCACATTCGTGGGGTTGTTTCACTGAACCGCCACGCGCAGTCTCGGTTGCGTCCCCGTACCGATCGTGACAGCGAAGGGTTGGAATCATGAGCTTCAACTCCCTGGAGTCTCTCCGCGCCGCCGGCGTTATCGGCGGCACGATGGCGCCCGCACTCGAGGAGTTCTACGCCAGCCTGACCCCTGAGGAGACCCACGTCCTCATCTCGACCAAGAACCGCCTTGCGGCGATCCTTCCCGACGTGGTGGCGCACTCCCAGGAGTGGTCCTCGCCCGAGGCCACCAAGGAGGGCTTCGACGCCGCGATGCTGTGTGCCTGCGGCCTCTGGTCCGGCTCCGGCGAGGCGGCCCAGTAGTACGACAGTCCACAGGCGGGGCCCGGCGGTCGTTCGCGTCGGGCCGCGCCTGTGCCAGCCCAGAGAGGAGGCGCGATGCGTGGGAATCTGGTCCGGAACCTGTCGTTGTTCGATGTGCCGAAAGACCTGACGTACTTTGTGCACGACGAGGACCACCTCGTCGTCAACCCGGAAGTGGCCTCCCGGTGCGTCCTCACGGGACGGGAGTTCCGGGTCCTCCAGGCCCTGGCCGCGGCCCGTGTCCGCGGGGAGGAACCGGCGCTGGAGCAGGACGCCGAGACGGAACGCGTCCTCGCCAAGCTCATCCTGAACTGGATCGTCTACTTCAACGGCAACAAGCCCAAGGTCCGGCTCGGCGAACCGCCCCTGCGCATCGCGTACTACGCCATCACAGACGGCTGCAACCTGCGCTGCCCCTACTGCTACGCGTCGTCCGAAAAGTGCCTCCCGGGCGAGCTCGACACCGCCGAATCGCTGGACCTGGTCTCGCAGATCGCCGAGTTCGGCAGCGAGACCATCGTGTTCACCGGCGGTGAGCCGATGCTCCGCAAGGACCTGTTCCGGATCGTCGAGCACGCCAACAGCAGCGGCCTGAAGTCGAACGTGATCACCAACGCGACGATGATCCGCAGCGAGGCGACGGCGAAACGGTTCGCCGAGCTGTTCAACATGGTCACGGTGAGCCTCGACGGAGGCACGGCCGAGACGCACGACCGCACCCGCGGCAAGGGCGCGTTCGCCAAGACCCACCGGGCGATCCAGCTGCTCAACGCCGCCGGCGTGACGCCGGCCATCAACCACATCGTCACCTCGGACAACGTCGACGAGCTGGAGGACTTCGCGTCGTTCCTCGACGGCATCGAGATCCACAGCGTCCGTCTGATGAACCACAACGACCTGGGCCGCGGCGTGGGAGACGAGTACGACTTCGGCTGGCAGGACCACCTGCGGGTGCAGCAGCTCGTCTGGACCTCGCCCGTCGCGGGCAAGTTCAAGCCGGACGGGCCGAGGCCGGTCACCCCGTGCTCGGTCAAGGGCAACTGCGGCATGGGCGGCAACGAGATCTACATCAACTCCCTCGGTGACATGTACCCGTGCAAGCTCGTCACCGGAAAGGGCGAGTACGCCGGCAACATCAGGAAGCAGCGGCTGTCCGAGATGTTCGCCGGTCCGGTGCTGAGCGCCATGCGCAAGAGCACCGTGTACGGCGGGGAGTTCCACGCCGACTGCGAGAAGTGCTACATCAAGGCCAACTGCGGCGGCGGTTGCCGGGCCGCGCACATGTCGGAGTCCGGGGACCTGCGGCGCAACAGCCGCCACCTGTGCCGGATCCTGCGGCACGGCATCACCACGCAGCTGTGGCAGGAAGTCGGGGTGACCCGCGCGGAGCTGGCCCTCAAGGACCTGGAGATGACGGTCCCCCGGATGGTCGCCACCGACGAGGTGCACGCCGTCCACGAGCAGTGGAAGACCTACGTCCGCACGCCCGAGCCCGCGATCAAGGTCGGCGAACTCATTCCCATCATGCCGGTGAACAGGAGGCTGGGCGATGTCCCTGCATGTCAGTGACGCGGTCATCTGGCAGGAGAGCGGAGACGGCGTCTCGCTCTACCACACCGAGTCCGGCGAGTTCCGTACGCTGAACTCGACCGCCGCCCAGATCTGGGCGCTCGTCGAGGAGGACGGTGACCGGGAGACGGTCATCAAGCAACTGTCCCTGCTCTTCGCGGGACACAACGCCGTCATGACCGCGCGCATCCGTGCGGAAGTGGACGCGTTCATCACCTCCATGGTCGAGGCCGATCTGCTCCAGGAGACGGAAGCGGACCGGCCGGCCGCACGGCCGTGACCAAGGCCGTCGTCCTCGGCGGTGGCTTCGCGGGCATCCTGGTGGCCCACGTGCTGTCCGGGCACGTCGACGAGGTCACCGTGATCGAGGGCGGCCGCTACCCGGCGGGCCCGGACGTCCGCCCCGGGCTGCCCCAGGCGTTCCACAGCCACGTGCTCGTGACCGCGGGCGCCGAGGCCCTGGAAACGCTGCTCCCGGGAACACTGGAGGCGCTGCTCGACCGGGGGGCCCACCGGCGGGGCCTCCCGGACGGGGCGCTGATCCTGAGCGCCGACGGCTGGTTCCCCCGCCACGAGACCGGCGCCTTCCTGGTCTCGTGCAGCCGGTGGCTCATGGACCACGTCATCCGGCAGCGGGCGCTGGCCGACGGCGCGGTGACGGTACGGGAGCACACCCGGGTCCTGGGGCTCGCCGGGGACGCGTCGCGGGTGACGGGTGTCGTGGTCGCCGGCGAGGACGGTGTCCGCGAAACCCTCCGCGCCGACCTCGTGGTGGACGCGACGGGACGACGGTCGAGGGCCCCGCGGTGGCTGGCCGCGATGGGTGGGCCCGGCGTCGAGGAAGAGGTCGTCGACTCGGGGCTGGCGTACTCCACCCGGATCTACCGGGCGCCCTCCGGCCTCGCCGCCGGGATGCCGGCGCTCATGCTGCACCCGCGCCCCACGAGCGGAGGCCCGCCGGGGCACGGCGCGACACTGTTCCCGATCGAGGACGACCGCTGGACCGTCACCCTGACCGGCACGCGGGACGCCACACCGCCGACCGACGCGGACGGATTCACCGACTGCGTCAAGTCGTTGAGCTCACCGGTCGTGGCGGAGCTCCTGGCCGCGGCCGAACCCCTCGGGGGAGTACGGCCGTACCGGGTCACCGCGAACCGCAGGAGGTTCTTCGAGCGAGGGCCCCGGCCGGCCGGCTTCCTCGTGGTCGGCGACGCGCTGACGGCGGTCAACCCGGTCTACTCGCACGGCATGTCGGTCGCGTTGCTCGGCGCCGTACGACTGGACCGCGAACTGGCACGGCACGGCGCCGACCCCGACGTCCTCCCCGCACTCCAGGCCGCCGTGGCGGAAGAGGCGGACAGGTCGTGGCGGATGGCGACCGAGCAGGACCGGCCGCGGGCCGCACCGGCGGGCCCGGTGTCCGCCGTCGGGCAGCGGGTGCGGGTGGGGGCGGGGGCGCGGGTGGGGGCGCGGGCCAGGATGTCCGGGGCTGTGCTCACCAGTCCGGCGCTGATGACACAGTTCTTCCGCTCCCAGACGCTGGTCCCGCCGGCGGCCGCCGCGGACCCGTGCCTCCCGCGGGAGTTGCCCGCCGACCCGAAACCGCCGCTCGACACCGACGAGGCGGTCGCGCAGTTCCCCCGGCTCGCCGCGTGGTGGTTCGCGGGGCACCGACGTCAGCAACCCACCCGGGAAGAGAGCCGTGACGACTGAAGCCGCAGAGCCGATCCCGCACTCCGTACTGTTCGGCAACCCGTCCTACCTCGTGCCCGAGATCTCGCCGGACGGCACCCGCCTGCTCTACCTGGCCCCGGACGACGGGGTGTTGAACGTATGGACGGCGCCGGTGGACCGGCCGGACGAGGCGACGGTAGTGACGCACGACCGGGGGCGCGGCATCCGCACGTACGGCCTCTGCCACGACGACCGCACCCTGTTCTACCTGCGCGACGACAACGGCGACGAGAGCCGGCGGCTGTACCTCGTCGACCTCGTCTCCGGCGAGGAGCGCTGCGCCACGCCGTTCGACGGGGTCCAGGCACGCGTACTGGCGCACAACCGGTGGCACCCGGCCACCGTGCTGATCGGCCTGAACAAGGACCGGCCGGCCCTGCACGACGTCTACAGCCTGGACCTGCCGACGGGCCGGCTCACCAAGGTCGCGGAGAACCCCGGCTACCTGAGCTGGATCATCGACACCGACCTGCGGGTCCGCGGGGGCACCACCATGAAGCCCGACGGCGGTACGACGGTGTTCCTGGGCCCGCCGGATGCGCCGGATGCGCCGGACGGGCCGGACGGCGGTGGTGCGCCGCCGTGGCTCGACGTGCCCTACGAGGACGCGATGGGCACGCGCGTCATCGGCTTCGCGCGCGACGGCGCCACCTGCTACCTGCTGTCCTCCATCGGGGCCAACAGCAGCCGCCTCTTCGAGGTCGAGATCGCGACCGGGACCCGCACCCTGCTCGCCGAGGATCCGGTCCACGACGTCAGGCAGGTCGAGCTGGACCCGGTGACGCGCAGGCCGCAAGCGGCGCTGTTCGCCAAGGACCGCGACGAATGGGTCTTCCTCGACGAGGACTTCGGCAAGGACCTCGGGCGGATCCGCGGCGAGCTCGCGCTCCTGGAGATCGACGGCGAGATCCACCTCGACCGCACCGACCGATCCGGGCGGCTGTGGACCGTCTCGGTGGTGACCGGAGCCGGTCCCGTCCTCTACTACCTCTACGACCGCGCGGACGGAAGCCTGCGCCACCTCTTCAGCCACCAGCCGGAGCTGGAGCGCTACCGGCTGGCCCGGATGGAGCCCTTCGCGTTCTCCGCGCGCGACGGCGTCACGGTGCACGGCTACGTGACCTGGCCGCCCGGCGTCGAGCGGCGGGGCCTGCCGGCGGTGGTCAACGTGCACGGCGGGCCCTGGGCCCGGCACACGTTCGCCTTCGACGAGGAGGCGCAGCTGATCGCCAACCGCGGTTACGCGTGCGTCCAGGTCAACTTCCGGGGTTCGACGGGCTACGGCAAGCACTTCCGCAACCTGGGCGCCAAACAGTGGGGCGCCGCGATGCAGACCGATCTGCTCGACGCGCTCGGCCACCTCGTCGCGGACGGGAGCGTCGACCCCTCCCGGGTCGCGATCATGGGCTGCTCGTACGGCGGGTACGCCGCGCTGGTCGGGGCGGCGTTCACACCGGACGTCTTCACCTGTGCGATAGCCCTGTGCGCGCCGTCGAACCTGCTGACGATGCTGGCGGCCGGGGCACCCACCCGCACTCCGCTGCAGGCGTTCATGCACGCCAACGTCGGGGATCCGGAAACCGAGCGCGACATGCTGTGGGAGCGGTCCCCGCTGTCGCGGGCCGCGGACATCCGCATCCCGGTCCTGGTGGTCCAGGGCGCGAACGACGTCCGGGTGCCCCGCGCGGAGGCCGAGCAGATCGTCGCGGCACTGGCGGCCAACGGGCTCGCGCACGAGTACCTGCTGTTTCCCGACGAGGGCCACGGCCTGGCACGGCCCGGCAACCGGCAGACCTACTACGCCGCCGTCGAACGGTTCCTCGCCGCGCACCTGGCGTGACGCGCCCGGCGCGGTGGGGGCGGGGGCCTCGCTGCCGGGTCACTGCCGGGTCAAGGCCGCCCGCAGCAGGTTCGGCAGGTGCAGGCGCGTCTCCGCCTCCTCGTGGGACGCCCGTACGAGGCCACGGCCCATCAGCGGGCCGAGATCGTCCACCACCTGGTTCAGCGGCCGGTCCAGGGCCTCGGCGGCCTCGCCGAGCGTCGGCGCCCGGTCGAACCCGGCCAGCTCGTGGAGGATCGCGCGGCGGGCGGTGTCCAGGTGCTCGAAGCCGGACCGGATCAGGCCGCCGACCGTCTCGGGATCCCCTGCGGACCGGGTCGCCACCGGCAGATCGAGGAGGTCCCGCGCCGGGGTGTCCGCGAGCTGCCGCAGACCCAGCACGCCGGACCGGGCGGCCGCCGCCTCCAGCGCGACGGGCAGACCGTCCAGCCTCCGGCACAGCCGCGCCACCGCCCCGGCATCGGCCCGGCAGAGGGTGAACCCCGGCCGGACCTCCGAGAGCCGGTCCACGAGCAGCCGCACCGACGGCACACCGGTCAGGACGTCGAGGGACCCCGTCGCGTCCCACTCCGGCCCCGGCGTGGCCAGCGGCGGGACCACGGTCCCCTGGACACCCGGGACGTGCCACGGCGCCCGCGACGTGCTGACCACCCGGATGCCCGGACAGTACGCCAGCAACTCCTCCACGCCGACCGGGCCCCGCGCGTCGGCGACCCCGTCGAGCACCAGCAGCACCTCGTGCCGGCCGATGAGCCGGCAGACCGTGGACACGTCCTCCGCGCCCGATTCCACGAGCAGCCGCAGCGACTTCAGCAGGGAGCCCATCACCGTGCCGTGACCGTCGAGGTCCACCGTGCCCGTCCCGATCCACAGCACCGGCCACCCCCGGCGCGAGCTCAGCCGGACCGCCACCTCCGCGGCCACCCGCGACTTGCCCGCCCCCGGCAGCCCGGACAGGGAGATCATGCGGCGGTGGTCCGACGCCAGGGCGCCCACCATCGCCCGCACCTCGACGTCCCGCCCGAGCAGGGCGTTCACGGAGCGGGGCACCGTGAGGCAGGGCTCGGCCCCGGCCGGCCCCTGACGCTGGCTGCCCAGGCCCGCGCTGACGAACAGCTCCCGCGGCATCCCCTCCAGCCGCAAGGCGTCCGCGAGCAGCCGGACCGTCTGCATCCGCGCGTTCACCCGGCCCGATTCCAGGGCGCGGATCGTCCGCGGGCTGATCGTCGACAGGTCGGCGAGCGTCCGCTGGGTGAGCCCGGCCTGGACCCGCTTGTGGCGGAGCAGTTCGGGGAACGACGGCGCCTCGACCTCGGCTCTGTTGACCATGCGCGGGAGCGTAGGCGGGCCCCGTTCCGTCAGCGTCTCCGCTCCGTCGCCGCCACGTCTGCCGGCCGTCTCCGCCTGCGGTCAGCCCGACTTCGACGCGGGGTGCGCACGCCGGTCCAGCAGGTCCAGCGAGATGCTCAGCAGCGAGACGGCCAGCGGGTCGGACGAGTTCATGACCGCGTGCTCCGACAGCCGCGCCACCAGATCGCCGATGCGCGGCGCCGCGCTCGCCGCCTGCTCGCTCCGCCGCAGCAGCGCCAGGCTCAACGCGGCCTGCGTGGCGAGCAGACCCAGCAGTTCGATGTCGTCGAGTTCCCGGCCAGGGGCGTTCGCGTCGTGGGTGTGGCGGTCCAGCACCTCGATCACGCCGATGCACTCCCCGTCCGCGATGAGCGGGGCGGCCATGATGCTCGCGGGCACGTACCCGGTGGAGGCCGCGGCGTCTCCCGCGAACTGGTCGGTCCCCGCCACGTTGTCCGTGATCAGGGGCTGGCCGCTGGCCGCCACCCAGCCGGCGATGCCGGTGCCGGGCTCGAAGCGCTTGCCGACCAGGCCCTCCTCGCCCTCGCCCGCGACCGCGGCGAAGACCAGCTCCCCGGTGTCGGGACTCACCATGAACACCGACGAGGCGGCGGCTCCGTAGATGTACCGGGCCACCGAGACGACCGACTGCAGCAGTTGACGTTCGGTGGCCATGAGATCGTGCGACCAGGGCTTCATTCTCCGCCTCCTTGGACCGATACGTTCGCGGCGCAGTGATACAGGACGCTCTTGAGCTGGAACGGCGTGAGCCACGGGTGCTTGCTCAGGATCAGCGCCGCGATGCCCGCCATGTGCGGCGCCGCGAAGCTGTTGCCGGTGTTGCGGACGGTGCCCCCGCCCGGTCCCGCCACCGGTACGCGGACCCCGCGGGCGCGGAACTCGACCGGTGGCGCGGCGTTGTAGTAGAAGCGCATGCCGTCCGGCTCGGCATGGCTGGCGACCGAGATCACCGAGGCGAAGTTCCACGGGAAGCTCTCGATGGGCAGGTTGTGCGCCGCCGCCACCACGGTCGTCCGGCGGAAGTAGGCCCGGTCGCACAGTTCGCCCAGCCGGTCGCGGAACTCGACCCTGTTCGTCGACAGGCTCATGCTGATGACGTCGAACCCCTCCTCGATCGCGAACGAGAGACCGGCGATCAGCGCGGAGGCGCTGCCGGACCGTCCGTCGCCGAGGACCTTGAGCGAACTGAGCGAGACCCGCGGCGCGATGCCGCGGATGATCCCCGCGCACGCGGTCCCGTGTCCGGCACTGTCGAGCGGCTCGCACTCCTCCACGCGCGGCGCCCCGCCCTCGGTGCTCACCACGCGCCACGCCTGCTCGACCGCGCCGACCAGCGGATGGGACGCGTCGACGCCGCTGTCCAGCACACAGACGCGTACGCCCTCGCCGCTCGCGCCCTCCCAGGCCCAGCGGGAGTCGATCCCTTCGAACAGGGCCGTCGGCATGGGCTCGCCGGGACCACCGTCGGCCGGCATGCTCCACGCGGGCATCCCGGACGAGTGCGGCAGCCGTTCGCGCCGCCAGGGCGCGACGCCGTTCACATCCATTCCCGCACCGCCTCCAGAGGCTTCGTGGCGCCGACCGCGCCGTACGCGGCGACGGCCAGCCCGGCCATGACCCGGGCACCGGACGGGTCGCCCAGACAGCGGTCGGCCCGGGCCAGGTCGAAGAAGACCTCGCCGCGCAGACACGGGTCGTCGATGTCGTCCAGCAAGGCCAGCACCTCGGCGCGCATCGGGTCGGCCCGGCCCTCCTCGGCGGCGATCAGCACGGCGGCCGCCACGCACAGGATCCGCCCCCGTACGTCCATCTCGTCGCGCCGTACGAGGAGCCGCGCGATCCGGCCGGCGGCGTCGCCCGCCCCACCGGCCTCCCGGCGGCCCGTCCCGCCGCCCGCTCCGTCCCGCAGGGCGCACTCGCGGGCCGCCTGCACCCGCATGGTGAGCGCGACCGGGATGTAGCCGGCCTGGGCGAGCGCGTCGGCCGCACTGTGGAAGCGCCGCTCGGCCTCCTCGTGCTCGCCGTCGAGGGAGGCGGCCAGCCCGGCCACCTGATCGACCAGGACACCGCCCATGGTCAGCCGCAGTTGCTCGACGACGGATTCCGCCTCGGCCAGCGCCGCGCGCGCACCGATCCGGTCCCCGGTCAGCGCCAGGCAGCGGGCCCGGGCCGCCAGCGCCGGCAGCACCAGGAACCGGTCGGCGGCGAACCGTTCGAGGAGCTCGGCGCAGCCCGACAGCTTCTCCGCCATCGGGGTCGGCGACCACTGCCGGATCTCGCAAAGGGCCACCAGGAGGCGGTCCTCCTCGTACGCGTCGCCGATGACCCGGGCGTGTTCGAGCGCGGCGCACGCCGCTTCCTCGGCCGCACCGAACCGGCCCCGGTCCAGATGGAGCAGCATCCGCAACTGTTCGAACCGGCACCAGGCGAACCGGTCGGGCCCTCCCGCATCGCGTTCGTCGCCGTCCAGTTCGGCCCGCAGCTTCTCGACGTGGGCCGTGGTGACCTTCCCGAGCCGCGCCGCCAGCAGGTACCGCTGGACCTGGCAGGGGCGCTGCCCCTCGCCGTCCGGGCCCTGCCGGGCACCGTCCGCGGCCACGTCCAGCGCCTCCCGGGTGTCCCCGGAGAGCATGAGGGCGTCGCTGAGCCGGATGGCCGCGACCGACCGGCACCGGTCGGGCCCGTTCGGCGCCAGCATGAGCGCCCGTTCGAGCAGCCCGATCGCGGTGGGCACGTCACGCTGCCGGAGCGCCACGGTCCCCTCGGCCAGCAGCGCCTCGGCCGCCCGCCGGGCCAGCAGGGGCAGCTCCGCGTCGTCCGGGCGGATCCCGCCGAGCAGCCGCGTGGCCGCCTCCAGGTGGAAGCCGGGGTTGAAGCCCCGCTCGGCCAGGCGCCGGTGCCACGTGATGCGCTGCTCCTTCTCCAGCCGGCCGTACGCCACCTCGTGCACCGGCTGCTGCACGAAGCGGTAGCCGCCCTCCTCCGCCGTCGACTGGAACAGCCGCCGTGCCGCGAGGGCCTCGACGTTGGCCGCCGGCACCTCCTCGCCCAGCAGGGCGAGCTGCTCCAGGGTGAAGGCCGGACCGATCACCGAGGCCGCGCCCAGCAGCCGCCGGGCGGGCGTGGGCAGCCGGTCGATCATCGCGCCGACCATGGCCGTGATCGTCGGCGGCACTTCGTCGAGGGTCCGGCCGTCCCTCAGCCAGTCCATCATCAGCCGGATGTACAGGGGGTTGCCCGCGCTGTACACGGCGACCCGGTCGACCACGTCGAGGTCGTGCAGTTCCACCTCGTCGCCGCTGCTGCGTCCCGCCAGCGACATCGCCAGCCGCGCGCTGTCGATCGGCACCAGCGCGCCGACGTCGATCACGTCGTCGTCCAGGAAAGGGGAGCCGTCGGGCCCCAGCAGCTCCGGCCGGGACACACAGACCATCAGCAGCGGGATGTCCGGGAGGCCGCCCTTCAGCTCGTCGATGAGCCGCAGCAGCGACTGTCCCGCCCACGCGAGGTTGTCCCACACCACGACGAGCGGGCCGACGGCCGCGGCGGTGAGCAGCTCGCGCGTGGCCCAGGACACCTCCTCCACACCCGGCCCCGGGACGGATTCGGCGAGGCGGGAGAGCGAGGCGTCGCGCAGACTGCCGAGCACCCCGGCGATCCGGGGGTCCGAGCGGAGCAACTCGGCGCCGGCCGGCGACTGTCGCGTCAGCGCGTCCAGGACTTCGACGAGCACCGCGTGGTTCCCGTTCGTCCCGTACGACGCACAGCTGCCGAACACGGCGATGGGCCCCGCCCCGGCCGCGACCAGGTCCGCCACGGCCTCCCTGACCAGGCGGGTCTTGCCGATGCCGGGCGGCCCGAGCACGGTCACCAGCTCCGGCCGCCGATCGCGCGCCACCCGGTGGTAGATCTGCCGCAGCCGGTGGCGTTCGGCCCGGCGGTCCACCATGGGCGAGCCGTCGCCACCCCCGTCGACGCCGTGGCCGGCGGCCTCGCCGGTCACCACCAGTACGGGAACGGGCTCGGCCTTGCCCTTCAGCGTGACCGGCAGCACCGGGGCCATGGTGAAGTGCGGGCGGGCCAGGTGCGCCACGGTCTCGTTGACGATGATCTCCCCGGCGACCGCCACCGACTGCAGGCGCGCGGCCAGGTTCACCACGTCGCCGACGACCCGGATGCCGGCCCGCGCCGAACGCGTCACCAGGGCCTCGCCGGCCGCGATCCCGCAATGGACCTCGACCGGCGCCGCGTCGGCGGCCGGCGTGCGCAGGTCGCGGACCTCGGCGCGGATGTGCGTGGCCGCCCGCAGGGCCCGCAGGGCGTCGTCCTCCTGGGAGGTGTCCGCGCCGAAGACCGCCATGACGGCGTCGCCGATGAACTTCTCCACCACCCCGCCGTGTTCCTCCACCGCGGTCGAGCAGACCTCGTAGTACTGGTCGAGGAGCTGCTGCAGCGGCTCCGGATCGACGCGCTCGGCGAGCCGCGTCCATCCGACGAGGTCGAGGAAGAGGACGACCACCAGTCTGCGGCTCATGCCCGGCTCAGAGCAGCTTCAGGTTGTGTGCCCACACCTCGGCGTCCGACCCGGCGTCCGCCTGGTTCAGCCGGTGCTGGACCGATACGACGACCGCGGTCTCGTCCTCGGTCAGACGGGCCAGCACGTCGCGCTGCGCGGCACTCAACTGGTCGACGGGAAGCCCCGCTTCGCGCAAGGCGGTCAGAGGGTCGAACACGTCACTCACCTCTTTCACGGGGCCGCACGGAGGCGGCCAGATACCGATCGGCAGGATCCGGTGGACGTAGCAGTACGCCACCAGCTCGGCTCTGTTCCTGCAGTTGAACCGGTCGAGGAGCACGCTGATCTCCTCGCCCACGGTGTGTCTGCTCAGGCGCAGCGCACGGGCCACGCGGTCGGTCGTGTGACCCCGCGCCACCATGGCCACGAGCACCAGGCCCCGGGTGGAGATCTCGGGGCCCCGTATCGCCGTCATCAATGCGAGCTCCTCACGACGTCCTCACCACGTACTCACGACGCACTCCGTACGAACAACTCACGGACCATGACGGCGGCCATGAACGAGACGCCGTGCCAGCGCGCCTTGCGTTCGAACCAGAGCCAGTCGCCGTCCGGATTCGCCTCCAGGAACACCGGTTCCCCGGTGTCGGACACGAGCAGGTCGAAGGCCCCGTACCGCAGGTCCCACGCGGCGCACAGGGTGCGCACCGCGTCGGCCGCGGGCCGCGGGCAGTCGACCCGCGTCACCGTGACACTGTCGGGATCCGTCATCGGGCTCGACGGATCGGGCTTGCGGACCTCGAAAGCGCAGATCCCGCCGTCGAGGTGGTAGACGCGCAGCTCCCGGGCGTGAGCCACGTACTCCTGAACGACCACCGGACGCCCATCGGCCGCCGTCGCGACCGCGGCCGGGGAGGTGGACGAGGCGGCCGCGGCGCCGACCGAGGGCAGGCACGCCGGCCAGTTGCGCCGATCCGGCTCGAACAGCCGGAAGTCCGGCGTCTTGACCATGACCGTCGGCGCGCCCACCTCGCGCGCACCCGCCGGTACGTCATTGGTGATCACCGTCCGGGGGATCCTCACGCCCAGCCGGTGGGCCTGCGCCAACTGGCCGGGCCCGACGACCGTGCCGCCGGGCAGCGCGGAGGACGCCGTCGCCGCCACCTGCCGGAGGAACCCGGACCACGACTCCGCCTGCAACGGAGTCACCGAGCCCGCCGGCCGCGCCTGCGCCAGCAACGCGCACGCCGATCCGTGGCGCACCCACACCACGGCGGGCCTGACCCGGCGCCCGGCGATGTCCAGCAGGCCTGTGTCCACGTCCAGCGCCATGGGCGTGGACGGGATGTCGCCCTGCCGGATCAGTACCGTCGGAGTTTCCAGCGGTCCCGTCAACGCATTGCGAACGATCTCCAATTCGGGGCCGCCCGCGCAATTCACGAGAACCACGACGGGCATTCCGTCCTGGTCTTCCGCATTTCCCGAACGGCTCATGCTGCGAATGCTAGCCAACGGGGCGGCAGGCGGGGCGGCAGAACGGAGGCAGTTCCAAGGCAGCTTGGAGAGCTGCCGCTTCGTACAGCCCGACAGGCGTAACGTCCCACCCGCAGCGACTCGTTCGACATTCCTGATTCCTGAAGAACCATCAAGCGGATTGTGGAGGGAGGGATCGTGGCGAATGATGTGGTGAACGCCGAAGACTTGATCAAGCGTTACCGCGGAAAAGAGACGCCGGCTGTCGACGGTATCTCATTCGACATCGCCAAAGGCGAGACCATCGGGCTGCTGGGACCCAACGGTGCCGGAAAGACGACCCTGATGAAGATGATCTGCGGCGTCACCCCTCCCACCACGGGGAAGATCAGGGTCTTCGGCGCGGACCCGAGCCGCGACCCGGTGGCCGCCAAGACCGGCATCGGCGCGATGCACCAGTCCGCCCCGTACGACGAGATGCTGTCGGCCCTGGACAACCTGCAGATCGCCACGCGGTTCAAGGGCCTGTCCTGGCGCACCACCAGCCCCTGGGCGATGGAGGTCGCCGAGTACCTCGGCCTGAAGGACGCCCTGTCGCGGCTCGTCTTCCAGCTGTCCGGGGGGCAGCGTCAGCGCCTGCAGCTCGTACGGGCGCTCCTCAGCATTCCCGAACTCCTCATCCTCGACGAGCCGTCGGCCGGACTGGACGTGGCCGGCCGGCACCAGATCGAGCGGTTCGTGCGGTGGCTCCGCGAGGAGAACGGCATGACGGTGATCTGGACCAGCCACATCATCGAGGAACTGGAGCGCAACGCCCAACGCGTCCTGGTCATCAACAAGGGCAAGGTGGTCCGCTTCGCCCAACCCAGCGAACTCGTGCGGGAGTTCGGCGGCGCACACCTGATGGTGAAGGTGGACGACGCGGTCGCGGCCAAGGTCGTCAAGGAGTGGGCGACCGCCGCCGGGCTGACCGCGAGCGCCCAGGACACCGAGGTGCGCATAGACGACGCGCAGGTCAGGGACGTGCTGCCGCAGCTGTCACGGCACTGCCACGAATCCGGCGTCGCGATCTCGGGAATCTCCACCGTCACCGACTCGTTGGAGCAGGTCTTCCTGCGCATGACCGGGAACGAGGGCTGACGCCGTGACCGAGCTGGACTTCAAGACCAAGGCACCGGTCGGGACGGGTAAGCCGGCCGACTTCACCGCCGTGTTCTACCGCGAGTACGCGCTCCTCGCCCGCAACCGGGTCAACCTCATCCTCGGCCTGACCCCCATGCTCGTGTACTTGCTGCTGGTGAACACCTCGCTCGGCAACGTCGTCGGGAACATCACCTACCGGGGCGAAAGCCTGCCGTTCTCGGTGTTCCTCCTCCCCATGGTGCTCGCGATGTCGGTGGTCAGCGCGTCGGGGACGACGGGCATGGCGATGTTCCAGGAGGAGATGAGCGGGGTGTCGACCCAGCTGTGGAGCTGGCCGCTCCGCAGATCGCGCTTCCTGGCCGGCAAGCTCCTGGCCGGAGTCTCGCTGGTCCTGGCCCAGAGCGTGCTGGCCCTGATCGTCGCCGCGATCATCTTCGACTACCCCTTCCACGCCTCCCACTGGGTATGGCTGCTGGTGGCGCTGGTGCTGTCGTCGGCGGCGTTCAACGGCCTGTACCTCGCGGCGGCGGTCCTCATCAGCGACTACCGCACCTTCATGGTGCTCACCAGCGTGTCGATGCCCGTCCTCGTCTTCGCCGCGCCGTCGCTGTCCCCGGCGGAGCAGCTCCCCACCGTGCTCCGATGGATCTCGACGGTGAACCCGGTGTCGTACGCGGTCAACGGGATGCGCGACGCCGCGATCTTCGGCCTGGAGAAGGCGTGGCCCTCCCTGCTGATCCTGGCCGCCGTCGCCCTCGTCGCCAACTTCGTCGCCGGCCGCGCGCTGTTGCGGCGTACCCGGAACCTCTGACCCGCAGGGAGTCCCTCACTGTGCAGACCGAACACCCGACTCTGTCCTGGCTCGCCTCGCCACGGGACCGCTCCGTACTCCGCCTGCCGGGAACGAACCGGGCCCGGCCGCCGGCGGCCACCTGGGAGATGGCGAGCGGTGCGGCGGCGAAGGTGGGCGTGACCCGGGTCGCCGACATCACCCGGCTCGACACCATCGGCATCCCGACCTTCCAGGCCATCCGGCCCATGTCCAGGACCCTCGCCGTCTCCCAGGGCAAGGGGATGACGCCCGAGCTGGCGAAACTGTCGGCGGTGATGGAGTCGGTCGAGACCTGGCACGTGGAACAGCCGGCGACGCCCGTCCGCACGGCCACGCCCCGCGACATCGGCGCGGAACTGGGCTACGACGTCGCCGCCCTGGCGCCCTGCGTACCGAGCCTGCTCCACGACCGGCTGCCGCTGGACTGGGTGGCGGCCAGATCGCTCGTCGACGGCGCCGAGACCTTCGTCCCCGTGAACCTCGCCCGGCTGACGCTGGAGGAGAACACCGACTGGAACCCTCCGGTCTTCTTCGAGTCGACGAACGGCCTGGCCAGCGGTAACACGCTGGTGGAGGCTGCCCTGCACGCGCTGTGCGAAGTCATCGAGCGGGACGCGATGACGGCGGCGGTCGGACAGGGCGGGGAGATGGGCGTACGCGTCGACCCGCGCACGGCGGGGTCGGCGGAGGCCGACGAGCTGTGCGAGCTGATCGAGCGCGCCGACGTCACGTTGGAGGTGCGCTTCGTGCCGTCGCCCACCGGGCTCCCGTGCTTCCTGGCCTGGGTCGCCTGCCACGACTACCCCGCTCCTATGTTCGGCTTCGGATGTCACCTCAGCCCGGACATCGCGCTCACCCGCGCCGTCTCCGAAGCGGCCCAGGCCCGACTCGCGTACATATCGGGGGCGAGGGACGACCTGCGGAGTGACTTCGGGCAGGTGGACGTCGGCCGCCTGGAGAGCGCACGGTCGCGGCCGTCCGGCTCGGCGGCCGACATCGGCGGCCTGGTCGCGGCCCCCGAGCGGCACGACAGCCTCGTCGGCGACCTCGAGTACGTGGTCCGGCAGTCGGCCGCGGCCTTTTCCCACCCGCCCGTGGTGGTCGACCTGACGCGGGACGAGATCGGGGTTCCGGTCGTCAAGGTCGTCGCGCCGGGGAGCCGCGTGTGTCCGGAGGTGTTGTAGTGAGCACGCGTGTTGCGGTGAGCGCGCCCAGAGTGGTGGTCTACGCGGGGCCGACGATCTCGGCGGCCGACGTTCGCGCGGTGCTCCCGGACGCCGAGGTCCGGCCGCCGGCGGGGCGGGGCGATCTGCTGGCGGACGCATGGCAGCCGGGAGACGTGGTCGTCGTCATCGACGGCTACTTCAGGGAACGGCGGTCCGTCGGCCACAAGGAGATCCTCCAGCTGCTCACCGAAGGCGTGGACGTCGTCGGCGCCGCGAGCATGGGAGCGCTGCGGGCCGCCGAACTGGTTCCGTGCGGGATGCGGGGCCTCGGCGCCGTCTACGAGATGTACGCCTCGGGCGAGATCGACGGGGACGACGAGGTGGGTGTGCTGCACGGCCCGGCCGAGATGGGGTACCCGGCGCAGACGGTGGCGCTGGTGAACCTGCGCTACGGCTGCAAGGAGGGGGCCGAGGAGGGAACCGAGACGGATCTGATCCCGGCGGAGTCCGGGCGGCGGATCGTGGCGGCGGCCGCGGCGCTGCCCTTCACCCACCGAGGGTGGAAGGACATCGAGCGGGCCTTGGACGAAGAGGACCACGACGCCCTGCGCACGCTGGAGGAGATGATCGGCTCGGGCGTCTGGGACGTCAAGCGGCTCGACGCGGTGGCGGCGCTCCGGGCGATCGCGCGGCACGGGGCCGTGGCGCCGGCTCCCTTCGCGACGGAGGTGCCGTTCACCGGGATCAGCCGCACCCAGTCCTTGATCCGCAGGACCCGGCGGGAGCATGCTCTTGACCGGGTGCCCGGTCGGTCGATTTCGGACCTCGACGTCCTGGACGCGGCGCGGCTGTTCGACGGCGGCTACCCGGCGCTGCACGAGTCCGTTCTGACGGCCCTGCTGGAAGACCTCGCCGGCACCAGGGGCATGACGTTCGAGCAGTACGCGACCGCGAAGCTCGGCCTCGACGGCCGTGAGGCACTGCCGGAGGCTTTGGCGCGGTGGTTCACGGAGTCGGAACGGGCCGAACTCACGGCCGCCGACCGGATCCGGCTGCTCATGGTGCGGGTGTGGCCGGTGTGGCAGTCGGTCGACTGGAGGCCGGCCGTCCTGGCCCGCCTGCGGGAGTCCGAGCGCTGGGAGGAGTGGTGCGAGCTCGTCGCCCGGGCCGACGAGGCGGCGGAAGAGGCCCGCCCCCGGCTCGTGGTCCCGCCGCCGGCGATGTGCGCGAAGCTCTTCCTGCGCCATTGGCAACGGAAGGGCACCTCCCCGGAGGTCGAAATGGCCCGACGCGGCTTCGCCGGCCTCGACGAACTCGGCGGGGCGGTCCCGAGGTTCTTCGCCTACGACGTACGCCGCGGCCGGAAACGGGGGAGTGGCGGGGCGGGGTGAGGGCGGGGGTGGCCTGGCGGGGGCGGTGGGGCGGGCTGGTGGGGCGGGGCCGGTGTGGTGCCGGCCCGGCCGTGGCCGGGCGCGCGCCGGGGCGTCTCCTCGGGCGTCGAACGTGTCGGGGGGTCGGTGGGCCGAGCCATGGTTGTGTTCGACGCCCTGCGGGGACGCCCCGACACACACCCGGCCCCGTCCGGGCCTACGGGGACGCTGCGACGCACACCCGCCCCGTCCGGATCGGGCGGGGGTGCTGCGACGCACAGTCGGTCCCGTCCGGCCCTGCGGGGGCGCTGCGACGCACGCCCGGCCCCGTCCGGATCGGCGGGGTGTTGCCTGTTGCGCTTGCTCCCCTACAGTGCGTGATGTACGTAGCCGGTCGGTGACGACGTAGCAGGAGCAGACCTGTGGCCACCCATGCCCGCCCCGACATCCTTCCGCCCCCGGCCGGTCGCCGGGTCCCCGAGCTGGAAGCCGGCCTCGTCGAGCGGTGGCAGGCCTCCGGCGGGGAGCTCATCGACCTCTTCGCCACGGCGCGCGAACGCCTCGGCGGCGTCGCCGCGGTCCGGCTCGGGACGCGCCCCACCGTCCTGGTCACCGACCCGCAGGCCGTGCAGCACGTGCTCGCGCTCCACCCCGGCCGGTACGTGAAGCGCTCACACCGGGCGAGGCTGCTCATCGGCGACGGGATCCTGGCCGCGACGGGCGAGGCCTGGCAGCGGCAACGGCGGCTGCTGCAGTCCCAGTTCACGGGACGCGGAATGCGGCGCTACGAGCAGCGGATCACCGCGGCCGCGCGGACCACCGCCGAGCGCTGGGCCTCGTACGCCCGTACCGGGCAGGTGTTCGACGTCGGTGACGAGATGCGCCGCTTCGCCCTCGACACCATCTGGCGGTCCCTTACCGGGCATCCCCTCGACCCCGACACGGAACGCGAACTGGCCGCCGTGCCCGCCGTGGTGGCCGCGATGCCCAGCCTGCCCGCCGACGGCTCCGCCGCCCGACAGGCCGTCGCCGCCGAGCTGGCCCGAATCGACGCCGTGGCGAGCCGCGCGATCGCCGCCGCCCGCGACGGTGCGGCCGGACCCGACGGCCCGGGGCTGCTGCACGTCCTCATCGAGGCGTCCGGAACGCGTCCCGAGTACACCGACCGGTTGATCCGCGACGAGCTGGTCACCTTGATGATCGCCGGCCACGAAACCACCGCGTCCACCCTGACCTGGCTCCACCTCCTGCTCGACCGCAACCCGCAGGCCCGCGAGCAGGCCCTCGCCGCCGGCCCCGAGGGCTCCCCGGAGCGGCGGCAGGCCGTCCAGGCACTCGTCCACGAAACGCTGCGCTTCTACCCGTCCGCGTGGATACTGCCGCGCTGCGCGGACCAGGACGACCTCCTCGCCGGATACGTGGTCGAGGCCGGCACCGACGTACTGGTCTGCCCCTACCTCACCCACCGGGACCCCCAACTCTGGGAGGAGCCCGAGCGGTTCGACCCGGACCGCTTCACCACCCCCGGCCGCCGCCCCACCCATCCGGGGAGCTACCTCCCGTTCGGCATCGGACCCCGGGCCTGCCTGGGCCTGCAGTTCGCCCTCCGGGAGTCCACCGCCCTCCTCGAACTCCTGCTGCCCGCCCACACCCCGCGCTTCCGCTCCACCCCGGCCAAGGCCGCGTACAGCATCACCGTCCGCCCGGACGGCCCGACGCCCGCGGTGCTGGCCGGTTAGCGGGGCCGAGAAAAACCCTTGGACCGTGCGGGCGGCCGTGCGGGACACTCCGACTCCTGTCCTGTTCGGTAACACAACACAGGGTTTGGGATGGGAACAGCAGATTCGCACGAAACTCCCCCGCGCAGGAGCCCCGTGCTCCTCGCGCTCCGCTACTACGGACGGGAGCTGGCCCGCCTCCGCCACCTGACCGTCCCCGCCATGCTGCTCCCGGCACTGGGCAACATCGGCATCTTCTACATCGCGCCACTGATCGTCGCGAAGCTGGTCGGCCGGATCGTCGGGGACGGCGGCCAGGGCACCGGCATCGGTACGGCACTGCCCTACGTGCTCGTCTTCGCCGGGGTCCTGCTGCTCGCCGAGACGCTGTGGCGCGTCGGACTCCACTGCCTGAACCGCCTCGATGCCCGCGGCATCGAGAACCTCTACGTGATCGGCATGGACGAACTCTTCGCCAAGGACGCGGCGTTCTTCCACGACAACTTCGCCGGGTCTCTCACCAAGCGGGTCCTCAGCTTCGCCTCCCGGTTCGAGGAGTTCGTCGACACCCTGACCTTCTCGGTCATGGGCAGCTTCGTACCGCTGGTGTTCGCCTCGGTGGTGTTGTGGCAGTACGAACCGCTGCTCGTGGTCGGGCTCCTGGTGATGATCGTCCTGGCGGCACTGTGCGTCACGCCGCTGATCCGGCGCCGCCAGGCCCTCGTCGCCCAGCGCGAGGAGGCCATCGCCCGGGTGTCGGGCCACGTCGCGGACAGCCTGATGAACATGGACACGGTCCGTGCCTTCGCCGCCGAGGAACGCGAGGCCGCCGAACACCGCTCCCGGGTCGCGGAGTCGCGTCGGCTCACGCTGCGTTCGTGGGACTACGGCAACCTGCGCATCGACACCGTGGTCGCGCCGATGTCCGTCCTGACCAACGCGCTGGGTCTGCTGCTCGCCGTCTCGCTCGGCGCGGGGGAGCACGGCGTGGAGGCGATCATCGTGGCCTTCACCTACTACGCCAACGCGACGCGGATCATGTTCGAGTTCAACCAGATCTACCGCCGCCTGGAGAGCTCGATGACGGAGGCCGCACAGTTCACCGAACTACTGCTGACCCCGTCGACCGTGCTCGACCCGGTCGCACCGGAGCCGCTGCGGTCCCGGGCCGCCGACGTGCATTTCGACCGGGTGACCTTCACCCACGCGGGTGGGGGCGGGGAGCCGCTCTTCGAGGGCCTCGACCTGGCCGTGCCCAGCGGTACGAAGATCGGCCTCGTCGGCCGGTCGGGCGGCGGCAAGACCACGCTCACCCGACTGCTGCTGCGGATGACCGACATCGACGCCGGCCGGATCCTCGTCGGCGGCCAGGACATCACCAAGCTGTCCCAAGCCGACCTGCGCAGCATGATCGCGTACGTCCCGCAGGACCCGGCGATGTTCCACCGCACGCTGCGGGACAACATCGCCTTCGCCCGGCCGGACGCCACCGACGCCGAGATCCGCCGCGCCGCGGAGGCGGCGCACGTCACGGAGTTCGCCGACGGGCTTCCGGACGGCTTCGACACCATGGTGGGCGAGCGCGGGGTGAAGCTGTCCGGCGGCCAGCGCCAGCGGGTCGCCCTCGCCAGGGCGATCCTGCGCGACGCGCCGATCCTGCTGCTCGACGAGGCGACCAGCGCCCTGGACTCGGAGAGCGAGATCCTCGTCCAGGACGCCCTGTGGCGGCTCATGGACGGGCGGACGGCGCTCGTGGTGGCGCACAGGCTGAGCACGGTCGCCGGCATGGACCAGCTCGTCGTCCTCGACCGGGGACGGATCGTCGAACAGGGCACGCACCGGCAACTCCTCGCCGCGGAGGGCGCCTACGCGAAGCTCTGGCAGCACCAGTCGGGCGGCTTCCTCGACGAGACCCCCGCAGGGGCCGACATGCACTGAACCCGCCCCTCGGGCGGCCCCGGGCGCGACGCGGGGTGGGGTGAGTGAACTGCGCTCGCCCCACCCCGCGACCGTCACGCGCTGAAGAAGCCAGGCGTTCGCAGGTCCGGAGTGCCGATGAGGGCGGCCCGGTCGAGGAGGATGTTGTTGTTCTCGCAGCTCGTCTCGGGAAGCAGCACGCACGCGTGACAGGCGGCCAGGTTCAGACCGTCCGCACCGCTCGCCTCGGACTCCATGCACAGGGGGTCGTTGGAGCACCAGCGTGCTCGCTGCAGGGCCGCACGCAGGGTGGCATCGAGGCGGTCGGGATCTCCCTGGGCCACGATGCCGCCGAGACTGCCCGCGGAGTCGCTGGTGGCGGTGTAGACGAGGACGCCCGCCATGTCCCCCTCCGCGTACAGCCGCTCGCGCAGGGCGGCGGCCGGATACCCGCCGTCCAGGCTCCATTCGTTGATCAGGATGTGCGCCAGTGTGTGGAGCAGGACGAACCGCGGCGTCGCCTGGGACCCCGGCACGGGCTTCCCCGATGGTCCGATGCGCTCCCGCAGCAACCTCTCGTGGTTGCGACGGATGCTTCGGGCGCGGTCGGCCGCGGCGGTCTGATCCTCCCAGGCGCGGAGGCGCTCGTTGTCCAGCCGCAGGAACACGCCCTCGCCGCTCACTTCGAACGCGGGCAGCCAGTCGGGCCTCTCCAGGGAGATCGCCGCGCGGCGTTGGGGGGTGTCCGCGGGGCTCGGTTCCTCCACGCGCCGGAACGACTGCAGCGCCCGGACCTCGCGCAGCCGCTTGAGCAGCATGACCTGCGCCACGCCGTGGGCCGTGCGCAGCGAATCGATCGGCTTGTCGGGAGTCTCGCAGACGAAGTCCTGGTCGTCCGCGTCCTCGCGCTCGGGGTGCGGCTTGCACAGGCTGTCGTACTCACCCCGATACAGGTCGGTGCGGGCGTCCTCCTCGTCCTCCGCTTCCACGGGCGGCTCGGTCTCCAGTGCGCGCCAGCGCTCGACGCAGGCGACGACCTCGTCCGGCGTGTACTGGGGATGGTGCTTGAGGACGTTCTCGACCTGGACGTAGCGGCGGATGAAGGCGGGATCCTCGTCCTTGAGCTTGTCGTAGACCCGTGCGGTGATCTTGTCGATTCCCTCGCTCCACGGAGGAATCGACAGGGCCGAGTGCATGACCGGGAACCAGACGGAGGAGGAGCCTCGCTGGAGCGTGCGCGGAGGCTCGTCGCAGCTTTCGGCCGGTGCGTCCTTGAGCCACGGCCGGAGGCCGCGGCAGCGGATACCGAGATCCCGCAGGGCCTGGCGCCGGAAGGCTCCTTCCATGGAAACCTCCTCGGCCCCACAGCTGCAACTGATCCGCACGGCGCGCAGTGACGCCGTCGATCCGTCGGCGTGGAAGCCGAGTTCGCCCCCGCACGCTCCCGCTTCCGTGCGCTGTGTGCCCCGGTGCACCCACTTCCAGAAGGGGAAGTCCTCCAGATGCCCGCGGGTGCAGGCCATCACGAAGCGGGACGGGACGAGGCTTTCGTGGCAGGTCGAGCACTCGGCCTTGCCCGTGGGCGGGTTGAACTTGCGGAAGGGCTGCAGAACCCGGCACTCGGGGCACGAGTACATCACCGGGAACCGGACGGCTCGCACGCCGTCGGTCGCCCTGTCGGGATCGGGTGCCGGCGGCAACCGGAATCCCTTGACCCCGAGCTTCCGCGACAGCCGCGGCTCGATGACGAACGGGGCCTCGGAGACGTCCCAGGAGTCGATGCCACGGATGAGGAAGGACTCGTTCTCCACCGCGATCATGGCACCCACGCCGTAGGTGGTGACGAGCTGCGCGCGCCGGACCTCGCCGAGTCGACGGGCCGTCCGAACGGGGCCGGTGGGCAGTCCACGGCGGCGGACACGGGGTTGTGCGGGGCTCATGATTCAGCGCTCCTCGAAGAAGGTGGACGAGGCGTCCACGTCACGCAGACTCCACAGGGTCGCTCGGCCCGCGCCGTCCGTCTCGTCGTCGTATCC
Source organism: Streptomyces sp. NBC_01351 (assembly GCF_036237315.1). Lineage (GTDB taxonomy): Bacteria > Actinomycetota > Actinomycetes > Streptomycetales > Streptomycetaceae > Streptomyces. The sequence continues at coordinate 1,109,657 of NZ_CP108356.1, read as the reverse complement.
GCTCAGCAGAGCGGGGGCACGGTTCGAACGGTTGGCCTCGTAGACGAGACGCGGTTGGAGGTGCGCCTCGTCCCGCCACCACTCGACGAACTCGTCGAAGGCCCTGGCCGTGGCCTGGAGCTCCGATCCCTCCACCTTGTCCACCCGGTCGAGCAGGATGGGCCGGATCCTGTCCTTGAGGTCGTCGACGAAGTCCTCGACGCGTGCCGCGGCGTCGTTGGGGCGGGCGGCCGGAAGCATCAGTCTGGCCAGTGCCACGATCACGGCGTGCAGACCGCGGTCGCGGGCGCGCACCGAGAAGGGGGTCACGCTGGTGGACTCCACCTCCCGGTACAGCGCCGAGTGGAAGTGCTGGAAGTCCTCGTAGTGCGAACGGTCCCGCGAGCGGGTCGAGTTGAGCATGACCGCGACCAGGCCCGGGTGTCGGCGGCCGACGCGGCTCGTTGCCTGGATGTACTCGGCGGTCGTCTGCGGCTGCCCCATGACGGCCATCAGCCCGAGTCGGTCCACGTCCACGCCCACAGAGATCATGTTGGTGGCGAGGAGGACGTCCAGGACGTCCGTCATCGGCAGGTGACGCTCGACCTCCTTGAGTCGCCTGGAGATGTCGCTCGCGTTGGCACGACTGCTCAGCTCGGTGAGACCGGCAACCGGCCTGGGCTTGGTGCCGTCGCGCGTCGCCAGGTGTTCGAGACGGTCCTGGACGTCGTCGAGGACCTGGAGTTCCGCCGAGGAGAGCAGTCGCAGACTGTTGAAGTACCCGACCAGCGTCCAGTAGGCGTCCTTCACCTCCGGTGGCGCCTCGCAGGTCATCGCGCGGTGCAGCAGGGACGCGTACACGCGGATCAACAGCGTGGACTGGCTGGTGCTCGACGTCAGCAGTCCGACGTACCTGCGCGCGGCCTTGCGTTCGCGCGGGGTCTCCACGGCGAACCAGGAGTCGCGGGAATCGATCCCGGCGGGCGGGAACTGGTCGACCGAACGCGCGAAGAGGCGGGTTCCCTGCTCATCCGCGCGACGGATGGTGGCGGTCGAGGCGATGATCTTCGGGCGCTTCGCGAGCGCGTCCACCGCCGTCTCGTAGAGGCCCGTCAGCGTGCCGAGGGGCCCGGAGATCAAGTGGAGTTCGTCCTGGACGATGAGCTCGGGCGGTCGCGTGTCGTCGTCCCGGTCACGGTTGAAGAGGGCCGCCGTCGCCGGCCGCCACGGCATGGACGCGAACTTGTCGACAGTGGCGATGACCAGCGTGGGCCGGGCGTGGTAGACGGCCTCGTCGACCAGGTGGACGGGAAGGCCCGAGCGAAAGTCGCAGGATTCCGCCGGACAACGGATGTCCATGCGTTGGGCGTACTCGTCGACCGCGTACGCGTCCGGGGACAGGGCCTCACCGCACCAGGGGCAGTTCCGCAGCTGGACCGGATTCTCCGTCTGGATGCCCTTCAGCGGATTGGCCCGGAGCTCGGCGAGTCTCTGCGCCGCGACGGCCAGCGTGTTGGGCGTGGCGGACCGCCCCACCCACATGCCGATGGAGATCTCCTCGCGGCCGAGGGCCGACGGGTCGGCGGCCCGCAGCTTCTCCATGGCACAGATCAGCGCCGCCGCACGCTCGAACTGCTGCAAGGTCAACAGCCGCAGGGTGTAGCGCATGAGCACGGTCACCCCTGCCCCGGCCTCTCCGTCGCGCAGTCGACGGTGGAAGGCGGTGAAGGCGATCAGCCCGAGGTAGGCCTCCGTCTTGCCGCCACCCGTGGGGAACCAGAGCAGGTCCGACACATCACGGTCCTCGTGGTCGGGATCGACGATCCCGGTGAGGCACAACAGGACGAAGGACACCTGGAACGGTCGCCATTTACCGGCGTGCACGTCGGGCGTCCCCTGCCTGCCGTCCTTGATCCAGGAGGTGCGGGCACGCTGCTCGGCCATGGCGATGTTCGCCAGACGGAAGGCCTGAAGGATTTCAGGCCGATCGCCGTCCGCCAGCAGATCGACCCCCGCTCGCATGCGGTCCAGTGCCCGCCGACAGCGCCTCAGCTGATCCTCGGCGACGGGCTCGTGCTCGGTGCCTGCCAGTGTTTCGGATTGCCGGGCCTGCGCCTCGATCCACTGCTCGTAGTCGGACAACAACCTGCGCAGGGCCGCGACCACGTCCTCGACAGGGTCCGTGCCGAGGTCGTGCATGGTCAGGGCGCGGTCGTCGATGTGCGGATTCGAGTCCGTCAGCAGCACTTCGTGGGACGGGACGAACTCGGTGCGCACGGACGTGACGGCCGGCGGGCGCGCGTCGACGGTGCCGACGGCGGGAGCCGACCAGTCCCAACGCGCGGCGCAGCCGTGCCCGGTGGCGAAGCTCGGGGCGTGCCGGTGCAGAAGCCGGCTGAGAGCCTGCTCCGCATCCACCGCGCCGAGGGACACAGGACGTACCACGAAGGCGGCGCGACCGACGTCCTCGGCGGTCACCTCCAGGGTCGGCTGGTAGAAGCAGTGCGCGTCACGAAGGTCGAACATGCCGACTTGGAGGCTGTTGACGACTGTGGCCGTCACGGAGACGGATCCGTCCGGCCCGGACGCGGGGCGGACCAGCACCCTCAGTTCCAACCCCGGGTCGTGCAACGTGACGGCGTCGCGCGAGCCCGGCACCGACACGTCCACGACAACGGGTTCCGGTTGCAGCGTGACACGCCGCCAGCGCTCCCGCTGGGCCCGGGTGCTGCGCGCCTCGGTCCGCTTCGCGGCGACGGGGTTGCCGTCGGCATCCTCGGGCAGGTAAACGGCGGCCCGCACCACGAAGCGGATCTTCCGGGAGACGGAGGGATCGACGGCGAAGGTCAACCCGAACGACGAAGGCATGCGCACGTTGGCAAGGGAGACGCCCAGGTCGTTGGTCTCCTCCTCGCGGTTGCGGCGGGAGGGCTCCGGAGCGGAATCCAGCCCGTCCCGTACGGACTCCAGCTCTTCCGGTTCGGCGGCAACGTCCTGGGGCTTCGGGCGCGGGAACAGGACGCCCACGGGATACATGGTGATCGGGGCGTCGTCCTCGAGGACCTCGTCCTCGCCGCCCACCGGACCCATCAGGTCGCTTCGCAGGGATTCCACCAGCGAGTCGCGCACCTCGTAGTGCTTGCGGTGGATCGACTCACTCATCGTCTTCCCCCTTGGCCGCGCCGAGCTCGGCGGCATCATCGTCGTACCAGTGGAACCGGCCCAGACCGTACAGACGGGGCGCCAGCCACACGCCGTGCGTGCCGAGGCCGGCGCGTTCCGTCACCGCGGGACTCCCGGCCACGCTTTCCACGCCGTCCACACGCAGCCCCGTGATCCGAGGCGGCCAGCGGTCGACCGCGCCGTGCGCCGTGCGGCGCAGCATGCGGTGCAGATCCGTACGGAACCGCTCCGACACGACGGCGACAGGGCGACCGCCGACCACCACCGCGTACGGCGGGGACTGCTCGGCCGAGACCGGGATCCCGTGCAGGAGCTCCAGTTCCGCGGTCATCCCCGGCTCGACGGCGTCCTTCAGGTGGTCCAGCAGCGTCGCCGGGTCCGACGGGATGTCCTCGACACCGGGAGGCTGCTCGTGGCACACGTCCTGCGCGAGCAGTTCGATCCCGTTACGAGCCCACGTGCTGCGCCCTCCGACGTACCAGCGGTCGAGGCGCTTGTCCTTGCGCACCAGCCAGGAGTTGGGCGCGTCCAGCACGTACAGATCGTCCCGGGCACGGGTCATGGCGACGTAGAGCAGACGGGCTTCGGCGGCCGGGTCGTAGTCGTACCGCTTCCTGTCCACCTTCCGCGGTTCCTTCAGTACGCGCGGCTCCACGAGCAGGACCCGGTCGAACTCCAGACCCTTCGCGCGGTGCACGGTGGACACGACCACGGGCGATGCCTGCGCCGCCGTGAGCTCGTCGGGCAGGCGTCCCTCGGCGACGGCGCGGTGCAGCGCGGCGACGTCCACCGTGCCGCGCGCGCCCCGGGCCACCTTGCGGATCGAGCGCCACAGCGCCGCGGGCGCGCTGTCCGCGGGGAGCGAGAGACCGGCCGACAGTTCGAGGAACCGGTCCTGGCCGAGCATCGAGGCCCCGGTCGCCGCCAGCAAACCCGCCATCCACGCGGGTGCCGAGCGCTCGCGTGCGGAGCGTTGCAGGGTGTGCGGGACGTCGGCGTCCGCCAGCATCCCGGAGAGCGTGAGGGCCTGGCCGTTGTCCCTGCACAGGATGGCGGTGGTGCCGGGGAAGTCGCGCAGGGCAGCGCGCACGAACTCGTCGTCCAGGCTGCCGAAGTTCGGCTCTCCGAGCAGGAGCGAGCGCAGATCGCCGTGGATCCGCTCCGCCTCGCCCGCGGCCTCGGCGGGGTCGCGGGACACCCGCTGCAACCGGGTGCCGTACGGGAGCGCGACCCGGGCCGCTTCCGTACGCGCCCGGAAGTTGTCTCCCAGGTGCAGTTCGACCAGGTCCTCGCCGAAGGTGGCTCGGATCCAGTCCAGGAAGCGGTCCGTCTCCTCGGCGCGCTGCTCCGGATCGGAGACCTGGAACCCGTACACCGCCTGGGCGGAATCCCCGACGACGGTGAAGCCGCTGTTCTCCTGGAACCGGTCGAGCAGCGACTCGACCATCTCGCGGCGGACCCCGACGAGGTCCTGGACCTCGTCGATCACCACGTGCGCCGGCACACCCTGCTCGCCGACCTCGACGGCGCCGCGATCGATGGCGGTCGTGGCCGCCTCGATGCGCTCGTCGAAGGTGTAGGCGCGCCAATCGGTGTCGGGGTAGGCGCGGGTCAGCAAGGACGACGCCCAGGAGTCGAACGTCTGGGCCCGAACCCGCTGCGCCGCGGAGGCGTGCCGTTCGATCCGCTCGGTCAGTTCGCGCACGGCCGCCCGGGAGAAGCTGAGCACCAGGATCTCCCCGGCCTCCAACTCCTCCCGTTCCACCAGCGCGTCGAGCCGTCGCACCAGGGTGTGGGTCTTGCCTGCCCCGGCTCCGGCCGTGACCAGAACGCGGGCGTCCCAGGGCTGGTCCACCACGGATTGCTGCTCGGCTGTGAGCCGGTGCTGTGCCAGTACCGGTGAACTCATCGGTTCTCACTCCACAGGTACTCGAACTCGGTGAAGGCGAGCTCCTCGCCGAAGTTGGTGATGTTGTCGCGCACGTTGAGGATCAGGCAGGTCTGCTTGCCGCCGTTCTTCGGCCCGCGCAGGCCGCGTCCGATCATCTGCTGGTAGACGTTCGGGCTGTAGGTCGGCCGGGCGACGACCACGACGCGGGTGGCCGGCGCGTCGAAGCCCTGGGTGAGCACGCCATAGTTCGTGAGCACCTGGATGCGACCCTTTCGGAAGTCGTCGATCCGCTTGCGCCGCTCGGCCGTGGGCGTGGCCGAGTCGATCGCGGCTGCCTTGATCTCCCGGTCACCGAGCTTCGCGGCGAGGAACTTGGCGTGTGCCACCGAAGTGGCGAACACCAGGACGGGCCAGTCGTGCGGCATCGCGGCGATCTCGTCGACGATGCGCTGGTTGCGGTCGTGGTCGTCGGCGAGCCGCTGTTCGGCGCCCTTGGGCAGCGTGGCGAACTGCTCGGACCGCTTCAGCTCGTCGGGCGTCAGTACGATCTCGCCACCGTGGAGCTCCCGGTGCCTGACCTGAGCCAGCACGCCGATGTCCTGCAACTGCCGGATCGCATCGGCGAGATCGCCGTCGAACACGCCGGTGTCGAGCCGGTTGCCGAAGCGCTGTACGAGCAGCCGCGTCAGCTCCTCGTTGTTCCGGTAGGGAGTCGCGGTGAGCCCGATCAGGTGCCGGCTCGTCCGGTGGTGGGTCAGATCCAGGTGCGTGAGCAGTTCCGTGTACCGCGGGGACATCGCGGTGTGGGCCTCGTCGACGATGACCAGGGACGCGGTATCCCGCAGCCAGGCGTAGTCGTCCGTGCCCAGGCAGTGGTCGAGCTTGGCGTCGGTGGCGACGACGAGGTGGGGTCGATCGTCGACGGGGGTGGCCTCGTTGGTCGTCCACAGCCGGTTGATGACGAGCGGCAGCTCGGGCCCGACCTTGGACCAGACGAACCTCCAGCTCTGCACCGCCTGCTCGCACAGCTCCTCGGTCTGCGCGATCCAGAGGACGGGGCCGGGCAGCTCGTCGCTGTCACGCATCCAGCGGATGACGCCCTCGGCCGTCACACGGGTCTTGCCACTGCCGGTCGGCAGGCTGAGCATGCCGCGCTGCGGCACCGGGTTCGTCAACAGGCCGAGCAGGGCCTGGGCGAGCTGTTCCTGGTACGGGTGCAGGGCAGGGAACTCCGAAGGCCCGTCGACCTCCAATCGGGGGTCGAGCGCCGGCACCCGGGAACCGGCGAAGGAGTCGGGGAAGCCCAGGTCGGTGACGAACCTCAGCGCCTTGTCGCTTCCGTTGAAGGAACTCGGGGCGCGGGTCGGGAACTCCAGTGCGAGATCACGCGTGTGCACCCGCAGGATCGACTCACCATGGGCGTTGAACGCCATCTCCGCCACCCGGCGCGCGTCCGGCTCGGCACCCTGGTCGTTGAGCTCGCTCTCCATGAGCCCCGCCGGAAGCTCGCCGCGGAGCGCCTCCTCGCCGATCAGCAGAGCGATCTTGTCGATGATGCTCTCGCTCTCCCGCACCGCGCGCAGCCGAGCCTGGAGCTCCTTGTCCTGCGTCTGGCGCTCCTGGAGCGCGAGCGCCTGCTCGCAGCCCTTGGCTCCGAATCCCCACTTGAACTCCTCGTCGGCGGCGCGCAGGACCTGCAGGCTGTCGAGGGTCTCCAGGACGTAGAGGGTCTGCCCCTTGCGCGCCCGCTGAAGGGGGCTCGGCTTCACGCCCATGGGCGTGCGGACGATCTGCTCGAGCTCTGAACAGCGCTGGATCTTGATGCTGCTCCCGCCGTTGCCGATCCGGGTGCGGACCGTGGTGAACTCGTCGAAGAGCGGCACCGCCGGGCCGGCCTTGACGTGGGAGATCTCCTTGGCGATCACGTCCGAGACCTTGAGCATGCCCCATTCGTCCACCATCGCCTTCGCGCTCGCCGCGTCCGACTTGTCGGCGACGAGGAGGGCGGGCAGGCGTTCGCGGACGAGCTCGTTGAAGTCGGCCGCGGTGGTGGCCACGGCGATCTCGGTATCGGGACGCTCTTCCCAGACGGTCCCCACCCTGCACCGGGTGGCGATGCCGTCCGGGAACTCGAACTCGACCCGGAGCAGCAGGGCGTAGGCCCGCCCGATGAAGACGTCGTCCTCGCTCTTCAGCACTCGTTCGAGCAACTTGCCCCACCGTGCGGTGGGGACCTTCTCCGGCGTCGTCGGCATTTTCAGCCCCGCGGCGATCTCCGGGCGGATCTCCGCGACGGGGAGGATCGCGGCGAACTCCTTGAGCTGCGGACCGACGGCCTCCGAGACCGAGACCAGCCCCAGGGACGTCTTCACCAGGCCGTGCTTGGAGATCATCCAGCGCAGCGGGGAGACGATCGCCTGCCGGGAGTTGCCTGCGGTGCCGTACTGACTGCTCCAGTTCTGCACGACCCCGGATTCCGGCAGCGCGGCGACGAACGCCGCCCGGCCGTCCTCGGAGAGGGCGGGGAGCAGGTGCAGCGGCCCCGCCGTCGGGGCGCCCTCGACGGTCAGCCGAGAGATGTTCGGGCGCGGCGAGTTCGGGGGCAGCGAGCGAAGGTGCCGTTCGTGGATGCTCTCCCGGTACTCCTCGAACCACCAGTCCTTGCCCGGTCGGTGGCCGACCGTCGGGCGGTCGCCGAGGCCGAGATCACGGAACACGGGCCGGTCGCCCTCGTGGAACCCGAGGTCGACCGCGATCGAGGCGTCACGGCTTCCGTCGGCGGGTACGACCGGTCCGGGCAGCAGGCAGTCGCGCATCGGCCGGTAGCGACCGTCGAGGGTGCGCACGCGCAGGGTCTCCGTGTACTTCGGGACCTTCACGCGGATGCGGTCCACCTGCGCGTTGCCCCCGGCGCTGCGCAGCAGGAGCCAGAAGTTGGACCACGCCTGGTCGTCGTAGTGCGCGAACCCCTGGTCGAGCACGCCTTCGAAGCGGCCCTGTGCGTCGGCGACGCGGATGCCGATGTTGTGCAGGTGCCGCCCCATCTCGGGGCGCTCGGAGATGCGCGAGTCGACGTAGTCCATGTCGTCGCGCAGGGAGTCGGCTGCGGTCCGGTGGAAGATCTCGCCCGCGACGGGGGCCATCATCCCGTTCTTCTCGGTGAGCACGATCTTCGCGCGCCGGGCCTCGGCGGTGATGTCGGAGTCGCCGCGCAGGCGGCCGGCCTGGTCCTTGATCACCATGGAGGAGAGGATCTCGATGGCGTGACACGAGGACTCCGGGGTGCCGTCGGCGACGAGGGCCTCCAGCCAGTCCTTGACGCTCTCGGGCTTCTTCCCGGCGGCGTCCAGTATGTGATTCACCTTGCCGCGACGGAGCCCCGTGGAGTCGGCGTCCACGGAAGGGTGGAGCCATCCGGCGGGTCGGCCCTCGTACTCGGACCAGATGCGCAGCCACTCCTTCTCCAGGTTGGCCGGCGGTACGAAGAGCTCCTTGGGGCGCTGCAGCCTGCCGTCTTGGTCCGGGAGGGAAGGCAGTTCGGCCGTCAGGGCCCACACTTGTCGGAGGAAGTATTCGTCTGCCCAGTTGGCCTTCTCCTTGGCGCGGCCGGGAAGCAGCGGCAGGTAGGCGGCAGGGTCCTCGGTGGGCGCGAGCGCGGGCAGGGTGTCGACGATCAGACGGGCCGCGGCGCGCAGCAGTTCCCGGTTGAACGGGTTGCCGTCGAGCAGGTGTTGACGGTCCTCGTTCGTCTTCCACGGGGCGTTGAGGATGCCGGTCAGTGACACCTCGTACTTGGTGGGGAAGAACGCCCAGAACGAGCCCTTGCCCCCGGGCACGGTGTAGAGATCGTTACGGACCGTGTACTCGGGCACGGCCCAGGAGATGTCCAGTTCAGGACGGTTGTGCAGCTCGCCGGCGCTGGCCTCGACCTCGGCGGTGGGCGCGTGGGCGACGGTGAAGACCTTCCACTCCTCGACGGTCTGCTTCGCGCCGGTGGCCACCTCCTTGAGGGTGCGGTGGACGCCGTTGTGCTCAACCGAGATGTCCCGTCGGACGGGCGGAAGCTTGCGCTCGTCGTGGAGGAGTACCTGTCCGACGTGCGAGGAGAAGAGCTGGAAGTGCGAGGGGAACGCTTCCGTCTCTCGACCATCGCGGGACTTGTGGCCCTTGATGTCGCGGGCGAGTCGCTCCGCGGCGCCGGGGAGCAGCGGGAGGCGCACGACCGTCGTCGCCCACCGCAGCAGCCGGTCGAGATCCGCGTCGTCGGCGCGCTCCTGCTCGACGTCGAGCGGGCGCGCCATGCGCAACACCGGGGTGTCCATGTCGATCTTGCCTTCGGCGCCGAGGGCCTGGGCGATCTCGGCCGCGGACCAGTCGCGGTCGAAACCGAAGCTGCCGCTGCGGCTGAAGAACTGAGGCGTGTCGCTGACCGAGAGCACGGACTTCACGCCGACTCCGAAGCGACCGATCTGACCGCCGCGCTTGCGGGAGACGCTCATGCGCAGGATCGTCTCGGCGCCCTCGGGGGTGACCGGGTCGCCCTCGTTCGCGCAGTACAGGTGCCGGTCGGTGAGGACGACGTGCAGCTTGCCGCCGGGGCTGGCGGCGATCTCGTCGGCGGCGTTCTGTACGAGCTCGAACAACTGTCGCTCACCGTACCCGCCTTGGGTGATGCGGCGTTCGCCGTTCGCGTGTTCCTGTACCAGCCCCGGGTCGACCTTGTACGTCTGCAGGACCACCGAGGATTGGCGCAGAACGGTGGCGATCACGGGGGAGAGCGAGGGGTCGGCGAACTGCCGGTCAGCCATGGAGCACCTGTCTCGAGAAGAGGATCCGAACCGATGACGAGCTGGGGGTGGGGGCCGGCGGAGAGCCGGCCCCCGGGAGAGGAAGACGAACCCCTGAGGGTTAGCGCTTCCGGATGACGATGTCGATGGTGACGTCGAAGATCGGCTCGCCGTCGGCGTTGCGCACCGTGAACGACCCGCGTTCCGTGTAGGTGTCCGGGCGCCCGCTACGACGAGGGGTGCGCGGGCCGGTGGTGGAGCGGCTGCGGCGCCGGACGGGGCGCAGGTCGAGGGAGACGGCCCGCTTCGCCGGGGTGGGCGCCCCGGTGGGCTGGTCGTAGGCGGCGCTCCGCATGGGGCCGAGGTCCCGGATGCGGACACGGAAGCCACGGGCGTCGCCGTAGGCGCGGCGGAACGCGCCACGCTCCTCCATGGGCAGCGCGTCGTACCGTCGAATGAACTGGGAGTCTGCTTCCTCGGACATGTGTCCCCCTGGGTGAATGTGCTTCACGGAATGGAATTCGGCATGGCTTCGCCTCGACGTGTCGACGGAATTCCCGCCGGTTTCGCTCCGGTGAAGTGGAATTTCATTAAAGCCGGTCGATCATGGTCGCGTCCAGCCGCTCGAAGGGTGGCCGTCGCTGGTGTCAACTTGCTGCCGTGCAGTCGAGATCCCCTTGGTTCAAGGGGTGTTGGTGCGCAGAACCGGCCATGGCCGAACGTGAACATGGCTCCGCCCCAGTGGGATTGTGTCCCCCCTGTCCACTCCGCGGTGGGGAGCGACGTCATCGAATCTACCGGAACGATCATGCTGGCGTCCAGCCCTTTGTAAACCACTTCTCCGGGATGGCGATCCGTCCCGAAAAGTCGGAGTTCTGGTAATTCTCCAAACCGGCTGCTGGCGCGTGCCGAGCGCGGTGATGTCAAATGGCGTTTGACGTGATCTTGCTTGTCAAATGCGGCTGGTACGCTGGCCTCCGAACATCACTATGGGACGGACTGGAGGGGGCGGCCATGGACGACGGCGAGGAGTTCGGAGCCTGGCTCGGACGCCAGCTCCGGCGGAGCGGTCTGACGCAGGCCGAGTTCGCCGAGCGGCTCGGGCTGACGCGTGCTGCCGTGTCCGCGTGGGTGACAGGGAGGGCGCAACCGCGTACCGAGCTGATGTCCAGGATCGCGGAGCTGCTCGACACCGATGTCTCCACCGTGCTGATGAGGGACGTCGACGCCGGGTCCGCGCGACCGATCGGATGGCACCACCGGCTCGCCCACCGCGACGGCGGGCGCGAGTACGGCAACGCGGCGGCGTTCGCCTTCGACGCCGGGCTGGCCGTGCTCGCCCGCGAGACCGTACAGAACTCCTTGGACGAGCGACTGGACCCGACCCGCCCCGTGCGCGTCCGCTTCACTCTGCACGAACTGACCGGGGAGACCCTCACGGCGTTCCTGGCCGCTCTGAAGTGGAAGGAACTGGAAGCGCACTACGAGGCGGCGGCCCGGTCCCGGCAGAAGGTGGGCCGGGTGCTGGAAGAGGGGCTGCGGGCCCTGCGCGACGAGTCGTCGTTGCTGCTCCTGAGGGTGGACGACTACAACGCGGCCGGGCTCACCGGCCCGGAATACGGGGACGGCCGGTTCGCCGCCGTGGTTCGCCGGCAGCTCGACAGCCACAAGCGGAACGATCGGGCGGGTGGGTCTTTCGGTCTGGGCAAAGCCACCCTCTGGGCGGCCAGCCGTCTCGGTCTGGTGTTGATGAACAGCACCCTGTCGGAGAGCCACGAGGGGCGCACGGCCCGTCGTGTCATCGGAAGGCTCGATCTTCCATGGCGAGAGGTGGACGGTGTCGCCTACGCCGGACCGGCGTGGCTCGGCGAGCCGGACACGGAAAAGGAACGTGAGAGCGTGTCCCGATCCTGGTGGGCCGGTGAGCAGGACGTGGCCGACCTGCGGCTCGACCGTGACAGCGACGACCCCGGTACGTCGTTCCTCGTCGTCGGTGCCCATGACGCGGCCGGTGCCGGCAACACGCTGCAGGAGATGCACGAGGCCCTGAGCATCGCCCTCGCCGACAATTTCTGGGCCGCCATGACCGCAGGGCGCTCGACCTCGGCGACGCTGGAGGCATCCGTCCGCGCCCTCCGCAACGACGAGACCGTCGTGCCCGAGCGGCGGGTCGATCCGCACGAGCGCCACCCTGCGCTCGCGCGCGCCTTCCGCGCCTACCTCGACCGCGAAACGGTCGCCGAGCTCACCGCCGCGGACCAGGTCGCCGCAGCCGAGGTCCTCCTCGACGTTCCGCCGCTGCGGTCCGAGGGGCGCAAGGCCGTACCGGTCACCCACCGAGCGGTCCTCCTGGTGACCCCCGCCGCGGACTCGGACGAGGAGCACAGCCGCATCGTGTGCATGCGCGGCACCCGCATGACGGTCACCTCCCGCCGTCCGCGCAGTCTCGGCATGGGCGTCGACCCCTTCCAGGCCGTACTGCTGGCCGGGTTCGCCACGGGTGACGACGGCGACGCCGTACACGCCGCCGAGGCCTTCCTCCGGGCCGCCGAGCCTCCGGAACACGACCGGTGGGGCGTCACGGAGGAGCTGTCCGCGCTGTATCCCAACGCTCCGCGACGGCTGACGGAATTCAATGCCGGTATGGACGCGGCGCTCCGCGGCCTCATCGGTCGGCGAGCTGCCCGCGAGGTCTCCGCCGGGCCCGAGGTACTCCGGAGCCTCCTCAGGCTCGACCTGCCCGCGACGGCCCCGGGGCGGCGCGCGCACGGGTACCCCGTGGTCGATCGCGTCACCGGACGCGTGGATCCCGAGGGGGCGTGGACCCTCGACGTGACGGTGACGGTGCCGCAGCGCGAGGACCCGTGGCGCCTCGTCCCCGTCGTCCGGTTCGACGTGCGTTCCGGCGGGAGGCCCGCGCTGGAGTGGGCCGAACTGACGGCGACGGAGAACTGTGCCGTCGTCGACGGCGCGATCGTCGTGGCACCCGAGGTGCGTACCGTCCGGTTCGGCGGGGTCACCGCCGTCGGCAGCCATCCCGTCGCCGCCGCCATGGCAGGCGTGATCGTGGACATCCAGCAGGCGCGGGAGGCCTCCGCATGACCACCGTCTACCCCTACCCCACCCTTGTCGGGAAGATCGATGTCACCGTCCGGCAGGCGAGCATCGACGGGGTCCCCCTGCAGCTTTCCCTCGTGTCCCAGCGGGAGCGTGTCGTCGCGTTCCACCAAGTCGAACGTGACGACTGGGTGGAGGGCCTGCTGGAACTGGAGGTGTCCGTCCCCAACGACGAACTGGCCGACGGCCCATGGGCCGGGGTCACGTGCGTCGCGGTGCTGACCGAAGGGGCCACGAACACACGCGTGGTCAGCCGCCTCCAACGGACCCGCGGCGAAAAGCACTGGCGTGGAGAAGTGCGCATCCGACGTTCGGAGCACGTGGCCCGCGCCGTTCTCGACGTGAGCGTCGTGGGCAGCTACGCGGGTGTCGACGGCCGGATCATCGGTGCGTCCGACACTCCGTGGGTCATCGACTTCCTCGCACGGACGGCCACACGTCAGCGTGAGACGGAGATCGTGGAGGAGGACTTCCGCGACGGTCCGCGGGAATGGCTGCGCCCGTTCAAGGAGGCTCCGTGGTTCATCGACACCACGGGAGACGTGCCGACCATTCTGCTGAACACCTCCTTCGAAGGGTTCACCGGTCTGCTCAACGGCGCCCGGGGCCCGCTGGAGAAGGCGGCGGCCGGGCTGGTGGCGGCCCAGATCGCCGGTGAAGTCTGGGCCGCCATGTTCCACGCCGCCCTCGGTGACCTCGAACAGGACGAGCACGGGACGCCGCACCTTCCGGGTGGATGGCGCGAGTCCGTCCTGCGCGCCATGCTCCCGGATGTCCTCCCGGGCCGTCCGATCGCAGACGCCCTGGCCGAGGCCTACGGTCGCCGCAAGGAAGGCGCCGGCTGGGCCGAGCTCCTACCTCGGATCCAGTACGCGGCCTCACGGCGGGCCCAGGTCCCCAAGAACCTCACGTCGGCGATCCGCGCCGTGACGCGCGCCCAGGAAGGACCGGTCCGATGACGCGATCCGATGCCCCCGAACGCCTGGCGGTACTCCCCTCCGCAGCCGTCTCCACGTACCTGACCAACGGGGTGCGAGCAGGGCAGGAGAAGCTGCCGCAGGTGGCGATACTGCGCGCGAGCACGGCGATTCCGGACGACTCGGCCCGCTGGGACACCGCTCCCGTACGCGAGCTGCTGGACGAGGCGATGTACCGCTTCGCCCCTTCTCGCGCCGGCGCGGACGCCTGGCTGGCACCCAGGCTGCACGCCACCCTGCGCATGACCCGGTCCGAGGCCGCGCGCCCGGAGCTGTGGAACTTCCTCGCGCTGGCCGTCGCACCGGACTATGTCCTGTGGCGGCACCTGGCCGCGGGCGAGTCGAGCGACGACACGGCGAGGCGGGTCAGCACCCCGAGGTTCTCGGGGCCGCACTACACGCAGGCGTTCGCCCGGTTGTGGTGGGCGGCCGAGATGTTCCGCGACGGGCACGACTACCGACCGGTCGAGATCGCGTGCGGAAACCAGGACATGATCAACACGGCCCTGCGCCTGGACGCGATCGACCACAAACCCACCGCGCTGGCGATGGCGCGGGTCTTGAAGGGACTGGCCGATGCGCGGGCGACGCGGTTGGGCGACCGTGTCAACGCGCTCTGCACGGCGGTGAACGCGGCGGGCAGCACGCTGATGTACGACGTGATCGCACCGCACGACGCGCCCGACCACGATGCCCTGGCGCGGTGGATCGAGGAGGCCGAAGCGGCCCCGGCCGTGCCCTGGGATCGACTGCCCGACGGCCCCGAGGACGGCACCGCGAGGAGGTCCTCCCTGGACCTCCTCACGTTGATGTTCGAGAGGTTCAGCTCCGCGGCGCCCCTGCGAGACCGTGATCGGGTCCGACCGTCCGAGTCCTGAAACGGTCCCGGGAAATGGGCGCGATCGGGAGCTCGGTGGCGGCTTACAGGGCGGCCGGTTGGGCTGCCGCCAGGCCGATGGCGGCCGGGGTGGTTGCCGGTTCGGTGGGCAGGGCGGTCCGGTTCTCCCCGTGTGGGCGAGCATGAGTTTCGGGGAGGCGGGGCCCGGTCCTCGGGCCGGATCGGGTCGAGGGTGTCGTACCGGCTGAACCGGTCCCGTTCGGGGCGTCTGGAGTTCATCTGGAGTACACGCCGGGACCGATCACGACCGGCAAGATCATCGGGTTGACCCCGACCCGGCGGGGGCCGACCGCGCCTCACCGGGTGCGGGGCCACGGACCCGCCCGCGCCCCCGTTCCTCGCGCACCACCAAGCGCCGCGAAGTACCGGCCGCTTTCCGCGTGCGCCTCCCTCGAACGGCTCGTCGCGCAATCACCTCCTGGAGTCACTCGTGGACACCCTCATGCCCCTCGCCCTCCCGGCCTCACCCACGTTCACGACGCTCGTCCCCGGTGGTCGTCCTGTTCGCCGCGCTCATGCACGCGAGCTGGAACGCCGTGGCCTGGTCTTCCGGGAGCGGCTCGGCCGGGCCCGGCTCGCCGCGAGCGCCACCGTGCCGGCGGGCATCGTGCTGCTCAACGTCGGCTTCGGCTGAGCGGGGCCGCCCGCGGCGGCCTACGGTCGAGGTATGAGCGAGATTGTCGTCGTGTACGAGCTCGACAAGCCGACGGCGGGCGACGCCGAACCGTCCGTCCTCCGCGTGCACGCGGTGCCCGCCGCCCCCGGGATGACGGCCGTCGCCGGTCCGCGCACCTACTGCGGCCGGGACACCTTCGCCATGGAGGTGTCCTCGTGGAGGCCCGGCGAGCATCCGGGGGACGCGTGGTACGACCCGCAGTACGCGAGTCTGGTCTGTGCAGCCTGTGCCGACGCCGTGTAGCGGCTACTTCTTCGCGTGCTCGCCCAGGTAGAAGAGCAGGTAGACGAATCCTGCGAACGCGTGCGTGCCGAAGATGTAGAAGAAGGCGCGCAGTGCCACGCCGCGCTCCAGCCACCTGGCCTCGGCCTTGACCCCGGAATCGGACCGGGAATCGGACCCGGACTCGCCGTCCGGGTTTGGGGCCGCGGTCGTTGCGTCACTCATCCGGGGGTCTCCAAGGCGGGTATCGGGGCGGTGGGGGGCGTGGGGGGTGTGTCGTGGGGACGGAAACCGCGGAGTTCTTCCAGCAGCTCGTTCTGTCCGGAGAGCATGACGGTGAGGATGCGTCGGGCGGCGGCCAGCAGGTCGGCGACGTCGCCGCCCGCCAGTTCGTAGACGACGGTGGAGCCCCCGCGGGTGGCGGTGACGATCCCCGACCGGCGCAACACCGCGAGCTGCTGGGACAGGCTGGAGGGCTCGACCTCGATCGCCGCCAGCAGGTCCCGGACCGGCATCGGCCCGCTCTGGAGCAGCTCCAGGACGCGGATGCGCACCGGATGCCCGAGCATCCGGAAGAACTCGGCCTTGGCCTGGTACAGCGGAACCGACGGGCTCACCGATCAGCTGCCCCTTCTTCGGAGACCCCGGTGGCGCTGCCGGCGCCGTCGGCTGCGGTCCCCGCGGGCCCGTCCGTGCTGATGCCGTGCTTGCGCGCGAGGCGCAGTGCGTCCTCCAGCTCGTCCTGGGCGAGATCCACCTCGTACTCGTCCTGCTCGTCGAGCGCGGCCCGGAGCCGGGCGCGCGCCTGCTGGACCCGCTCCCGTGCGGCTTCGGCGAATCCGCCCACTCCGACCGCCTCCCCGACGCCTGATCGCGGCAGCACATGGTGAATTGAAGAACTCTGCAATTCTACCCGGAGCCTCCGTCGAGGAGGTCGAGCAGCGTGCGGCGCAGCAGGGCTTCGCCGGCCGCGTCGGGGCGGCCCGCGACGCCGGAGCGGAAGAGTGCCGATCCCTCCAGCAGCATGACGAAGACGTCGGCGCGGGCGCGCGCCGCGGCGGGTGGCAGGGTCGCGGACCGGCCCGCGGACCGGTCGGCGACGAGTTCGGCCACGTGGGCGGCGTACGCACCGTAGAAGCCGCGGACGGCCTCGGCGGCCGCTTCGTCGTGCGCCGCCATGGCCCAGACCTCGGTGAACAGCCGTACCAGGGGCAGGTCTTCGTGCTCGCCGAGAAGGACGTCCAGGACGGCCGGGAGGTCGACGGCGGGTGAGGCCGTGAGGTCGGCCACGCGTTCCAGGGAGGCGGTGAGGACCCGGTCCAGCAGCGCCGCCAGGAGGTCCGTGCGGGTGGGGAAGTAGTACTGGAGGTGGCCCAGTCGGACTCCGGCCTCGTCCGCCACCGTGCGCATGGTGAGTTCGGCGCCGCCGGAGGAGCTCAGGATCCGCTGAGCGGCGTCCAGGAGGGCCGTACGCCGTAGGCGGCCCTTCGGGGTCGGCCCGGCGGAGCTCGGTGCGCTCACGCGGCGGCCCCGTCCCCGGCCGCGCACGCCGCCCCGTTCCGGCCCTCGCCCCGGTCCACGCCGAGGTGGACGCCGTGGACCGCCAGCAGGCTCGCCGCGTGGGCCGGTTCCGGATGCTGCTCGGGGAAGACCACGCCCTGCGGCGCAGGGGACCCGTCGGTGCCGAGTACGCGGCGCAGCCCCAGCAGGGCCCCGACCGCCGTCAGGTGGCTCTGCCCGCGCGGGTCGGTGACGGTCGCGCCGAGCTCGCGCCCCCGGTGGGAGACGTCCACGCGGAGCAGGGCCGTGCCGCCTTCGCCGGGGGAGTGGAGCAGGGCGCGGCGCGCGGGAGCCCAGCGGTCGCCGCCGGCCCAGCGGAAGAAGCCCGTACCGCGGAGGGCGAGCAGGGCGCGGGTGGCGGCCGGCGAGCTGAAGCCGAGGCGGGTGGCCGCGGTGGTGGTGCCCAGGGTGAGGGGGAGCGTGAACTGCTCCGGGGTGTCGATGCGGGCGACGCGTACCGGCGTGCCGTCGATGAGGACCGTACGGGCGTCCGTGAGCGGCGCGGCGAGCCGGCGCCGGCCGCCGTCCACCACCTCGAAGCCCAGGCCGAGCCGGTCCATGAACTCCACGGAGTCCGCGCCGGCCCGGTCGGCCATGTCCCACCGCACGGCGATCTCCACCCGCTCGGCGCCGCCCAGTTCGGCGGCCAGTGCGGCTGCCACCAGGCTGACGACCCCGCCCATCCAGGCGGAGGACAGGAGCACCGGGGCGGTGGGCCGCAGCAGCGCGGCCACGGTGACCGCCCGCTGCAGCCGGGCCGTCCAGCGCGTGATGTCCACGTACGGGATCCCGCCGGTGACGGCCGCGCGCAGCACCCGGTCGTCGGGGTCGTTGACCGAGTTGATCACGGCCCGTACGCCGGCGCGGAAGGGAGCGGGGTCGCCGAGGTCCCAGGCGCGGACCTCGCCCCCGAGCTCGGCCGCCAGTGCCCTGCCCCGCTCGGGCGTGCGCCCGGTGAGCAGGGTCGGGGCGTCGGCGGCGACCATCCGGGCGATCTCGGCGCCGACGGTTCCGTAACCCCCGGTGATGAGTACGGGCCCGGTCGGATCGTGACGCAGTGAGTCAGTCATGATCCGCAGTCTAGGTCGATCGACCTAGAAATGGCCAGGGCTGTCGTCAGGAAGCCAGGGCGGCGAGGATCTCGGTGGTGCTGCTGACCTTGCCGATGCGGGGGAAGATCTTGCCGAAGGTGTGGGCGTGGGACTCGGCGTCCAGGTCGGCGGTGGCGTCCTCGGCGAAGACCAGCTCGTAGCTGAGCTCCCAGGCGGTACGGGCGGTGGACTCGACGCCGGCGCTGGTGGAGATGCCGCCCAGCACGATGCGGTGGATGCCGCGGCGGCGCAGCTGGAGGTCGAGCTCGGTGCCGGTGAAGGCCCCCCAGTGGCGCTTGGTGACGACCACGTCGCCGAGGGCGGCCAGCTCGGCGGGGATCTCGGAGAACGCGGCGGGCGGTGCGGCCGCCGGGCCGGGGCGGTCCACTTTGGCGGTGGGCAGGTCGCCGCCGTCCGGGGACCAGGCCACCTTGACCAGGACCACGGGCAGCCTGTGGGCGCGGAAGGCCTCGGCCAGGGCGATGCCCTTCCGCAGGATCTCGGCGGCGGGCTTGGCGGTGGGCATGGCCATGATGCCCGTCTGGAGGTCGATGAGGACGAGGGCGGTGTCGCCGCCGAGGGTGAGGCGGTTGGGGTCGGTGGGGGCGGTCATGCGGTCTCCTTCGGGCGGGTGGGGGCGCGGCGGCGAGGGCGGCGGGGCGGGTCGGTCCCCGGCGGGGCGTCGCAGCAGGGGAACGGCTTCGGCGGGCAGGCTCTGACCGGCCTCTCGGGGCGCGGGGCGAGGATCTGTCCCTCCGGGGTGAGGGAGATGGCCGGTCGGCGGCGGTCGCTGGGGTGCGGGCTCCGGGCGGTGCAGCCGTCGGTCCGCAGGGGGCGAGGCGGTCCGGCCGCCTGAGACGGACGCCTGCGACGGGCTCACCCCGCCGCAGGTGGCCCGGATCCGCCGGACCGGCATGCCGAGGGCTGGTTGGAGCCCTTCGGTGCTCGCGCGGGGGTGGTGAGGATCTGTGGGCACATGGGGACACTATTGGGCATACGGTCCACCTCGCAGGTGGCTGTCCTGGGTCGGTGGCGTCGGCGAGAGGCCGAGTGCGTGACGACGGGCTGCTGCGCGGCGGCCGCCGAACCGGCTCAGGAGTAAGGGCGCTGCAGGCGGCGGACCAGGTCGGCTTCCGTTTCCGTGAGGTGGGGGTCCCCGAGCCGTCGCTCGCCGGCGACGCGCATGCCCGCGCGCCAGTCGGTTCCACAGGTGCGGGCCACGGCTCGCAGGAAGCCCCTGATCAGCAGCCGCTCGTGCGGCCGCAGCACGATGCCGCGGAGGATGACGAAGGTCATGGCCACGTCCACCTCGGGGCGGCCGACACGGGACGTGGTCCAGTCGATGACCTTCGGGCCGCGGCCCGTGATGACGACGTTCTCCGGGTGCAGATCGAGGTGCAGCACCCGGGCGTCGCCGTCACTCCCCGGGAGCCTGGGCAGCCAGCCGGGATCGGGCAGAGCGTGCAGCTCGCGGTGGAGCCGGCCGAGCATCGCGCCGTACGTCGGAGCCCGCCAGGGGAGGCTGCGCAACGCCTCGCTCATGGTCGGCCCGTGGAGCCGCTCCATGACCAGGTCCGTACCGTCCACCTCGTGCACGACCGGCACCGGGTAGCCCTGCGCGGCCAGCCACCGCAAGAGCCGCGCCTCGCCCTCCGCCGGCTGCCCGTCCCGGAAACGGCGCAGCACGCGCTCTCTGTCCACGGCGTACACATCGGCCTCACGTCCGCGCCCGATCAGCTCCAACGCCCACCCCCCGAAGGTCGGTTCTCTCGCGTACCGATGATCACACAGGCCGTTCGGCTGCCCCAGGCTCCGGCAGCCGCCTCGCCAGCGCCCAGGCCAGGACCGGGAGTACGGCCAGCGGCAGCAGGGCGGCGCGCAGCGAAGCGGCGTCCGCGGCGGCGCCGATGAGCGGGCTCGCGAGGCCGCCCACGCTGACGGTCAGGCCGAGCGTGACCCCGCTCGCCGTACCGATGCGCGTCGGGAGGTAGTCCTGGCCCAGGGTGACCTGGAGGGAGAAGGGCACGTACAGCGCGGCGGCGGCGAGCGCCGCGCAGACGGGCACCAGCGGCAGGGGCAGGAAGAGGATCCCGGCGACGGCGGGCACCGAGGCGGCGTACGCCCGGCGGACCGCGGTCACCCGGTCCCACCGGCCGGCCAGCCGGGCACCGAGCAGGGTGCCGGCGGCGCTGCCCGCGAAGAGGGCGAACAGGGCGACGGCGCCGGTGGTTTCACCGCCGCCGCGCTCACGTACGTACAGGGCGACGAAGGTGCTCAGGCCGGTGAACACCACCGACCGGACGATCACGACCAGGCACAGCCGCAGGAACGCCCGCCGGTTCTCCGCGGGGGCGGCCGCAGCAGCGTCCCGAGGTGCCGTGACGGGCGGGGCGACGGCACCCGCCGGGGCGGACGGCCGGTTCAGGAGGGCTCCGAGCACGGCGGGCAGGGCCAGCAGCCACCAGCCGGCCGACCCCGGCAGTGCCAGCGCGCCCACGACCAGCAGCGGAGCGCAGGCGAAGCCGATGTTCCCGCCGAGCGCGAACCAGCTCATCGCCGCGTGCCCACCACCGCCCGCGGCGGTGCGCACCATCCGGGCGGCCGCCGGGTGGTACGCCGCCACGCCCAGCCCGGACAGGCCGACTGCGGCGACCGTGGCCGCGTACCCGGCGTCCAGCCCGACGAGGGCGATGCCGAGTCCGGCGGCGGCCGTGGCGAGGGGGATCAGCCAGGGCATCGGGCGACGGTCGGTCAGCATGCCGAACAGCGGCTGGACCACGGAGGAGAGGAGCGAGGCGGCGAGCACGATGCCGGACGCGGCGGCGTAACCGTAGGCGCGCTCCGACACGAGGAACGGCACCAGCGCGGCCACGGCGCCCTGGTACACGTCCACGCAGGAGTGGCCTGCCGCGAGGGCGGCGACGCGGCGCCGGACCGGAGCCGCCGGGAGCGGGGAACGCGCGCGCTCCGCAGGATTCATGACGGGGTGGGTGGGCTTCACCCCTTGAGAATCGCCGTCGGCGGAGCGGTCCCGCTTCCGATAAATTGCCGAGTGATGCAGAAGATCCGCCACACCCCGCGCGCCGCCACCAGCATCCGTGAACTCGACACCGACATCGGGATCGACCCGCACCGCCACGACGACCACCAGATCGCCTACGCCGGTTCCGGGGTCCTGTCGATCACCACCGACGCCGGCACCTGGGTGGCCCCCGCGACCCGGGCCCTGTGGATCCCGGCCGGGACGGTGCACGAACACCGCGGCTTCGGCCGGACCGACCTGCACTCCGTGGGGCTGCCGACCAGCCTCAACCCGCTGTCCCTGGACGTGCCGGCCGTCATCGCCGTGGGCCCGCTGCTGCGCGAGCTGATCCTCGCCTACACGCGGGACCCGCAGGACGACACCCCCGAGCGGCGCAGGCTGCTCGCGGTGCTCCTCGACCAGCTGCGGGCCTCGCCGCTCCAGCCGCTGCACCTGCCCGCCCCCGCCGACCCGCGCCTCGCCGCGGTGTGCGCGCTGCTGCACGCCGACCCGGGGGACCCGCGGGGGCTGGCCGCGCTGGCGGCGGCGGCCGGGGCGGGAGCCGGTGAGCGGACGCTGAGCCGGCTCTTCCGCGCCGAACTGGGGATGACCTTCCCGCAGTGGCGCACCCAGCTGAGGCTGCACCAGGCGCTGCGGCTGCTCGCCGTCGGCACGCCGGTGACGGCGGTCGCGCACCGTTGCGGCTGGTCCTCCGCGAGCGCGTTCATCGATGTCTTCCGGCGTGCCTTCGGGCACACGCCCGGGGCCTACGGGCGCTCGTAGTCCAGCCGCACCACACCGTTGCCGAAGGTGCGGGTGCCCGCCATGCGCAGGGGCACCGTTCCGCTGTCGGTCGGCGGGAAGAGCGGTTTGCCGCGGCCGATGCGGACCGGATGCACGTAGATCCGGTACGCGTCCACGAGGTCGAGACGCAGGAAGGAGGCGGCGAGATCGGTTCCGCTCATGACCATGTCGCCGCCGGGCGCGGCCTTGAGCGCGGCGACCTCCTCCGGGACGACGTCACGCACGACGGTGGTGTTCCAGTCGGCCGGGCCCGGCGGCAGGGTGCGCGAGTACACGTACTTCGGCATGGACCGCCAGATTCCGGCGAACTCGGCCATCGGCCCGGCATTCGCGGGGTCGGCGTCCGCGGTGGGCCAGAAGTCCGCCATCAGCTCGTGCGTGACGCGGCCGGCCAGGAAGGCGCCCATCGTGCGCAGTTCGTCGTTCATGTGCTGGTGCAGCTCGTCGTCCACCAGGTGCCAGTCGATCTGCCGCTCGGGCCCCTCGAAGTAGCCTTCGATCGAGACCGCACTCATCAGGATGATCTTCCGCATACCGGTCCACGCTACATACTGGCCGGTGTGAAGAGCTCAGACGACACCGTTTTGTTCGAGATCCAGGGTCTGACCGGGGTGGTCACCCTCAACCGTCCCAGGGCCCTCAACGCCCTCACCCACCCCATGGTGCTGCGGATCGACGAGGCCCTCACCGCCTGGGAGGACGACCCCGCCGTCCACCAGGTCTTGATCCGCGGGGCCGGTGAGCGCGGGCTGTGTGCGGGCGGCGACATCCGGGCCATCCACGACGACGCCAAGGCAGGAACCACCGCCTCCGCGGACTTCTGGCGCGACGAGTACCGGCTCAACGCCCACATCGCCCGCTACCGCAAGCCGTACGTGGCCCTCATGGACGGCATCGTGATGGGCGGCGGCGTCGGCGTATCGGCCCACGGCGGCGTCCGGATCGTCACCCAACGCTCCCGCGTCGCGATGCCCGAGACCGGCATCGGCTTCGTCCCGGACGTCGGCGGCACCTGGCTGCTCGGGCGAGGCCCCGGCCGCGCCCCCGGCCTGCTCGGCACCCATCTCGCCCTCACCGGAACCGCCGTGGGCGCCGCCGACGCGATGCTGTGCGGGCTCGCCGACCACTTCGTACCGGCCGCCCGGCTCCCGGAGCTGACCGCGGAACTCGCCGGGGCGTCCGTACGCGAGGTCCTCCCGCGGTACACGGCCACGCCCCCGCCCGGGGAGCTCGCGGGGCGGCGCGACCGGATCGACCGCTGCTACGCGGCGGACACCGTCGAGGAGATCGTCGAGCGGCTGTTCGCCGACGGGGACCCGGCGGCCAAGGAGACCGCCGAGACGATCCTGGCCAAGTCCCCGACCGCCCTCAAGACCACCCTGGCCGCCCTGCGCCGGACCGAGGACGCGACCACCCTGGAGCAGGTGCTGGTCCAGGAGTTCAGGGTGTCCTGCAACGCGCTGACCTCACCGGACCTGGTGGAGGGAATCCGTGCCCAGGTCGTCGACAAGGACCGGAATCCGCGCTGGTCGCCGGCGCGCCTGGAGGAGGTCACCGCGGCCGACGTCGAGCGGTTCTTCGCCCCGCTCGGCGCCGGCCGCGAGCTGACCTTCCCGGACGTCAGCCGCGGCTGACGTACTCCCGCAGGTGGCGGGCGGTCAGCGTGTCCGCCTCGGCCACCAGGGTCGACGGGGTGCCCTCGAAGACCACCCGGCCGCCGTCGTGGCCGCCGCCCGGGCCGATGTCGATCAGCCAGTCGGCGTGCGCCATCACCGCCTGGTGGTGCTCGATGACGATCACCGAGTTCCCGTCGTCGACGAGCCGGTCCAGCAGCGCGAGCAGCTTGTCGACATCGGCCATGTGCAGGCCGGTCGTCGGCTCGTCCAGGATGTACGTCGAGGACTTCTCCGCCATGCTGATGGCGAGCTTGAGCCGCTGGCGCTCGCCGCCCGACAGGGTGCTGAGCGGCTGGCCGAGCCGGACGTAGCCCAGCCCCACGTCGGCGAGACGGCCCAGGATCGCCCGGGCCTGGCCGGTGGTGAAGAACTCGTACGCCTCCGCCACCGGCATGTCGAGGACCTCGCTGATGTTCTTGTCGCGCAGCCGGTACGTGAGGACCTCGGGCGTGAAGCGCTTGCCCTCGCACTCTTCGCAGACCGAGGACACCGCGGCCATCATCGCCAGGTCCGTGTAGACCAGCCCGATGCCGTTGCAGTTCGGGCAGGCGCCTTCCGAATTCGCGCTGAACAGGGCCGCCTTGACCCCGTTGGCCTTGGCGAAGGCGGTCCGGATCGGGCCGAGCAGGCCGGTGTACGTGGCCGGGTTGGACCGGCGCGAACCGCGGATCGGCGACTGGTCGGCCACCACCACCCCGTCCTGCCCGGCCAGGTAGCCGTGGATCAGCGAGCTCTTGCCGGAGCCGGCGACCCCCGTCACCACGGTCAGCACGCCCAGCGGCACGTCCACGCTGACGTCCTTGAGGTTGTGCAGATCGGCGCCCTTGACCGACAGGGTCCCGCACGGGACGCGCACCGACTCCCGCAGCCGCGCCCGGTGTTCGAGGTGGCGGCCGGTGAGGGTGTCCGAGGCGCGCAGCCCGGCCACGTCCCCGCTGTAGCAGAGCTGCCCGCCGGCCGTGCCCGCGCCCGGGCCGAGGTCCACGACGTGGTCGGCGATCGCGATGACCTCCGGCTTGTGCTCCACGACCAGCACGGTGTTGCCCTTGTCGCGCAGCCGCAGCAGCAGGTCGTTCATCCGCCGGATGTCGTGCGGGTGCAGGCCGGTGGTCGGCTCGTCGAAGACGTACGTGACGTCCGTGAGCGCGGAACCGAGGTGGCGCACCATCTTCACCCGCTGGGCCTCGCCACCGGAGAGGGTCCCGGCCGGGCGGTCCAGGCTGAGGTAGCCGAGCCCGATCTCCACGAGGGAGTCGAGCAGGTCGCCCAGGTTCGCGAGCAGCGGGGCCACGGCCGGGTCGTCGATCCGGCGGACGAAGGCGGCCAGGTCGCTGATCTGCATCGCCGAGCACTCGGCGATGTTGACGCCGTCGATCCGGGAGGAGAGCGCCGCCGCGGACAGGCGGGCGCCCGCGCACTCCGGGCAGTCGGCGAAGACCACGGCACGGTCCACGAAGGCCCGGATGTGGGACTGCATCGACTCGCGGTCCTTGGACAGGTAGGTGCGGGACACCTTGGTGACCAGGCCCTCGTAGGTGAAGTTGTTCGACCCCACCTTCACCTTCACCGAGCTCTTGTGCAGGAAGTCCGACCACTCCTGCTCGGTGAAGTCCTTGAGCTTCGTATCGGGGGAGTAGAAGCCGGAGTTCGCCATGATCTGCCAGTACCAGGAGTCCACGGCAAAACCCGGGACGGTGATCGCGCCCTCGTTGAGGGAGAGTTCCCGGTCCACGAGCTGGTCCACGTCGATGTCGGAGACCTGGCCGATGCCCTCGCAGCGCGGGCACATGCCCTCGGGCGTGTTGAAGCTGAAGGCGGAGGACGTGCCGACGTGCGGGGTCCCGAGGCGGGAGAAGACGATCCGCAGCATGGTGGAGGCGTCGGTCGCCGTACCCACGGTGGAACGGGAGTTGGCGCCCATCCGCTCCTGGTCGACGACGATGGCGGCGCTCAGGTTGTGCAGGGCGTCCACGTCCGGCCGGCCCAGGCTCGGCATGAAGGACTGGACGAAGGAGGTGTAGGTCTCGTTGATCATCCGCTGCGACTCGGCGGCGACGGTACCGAAGACGAGGGAGGACTTCCCGGAGCCGGAGACGCCGGTGAAGACGGTCAGGCGGCGCTTGGGGATGTCGAGGGAGACGTCCGTCAGGTTGTTCTCGCGGGCGCCGCGGACCTGGATGACCTGGTGACTGTCGGCGGGGTTCACGGGGTTCACGTCGCCCGGCTGTGCTTGGCTCGCGTCGGTGGTGACCCAGTCGACGAGCTGGATGATCACCCCGTTCGGGTCGCTGACCTGGAAGAGCCGCTCGCCCCAGGGCTCCTCGCGCAGCTCCATCGCGATGGGGGCGCCCTCGGCGCGCAGGCGAGCGTGCTCGCCGGGCAGGTCGTTCACCGTGAAGGCGAGGATCAGGCCGCCGACGTGCTGGTCGCGGAAGCCCTCGGGGAGGACCTCGATACCGCGCCGCAGGAAGATCACCTGGGGGCCGTCGGGGTGGCCGAGGGAGGCGAAGCCCTCGGCGGACATGGTTTCGGTGTAGCCGAAGTGCCTGGCCAGGAAGGTGGCGGAGGCGGGGACGTCGTCGACGGTCAGGGATATTGCGGTGCTGGCGATCTGCACGGAACTCCTCGCGGTGGCGGCGTCTCGGACTTACATTATACATAGTACTCTATACGGTGTACTGAGTTTTGGTTTTCCCGACGGGAAGGAACCGGCATGGCCAAGGACCGGAGCGGCGCGGGCGATCCCGTGCGCACCCTGGAGCTGCTGTGGCGGGAGCCCGGCCAGGAGCCGGCCCGCCCCGGCCGGCGCGGGCCCCGGCAGGGGCTCAGCGTGGACGCCGTGATCGGCGCCGGGCTCGCCCTCGCCGACGAGGCGGGGCTGGCCGCGCTGACCATGCGGGCGCTGGCCCAGCGGCTCGGGGTGACGCCGATGACCCTGTACACGTACGTCCCCGGGAAGGCCGAACTGCTCGACCTGATGCTGGACGAGTCGTACCGGCGGATGGACCGCCGGGCCCCCGGCGAGCGGGACCCGTGGCAGGAGCGGGTCACCCACATCGCCGACGACAACCGCGACCTGCTCGTCCGGCACCCGTGGATCGCGGACCTGGCGGTCACCCGCCCGCCGCTGGGCCCCGGCGTGATCGCGAAGTACGAGTACGAACTGGCGGCCTTCGAGGGCATCGGCCTCACCGATACCGAGATGGACGCGGCTCTGACCCACCTCCTCGGCTTCGTCCACGCGAACGCCCTGGCCGCGGCCGACGCCGCCGCGCACAACAGCCGCCAGAGCGACGAGGAGTGGTGGGCCGTCAGTGCCCCCCTGCTGGAACGGGCCATGGACCCGGAGCGCTACCCCCTCGCCGGCCGGGTCGGCAGCGCGGTGGGGGCCTACGACCCGGACGCGGTGTGGTCCTTCGGCCTCCGGTGCGTGCTGGGCGGCCTGGCGCACCTGATCGGTTCCCGGGGCTTGTGAGGCAGACGGGGGCAGGTGCCCCGACGACGGTCAGGCCGCCGGGTCGGCCGTTTCGGTTACCGCCAGGGCGAAGGCCTCCGCCTGGGCGGAGGGGCGGGTGCGGTGGCGGATGAGGCCCAGTTCGGAGTCGGGCAGGCCCTGCACCGGGACGAAGGTGAGGGAGTCGCGGCGCCCGTGGTAGTCGGCCGTGGACCGGCACAGCAGCATGGCGCCGCGATTGGCCGCCGTCAGACTCAGGCCTTCCTGCAGCGTGTTGACGCTCGGCCCGGCCGGTACGGGGAGACCGCCCGGGGTCAGGCCGGGAGCCTGGGCCCGTCGCCAGTACTCGGGTGCGCCGCCGTCGATGCCGATGAGCCGGCAGTCGGCGAGTTCCTCGGCGGAGAGCGATTCCCGGGCTGCGAAGGGGTGCCGGACGGACACGGCGAGGGTCTGCGGCTGCCGGGAGAAGACCGGACCGAGGACGAGGTCGTCCTCGGCGACCGGCAGCAGCACCACCGCGCAGTCCACCTCCTGACGGCGCAGCGGCCCGAAGGGGTCGGAGAGCGGGATCTCGACGATGTCGATCGCGCAGTCGGGATACCGGTCCCCGAACAGGGCGATCGCCCGGCTGAGGTAGTCGTCGACGGTGCCCTGGAAGCCGATGCGCAGCTCCCCGCCCATGCCCCGCGCGGCGGCCCGCGCCTCGTCGACCGTGGCGCGCAGCGCGTCGTACGCCGGGCGCAGGCCCGCGAGGAAGCTCTCCCCGAGCGGCGTCAGGCGCACCCGGCGGCTGGTGCGCTCCACGAGCGGGGCCCCGATGCGGCTCTCCAGCGAGCGCAGCAGCTGGCTGACCCGGCTCTGGGACACGTACAGCCGCTCGCCCGCCCGTCCGAAGTGCAACTCCTGCGCGAGCACGAGGAAGGTCTCCAGCTCGCGTATCTCGACACCGCTCATGGTTCCCTTTCTACACCGCCGCTCCGACGCGGCCGATCAAGTAGCCCAGCTCATCGAAGGATGAGGGATCGGCCGTTGTTCCCGCAGGTCGGGACGGGTTGGCTGGTCGCATGGCACAGACTGAGGAAATTGCAGACACCACCGGGGTGCCGGAGCGCTCCGCGACCCGCGGCTGGTTGGGCGTCGTGGCGGTCTCGAGCGCGACGTTCACGGTGGTGACGTCCGAGATGCTGCCCGTGGGCCTGCTGACGCCCATCGGGGACGCGCTGAAGGTGACCGAGGGCACCGCCGGACTGACCCTGACCATCACCGGCCTGGTCGGAGCGGTCTCGGCGCCGCTGCTGACACCGCTGTTGGGGCGGATCGACCGGCGGACGGTGCTGTGTGCGCTGATGGCGGTCCTCACGGTGGGCAACCTGCTCGCGGCGTGGTCGCCGAACTTCGCGGTGATGGTGGCCGCCCGCGTGCTGGTCGGCGTCGGCATGGGCGGTGTCTGGGCGATCGCGGCGGGCCTGGCCGTACGGCTGGTGCCGCCCAAGTCGATCGGCTCCGCGACCTCGTTGATCTTCAGTGGTATCGCGGTGGCCTCGGTGCTCGGCGTGCCCGCCGGTACGTACATCGGCGAACTGGCCGACTGGCGGACGGCGTTCGTGACCATCGGCGTCCTGGCGCTGGTGGTACTGGTCGCCCTTGCGGTCCTGCTGCCGCGGCTGCCCGCCGAGCAGGACGTGCGCCTCAGCGGCGTCATGCGGCTGTTCGGCGAGGCGCGGGTGCGCACCGGACTGCTGGTGGTGGGCCTGCTCGTCACCGGGCACTTCGCCGCCTACACGTACGTGCGCCCCGTGCTGGAGGAGGTCTCGGGGGCGAGCGCCGGGATGATCGGCACGCTGTTGCTCGTGTACGGAGTCGCGGGCGTGGCGGGCAACTTCGCGGCCGGCGCGGGTGCCGGGCGGTCCCCGCGGAGCACCCTGCTGGTGATCAGCGCGGTACTCGCGGCCACGGTCGCACTGGTACCGGTGCTCGGCGGCTCCGTCCTGACCGCGGGCGTGCTGCTCGCCGTCTGGGGACTGTCCTACGGCGGTGTTTCGGTCAGCACCCAGACCTGGCTGCTGGCTTCGGCTCCCGAGGCGCGCGAGGCCGCGTCCTCACTGTTCGTCGGCGTGTTCAACGGGGCGATCGCCCTGGGCGCGCTGGCCGGGGGCCTGGCCGCGGACGGCGCGGGGGTCAACGCGGTGATGTGGCTGGGCGGCGGGCTCGCCGCGGCGGCCCTCGCGGTGACGGCGCTGGGCAAGGCCCCCTCGTCCGGGCGCCTCTGAGACCGGGCCCGGCGCCCACCCCCGGGCCGCGTCACCCCGATCCCGGGGTCGGCGGGCCGGGCGCCGGGCCCACGACCGGCCGCAGCGGCCGCCCCGGCCGGCTCGGGCGGTAAGGCGAGGGCGGCAAGGCCCGGGCGGTACGGGCAGCTCTGCCCCGTACCGCCCGCGGCGGTCATCCGTCGACCGTGTCGAGGAACTCGGTGATCAGCTCGGCCCACTCCGCCGGCCGCTCCGCGGCGATGGCGTGACCGCAGTCGAGCGTCGCCAGCCGGGCCCCCCGGATACCGGCCACGAGTTCGCGGGAGTGAACGGGAGTGATGAGGAGGTCCCCCAGGGGCGAGACGACGAGCACCGGTACCGCGATCCGCGCCAGGTCGGCCCGTACGTTGATGCCGTCGAAGAGGGCGAGCTGCGCGTCGGTGCCCGGCGGCATTCCGGCGGAGAACAGCTCGACCTGATCCTCGACCTCCTCGTGGGAGCGTGCGTCGAGCCAGCGGGTGCCGCCGACCATCAGCGAGAGATAGGAGGCCAGGACCCTGCCGCTCCCACCCGGTGCGCCGAGTGCCCGCCAGGTGTCGATGGCCAGATCGAGGCGTGCGTTCGGGCGGGCGAATCCAGCGGAAAGAACAAGAGCGGTAACGCGTTCGGGATGGCGCACGGCGGCCCGCACGGACACCGCCACACCCATCGAGAATCCGGATATGGCAAATGAATGTACGCCGGATTGCACGGCGCTTTCCACAATGTGGTCGGCGAGCCCGTCGAGCGTCAGCGGACGGTCCGGAACGGGATTATTCCCGGACCCCGGATAATCCGGACCGACGACGGTTCGGCGGCCGGCGAGACTTTCCAGGATCGGGCCGTAGCTGTCCTCGATGTCACTACCCGCACCATGCGCGAGCAGCAGCCCCGGCCCACTGCCGGACAGGAAGACGGATTTCTGGGAGGGGAGCGGAGTGGTCATGTCCGAGATGTTAGCGAGGGCGCGGAGAAATCCTTGAGGAATATCGCGCGGATCACATTCTTCCCGTTCCTGACTACTTGAACGAGTGGTTCACCTCTACTCATACGAGTAGTGGTGAAGCGGATTGAGGGAAACGTAGGCTCCTGAGCATCGGACGGCACACATTCCGGCTGTCCGAATGAGCGAAGGAAGGCCGATGTTCGCAACACGCCAGCTCCCTCTGTCCGCCTACCAGCGAGACATTTGGGCTGCCGAGTCCACCGCGCCGGGTGACCCCCAGTTCAACGTGGTCATCCAGGAGCGGTTGGCCGGCGATGTCGACGTGGACAGCTTGCGGGAGTCGCTGGAAGGCGTCCTGCGGAACAACGAGGCGTTCTCCCTGCGGTTCGACGAACAGGACGGAGTTCCCTGCCAGTGGGTGGCCGGGACCGAGGCCGAGGAGGAGGCGGGTCCCTGGGTCCAGTACGTCGACCTCTCCGGCGCCGCAGACCCCGCGGCGGCCTGCGCGGCGTGGCGGGAGCACTCCTTCACGCACCCGTTCACCCTGCGGCGTTCGCGTCTGTTCACGGCCGCGGTGCTGCGCGAGAGTGCCTCCGTCGCCCATGTGCACATCAACGCCCACCACCTGATCGCCGATGCCTGGGCGCTGAACCAGGTCAGCCTGCAGCTGTGGGAGCGCTACGCCGACCGCACGGGCGGCGGCGCCCCCGCGGCCCGCCCCGCCCCCCGGCCCGTCACCGCTCTCGTG
The DNA here is from genome assembly GCF_036237315.1 of Streptomyces sp. NBC_01351. Taxonomy (GTDB): domain Bacteria; phylum Actinomycetota; class Actinomycetes; order Streptomycetales; family Streptomycetaceae; genus Streptomyces. The sequence continues at coordinate 1,078,338 of NZ_CP108356.1, read as the reverse complement.
GAGGCGGACACCGCCTACCGCGCCTCCGGTGCGTTCGAAGAGGACCGGGCCCACTTCCGCGACGCGCTCAAGGGCGTCCAGCCCGCCCTGTTCACCCGCGCCACCGTGGCCCCCGCGGACGGCGGGCGGCGCCGGGCCCGCCACACCTTCACCGTCGACGCCGACCTGGTCCGCCGGATCCGCGGCGGGGGCAGCTCCCCGTTCACGTACCTCGCGGCCGCCTTCGCCGCCTACTTCTCCCGCGTGCACCGCACCGAGGAGCTGGTGCTCGGCGTCCCCTTCCGCAACCGGCACTCGGAAGCGGACCTCGAGACGGTGGGCCAGCTGGCCAACAACCTCCCGCTGCGCGTGCAGGTCGGCCCCACCGCCACCCTGCACGAGCTGGCCGCCTCCGTCCGCACCACCACGGACGCACTCCGCGGCCACGAACGGCTGGCCCTCGGCGACGTGCTCCGCGACCTCCCGGCCGTCGGCGCCGGCTCCCGCCGGCTGTTCGACGTCACCCTCTCCTACCTGCGCCACCCCCGGCCCGCCCCGCTCCCGGGCGCCACGGTGGACTCCGTAGTCCTGGCGCCCGTGCACCACCAGGACGCGCTGTCCGTGATGGTGCACGCCTTCGAGGACGACGCCGACCTGCGGGTCGACCTCGACTACGCCCTCGACGTCTTCGACGAGGACTACCCCATCACCTCCGTCGCCGGGCACCTGCTCCGCCTCATCGGCGCGGGAGTCGCCGAGCCCGGCCGGCCCGCGGCGACGCTGCCGATCCTGGACGAGACCGAGTACGAGGACCTCACGCAGCTGTGGCAGGGGCCCGTCGTCCCGTACGCCGACGACCGGACCGTGCACGGCCTGATCGCCGAACAGGCCGCCCGCACCCCGGAGCGGACCGCCGTCATCGGCGCCGACGGGACCCCGCCGTTGACCTACGCGGACCTCGACACCCGCTCCAACCAGGTGGCGCACGCCCTGCGCGCCCACGGTGTGGGCGTCGGCGACCGGGTGGCCGTCCACATGGACCGCTCACCGCAGCTGATCGTCGCCCTCCTCGGCGTCCTCAAGTCCGGCGGAGCCTACGTCCCCGTCGACCCCGGCTACCCGGCCGAGCGGATCGGCTTCCTGCTCCGGGACAGCCGGGCCAAGGTGGTGCTCACCGACGGCGGCACGCCGACCGAGGAGCACGGCGTCCCCGTCCTGCGCACCGAACAGCTGCTGACCGGCCCCGGCGAGCCGCTCCAGGAGGCGGCCACCTCGCACGACCTCGCGTACGTGATCTACACCTCCGGCTCCACCGGCCGGCCCAAGGGGGTCATGGTCGAGCACCACTCGGTGGTCAACCGCCTCGCCTGGATGCAGAAGGCCTACCCGGTCGGCGAGGGCGACGTCCTGCTCCAGAAGACCCCGATCTCCTTCGACGTCTCCGTGTGGGAGCTCTTCTGGTGGGCGATCGAGGGCGCGGGGCTCGCCCTGCTGCCCGTCGGAGGCCAGCGCGACCCGCGCGGGATCCTGCACAGGATCGCCGAACAGCGCGTCACCACCCTGCACTTCGTCCCCTCGATGCTGGGCCCCTTCCTCGACCTGCTGGAGGACCGCCCGGAGCTGCGCACCGAAGCCGCCTCCCTGCGCCGGGTGTTCTGCAGCGGCGAGGCCCTGCCCACCGCACGCGTCGAGCAGTTCAACCGGGTCTTCGGATCCCGCGGCGAGAGCGCCCCGCGGCTGGTCAACCTGTACGGGCCCACCGAGGCCACCGTCGACGTGTCGTACCACGACTGCCCCACCGCCTCCGACGGGCCGGTCCGCCGGGTCCCCATCGGCCGGCCCATCGACAACACCCTGCTCTACGTCCTGGACGCGCACGGCGGCCTCCAGCCGGCCGGTGTCCCCGGCGAGCTGTGCATCGGCGGTGTCGGGGTCGCCCGCGGCTACCTGGAACGGCCCGAACTGACCGCGGAGAAGTTCACCGAGGACCCCTTCTCCCCGGGCGGCCGGCTCTACCGCACCGGCGACCTCGCCCGCCGGCTGGCCGACGGCACCATCGAGTATCTCGGCCGCATCGACGGCCAGGTCAAGATCCGCGGCAACCGGGTGGAGCTCGGTGAGGTCCAGAACCGGCTGGCCTCCGTGGCCGGGGTCCGGGACGCCGTCGTCGTCGACCACCGGTCGGGGAGCCGGGGCACCCTGCTCGTCGGCTACTACGTGGCGGACACCGAACTCAGCCCGGCCCTGCTGCGCGGCGAACTCGCCTCGGCGCTGCCGGAGTTCATGGTCCCGGCGCACTTCATCCGGATCGACGCGATCCCCCTCACCCCGAACGGCAAGGCCGACCGCCGCGCCCTGCCGGCCCCCTCGGCCACCGCCGGCTCCGCGTACGCGGCGCCGCGCAACGCCACCGAGGAGACCCTCGCCGCGATCTGGGCGGAGGTGCTGGAAGCAGAGCGCGTCGGCATCCACGACGACTACTTCGCGCTCGGCGGGGACTCCATCACGATGCTGCGCATCCGCGCCCGGGCCGAGAAGGCCGGCATCGTGTTCTCCCTGACGGACCTCGTGCAGCAGCCGACCGTCGGCCAGCTTGCCGCCAGGTCGGCCACCGGCGGCGAAGCCCCCGCGCCCGCCGCCGAACTCGCCCCCTTCGCCCTGGTCTCGGGCGTCGACCGGGCCCGCCTCGAAGGCCGCGCCGACGCCTACCCGCTGACCCGCCTCCAGCTCGGACTGCTCTACCACAGCCGGGCCGAGCAGGACTCGGCCGTCTACCGCGACGTCTTCCAGTACAGCGTCACGGCCGCATGGGACGAGGAGGGCTTCCGGCGCGCCTTCGAGCGGCTGGTCGCACGCCACCCCGTCCTGCGTTCCTCCTTCGACCTGGGCTCCTTCTCCGAACCGCTCCAGATCGTGGACCACCAGGTGGCGGGCGGCTTCGACGTCGTGGACCTGCGCGGCCGCCAGGAGGCCGCGGCGCTCGCCGAGATCCAGGCCCACGTGGACGAACGCCGCTACCACCGCTACGACTTCGAGCAGGCCCCGCTCCACCACCTGCGCGCCCACGTCCGCGAGGACACCCTGGAGCTGGTCCTGAGCTTCCACCACGCGATCCTCGACGGCGGCAGCGTGGCCACCCTGGTCGCCGAGCTGCTGCGGGACTACCTGCACGGACTGGGCCACCCCATCGCCGCCGTGGCCGAGACGGACCTCCCTTCGGCGGCGCACCACGTACGCGCCGAACGCGAGGCCCTGGAGTCGGAGCGGACTCGTGCCTTCTGGCGCGAGCGGCTGCGGGACGCGCCGCTACTGCGCCTGGAGGCCTTCCGCGGGCACGAGGCCCCGGGGCCGGACACCCAGATCACCAGGATCGTGGACCTGCCCGCCGAACTCACCGACCAGATAGGCCTGTTCGCCCGGGAGCGGACGCTGCCCGTGAAGTCGGTGCTGTTCGCAGCCCACTGCCTGACCCTCGGCCTGTTCTCCGGCTCCGACGACATCACCACCGGGCTCGTCACCCACGGCCGCCCCGAGCTGGAGGATGCCGACCGCATCGCCGGCCTGTTCCTCAACACGATGCCCGTACGGCTCGGCACCGCGGCCGACAGCTGGGCGGACGTGGTCCGGTCCGCCTTCCGGCAGGAGCAGCAGAGCCACGCGCACCGCCGCTACCCGCTCAGCGCGATCCAGGAGGACCGGGGCTCCACCGTCCTCGAAACCGCCTTCAACTACATCCACTTCCGCCAGCTGGCCGCCGTCTTCGAGCTGCCCGGGGTCCGACTCCTGGACTTCAAGACCTGGGAGGAGACCAACTTCCAGCTGCTCGTCAACGCCATGACCGATCCGGTGGACGGCTCCGTGCGACTGCGCCTGGACCACCACGGGCTGACCTTCACCCCGGCCCAGGCAGACCTGTACGCCGAGCGGTTCACGGCGATCCTGGACCGACTGGTCCACCACCCGGACGAGGCAGTCGACTTCGGCTTCCTCGCGCCCGCCCCGGAGCAGGACGCGGCGCGGGACCGGCAGGTGGACGCCGTACCGCCGGACGCCGTACCGCCGGACGCCGCACCACTGGACGCCGCACCGCCGGACGTCGTACGCGCCGTCGCGGTGCAGAGCGCCCGGACACCGGACGCGACGGCCCTCGTCTTCGGCGCACGCCGCTGGACCTACGCCGAACTGGACGCCGCCGCCGACCGGGTGGCCCGCGAGCTGATCGCGCTCGGCTCCCGCCCCGGCGACCGGATCGGCATCGCGATGGACCGCTCGCCGGAGACGATCGCCGTCATCCTCGGCGTCATGAAGGCGGGCGCGGCCACCGTGCCGCTGGACGTCGGCTACCCGGCCGACCGGCTGACCGCCATGGTCGAACAGGCCCGCCCCTTCCGGATCATCGCGAACGCCGCCCACGGCGCCACCGTCGGCGGGCCGGGACTCGTCCTCACGGCCGAGGAGATCTTCGCCGGGGACGGCGAGCGGCCGTACCTGCCCCGGATCCCGGACGAGGTGACCCAGGAGATCACCCCCGACTCCATCGCCTACGTCCTGTTCACCTCGGGATCCACCGGCGCGCCCAAGGGCGTGGCGATGCCGCACCGTTCACTGGCCCACCTGGTCGCCTGGCAGAACGGCATCCCCAGCGGGGTCGTCGGCGGCGTGACCGCCCAGTACGCGCCCATGAGCTTCGACGTCTCCTTCCAGGAGATCTTCTCCACCCTCGCGGGCGGCGGCACCCTGCTCCTGCTCTCCGAGGACGAGCGCCGCGACATGCCGGCCCTGCTGCGCCTGCTCGACCGGGAGGGCGTGGAGCGCATCTGCCTCCCGTACGTCGCGCTCCAGCAGCTGGCCGAGACCGCCGACGCCCTCGGGCTCGCCCCGCGCTCCCTGCGGGCGCTGCTCTCCTCCGGCGAGCAGCTCCGCGTCACCGACGAGATACGCGCGCTGTGCGCGGCCCTGCCCGGGGTGCTCCTGGAGAACCAGTACGGGCCCACCGAGTCGCACGTGGTGACCGCGTACACCATGCAGGGCGACCCGGCCGCCTTCCCGGCCCTGCCGCCCATCGGGCGGGCCATCGCCGGCTCCGCGGTCCACGTCCTGGACGGCCGGATGCGCCCGGTCCCGGCCGGGGTGCGCGGTGAGCTGTACCTGTCGGGCGCCTGCCTCGCCGAGGGCTACGTGGGCCGCCCCGACCTGACCGAGGAGCGCTTCGTCCCGCACCCGTCCGCCGAGGCCGCCGCGGCGGGGCAGCGCCTGTACCGCACCGGCGACCTGGGCTTCGCCCTGCCGAGCGGTGACGTGGTGTGCCTGGGCCGGGCCGACGCACAGGTCAAGGTGCGCGGCTACCGGGTGGAACCGGCCGAGGTGGAGCTGGCCATCACCCGCTTCGCGGCCGGCCACCCCGGCATCGCGGAGACCGCGGTCGTCGCCCGCCGACGGGAGGGCAACGACTCCTTCCTCGCCGCCTTCCTGACGGGTGACCCCGACGGCGCCGACCTCACGCTCCTGCGCAAGCAGCTGCGGACGGTGCTGCCCGAGTACATGATGCCCTCGCACTTCGAGTGGCTGGCGGCCCTGCCGCTGACACCGAGCGGCAAGCGCGACGACAAGGCCCTGCGCGACGCTCCGCTGAGCACGGGTGCCGCCGCGGACGCCGCCGCGGCACCGCGCGACGCGTACGAGGAGACCCTGGTGGAGATCGTCGGCGATCTGCTCCAGCTGCCCGCACTCGGGGTCCACGACAACATCTTCGACCTCGGCGCGACCTCGCTCACCGCGATGCGCCTGGTGGTGCAGATCGAGCAGCGCTACGGGATCAGCGTCCCGCTCTCGGAGTTCGTATCGGCGCCGACCGTCGCCGAGCTCGCGGCGCGGCTGCGCTCGGGCGAGGCGATGACGGCCTTCGACCCGCTGGTGCCCATCCGCCCGGCCGGGTCGAAGCGCCCGATGTTCTTCGTCCACCCCATGGGCGGGAACGTGCTCTGCTACGTCCGGTTCGCCAAGTACCTGGAGGACGACCGGCCGTTCTACGCCCTCCAGGCGGCCGGCGGCGATCCCGGCACCGAGCCGCTGCGCAGCGTCGAGGAGATCGCGGCGAGCTACATCGAGGCCATGCGCCGCGTGCAGCCGAGCGGCCCCTACGTCATCGGCGGCTGGTCCTTCGGCGGGTTCGTGGCCTTCGAGATCGCCCGGCAACTGCGGGCGGCCGGGGAGGAGATCGCCCGGCTGGTCCTGCTGGACACCACCGCCCTCAATCCGGGCCGCCGCCTGACCACGGACGACGAAGCCCTGCTCGGCTGGTTCTTCTGGGAACTCCTGTGGCTGCGGCGCGGCGGTGACTCCCCGCTGGAGCTCATCCCGGACCGGCTGACCACGCTGGAGGAGAAGTTCGACTTCATCGCCCAGCTCGCCATCGACGAGGGCGTACTGCCCGCGGGCAGCACCGGGGCCGTCGTGCGGCGCCTGTTCCACGTGTACGAGGCCAACTGGAAGGCGGCGTTCGCCTACCGGCCCGAGGTGGTGGACCAGGACATGGTCCTCATCCACGCCGCGGAGCCGCTGCCCGGCGTCCTCAACTCGATGCACACGGCAATCGAGAGCATGCACGCGGACCCCAGCAACGGCTGGCGCGAGCGCACCAGCGGCGCGCTCGACGTCGTGGACGTACCCGGCGACCACCTCACGATCATGGAGGAGCCGTACGTGGCCCACATGGTCCGGGTCGTCACCGAACTGATCGGACAGTGAGATGGCACAGATGACGAACCGCAAGAAGGCCCTCGTGATCGGCGGGGGCATCGGCGGCCTCACCGCCGCCGTGGCCCTGCGCGAGGCGGGGCTCGACGTCGAGGTCCACGAGCGGGCGGGCGAGTTGCGGGCCGCGGGCTCCGGCCTCTCGGTGATGAGCAACGCCGTCGGCGCGCTGAACTCGCTGGGCGTCGGCATCGACCTGGAGAAGCGCGGCGAAGCCCTGCGCTCCTACCACGTCAAGACGGCCTCGGGACGGCTGATCAGGGAGTTCCCCTTCCCGGAGATCATCGGCAGGCTGGGGGTGCCCAGCGTGCTCATCACCCGGGCCGACCTCCAGCAGTCGCTGCTGGAGGCGGCGGAGGGCATCCCCCTGCACTTCGGCGCCGCGGCCACGCGCTTCGAGACCGAAGGGGTGCCGGGCGGCGGGGTGCGGGTCGCGTTCGACGACGGCACCACCGCCGAGGGCGACGTGCTGATCGGGGCCGACGGCTTCAACTCCGTGGTGCGCGGGCAGCTGGTGGGTCCGGAGGACTCCCAGGACAGCGGCTACATCTGCTGGCTCGCGGTCGTGCCTTTCTCGCACCCGCGTTTCACACCGGGCTCGGTCACCCACTTCTGGGGCAGCGGCAAGCGCTTCGGGCTCGTGGACATGGGCGCCGGACGGCTGTACTGGTGGGGCACCAAGAACATGCCGGCCGAGCTCTCGCGCGACTGGAAGGGAAGCAAGGCGGAGATCCTGCACTCCTACGCCGGCTGGGCCGACGAGGTGCGCCAGGCGATCCTGGCCACCCCCGAGGAGTCGATCATCGCCGTGCCCTCCCGGGACCGGGCGTTCCTGGAGCGCTGGGGCCGGGGTCCGGTGACCCTGCTGGGGGACGCCGCGCACCCGATGCTCACCAGTCTCGGCCAGGGCTCGGGCATGGCGATCGAGGACGCCGTGGTGCTCGGGCGGGCCCTGAAGGGTGCGACCGACCTGCCGCGGGCGCTGCGCCGCTACGAGGACGAGCGCCGCGAACGGACCCGGGGGATGGTCGCCGCCTCGCGCGGCATCAGCTCCTTCGAGCAGTCCGAGGACCCGCTGCGCCGGCCCGTGCGGGACGCGTACTTCCGGTTCATGCCGCAGAGCCGGCTCACCCGCACGCTGGAGGACGCCCTCACCTTCCCGGGGGTGGCCGGATGAGCACCCCCGCCGCCCCTGCCCCTGTCCCCGCCGCCCCTGCCGCCCCCGCCTCCCGTGGTTCACGTAGGAGAAATCTCGTGTCAGCCGTTTCGCAGCGCGCCGCCCTGTCGCCGCGCGGCCGGTCCGTCCTCGTCACCGGGGCCTCCTCCGGCCTCGGCCGGGTCTGCGCACTCCAACTGGAGGAGGCCGGCTTCCGGGTCTTCGCGGGTGTCCGCAAGGAGGCCGACGCCCTGGCGCTCGCCGAGGCCGGCGCGCACGGCCGGATCGTCCCGGTGCTCGTCGACGTGACGGACGAGAAGTCGGTGGCCGCGGCCGCCGAACGGGTCGCGGCAGAGGTCGGCGAGGACGGGCTGTGGGGGCTCGTGAACAACGCGGGCATCTGCGTGTCGGCCCCGCTGGAGTGCGTGTCGCCGGAGCGGCTGCGCGAGCAGCTGGACACCAACGTGGTGGGGCAGCTCGCCGTCACCCAGGCGTTCCTGCCGCTGCTGCGGCGCACCCGGGGGCGGGTGGTCAACGTGACCTCGGGCCTGGGCAGTGTGGCGATCCCGTTCCTCGGGGCGTACGCGGCGGCGCAGTTCGCCAAGGAGGCCCTGACCGACGTGCTGCGGCGCGAGCTGGCCCCGCAGGGGGTCGACGTAGCCCTGGTGCAGCCCGGCGCCATCATGACGCCGATCTGGGGCAAGGTCTCCGACGTGGCGCGGGCCGCGATGGACGGTGTCCCGGAGCAGGTGGCCGAGCTCTACCGGATCCCCTTCAACCGGTTCCTGCACCACAACGAGAGGCAGGCGCGGGAGAGCCTCACCCGCCCGGAGGACTTCGCGGAGACGGTCCGCCAGGCCCTGACGGCCCGGCGGCCCAGGACCCGGTACCGCGTGGGTCCCGACGCCCGGAAGGTGAGCGTGCTGGCGCGGGTGCTGCCCGACACGGCACTGGACCGGTACCTGCGGCCGATCACCGAGTAGCCGCAGGGGCCGGGACATCCGGGCCCGAGTAATGGGTGCGGCTGCGGAGGAGGCCGTACGGAACAAGCCAGTTGGTGCGCCCGCCGAGCGGCGGCGAACGGTGGTATCACGCCAGTCGATGGCTGATCGCGGCAGGTTGCTCGTGAACGGGCCACCGTCACCGTCCGACCCGTCCTCTCGGCGGGCGCGCCCAACGCCGCAGAGCCGGCGGGGATTTCGGAGCCATCGGCCCGGGCGCGGACGTACCTCCGGCACCGCTCCCCGGTGCGGCGGTGTGAACGTTCCGACAATTCCCGGTATGACCGGACTCCGCCGTGAGTGCCGGCCCGCCGAATTAGCGTGATCGCCGAGGACTTCCCGACCCGGCGGACCCGGACCGGACCGACCCCTACCGCTCGACTGAGGATGAGGACCATGGCGCACACCGCGCGGCAGCCCGTACCCGAAACCCGCGCCGACGGCGACGCGTCGGCCCGGTTCACCGCCCGGCACGCCACCACCCTGCAGCGGGCCCGCGAGGTGATCCGCACCCGCGAGCACTGGTCGCCGTACTCCGAGGACCCGGAGGATCCAGCGGCCTACGGCCAGGGGGCGAAGGCCGCCGGCGAGGCCGCCTTCCGCCTGCTCCTCGGCCGGCCGATGGAACTCGGGCAGCCCGGCCGGGACGGCACCGTGGGCCCCGGCCCCGAGACGGGCGGCGAACGCTCCCCCTACGGCCCCCTACTGGAGGTCTCCTACCCGCACTGCGACCCCGACGTCCTGCTGCCCGCCATGCAGGCCGCCCTGCCCGCCTGGCGCGACGCGGGACCCGAGGCCCGTGCGGCGGTCTGCGCCGAGATCCTGCACCGGATCAACGCCCGCAGCGCCGAGTTCGCCCACGCGGCCGTGCACACCAGCGGCCACAACTTCCTGATGGCCTTCCACGCGGGGGCCGTCCATGCCCAGGACCGCGGTCTCGAAGCGGTGGTCTGCGCCCTCGCCGAGCAGACCCGGCTGCCGGCCGCCTCGCTCTGGCGCAAGCCCCTGGGCGACGGCCGGGCCGTCACCCTGGCCAAGACCTTCAAGGCGGTGCCCCGGGGCATCTCCCTGGTCATCGCCAACAGCGTCTTCCCCGCCTGGAACAGCTACCCGGCCCTCTTCGCCTCCCTGGCCACCGGCAACCCCGTCCTGGTCAAACCGCACCCGGCGGCCGTGCTGCCGCTGGCGCTCACCGTCCGGATCGCCCGCGAGGTACTGACCGAGGCCGGATTCCCGGCCGACCTGGTGTGCCTGGCGGCCGAGCACCCCGGAGAGGGGCTGGCACGGCGGCTGGCCACCCGACCCGAGGTCCGCCTCGTCGACTACGCCGGCAGCACCGCCTTCGGTTCCTGGCTGCAGGACAACGCCCACCAGGCCCGCGTGTTCACCGCCGGGTCCGCCGTCAACACCCTGCTCGTCGAATCGACCGGCGACTACCGCGACATGCTCGCCAACCTCGCCTTCTCGGTCTCCCTCTACAGCGGGCAGCTGTGCACCAGCCCTCAGAACCTGCTGATCCCGCGGGCCGGGATCAGCACCGACGAAGGGCACCGGACGTATGAGGAGATCGTCACCGACCTCGGCGCCGCCCTCGCCGAGCTCCTCGCGGACGACACCGAGGCCGCCGGGATCCTCGGCGCGCTCCTGGGACCCCCGGTCCTGGAGCGGCTGGAGCGGGTGATGGCCGGCGAGGCCGGGAGCGTGGCCGTCGCCTCCCGCGCCGTGCGCGACCCCGCACACCCGCGGGCCGTCATCCGCACCCCGGCCGTCGTGACCCTCGACGCGAACCGGGCCGCGGACCGGGCCACGCTGCTCGCCGAATGGCTCGGCCCCGTGGTCTTCGCCGTGGCGGTGGACTCCGTCGCCGACGCGGTCGAGCTGGTGTCCCGCACCACCCGCGAGTGCGGCGCCCTGTCCGTCGGCCTCTACTCCACCTCGCCCGAGGTGGAAGCGGCGATGGAACAGGCCTGCGCCGAAGCCGGGGTGATGCTCTCGGCCAACCTGATGGGCGACTGGTACATCTCCCAGTCGGCCGTCTACTCCGACCTGCACGGAACGGGAATGAACCCGTCCGGGAACGCGGTCTACTGCGACGCCGCGTTCGTGTCCGCGCGCTTCCACACCGTCGGCGTACGCCGCTACGGCGGGTCCATATGAACAGCACGTTCACCCCCATGCCGCTGCGCGGGCGGGAGCGGGAACTGCGGCTGATCCGCGAAGTGCTGGAATACGGCCGCCGCTCCGGCCCGGCCGTCCTGTCCATCGAGGGAATGCCGGGCATCGGCAAGACCCGCCTGCTCCGGGAAGCCGCCGTCCTCGCCGACGGCCTCGGCTACACCGGACACCACCCCGACCAGTGGGAGGACCCCCGCCGCCGCAGGCGCCGGCCCGCCCCCGCCCGCCACACGCCCGGCCGGCCCGGCCGGCCCGGCCGGTGCCATGGTCCGGCGGGGCCCGTCCTCGTCCTCGTCGACGACACCCGCCGGGCCGTGGACGGGCCGCCGAGGATGCCGTTCGCCCGCCGCGAATGGACCGGCGGCGACCCGGTCGTCTGGCTGGTCGCCCACCGGCCCGGCGAGGGACCGGAGCTGCCGGCCGGTCTCACGGGCCGCAGCGAGCGGCTGCCGCTCGGCCCGCTGGGTCCGTCCCCGGCGCTCGGCCTGGCCCACGACCTGCTGGGCGCGCCGCCCGCACCCGCCCTGGTCCAGCTGATCGACCAGGCCGGCGGGCACCCCCGGCTGCTGATCGAACTGCTCACCGGTCTCCAGGAGGAAGGCGCCCTGGAGACCGTCGACGGCGAGGTCCGGCTGCTGACCCCGCGGCTCCCCGCCCGCCTGGACACCCGGGTACGGGCCACCCTGGAGCGCTTCTCGCCGGAATGCCGCCAACTGCTGTGCGTGGCCTCGCTCCTGGGCTGCGAGGTGGTCTACGAGGACCTGGCGCAGATGCTGCGCACCTCGGTGTCCGCGCTGCTCCCCGCCCTGGAGGAGGTGGCGGCCACCGGCGTCGTGCGCAACGACGGCGGTCGGGCCGTCTTCTCCAACCCACTGCTGCGCCGGCTCATCGCGGACTCGATGCCCGACTCGCTGCGCCTCTCCCTCCAGCGGGAAGCGGCCGCGCTGCGGGCGACGGCGGGCTTCGTCGCGGCGCCGCCCGCCGGACCGGAACTGAGCGAGCAGCAGCGGGTCCTGGTGGGCCTGGTCCGCGAGGGCCTCACCAACCAGCAGATCGCCCGGCGCCTCGCACTGTCCCCCCACACCGTCAACTACCACCTCCGCAGGCTGTTCAAGACCTTCGGGGTGAGCTCGCGCATCGACCTGCTGACCGCGGCGGAGCACCTGGACACCGCCGGCCGGGCCGCCGCCCGCGCCCGCCAGAACTGACCGCACCCGCCGCACCGAACGTGGAGACCCGTACCGTGACCGATCCCGATCTCGTCCTGAACGGCACCTGGCCCCGCATCGACATCCCGCGCCCGGCCCGGCGCTCCGCCTGGCTGCGGGACGCCCTGCAGGCGGAACCCGACGACGGACGTTCACCACAGCTACTGGACGAGGTGCGCTGCGACGTCCTCGTCGTCGGCGGCGGTTTCACCGGGCTGTGGACCGCCCTGGAGATCCTGCGGAGGGCCCCCGGCACGGACATCGTGCTCATCGAGGCCGACGTGTGCGGCGGCGGCGCCAGCGGCGCCAACGCGGGCTACCTGATGCCGATGTGGGCCCGGTTCAGCAGCCTCGTCGCGATCGGCGGGCACGAGGAGGCGCGCCGGCTGGGCGAGGCCTCCGCCCAGGCCGTCGACGACATCCTCGCCTTCACCGAGGACCACGGCATCGACGTCGAGCACACGCGCGGTCCGTGGCTGTGGGCCGCCTCCTCACCGGCCCAGCACGGGGCCTGGCGGCAGACCCTGGAGGACCTGCGCCGCGCCGGGACGGAGCCTCTGCACGAGGTGTCCGCGGCCGAATCCCGGCGGGCGGTCGGCACCACCAACCACTTCGGCGGAGTCCTCGACCCGGGCTGCGCCACGCTCCAGCCCGCCAAGCTGACCCGCGGCATGCGCCGGGTGGCGATCGAGGCCGGCGTCCGCGTCCACGAACGCACCCCGCTGACCGCCCTGCGGGGCGCGCCCGGCGGCGCCACGACCGCTCACACCCCCTACGGGCGGGTGCACGCCGAACGGGCCGTACTCGCCATCAACGCCTGGGCCGGCCGGCTGGAGGACCTCGGCCGACGAATGGTGACCGTGGCCAGCGACACCGTACTGACCGAACCCGTGCCGGAGCGGCTCGCGGCGCTCGGCTGGGACGGCGGGACCTCGGTCTGCGACTCCCGCCGCAGGCTGAACTACTACCGCACGACCCCGGACGGCAGGCTGCTCTTCGGCAAGGGCGGCTCCGGCGTGGCCTTCGGCCGGAGCGGGGCCGACACCCTGTGGGGCGACCCGCTGCGGCCCGCCGAGCTCCGGCGGCAGCTCGCACGGCTCTTCCCCGAACTCGCCGACGCGCCGGTGGACACGGCGTGGACCGCCCCCGTCGAATACTCGACCACCTCGCTGCCCTTCGCCGGCTGGCTGAAGTCCGTGCCCGGGGTCTGCTACGCCACGGGCTACTCGGGTGACGGGGTGGGCCCCTCCCGGCTGATGGCCAAGGTGCTCGCCTCCCTGGTCCTGGGCACGAAGGACGAATGGTCGGGTTCGGCCTTCGCCCGCCCGGCGGGCGGCTGGATCCCCCCGGAACCGGTCCGCTACCCGGGCGCCCGCCTGGTCATCCCGGCACTGCGCGCGGTGGAACACCGCGAGGACCGCGGCCGCGGAGTACCGGCCCTGGTGAAGCGCCTGGCCTCCATCGACCCGTCCGCCTTCCGCCTCTGAGGGGGGCGGTGGGGGCGGGCGGGCCCGGCTGGGGCGGGGTTGGTGTGGTGCCGGCCCGGCCGGGTCCGGGCGCGCGCCGGGGCGTCTCCTCGGGCGTCGAACGTGTCGGGGGGTCGGTGGGCCGAGGGTGGTTGTGTTCGACGTCCTGCGGGGACGCCCCACCGCACACCCGGCCCCGTCCGGGCCTACGGGGTGCCGGTCTAGCGGTAGCCCGTGGTGTCCGCCGGGTGGCCCGGATCCTGGACCTCGACCATGTAGCGCCAGGCGTCCGGGCGGCTGCCGTCGAGGTCCGTGAAGCCGTAGACCCCGGCGAGTTGGCCGCTGGAGAGGGACTCGCCGTTCCAACGGGACACGTCCGGGTCGGCGGCCAGGGAGGCCACCGCGCGGCCCACGTACGACGGGGTCTCCGAGATCGCGAAGTGCGGGACCTTGGCGAGGGCGTCCCGCCAGGTCGCCTCCGTCACACCGAACGCGTCCAGCATCATCTCCGAGCGCAGCCAGCCCGGGGTCAGCGCCACCGCCGTGGCCCCGCGCGGTCCGAGCTCGTGACCCAGGGCGAACGCCATGCGGAGCACGGAGGATTTGGCGATGTCGTAGAAGAACGAGTTCCGGTAGCGGGTGCCGTTGTACTCGGCGGTGCCGTCCGTCATCTCCACCACCAGCCCGCCCGGTTCGCGCAGCAGCAGCGGCAACGCGTAGTGGCTCGTGATGGCATGGGTCTCCACGGCGAGGCGCAGCAGGCGCAGGCCGTTGTCCAGGTCGTGTTCCCAGACCGGGCTGTCCCATTCGAAGAGCCGCTCGCCGCCCCAGATGTCGTTCACCAGGAGGTGAAGGCGGCCCTGTTCGGCGTCGATCCGGCGGACCAGGGCCTCCACCTCCGCCGGGACGAGGTGGTCGGCCACCACCGCGATCCCCAGGCCGCCCGCCGCCGTGACCAGTTCGGCGGTCTCCTCGATGGTCTCGGGCCGGTCGTACTCGGAACGTCTGCCCCGGGTGCTGCGCCCCGATACGTACACCGTCGCGCCCCGCGCGCCCAACTGGACCGCGATGCCGCGGCCCGCGCCGCGCGTCGCGCCGGCCACCAAGGCGACCTTGCCTTCGAGTGTGCGTTGGTTCGGCTGTGCTTCAGGCATGTGCCGACCCTACGACGGCACGCGCGGCCCCCGCCCGCCGAACGCGGCGGCCACGCCGACCGAGGTGAGCGCCAGCAGCATCCCGCCGGCCGCCGTGGCCAGCGCCGGGCCCGGCCCCCACAGGGTCCAGGCCGCCCCGAACAGCACCGACCCCGCGAAGCGGGCCAACGCCTGCGCGGTCTGGAGCACCGCGAGCCCGGTGGTGCGCAGCTCGGCCGGGAGCACGGCCCCGGCCGCGGCCATCAGCACGCCGTCCGTGGCGGCGTAGAACAGTCCGAGGAGCACGAGGACGCCGACGACGAGCGGGGGCCCGGCCGGCACCGGGACGAGGAGAAGCAGGCACGCGCCGATCAGCAGCACGTGCCCGCCGAGGAACACCCGCTGCCGGCCCAGCCGGTCGGCGATCCGGCCCGCGGGCACGGCGGCCAGCAGGAACACGGCCGCCGTGCCGACGGCCAGCAGCGGGAAGTACGCCACCGGCAGGTCGAGCCGGCGCTGGAGCAGCAGGTAGAGGAAGGCGTCGCCGACGGTGAACAGGCCGAGCGCGGCGGCGGTCAGGCAGAGCCGGCGCAGCTCGGGGATGCGCAGGAGGGTGCGCACGGGGGCCCGGGCCGGGGGTTCCGAGGCCGGCGCGGGGGCCTCCCGTACGAAGAGCGCGAGCATGACCACCCCGAGCACGGCCGTGCAGCAGCTGACGGTGAACACGGTGTCGTACCCGTCCACCACCACCCACAGCACCCCGAACGCGGCCAGCGGACCCAGCAGGGCGCCCGCCGTGTCCAGTGCGCGGTGCACCCCGAAGGCGCGGCCCTGGTCCTCCGGCGGGCAGGACAGTGAGATCAGGGCGTCTCGCGGGGCGGTGCGCAGGCCCTTCCCCGCCCGGTCGGCGGCGAGCACCGCCGCCACCGACCAGGGGGTGGTGACGGCGAGCAGGGCCGCCTTGCAGGCGGCGGAGAGCGCGTAGCCGGTGCCCGCGACGAGTTTGCGGCGCCGGGTCCGGTCCGCGACCCGGCCGCCCACGATGCGCAGCAGCGCGGTGGCGCCCTGGTGGAGTCCGTCCAGGGCGCCGAACGCGAGCGGGGACATGCCGAGTCCCGCCACCAGGTACAGCGGCAGGACCGCGGTCACCATCTCCGCGGAGACGTCCGTGACCAGGCTGACCAAGCCGAGCACGATCACCGTGCCGGGGACGGCCCGCACGGGTCCTCGGGCAGGCCGGGTGTGCCCGGCGATGTCCGCGGCCCGGCTGGTCGACAGGTACACGGATGCCTCCCTCAGAACCAGTTGACGGTGAGCGGGAACGCGGCGGTGACCGTCGCGCCCGTGGAATCGGTGGCGGTCGCGGTGACCTGGACCGTGCCGACGGACCACGCCTTGCCGCCGATCCGGCCCGTGCCGGGATCCATGGTCAGGCCGAAGGGCAGGCCCGTGGCCGCGTAGCGGATCGGAGCCTTGCCGCCGGTGGCGGTGAGCTGGATGGCGCAGGACTGGTTGAACTTGCAGGTCTGGGGGCCTGGGTTGGTCAGTTTGAAGGCACCTGTGGTGGGTGTGGGTGTGGGTGTCGGTGTGGGTGTGGCTGTGGGGGTCGTGGTGGGTGTCGGCGTGGGTGTGGGGGTCGTGCCGGTGGTGAACACCTCGGTGATCGGCTGCACGTTGGCCGCGTTGCCCGCGTGCGTGGCCGTGCCCATGAGGTCCTCGAAGGTCCGCAGGAGGTGGTGGTGGTTGAAGGCGGTGCTGTAGGTGCCCGTCTTCACGTTCGCCCCGTAGAAGACGGTGGCGATCTGGTTCGAGCCCAGGAAGTTGTCCTCGTCCCAGGTCAGCACCAGCAGGCTGTTGTTGGCCTTGGCCCACTGCGCGTAGGCGTCGATGTTGTTCTTCGTCCAGGTGTCACCCGTGTTGACCGAGCACGAGTGCATGTCGTTGCACTGGTTGGGGACGATGAACGAGAGGTTCGGCAGCGCCGCGAAGTTGTTCTGCGGGAACTGCGCCCAGGTCTTGCCGGTGTTCAGCGGCACGTTCTTGAAGGCGAACCACGGATTGTGCTTCTGCGCGTACTGGCCGTTCGTGCAGACCGTGGAACCCTCGCTCGGCAGGTCCTCGTTGTACGTCGCGAAGGTCTTGCCGGCCGCGATCACCTCCTGGCCGAGGTTGGCCGCCGTCATCGACTGCGGGGTGTAGCAGCCGTCGCCGGTGATGCCCTGCGTGGCGCCGGAGAAGAGGTTGAAGTAGTTCGGCTGGCTGGGGTGGGTCAGCGCCTTCATCGCGGTCAGGCTCGCGCCGCCGTTCGCCAGCTGGTTGATGTACGGGGCGTTCGCGCTGCCGATGATCTCCCCGTACTGCTTGTTCTCGTACACGACGACGACCACGTGGTCGTACGAGGGCAGGGCCGCGGCCGAAGCCGCGGTGGTTGCGGGCGTCGTGGAACCGGTCTCCGCGGCCTGCGAGTTGGCCACGGTGAAGGCACCGAGCACGCCGAGCGTGGCGAGTGCGGCCACGAGCGCGGAGCGTCGGGCCCCGCGTTTCGCGGTCGTTCTGGGTGACGGGGTGGACATGGGAGGTTCCTCCTCGGTGTGGGGGTGGGTGGGTCATTCCTCGCGCCGGGCCGCTCCGGCCACGGCGATGTTCAGGAACCGCGGTACGGGCCGCCCCCGGTCGCGGAAGTCCTCCGCGACCGCGGCCCGTACCGCCGCCAGTCGGGCCTCGGGCAGCAGCACCAGCACGCTCCGCCCCGGCCGCTGCCCGGGCTGCCAGGCGCTCAGCGCCCCGGCCGCGCGGGTGCGGGCCACGGCCCGGGCCAGCTCGGCCGGCCGGTCCGCCGGGTCCCCGCGTACGGCCAGCAGCACCAGCCGCGCGTCCGAGGCGGCCGGGTCGAAGTCGACGTACCGCTGCCGTCGCCCCGGCTCGGGGCCCAGCAGGAGTGCCTGCCCGGGGCGGGCGAACAGCACCGCCCGGCGCAGCGTGTCGTCCCCGTCGGGAAGGGCGTCGGCCAGCAGCCGGGCCAGGTGGGCGCGGTCGGGCTCCTCGCCCGGGCCGCCGTGTACGTCGGCCACCGCCAGGGCGATCGCGCAGTCGGCGGGCTCCGCGGTGGCCAGCCCGGCGGCCGCCGTGAGGGAGCCCTGCACGTGCAGGTCGGTCCCGCCGCGGCCGTGGCCGGCCCGGGCCAGCGCCCGGAGCACCGCGTACGGCCGTAGGGCCCAGTCGGGGGCGTCGGGCGGCGGCCCGGCCAGGGTCAGCGGCAGGTCGCAGCTGTCGGCGGGGTGGGCGAGGGAGCTCAGCCGCACCAGCCCGTCGGTACGAGGCGCCGCGGCGGCGGCCGTGGGCCAGCCGGCCGCCGCGACCAGCCCGGGGGAGCCGAGGTGGAAGGCGTGGGGGGCGCTCCACACGGCGGCCGGGGGCCGCCCGTGCGCGGCCTCCAGTGCGTAGGCGACGAGCCGGAACAACGGATCGGCGCCGGCCCGCCGGGCGAGGTCGCCTCCGGCGGGGGCGGCGGAGGCGGGTAGGGCGGAGGCAGGTGGGGCGGAGGCAGGTGGGGCCGGGGGCTCCAGCGGGGGACGCTTCATCGGGTGTCCTTGCGGGCCAGGAGGCGGTAGGCGTTACCGCCGTCCGTGTGGTGGGCGGCCGCGGTGCGCAGGGCGTCGAGCGCTGCTGCTGCCGCGAAGAAGGGGAGCGAGGCCACCCGGACGGCGGCGGCGCGGGCCCGGCCGGCCGGGGTGGGCGGCGGTCCCCACGGCCGGTCGGGGTCCGGGGCGAGCCGGGTCGCGGTGAGCGCGACCGCGCCGAAGAAGTCGTTGCCCTGGTGGGCCGGGCCGTGCTGCTCGGCCAGGACGGTCAGACCCCGGTCGGTCAGGGCCTCCCGCAGGTTCGCGGCCGGGATCAGGTGCTGGTGCTGCGGCTGGAACCACGGCAGCCATGCGGGGCCGAGCAGCCCGGCCATCCGCGACTGCGGATCCGGCAGCTCGATGGCCAGGTACCCGCCGGGCGCGAGCACCGCGGCCGCCGCGTCCAGCTCGGCCAGCGGGTCCCGCGTGTGCTCCAGGTAGTGGTACATGCTGACCACCTCGTACTGCCCCGCCAGCTTCGACGCGAACTCCGGGAACTGGCCCTGGTATCCGGTCTCCACCCAGCCCCGGCGCTCCGCCCCGCGGACCCCGTCGCCCATGTCCAGCCCGTCGAACCGGGTACCCGGCCAGACGGCCCGCGCCGCGTTGCAGAAGTGGCCGTGCCCGGTCCCGACGTCCAGCCAGGACGCGGGAACGGCGTACGGGCGGAGCATCTCGGCCCGGCTCCGGTAGGCCGCGCCGAGCCGCCCGAAGACCGTGCCGGCCCCCTCGCCGCCGCGCCCGTCGTAGAAGTCGCGGTAGTAGAACTCCAGCCCCTCCAAGGTCAGCCGGGGGTTCTGGAACACGTGCCCGCAGTCCTCGCAGCGCTCCAGCGTGAACCGGCCGGGCTTGCCCTGGAGCAGGTCCGGGACGCGGACCCGTACGGTCAGTCGCCACGAGCCGCACCACGGGCAGTCCGGGCGGCGCGCTTCCAGGAACCGGTCGGTGCCGGCGGCCAGTTCGGCCCGGTAGGCCGCGGCCTTGGCGGTGTCCGGACCCTCCCGGTGGCGGGCCGCCGCCGAGGCCGTACGCACGGCAGCGCCCAGGGAGCGCAGCGGCCGGGCGGCGGTGGCCCGGGCCAGATCGGCCGGGCGCAGCGGGGAGCCCGTCCCGCCCAGCGCGAGGTACGGCTGCAGCCAGTACAGCCCGGCCGCGGCCGCACCCCACCGCCCCTGGCGTACGACGGCAGCCGCGAGCAGCGCCAGCCCGCCGAGCTGCGCGGCGGCCAGGGCCCCCGGCGGGATCCCCTGGGCCCGCAGCTCGGCGGCCCGTGCCGCACCCCGGGTCTCGCCGGGCGGCCCGCAGCTCAGCGCCGGGGCGATGGCCAGCCCCGTCGCGTCGGCCGCGTACTCCTTCAAGCGGCGGGTGAGCGCGAGGAGTTCCGCCGGCTCGGGGTACGGCCCGCCCGCCTCCACCCCGGCCCGGGCCAGTACCTCGTCCCTGACGAGCACGGCGAACCCGGCCCCCCGCCCCTCGCCCAGCAGGTCCTCCCGGTAGCCCGCCGGGTCCACCAGCCGCAGCAGCCCGAGCACCCGCTCGGCCGCCAGATCCGCCGGCAGCAGGTCCAGCACCCGCAGCCCCTCCCGCTCGGCGTGCGCACAGGCGGCGAGGAACGTGGCCGCGTCCGGTTCGACACCCCGGGCGGTGAGCAGCCGCCACCCGGCGGCCCGCGGCACCGCGGTGGCCGCGGGCGGGACCAGGGGCAGCACGGGGATCGCCCGCAACCGCCGCCGGGTGCGCACGGTGCCCGCACCGAGCGCGGCCAGCAGCACCGCCGGGACCCAGTGGATCCGGGGGAGGCGGGGGAGCGGGGGTGGTGTCATAAGAGCTTCTCCAACCGGTCGGCCGCGGCGGCGGCCCCGCCCGCCGCGGCGAATGAGGCCTGGATCCGCCGGGCGGCCCGGCGGGGGCCGGGATCGTCCAGCACGGCCGTGAGCGCGTCGCGCAGTTCCTCGGCCCGGGTCCTGCCGAACCGCACCCGGACCCCGGCCCCCGCCTCGACGACCTGGCGGGCCACGATCGGCTGGTCGTCCCTGATCGGGGCGACGACCAGCGGCAGCCCGTGCGCGAGGGACTCGCAGACGGTGTTGTGGCCGCCGTGGCAGACCACCGCGTCCAGGTGCGGCAGCAGTTCCAGCTGCGGGACCCGCTCCTGGAGCAGGACGTGGCCGGGCGGATCCCCGATCAGGGCGGCGGGGGCCGCCAGGATCAGCTGCACCTCCCCGGCGAGCCGTTCGGCGGCGCCCAGCACGGACCGGTAGAAGCGGCCGCCCGCTTCCTGGTTGAGGGTGCCCAGCGACACGAGGACCCGTTTGCGTGCCGGGTCCAGCCGCTGCCAGGGGAAGTCGGGAGGTGCCGGACGGGCCCCGAAGGCCGGTCCGACGAAGGCGAAGTGCGAAGGGAACTCCTCGGCCTGCCCCACCAGTTCGGGAGTGGAGAAGACGAGGACCAGCCGCTCCGAGAACCTGGGGTCCCAGCCTCCCCCTTCCCCGCTCCCGTCCCTGCTCCCCTCCCCGCTCCCCTTCCCGTCGGGCCCGAACTCGGCGACCAGTCCGGCGATCTGCCCCGCGACCCACTCCCCGACCTTCGGGAAGTCCGCGAAAGGGCGGGTGAGTTCGGCCGAGGTACTGGCGGACGTGGCCCACGGGACGCCGAGCCGCCGGGCGACCAGCGGTCCGGCCAGGGCCTGCTGGTCGGCGACCAGCACGTCCGGCTCGAAGGAGTGCACCGCCCGGGTCACCCCCGGGACCATGGCCCGGGCCAGTGGGACGAGGGCCTCCTCCCAGAGGAAGCGCAGCGCCCCGACCCCGCGCAGATCGCGCCACCGTTCGTGCAGCTCGGCGTAGGTGCCGCCGATCTCCCGGCCGCCGGCCTCCTCGCCGGCCGGGAGGATCCGGGCCCGCGCCGGCAGCAGTCCGGCCAGTGCGGAGGCCGGACCGGTCCAGGCGATCTCGTGGCCCCGGGCCGCCAGTTCGGAGCCGACGGCCACGGTCGGATTGACGTGCCCGGCGAGCGGGGGCACCGTGAAGAGCACCCTCATCGGACCAGAGCTCCCGCCCGCGCGTCGCCGGAGTAGGCCTCCGCGGATTCCTGGGCCAGGCCGGACGCGGCGTCGAGATGGGCCAGTACGGTCTTGCGCAGCGCCCCGCTGCTCTCCTTGAGTACGTCGTGGCCCAGGCCCGGCAGGATCTCGATCGACGCGACGTCCGGGGCGTACCGGACCAGCTCTCGTGCACCCGGCACGAGTTCGGAGTGCTCTCCGCAGACGATCAGCACCGGGCAGCGCAGCCGGGCGTAGTCGGCCGGGGTGAAGGTGCGGCTCCCGGCGATGTCGTCGATCAGCGTGGTGCGGTTGAGGAGGGCGTCGGCGATGGCCGTCAGGTTGGCGGCCTTGCGCAGCCGCAGGCCGAGCAGCTCGGTCGGGACCGGGCTGTCCTCCAGGCTGAGCGCGGCGGCCGAGAGGGTGTCCACCATGTTCTCCACCCAGCCGCCGCTGAGCGGGGGTTCGAGGAGGGTGAGCCCGGCGACGAGGTCGGGCCGGGCCAGGGCGGCGTGCAGGGCGAGCGTGCCGCCGTAGCTGTTGCCGACCAGGTGGACGGGGCGCCCGCCGAGGTCCAGGGCGCCGAGCAGCGCGAAGAGGTCCCGTACGGCGGTGCGGCTGTCGTAGCCGGTGGGCGGCCGTTCGGTGCGTCCGTGGCCGCGCAGATCGTAGAGGACGGTCTCGTACCCGGCCCGTGCCACGGGGACGGCCAACGGGCAGTAGAAGGACGACAGGTTGTCGACGACGAGCCCGTGCAGGAAGACGACGACGGGCCGGTCGGGGGCGGCCCCGGCGTCTGCCGGGAGCCGCTGGACGTGGAAGCTCAGGGAGCCCGCGAGGACGACGGCCATGGCGGGCTCAGCCGGCCGCGGCGGCGGTGGCCGCCGCGGAGGTGCGGGCGAGGGAGGCGTGCGTGATCCGGCCGATGTGCGTGACGAGTTCACCGACGGACATCGCGAGGATGGCGTCCATGTCCTTCTCCGCGAGGAACCCCATGAGGTCCACATCGGCGCCGTAGCGGTGGTGCAGCAGTTCGGCGAGCGCGACGAACTCGACGCTCTCCAGCGCGAGATCCTCGTTGAAGGTCGTCTCCATCGTTACCTCCTCCGCGAGCAGGTACTCGTCGCCGACGATTTCCACGAGCATGGAGGTGATCTCGGCGAGGATGTCAGGTTCCATGACGGGTCTCCGTGAACTGGAAGGGGACGGTGGACGGGGCCGCGGGGGCCGCCGGGTCGGCGGTCCAGGCGACGACGTGGTCGAGCGGTGCGTGGCCGCCGAGGAGGGTGGTGCGGACCGGAAGCCGGTGTCCGGCGGGCGAGCGCACCAGCAGCAGGCCCGGGTCCGGGCTCTCCGGGTCTTCCGCGACGCGCCACTCGCGGGGCCGGCCGCCGAGCCCGCTGCCCTCCGCCTTGGCGGCGGCCTCCTTGGCGCACCACAGGGCGGTCAGCGCCGTCGGCAGGTCCGTGCCCTCGCGGGCGGCCAGCCCTTCGGCCAGGCGGAGTTCGTCCGGGCCGAGCGCGATGCGGACCAACGCGTCCGGGTCGGCGGTCACCGGCTCCACGTCGATGCCGACCGTCCGGGACGGATGGGCGAGGGCGACCGCGATCCGGTCCTTGTGGGCGATCGACAGCCGGTAGCCGCCGGTCAACGGCCCCTCGGCCAGCGGACGGCCCGCCGCGTCGTTGCCGATCGGCACCTCCACCGGGAACACCGGCCCCGCCCCCGCTTCCCACAGCAGCCCGCGCAGCGCGTCCTTGGCCGCGATCCGGCCCAGCAGCCAGGGCGCCCGGGCGCGCGGCGACAGCCGCTCGTAGACGGCCCGTTCGGCGGCTCCGAGGTAGCGGCGCATCACGAGCTCTTGCGAGGCGGGGTCGGTCCAGCGCCGCCGTGCCAGGCACCAGCCCTCGGGCCGGGGCTCGCCGATGCCGCACACCTCCGGCGTGAACTTCATCGGCCAGACCCGCTCGTCGGCGCCGAAGCGGCGGTACGTCCACCCCTCGATCCGTGCCCACACCGTGCCGTCGCCGTCGGGCCGGCGCAGTTCGAGGTCGCCGCGCACGGTGACGTCGCGCACCTCGCGGATGCGGGCCGTCGCGGCGACGAGCGCCCGCTCCGGCGGCGGGGGTCCGTAGAAGCGGATCCGGTCCACGGTGGCCGGGAAGACGAGCCGGTCCACCGGCAGCCGCAGCTGCATCCAGTGCCCGAACAGCTGCCCGGCGGCGTCGAGGAGCGCGCCCGGATCGGGCAGCGCGCGCAGCACGCCCTGGATGCCGTCCTCGCCGACGGCACGCACCTCGTGCACGGCGGCGAAGCGCGGACCGTGGAACATCCACCGGTCCCGGTACAGGGCCTCGGCGCTGACGGGGGCGGGCCGCGGGTCGCGCAGCGGCGTGGCGTCGGGCGGGGGTGGCTGCTCGTACCGCGGGCCGAGCAGGACGACCACGGTGGCGTACTCGCCGAGGGCGACGCGCAGCCGGCCGGGCCCGTCGCCCCGGACGGTGACCTCCACGTCGACGGCCGGCTCGACCGCGAGCCACCGCAGGGCCCGTACGTCCTCGTAGCCGACGACGGCGAGCCCGGGCGGGGCGTGTCGCCGGGCGGCCTCGGCGGCCAGCTCCAGCATGGTGGTCATGGGCACGACGGGGAACCAGTCGGAGTCCTCGGGCCAGCCTTCGGGCTGGAGGTACACGCAGTGGTCCCGTACGTAGGGCAGGGTGGCGAGGGAAAGCCGCAGGAGCTCCTTCCCCGTGGCCCTTGCCGGACCGTGGTGGTCCGGCCCCGCCGCGGTCGGCTGCGCGGCGGGACCGGGCAGGGCGCCGGGCGTGGGCGCGTCCGGCGGTCGTACGGCCGACCAGGCCGACCAGGCCGCGGCGACGCTCTGCGCGGCCGCACCGGTGTCGGCGAGCACCGCGTCCAGGGCCGACAGCAGCACGGGCCGCGGACCGGGTGGGGCCGCCGGTGCCGCCCCGGGTGTGGGCGGTGCCGGCGCTGCGGGCGGTGACGGGGGCGTCAGGAGGCCGCCGAGGGAAGCCCGTGCCGCCGCACCGAGTCGCACCAGAGGGGAACCCAGGTCCAGCGGAACACTCCGACGGCCGGCGCCGGCGATGGCAGCGCTGTCGGCAGCGGGTACCAGCGCAGGGGTGTCCGGTTCGGCCAGATGGTGCCAGTGCGGGGTGTGGCCCTCCGCCCACAGGGCGGCGCACGCGCGACGTAGGGCGGCGAGGCCGCCGAGGCGGGGAGAGGAGACGGACACCGACAGGTGCGGGCGGTCGCGCAGGGTGTCCTCGACGAAGCCCGGCAGGCTGCCCGGGCCCAGGGTGACGAACGACCGCACGCCCTGCTCCTCGTACAGCCGCAGTGTCAGTTCGCGGAAGCGGACCGGCTCCAGGAGGTGGCGGATCACCAACTCCCTTACGGAATCGGGGGAGGCGGGGAACGGGGCACACGTCGTCGCCGACCAGACGGGTACGGAACCGGCCCGCAGCGGCAGCCGTCCGAAGGCGGCCCGGACCTGGCCCAGGTACGGCTCCCACATCGGAGTGTGGAAGCCCGATCGGAACGGCAGTTCCTGTCCGAGCACGCCCTCGCCGCGCAACCGGGCCACGACCACGGCCACTTGCTCCGGCTCCCCGCAGATCACCGACTGGTGCGGGCAGTTGTCGTGGCTGACCACCACCCCGTCCAGCCCGTGCGAGGCCGCCTCGGCCCGCCGCGCGCCGCAGCCCAGGGCCGCGTACACGAGGTCCGGGACCAGCAGGTCGTCCGGCCGGAGCGACTCGAGGAAGGTGTCGGCCGCCTCCCTCGGGTACATGCCGGCGGCCACCATCGCCGCCCACTCGCCCAGGCTGTGGCCCGCCAGCACGTCGGCCTCTATGCCGAGTCCGGGCAGGACCTCGGCGAAGAACCGGCCGGTCGCGATCGCGTCCAGCGCCCGTTCGACGAGGGACGAACCGCGGGTGAGCGGGGGCCGGGCCGGCCCGAGCCGGTCGGCCACGTCGTCCAGGACCGGCGCGAACTCCGGTTCCAGGCCGGGGAAGAGGAAGGCCGTCCGGCCGCCCAGCGGCTCCGGCGCGAACCAGACGTCCCCCCTTCCACGCCAGGCCCGGCCGCGCGCCACCGCCTTCGCGGCCAGCGCGAGCCGCTGCGGTGTCGGCCCGACCACCGCCAGCCGGCAGGCCCCGGAACCGCCGGAGACCGGCGAGCCGGAAGCCAGCAGCGCCGACAACTCCGCCGGGCTGTCGGCGGCCAGCAGGAGTACGTCCTCCCGGGCGCGGGTCGGTCCCGGCCCCGTACCCGGCCCTCGACCCGGCCCCGAACCCGGCCCCGTACCCATGGGTGCGGCCGTGCCGCCCAGCGGCAGGAACCGGCGTGCCGGGGGCGTCGGGCGGGCCGCGGCCGGTGCCTCCTCCAGCACCACGTGCGCGTTGATCCCGCCGAAGCCGAACGCGTTGACCCCGGCCCGGCGCGGCTCCGGCCCCCGCTCCCACGGCTCGGCCGCCGTCACCGGCCGCATCCGGGTCCGTACGAGGTCCGCGTGCGGCTCCTCCAGGTGCAGGGTCGGCGGCAGCACCCCCTCGTGCACCGCGAGCGCGGCCTTGATCAGCCCGGCCATGCCGGAGGCCTGCATGGTGTGTCCCAGCATCGACTTCACCGAACCGAAGCCGATACCGGCGATCCCTTCGGAGGGAGGTCCGAACACCTGGGCCAGCGTGTCCAGTTCGGCCGCGTCCCCGACCGGGGTGCCGGTGCCGTGCGCCTCCAGGAGCCCCAGCGCGCCCGGCGCCCGCGGGTCCAGACCGGCCTCCCGCCAGGCCCGCTCCAGCGCCCGTACCTGACCGGCCACGAGCGGGCTCATCAGGCTCGCCGCCCGCCCGTCACCGGCCACGCCGGTACCGCGGATCACCGCGTAGACGCGGTCGCCGTCCCGCTCCGCGTCCGCCAGCCGCTTCAGCAGCACCACCCCGGTGCCCTCGGACAGCAGGGTCCCGTCGGCCCGCCGGTCGAAGGGCCGGATCCGCTCGCTCGGGCTGAGCGCCCGCAGCTGCGTGAACACGCTCCACAGCGTGGCGATGTGGCAGTGGTGGACGGCGCCCGCGACCACCGCGTCGCAGCGGCCGCTCGCCAGCAGTCCCACCGCCTGGTCCACGGCCAGCAGGGAGGAGGCGCAGGCCGCGTCCAGGGTGTAGGCGGGGCCCCGGAAGTCGAGCCGGTTCGCGGTACGGGCGGCGGTGAAGCTCGGCACCAGCCCGATCGACGCGTCCGGCCGCTCCGGGCCCAGCGCCTCCTGGAACGCCGATCGCACCTCCGCGATCCGGCGCTCGCCCAGCTCCGGCGCGAGCTCCCGCAGGGTCTGGGCCAACTGGTGTGCGGTGCGCACCCGTTGGTCCAGGCGTGCGGTGGCCACCCCCATGAAGCCGCCCCGCCCCAGCACCACCCCGATCCGGGAGCGGTCGGCCGGCAGCCGGTCCTCGCCGCCCGCGTCCGCGAGGGCCTCGGCCGTCGCGTGCAGGGCCAGCATCTGATCCGGCTCGGCCCCCTCCACCGCGGCCGGCATGATCCCGAACCGGGTCGGGTCGAAGGAGGCGAGACCGTCGACGAAGCCGCCGCGCCGGCAGTAGAACCGGTCTCCGGCCACCGGCCCGGTGGCGCCGTCCGGGTCGTAGTACACCTCCGGATCCCAGCGCCCCGGGGGAACTTCGCCGATGGAGTCCGTACCGGCGAGGAGGTTGCTCCGGTAGGCGGCGAGGTCGGCGGCCCCGGGGAAGACGGCCCCCATTCCGACGATCGCCGCGTCGGTCGGCCGGGGTCCCCGGCGCGGGTCGCGGTCGCGTTCACTCATCGCCGAGTCCCTCCCGCGTCTCGTCGGATGCCATGAGGACCACCTGTACGTCGGTTCCGTGCGCGAGTTCGGTGAGGAACGCGGCGGTGCCCGCCTCCGGCGTGATCAGCGGGATGCCGCGCCGGGCGTACGCACGCTCCAGCTCGGGGGTGACCATCCCGCCCGCGTCCGCCGCCCAGGGGCCCCAGTCGACGGCCAGCACCCGGCCCGGGAACGATTCGTCCCAGGCGTGCGCGAGACCGTCGAGGGCGTCGTTCGCCGCCGCGTAATCGCACTGGCCGCGGTTCCCGTACACCCCGGCGACGCTGCCGAAGAGGGCCAGGAAGCGGGGCGCGGGCGTCGACCCGTGCTCGGCGGCCGCGGCCGCCAGGTTGCGGGCGCTGGCCACCTTGGTGGTGAACACCTCGGCGAAGTCGGCCGGTTGCTTGTCGCGCAGCAGCGCGTCGCGCAGGATCCCGGCGCCGTGCACGAGCCCGTCGAGCCGGCCGTGCCGGGCCCGGACATCGGCCAGCACGGCCCGTACCGCGGCGGCGTCGGTGACGTCCGCACAGTGGTAGCGGACGGAGGCCGCGGCCGCGGCGAGGCCGGTCAGGGTGGCCCGTACCTCGCGCTCCGCGAGGATCCGGGAGGCCGCCGCCTCGATCTCGGCCGGCTTGCGGAGCCCGGTGGCGATCAGCGCGGCCCGGAGCGCGACCCGGTCGTGGGCCTGGCCGAACGCGTCCCCGATGGGCGGCGGTTCGGGGGTACGGCCGATCAACTCGACGTGGCAGCCGGTGGAGCGGGCCAGTGCGAGGGCCGTCCGTGCGGTGATGCCGCGGGCGCCACCGGTGAGCAGCACGACCGAGTCGCGGTCGAGGGGCGGTCGGCCGTCGCCGCCCGGGGCGAGCCCGGCGGGTACGGCCCGGCGGGTGACGCGCACGCCGTCGGCGGTGTACCCGACGGAGGAGAGGGCGTCGGCGGTCCCCTCGGCGAAGCCCTCGGCGGGCGCGCAGAGGAGCTCGTCCAGGAGCTGCGCGGCGATCCGTTCGGGGTCCTCCTTGGGCTGGACGTCCACCGCGCGGATCAGGGCTCCGGGGAACTCCAGGGCCGCGCTGCGGGCGAAGCCGTGCAGACCGGCGCCGGGGGTACCGGGCGCGGTGACGAGGAGCAGCCGCCGGGTCCCGCCGGTCAGGGCCTGCCGCAGCCCCGGGAAGACCCCGGGGAGCACGGGTTCGGAGCCGGGCCGCAGGGCGGACAGCTCGACGATGCCGTCGAACCCGGCCTCGGCCTCGGGGAGGACCTTCACCTCGACGCCGTACGCGTCCAGGGCCGCGCCGAGCGCGAGCGCGATGCCGTGGCCGTCCTCGACGAGTCCGATGCGCAGCCCGCGCAGCTCCTCCGGGTCGCCGGTGGCCGGGGGCACGGTCACGGTGGTGACGCGGAGCCGACTGAGCGGTGCGGGTGCGGAGGCGGGTGCGGGTGCCGGGACGGGGACGGTGTGCCCGTCGAACGGCCTTGCGGAGGAGGCCGGTTCCGACTTCTGGTCCGGTTCCGATTCCGGTTGCGGTTCCGCTGCGGGCGCACCGGTGTGGGAGGTGACCCAATCCACGATCCCGCGCAGGGTCTTGATCCGGGACAGCTCCTCGACCGCGTCCTCGGAGGTCCCGCCGGGGCCCTGCGGGAGCCCGATGCGGTCGGCGAGGGCGCCGATGATCTCGACGCGCTTGATGGAGTCGATCGAGAGGTCCGCCTCCAGGTCCAGCGCGGGGTCGAGCATGTCCCGGGGGTACCCGGTCCGGGTGTGCACGATCTCCAGCACGACGTCCATGACGGCCTCGGCGGACAACTCCCCTCCAGGAGCGCCGGCCGCGGGTGCGGCTGCGGACGGATCCGCACCCGCGACGGCCGGCCCGCCGGGCCGGGGGCCCGGGGCCGCCATGCCGGGTGCGGGGCCACTGCCGGCGAGCGGGCCGCCGGGTGCGTTGGTCGGGCTGCCGGGCCAGGGCGCGGGCGAGCTACCCGGGACTCCGGGAGTCCCCGCCCCTGCGGTATGGGCGGTGGGCCAGGGGCCGGTCGCCGTCCAGGAGGGGCCGCTGCCCGCGAACGGGTCCGGGCCGGCGGCAGCCGGGCTGCCGGGCCAGGGCGCGGGGGTGGCTGCCAGGGCTCCGGGCGCGCCTGCTCCCGCGGTGTGGTGCGCCGGCCACTGTTGGGGGCCCGGCGCGGTGCCGGGATGGGGTACGGCCGTGGCCACCGGGTGGTTGCCGTTCAGGTGGGACGGTGCGGGTGTGCCGCTTGCCCACGTGCTGACCGGGGTGGCGGAGTGCCCCGTGCCGGCGGACGCCGCCGTGCCCAGGTAGCCCAGCAGGACGTCCCGCTGCGCCTGGACCAGTTCGCGCGAAGCACGCAGGTACTCCAGGACCGTCTCCTCGCGCCGGTCGGCGGCGGGAGGAGAGACCGGCCGGCGGGGCGGCTCGGCGCCGGTGGGCGCAGGGGCCCCGTTGGCGAGCTGGGCACCCGGGGCGGCCGGGCCCGCGACCGCGGCCGCAGTCGCGCCCCAACTCGGAGCTGTTCCCCAGGCCGCCGCACCCGGGACGGGGGCCGGGGCCCCGTTCGTGACCGGGGCACCCGAGGTTGGTCCCGCGATCGCAGTCGCGCCCCAACCTGGAGCTGTTCCCCAGGTCGTACCCGGGTCGGGGGCCGGGCCCCCGTTTGCGAGCGGGGCACCCGGGGTCGGGTCCACAGTCGCAGCGGCCCCCCAAGCAGGAGCCGCCCCCCAAGCCGCGCTCGGAGTCGCAGCCGCAGCTGGTGCCGCGCCCCAAGCCGGAGCCCCAGCCGCGTTCGAGGGCGCGCCCCACTCCGAGTTCGGGGCTGTCGCGCCCCAGGCCGCAGCCGCAGTCGGGGCCGCGTCCCAAGACGTAGTCGGGTCCGAGCCCGGCGCCGTGTTCGGAGCCGCGCCCCACGCCGCAACCGGGGCCGCTACCCGCGCCGCGTTCGGGTCTGCGCCCTGGACCGCCGTCACCGCCGGGATGCGCCGGGCCGGTTGGAGGCCGCCCGGGATCGGGGCGCCGTCCACGGTGCGGACCAGGTGGCCGTCGACCAGCCAGCCCGGGCGGCGCGGCGCGCGGTCCGGGAGGCGGGAGGTGCGGCCGCGGAAGAGCGCCTCCGGCGCAACCGGCGCGCCCGCCGCTGCCAGTTCCGCCAGGGCGGTGACCAGCCGGAGCAGGCCGTGCTCGCCCGGTACGTCCAGCGGGACCACCGTGTGCGGGCGGTCGCCCAGGATGCGGGCGACGAGGGAGGAGAGCACGCGGCCGGGGCCCGTTTCCACGAACGTCCGGACGCCGGCCGCGTACATGGCCTCCACCTCCTCCACGAAGCGGACCGGCCGGCCGAGTTGGCGCGCGGCGAGGTCTCGTACCTCTTCGGCGGAGGACGGATACGGCTCGGCCGTCGTGTTCGACCACACCTCGAGGCCCGGCGCGGACACCGCCGTCGCCGCCAGCTCGGCCGCGAGGTCGGCGGTCGCCCCCGCCACCACCTCGCTGTGGAACGCGCAGGCCACGGAGAGGGGTTGGGCCGTCAGACCCGCCTCGCGGAGCGCCGAAACCGCCGCCGCGACGGCTTCCGTCGGGCCCGAAATCGCGCACTGCCGGGGCGCGTTGTGGTTCGCCACCACGCATCCGGCGCGCTCCGCGATCTCCCGCACGTCGTCCGGGGCCGCCGATACCGCCGCCATCGACCCCGGATCCGCCCCGGCGGCCGCCATGATCGCCTCGGCCCGGCGCGCGCTCAGCCGCAGCAGGCCCTCCGTGTCGTACGCCCCGGCGGCCCAGAGCGCGACGAGCTCCCCGTACGAGTGCCCCGCCACGCAGTCCGGCCGGACGCCGAGCTCGCCGAGCAGCAGGTGCGCGGCCGCCCCCGTCAGCCCGAGCGCCGGCTGGGCCACCCGGGTGTCCGTGACCGCCGCCCGCTGCGCCGCCCGCTCCTCGGGCGTGAACGCCGCCGGCGGGAACATCGCGGCGACCACCGAACCCGGCGCCTCGTCCAGCAGGCCGCGCAGCGCCGGGAAGGCCATGAACAACTCGCCCAGCATTCCGGGCCGTTGACTGCCCTGCCCGGGGAACAGGAACGCCACCCGCCCCGGCTGAGCGGACTCCTCCCGTACGTGGATCCCCGCGCCGGGAGCGAAGGCCCGGGCCGGCTCCAGCCGGGCGGCCAGCTCGTCGAGGCCGGCGGCCACGACGGCGACCTGCACCGGCCCGGGGTCGGCGGCGACCTCCGCGGCGAGGTCCCGCAGCGCCCACGGCCGCCCGGCCGTGTCGTTCTCCTCCAGCCGGGCCGCGAGTCGCGCCATTGCCCGGCCCGCGGCGCGCCGGTCCTCGCCGCGGAAGAAGAACACCTCGGCCGGCCACTCCTCCAGTCCGTGCCGGGGCTCCTCCGCGCCCGTGTGACCGGCCAGCACCGCGTGGTAGTTGGTGCCGCCGAAACCGAACGCGCTGACCCCGGCGATGCGCCGCTCCGGGGGCTGTGCCCAGGGCCGGGCCTCGTCGTCGAAGAAGAAGGGGCTGCTGTCGGCCTGCCAGGCCGGGTTCGGGCGGTCGATGTGCAGGGTCGGCGGCCGCACGCCCGTGTGGACCGCCCGGGCGGCCTTGATCAGCCCGGCCAGGCCGGCCGCGCACTTGGTGTGCCCGAGCTGGGATTTCACCGAGCCCAGCGCGCAGGAACCGGGCTCGGCCCCGAAGGCGGTGAACACCTCGCTCAGCACGGCCAGTTCGGTGCTGTCGCCGACCACGGTGCCGGTGCCGTGCGCCTCGACCAGCCCCACCTCGTCAGCCTTGACCCCGGCCCGCGCGTAGGCCCTCTCCAGCGCCCGCCGCTGGCCCTCCGGGCGGGGCGCGGTCAGACCGAGCGACCGGCCGTCGCTGGAGGCGCCGACCGCCTTGATCACTGCGTAGACCCGGTCACCGTCCCGTTCGGCGTCCGCGAGCCGTTTCAGGACGAGCGCGCCCACGCCCTCGCCGAGGGCGATCCCGTCCGCGGCCGCGTCGAAGGGCCGACAGCGGCCGCCGGGGGACAGGGCGCGGACGGAGGCGAACATCAGGTAGTCGTTGATGCCGTTGTGCACGTCGGCTCCGCCGCACAGCACCATGTCGGAGTCTCCGTCGCGCAGTTGGCGGCAGGCGAGGTCCAGCGCGGCGAGGGAGGACGCGCAGGCGGCGTCGACCGTGCAGTTCGCGCCGCCGAGGTCGAGCCGGTTGGCGACCCGGCCGGCGATCACGTTCGCGAGTATCCCGGGGAAGGAGTCCTCGGTGAGGCGCGGGAGTTGCTCGTCCAGCGCGGGCGGCAGCTCGCCAAGGTAGGCGGGGTGCAGGGCGCGCAGCCCGTACGCGCCGGCCAGCTCGGTGCCGGCCTCCGCCCCGAACACCACCGAGGTCCGGGAACGGTCGAACTCCCGGCCCTTGCCGTACCCGGCGTCCACGAGGGCCCGCGCGGAGATCTCCAGGGCCAGCAGTTGTACGGGCTCGATCCCGGTGAGGGAGGCGGGCGGGATGCCGTGCGCGAGGGCGTCGAAGGGCACCGGCCCGAGGAAGCCGCCCCAGCGGGACGGGGTGCGTTCGCCGGCCCGCGCCGGGTCGGCGTCGTAGTAGAGCTCCGGGTCCCAGCGCTCGGCCGGCACCTCGGTGACGGCGTCCGTCCCGGCGAGCACCATGGCCCAGTAGGCGGCGAGATCGGGGGCGCCGGGGTAGGCGCAGGCCATCCCGACGATGGCGACGTCGAGCGGCTCGCCGGCGGGCGGCTCCGCAGGGGTGAACTCGCCGGCCCGCCGCGCCAGCAGCTCCGTCGCCCCTTCGGTCACCTGCGCGTGCAGCGCGGCCACGGTGGTGGTCGCGGACCGCAGGGCGGCGGCCTGCCCGAGCATGAACAGCCCCTCGGCGTACTGCTGCTCCTCGGACACGACCTCCAGCCGATCCCCGCCGGCCCGGGCTCCGGCCTCTCCGGACGGCCCGGCTTCTCCGGACGTCCCGGCTTCTCCGGACGTGCCGACGAGCCCGGTTGTCCCGGCCGCCTCCTCGGCTCCGGCCGCCCCCTCGGCTCCAGCGGCCCCCTCGGCTCCGGCCGAGCCCCCAGCAGGGGACCGGCGTAGGCCCTTGCTGGCTATGCGGAGGCGGCCCAGGTTGAGGCCCTCCAGTTCCTCCCACACGCGGCGCGGTTCGGTGCCGGAATCCGTCAGGCGGCGCCGGGTCGCCTCGAAGGTGTCGGCGTACGGGGTGGCCGCGCAGCGCGTCGCGTGGCCCGGGGCGGTGTGCAGCAGGACCGTCCCGTCGCAGTCCAGCGCCGCGCGCTGGAAGCCCCGTACCACCGCGCCCGCCGCCACCGCCTCCTCCGTGAAGAGGTACGCGGTGCCCATCAGCACGCCGACGCGGGCACCCCGCTCCGCCAGCGGCGCCGCGGCAGCCGCCGCCATCGCCGCGGAGCGCTCGTCGTGGATGCCGCCCGCGAACAGCACGTCCAGGGCATCCGGTTCGGGGCAGGACAGCAGCCGCTCGATCTGTTCCTCCCACAGCGGGAACGACGCCCGGGGGCCCACGTGCCCTCCGCACTCCAGCCCCTCGAACACGAACCGCCGCGCCCCCTCGGCGAGATACCGCTCCAGCAGCCCCGGCGAGGGCACGTGCAGGTGCGTCCGGATCCCCGCCGCCTCCAGCGGGGCCGCCTGCGCCGGGTTGCCGCCGGCGATGATCGCGTACGGCGGGCGGGCCTCGGCGACCGCGGCCAGCTGTTCGCGCCGCAGCTCGGGCGGCGCGAACCCGAGCAGCCCCACACCCCAGGGGAGTTGCCCGAGCCGTTCGGAGCTCTCCGCCAGCAGTCGGCGTACGTCGGGGCCCTCCATCACCGCGAGCGCCAGATAGGGGATGCCGCCCGCGCGGGCCACCGCCTCGGCGAAGGCCGCCTGGTCGCTGACCCGGGTCATCGGGCCCTGCGCGACGGACAGCGGCCGGGCGAGGGGCCGCGCCCGGTCGGCCGCGGTCAGGTGCCCGGAGATGGCGGCCCGTACGGCCTGCAGCACACCGCCGGTGGTCCGGTACCGCGCGGCCAGCCGCGCGGCCGAGGCTCCGTCCTGCCCGACGGGCAGCAGCTGCGCCCGCAGGTCCCGTGCCCCGAGGAGCGCGGCCACGGGGCCCTCGGGCGGTGTCAGGTCGGGCCGCGCGAACACTCGGTGCTCGCCGGCCAGTCGGGTCTCCGAGCCGTCCATCGACCGCAGTGCCGAGGCCACTTCCACAGGCAGGGCGGCCTCCCCCTCGGCGGTCAGCGCCAGTTGTACGTCGAGCAGCACCCCGGCCGCTCCGCCCGCGACGGCCGCCGCCGCCGTGTGCGGGCCGATGCCGCCGAGGGCCCGCACGGGCACTCCGACGTCGGGGTCCCCGAGCAACTGCTGCAACAGGACGAAGGTGGTGGCCCCGCCCACCCGGCCGCCGGCTTCGTGGCCCTTGGCGACGAGCCCGCCGACCCCGGCCGCCACCGCCTCCGCGGCCTCCGCCGGGCTGGTGACCTCGGCCCAGACCCTGGGCCGCCCGGCCGCCGCGGCCCATGCCGACACCTCCGCCGGGGTGTAGTACGCCGGGTCGGCGAGCAGCACCGTGTCCACCTCGGCGGGCAGCTCCCCGGGCTGGACGAGGCAGCCCACGGGCACCCGCACCCCGTACGTGCGGCCACCGGTGCCACCGCCACCTCCACCACCTCCACCCCCGAGCCGGCGCCCCAGCTCCGCGAAGCCGCGCCGCGCGGCGTCAGGGTCCCGGCCGAGATCGAGGAGCCCGAGGGCCCCGGCGCGCTCGGCGGCGGCCACGATGCGCGGGTGCGGCTCCTCGAAGGGACTGACCGCGACGACGAGGTCACGGGCGGCGGCTGACTGCGGGGGCTGGGGGGTCACGGGCGCTCCTCTTCCAGTGCTGTGTGACATGGCGCAGTACAGGGCGGGAGAACGGGAGAGCGGAAGAACGGGACAGCGGAAGGACAGAACGACAGAACGACGGATCGGCGGAAGAGTCCGAGCACGGGGGAGTGCGGCGTCTCGCACACATCGGCCGGGCGGCCCGCCGCCGACAAGGCGGGCTTGAACAGTGGTCAAACACCCTCACGCCGCGATGCATCGTGCGGTGGCCGCCCCGCACTGTCAACAGGCATGCGGAATACGAGGCTTCGCACCATCGGCCCGCGCCGAGGACCCGACACGCACCCCGGGCGGACGCCCGTCACGCCCCCGCCGGGGCCGGTGACCTGGGACGATTCCCGCCCGGTCCGGGCCGACGCCGGCGCGCGTGACCTCGTACGGCATCCCCGCGGGCATGCCGGACCGGCATGCCTGACCACCGAACCCGGTATGAACGCCACGCCGGACCCGGAGAGTTGTTCACCCGACGAGCCCTTACAGGTACAGCCCCACGCGGTTACCGTCCGGTCATGACCCCCACACTCGCGCAGCTCCGCTACCTCGTCGCCGTCGCCGACTTTCGGTCCATCACGGGGGCGGCAGCCTCGGTCTTCGTCGCCCAGTCCGCCCTGTCCCGGGCCGTCCAGGCCATGGAACGGGATTTGGGCGTCGAACTCCTCGCACGCCGGGGAAGGGGGGTGGACCTCACGCCGGAAGGGGCCCGGGTCGTCCGGCTGGCCCGTACGGTGCTCAACGCGGTGGAGGCCATCGACGACATAGGCACCCCGCACGGCAAGGACGCGCGGGCCGCCCTGACCGTCGTCACCACCCCCACCCTCGCCCTCGACCTGGCCACCGACCTGATCGCCGCCTACACCGAGCGGCACCCGACGGTCGACGTCCGGCTCCAGCAGCACGACAGCCGGGAGGCGCTCGTCGAGGAACTGAACCAGGGCCGCTCCGAGTTGGCGCTCGTCGACCTCCCGCTGGACAAGGAGCTCACCACCCACTTCATGCAGGAGCGCGAAGTGGTGCTGATCTCGCCGATCGGCTCCCGGCTGCCCGACCCGCTGCCGTTCCGCATGCTCGACGGGCTGCCGATGGTGCTGCCCACCCCGGGTACCGGCCGGCGCACCGAGATGGAGGCCATGTTCAGCTGCCTCGGGGTGCGGCCCGTGCCCAGCCTGGAGGTCGACGAGCGCCTCGCCTGGGTGACGGGCGTGACCGACGGTCGCGGCTCCCTGATCTGGTACCGGGACGTGGTTTTAAGAGCATTTGGCAGCCGTGCCGAGATCCGCTCCTTCACCCCGCCCCTGCTGCGCCCCGTGGGCATCGCGCACGCCCGGCGGCCCCTCAGTCGGGCTGCCCGCGCGTTCATCGCGCACGCGGGGCACAAGGCGCCCGTGCGGGAGCCGGTCCGCTGAGGAGACATGCCACCGCGGCATTGAACGATGCTCAAACGGGGGGCGATCGGGCCTGTACCACTAACTGATGCACCGTCACATTGTCGGCATGCCCCGACTCCTCACGTCGACACCCCACCGGGCCGCCGCCCTCGCGACCGCGGCCCTCGCCACGATCCTGCCCGCCGTCGCCTGGATGACCAACGCCACCGCCTCTCCGGCAAGCCCGTCCCGCGCGGCTGCCGCAGCAGCGGACGCCCTGGCGCCGGAGAGGAAGTGCACCCTCCCGGGCGGCCTGGCCGAACAGAGCGGGCTCGCCATGAGCCGCAAGCATCCGGGCGTCTTCTACGTGGTCAACGACAGCGGCAACACCAACCAGGTCTTCGCCATCGACTGCACCACCGCCACCGGCCGACTCGCGGCCACCTTCACGGTCTCCGGCGTCGGCAACACCGACTGGGAGGGGCTGGCGATCGGCAAGGACGCCACGGGCGGCCCCGCCATCCTGGTCGGCGACATCGGGGACAACTTCAGCGGCCGCGCCGAGATCACCGTGCACTCCTTCGCCGAGCCCGACCAGCTCGCCAACGCCACCGTCACGCCCGTGACCCACCGCTTCGCCTACGCGGACGGAAAGCACGACGCGGAATCCCTGCTCGTCGACCCCCTCACCGGCAGGATCCACATCGCGAGCAAGATCATCGGGGCCTCGGGTCAGCTCTACCAGGCCCCGCTGCCCCCCGTGACCGGACAGGTCAACACCCTCACGGCGGTCCGGCCCGGCCCGGTGTTCGCCACCGACGGCGCCTTCTCGCCGACGGGGGCCTCGTACACCCTGCGCAGCGGCGGGCCGGTCGGAGCCAACACCGCGACCGTGTACGACACCACGGGGGTCAAGCTGGCGGACGTGGCGCTCCCCGCACAGTCGCAGGGGGAGACGGTGACGTACGCCGACTGCGCCAACCTGCTCGTCGGCTCGGAGAACGACACCCAGATCTGGCGGGTACCGCTGCCGCCGGTGGCCACACCGGGCTGCGGCACGACGCCCACCCCCACGCCGACGCCTACCCCGACGCCGACGCCGACCCCGACTCCCACGCCGACCCCGACCCCCACGCCGACCTCCACCCCCACGCCGGGTGACCTGAGGTTCATCAACCCCGGTCCGCAAACGTGCAAGTTCAACCAGTCCTGCGCCATCCAGCTCGCCACCACCGGCGGCAAGGCCCCGGTCAAGTACGCGGCCGGCGGCCTGCCCTGGGGCCTTACCATCGACGCCGGTTCCGGACGCATCAGCGGCAAGTCCTGGGGGATCGGCACGGTCACGGTCACCGCCACCGCCACCGACTCCACGGGAGCGACCGCGGGCGCGTCCTTCGCCTTGACCGTCAACTGGTTCTGAGACGCGCGCGGGGCGGGCTTGTACAACATGCCCGCAAAGCCGCACTGTTGACCGAGTTTCGTTCATCAGGTCAGGAGAGTCGGCTTGTCCTCCCCCATGTCACCGGTCCCGTCCACCCCGTCCACCCCGTACGTCATCGACCCCGCCGGCGGCTGCCCGCACGCACTCAACGCCCGGCTGCGCGCCGAGCGGGGCGCCGCGGCGCAGGTCGTGCTCCCCGGCGGGGTGCCCGGGGCGGTCGTCCTGGGTCACGAGGCGCTGAAGGAGTTCCTCGCCCACCCCGACGTGGCCAAGGGAGCCCGGCACTTCCCCGCCCTGCACGACGGCACCATCCCCGCGGACTGGCCGCTGCGCGTCTTCGCGAACGCCCAGGGCATGCACACCGCCGACGACGCCGACCACCGCCGGCTCCGCTCGCTCGTCGGCAAGGCCTTCACGGCCCGTCAGGTGGAACGACTGCGGCCGCGCGTCGAGGAGCTGACCGTCGGGCTCCTCGACGACCTCGACCGGGCCGCGGCCGAGGCCCCGGACGGGGTCGCCGACCTGTACACGCACTTCGCGCTCCCGCTCCCGATGAACGTCATATGCGAGCTGCTCGGCGTGGACCCCGAGCACCGGGAACGGCTGCACGAGCTGACCAACACGGTGATCATCGCGACCGACATCACCCCGGCCGAGAAGATGGCCGCCCTCCAGGAACTCATCGCGCTGACGGCCACGATCGCCGAAGCCCGGCGGGCGAACCCGGGGGAGGACCTCACCAGCGCCCTGATCGCCGTCCGCGAGGGCGACGGCGACCGGCTCAGCGAGCTCGAACTCATCGGCACCATGCGGCTGATGCTCGTCGCCGGCCACGAGACCACCCTCAACCTCGTCGTCAATGCCGTCCGCGCCCTGTGCGCCCACCGCGAGCAGCTCGCCCTCGTCCTGGAGGGGAAGGCGAGCTGGTCGGACGTGGTGGACGAGACCCTGCGCTGGGACGGTCCGGTCAGCTGGTTCCCCTTCCGCTACCCCACCCGCGACCTGACCGTGGGCGGCACCGTCATCCCGCAGGGCACCCCGGTGTTCGCCGGATACACCGCGGCCGGCCGCGACGAGGCCTTCCACGGCCCCGACGCCGACCGCTTCGACATCACCCGTCCCACGGCGGCCCGCCACCTCTCCTTCGGCCACGGCGCCCACTACTGCATGGGTGCCCCGCTCGCCCGAATGGAGGCGACCATCGCCCTGGAGCGGCTCTTCACCCGCTTCCCCGACCTCGACCTCGCGGTCCCCGACGCGGAACTCCCGTACCAGCGCAGCTTCATCAGCAACAACGTCACGACGCTGCCGGTCCGCCTGGTACGCGGTTAGGGCCGGTCCCCGTGCTGCCTCACGCGGCGAGGCCGGACACCGCGGTACGCCAGGCCGCGGTGACCGCACCGTGGGCCACGGCCGTCGCCTCCGCGACATGCGCCGGCAGGAACACGGGCGCGCCGACGTGCACGTGCAGGCGCGGCCGGCGGACCGGGGCCGTGACGGCTCCGGCGATCTGCTTGGCCACCGTCCCCGAGCTGATGCGCCGGGCGCCCGCCTGGCCGACCGGGCGGACGGGCGCGCCCGTCGTCCGGGCCAGGCGGGCCGGACCGCTGCGGAAGGGCAGGGGCGCGAACTCCCCGGAGCCCCGGCGGGCGGGAATCCCGCCCTCTCCGTAGATCAGCACGCACCGCCCCGCCGCCAGTGCCTCGGCGGCGGCGTCGAGGGCCTCCGCCGCACGAGCCGTTCCGCGGCGGACCGGGATGTGCCCTTCGCGGGCGAGCGCGCCCCCGAGCACAGGGACCCGCCACAGCCCGGCCGTGGCCATGACCACCGGCTCGACGCCGAGCCGGTGCAGGGCGGCGACCACGACGACGGGGTCGGCCAGGCTGGTGTGGTTGGCGACCAGGATGGTCCCGTCCACGACCGGGCCCGCCGCCGCGTCCGTCGTGACGGATATCCGGCCGAACGCGGGAGCGAGCACGGCTGCGATGGAGCTGATCACGCGGAACCTCCGGGGTGTCTGGCCTTGGGTTCCTCAGTGTGGCGACGGAGGGACCGGCCGGGCATGAGTCGCCGTACTCACCCCGACTGGGGACCTGAGCCCTGACCCGTGGGGGCGGGGGCGGTGTCCGGATGTGACAGAAGCCCGTCATTGCGGCCACGATGTACGGCTGTGACGATGGGTGCATGTCCACGAACCGCCGCGTCGTCATCGCGGTCTTCCCCGATGTCGACCTCCTCGATGTCACCGGTCCGGCCGAGGTCTTCGCGCTGGCCAACCGGGAGACCGGCGGCCGGGCGGGCTACCAGGTGCAGCTCGCGGCACCCGCGCCCGGAGTCGTCGCCACCTCGGCGGGGGTGAGGCTGGTCGCGGACCTGTCGTTCGCCGAGGTCGACGGCGTACTGGACACGCTCCTCGTGCCCGGTGCGGTGGACCTGCACCCCGGCGGGCCGGTCGCCCGGATCGACCCGGAGGTGGTGGCGTGGCTGAAGACGACCGCGCCACTGGCCCGGCGGGTGGCGTCGGTGTGCGTGGGCGCGCACCTGCTGGCCGCGGCCGGTCTGCTGGACGGCAGAACGGCCACCACGCACTGGTCCACCGCCGCCCAGCTGGCGGCGGACCACCCGGCGGTGACGGTGGATCCCGACCCGATCTTCGTCCGGTCCGGGAACGTCTGGACCGGGGCCGGGATCAGCGCTTGCATGGACCTCGCGCTGGCGTTGGTGGCCGAGGACCTGGGGGAGGAGGTGGCCCTGTCGGTGGCCCGGCAGCTGGTGATGTACCTCAAGCGGCAGGGCGGACAGAGCCAGTTCTCGGTGCCGTTGAGCCAACCCGCCGCCTCCCGCCGGGACATCGACGAACTGCGGATGTTCATCTCCGACCACCTGGACGCGGACCTGTCGGCGGCCGCCCTCTCCGCGCGGATGTGCCTGAGCGAACGGCACTTCGCCCGCGTGTTCCGCCAGGAGACCGGAACCACTCCCGCCGCCTACGTCGAGGCCGCGCGGGTGGAGGCCGCCCGCCGCCTGCTGGAGCACACCGACCAGCCGTTGGACGAGGTGGCCGCCGCCTGCGGACTCGGCTCGCTGGAAACCCTCCACCGGGCGCTGCGCAAGCAGATCGGCATCACTCCGGCTGCCTACCGCCGCCGCTTCCGCACCGCCGGCTGAACCCGCCGAACCCTCTCCTCACCCTTTCCCGCTTTCCGCTTCCCGTTTCCCGTTTCCTGACAAGGAGTGCTTCGCCAT
Source organism: Streptomyces sp. NBC_01351 (assembly GCF_036237315.1). GTDB lineage: Bacteria > Actinomycetota > Actinomycetes > Streptomycetales > Streptomycetaceae > Streptomyces. Next base: position 1,036,984 of record NZ_CP108356.1, on the reverse strand, counting down.
GCCCGCTTCCACCACCCTGCGCGACGTCATCGGCCTCGACAACCAGCGGCCCCGCCTCGCCGACACCACCCTCGTCCTGATCGACTTCCAGAACACCTACCGCTCCGGCGTCATGGCCCTCGAAGGCGTCGAAGAGGCCCTCGCGGCCGCCGGTCGGCTGCTGGCCGCCGCCCGCGCCGCGGGCGTCCCGGTCGTCCACGTCGTCGACGCGGGCTACGACCTCGACTCCGAGCTGGGCGCCATCAGCTCCGAAGTCGCCCCTGCCGAAGGCGAACCCGTGGTGGTCAAGAAGGTCCCCAACGGTTTCCACGACACCGAGCTGGAGAAGACCCTGCGTGACCTGGGAGCGGGGAAGGACCTGGTGCTGGCCGGCTTCATGACCCACATGTGCGTCACCTTCACCGCCGAAGGCGCGTTCCACCGGGGCTACCGCCCCACCGTCGTCGCCGAAGCCACCGCCACCCGGTCGCTGACCGCCCCAGACGGCACCGTCCTGCCCGCCGCGGCCCTGCACACCGCGGCCCTGACCACCATCACCGACGTGTTCGGCGTCGTCGCCCCCACCGTCGACGACCTCATCGGCTGACCCTGGTCAGCCGGTCGGCGGTGCGATTTCCGTGCTCAGCCAGCCCAGGGCGTCGGGGTACATCCCGATCCAGGTCTGGAAGTTGTGCCCGCCCACCGGCCGGACGAGGGTCTTCACGCGGACCCCGCTGCCCGCCGCGGCCCTGGCGAAGTCCGCCAGTTGCCGCGGCGGGCTGTCCTTGTCCTGGGCGGAGGTGGCCAGGAACAGCCCGACGTCCGCCTTCTTCGTGTGCTCGACCAGCCACATCGGGCTGTTGCGCTCACGCAGCGCCGGGTCGGGCAGCACCTCCGGGTCGCCCGTCAGCGGGTCCGGATCCAGGGCCGCCCCCGCCCGGAAGACCTTCGGGTACTGGAGCGGCAGCTTGGCCGCGCAGAACGCCCCGGTGGAGACGCCCATCAGGCCCCAGCCGCCCGGGTGGGGCAGCGTACGGAAGTTCCGCTCGACCAAGTCCGGCACGTCCTGCGCCAGCCAGTCGGCGATCTTGCGGTCCGGGGTGTTGCTGCAGTCGGTGTTCACGCCGCCCGGGTAGATCTCCGGGATCACCACGATGAAGGGGTGAACCACGCCCAGGTCCACGAGGTCCTTCAGCGCGCCCGGAATGTTCCCGAGGTCGATCCAGGTACGGGGCGTGCCCGGATAGCCGTGCAGCAGCATCAGCACCGGGAAACGGGTCCGGTCCGCGCCCGGAGCGCTGTACTCCGGGGGAGTCCACACGGTGACCTGCCCGGCGAGTTTCGAGTGCGAGCCCCGGAAGTGGGTGCTCTGCGTGCCGTCCCCGCCCTGCGTGAACCTGGCCCGGCCCACCGGCGGGCCGGTCATCGTGCCGGGGTCCTGCCCCGCGTCGGTGCCCAGCAGGTCGTCCCACGAGGAGTAGAGCCCGTAGCTGCCGTTGATCCACGTGGCCACCACGCAAATGGCGGTGAGCTGGCACAGCCCGATCATGAGCAGTCGCGCGGGCCACCGCACCCAGCCCGGTCCCGGGATCCGGTTCCACAGGAGCAGCGCGGCGAGCACGGCCAGCGCCGTCACGACGATCAGTGCGACGAGGAACGAGGTACTGGTCAGCTCCACGGCCCCGGCTCCCGACTGTCGTAGGAGGTGAAATGCGAGTGATGTCCGGACTATCTCGTCAATGTACCGGCGCGTCAGCTCGGGGCGCGGACGTTCACCTCCACCGCGTGCCACCCGGTCGCCCCGTCCGGCACGGTTCCCACGCGCACCCCCGTCTGGGCGGCGCCCGGACCGTCCGTCGCCCGGACCTCCAGGGTGTGCCGGCCCGGCGTCGCCTCCCACGGCCACACCCACTGGCGCCACGTGTCGACACCGTCCGCCGCCGCGAGCCTCGCCTCCTGCCAGGGCCCGCCGTCCACCCGTACCTCCACCCGCTCGATCCCGCGGTGCTGCGCCCACGCCACCCCGGCGACCGCCACCCGGCCCGCCCTCGGCTCGGCGTTCGCGCGAGGGGTGTCGATCCGCGACTGCGTCTTGACCGGCGCCTGCTGCGCCCAGGACCGCCGTACCCAGTAGGCGTCGTACGTGGCGAAGGTGGTCAGCCGCAGCTCCGTCAGCCATTTGCAGGCGGAGACGTACCCGTACAGGCCCGGTACGACCATCCGTACCGGGAACCCGTGCGCGAACGGCAGCGGTTCGCCGTTCATCCCGACCGCCAGCAGCGCGGCCCGGCCGTCCATCACCGCTTCCACGGGCGTCCCGATCGTCATCCCGTCCACCGAGCGGGCCACCAGCTGGTCGGCCGGGCCGCCCTGGGACGGCGGCCGGACGCCCGCCTCGCGGAGCAGGTCTCCCAGGCGTACGCCGAGCCAGCGGGCGTTTCCCGCGTACGGGCCCCCGACCTCGTTGGACACGCAGGTGAGGGTGATGTCGTGCTCGACGAGCGGGCGGCTCAGCAGCTCCCGCAGATCGAGGGCGAGCGGCCGGGTGACGCCCTCGCCGTGGATGGTCAGCCGCCAGGTGTCCGCGTTCACGCGCGGTACGACCAGGGCGGTGTCCACGCGGTAGAAGTCCTGGTTGGGGGTGATGAAGGGGGAGATCCCGGGGACGTGCAGGTCCGCGGCCGCCGGGACGGGCGGCGCCGGCACGGTCGGCCGGGGCAGGACGAACTCGGTCCGGGAGGCCGTCGCCCCCGCCGAGCCGTACGCGCCCAGCCGCCGCCCGGCGTACCCGGCGCCGGCCGAGAGCGCCACGACCGCCGCGGCCAGCCGGCCGAAGCCCCGCCGGTCCATCGCCCAGGTCCCGGCGGGCGGAGCCCCGGCCGGCCGGGGCCGGGTCGCCGCCGTGACCAGCAGGTACAGCACCGCGGCCGAGACCAGCGCGCCCACCAGCGAAGGCAGCGCGTCCTTCCACGAGGATTCGGGGCGGCCGAGCGCGGCCACCGCCCCCAGCAGCCCGATCCCGCCCGTGACCGCGATCCCGGCGGGCAGGTACCGCAGGGCGAGCATCCCCGCGCCGACGGCGATCGCGGCCAGGACGAGGACGATGCCGAGCGTCAGCACCGCCTTGTCGGCGACGCCGAACAGCCGGATCGCCCACTCCCGGACGGCCTGCGGCGTGAGGTCGACCGCCGCCCCGCCGACGGCGGTGACGGGGGCGGCCTCGGGCCGGACCGCCGCCGCGGCCAGCTCCGCGGCCGCCAGGCCCGCGAAGGCCGCCACCACCCCGCTGACGGCCCCGAGCAGGGGAAGCCGGCCGCGTCTAGGGCCCGGCGTCGAGCGGTCCGCCCGGTCCTTCCGGTTCACTCGGTCCATCCGGTGTCGCCTTCCGATGAGGGGCCGGCTCCGGGGCGGGCCAGGCCGCCCGGTCCTCCGCCCGGTCCTCGGCGGAGGCCGGGTACCAGACGCCCGTTCCCCGGCGCTTGCGCAGCTCCACCACCCCGTGGGGCCATGGGGTGTGGCCCGGCCGGTCGAGGGCCGGCGGCTCCGGAGCCGGCGGGGGCTGCTGTGCGGTTTCGGTCATGCCCCTGATCATTTCCGGGTCCGCCCGGGGCGGCGGAGCGCCGACCGTCCTGTACCCCGGACGGGTAACGGGATTCCCCCGGGAGAGTGGTCAGTTCGACGCCGGTACGGCCGCGGCCGCTCCCGGCAGGGCCGCGGCGATCCCGGCCGCCAGCTCGTACGGGTCCCCGCTCGGCCGGGCCGGGTGCCGGGTGGTGCGCCGGGCCCACTCCTCCTCGTACGCGTGCCAGTCGATCTCCCGGGGCGCCGCCTTCCGTACCAGGGCCTCCTCCAGCGAGTCGAAGTAGAGCTTCCACCGCCCGGCGTACAACTCCGAGACCAGGCCGCTCCATTCGCGGTTCGCGTAGTCGTGCAGGAAGCCCCCCTCGCTCGTGCTGTGGCGGCCCCACACGCTGAGGATCGAGCGCGCGTCGTACTCGTAGCGGTCCCGCTCGGCCTCGTCGGCGCCCCAGGAGCGGGCCTTGCCGAGCCAGTCGCCGAGCAGGAAGTTCGGGTCGGAACCGATGACCGAGTCCAACCTCCGTTCCCCGTCGGCCCATTGGGCGGTCAGCTCGCGGAAGCGGGCCAGGTCCTTCGCCTCGTACGCCGCCTTGATCTTCGGCAGCAGCACCCGCGAGTGGTTGGCGAGCGCCTGCCGGGCGGTGTCCACGAGGTCGAAGCGGTAGGCGCTGGAACCGCGCAGCGCCGGATCCACCGCGAGCAGGTGGTCCAGCGCCCGGCGCACCGAACCGGACGGATAGCGCATCGACTTGGGGCTCCAGTACGCCGCCCCCACCGCGCTCAGTGACGGCCGGGCGGTGAACAGACTGTCCTGCGACTCCGACCACAGGCCCGAGGAGGTGCTGTACGGGCCCTTGCGCAGCTCCTCCCAGGCCGCGGCCGCCTCCGCGTCGGGCCGGCCGTAGCGGCGGGCCGCGAAGTCGGCGAACCAGCGCCGCTGGTCGACCGGACCGGGCTCCCAGGCCAGGTCGGTGAAGAGGTCGAAGGCCGCCGGGTTGGTGCCGGTGGCCTCCGGGATGTAGGCGATCCCGGCGAGCGCGCTGTTGCCCTTCGCCCGCCAGGCGCCGAACCGGTCGATCCACACCGAGGTGTTGGCGCCGATGGTGGTGTGCCCGCCGAAGTTGTAGATGGAGCCCATCGCGTACGGGACCCCGCCCCAACGGGTCTCGCGGTCCAGGCGGTTGTACCGGTCGGACAGACCGTCCAGGATCAGCAGCTTCGAGGTGTCCACCCCGGCGAGCAGCTCCGCGGTCGGATCGTCCTGCCAGCCCAGCACCGCCCACAGGGCGCCCGGGCGGGCGGCGTGCAGGGCCCGCTGGATGGCGCCCGCCGCCGCCTTCACGTCCACGTTGCCGGTCTGACCGCCCTCGTGCAGCGGGCTCATCCGGTACATCGTGCTGTCCCCGAACACCGAGCGCTGCGCCGTGTAGTACGCGGCGGCCAGCTTCCCGAACACGGGCGAGGCCGGGTCCAGCCAGTCGGGCCGGTCGAAGCCCGCCCAGTCGCCCTGCGCCACCGTGACCGCGCCCGGATTGCGGGCGGTGAACTCCGGGGGCACGGTGCCGAAGTAGCCGGGCAGCACCGGGGTCATGCCGAGCGCCCGCAGCTGCTCGGCGAGCCGGCCGCCCAGCTCGGCGCGCTCGCGGATCAGCCGGTCGGAGACCGGCCCGCCGAAGCCGCTGAGGTTCTGCAGCAGCCACCAGCTCTGGTGGCCGGGGCCGGGGATCCAGCGGCGCAGCTCCTCGGCGGAGTAGCCGAAGTCCTGCAGCGCCCGGTAGTACGGGTACTCGGCGCCGACCTGCACGAACACCTCGTTGACCCCGTGCAGGGCGAGCAGGTCGATCTGCCGCTGGTGTTCCTCGAAGGAGCGGTACGGGCCGGAGTACCCGTCGTCGGTGTCGTTGAGCGCGTACCGGTGCGGGACGAGCGCGCTGCGCGTCACCGGTGCGGGGACCGCGGGAAGTTCGGCGGGCAGCATGCCGATGCTGTCGCCGGGCCAGCCGATGTCGGCCCCCGCGACGTGCTGCAGGTACCAGCCGACCCCCGTGAGCAGGGTGGCCCCGGTACTGCCGCGCACCGTGATGGCGCCGGCGGCCCCGGAGACGGTGAAGGTGTCGGCCGCCGCGCCCGCGTCGGCCACGAACGTGAACTGTGCGGCGTGGCGCGGTAGCAGCCGCTCCAGAGAAGCCCGCGCGGGCGCGACGTCGAAGGCCTTGGTCTCCTTGGTCTCCTCGGTCGCCTTCGTCCGGGGCGCGGGCACGTCCTCCCGTACGTCGGCACGTGCGGGCGACCCTGCGCCCGGAGCGGTGGCTCCGGGCGCGGGAGCCGCGCAGATCAGGGCCAGCAGTGCCGCGGGCAGCGCGGCGAGGGCGACCGGGCGGGGGACGGGCAGGCGGCGGCGCCCGCTTCGTGGCATCGGGTTGCTCATCCGTTCGCTGGGGAGTGTTGCCGGGGGCATGAGGCCGGGAAGTGCGGTCAGACCGGCAGGGACCAGGCCTGGTCCACCCGGTGGTCGCCGCAGGGGGCCAGGCGCAGCCGCTCGGCCGGGGCATCCGGGAGGGCGACCGGGGCCGGAGCCGTCAGGCACGTACCGCTCGCCTCGTCCACGAGGGTCCCGTCGCGGCGGTGCGACCAGCTCTGACCGGTCGGCTGCTGCGCCTGCGGGGGAGCGCAGTCGACCAGCTCCACCAGGCCGTTCGCGCCCGCCGACAGGCATTCGTCGGCCAGCCTCAGGTTCCCTTCCTCGCCGAGGACCCACCGCTGGTCGGGGGCTCCGGTGCACGCGACGAGCACGACCGCGCCGACACCGGTGGTGTTGGCCCCGTCGGCGCACTTCGCGCCGTCGCCGACGATCTGTCCGGTCGGCACGGCTTCGGCGCAGCGGTTCGTTGTGAGCCGCCAGACTCCGGTGTCGTGCCCGGCCAGCCTTCCGGTCAACGTGTCGGTGACCTCACGGCGTCCCCCGCTCCACAGGTCCTGCGCGTCGACCGAACAGGCGGGCAGACCGAGTTCCTCGAGCGGCACGGCGATGTTGCGGGTGGCCGCCGAACGGTTGAGCACGGCCACCGCCCGGTCGCCGTTGGCGAGGGGCCGCACCAGGATCTCGAAGGTGGCGTTGGAGGAGACCACCGCGCCCTGACGGCCCATCGGGTCCTGGTCCAGCTCGATCATCCGGTTGTTCCCGAGGGCGGCGAGCCCCTCGGGGGTCAGCTGCGAGACCTCGGAGCTCAGGATGAACGGCGCCGCCATCATCGCCCAGAGGGCGACCTGACTGCGGCTCTCGGCCGCGGTGAGTCCGGGGGCGCCCGCGATCAGGAAGTCGGGGTCGTTCCAGTTGCCCGGGCCCGCGTACCGGCCCAGCCAGCGGTTGTAGCCGTAGTTGCCCATCACCGAACTCCACCGGGAGGCGCTGGGCGTGGCCGGCTTGTAGACCTTGATGTCCCGGCCCTCGCGCCACAGTTGACCGGTCTCGCCGACCCAGCCGAGGACCTTGTGCCAGTCGGAGCCGCCCCATTCGCCCTGCTGGAAGTAGGCGGGCGCGGAGGCGGACAGGACCATGTCCCGGCCGCTGTCGCGCAGGGCCTTCGCGACCGCGGTGTACGCGTCCCGGTAGGCCTGCTCCTTCGTCTTCCCCTCCGGCACCCAGAGGTTGCAGCCGTCCATCTTGACGTAGTCCACCTTCCAGGAGGCGAACTGGCGGGCGTCCTGCGCGTAGTGGTCCGCGCCACCGCCCTCCGGGGACCCGCTGCCCGGGTACTTCTCACAGGTCAGCGAGCCGGCGTCCTGGTAGATGCCGAACTTCAGGCCCTTGGCGTGCAGATACTCGCCGAGCCAGGCCATGCCGTGCGGGAACCTCTGGGTGTCGACGACCAGGGCGCCCCGCTCGTCACGGCTCTTGGTCATCCAGCAGTCGTCGACGGTCACCGTGTCGTAACCCTTGGCGGCGAGCCCGGAGGACACCAGCGCGTCGGCGTTCGCGACGACCTTGGCCTCGTCGATGTCGCACATGTAGTGCGCCCAGTTGTTCCAGCCCATCGGCGGGGTCAGTGCGAGGGGGGTGTCCGAGGTCGCGTCGGGCTCGGCCGCCGCCGACGACGGGGCGGGCGAGAGCGCGAGGGCGAACAGGGCGGCCGCGGTCAGGCAGGGGAGCGTCGCACGCAGGCGAGGCGGCACGGAGTCTCCTTGACGTGGGGGCAGTCGTGCGCCCAGTGCAGCGAGACGGCTACCCCCTGTCAACGCAAGTCGCTGATTATGACCCGATGACCAGCAATATGGCCGTAAATGCTGTCACACGAAGGAGGTGTATCAGGCTGCTGATACGACGTATGATACGTTGTATCTCATGCCGAGAAGATCAGCCGCCCTGGACCGTGCGACACCCGAGGCCATTGCCGTCGCCGCGCTGCGGATCCTCGACGAGGAAGGGCCCGGGGCCCTGAGCTTCCGCTCCCTCGCCGACCGGCTCGACGTCTCCCACGCCACCGTCCAGCGCCGTTGCTCCGACCTCGCCGGACTCCTCGACCTGTGCACCGAGCACCTGGCCGCGCAGCTCCCCGAGATCCCCGCCGGCACGGACTGGGCCGAGGCCGCCGAGCAGCGGTTCGGCGCGCTCTACCGACTGCTCACCGCCCACCCCGGACTGCTCGTGCTGCGCGGCGGCCGGCCCTGGCTCGGCCGTCAGCTGCTGGCCCGCCTCGTGGAGCCCGCCCTCGCCGACAGCGTGGCCGCCGGGATGAGCCCCGCCGAGGCGATGACCGTCTACCGCCGCATGTACCTGCTCACCCTCGGCAGCGCCGCCTTCGTGGACCACCGCGACCCGGCCGCCGTCACCGCCGCCTCGCGGGCCGCCCTGGCCGCGCTGGACCCGGCCGAGTTCCCGGTGCTCGCGGGCGCCGTGGCCGACGTACTGCCCCCGCTGACCGACCACGAGGTGTACTACGGCGCCCTGCGCCAGCTGATCGAAGCCGCGCGGCCCGCCCGGCCCACGCGGTCCACCCGGCCCACCACCTGATGGGGAGACCGACCATGGAAACGACGCAGCAGCTCGACTACGCCGCCGTACGCGCCGCCGCAGACCGCATCGCCGGCGCAGTCCGCCCCGTGGCCACGGTCCCGGCCGCCGACGGCGTCTGGTACGCGCTGGAACACCTCCAGCACACCGGCTCCTTCAAGGCCCGCGGCGCCCGCAACTTCATCGCCGCACACACCGCGGCCGGCACCCTCCCGGCGGCCGGCGTCACCATCGCCTCCGGCGGCAACGCCGGGCTCGCCTGCGCCTGGGCGGCCCGCGCGCAGGGGGTACCGGCGACCGTGTTCCTGCCGGGCAACGCGCCGCGGGTGAAGGTGGAACGGCTGCGCGGCTACGGGGCCGACGTGCGGCTCGTCGGCGACCGGTACGCCCAGGCGTTCGCCGCCTGCGAGGAGTTCGCCGCCGAGAGCGGGGCGCTCGGCAGCCACGCCTACGACCATCCCCTGATCGCGGCCGGCGCCGGGACCCTGCTCGACGAGATCCGGGCCGCGGTGCCCGGGCTGGACACCGTGGTCGTCGCGGTCGGCGGCGGCGGACTCTTCGCCGGGGTCGCCACCGCCGCCCGCGAACACGGCGTACGGGTCATCGCGGCCGAGCCGGAGAACTGCCGCGCCCTGAACGCGGCGCTGGAGGCGGGCCGCCCCGTGGACGTGCCCGTGGACTCGGTCGCCGCCGACTCCCTCGGAGCCCCCCGGGTCTCCGCGGACGCGCTGGCCGCCGCCCGCGAGGACGGCGTACGGTCTGTCCTCGTCCCCGACGCGGCGATCACCCGGTCCCGGCGCGCCCTCTGGGAGGAGCACCGGATCGTGGTCGAGGCGGGTGCGGCCACCGCCCTGGCCGCACTGCGGACCGCCGGTGAACCGCTGGGGGAGCGGGTCGCGGTCATCCTCTGCGGGGCCAACACGGACCCGGGGGACCTGGTGACCTCAGCGGCGTGACCCCCGTACTTGAGCGACGATCGTCGCCCCGTCCGAAGACTTTCGAGGACTGCTGCCGGGTCCCGGCTCCTGCGAAGGTCTGACACGTGACGGCGAACCGCGCCGGTCGCGACACGGAACGGCACGGAGGAACGGGCGTGGCACAGCGCAAGGGTTGTCTGATCGGCTGCGGTATAGCGCTGGTGGTGGGCGTCGGGCTCCTGGCCGCGCTGCTCTTCGGCGTCGGCAAGCTGATCGACGTGGCGGACAAGACCCTGGTCGACCCCACCGTCTACGAGGCGGTGAAGACCGGCGGCGCGGAGAGCGAGGTCCGCGCCAAGCTCCCCTCGGGCGAGAGCGTCGTGAAGGACGTCCTCAAGGAGGGCGGCCCGGTCGTACCCGAGGGCAGCAGCTGCGCCTGGTACGTCTCCAGCGGCGACACCAAGAACGGCAAGGAGACCGTGTTCCGCTTCTGCTTCAAGGACGGCAAGCTCGCGGAGAAGGCCGAGTACCCGATGAAGTAGGTGCCTTCGGCCCCTCTACGCGACCAGCCGGAGTTGGGCGAGCGGCAGGGCGATCCGGGCGGCGGCCCGCACCGGGAGCCTGGCGGCCTCCGCGTCGATCCAGGCGAGTACGGCGGCCTGCTCGTCGGCGTCGCACAGCGAGAGGTCGAACAGCAGCTGCCGCCAGGCGCGGGCGGAGACCTTGGCGGTGGTCCCGGAGCGGGCGGCTTCACCGAAGGCGGCCCGGGCCAGGGCCGGCCAGCCGGGCTCGGGGGCGATGCCCAGGTCGCGGACCAGGGTGGCGAGGTTGAAGGTGGTGAGGATGCGGGCCTGTTCGATGACGGCGGGGTCCGTGGTCAGGGCGGGGCGGGCCCGCCAAGGTGCCGGCTGGGGGATGAGAACGGGACGGTCGGCGCGCTCGGTGCACAGTCGCGCGAAACCCTCCGGGTCGTCCGTGTCCGCCAGGTCCCGCACCGCGGAGTAGTCGATGCCGAAGTAGCGCTCGTACGGGGTGCCGCGCAGCAGCTCGGCGGCGTTCCTGGCAGCGTGCAGGAGGCTCGGCGAGGCCGCCCCGCTGAAGTCGTTGGCGAAGGGCTCCAGGAGGAGCGGCGTGGGCAGCTCCGCCCGGCCCGCGAGCCCGGACAGCAGGCACACGAGGTGGTTGGGCAGTCCGGTGCCGGGAAAGGCCCGCAGGGAGGTTTCGGCCAGCTGGGTGAGGGTCGCGCGGTCGCGTGCCGCCGGTTCGTGCCGGTGCCACCGGTCGACCGCGCGGACCCAGGGCAGTTCGGACACCGCCGTGTGGAACTCGGGGACCCAGTAGCCCACGTACCGGGGCCGGGCAGCCCGGTGCGTGGCCGCCATCAGCGTGCGCAGCGAGGCGTCGGCGTAGCCCCCGGCGAAGTGCGTCGCGATCAGCTGCGGTGCCGTTTCGGCCAGTACCTCGGCGGAGGGGACCATCCCGCGCTCCAGGAGCACCTCCACGGGTGCGTCGAGGACGCTGCCCGCGACCTCGCGCACCGCCGGCGGGATCACGGCTCCGGCGGGCAGGCCGCTCTCCAGGGCCTCCTCCACGGTCACCGGGCCGACCAGCGCCTCGACCTCCGCCTCCGGCAGCCCCCGGTCCACGGGGTACGCGGAGAGCCGGCGCAGCACCAGCGCGGCCAGCTCGTGGTGCGTGGGCCGGTCCTGGCCCGACTGCCGTACCCGGTCGCGGGTGGCGGCCATCGAGTTCACGGCGTGCCGCAGCAGGCCGGACGCCCGCGGCGTTGGAGTGCGGCCGGAGAGGGCTTCCTCCAGCGCGTGGCGCAGGATCGCGGCGTTCGTCTTGGGGTCGCGGTGCTTGGCGCAGCGGGTGTGCGCGGCCGCGAGGGACCGGTAGCGCTTCAGCAGCGCGGCGCCGGCGGCGTTCCATTCCGGGCCGTTCGCGTCCTCGCGCAGCCAGTGGGCGAGCAGCTCGCCCTCGTACGGCCGCCACACCGTGAGGGCCTCGCGCTGCGCCTCGACGGCCTCGTTGGGCCGCCGGCGGGCGAGCAGGGCGACGGCCTGGCCGACAGTGCGGCGGTGCACGAGGTCCGGGCCGGGGGAGGGGAGCTCCGCGGGCCGTGGAGCGAAGCGGACCTCGTGGGCGTGGGGCCGTAGCTCCTCCACGAGTTCGGCCGCGCCGGAGGTGTCGCCGGCGCGCAGCAGCCAGGCCACGGTGAGCAGCGCGGCCTCCTTGGGCGCGCGCACCTCGTACCGTCCGCTGTCCAGCAACGACCGCAGCCAGGCGAGGCCTTCGTCGGCGAGGCAGTGGGCGAAGGCGTCGGCGGCGGGCAGGTCCGCGAGGGGATTGGTCTCGTCCATGGCCGGCGTGGCAGGTCCTGCCCCTGCGCCCTCCGACTTCGCAAGTCGGTGCTCTCGCTGCTGAGCTACACGCCGTCCCGTGATCCTAGTGCGGTGATCCGCCCACGCCCACCGTGATCCTCCGCATTCACGGGCACGGCCCCGCCCCGCCTGTGTAACGTCAGGAGGGGCACGGGGTCGGGGCAACGGGGAGGTCGCTATGGCTGTACGTGTGGTGTTCGTCCACGGCATCGGCGGCCCCCGCGAACCCGCCAGGGAGCTCGGGCAATGGTCCGCCGCCCTGGCCGCCGGGACGCGCGCCGCCGGTCACGACGACCAGGCGCAGAGGCTGACGGCGGGGACTTCGGTCAGTACGGCGTTCGCCTACTACGGGGACCTCTTCGCCGCCCCCCAGGCGCAGGGCGACGGCACGTGGAGTCCGAGCGGGGAAGAGGCCGACATCCTGGCCGGGCTGCTCGGCGACGTGGTGGCGTCACTGGTGGCGGACAACGAGGCGGAGAACGACGAGGAGCCCGATCCCGAGCGCAAGCGGGCCGAGCGCCGCGTCCTGGAGTACGCCCAGGTGCAAACGGCGCCGGCGGGCCAGGCGCAGGGCAGCGGCCAGGTCCTGCGCAAGGCCCTGGACGTGGCCACCACGCTGATGGAACTGAGGCCGTGGCGCTCCCTCGGAACGTGGGTCGCCCCCAAGGTGATGGTGCGCGAACTGGCGCAGGTGGCCCGCTACCTCGCACGCGGCGAGCGGGAGGCGGCGGGCGGGAGCCTGGACGAGCGGATCAGGGCGAGACTGCTCGACGAGTTGGGGGACGGCCCGAGCGTGGTCGTCGCGCACTCCCTCGGAACGGTCGTGGCCATGGAAGCGCTGCACGAACACGCGGGGGAACTCCCCTTGTTCGTCACGCTCGGCTCCCCCATCTCGATGCGTGCGGCCGTCCGACCCCGGCTGAGGCCCCGCCCGCCGGCCTCGCCCGCCTGCGTGCGGAGCTGGCTGAACTTCTGGGACCGCGACGACCTCATCGCCGTACGGGCCCACTTGGAAAGGGACGTGGCACCCAACGAGGCGGGGGTGGCCCCCGTGAGCAGGCGGGTGGACTCCGACGGCATCTGGGTGCATCCGGCGGAGAAGTACCTGGCCCAGCCGGCGGTGGCGGGGCCTGTCGCCGCGGTACTGCGGGCCCATGCGGCGGAGGATCGGTGACGGTCGGGCCGGATTCCCGCAGGCACGTGCTGGTCATCGCGCCGCACTGTGATTCCATGCCGCGGCTGGGGTCCCTGGAGTCGGCTGCGCGTGATCTCGACAAGGTGCTCCGGGACGGAGCGCTGGGCGGCTGTTCGCCCGGTCTTCCCGACGGCGAGTCGCTCTTCGTCGGGGACGGTCTGACCAGCGAGCGCATCCGGGGCCTGGTGGAGAGGGCGGTCGAGCACGCCGCCGATCGCAACGCGGTCCTGGTCCTGGCCATGCTCGGGCACGGCTTCGTGCCCGGCCGGACCGGCACGCTGCACCTGATGGCCTCCGAGTCGGTCGAAGAGGTACGCCTGGGATCCGTGGACGTGGGCGCCCTCGTCGCCATGGCCGCCGACCACCACGGCGTGGGCGGACTGATAGGCATCATCGACACCTGCCACGCGGCCGGGGCGATACCGTCGGCGCACCAACTGGCCTCGGGGGCCCGCAACGGCCGCATCCGCCTCTCGCTCCTCATGGCGGCCGCCACCAGCCAGCCCGCCTACGATCTGACGCTCGCCCGAGAGCTCACCGCACTGCTGCGCCGCGGAGTCCCCGGGGAGGAGAAGGCCCTGTCGGTGATCTGCGTCGCGCAGGAGCTGCGAAGGCAGGTGAAGGGGCAGGACATCACGGACTGGAGCCTGGACGGTGCCCCCTTCGCCGACGGACCGCTCTGGTTCGCCCACAACTCCCAGTACCGCGGCCCCTCGTCCGGCGTCCTCAGCGGACCGCTGGCGGCCGAGGAGCTCGCCTCCGCGCTGGGCGGGCTGCATCCGCCCGTGTCCGTCCCGCGGGTTCACGACACGGCGGCCGTACGCGCTCTCCAGCGTCACCTGGAGGACGTGCGGTCCGCGGAACCGGACGGGGCGGCCTGGGAACGGGCCGCGGAGGCCGCGGACAACCTGTACGTGGCGGTCCGCACGGTGGAGCTCCTGCGGGGGTGGATCGGAGAGGGGCTGACGACCCCGCGGATCCGCCGGGCGGTCAGCTCCCTGTTCGCAGGCGAGCGACGGCTTCCCATCGGCCGTCCCGCAGTGTGTGACACGGATGTGGAAGTGCTCGACTACCTCGCCTTCGACCACCCCGTTGCCCACGGCAACTGCCGGCCGTGGGTCACCCGGTTCGTCGTGATCCTCGTCCGTGAGGTCGGCCGGAACGATCAGGATCCCGAACTGGCCCGGTGGGCGGAGGAGATCAAGGCCCGGCAGGAACTCAACGACGCCTTGGAGCACGCCCGGAACCGGCATGCCGAGCAGCGGCTGTCCTTGGTCGCGAGCCTCCATGCGTCGGTCGCCGGTGGCTGGCCGGAATCACTGGAGACCTGGCTGCTCCTGGACGGGGAGATCTTCGAACGCCACACCTTCAGCCGTCCTCGGCAACCGGATCCGGAGCGGCCCGTCGGCCGCGAGAGCGTGGAGGACCTGCTCGACAGCGCGGTTCTGTGGGCCCATGACGAGGCCAAGAAGCTGCAACTGCCTTTGACCCGCGTCCACGTGGCGGCCCCGAGCGCCCTGCTGGCCACCTGGCGTCCCGAGGAGTCCGGATCCGCCCTGCTGCTCGGGGTCCACCACGACGTCGTCATGCACTGGAGTGAACGGCTGGCGCCTTCACGCCTGTTGAGACTCACCGAGACGGCGGTCAGCGACCGCTGGACGAAGATCGAAAGCCACACCGCCCGGTCGGCGCCGCTGGAATGGCTCTCGGAGCAGGAGACCGCCGATCCACGGGCATTGCGTGCCCTCCTCGCCAAGGGCGGGCACAACGCGGGCGCCATGGGGCTGGTCCACCGTCCCACCGGGGACAAGGAAGGCCTACTGGACCTGCTGCTCGCCTACACGCCCGTACTGGTGTGGCCGCACGGCGCCGACCGCTGCGCGCCTCCGCTGCACGCACAGCTCGACGACCACTGGCGCACCCTGCCCGGCAGCCTCCTGGACACCTACCGGTGCGAGTGGCGGGGCGCACCGTCCCAGGACATCGCGGTGCTGCGACTGGTCTGGGACGACCGGGAATGGCTGGCGTTCTGCGACCGGATCAGGGTGTCGGGCGCGAGCACGGAGCCGTCATGAGCGGATCGGGCCGTCGTACCCATGCGTCCGACTGGATGGTCGACGCCTTGTGGAGCTTCCGGCACGATGGGGACGGAGGCGGCCTGGGCAGGATCCCGGCCCAGGTGCTCATCGACCGATCGCCGACCATGGCCTTGTGGCGCAGTGATCTCGCCCTCCTGGTCCGGGCGCTGCAGAGGCTCCGGGCGTTTCGCACCGTCCGGGTGGGTGACCTGCCTTCGGCCTGGAGCCCGGGTGGGCGGCTTTCGGCGGGCCCGCCCGAGAACCAACTGCTGATCCTGGTCTCGGACTGCTCCTCCCCGCTCTGGCGGAGTCCCGAGTGGTGGCAGGAGGTGTACGCGTGCCTGCGCCATTCCCGCGCCGCACTGATCAACCCGCTGCCGCCGAAGCTCTGGCGCCGCGTCGGGCTCGATCTGCCGGCGGTGCGCGTCGAGGGGCCCCGGGCACCGGATACGAGCAATGCCGACCTCGACTTCCGGCGCCCGCCGCTCCTCGATGCCCTGCCGAAGGGCGGACCGGACGAACCCTCGTGGCTCCCCCTGCCGGTGCTCTCCCTGACCGGCCACGCCCTGGGGCAGTGGGCCCGGACGGTGACAGGGAGACGGTCCGAGGGGTGCGACGCGCTGCTGGTGCCCGGACCCGCCCCATGGCGTCCGTCCCAACCGCCCGAACCGCCTCGTACCGCCGGCTCCTTGACCGACTCCTATCTGCTGTCGGCGTCTCCCCGGGCAGCCAGACTGGCCGTGTTGTGCGCGGCCTACGAGCAACTCGATCTGGCACAACTGGAAGTGATGTCACAGCTGTTCGAAGGGGACACCACCACTTCCGACCTGGCCGAGGTCCTCGTCAGCGGATTGTTCTCCGTGAGCGACGGCGGACCGACCCTGCGGTTTCACGCCGGTGTCCGCGAGCACCTGCAATCGTCGCTCGGGGTGCGGGACGTGCGCCTGTTGCGTGAACGCCTGCCGCACTACGCGGACCGTCTCGTCGAGCGCCGGCGCGTCGCACGGCCCGAGTCCCACCCACCCGCTTCCGTGGCGAGGCCCGCGGAGGAGCGTCCCGTCGAGGTTCGGCCCGTGGAGGCGGGTCCCGCCGAGGCCCCTGCGCGGCCGAGCGCCTCCGAGCACCGGCCGAGTACCCGAGAGGCCGCGTCGCCGTACTTCTTCCTCAGCTATGCGCACACGCCGAGGTTCGGGGCGGGGGGACCCGACCCGGACATGTGGGTGGAGCGGCTCTTCCGCGACCTCTGCAGTCACGTCATGGCGCTGACGAATCTCCCCGCGGGATCCGAACCCGGCTTCATGGACCGGGAGATACGCAGCGGCGAGGGCTGGTCGGAACGGCTCGGGCGAGCCCTCGCCACGTCCCGGGTGTTCGTCCCGCTGTTCTCGCCGCGCTACTTCGCCAGCGAAATGTGCGGAAAGGAGTGGTACGCCTTCGCGCAGCGCGCCGTCCATCACGGCGCGGTGAACAACCAGTCGGCCGAGGCCATCGTGCCCGCACTCTGGGTGCCGGTTCCCCCGGATCGACTGCCCGGGCCCGCCGAGCGGTTGCAGTTCAACCACAACGCGTTCGGCGAGCGCTACGTCACCGACGGGCTGTACGGCCTGATCAAACTGCGCGGATACGCGGACCAGTACGAGCGGGCCGTGTACGAGCTCGCCAGGCGCATCGTCAGCACGGCCGAGGCAGCCCGCCTCGAACCCTCCCGTCCGGTCGACTACCGGACGGTCCCGAGTGCCTTCGGTGCCGTGGGGAGCCCTGCCCGCACCCTCCACGTCACGGTGGCGGCCGCCACCCGGCACGATCTGCCGGAGGGGCGCAGTCCCGAGTACTACGGGGACAGTGCGCTGGAGTGGAATCCGTACCATCCGGAGACCCGGCTGCCCATCGCGCAGGTGGCCGAGCAAGTGGCCAGGAACCTCAACTACCGGGTGACGCTCGGGTCTTTCGACGACGAGGCCAGGCGCTTCGACAGCAAGCAGCCGCCGACCGAGCCGGAGATCCTGATCGTCGACCGGTGGGCGATGGAGGACGAGCACCGGCGCCGGCGCCTGGCCGCCCTGGACCAGGATCCCCGCCCATGGGTCAGCGTGGTCGTGCCGTGGAACCGTTACGACCACCAGAGCCGCGCGAAGGAAGTCGAACTGGCCGAGCGGCTGGAGGAGACGATGCCCGTCACGATGAGGCAGGGGCGGGCCGCCTGCCGGGCCGCCGCGAACGGCGTGACCAGCTTGGAGGCCCTCGGCCAGATCCTCCCGCAGGTGGTCGAGGCGGCCTCCCAGCAGTTCCTCAGGCACGCGCAGGTCTACTTGCCCCCCGTCGGCAGCCACGCTGAACGGCCACGGCGGCTCGGTCCCATGGGAATGGACGGGCCGCCCGCCCCGCCGAGGCTCCCCTTCCCGGCCGATGAGGGGGAGATGCCGACTGACGATGGCTGACCCTCGGGCTTCCGGAGCCGCAGCGGCTGCGCGCCGAACCTCCCGGAGCGGGCGGGCCGCGGCCCCGGCCCGGTCATCGGTCCGGGGCCCGGCCGCGCCCCGGTCGCACCCGTGCCGTAGGTTTCTCGCTGCCCGCCGCCGTCGGCGGGCTTCTTCGTGCCGCCGTGCACCCGTGGGGGGTCCCTCGTCATGTCCTTCGGTACCGCAAAACTGCCTCCGCTCGGCGCGCCCCCGGTGCGCTCGCTGCTCCGCTCGCCCAAGGGCCTGGCCACCGCGCTGACCGTGCTGCTCGGGCTGTGCGCCGCGACCCGCGTGGGCGCGGTGGCCGCCGGGTACAACCGGTACCTGGCCCTGGATGCGCTCGGTACGAGCCCGCTGGTGGACGCCGGGCCGGGCTGGGCGCTGTACTCGGGGTCGACGGGCCTGATCCTGCTGGCCATGCTTCCCACGGCCGTGGTGTTCGTCATCTGGTTCCACCGGGTCCGGGTGAACGCGGGGGTGTCGGCGCCCGGGATGTTCCGGAGCGGCGCCGGTTGGGCGATCGGGGTCTGGTTCATCCCCGTCATCGGGTGGACCGTCCTGCCGTTCCTGCTCGCCTTGAAGATGTGGGCGGCCAGTGCGTCGAGGCTGCCGGGCAGCGCCGGGTCGCCCGTGTCGGCCGCCCCCGTCACCGCTTGGGCCGGCGCGCTCGGCGTCGCGATGGTGGTGTCGGTGTCCGCGAACCGGCTGGGGGCCACGGCCACGACCGCGGACGGGATGGGCACCTCCGCGCTGGTGGGCATGGCCGCGGATCTGATGTTCGCCGTCGCGGCAGGACTGGCCGTCGTCTTCGTGCGCCGTCTCTCGGCGATGCAGTCGGTGGCGTGAACTCCGCCACAGGTGCGTGGGGGCCGGGTGCCGGGTCCCCCGTAATCCCGGGCCCGCAGAGCCTCGCCCGGTTTTGCACTTAGTTGCAAAACCGGGCTCCTCTCGCTAGAACAGGTGAATCACCCCCCGCGCGAGGAGGCGCCCCCATGAGTTCCCAGAGCCGGTACCCGCATCTGCTGAGCCCCCTGGACCTCGGGTTCACCACCCTGCCGAACCGCGTGATCATGGGGTCCATGCACACCGGCCTCGAAGAGCACGAGGGCGGCTTCGAGCGCCTCGCCGCCTTCTACGCCGAGCGGGCCCGCGGCGGGGCCGGGCTCATCGTCACCGGCGGCATCGCGCCCAACGACGCGGGCCGGCCCTTCGAGGGCGGCTCCCGCCTCACCACCGAGGGCGAGGCCGCCGAGCACCGGGTGATCACCGACGCGGTGCACGCCGAGGGCGGGAAGATCGCGATGCAGATCCTCCACTTCGGCCGCTACGCCTACCACAAGGACCTGGTCGCCCCGAGCGCCATCCAGGCCCCCATCAGCCCCTTCGTCCCGAACGAGCTCAGCGACGTCGAGGTCGAGCGGACGGTGGAGGACTTCGTACGGGCCGCGCGCCTGGCCAAGTCGGCCGGCTACGACGGCGTCGAGATCATGGGCTCCGAGGGCTACCTGATCAACGAGTTCATCGCCGCCGCCACCAACAAGCGCACCGACCGCTGGGGCGGCGCGTACGAGAACCGCGTGCGCTTCCCGCTGGAGATCGTCCGCCGCACCCGGCAGGCCGTCGGCGAGGACTTCATCCTCATCTACCGCCTCTCCATGCTCGACCTGATCCCCGGCGGCTCCACCCTCGACGAGGTCGTCCGCCTCGCCAAGGAGGTCGAGGCGGCGGGCGCCACCATCATCAACACCGGCATCGGCTGGCACGAGGCCCGCATCCCCACCATCGCCACCTCCGTCCCGCGCGGCGCCTACACCTGGGTCACCAAGCGGCTGATGGGCGCGGTGTCCGTGCCCATCGTCACCAGCAACCGCATCAACACCCCGGAGATCGCCGAGGAGTTGCTCGCGGACGGCCGCGCCGACCTCGTGTCGCTGGCCCGCCCCTTCCTCGCCGACGCCGACTTCGTCGCCAAGGCCGCCGCCGGCCGCTCCGAGACCATCAACACCTGCATCGGCTGCAACCAGGCCTGCCTCGACCACACCTTCAGCGGCAAGATCACCAGCTGCCTGGTCAACCCGCGCGCCTGCCACGAGACCGAACTCGTGCTCTCCCCGACGCAGTTGAAGAAGCGCGTCGCCGTCGTAGGCGCCGGCCCGGCCGGTCTCGCCTGCGCCGTATCCGCCGCCGGCCGCGGCCACGCCGTCACCCTCTTCGAGGCCTCCGGCCACATCGGCGGCCAGCTCGACATCGCCCGACGCGTCCCCGGCAAGGAGGAGTTCGAGGAGACCATCCGCTACTACGGCACCCAGCTCGTGGAGAGCGGGGTGGAGGTCCGCCTGAACACCCGCGCCGACGTGGACACCCTCCAGGGCTACGACGAGGTCGTCGTGGCCACCGGCGTCACCCCCCGCACCCCCGACATCGAGGGCGTGGACCACCCCAAGGTCGTCAGCTACCTCGACGTGCTCCGCGACGGAGCCCCCGTCGGCGAGCGCGTGGCCGTCGTCGGCGCCGGCGGCATCGGCTTCGACGTCGCCGAGTACCTCACCGACAGCGGCGAGGGCGCCTCCCAGGACCCGGACGTCTACTTCCGCCACTGGGGCGTGGACACCACCTACACCGGCCCCGGCGGCCTCACCAAGCCCGAGCGCCCCGCGTCGCCGCGCCAGGTCCACCTCCTCCAGCGCAAGACCACCAAGGTCGGCGCCGGCCTCGGCACCACCACCGGGTGGATCCACCGCGCCGAGATGAAGCACCGCGGCGTCGTCTCCGTCGCCGGGGCCTCGTACGACCGCATCGACGACGAGGGCCTGCACATCACCGTCGGCGGCGAGCAGCACCTCGTACCCGCCGACACCGTGGTCCTGTGCACCGGGCAGGAGCCGCGCCGCGACCTGTACGAGGCGCTGCGCGCCGCCGGAGTCGAGGCGCACCTGATCGGCGGCGCCGACGTGGCCGCCGAACTCGACGCCAAGCGGGCCATCCGCCAGGGCACGGAGCTCGCCGCCGGCCTCTGAGCCCGCCCGAACGGGAAAGGGATTGTGGCGGCCCGGGCCGGGCCGCCACAATCTCCCGGTGACGTTCTCTCCCGCTGACGCAGGCAAGATCCTTAACCACAACTTCGCCCCCTGGGTGCTCGCCCTCGGCCTCACCGTCGAGGAGACGGGCGAGCGGCACGCCGTCCTGCGGCTGCCCTGGTCCGACGAACTGGCCCGGGACGGCGGCGGCCTCAGTGGCCAGGCCATGATGGCGGCCGCCGACACCGCCACCGTCATCGCGATTTCCGCCGCGCGCGGGGCGTACGGGCCGATGACCACCGTCCAGCAGTCGACGAGCTTCCAGCGACCGGTGGTCGGCGCGGACGTGATCATTCGTGTACGGGTCACCAAGCTCGGCAAGCGGATGGCCTTCGCCGACATCACCCTGACCCCCGATGGCTCCGACGAGCCCGCCGCCACCGCCTCCACCGTCTACGCGCTGCTCGGATGAGTCCGAGCACATCGCTCGGGCGGAACAAGAACTTCAACGTCTTCTGGCTCGGCCAGGCGCTGTCCGTCCTCGGCGGCTCCATCTCGCTGCTCGCGCTGCCGATCCTGGTCCTCGACGCCACCGGGGACATCGTCCAGATGGGCCTCCTGACGGTGGTCTCGGGCGTCACCGGCATCGGCACGGGTCTGTTCGCCGGCTATGTGGTGGACCGGGTGGACCGCAGACGGCTCATGATCGTCTGCGATCTGGCCCGGGCGGTGTGCCTCGGCGCGGTGCCCTTCATCTGGATGGCGGGGCCCCGCATCTGGGTGCTGTACGTACTGACCGCGGTGGTCGGCGTCCTGAAGACCCTCTTCGACGTGGCGTACGTGACGGCGGTGCCCCAGCTGGTCCGCCCCGAGCACCTCACCACCGCCAACGGGCGGCTGATGAGCACCTTCGCCTTCGGGACCCTGCTCGGGCCGGTCGTGGCAGGCTTCCTCGCCGCCGGGGTCGGCGCCGACTGGGCCCTGGCCGTCGACGGCGCCACCTTCCTCGTCTCCGCCGCCAGCCTGCGCTGGGTCACCTTCCACCGGCCGGCCGACGGGGCCGGGAAGCGGCCGACGGGCGGCCCCGGGATGCTCCGGGAGATGCTCGTCGTCGGCTTCCGCTTCCTGTGGAGCCACCCGCTGCTGCGCCCGCTGACCATCCAGCTGACCCTGCTGACCTTCGTCACCATGGGCGCCACCGACCTGCTGATCTTCCACGTGCAGGAAGACCTCCACCGGAGCGAGGTCACCCTCGGCTACGTGATCGCCGTGAGCGGGGTCGGGGCCGCCGTAGCGGCCCTCTCCGCCGGCCGGCTGCGCCGGGTCTTCGGCTTCGGCGCGTGCTGGATCGCCTCGCTGGCCATGATCGCGGCGGCGGTGGCGGGCATCGGCCTCAGCCGCAGCGTGCCGGTGATCGCCGCCCTGGCCGCCGTGTTCATGTTCGGTGTCACCCTGGGCGGGGTCTGCACCATGACCCTGCGCCAAGAGGTCACCCCGGACCACCTGCTCGGCCGGGTCACCTCCGCGTTCTGGACGGTGCACAACGCCTCGGGCCCGATCGGCGTGGCCGTGCTCACGCTCCTGGCCAAGAGGCACGGCGTCCCGGTGGCCAGCCTGGGAGGCGGTGCACTGTGCCTGCTGATCCTCGTGGGCGTGCTGCTGACCCCGCTGCGCGGCAGCCGTGTGGGCGCGCAGCGGGGCGACAGCGAGGCGGGCCCGGTCAGAACCGGTCGGGTCCGGTCGGGAAGGGAAGCGGACCCGAAGGAACCGGGGACCCGCGCCGCTCCTTAGCGGCCGGCGGCTCCGCGTTCCGGCAGGTCGTCAGGTCCTGGGCGGGCAGCCGGCCCGTCGCCAGGTACGCGTTCACGTGCGCGTCGGCGCAGGACGCCGGGTCCGACAGGTACACGCCGTGACCCTCACCGCCCTCGACCAGCACCATCCGCGAGCCCTTGAGCGCGCGGTGCAGGCCCTGCCCGCTGGACAGCGGGGTCTGAGAGTCCCACTCGTTCTGCACGGTGAGCACGTTCGCCCGCGTCCGCATGGGCGTGGCCGCCTCGACGGGCCGTTGCCAGAAGGCGCACGGCTTGATGTTGGACGCGAAGTCCCCGTACAGCGGGTACTTCAGCTTGTCCTTCGCCGCGTCCCGCTCGTACTGCTCCGGGTAGCGGGGCCAGGTGCCTGTGTCCCCGCACACCACGGACCAGAAGACCGCGGTGCTGTTGTCCGAGGCGGGTTCGGCGCTCCGTCCGCCCGCGAGCAGCTCCTTCAGCTCCGGGGCGGAGGCGCCCGCCGGCAGCGGCTTGCCCTCGGCCGCGGCCTTCAGGGCCACGACCAGCGGGGTGACCTGCGCCGGGTAGAAGAAAGCCGCACGCGAGGCCCGGATGTCGTCGCCCGTGACCTTCATGCCCTCGAAGTCGATCGGCTCCCGGTCGGCGCGCGCCACCAGCCCCCACAGGGTGTCGGACACCGCCTTCGGGCTGTCGCCGAGCCCGTACTCGGCCGAACGCTCGGCCGCCCACCGCGTCCACCGCGCGAAGGCCGGCTCGGCCTCCGTCGCCCACACCTGGAGCATGCCGCGCCAGATCAGCTTCGGGTCCACGCCGCTGTCGAGCACGAAGCGGTCGGTGCGCTGCGGGAACATCTGCGAGTACACCGCGCCGAGGTACGTCCCGTACGAGTAGCCGACGTACGAGATCGTGCGCTCGCCCAGCGCCGCACGGATCACGTCCATGTCGCGGGCCGTGTTGCGGGTGGTGATGTGAGGCAGCACGTCGCCGGCCTTCTCACGGCACTTCTCGGCGACCGTGCGCGCCCACGTCACGTCGGTGTCGAACTTCTCCGGGTAATAGGGGCGGTTGATCTCCTGCTCGGCGTCGGTCAGCCCGCAGGAGACGGGGCTGCTGGCGCCGACTCCGCGCGGGTCGAAGCCGATCAGGTCGTACTGGTCCCGTACGTCCTTGGACATCGCCCCGCTCATCCACAGCGGTATGTCCAGCCCGGGACCGCCGGGACCGCCCGGGTTGGTCAGCAGGGCGCCGCGCCGTTTGGCGGGGTTCTCGCTCTTGACCCGCGATATCGCGAGATCGATCTTCCGGCCCTCGGGACGCCGGTAGTCGAGCGGGACCTTGAGCGTCGCGCACTCGTACGAGGCCGGCTGCTCGGGACTGCAGCGGTGCCAGTCGGGCTTCTGCCGCGGGTGGTCCTGCCCCGGGGCGGCGGAGGCGCCGGTCGCGGCGAGCAGGGGCACGGTGGTGGCGAGGAGTGCGGCGGAGGCGAGCAGCGGTGCGAGGCGTTTCATGCGCACGTGGCCGTTCCTTCCCTTCGGTGAGGTCGGAGAGGTCGGTGACGTCGGCGACCTTGGTGAGGTCGTCGAAGTCGCTTACCCGACCACCCTGTTGCACGCGCGGCCGGGGCGAATCATCCCGAAGGGCGGTACCTCGTGCTCCTCACGAACGAGCCGAAATCCGGACAAGTGGCCGACACGCCAGCGCCGTTGCCGCCGCGCTCCGGTCGGCGAGTGCACACAGTCGCGGGCCGTGCGGAGCGGTCCGGAATCCCCGCGGACCCGCCCGGGTATCGAAGAGCCGTCGTGCACCGCCCCGACGGTTCGCAGAGGAGACCCGGTGGACCCGTCCCGGCTGACCGCCCTCGCCCCCGCCCTCGTGCTCCTTCTCGTCCTTGCCGCGACGGCGTGCTGCGCCCTGCTGGGCCGTCGGCTCGCGCGCGGGTTCGGGCAGCCCGGCATCGTCGGGGAGATCGCCTGCTGCCTCCTGCTCGGCGCGGCCCTCGTCGCGTGGGCGGACCGGGGCGGGCCCGGCGGGCTCGGCGGTCCCGGTTCGGCGGGCGTGGAACCGCTGGCGCAGGCGGGCCACTTGGGGCTGGCCCTCTTCCTCGTCGGGGCCGCTCACGAGATCCGTTCGGGCGTGACCCGGCTGCCCGGGCGCGCGGTGTTGTGGCTGTCGGCCGGTTCCGCGCTGCTGCCCATGGCCGCCGGAGCGCTGCTCGCGGTGTGGGTGCTGCGCACCGAGGACCCGCGGCTGCGCGGAACCGCCCCCACCGCGGCCCTGGTGCTGATGCTGGCGATCTCGCTGGCCGTCACGGCGGTGCCGGTGCTCGCCGGAATCCTCGCCGACCGGAAGATGCGGCACACCGAGACCGGGCGGCTCGCACTGGCCTCGGCCGTCTCCATCGACGCCGTCACCTGGGTCCTGCTGGCCGTGGCCGTCGGCCTCGCCACGGGCAACGGCGGTTTCCCCGCGGCGCTCGCGGTCCTGGCCGCCGGGGTCGCGGCGGCCGCCGTGCTGCGACGCCTCGCCGCCACGGCCGCGGTCGCAGCGCCGGCCGCACGGCACCCCCGGCTCGCGATCGTGGCCGTCGCCGCCCTGGCGTGCGCGGCGGCCGCCGGCACCCGGCACTTCGGGCTCACCGACGTGTTCGGGGCGGTCCTCGTCGGACTGGCCCTGCCCGCCGACGGCGAGCGCGGCCCCTGGACAGCCACCGCCGGAGCCCTCGGCCGGGCCGGGCGCCTGCTGCTGCCGCTGCTGTTCGTCGTCACCGGCACGACCCTGGCCTCCGGCCCCGAAGCCGTGCTCTCCTGGCGGGCACTGCTCTACGCGACCACCCTGGCCGTCGCCGCGAAGCTGACCGGCAGCTACCTCGGCGCCCGGCTGGGCGGCCTCACCCCCACCACCGGACTGCGGCTCGCCGCCCTGATGAACACCCGTGGCCTCACCGAGATCGTCGTCCTCCAAGCCGGTTACGCCGCGGGGATCCTGACGCCCGCGCTGCATCTGGCCCTCGTGGTCATGGCCCTGGTCACCACGGCGCTGTGCGGGCCGCTGCTGTGGGCCGTGGACCGCCGGGCGCCGGTTCCGGAGGGGATGCGGCGAACTGCCGGACGAAGGGGGCGAGTCGGAAGTAAACGATCGTTTCAGCTGTAGAATCGATCGTCATTCTGATCTAAGGTTTCGCAGGTCCGGGCACCGTCCCCAAGGCGCCGCGCAGGGACCGCAGTCGTCAACCACCAGGAGATTCCGTGACCGACGAGGGTGCCCCGCACCTGAAGAGCCTGGGACTCCTCGAAGAGCTGATCGAGAAGGCCGACCTCGACCGGGCCGCGGTCCTCGACCCGACCCCGCTCTCGCTCAGCACTGGCCTTCCCGTGAGCCTCGTACGCACGGGCCTGAGCCGGGGGCCGCTCCACGAGATCGACTTCCAGGAGCAGGTGGCGCAGCGGCTCGACTTCCTCCGGGAGACCCGCCGCCGCCCCGACGGCCTCCCGTACACGCAGGCCGACATCGCCGACGGCGCCGGTGTGACGCCCCAGTGGGTCGGCGAGCTCCTCAAGGGCCGCAAGGTGCCGAGCCTGGAACTGGCCGCCCGCATCGAAGACTTCTTCAAGGTCCCCCGCGGCTTCCTCACCGCGACGCCCTCCCAGGCACTCAACCGCGCCCTGGAGGAGAAGCTGGCGGGCGAGCAGGCCCGCCAGCTCGCGGACCTGCGGGAGCTCAAGGAGAGGTTCCAGCTGCGGTCGGTCGCGTTCCGCGGAGCCCCCGAGACCCTTGCCAAGATGCGCGACCTGCTGGACCACATCATGAACGACCAGCAGAAATGATCACGACGGAGGGGTGGGGATCATGAGGAGCCGGCGTCGACCGGACCGCCGGCTGGAGGAGGAGATGGTCCGGCTCTGCGACGAGCTGGACGTGGGCCTGGGCGAGCACGCCCACGCCCAAGGCGACATCGACGCACTGACGGCCCACATCGCCGAGCACCTCACCCACCACCGCGGCCGCCCGGTACGCATCCTGCGCCGCACCTTCCCTCAAGGCATCGGACCCGTATCCGGCCTCTGGCTCGATGTGGCGCCGCTACCACCAGCTGCAACCCGCCTGGCGGGAACTGCGCGTGGCGACCCGGCACAGCATCAACCTGGCCGGCGGCATCTCGACACCCATCGAAGTGCGGGTGACGCAGATCGAGTCCGACATCTACGACGGGATCCTCAGCGTCCACCCCTTCCTCAACCCCGAAGTGCGGGAACTGTCCCTGGCCGAGGCGCTCAAGACGGCCCCGACGGACGAGGATGCGGCCGTCATCGCCGATGCCGCCGTGCCGGCCCACGCCATCGTCATGTGGACCCGGCACGCGGCCGACCAGACCGACCCACCCGTACAGCCCGCCGGCGACGGACCCCTGCTCGTCTCCGCGAACAGCACCCCCGGCCTCGTACGCCTGTCCCAGGCCCTGTCGAGGTCCGGCATCGTCCGCGCCGCCCGTGAAGCCGCCGTCCTAGAGAGCAGTGCACGATGACCCAGAACCCTTCCGGCAGCCTCCGAGCCGTCGTCCTCGGCGGCGGACTGGCGGGCACCCTCGCCGCCGCGGCCCTGGCGCCGTACGTGGCGGAGGTCCTCGTCATCGAACGGGACTCCGCGCTCCCCGAGACCGCGACCCCCAGGCCGAGGCTGCCCCAGGCGGCACACGCCCACATGCTGTGGTCGGGCGGGGCCGACGCCATCGAGGAACTGCTCCCCGGCACCACCGCCACCTGGCTGGAGGCCGGCGCGCACCGCATCCCGATCCCGAACGGGATGGTCTCGTACTCGGCAGCGGGCTGGTTCCGGCGCTGGACCGAGACGCACTACCTCATCGGGGCCAGCCGCGACCTCATCGACTGGGGCGTGCGCACCGGACTGAAGGCCCACCCGAACGTCCGGGTACGCGCCGGCGTGAAGATCGGCGGACTGGTGGGCGACGGATCCAGGGTGACGGGCGTCCGCGTCCTGGACGAGGGCCGGGAGGAGAGCGTCGTCGACGCGGACCTCGTCGTCGACGCGACGGGCCGCGATTCCAAGGCCCCGGAGTGGCTCGCGGAGATCGGCGGGCCCGTGGTCGCCGAGACCGTCGTGGACGCCGGCGTGCGCTACGCCAGCCGTCGCTACCGGGCGCCGGAAGGCGCCGAATCCAACTGGCCGGTCATTCACATCCAGGCGGACCCGCGGGAGGGGAGACCCGGCCAGGTGGTGTCCATCATCTCCATCGAAGACGGCCAGTGGCACGTCAGCCTCTCCGGTACCCGCGGCGGCGAGCCGAGCGCCGACGAGCAGCTCTTCGAGGAGTTCGCCAGGGGCGTGCGGCATCCGCTGGCCGCCGACTTCCTGGCCCGCGCCGAACCGATCGGCGAGGTGGTCGTCTTCGGCCGGACCGCCAACCGGCAGCGGCAGTTCGAGAAGGCCGCCATGCCGGAGGGGTTCGTCGTCCTCGGCGACGCGGCGACCAGCCTGAATCCGGTCTACGGCCACGGCATGTCCGCCGCGGCGCTCGGCGCCCTGGCCCTGCGCGACACCGCCGCGAAGATCCCGGTGACCGCGCCGAAGTTCGCCGCGCGGGCCCAGAAGGCCATCGCCCGCCCGGCCGCCGCCGCCTGGCTCCTGGCCGTGGGTCAGGACCGCTTCTACCCGGGCGCCGTCGGCAAGGCGCCCAACCTGGCCGACAAGCTCGCGGCCCGGTACGTCCAGCGGCTGAACCGCGCCGCGATCGGCAACTTCCTCGTCGTACGGGCACTGACCGACGTGATGACGATGAAGAAGCCCGCCGCGATCCTCGGCAGCCCCGACGTCCTGGTCGCGGCCGCCCGCGGACTGCGCCGCCCCTTGCTCGACGGGCCTCCGCTGACGGAGCGGGAGCAGAGCGTCCTGGACCGCGAACCCCTGAGGGCCGAGGTGAACAAGACCTCCTGAGGGGCCACGTCGCGGACGGCGTGCCCGTCCGCGACATGACCCGGGGCAGGGTTCACGGGTGGTGCGGCCCGTGCGGGGTGCCGGTGTCCAGGGAGCCGCCCAGGCGGTCGCGCAGGGAACTCAGCGCGCCGGTTTCCCGGGTGGTCACCACCCAGCGGTTCCCGACCAGGTAACTGCCGCCGTACACGCGGGCCTCGGCCAGCCAGGAGCGGAGCCCCTCGTCGGCGGCGAAGGTGGCCATCCGGTAGGCCCCCTGCCCGGTCTCACAGCCGCCCTGCCGCAACTCCTCGGCCTCCACGCTCACTTCGGCGGTGCAGCCGATGGCCGAGGCGATCTCCTCGATCGAGACGGAACGCGTCGCCGGGGCCCGGGCGGGGCCCGGCGCGGCGCATCCTCCGACGCAGAGCAGCGCACCGCACGCCGCCGCGGCGACCGCGCCGACCGCGCGGGCCAAGGGGGCGATGGCCGTCGGTGCTAGACGGATGACTTCGCCTTCTTCCCCTTGTCCGTCACGGCGAACCAGAGGCCCTGCTTTCCCTGGCCGCTGATGTCCCCGGGTTGTTTGTCGCCCGTGAACGTGTAGACGGGCCAGCAGTCGATCGTCAATTGTTCCGTACCGTCCGGGCGCTTCACCGATCCGACCAATTCGGCGGCTATTCCGGAAATGCTCGCCTTGTCGACCGGCTCGGCGGGTTTCCAGGTGTCCAGGCAGGAATCCAGACAGCCGATCTTCATCGGCCAGGCGCTGTCCTTGTCGAACCGGTACAAGGTGCGGCCCTCCGCATCCGCGAGAATTCCGCCGAGCGTCGGGTTCTGTACGACGGACAGCTCGGCGCCGGGCTTCTCCGCCTCGGCCGGAGGGGCGCCCGCCGCCGGATTTCCGTCCGCCCCCACCACGTGCCACGTTCCGCCGACACCCTCCCCGAGCGCTTCGCCCGCCGCGGTGTCCTTGGCGTAGCGGTACACGGGCCGGCCGGCCAGGGTCAGCTGGCGGGTTCCGTCGGCCCGGAGCACCGATCCGAGGAGGCCCGCCTCGATGCCCTCGCCCGCCGTGGCGTCGTCCGCCGCGACCGGGGGCCAGGCCTTGGCGCAGTCCCCGTCGCAGTTGGACTTGGGGGGCTCGGCCGTGTCCTTGTCGAACCGGTAGAGGGTGCGGCCCTCCCCGTCGGTGACGGCGGCGCCCACGGCCGGGATGTCCCGCACCTTCAACTGCCCCGCCCCGGCCGCCGTGACGGTGCCCGGATCGCTTCCGTAGCCGGCGCCGCCCGTATCGTACGCGGACCCGATCTTCGCGCTGTCGGCCACCGGCGCGGCCCCGCCCGATTTCCCCGCGGAATCCCCGCCGTAGCCGCATCCGGCCGTCAGCAGCAGAACTGCGACAGCCGACCCGGAGAGCATCCCACTCCGTATTCTCTTCACGATCGATCGCTCCTTCGGATTCGCTCGGATTCGTTCCCGTGTTCTCGTGTTCCGGTGTTTCAATGTTTCTGTGCTTCGTCATTGATACGGGGAACGGTGCGGCGGAAGTGAACATCGCCCGGAATTTGTCCGATCACGCCAAACGGGGCTCAGCCCTGAATGCGCAGCGCGAGTGCCGGGCAGCGCCGGACCGCGCGCAGTGCCTTCGGGCGCAGTCGCGCCGGCACCGCCATGGACGCCTCCGCCGGATAGCCGTCCGCGTCCAGGCGCACGACATCGGGGAGGACGTCCACGCACAGCCCGTGCCCCCGGCACAGCGTCCAGTCCACGACCAGCCGCTCCGGACTCTCGTCCCGGGGGAGCGGCAGCGCCCCCAGCACCCGCCGCCCGCAGCCGCTGCCCAGCGCGTGGTCGCGGAACTCCTCCGGGAACGCGGACAGGGCAGAGGCCACGAACTGCGAGGTCCCGTCGGGATGGCTACAGGCACCCCGGCCCCGGACCGCCCGCAGCCGCGCCTCCACCGCTTCGAGGGCTGCGCGGCCCCCGCCCCGCACGGAGTCCTCCAGTACGTCGGCCAGCGCGGGCAGCCCCCGTACGCAGGGCCCGCACTGGCCCGCCGACTCCCTCGCCATCCACCGGGTCACCCGGGCCACCTCCCCGGCGGGGCAGGTGTCCTCGGGCAGCGGCAGCACCGCCCCCGCCCCCAGGACCGCGCCGAGGGCGGCGAGGGCCTGCCGGGACACCTGCGCGGCGCGCGCGGACCCCGGGTCCAGCCACCTTCCGTGGTAGCCGCCGACCAGTACGCCCTGACCGGGCTCGGCTCCGCACAGCTGGAGCACGTAGGAGAGGGAGGCGCCGGTCGGCACCTCGACGACCGTGGAACCGGCGACCGTCAGCAGGACGGTGCCCGGCTCGGCCGGCAGACCGGCCGTCCGGTACTCCCGCGCGCCGAGCCGTGCGGCGACGGCGAGTTGGGCGAAGGTCTCGGTGTTCGAGAGCAGGGTGGGCAAGCCGCCCAGGCCGCGTTCGCTGGTCCGCACCTTCTGCCCCGACGGCAGCGCGGCGCCGCCGTTCAGGCCGTCCACCAGGGCCGTCCCCTCGCCCGTCACGAAGCGCTCGGGCAGCCTCGCCACGCGGACCCGGCGGCCCGCGGGACCGCGTTCCGCGACGGCTTCGCGTACCGACTGCTCCACGTCCGGCCGCGTGACGGCCACGGCCACCTCCTCGGCGCCGAGCGCGCCGGCGGCCAGCAGGGCCCCGTCGAGCACGAGGTGCGGGGCGTGCAGCAGGAGCGCCGTGTCCTTGAGGCAACTCGGCTCGCCCTCACTGCCGTTGACGACCACGGCCGTGAGCCCGTCCCGCCCCCGGGCCGACCGGGCGACCGCACGCAGCTTCCGCGCGAAGGGGAAACCGGCCCCGCCCCGCCCCCGCAGGTCGATCTCATCGGCGAGGGTGACCAGTTCCTCCAGACATTGCCGGGGCAGCGTGCCGTGCACGGCCAGATGCGCCTCGCGGTCGAGCCGGGCGGCCCGGTCCAGCCCGGCCAGCAGCCTCGGAGCGCCCACGCAGCCGAGGCCCGGGCGCGGTCCGGCGGTCACCTCCACCGCTCCTGGCCGGCGAGTTCCTCGACCCGGGGAGCATGGACCGCAGCCCTGCGCAAGGACGTACGGCGCCCGGATGCCCGGCGACGCACCGGTATGCGCCGGCCGATCGATTTCCCGGCGTCCGCGGGCGGGGCGATGGGAGGCGAAGCCACCCCGCGCACCGTGGACTTGAGGCGGAGCACGAGGACGGCGGCCACCCCGACCAGGCACAGCGCGTAGGCCGTCGTCACCCACGCGCCCGCCGGGCGGCCCGACTTCAGGCCGTGCACCAGGGATGCGCCCCACGCCGGGTAGGCACCGAGGTGCAGCGCCCGCCACCACAGCGAGCGGCTCCGGGTGGCGAACGCGCTGCGCACCCCGCCGGACACCGCGACGGCCACGAAGAGGTACCCGGCCAGTGTGCCGAGGCCGATCAGGAACGGCTGCTCCCCGTCGGCGAACGGAACCGCCGCCGCGGCCGTGCCCGTTCTCCCCTCCGCCACCTTGACCCAGATGTGGAGGGCCAGGAAGCCCAGCCCGGCCACGGCCAGGCCGCGGTGCACGCCCTGGGCGAGCAGCCGGTGGCCCGACCCCAGAACGGCCCGGTCGGCGGCCATCAGCCCCCACAGGACGGTGGCGGTGAGCGAGACGAGCGAGAGGACGCCCGCCCCGAAGTCGAGGAACTCCCAGAGGTGGGTCAGGGCGCCGGCGCGGGCCGCGACGACGGTGGAGACGAGGGCGGCGGCCGCGAGGCTGAGCGCGCCGGGGCGGCGGCGCCGGGCCCGGTGCGAGCGGGGTGGGTGCGGCTGGGGCAGAGGCATCCGGTTCTCCTGTGAACTCCGAGCCGACAGACGGGTCTTGGGGACGGAGTGCAGAAGCATCGTGGACCTGTGCGGCACCTCCACAGGATTTATCGAAACGTGATAATTTCTCGCACCGCGTCTCCGGCGCATCGAACAAGACCGGAAGACTCCCCTTCGTCAAGACCTCACCGGCACGAACGAGGTAACGATGTGCGAACTTCTGAACCGCATCTGGTCCCGCCCGCGCGGCGAGTGGACCCGTGTCCTGCGCAGGGAACTCCCCGCGCTGGCGGCCGAGATAGTGGAGGAGCTTCTGCATGGAGATCCGGAACTTTCCGAACTTGTCGATGACAACGATGCCGTTGACGGCGAACTGCTCAGACAGAGGGTGGAAGGCGCCCTCCTTACCGCGCTCGGCTACCGCGATCCGGCCGATGGAGCCGACGCCGGGGCCGAAGCCGGGGCCGACGCCGGGGCCGAAGCCGGGGACGGCTCCGAAACCGATCCCCACACCGAATCCGGCACGGAACCCGAAACGGAGGAATCGCAGGTAGGCGCACAGGCGCGGCAAGAGCTCTTCGCGGCCCTCACCGACGACCGGGCCGCGTCCGCGAGCTCCCTCGCCGAGCTCGCCCAGGCGGCCGGCTGGCCCCTCCCCGTGGCCGTACGGGCCATCGCGCTCGCCGCACCCGGTGAGACGCGGCAGCTGGCAGCCGTACTGGAGGACGCCCTCGTCGGTGTGTTCGCGGGCCGCCCGTGCCTGCTGGTTCCGACCTCCGACCCGGACGCCCGGACCCCCCTGGAACTCCCGCTGCGCGGCCGCTGCGCCGCCGTCGGCCATGCCGTCCCGCTCCGCGACGCCGCGTCCTCGCTGCGCTGGGCGCTGCGCCTGCTCGCCCTGACTCCCGCCCGCGGCGGTCTGGACGCCCGGACCGTCTTCGTGGACGACCACCTCTCCACCCTGCTGCTGCTCCAGGACGAGCCCCTGGCCCACGCGCTGGCCGCCCGGTGGCTGCGCCCACTGGCGGACCTGACCCCCCGCCAGAGCGAACGGCTGGAGGTGACCCTGCTCGCCTGGCTGGAAGGCGGCGGAGCCCCCGAGGCCGCCAAGGCCCTCAGCGTCCACCCGCAGACCGTGCGCTACCGGATGCGCCAGCTGGAGAAGCTCTTCGGAACGGGGCTCCGGGACCCCCGCACCCGGTTCGAACTGGAGATGGCCCTGCGCAGCCGCCGGCTGATGGCCCAAGTGCGGCGCCGGCACTCGCGGGTGGGCCGCCGGACGCCCCGCGTGGTCACGGCCGACTTCACGCCCGTGGTCGTCGATCGGATGGCCCGCGTCAACGGCCTGTAGCCGGAAACGCAAGGAGGGGAGCACGCGGTGTTGGCCCGGAGCCTGAGGGCTCCGGGCCAACACCTTTCCCGGGTCGGGCGCGGCGGCAGGGGGAGGGGGCGCCCGCCCCGGGAGCTCAGCGGCAGCTACGGCCGGAGTTGACGCAGTCCACGGCCCTGTCCATCAGGCCGGGCGACATCACGTTGATGAAGTCACCGTGGTCGGTCACCGGCTTGTGCAGCTGCTCGGGGAAGCTGTCCACGGCGAACCGGGCGCCCGGCGCGATGCCGTAGGTGATCCGCTGCACCAGCTGCGGCACCGCGGTGAAGCCCTTCGGGCAGCGGCCCGCGCGGTCCGTGAAGGCCATGTGCGTACGGTGGTTGGCGCTGTCGGTGTTCCGCCCGTCCCAGCAGCTCTGAAAGGTGAAGGTGCGGACCACGTCGCTGCCCTTCGGACAGATCGGGTACTTGTCCTTCAGCTGCCGGTCCTCGAAACCGGTGCAGCTCCACGAGGCGTTGGCGTTGGCCGTGCCGTTGGTGAACGCCTTCGCGTCGCCCGTGATGACCCGCAGGAAGCGGGGCATCGCCGTGACCCGGCCTACGGGACTGCCCTGGAAGGTGAGGGTGACCTGCTTGGGCCGCAGGATGGTGCCCACGTTGCCGTCCTGGCCGCCGCCGGGAGCCCGGGCGTCCCGCTCGGCCTTCCCGTCGCGCAGCCGCAGCACCGGCCAGTAGTAGCTGGACTGGTCGCCGTTGGCACAGGTGGTGCCGGCGGCGGCGAGGCTGTTGTTGGTGGAGAAGGCGTCCGTGGACACGTTGCCCACGTAGTCGTGCATGTGGTGGGCGCCGTTGGAGACGCCGGGCGCCACGATGACGTTGTCGGGGTTGAAGTGGCCGTTCTCGTTGCGGCCGCACTTCGAGGTGAACGTGCCCTTGGAGGCGTCCGCCGACGGCGCGGGGGTGCGCACGTTCGGCCGGACCTTGGTGATGGAGACGAAGTCGCTGCGCGCGGGACCTCCCTTGCGTACGGAGGCCGGTTCCCCGGCCGTCGCGTCCTCGGCGGGAGCCTGCTTCATCCGGCAGCCGCTCAAGTCCGTGAGCTCGTCGGGACGCCCGCCGGACCGGCCCACCGCGTCGGCCAGCCGGTTGATGGTCGTATCGCGCTGCCGGCGGAGCTCGCCGAGGAGGGCGTCTCCCCGCGCCTCACCGGCCGCGAGCCGCCGGTAGGCGTCGGCCACCTGGACGTCCAGCTGGGCGAGGCCCTCGTCGACCTCGGCCTTCGCCTGCTCGGGGACGGAAGTGAGCCGCGTTCCGATGTCCGGGCAGTCGATCGTGGCCGTCAACTGCCCTGCCCCGTCGTCGTCCTGTCCTGCGGAGGCGTTGCCCGCGACGACGGCGACCCCGCCGGCGCCCAGCGCCAGAGCGGAGACCACGGCGAGCAGTGCGCCCGGCATTCGGCGGCGTTCATGACCCTGTCGACTCATGCGATGACTTCTTCCTCGATGGGATCGGGGGAGCGGGGGAGGAGGGGGCCGGGGACGGGGCGGCCGGTGCGGGAACGGCAGGGGAGGAGCGGGCCGGCGACGGCACCGGGCTCGCGTCGGAGAGCGCGTCGAAGTCGACCAGACCGCTCTCCTCCAGGACCGTGATGTGGTCCAGGACCGTGGCGTTGGCGGAGGTGGCGAGGGCGCGGACCATGGAGTTGCGGGTCTGTGCCCGCACCCCGGCCAGCAGCGCGAACACCTTCCCGTGCGCCCGGCGCAGGAGCTGGATGAACAGCCTTTCGTACGCGTCTCCCTGAGCCTGCGTCAGCTGCCCCAGCCATTCCTGCTGTTGCGAGGTGGGCTGATTGGGCAGGTCGACGCCGAGGGCCTGGCCGACGCGGATGACCTGCTGGTCCAGGTCGGTGTGGCCCTCGACGAGGTGATCCCCGGCCGTGCGCACCGAGGCGCGCGTCCCGCGCTGCTGGGCCTGCCGGCCGGCGGGCAGCTCCCACAGCCCGGCCAGCCGGACCTTGCGGACGAAGTCCCGGTCCGCGGCGGTCAACGGCCCGTACGCCGTGCTCATGGTCCCGGCGCCGTCGTCCTCGCCCGCCGCGCCCGCGGTCCCTGCCGCGCTTCCGGCCGGGGTCCGGCTGCCGAATCCCTCGACGGGAATCAGCAGCGCGATCAGGGTGACGGCGAGGGCGGTGATGACGACACCGTTCGCGATCGTGTGCCGCGTGGCCACCGACAGGCTGTTGATGGATCGCCACCGCAGTGACAGCACAGTGCCTCCTCGCTCCGTGGGTGTCACGGGACGCTAGGCCACCTGTGGTGTCCGTACGGGAGGACCATCACCCTTGGACAAACAATCGGGCGGGCCCGGAGAAGGCTGTTATCTTGCCGCGTTCGCCAAGTGGCGGGTGAACCACTCCCGGGCCAGTTCCGCGACCTCGTCGAGCGCCCCCGGCTCCTCGAAGAGGTGCGTGGCGCCCGGGACCACGTCGAGCCGGTTCTCGCAGCGCAGCTCCGCCTTCGCCTGCCGGTTGAGTTCCAGCACCGTCGTATCGCGGCCGCCGACGATGAGCAGCGTGGGCGCCCGTACGTCGCCCAGCCACGGCCCGGCCAGGTCCGGGCGGCCGCCCCGGGAGACCACGGCGCCGATCTCCGCGTCGGGCCGCGCGGCGGCCAGCAGCGCGGCCGCGGCTCCCGTGCTCGCCCCGAAGTAGCCGATGGCCCCGGGCGCGTACGTGCTCCGCAGCCAGCGCGTCGCGTCCGAGAGGCGCCCGGCCAGGGGCTCGACGGCGAACACGTTCGACCGGTCGGCCTCCTCGGAGGGCGTGAGCAGGTCGAAGAGCAGGGTGCCCAGGCCCGCCCGGTTCAGCGCGGCCGCCACGGCGCGGTTGCGGGGGCTGCGGCGGCTGCTGCCGGAGCCGTGGGCGAACATGACGACCGCACCGGAGTTCCCGGTGTTCCCGGCGGCCTCCGGCAGGGCGAGGTCCCCGGCCAGCCGCAGCGCGCCCCGGTCGACCTCTACCTCCACCTCGACCTCCACGTCGGCTTCGGCTTCGGTGGGGCGCGGGGCGTGGGTCCCGGCCTCCGCCAGCAGGGCGACGACCTCCTCGTCGGCGGTCTGGGAGAAGTCCTGGTACCACTCGCCCACCGCCCGGAAGGCACGCGGCGTGGACAGGCACACCACCTCGTCGGCCGCGCCGCGCAGCCACGCGACCGCGTCCGGCGGAGCCACCGGCGCGGCGAGCACCACGCGGGACGCTCCCTGCGCGCGGGCGACCTCGCACGCGGCGGCCGCGGTGGCGCCCGTGGCGATCCCGTCGTCCACCACGATCGCGGTGCGCCCGACGAGGGAGAGCCGCGGCCGGCCCTCGCGCAGGCGGTGCGCCTGCCGGCCGAGGGCCTCCTGCGCGCTGCGTTCCACGGCGGCTACGTCCTCGGGGGCCACCCGGGCCTGGCGGACGATGTCCTCGCTGATGATCCGTACGCCGCCCTCGCCGATGGCCCCGAAGCCCAGCTCCTGGTGGTAGGGGACCCCGAGCTTGCGCACGACGATCACGTCCAGCGGAGCCCCGAGCTCCCGCGCCACCTGGAAGGCCACCGGTACCCCGCCCCGGGGCAGCCCAAGGACGACCGGATCCTCCGTCGCCACATGTCGTAGCGCCGCGGCGAGACGCCGACCCGCGTCGGCCCGATCGGTGAAGAACACCTTGGCTCACCCCCGTCCAGGGGAGACAGAACCCACGCAACTCCGTCCGCGGCCGAAACGCAAGCGGGCCGTCCCACGATGCGGTCCCACGACGCGGTCCCGACGCGGTCCCACGACGCGGTCCCACGACGCGGTCCCACGACGCGGTCCCACGACGCGGTCCCACGACGCGGTCCCACGACGCGGTCCCACGACGCGGGCCCGCCGACGCGGTCGGCCCGCCGCTTCCGTACGATGGCCGCATGATCTCCCGCGTGCAGCCGTCGAGCCGCCGCCCGGCAGGGCGCGGCTTCGTGCTGCTCGTACTCGCGGTGCTGGCCGGTGTGCTGGCCATGCACGGCCTGGGCCCCGGTCCCTCCCTCGCACGTACCCCCGCGGCGGTCGGCGGCCACGTCATGGCGGCGGGCCACCATGAACCGGCCGGTACGGTGGTCGGCGCGCCCGAGGGCTGCTCGCACACCGACGGCGGATCCGGCCACACGCACCACGCGGACGCCACCTGCGCGGCCACCGGTATCGGTACCGCGTACGCCCCGCCGGCCCCGGCGGCCGCCCTTGAGGGCGCACCGGCGGCCGAGGCGCCCCACGCCGTCGCCACGGCGTCGGCGCAGAGCGGACGGGGCCCGCCCGACCTGGCCGAACTGCAACTCCTGCGGATCTAGGACGACCCGCACGGCGCCCCTCCGGGGGCTGCCGCGCTCCGTCGCATCCTCAATTCCGGACAAGGAGTCGCACCATCATGCGCAAGCACCGTTCCCTCATCCGCCGTACCGCCACCGCCGTCGCGGCCGTGGCCACGGCCACGCTCGTCCTCGCCGCCTGCGGGTCGGGCGACGACGCCAACGCCGGGCACGGCGGCCACAGCTACTCCGCCGCGCCGACGGACTCGGCGTCCGCCGCGCAGGGGCAGCACAACGCCGCCGACGTGGCCTTCGCCAAGGGGATGATCCCCCACCACCGGCAGGCCGTGGAGATGGCGGACCTCGCCCCCTCCCGCGCCGAGTCGGCCGAGGTCAAGAAGCTCGCCGAGGAGATCAAGAAGGCCCAGGACCCGGAGATCAGGACCCTCTCCGGGTGGCTGACCTCCTGGGGCGAGCAGGTGCCCGCCGAGGGCGCCGCGGACCACTCCGGGCACGGCGCCGGCGGAGCGGGCGGGATGATGACGGCCGGGGAGATGGACCAGCTCGGAAAGTCCTCCGGCAAGGCGTTCGACACCGCCTTCATGCAGCTGATGATCAAGCACCACGAAGGCGCGGTCGCGATGGCCCGCACGGAGAAGACCGAGGGGGCCTTCCCGGAGGCCAAGACGATGGCCGACGCGATCATCAGCTCGCAGACCGCCGAGATCGACAGGATGAACGGCCTGCTGGGCTGACCGACCCGCGCCTGACGGGGGCCACCGGACCGCGCTCCGGTGGCCCCCGCCGTTCACGGTCCTACGCGGAGACCGCGCGCTCGGCGGTCTCCGCGCGGGACACGGCCACCCGCAGGGTCAGGGCGCTCGCGACCCCCGCCGCCAGCCCGAAGGTCAGGGCGGCCGGGATGCCGTTGCCGACGTGGGCGAACAGCTGCAGGGGCCCGTACAGCAGGCCGTACCGGTCCGTCGGCACCCGCAGCAGCTGGCTCGCCAGCAGCCCGATGACGGTCGCGCAGACCGCGCCCACCGCCATCGCCGGGACGGTGGCCCGGGTGAGCAGGAGGGGCAGCCGCCGCAGCGCCACCCACACGACGACGAGCAGCAGTGCGTCGATGGCCCGGCCCAGGAGCCAGTCGCCGATCGCGCCGCCCGACGGGGCGCCCCAGCCGCCGAGCAGCATCCACTGGCGGAGGAGTTCGCCCGGTTCGGCGAACAGCCCGCCGTCCGGGGAGAGCGTCTGGATCGAGGCGGCGACCGACTGGTACGAGAGCACCACCAGGGACAGCGCGATCACCGCCGTGCCCACGGTGGCGGCCAGCCGGGCGGCGCGCGCGGGGACGATGTTCTGCGGCAGCGGACCGGCGCCCCTGGCCGTGATGCGCGCCGTCAGCACGGTCACCGCCGCCGCGACCAGCGCGGTCACCGCCACGGCCTGCCGCCCGGAGGAGATCACACTCGCCAACTGGGGCAGGAGGCGATAGCTGCCGCGCCCCATCGAGGCGATCAGCCACGGCGCGGACGCCGTCACCGCCAGCATCCCGGCCACCATGCCCCAGGCCCACACCGCGAGCAGCGCGGCCGTCACCCGGCCGCGCACCGGCGGGAGCCTGCGGACCAGCAGCAGCGCCCCGGGCACGAAGAAGACGAAGACCGCCGCGAAGCGGATCTGCATCCCGGTCCTGTGCAGCGAGCCGTAGCGGGTGCCGTCGAACCGGGTGGATCCCGTGGTCCCGCCGGACGGCTCGGCACCGAGCGGGAGCGCCTGCGGAATCTCGTACGACCAGGGGAGGAGCCAGCGGTCGAGCTCGGCCGCGAGCCGGCCACCGATCACGTCGGTGCTGCCCGGCAGGTGCAGGGCCTGGGCACTGGCCCCGGCCCACCAAAGGAGCGCAGTGAGGAGCAGCCCTCCGACCAGTGCCGGTATCGCCGCGCGCCGATATGTCATGTACTGCCCCCGCCTTGATCGCTCATCCGGTGAATCCGCTGATCATGGAGCGTACGAGCCCCGGACGGCGCACGCACGGCCGGGCCGCGGCCCGGCCGCATCACCGCCGCATCTCCGCCTGACTCCGCCCCCTCAAGTCCGTTTGTCTAACAGTGGGTTGATCCACCGGGTGCGGTCGGCCGACGGCGCTTATGCTCCGCTCGTAGGCCCGCGCGTCCCGGGGCCTCGCGAGCCGTAAGGGGAACGCGCCGTGGGTGTCCGCATTCAACCCTCCTCCCAGGTCGACGAGTCGGCCGAGCTCGGCGAGGGGACCACCATCTGGGATCTGGCACAGATACGGGAGGACGCCCGGCTCGGGCGCGGGTGCATCGTGGGGCGCGGAGCGTACGTCGGGCCGGGCGTTCGCATCGGTAACCACGTGAAGCTGCAGAACTACGCCCTCGTGTACGAGCCCGCCGTGCTCGGTGACGGCGTGTTCATCGGCCCGGCGGCCGTGCTCACCAACGACTTCTACCCGCGCGCGGTCGACCCCGAAGGCCGGCTGAAGCGCGACGGCGACTGGGAGGCCGCCGGAGTCGTGGTGGCCGAGGGGGCCTCGCTCGGAGCCCGGTCGGTGTGCGTGGCCGGGGTGCGGATCGGGCGCTGGGCGCTGGTGGGGGCCGGCGCCGTGGTGACCCGGGACGTTCCCGACTTCGCACTCGTGGCCGGGGTACCGGCCCGGCGGACCGGCTGGGTGGGGAAGGCCGGAGTCCGCCTGGTGGAGCGCGCGCAGGAGCCGGGCGTCTGGGAGTGCCCGAGCACCGGCGACCTGTACGAGGAGAAGGGCGGCACGCTCGCCGAGCGCAGCTGACGGAATGTCGGCAATTTAGGGCAACGGCATTTCCTCAAAACCA
Source organism: Streptomyces sp. NBC_01351 (assembly GCF_036237315.1). GTDB lineage: Bacteria > Actinomycetota > Actinomycetes > Streptomycetales > Streptomycetaceae > Streptomyces. The sequence continues at coordinate 996,315 of NZ_CP108356.1, read as the reverse complement.
CAATCAACGAACATCCATGGGCATACCGTGTCCCTGCACAACGGGATCTGAGCAGGCAACAGGCCTTGCTCAGTGGGGGGTTGTACACGACGAGGGCACCGGGGCAGTGTCATGTCCGGGCGCGGAAACACCGCTCCCGACGGCACCGCCCGTCACGTGTGCCCCGGTCCGCGGCATCGCTGGGGGGTTCCAGACGCAGCCGTAGGACGGTTCGTGCCATCGGCGCAAGGACGCCGTGGGCCCGGACGCCGTTCGCGCAATCCCCCTCCGCCGAGCGATCAGAGGGGATAAGTGTGTTGGAGCGCTACGGCTCGGACATACGGGGTGCCCGGAGCACCCGGGGAGTCGGGGTGGGGGCCCGATGACCACCAAACGATTAGCAGCACTGGCCCACGAGGACCCGGCCCTGCACGCCCTCGCCGAGCGGCTGCTCGCACTGGCCGAAACGGGCCTGCCCGCGATGTACCTGCCCGGGGAACAGACCTTCGTTTTCACCCGGGTGGGCAAGGTGTCGCCCGACGGCACCCGCGGCCTGGAGCAGCGCGGGACCAGCACCCGGTACGCGGCCATCACCGCGCTCGGGGCCCGCTTCCTGCCCGAGGAGCGCCAGCGCGCCCTGTTCGGCGGACGCACCGCCGAGGAGTTCACGGGGCTGCTGGTGCAGCGGCTGCCCGGAGTGGTCAACCTCGGCGACGCGGCGCTCATCGCCTGGGCGGCCGCCGAGACGGGCCACGCCAAGCTGTCCGACGCCCTCGACCGGGTGGCCGCCCTGGACCTGCCGGGACGGCCGCAGTACACGGTCGAGGCGGCCTGGGTGCTCTCCGCCCTCGCCGCCGCCCGGGGCGCGGTGGACGTGGAGGACCGGATCCCGGCCGCCCGCGACCGCCTGCTCGCGGCCAGGGCCGCGGACAGCCCGCTGTTCCCGCACGCCACCGGGGAGGGGCTGGTCCCCGGCTACCGCTCCCACGTGGCCTGCTTCGCCGACCAGACCTATCCGCTCCAGGCCCTCGCCAGGCTGCACGCCGGCGGCGAGGACCCGCAGGCCCTGGCGGCCGCGGACGCCTGCGCCGCCCGGATCTGCGCCCTGCAGGGGGACGGCGGACAGTGGTGGTGGCACTACGACGCCCGGCACGGCACCGTGGTGGAGGGCTTCCCCGTCTACAGCGTCCACCAGCACGCCATGGCCCCGACCGCCCTGTTCGATCTGGCCGAGGCGGGCGGCACGGACTTCGGTACGGAGATCTGTCGCGGGCTGCGCTGGATGACGGAGGTCCCCGAAATCGCCGGGCCAACGGGCACCCCGCGCGAGCCGATGATCCGCGAGGAGCTCGGCGTCACCTGGCGCAAGGTTCACCGCGGCGACCCGAAGAAGGCCGTCCGCGCCGCCCGCGGACTCACCACCCGGGTGGCGCCCCGTGCACGGCTCGCACCACTCGACGGGATCTTCCGGCCCCTCGCCGTGGACCGCGAGTGCCGCCCGTACGAGTTCGGCTGGATGCTGTTCGCCTGGCTCGGGGGGCCGCACAGATGACGAGTCGCCAGTACCTCTTCGGGGTCGGACTGGACCCCCTGACCATGGACGAGACCGTTCAGCGCTGCCTGGACGCCGTCCGCCGCGGCGAGCAGATCGAGATCGGCATGGTCAACGCCGCGAAGCTCGTCAACATGCGGCGCGATCCCCGCCTCGCCGAGGCCGTGGCCGGCTGCGACCTCGTCCTCGCCGACGGCCAGGCGGTGGTCTGGGCCGGCCGCGTCCTGGGCGTCAGGCTGCCCGAACGGGTCGCGGGAATCGACCTGTTCATGCGACTGCTCGCCGCGGCCGAGGTGGCGGACATCCCCGTCTACCTGCTCGGCGCCCGGCAGGACGTCCTGGAGCGGATGCTCCGCCAGATCTCCGAACGGTTCCCGAAGCTGTACGTGGCGGGCAGCCGCAACGGCTACTTCGACGACGCCGACCAGGAGTCGGTCGCCGAGGCCGTCTCCGACAGCCGGGCCGGGCTGCTGTTCCTCGGCATGACCTCGCCCAAGAAGGAGATCTTCACCGCCGGTTACGGCAAGCGCACCGGCGCCAACGTCGTGCACGGCGTCGGCGGCTCCTTCGACATCCTCGCCGGGATCACCAAGCGGGCCCCCCTGCTCTGGCAGCGGATGGGACTCGAATGGTTCTACCGCACCCTCCAGGAGCCCCGCCGGCTCGGCAAGCGCTACCTCACCACCAATGCCGCCTTCCTCGCCATGACGGCCCGGGAACTCGTCCGCCGCACACCGCCTGCCGGCCTTGCGAACAGGAGTCGCTGATGCGCGTCGTCGTCGTGGGCCAGGGATACGTCGGACTCCCGCTGGCCATCCGGGCCGCCGAAGTCGGCCACCAAGTGATCGGGTACGACGTGGACTCCCGGCGGGTCAAGAGCCTCGCCGCCGGAGAGTCCTTCGTGGAGGACGTCTCCTCGGAGCGGCTCGTCCGGGCACTGGAGCGCGGCAGCTACCGGCCCAGTGAACTGGCCCGGGACTGCGGCGGTTTCGACGTCGCCGTCGTCACGGTCCCCACCCCCCTGCGGGAAGGCACACCCGACCTGCGTTACATCGAGGAGTCGGCCCGCACCCTGGCCCGCTTCCTGCGGCCCGGAGCCACGGTCGTCCTGGAGTCCACCACCTACCCGGGCACCACCGAGGAACTGTTCGCGCCCATCCTGGAGGACGGCTCCGGGCTCACCGCCGGCGCCGACTTCCACCTCGGCTACAGCCCCGAACGCATCGACCCCGGCAACGCCGTCTGGGGCTTCCAGCAGACCCCCAAGGTGGTCTCCGGCGTCGACGCCGCCTCGCTCAAGGCGGTCGAGGCGTTCTACGGGGAACTCGTCGACACCACCGTGCCGGTGAGCTCGCCCAAGGAGGCCGAGCTGGCCAAACTGCTGGAGAACACCTTCCGGCACGTGAACATCGCCCTGGTCAACGAGATAGCGATGTTCGCCCGGCACCTCGACATCGACGTCTGGCAGGCCATCGAAGCGGCCTCCAGCAAGCCCTTCGGCTTCATGAAGTTCACCCCCGGCCCCGGGGTCGGCGGACACTGCCTGCCCATCGACCCCTCGTACCTCTCCTGGCGCGTACAGCGCGAACTCGGCCAGAACTTCCGCTTCGTCGAACTCGCCAACGACATCAACAGCCACATGCCCGAGTACGTGGCCCGCCGCGTCATCGACGCGCTCAACGCCAAACGCCGCTCCGTCAACGGCTCCCGGGTCCTGCTGCTCGGGCTCGCCTACAAGAAGAACACCGGCGACGCCCGGGAGTCCCCCGCGGTGCGGGTCTCCCAGCTGCTCATCGACATGGGCGCCAAGGTGCGGGCGGCCGACCCGCACGTCGTGGAGAGCATCGAGGTCGACGCCCGGCTGGTCCGCGTCGAGCCGACCCGCAAGGAGATCGCGGCCGCCGACGTGGTCGTCCTGATCACCGACCACGACACCTTCGACTACCAGCTGATCGCCGAGCACGCCTCCTTCGTACTGGACTGCCGCAACCGGCTCGCCGGGCCCAACGTGGAGGTGCTCTGAAGCATGGGCGGAACGACGAGGATCATCTGCGTCGCCGGAGCGCGACCCAACTACATGAAGATCAAACCGGTGATGGACGCACTGGAGCGCCGCGGCGCCGAGGTGATCCTGGTCCACACCGGCCAGCACTACGACGAGTCCATGAACGACGTCTTCTTCCGCGACCTCGGCATCCGGCCGCCGGACCGGTACCTGGGCGCCGGCTCCGGCACCCACGCCGAACAGACCGGCCGGGTGATGACCGCCTTCGAGCCGCTGGTCGACGAACTGGCCCCGGACGCCGTGGTGGTGGTCGGGGACATCAACTCCACGCTCGCCTGCGCCCTGGTGACCGCGAAGGCCGGCCCGCTGCTGGCCCACGTCGAAGCCGGACTGCGCAGCCGCGACTGGAGCATGCCCGAGGAGGTCAACCGGGTCGCCACCGACCGGCTCAGCGACTACCTGCTGGCCCCCTCGCCCGACGCCGCCGCGAACCTGCGGGCCGAGGGCTACCGGGAGGACCAGATCCACGTCGTCGGCAACGTCATGATCGACACCCTCCTCGCCAACCTCGACCGGGCCCGGCAGTCGGACGTCCTCGACCGCTACGGCCTGACCCGCGGCGGCTACGGCCTGGTCACCCTGCACCGGCCCGCCAACGTGGACGACCCCGGGGCCCTGCGCGGCCTGCTCAAGGCCCTGGGCGAGATCGCCGACCGCTGCCCGCTGCTGCTGCCCGTGCACCCGCGGGCCGCCGAACGGCTGGCCGAACTGAGCGTACCCGGCGGCATCAGGCTCGTACCGGCCGCCGGGTACCTCGACTTCATCGCCCTGCAGGACTCAGCCCGCCTGGTGCTCACCGACTCCGGGGGCATCCAGGAGGAGACCACCGCGCTGGGCGTGCCCTGCGTGACCCTGCGGGAGAACACCGAGCGCCCCATCACGGTGGAGCAGGGGACCAACGTCCTCGCGGGCACGGACCCGGAACGCGTCGTGGCCACCGTGCACCGGGTGCTCGACGACCCGCCCGCGCCACGCTGCCCCGAACTCTGGGACGGCCGCGCGAGCGAACGGATCGCCGAGGTCCTGCTGGACGGCGGGAGCGCCCGCTCCCGGCACCGGCCCACCGACCTGGTCGCGCAGTAGTTCAGACGGATCAGTGGATCAGGCAGTTCAGGCAGTACAGGCAGTACGGAGAAGGGGAAGACCATGGATCTCGCCGAGATCTGGCGGGTCATGCGCAGGCGCTGGTACGTGCTGCTGCCTGGACTGCTGATCACCGCGGCGCTCGTCGTCGGCGTTCACCTGGTGGTGCCGGTGACGTACCGGTCGCAGAGCACGGTGACCCTGCTCAACTCGCAGAAGGCCACCGAGGCCTACGACGGCAACCCCTTCCTGAGCACGCAGACCTCCCTCACCGGCATGGCCGACGGGCTCGCCCGCAACCTCAACTCCGACGCCTCGCTGGCCGACCTCAAGGAGCTGGGCGTCACCGGAACCACCGAGGCGAAGATCGCCGACAATGCCCTGGGCCCGTTCATGTGGCTCATCGCCACCGGGAGCGACCCGGACCGCGTCCTGGAGTCGGACCGGAAGCTCACCGCCTACGCCGAGCAGCGGCTGACCGAGTTCCAGTCGGAGCAGAAGGTCGCCCCGGACGCCATGATCCGCATGGCGACGATCGTGCCGCCGCAGAAGCCGGTGGCCGAGACCAAGACCAGGCTGCAGTACCTCGTCATGGCCGGGGGCCTGGGCCTGGTGCTCAGCATCGTCGCCGCCTTCTACGTGGAGGCGCGCAAGAGGTCGCACAAGCCAGAGCCCAAGGCGGAGACGGGGACGGAGCCCGAGACGGAGCCCGAGCCGGAGACCCAGGGCGCCGAGCCGCCGGAGGAGACGACCGCCCCCATCCCCTCGACCGAGGAATCGGTCGTGGAAAGGACGCTCGCCATCCGCCGGCCGCCCAAGTGGGCGCGGTCCGCCGCGCCGCCCGCCGCCGTGCCGTCCGCCGCCGAGCCGCTCGACGAGGAGTCGACTCATGGACACCGCCCGCGCACCGGACAGTGAGACCGGTGAGCCGAGCGACGCCCCCGCTCCTCCCGCTCTTCCCGTGCCCCCGCTCCCCACGTCTCCCTCGCTCGGCGGGAAGGTCCGTTCGGCGGCCCGGTGGAGCCTGATCAACACCGTCGTCATGCGCCTGGGCAACTTCGCGACCGGCATCGTGCTGGCACGCTTCGCCCTGGGCCCCGCGGAATGGGGCGTGTACGGCATCGCCCAGACGGTGCTGCTGGTCCTGCTCTCCGCGAACGAGCTGGGCGTGGGTCTGGCCATCGTGCGCTGGGAGGGGGACGCACGGCGGTTCGCGCCGACCGTGCTCACCCTCAGCGCCCTCTCCAGCGGCCTGCTGTACGTGGCACTGTTCGCGGCGGCACCGACGGTGGCGGGTTTGCTCGGCTCGCCGGACGCCGCGGGCGTCCTGCGGGTGATGTGCCTGTGCGTGGTGATCGACGGAGTGGCACAGGTGCCCGGCCACTTCCTCACCCGCGAGTTCGCCCAGGGCAAGCGGATGCTCATCGACGGGCTCAACTTCGTGGTCAGCACCACGGTGACGCTGCTGCTCGCCTTCGAGGGCTGGGGCGCGATGAGCTTCGCCTGGGGAGCCGTGGCGGGGAACGTCGTGACGCTGATCGGCTGCGCGCTGGCCGCACCGGGCACCCTGAAGTTCGGCTGGGACCCCGAACAGGCCCGGGCGCTGCTCAGGTTCGGGCTTCCGCTGGCCGGCGCGAGCATGCTGGCCCTCGCCGTGGTCAACGTCGACACCATGGTGGTGGGCGCGACGCTGGGCAATGTGGCTCTGGGCTTCTACGTGCTCGCCTTCAACATGTCCGGCTGGCCCGTGCGGATCATCTCCGAGGCCGCCCGCCGGGTCTCCTTCGCCGGCTTCTCCCGCCTGGCCGACACGCCCCAGGAGCTGGCCCGGGGCTTCAGCCGTGCCCTGGGCGTAGTGATCACCGCCACCGTCCCGCTGTGCGTCCTGCTGGGCTGTTTCGCGGGGCCGGCCATCCAGCTGATCTACGGGAGCCAATGGGCTCCCGCCGCCGCGGCGCTGCCCTGGCTGATGGCCCTCGGCCTCATCCGCATCGGCAGCGAACTCGCCTACGACTGCCTGGTCGCGATCGGACAGCGCCGGTCGCTCTTCCTCGTGCAGGGCCTGTGGCTGGTGGCCCTGATCCCGGTGCTCCTCGTCGGCGCCCGCCTGAACGGCATCGTCGGAGCCTCACAGGCCCATGTCCTGGTCGCCGGCGGCATGGTGGTGCCCGTGTTCCTGTTCGCCCTCAGCCGTGGGGGCATCGGTGTCGGCCGGATCGCCAGGGCCTGCGCGTGGCCCTTCCTCGGCGGGGCCGTGATGGCCACGATCATCCTCGGCCTGCGGGGCCCGTTGGGCGACGGCCCGCTCGCGCACCTCGCCATCGGCACGATCGCCCTGGCCGGCTACACGCTGTGCGTACTGCCCAGCCGCGACTTCCTGCGCGGCGTCGGCCGCGGCGACCGGCCCCAGCGCGGCCGGCACCGGTCGTCGGCTCCGGTTCGGCCCACCCCAAAGGACATGAGGTGACCTGATGTCACGGCACATCAGCCGAAACCCGCTCGTGGGACTGCTGCTCGCCGCCTTACTGGCGGTGCTGTGCGCGGCCTGCTCGGGAGCGGACCGGTCCGCGTCGTCGTCGGACTGCCCGGATGACGCGCTGACCTGCCCCGCGCCCGGGCCGTCGGCGTCTCCGAGCGCCGAACCCTCGACCACCGTCGGCGAAGCGACGGACGGCCCCGCCACCTCGCCGTCCCCGACGGGGAAGCCCACCGCGCCGAAGGGTACCGGCAGCGCGTCCGGCACCCGTGCCCCCGCGGCCAAGACCGCTTGCGCCTCTCCCCGCGACTGCGGCTTCCCCGGCGCCGACACCACCGGCCCGCGGATCCCCCTCACGCCCCACAAGACCGGCTACATGGCCGTCCGTACCAACGGGCTCGTCATCCGGGGGTGGGACATCACCGGCTCGCTCGACATCTACGCGAACGACGTCACCGTCATCGACACCAAGATCACATCGGACAACTGGTGGGGCATCAACCTGCGCCCCGGTTACAGCGGCCTGCGGGTCCTGCACTCCACCATCACCGCCGTGCCCGGCAAGGGGCCGGACAACGGCGGCGTGGACTACGCGGTGTCGAACATGGGGGGCAGTTCCATCGAGGTCGGATGGTGCGACGTCTCGGTGTTCGGCGACGCCCTGTCCATGGGGCAGGGCAACATCCACGACAACTACGTGCACGACATCGTCCCGTTCATCAACCTGGGCGGCGAGTGGCAGCACACCAACGCGGTGATCAGCGGCGGCGGCAACACCGGCGACCTGATCATCCGCCACAACACCCTGCTCAACGAGACCAGCCTCAAGCAGGGCGCCTCGGGGAGCATCGGCCTGTTCGCGGACACCGGGGTGGTCCGGAACGTCACCGTCGACAACAACTGGATCGCCGGCGGCGCGTACGCCCTCTACGGCGGGAGTACCGGCGCCACCGGGATCAAGGTCACCGACAACATCTTCTCGACGCAGTTCCACCCCCACTCCGGAGGCTACGGCGTCGTCGCCCACTGGAACCACAGCGGCGCCGGAAACGTGTGGCGGAACAACCGGATGTCCGACGGCCGCCCGATCGAGCCCGAGCCGGCCCCGTGAGCGGCCTCGGGAGCCGCCTCGTGCGCCGTGTCGCGCGGGCACCCTGGACGCTGCTCAAGACGTCGTTCGGCTGGCTGGTGCTCTTCGAGGCCAGGAACAAGGTCCTGCTGGCCCCCACCGCGGTGCGGCTGCGCCGGATCGAGGACGCCGAGACCCGACGGCTGGCCGTCGCCCTGCCCTCGCCGCCCTCGGCGCTGGTCGCCACGGTGATCGCGACCCACAGGCGCCCCGAGGCCCTGCGCGCCGCGGTCCGCTCGGCCCTGGACCAGACCGCTCGCGACCAGGTCGTCATCGTGGTCGACGACGGTGCCGGACTGCCCGAACTCCCCGACGATCCACGACTGTTCGCCGTATCGCTGGCACACAACACCGGCGTGGCGGGCGTCGTGCGCAACGTGGGCATCCGCCTCACCCGCTCGCGGTACGTGGCCTTCCTGGACGACGACAACCTGTGGGAGCCCGACCACCTGGCGCGGGCGCTTGCGGTCCTGGAGTCCCCGGCCGGACCCGACGGCGTCTACACGGCACTGCGCCGCGTCCTGCCCGACGGCACCGAGAAGGACGTCCTTTCGGTGCCCTACGACCGGCGCCGCGCCGCCCGCGAGGCCTTCCTGGACACCAACGCCTTCGTCGCCCGCCGCAATCGCTCCCTGCACTTCAGCCGCCTGCGCCGGACACCGGAAGTGCTGCCCCGCGAGGACTGGGAGCTGATCCGCCGCTACGGCCGTCGGTACCAGGTGCTCCACGTCCCGCACCCCACCGTCCGCTACCTCATGAACCCGGCCAGCTTCTACACGCAATGGAGACAGCCCAGTTGAGGACTGCTCCCCTTCCCCTCCGACCACAGGTGGTTGATCCCGTGCCCCGATCCCGCGCCCTCAGGAACAAGTTCGTCGACGCGCCCGGCTCGCTGGGTGAACGCATGCGCGTGGCCCGCTGGGAGCGGTTCCGGCGCTGCTTCCCCGGCATCGAGAACATGAGCGTCGTGGACCTGGGCGGAACGGCCGAGATGTGGCTGCGCGCACCGGTGCGCGCCAAGCACGTCCACCTGATCAATCTGGAGGAACACCCCGCCGAACTGCCCGACTGGATCACCGCGGAGGTAGCCGACGTCACCGACCCGGAGGTCGCCGCCGAACTGAGCAGCCAGGGTGGCTACGACCTGGTGTTCTCCAACTCGACCATCGAGCACGTGGGCGGCCACAGCCAGCGCCGGCTGTTCGTCGGCGCCGTCGAGTCACTGGCCCCGCTGCACTGGATCCAGACGCCGTACCGCTATTTCCCCGTCGAGCCGCACTTCGTGGCGCCCGGCTTCCAGTTCCTGCCACTGGCCGCCAGGGCCCGGCTGGTACGGCGCTGGCCGCTCGTCCACAGCCGCCCCGACAGCCCGGAGTCGGCGATGAACGCAGTGATCAACATCGAGCTGCTGACCCGTACCGAAATGCGTTACCTGTTCCCCGGATCGGCCCTCCTCAGCGAGCGGCTGCTCGGTGCCCCGAAGTCGCTCATAGCCGTGAGGACGGAGCCTGCATGCTGAACAACCTGATCAACCGACACGACGCCGACCGGCTGCTGCGCAAGGTGCGACGGCTGGAACTGGACCCGGTGCTGGCCAAGCTGCGGGTGCGCGGCGGCGCGCGGGTGGTCCAGCACTGGTCCCGGGTCGACCCGTCGCTGACCGAGTGGTGGGCGATCCCGGGGGTCGTCAAGCGGTGGAACCTGCTGATGACCGGCGACGCGGACACGTCCTATCCCGAGTACGTGGCCGCCAAGCACTTCGCGCCGCGCACGGATCTGCGCGGCCTTTCGCTGGGGTGCGGCACCGGCGGGAACGAACTGCTCTGGGCGAAGACCGGCGCGTTCGGTCTCCTGGAGGGCGTGGACGTGGCGCAGCAGCGCATCGACTTCGCCACCCGGGCCGCCGCAGAGCACGGACTCGCCGACGTCCTGCGCTTCCGGGTCACCGACGTCAACCGGATGGCCGGCGACGGCGAACGCTTCGACGTGCTGCTGGGCCTGCAGTCGCTGCACCATTTCGACGACCTCGACGAGACCCTGCCGCGGCTGTCCCGGCTGATCGAGCCCGGCGGGACCTTCGTGGTGGACGAGTTCGTCGGCCCCACCAGGTTCCAGTGGACCGACGGCCAACTGGACGCGGCGAACGCGCTGCTGGCCGAGATCCCCGAGGAGCGGCGGCGCCTGGCCGACGGCCGGATCAAGCGCCGCGTCGTACGGCCCAGCAGGCTGTCGATGGTGCTGGACGACCCCTCGGAGGCCGTCGACGCGGCGGCGCTGCTGCCGGGCCTGCGACGCCATTTCGAGGTGGTCGAGGAACGGCCGTACGGGGGCACGGTGCTGCACATCGCGTTCTCCGGGATCGCGCACAACTTCCGTGACCAGGAGCCGGAGACGCTGGCGCTGCTGGAGCGGTGCTTCGCCGCCGAGGACGCGGCGCTCCCGGAGGTGGGGCACGACTTCGTCGCCATGGTCTGCCGCCCGCGCGGCGAACCACACAACCTGGGTTAGGCGAGCCCGGCGGCGGTCAGGGCCCAGGCGTGGCACGCAGGGCGCCCGGCCGGGCGAGTGCGGCCGCGGCCGCCCGGCTGGCCGGGCGGCCGAGCGCGGCTCGCGAGGTCTCCCGGAGCAGGACGGCGGCACGGAAGGCGGCCGTGGCGAGGGCGCCGTGCCGGTGCCCGTACAGACGGACGCGGTTGAGGGTGAGCAGGGTCCAGAGCCGGGGCGAGACCCGGGAGTCGCCGCCGAGGTGTACGGCTTCGGCGGCCGGTTCGAGTCGGGTGCGGTAGCCGCGGTCCCGCGCGCGCAGGCAGTATTCGGTCTCCTCGGAGTAGAGGAAGAAGGACTCGTCCCACGGGCCGCAGGCGGCCAGGCAGTCCGCGGAGAGGGCCATCAGGGCTCCGGTCGCCCAGTCCGCGTACGTGGGCCGCTCGTACGCGGCGGGGTCGGTGACCAGTTCGCTCAGGTGGGGGAAGCGCCCGGCCCGGCGGTTGCCGATGACGGCCTCGCCGAGGGCGCGGGTCACGCTCGACTCCCGGCGGAGCGAGTGCACGAGGGTGCTGCCGTCCTCCTCGTACAGCAGCGGCACGCTGATCCCGACGCGGTCGCCGTCCGCCGCGGGCGCGCCGAGCCCGTCCACGAGCAGCTTGGCGCAGCCCCGCCGCATCCGGATGTCCGGGTTGCAGACGAGGGCCGCCCGGAAGCCGCCCTGCCAGTCCGCGGCGGCCGCGAGGGCGGCGTTCACCCCGGCCGCGTACCCGGCGTTGCGGCCGGTGTGGACGACCGTCGCGTCCGGGGCCAGGGAACGGAGCAGCTCCACGGTGTCGTCGGCCGAGTCGTTGTCGGCGACGACGAGCCGCCAGTCGAGCCCGGCCATGCCCTCCGGCAGGGCGGTGAGGAACTCCGGAAGCACCGCGGCACTGTTCCAGGTGACGACGACAACGGCTACCGGACCGGCTGCGGTTGATTGGGCTGGTGGGGTTGCCGGACGACGGGAGGCCGGACTGTCGGACCGCATGAGGACTCCAGGGTGAGGGGCTTCGGCGCCGTGCGCCGGATGAAGCCGAGGTAGCTGCCGCCGGCGGCGATCGTCAGGAAGAACATCCCGGCGAACATCGGGAAGCTGAGGGCGTCGAAGGTGGCGCTGCTGACCAGGGCGACGAGGGCGGAGGCGAAGAACGCCTGCCCCAGCTCCCGGTCGGATTCGTCGCGGGCCAGGCGGCGGATGGCGCCGCCCTGGTGGATCCCGGTCAGGAAGAGGGCCAGGAGGGCGATCAGCCCGAGCAGGCCCATCTCCGCCAGCGTCAGCATGTACTGGTTGTCGGTGAAGAAGTACAGCTCGGGGATGAAGGTCCCCAGGCCCCGCCCGAACAGGGGCCGCCCCTCCAGGTAGGGGGCGATCGCGCCGTACTTGACCGTACGGGCCTGCGTGCTGCTGTCGGAATTGCTCAGGAAGGAGGCGAACAGCGTGGTGATGGTCCCGATCAGCCCGGGGATGATCACCTTGAAGCAGGCCACCGAACCCAGCAGCACGCCGATCGCGGTCCACCGCCGCTGCGGCTTCCACCGCGGCACCAACACCACGGCCACGATGAGGGCCCCGATGATCGACGTACGCGACACCGTCAGCGGCAGCGCGCCGCCCATCAGCACCACCGGCAGCCAGCGGCGCCACCGGCTCAGGTGCGCCCGTACCGGATCGAAGGCCTGCTGCACGGCGAAGGGCACCAGCAGGGCGAGCATCCCGCCGAACTCCAGGGGATGCGCCGTGGTGGAGCGCGGGCGGGTGAAGGCGCCGCGGTCCATGGCGGTGATCTGCGCGGCGCCCGACTGGAGACCGGGGATGCTGATGCGGTCGGCGATGTTCGTGGCGGTGAAGAAGTCGTAATAGCCGATGGCGGCGACCACCGCCGCCATCACCACGGCCCTGCGCAGCAGCACGTCGAGCCGGGCCCGGTTCGAGACCGCGGCGGAGACCAGCACCACCAGGGACACCCACACCAGCAGCCCGATCAGTCCGCGGTCCGCCCCGAGGAGCTCCTTGCGGGAGGCGCCCCGCGTCGCGTTCGCCACGTACGAGGCCAGCACCGATACGGCCAGCAGCCACATCATCACCCGGGGCAGCCGGGTGCCCCGGGCGGGCCGGATCCGGCCGGTGAGCCACGCCGCCAGGTACCAGAACAGGCCCAGCAGCGCGAACACGTTGGCCGGCGTACCGACACCGCCCATCCCCGGCAGCGTCAGGTTCGAGGGGATGAAGAAGGCCAGCGCCAGGTAGCCGCTGAGCAGCGTGACCGCGTCCAGCCGGCGGCCGCGGGCCCGTCTGCGCGGCTGCCGTCCGCGCACCTTGGCCGAGGCCCCGTTCGCACGCCTGCGGCGCAGCGCCACCACCAGGGTCTCGGTCACGAACGACAGCGTGAACCCGGCCGTCGTGCAGAGGATGATGACGCCGAGCACCTGCTGGTAGCGGCTCTTGAGCTGGGGCTGCGGGGTCTGCGGCAGCACCACGGGCGTGGTCTGCACGAAGAACGCGGGCTCGACCTTGGCCGCCGCCTGGAGCGCGCCCAGCTGCTCCCCGGCGAAACCGGTGAGGATGTTGGTCTCCCGCAGCACCTTCTCCCGGTCGGTACCCGTCACGGTCAGCGTGAGCATCGGGCCCGAGGCGTTCGCGGCGAAGGAGACCGTGTACGGGTCCGTCACTCCGAGGCCGTGCAGGTCCCGCGCCGCGTCCGTCCCCGACAGGGTCCTGATCAGCACGTCCGCGGTCACGACCAGTGAACCGCCGGCATTGGAGATGGGATTGCCGAACGCGGGGGCCAGCTCGGCCACCGCCTTGGAATCGATCAGCGCCACCGAGCTCTGCGACTGGTAGGCCACCGGCACCGACCGGTACAGGTGGCCGGCCGCGAGCAGACCGATCAGCGTCAGCGGCACCATCACGTACCAGCGGCGCCGCAGCACCGCGAGTATTTCACCGATGGTCACGAACGCCCCCGACAGGTACGGGATTTGATGGCGCGCCGACACCCGGCCTGACAGGATCGATCACGACGTGGGGAACGGAAGGAATCGTGTGTCGCCTGGTGAGCTGGTCCGCGCGCTGCGCCGGCGCTGGTACGTCCTGGTCGTCGCCATGGCGCTCGCGGCCGCCGGAGCCCACCAGGTGATGCGCCCCAGCCCGACGTACCTGAGCTCGGCGATCGTCGTGCTCAAACCGCCGGTGACCGGCAACCAGCCGAACCAGCTCGCCAACCTCCAGCCGCCCCTCGCCGCCGTCTCCTACGCGGCCGTACGACAGCTGGAGTCCTCCGCCGGCGCGGCCGAACTGCGTGCCGCGGGGGTCGACGGCACCTACCGGATGATCCCCCGCAACAGCGGCACCAGCGTGACCCCGCGCTACCTGATCCCCTCGTTGCAGATCCAGGCCGAGCAGCCCGGTCCGGCAGCCGCGGACGCGGCCGTACGGAAGATCATCGAGCTGTACACGCAGCGCCTGACGGACCTGCAGACGCAGCAGGGCATCCCCGAGGCGGCCCGGATGAGCGTCACCCTGCTGGTGCCGCCCAATGCCGTGGCGCAGTCCGGCGACAAGAGCCGCGGACTGGCCGGTTCGGCCCTGCTCGCCGGGGTCGCCGGGGTACCGGTGGCCTTGTGGACCGACCAGCTGCTCGCCCGCCGTGGCCGGCGGGCGAGCAGCTGAGTGGTACGGACGGTTCATCAGATCCCTCGGCGCTTCCACGACCGCCACCACAGCCACTCGCGGCCCCGGTCGGCGACCGCCGACAGCACCAGCGGCTGGAGGTACGGCATCACGCGCGCCCCGATCCGCCGACGCCTGAGCAGCGCCCGGTACTCGCCGAGCGCGGTGTAGCCGCCGGGCAGGCACTCGGCGGCGAACGCCACGAGCTCGTCGACCGGAACGACCTCGGTCCGGCCGCGGTCGTAGGCGCGGTAGGCCCGGCGCAGCGCGTACCGGGCGAGCCGGGTGCGCGCCGCGAGCGACAGCAGGTCGGCCCCCGGGAGCAGGCCGCCGCACTTCTCCAGCACCGAGTCGAAGGCGACGAGGCGCTGGCGCAGGTCGTCGAGCTGCCCGCCGAAGTCGGTGGTGGACATGTTGTTGCCGTGGACCCGGTAGAAGGCCTGGTCGGCCCCGCTGACGTAGCCCACGTCGGCGTGCGCCGCGAGCCGCATCCACATCTCGATGTCACCGGCGTGCGGGAGCTCCGGGTCGTAGCCCCCGACCTTGCGCTGGAGGCTCGTGCGCACCACCACCTCGGGCGAGGTGATGCACCCGGTGCCCTCCCGGAACCGGCGCTCCAGCCACCAGTGGCCGGGGTAGACCACCGACCCTGTGGACCGGGTACGGGCGGCGGGCAGCGGCCCGCCGTGCCGGAAGCGCAGCGGCCTGCCGTAGGCGAAGCCCGCCTCCGGATGCGCGTCGAGCAGGGCGGCGGCGCGCACCAGCGCCCCGGGGACCAGCCGGTCGTCCGCCGAGAGCAGCGCGACGTAGTCCCCGTCGGCCCACTCCAGCAGGCCCTCGTTGTAGGTGGCGATGTGACCCCGGTTGCGCTCGTGGACCCGTACCTCGATCCGCGGGTCCTTCGCCGCCAGGGCACGCGCCACGTCCGCGGAGTCGTCGGGCGAGGCGTCGTCGATGATCAGCACCCGGACGTCGACGCCCTCCTGTTCGTCCAGGACGCTCTTGACGCAGTCGGCCAGGAAATGGCCGTACTTGTAGCAGGGGATCACCACGCTGACCGTGCTCACTGGCCGGGCACCTCCGAGGCGGTGGACGACTGGACGGGAGCGGGCGGGGTCGTGGTGAAGATCGGGCCGACCCAGTAGTTCACCGAGCCGAAGGTGTTGTTCGGGAAGGCGGTGGACGCGCCGTACTTGTACAGGCCGTTGGCGGCGCCGGCGGTGTCGGCCGGGGCGACCAGCGGATAGGAGCGGTGCGCCGCGGTGAAGTAGCCGCCGTCCACGGAGTAGTTGCCGTTCGGCGCGTGGTAGGAGGCCACGTAGGTGGTGCCCGCGGTGATGGGAACCGGGGTGGCGAACTGGAGCTGCTGCCAGCCGGTCAGCGTTTCACTGCCGAAGGTTCCGGTGGCCAGCAGGGTGCCGTTGGCCGCCCACAGGCTGCCGGTGTGCGTGCCGGTGTTCCCGGGCCCCTTGTAGAAGGTGACGCCGGTGATGTAGCCGTTCACCGCGGACTGGAAGCGGGTGCCGAGCTCCACCGAGTTGGTGTCGTCGCTCACGTTGGCGGTGCTCGGCGTGGTGGTGCCGCTCCACAGCGTGCAGGGGCAGTTGACCGTCGGTGGCGTCGTGCTGGTGGTGAAGTTCCACGTCACCGGCGCGGCCATGGCATTGCCCCACAGGTCGGAGGCCTGCACGGACGCCGTGTAGGTGGTGCTGAGGGCGAGCTCGCCGGCCGGGGTGAAGGTGGCGCTGTTCGAGGCGCCGAGGACCTTGGTGCCCGGTACGGAGTTGCCCCCGGAGTCCTTCAGGGTGAACACCAGGGTGTCCGCGTCGACGGCCCCGCTGAAGGTCGCCGTCACCGCCGCCGTGATCGCCGTCCCGGTCGCCGCGGACTGCGGCGAGGTCGCGGTGACGGTGGGGGGCGTCGTGCTCGCCGTGGCGGTGTCCAGGACCGCGTCCACCCAGTAGTTGCTGCCGGACGAGGCGTTGTTCGGGAAGCCGCCCGTGCCGCTGTAGCGGTAGACGCCGTTGCCGCCGTCGGTGCCGTTCTTCAGCGCTGTGAGCGGGGCCAGTCCGGCTTCCGCAGAGGCGAAGGTGGGGTCGTAGGAGTAGCCGCCGTGGGGTGCGAAGTAGGAGGCGATGTAGGTGGTGTTGGGCTTGATCGGCACCGGGGAGGAGAAGTTCAGCTGCTGCCAGCCGGACGCCGTCTCGTTGGTGAAGGTGCCGGTGGCCAGGCGCTGCCCTGAGCTGCTCCACAGGCTGCCGGTGTGCGTGCCGGTGTTCGCGGGGGACTTGTAGAAGCGGACGCCGGTGATGGAACCGGGCACCGACGAGCGGATCTTCACGCCGAGTTCGACGGCGCCGCCGTCACCGCCGTTGACGGTGCCGGGGACGGTCGCGGCCGGCCAGACGGTGCACGGGCACTGCTGCGGCCCGACGGTCACCGCCACCGTGGTGGTGGCGCCGATGTTCACGCTGTCGTCCACCGCGCGCACCTTGATCTGGGCCGCGCCCGGGGCGGTGGGCGTCCAGGTGTAGCTCCAGGAGCCGAGGCCCGTGGTCGCCTTCCAAGTGGTCCCGCCGTCGGTGGAGACCTCCACGCGGGCCACCACCCCGCCGCCGGTGTCGGACGCCGTGCCCGTGATGGTCACGGGCCTGAGCGCCGGCACGGTGGCGTTCGCCGCGGGGCTGGTCACGGTGACGGCCGGGCCGACGGTGTCGGTGGAGGCCGTCGCCGCGGCCAGGTCGCTCTGCAGGGACTTGGGCTGCACGCCCATGTCGGCGAACACGTTCACCGTGGCCTGCTGCATCCGCTTGTCCGCGGTGACCACCGCGTCGTCCGGATTGCCGGTGGGCATGTTCGTCAGACCCCAGGACCACTGCACCGTGCCCGCCCCGAACACCAGGGCGCCCGAGGTCTGGTCGCGGAAGGCGAGCAGGCTGTGCGTCGCGGTGCCGTTGCCGTAGTTGTTGCCGTAGTCGAGGCGCAGCTTGCCGTCGTTGATGTCGACCGTGGTCGAGGACATCCGGATCTGTCCGGGCGGCCGGTAGCCGTCCTCCACGTCGCTGTCCCATTCGTAGCCGAGGGTGCCGACCGGGAACGTGGCGGTCTGGGAGGGGGTCAGGGAAGCGACGGTGGTGTTGCGCCACAGCCGCATCTTGGCGAAGGAGCCGGGCACGGTGATCGCGTCGGCGCGGTAGCCGTTCACGCTGAACAGCGAGCCGGTCAGCTGGTTCTGCGGCTGGAAGGTCCGTCCGTTGGTGCCGCTGGCCGGGTCCATGAAGGTGCCGGTCCAGATCCCGCTCGGGTCGGGGACGCCGTTCGGCTGGGGGAAGGACAGCTTGGTCTCCTTGTAGCAGACCAGCGTCCGGTCGGCGGTGTTCGTACCGTCGATGCTCGGGGCGAGGCGGGTCTTCCAGAAGACCTCGTTGCCGGCGAAGTAGGTCTGGTTGACCCCGGCCCGGCGCGCGTTGAGCGCGTTGGTGAACTGGTCCTGGGTCCAGTACTCGTCGTGTCCCGAGGACATGAAGACCTTGTGGTTGCGCAGCTCCGTCGCGCCGCGGTTCGACATGTCGATGCCGGAGACGTAGCTGACGTCGTACCCGTTGCGCTCCAGCCACGCGACCATCTGGTACTCGGAACCGTAGATCCCGTTCTCCCCGCCGATGTCCATCGGCCGGTTGTAGCTGACCTCGTACGCCCGACCGTCCGGGGCGGGTCCGGCGCCGTCGTACAGGTCCTGGCCGCCGTAGTTGTTGTATGCCTGCCAGGTCTGGTCGCTGGTCTGCACCACGATGTCGGAGTGGCTGGAGTCGTTGCGGACGACGAACGGGTAGGGCATCACCCCGTTGCCGTCCGCCTGGTCGAAGTTGACGATGTACAGACCGGAGACGGCGTTGGCCGGCACGGTCCACGTCGCGGTGACCGGCCAGTTCCCGCAGTCGACCAGACCCGTGGAGGCCTTGGTCGTACAGCCGGCGGGATTGCCGCCCTGCGCGAAGTTCGCCGGGTACGTCTGCGAGGCCTGGGCCGCGGTCGACATCAGACGGGCCCCGTCACCCCCGTAGTGGCCCAGCCGGTACACCGAGACGCGGTACGGGGTCGGCGATTGGATCTTGAACTGTACGGTCTCGCCGGCCTGGACGCTGGTCTGCGCCGGGAAACCCTTGATGTCGCCGTAGGCGCTCGGTGCGAACCAGTCGGACATGGGAGTGCCCGGCTTGGAGTTCTCGCACACGATCGCGTTCGTCCCCGGGCCGCACGGATCGACCGCACTCGCCACCGCGGCGGGCGGCAGCACCGTGGCCATGAGAGCGGCGACCACGGTGAAGAGACCGTACCGGAGGAGCCTTCTCCGTCTGTTCATCTGTACCTCTTCTTGCGTCAGCGCAGGGCGTTGGCGAGCGCGTCGACGACCCGCTGCTGTTGGGCAGCGGTGATCTGCGGGAAGAGCGGAAGGGAGAGCATCCGCTCGGCGGCCCGCTCGGCGTGGGGGAAGTCGCCGCGGCCGTGCCCGAGGTGACGATAGGCGGGGGTGAGGTGGACGGGGGCCGGATAGTGCACGCCCGCGCCGATGCCCTCCGCGTTGAGCTTGCCGACGACGGCGTCCCGGTCCGCCCCGTCGACCCGTACGACGTACAGGTGCCACACGTGGACGTTGCCCTCCGCCGTCACCGGCAGGGTGACCCGTCCGGCGGCCGCGAGCCCGGCCAGCAGGGCGTCGTAGCGGGCGGCGGCGGCCCGCCGGGCCGCGTTCCCGTCGGCCAGCCGGGCCAGCTTCGCCCGCAGGACCACGGCCTGCAGACCGTCGAGCCGGCTGTTGAACCCGGCCACGTCGTGCCGGTACTTGGCGACGCCGCCGTGGTTGGCCAGCGCCCGCACCAGCGCGGCCGTCTCCGCGTCGTCGGTGACCACCGCGCCCGCGTCCCCGTAGGCGCCCAGGTTCTTGCCCGGGTAGAAGCTGGTCGCGGCGATCCCGCCGCCGCCGGGGGAGCGGCCGTGACGGGTCGCGCCCTGGCTCTGCGCCGCGTCCTCGACCACGCGGGCGTACGGGGGCAGCAGCGCGGCCAGTTCGGCCGTGTCGGCGCACTGCCCGTACAGGTGGACGGGGACCACCGCGCGGGTGGCCTTCCCGACCGCGTCGAGCGCGGCCTGCGGGTCCATCAGCAGGGTCTCGGGGAAGCAGTCGACCAGCACCGGACGGGCGCCGATCCGGGCGACGGCGCCCGCGGTGGCGATGAAGGTGTTGGCGGGCAGCACCACCTCGTCGCCCGCGCCCACCCCGCTCGCGCGCAGCGCCAGTTCGAGGGCGTCGGTGCCGTTGGCGACGCCCACGCAGTGCCCGACCCCGGCGAACTCGGCGTACTCGCGCTCGAAGGAGGCGACCTCCTCACCACCGATGAAGGCCGTGCCGGCCAGCACCCGGTCGAACCCGGCGCGCACTTCGTCGGCGACCTCGGCGTGCGCCGCCTTGAGGTCGACGAGAGGTATCTGGTTCATGCGACTGGACTCCCCATCGTGTCTCCGGCGATCCGTGTCTCCGGCCACCGGCCGGTGCCGTTCTCCGTGCGGTGCGCCGATGCCCGTCCGGGCACCGGCGCGTCCGCAGCAGGCCCGTCCGGCGCCTCCGCGTCGCGGGCCAGTTCGGCGAGAGCGGGGCCCGCCGCCTGACGCAGGCGGCGGGCCGGGGTACCGGCCCAGACCTCCCCGGCGGGGACATCCGCCAGGACGGTGCTGCCCATACCGGTCAGGGACCAGGCGCCCACCTCGGCGCACTCCCGGACCAGCGCACCCGCACCCACATAGGCGCCCCGCCGCACCCGCACCCCGCCGCCCAGGCGGGCCCCCGAGGCGAGCGTGGCGAAGTCCCCCACGGCGTCGTCGTGGGTGAGGACCACCTGCGGCATCACCGCCACGTGCGACCCGACCCGGACGGCGGCGGTCAGGACGACGTGCGCGAGCAACACCGAACCCACGCCGAGCATCGAGGAGTCCGACACCACCGCCGTGGGGTGGACCACCGTCGCGTAGCGGTGCACGGGCAGCCCCAGGCGCCGCACCAGCCGGGCGCGGACCGCGTAGTCGCGCGGACTGCCGACGCAGACCACCACCCGGGCTTCCCACAGCTCGTGCACCCGCTCGCAGCCCCCCAGCACCGGCACACCGTCCACGTCCCGGCCGTGCAGGGAGGCGTCGTCGTCGAGGTGCCCGGCGAGCCGCCAGCGCGGGGGCCGGCCCCGCGCCACGTCCGCGGCGGCCACGTCCCGTACCGCCTGCGCGGTCTCGCGCGCGAAGCCGCCCGCGCCGACGATCAGCAGGTCCTCGGTGTCCGGCCGGCCGTGCGTCCGACCGTCGGCCCGCCCGTCGGCGCGCCCGGGGCTCATCCGCCCGCCTGTTCGCGGAGCACCGCCACCACGCGGTCCTGCTGGGCGTGCGTCATGGTGTGGAACAGCGGCAGGATCAGCGAGTCCCGGCTGATCCGCTCCGTCACCGGGAGCGGGGCCGAACCGTGGCCCGCGTACGCCGGCTCCAGGTGCGAGGCCATGATCCCGCGCCGGGCCGAGACCCCGGCCTGTGCGAGCGCGGCCAGCAGCGCGTCCCGGCCGACCGGGAAGTCCTCGGCCGGCAGCACCCAGTACGACTGGAAGTTGCCCTGGCCGTAACCGGGATCCCGCACCGGGGTGAGCCCGGGGACCTCGGCCAGCAGCTCCGTGTAGCGGGCGGCCAGCGCCCGGCGCCGGGCCACGATCTCGTCCAGCTTGCCCAACTGCACCAGGCCCACCGCGGCCTGGATGTCGGTCATCCGGTAGTTGTAGCCGACCTCCAGATAGCTCTCGACGATCGGCTTCCCGCTCGCGTGCCGCTCCGCCGCGGACACGTTCATCCCGTGCTCGCGCAGCCGCCGCAGCCGCTGCGCCCACTCGGCGTCGTCCGTGGTCAGCATGCCGCCCTCGCCGGTGGTGATCACCTTGCGCGGGTGGAAGGACCAGGCCGCGAGCAGCGCCCCCTGGCCCACGGACTTGCCGCCGACGGTCGCGCCGATGCCGCAGGCCGCGTCCTCCACCAGCGAGAGGTCCCAGTCGGCGCAGGCCGCGCGCAGCGCGTGCACGTCCGCGGGCACCCCGCCCTGGTGGACGGCGAGCACCGCCTTGGTACGGGGGGTGCGGACCGCGTCGACGGTGGCCGGGGTCAGGTTGCCGGTGGCCTCCTCCACGTCCGCGAAGACCGGCCGCGCGCCCACGTAGCGCACCGCGTTGGCCGTCGCGATGAACGACAGGGAGGGTACGACCACCTCGTCGCCCGGGCCCAGCTCCAGCGCGATCAGCGCCAGGTGTAGGGCGGTGGTGCACGAGCTCACCGCGATGCCGTGCTCCGCGCCCACCCGCTCGGCGAAGGCCCGCTCGAACTCGGAGACCCGCGGGCCCTGGGCGACCCAGCCGGAGAGCACCGCGTCGGCGGCGGCCCGCGCTTCCTCCTCGCCCAGCCACGGCACCATCACGGGGATGCGGTCCCCGGCGCTCATCGGGTCTCGCCAGCGGTCGCGCCAGGGGTCTCGCCACGCGTCGCGGCCGCGTCGGCGGCGCGCTCCGACCGCCACCAGTCCACCAGGTCCCGCAGCCCGCTCCGCATGTCGATCTCCGCGGTGAAGCCGAGGCGTTCCGCGGCCACCGAGGTGTCCGCGAGCCGCCGGGTCACCCCGTTCACGGCGCGGGCCGGCCCGTGCACCGGCGCCAGGCCGTCAGCGTCCATCGCCTCCAGCAGGCCGAGCGCGAGGTCGAGCAGGCTCGTCTCCGTGCCGCTCGCGATGTTGAACACCTCGTCGGTCAGATCCGATTCGGCGGCCAGCAGATTGGCCCTGGCGATGTCCCTGACGTCGACGAAGTCCATGGTCTGGGTGCCGTCGCCCAGGATCAGCGGCGGCTCGCCCGCGACGATCCGCTCCATCCAGCGGATCAGCACCTCGGTGTACAGCCCGTGGATGTCCATCCGGGGCCCGTAGACGTTGAAGTAGCGCAGCGCGACGTAGTCCAGCCCGTACATGGCGCGGAAACTGCGCAGCATCCCCTCGTTGAAGGCCTTCGCCGCGCCGTAGAAGGTGTCGTTGTTGTACGGGTGGTGGCGCTCGGTGGTCGGGAAGGTCTCCGCCAGCCCGTAGACCGAGGCCGAGGACGAGGCGATCACCTTGCCCACCCCCGCGGCGGCCGCCGCCTCCAGCACGTTGAACGTGCCGTCCACCAGTACCTCGTTCGCCAGCCGCGGTTCCTCCGCGCACTGGGTGATCCGGATGGCGGCCAGGTGGAACACCAGGTCCGCGCCGTCCGTGGCCTTGCGCACGGCGGCCACGTCACGGACGTCGCCCTCGACGACCTCCACCACACCGCTCGGCAGGGCGCGGGCCAGGTTCGCGGCACGCCCCCGGACGAAGTTGTCGAGTACGACGACCTCGCGCGCCCCGTTGTCCACCAGCAGGTCCACCACGTGCGACCCGATGGTCCCCGCCCCGCCGGTGACCAGAATCCTCTTGCCTCGTACGCTGCTCAACGCCCCGCCCCCACTGAGTTGTTCATCGTCTGTCGTACGAACGTCCCACCAACGGTCAACGGCCGGTGCGCAGTCCGACCACCGCGCCACGGAACTCCAGGCTCCGCGAGGCCGCTTCCAGAATGTCGAGCACCTTCAGGCCCGCCCGGCCGTCGGTCAGCGGAGGCCGCCCCGTCCGGACCGCGTCGGCGAACTCCTCGACCATGCTGCGCAGCGCTTCCTTCTCGCCGAGCGCGGGCGCCACCATGTCGCCGGTCCGGTAGGAGACGAGCATGTCGCGCCGTTCGTCCTCGCCGATCTCCTGAGGAGCGGTCAGATCCACCCCGCGGTCGAACACCGCGACCCGCTGGGAGGGGTTGAGGTCGTCCCACACCAGCGTCCGCTTGGAGCCGCCGACCATGGTGGTGCGGACCTTCGTCGGGGACAGCCAGTTGACGTGCACGTGCGCGATGGCGCCGGTGCTGAGCTGGAGCGTCAGATAGGCCACGCAGGACTGCCCGGCCCCGATCGGATCGGCTCCGTGGGCGGCGACCGCGACGGGCTGCACGTGGTCGGGGAGGATGAAGTCGAGGACCGACAGGTCGTGCGGGGCCAGGTCCCACAGGACGTCGATGTCCTTCTGCACCAGCCCCAGGTTGATCCGGACCGAGTCGACGAACTGGATGTCGCCGAGCTCCCCGGATCGGACCATGTCGCGGATCCGGGCCACCGCCGGGGTGTAGCAGTACGTGTGGTCGCACATAAGCGTGAGACCGCGCTCCTCCGCCTCGCGTACGAGCTTCAGTCCGTCCTCGTAGGTGGCCGCGAGGGGCTTCTCCACGAGTACGTGCTTCCCGGCGCGCAGCGCGGCCAGTGCCACGTCCAGGTGCGTCCCGGCGGGGGTGGCCACGGCGACGGCGTCCACCTCCGGGTCCGCGAGGACGGCCGCGTAATCGGATGTCGCCTGGACGGTGGAGTACCCGCCGAGGACCTGCCGGGCCCGGTCCACGTTCAGGTCGCACAGCCAGCGCAGCCGGAACGCCGGACTGGACTGGAAGTTGCGGACGAGGTTGGGGCCCCAATAGCCCGCGCCGACCACGGCAACGCCTAACGGGCCCCCGGGTTCCCGGCCTGCGGCGACGGGGGCCCGCCCCGCCTCCCGCGCGGTGTCCTTCACAGCGTTCCCCTTCCCTCCGCGCACGCCGAGCGGCGTGCCGACAACTCGTGGCCGGGGCGCGTGTGATGGGGGGACGTGCCGTCGAGGGCAGGCCGGAGGTCGCCTGCGCGACCCGTGCGTGACCTGTTCAACGGCGATGGCCCCCCACAACCGATGCTGCGATATCCGCGTGCTTCCACCCCCCGGACCGGCCGCGTGTTCCCCCAGGCGACCGGACCGTACAGCGCGCTCAATCTAGACCACCTTGCCTATGACTGGGGAGAGTTGGGGGAATCACCCGAGTCGGATGATCGGCCGTGATCGAACGTGCATACTGCCCGGGTGACCAGCATCGTGATCCCGGCCCACAACGAGGGCCGGGTCATCGGCCGGCTCCTCGACGCGCTCCTGGCGGACAGCGCCGACGGGAGCGACATCGTCGTCGTGTGCAACGGCTGTACGGACGACACCGCCGAGGTGGCGGGCGCGCGCGGCCCGCGCGTCCGCGTGGTCGACATACCGACTCCCTCCAAGCACACGGCACTTCGGGTCGGCGACGAGCACGCGCGCGGTTTCCCCCGGCTCTACGTGGACGCCGACGTCGTCCTCGGCGCCGACGGCGTACGGGCCCTCGTCGCCGCGCTCGACGGGACCCCGGAGTTCCTCGCCGCCGCCCCCGGCCGGGACATCCCGCTGGCCGGCTGCGCCTGGCCGGTCCGGGCGTACTACCGGGTGTGGCAGCGGCTCCCGGCCGTCCGCGAGGGGCTGTTCGGCCGGGGGGTCATCGCCGTGACCGAGGCGGGGCACGCGCGGATCGCCGCGCTGCCGCCGCTCATGGCCGACGACCTGGCCGCGTCGCTGGCCTTCGGGCGGGGGGAGCGGACCGTGGTCGAGTCGGCCCGGGTCGTCGTCCACCCGCCGCGCACCTGGTCCGACCTGGTCAAGCGGAAGGTCCGCGCGGCGACCTCCTCCGCCGAGCTGGAACACGTACAGGCGCCACAGGCGCCACAGGCACCCCAGCCCCAGCAGCCCCAGGCCCCGCAGTCGACGCACGCGGCGCCGTCCGCGCGCACCGGCACCGCCGATCTGCGCGCCCTGCTGCGCGCCGACCCGCGGCTGCTCCCGGAGGTGGTGGTGTTCGTCGTGGCGGCCCTCGCCGCCCGCAGGGGGTCCCGCAAGGCCATCCGGGACGGGGACTTCTCCACCTGGCTGCGGGACGAGAGCAGCCGGCAGGACA
This sequence comes from Streptomyces sp. NBC_01351, assembly GCF_036237315.1. Taxonomy (GTDB): domain Bacteria; phylum Actinomycetota; class Actinomycetes; order Streptomycetales; family Streptomycetaceae; genus Streptomyces. The sequence goes on along the minus strand of NZ_CP108356.1, from coordinate 970,925 downwards.
CGGGGAGCGCCTGACCATGTATCTCGCGGACCGCTCCGCCCCCGCCGGGGCGAAGACCGCGCCGGGCCCAGGCCCCGGGCGGACCCCGGCGGTGGCTTCCACCGTCTTCGCGCTGGGCACGGTCAGCCTGATCACCGACATCTCCTCGGAGATGGTCACCGCCGTCCTGCCGCTCTACCTCATCGTCGGGCTCGGCCTGAGCCCCCTCGGTTTCGGCGCCCTCGACGGCGTCTACAACGGGGTCAGCGCCTTCGTCCAGCTCACCGGCGGACACCTCGCCGACCGGGTGCGGAACCACAAGCTGATCGCCGGGCTCGGCTACGGCCTGTCCGCCCTGTGCAAACCGCTGCTGCTGCTCGCCCACAGCGCGGGCCCCGTGGCGGTGGTCCTCGCGCTGGAACGCACCGGCAAGGGGCTGCGCACCGCCCCGCGCGACGCTCTGATCTCCCTGTCCACGCCACCGGAGCTGCAGGGGCGCGCCTTCGGTGTGCACCGGGCGATGGACACCACCGGAGCGCTGCTCGGCCCTCTCGCCGCCTTCTTCATCCTGAGCGCGGCGGTCGGCGGCTACGACGCAGTCTTCGGGGTGAGCGCCTGCGTGGCCCTGCTCGGCGTGGTCGTGCTCGTGCTGTTCGTCCCGGGTAGGACGGACCCCCTTGCCCCTGCCGCCGCTGCCGGCCCAGCCGCCCCAGCCGTTCCTGCAGCCCCCGCTGCTCCCGCCGCTCCCGCCGTCGGCGTGCGCGAGGCCCTGGCCCTGCTGAGGCTGCCCAGACTGCGCGCCCTGGCGCTCTGCGCCGCCCTGCTCGGGCTCACCACCGTCAGCGACGCCTTCCTCTACCTGTTCCTGCAGAGCCGCACCGGGATCGGAGAGCACTGGTTCCCGCTGCTGCCGCTGGGCACCGCGGCGGTGTTCCTGCTGCTGGCCGTACCGGCGGGGGCCCTCGCCGACCGGATCGGGCGGCGCACCGTGTTCCTCGCCGGGCACGCCCTCCTCCTCGCCGCGTACGGGCTCCTGCTGTGGGCCCCCGACTGGCCGGCCCTGCCCTTCCTCGTCCTCGCCCTGCACGGGGTCTTCTACGCGGCCACCGACGGGGTGCTGCCCGCCGCCGTCGCCGCCACCGTCCCCGGGGACCTGCGGGGCACCGGCCTGGCACTCGTCGGGACCGGCCAGGCCCTGGCCCGGGTCGCCTGCTCGCTGGCCTTCGGCGGGGCCTGGACCCTCTGGGGCCCCGGCCCGGCACTCGCCGCCGCGGCGGCCGGACTGCTGTGCTGCGCGACCGTCGCCGGCTTCGTCCTGCGCGACCCGCGCGCCACACCTCGTACCGACCCGACCCGACGCCCGGGAGGAACCACCCGATGACGCTCTCGCCGAAGCGCCGCCTGCTCGTCCTCGCCGTGGCGGTCCTGCTCCTCGGCGGCGCCGCCACCGCGATGGTGCTGCGCGCCGCCGCCCGGGCCGAGCAGCCGCAGCAGGGCGGCCCCGCCGTCACCGCCGGCCAGGTCACGCTCACCCGCCCGGGCGCGCTGGCCCTGCTCAACACCGCCCAGGGCCCGCACCGCGGCACCCTCGTCTCCGTCCCGGCCGAGAACCCCCGGGGCGACCGCACCGCCTCCGACCTCAGCTGTCAGCGCTTCCACGCCTCCGCGGGCACCGGCGTGTGCCTGCGCTCCACCCCGGGCGCCCTCGCGCAGGACAACCAGGCCCTGATCGTCGACGCCGACCTGCGCACCGTACGCAGCTTCCCCCTCGCGGGCACCCCGAGCCGGGCCCGGGTCTCCCCGAGCGGCAGGTTCGCCGCGTGGACGGTCTTCGTCGCGGGGGAGTCGTACGGCGCCGCGTTCTTCTCCACCCGTACCGCCATCGTGGACACCAGGACCTGGCAGCTGGAACCGGACCTGGAGAAGTTCACCGTCCTCATGGACGGCAAGAAGTACAGCTCGGCCGACGTGAACTTCTGGGGCGTCACCTTCTCCAAGGACGACGACACCTTCTACGCCACCCTCGGCACGAACAACCAGACCCATCTGGTCAAGGGGTCGATCTCCGGGCGGAGCGTCACCACCCTCGCGCAGAACGTCGAATGCCCGTCCCTGTCCCCGGACGAGACCCGCGTCGCCTACAAGAAGCGGGTGCAGCGGGGGGCTTCGCTGTGGCGCGAACACGTCCTGGACCTGCGGACCCTGCGCGAGCAGCCGCTCGCGGAGAAGCACAGCGTGGACGACCAGGCCGTATGGCTCGACGACCGCACCCTCGCCTACGCCCTGCCCACCGAGGGCGCCGTCGAGAGCACGGACCTGTGGACCGTCCCCGCCGACGGCAGCGGCAGCCCGCGCGTACTGGCCCCGGGTGCCTCCTCGCCGGCCCGCCTCGGCTGACCGCTCCGGCGGCTGACCGCCTCCTCGGCTAGATCGGGTGCCCGTCGGAGTCCGTGTGGTCCTTCTGGGTGGAGAACCTGTTCAGGAACACGTCGTAGCGGCCGTCGGGGCGGCGGGTCAGCGTCGCGCCGTCCTGCCAGATGCCGTTCTCGTCCCACCACGGGCTGCCGAACGGGTCGCCCTGGTTCTGGTGGATGTTGTGCATGCCCAGGCCCGCGGAGAACGGCTCGCCGAAGACGAGGACCGGCCGTCCGACGACGAGGATCTGTTCGAGCGCGAGGGCGGCGTCGAGATTGGACCCCGAGGTCCAGGGGCGCGTGGGCCGGACCCACCCGTCCAGGATCTCCCGCAGCCACGACGGCAGCCACGCGGGCCACGCCGGGCGGTCCCGCAGGGCCGGGTGCCGCAGGTAGTCCAGCGCTCCGGACGAGGACGTGCGCGCCAGCTCGTGGTAGCCCTGCGGCAGTGCGGCCACAGGCCCGAGCATCGAGGCGTCGACGGTGAAGGACCGCCACTGCACACCGGTCGCCGAGTCGTGGCTGTCCACGTCGACGGCGCACTTGTACCGCCCGTCCGGAGCGTCCACGCGGAGGTTGACGTGGAACCACGCACCCTCGTCGTCGGGGGTGTCGCGGAAGTGCTGCGACAGGGTCCCGGCCAGCACACCGTAGTGGTCGAATGGCATGCCCCCCAGTGAAGCACCGGGCGGGTCCCGGGGCCATCGGAGGCCATCGGGGGCCGTCCCGATCGCCCCACGTCAACACGGGGGCGGTGCACTCACCCCAGGCGGCCCGTCCCGTCCCACCGGAGCCGCCACCCGCCGCCCGCCCCACGGGCGCGCGGTCACGCCCGGCGCTCCGCGCGGACGCGCGCCCGCCACGGGCGCCGCCGTCGCCCTCCACGGGCCCCGTTCGATGCCACCATGCGTGCGAAATCAGCGCGATCAGCGCACACAGCGGGCACGGGCGGCGCGCAGCCACCGGCACGGACGAGAGGTGGGGACGTGACCCCTCAGGCGGTCGACGAACCGACACGGCGCCTTCCCGAGCGGCAGAAGCCGAAGGCCGCCGCGAACGACGAGCCCGCGGCCCCGCCGGAACCGGGCCGGACCGACCTCGGCCGGACGGAACCGGGCCGGACCGACCCCGAGTTGCTGATCGCCGCCTCCGTGCTGCTCGCGGACGCGGCGCTCACGGCGCGGCAGGCGGGCGCGGAACTGACCGGCGCACTCGGCAGCTGGCGCTTCGGTCTCGAAGCCCTGCGCCGCCCGGCCTGGGCGCTGGGCGCGGCGATGTCCTGCACCAAGGCCCTGACCAGCCCGGCAGGCCTCGGATTCGGGGCGAACGGCGGCCTCGTCGGCGAACTGGCCCGGATGGCCGGGAGCGTGACGTACCGGCGGCCCGCCAAGGTGGCGATGGCCGTGGACGCCTTCGCCCTGCGGATCAGGGCGGCCGCGGCCGAGCACCCGAACCTGGACGCGCCGGTGGCCAGGCGCCTGACCGACGCGATGATCGCCGGGGACCGGATCGAGGCGCTCCGCGCACTGCACGGGCTCGTCGAACGGCTGGGCGTCACCCGCGCCCTCACCACCGTGAGCCCCGTGATGATGGAGCTGCTCGCCCTGCTCGGGCTGCTCGACGAGAACCCGGTCAACGACGGCTTCTCCTGGGTCACCCTGTCCGGCGGGGTGCCCACCACCGACCCCTTCCTCGGACTGCCGAGTTCGCTGATCAAATTCCTCAACCCCGGGCCGGGGCGGGCCGAGCGGACCGAACCGGACTCCATCCTGGCGAAGGTCCTGGAGACCTCCCGCAACGACGTCGTCAGCTACGTCAACGACATCGGCGCCCTCGGCAACCACGGGCTGGCCCTGCTGCGCCGGATCCGGTGCGCCGACGGCGCCGAACGCCACGTGCTCCTGCTGCCCGGGACCAGCTTCGCCCTGCTCAGCAACAGCACGCCGCAGGACGTGATCGGCGCCTTCGACGGCTGCCTGCGCACCGACACCACCTACACCCGCGCCGCCCGCAACCTCCTGGAACGGGCGGGCGTACCGGCCGGATCCGAGCTCATGATCGTCGGTCACAGTCTGGGCGGGCTGACCGGGATGAACCTGGCCTCGGACCCGGAGTTCTCCGCGACCTACCGCCTCACCCACGTGATCGCGGTCGGCTCCCCGATCGACGGCAAGCGGCCCGCCGACCACACCACCCGGGTGATCAGCCTGGTCAACAAGCACGACGTGATCCCGACGCTGGACGGGCGCGGACCGGCCTCCCCCAACGACATCCCCGCCCACTGGGTCGAACTGTCCTGGCTGGACGAGTCCTACGACTACCCGCTGTCGCACGCCCCGCAGGCGTACTCCGACAGCCTGCGCGGCCCGATCGCCCACCACCGGGAACGGGTCAACGGGCTGATCGGCGCCTACGACGGCGAGATCACCGGCAACCAGCCGTACATGCTGCGCGACAAGTGACCGCGAGGGAGAAGGACCGACCCATGACCGACGACCACCGCGACGACCGCGACCACCACGACGACTGCGACCACCTTGACGGCCAAGGCACGACCACGGCCCGCGGCACCACGACGGCACGCGGCCCCGCGACCGCCTGGCCCCTGGAGAACGCCCTGTTCAGCGCCGCCGTGCTCGCCCAGCGGCTGCCCTGGGTGGACGCCCCCGCCCGGGCGCTGGGCCTGGACGCACTCACCCGGGAGGGCCTGACCCGCGCCCTGCTGGCGCACCTGAGGCGCACCCGGTCCGGGCGGCCCGTCCGGCTGCGCACCCCCTTCGGGTCCTTCCTCGTACCGCTCTCAGCGGACGACGCCGCGGCGCTGCTCTCCCACGGGGACCTGGCCGGGGCCCTGGGGCCCGCGACGGGGCTCGACGCCGGGGGACGCCGCTACGGGCTGTCCCCGCACGCCGCCCCCGCCGCGCCCCGCGCCCGGGACGCGGCCCCGTCCGCCGCGGAACTGCGGGCCCTGCTCCGTGAGGACGTGGACCGGGCGATGGGTGCCCGGCGCGGGGACGGCACCCTCGACTGGCAGGTCTGGCGTGCCGGGATGCTCCGCCTCGCCCGGCGCGTGGTGGTGGGCGCGGCGGGAGTCGAGGACACCCTGCTGAGCGAGGTGCTCGCGGCGGCGACGGCGGCCGTGGACAGCCGGTCCTACGGGGCCCGGTCCGCGGCCCTGGACCGGCGGCTCGCGCCGTACCTGACCGACCCGGACCCGGCCTCCCTGGCCGGCCGGCTGAGGTCCGGGGGCGAGGCCGCCGACACCGCGGTCCCCGTCGTCGCGCACGCCCTCGCCCTGGTGTCCGAGGCCGCCTCCGGCACCGCGCTGAGGGCTCTGGCCCTGCTCGCGGCGCGCGCCGCGGACTCCCCGGATCGGGCCGTGGGCATCGCCCTGCGCCGCTACCCGCCCGTGGCCGCCGCCGTGCACCCGGTGCGGACGCCGTTCGTCTGGCAGGACCTGGCGGTGCGGTCCGGTACGGAGATCCTGTGCGCCCCCGGACTGCTGCCGCAGCCTCCGGGCGGGGACGGCCCGGCGCCCTGGCCCGGAGCCCTCTGCACGGCCCCCGCGGGCTGCGCGTCGGCTTCCTTCGCGGAACTCGTGGCGGTGGAGACCGTACGCACGGTCGTGGCGGAGGCCCGCCCGGTGCTGATCTCCCCCCGGTTCGGCGCGGACCGGCTGCCGGACACCCTCGAACCGGGCGGGCTGCTCGTGGCCCTGACCGACCTCGAGGGCCGGTCAGGGGACGCCCGGGTCACGGTCGGCCTGCCGACGGCGCTGCCGGTCGCCGCGCCGGGCTACGCGCCGGCCTCGTACGCGGCGTTGGCGCAGGCCAGCGCGGCGCGGCTGGAACAGCACGCGGAGAGCCTCGCGGCCTGCGCCGGCAACGGCGGCTGGAACGGGGACGAGGCGGGCGAGCACTTCCGCATGGTGCTCCTGGGGCACGCGGACCGGTGCGCGAAGGCCGCCGGCGACGTACGGCGGGCGGCGCAGCGGCTGGAGGGCTGAGGGGCGGGCCCCGGCCGCCGCCGCGCGCCCTACCAGAAGGGAGTGTCGCGGCGGCCGACCTCGTGGTCGAGCATGCCCTGCACGGCTGCCTGGGCCTCGGCGCAGAGGGTGCGGGCCGCGGCCGAACGCTCGGCGAGGGACGCGGGCCGCGCGGGCGCCTCGATCGGCTCGCCGATGGTGATGAGCCACTTCGAGGGCAGCGGGAACGCCGGGGTGAGCGGGAAGTAGGGCAGGTCGAAGAGGCGTGCCAGGGCCGGGATCTCCCCGAGCTTGGGGTACGCCTCCTCGGCGCCGACGATCGCCACCGGCACGACGGGGGCGCCCGCGCGGACGGCGGTCACCGCGAATCCGGGGCTGAAGGGGCGCAGCCGGTAGCGTTCGTGAACGGGATTTTCCAGACCGGCGATTCCCTCGGGAAACACCCCTACGAGTTCCCCCGCGTTCAAATGTTCCAGTCCGAGGGTCGGGTCGATCGGAAACGCGCCCATTTTGCGCGCGTACGGGCCGAGCACCGGGAAGCGGAACGTCAGGGGAGCCGCCGGAACGTGCAGCGAGCGGCGCAGATTGCGGGTAAGGACCTTGACGAGGACGAAGGCGTCCAGTCCCCAGGCGCCGGAGTGGTTCGCCACGAGCACCGCGGGACCCTCGGCCGGCACGTTCTCCAAGCCCAGGACGTCCAGCCGGAAGTAGTCGTCGACGAGCCAGTCGAGGGCCCGGTCCCACGCGATCTCGCCCGCCTCGCCGAACAGCCGCCGGACCAGCCGCAATTCGACTGCGGCCGCTTCCAGCAAATCGGTCAGGCTTTCGGACATGAAGGAATCCCGCTCTCATGTGTCGGTTCGTCAATAACCGGCCCTGTCACGGGTTTTGCGCGAATTGGCCGACGTGATACCTATTCCACCACGAGATCCATTCCTTCTCTTCCATGCGAGGCGCCGTGACCATTTCCGCGCAGGAGTCCGTCATCGACGTGATCACCGAACTGCTCACCGAGACGCTCGAAGTGCCGGCCGAGGAGGTGCGGGCGAACGCGCCGATGCGCGTCCTGCTGGAGGATTCGCTCCTCGTCGTCGAGCTGGCCATCGCCGTGGAGGACAGGCTGGGCGTCAAGATCGACGAGAAGGAGTTCCAGGACTCCACGCTCGCGGAGTTCGCCGAACTCGTCGCGGCCCGCCGGGCGGCCGGCTGAGGGCGGGGCCCTGCGCGACCGCAGGGTGTGACCGGGCGGTGACGGACGGCCGCCGCCCCGGCACCCCCCCCGCACCCCACTGGCCCCGCGCACCTCGTCACCCCGCCGGAACGGCCGAGGCCGCTCGGCGGGGCTCCGGCGAAGGGGGGCGGAGCGTTCTACCGGGCCGGGCCCGTGTCGTCCGGCCAGCCGTAGCCGGTGCGCGGCGGGTCGGGTACGGCTCCGACCGCGGCCAGGTCCCGGTCCGCGGCCCGCATCAGCTGACCGGCCAGGTCGCGCATCGCCCGGCTCGCCGCCAGCTCGTCGCCGATCGCGGGGACCTCCACGTCCTGCGGGTTGCAGCGCGCCTTGCCGCGGCCGACCATCGTCGTCTTCCCGTTGTCGAGCACGGCCCGGGCCTTGGTGGTGCCGTCCTCCTCGGTCAGGTAGACGCCCACCTTCCACTCCTCGGCGTGTGTCATGACGTGCCTCCTCACGCTCCGGTCGCCGCTGCTTCCGGTAGTTCCAGAATCCCCCCGTACGGGCTCATCCGGCGATCCGCGGGCGGTGGGTGAGGGTGCCGTCCGGCTCGGACGCGAGGGGCGGGGCGAAGCCGCGGCTGATCCGGCCCAGCACGTTCCCGAGCCACCGGCAGTCCTCCGGCGACGCCTCGCGGAGCCGCAGCCGCCGGGCCTGGAAGGGGGCGATGAGCAGCTCGCGGAGTGCGCCGCTGTCGGGATCGAGCGAGGCGAAGTAGAGCGGCCGCAGGTCGTCACGGTAGTTCCCGTGGCCGCTGATGCCCTCGTAGTCGTTCACCAGGTCGCCGCAGCCGTACGCGATGAGCTTGTCCCGGTACAGCTCCAGGGGCCGGGGGTGGTGCGAGGAGTGCCCGTGGACCACGTCGGCGCCGCCGTCGACGAGCGCGTGCGCGAAGCGGACCTGGTCGCGGGGGACGGTGTACCCCCAGTTGGAACCCCAGTGGATCGAGGCGACGGAGATGTCCCCCGGCCGTTTCGCCTCCCGGATCCGGGCGACCACCGCGGCCGCCGCGGTGTCCGAGGCCTCGGCCACGTAGTCGACCCCGCTCCGGTCCGTGGCGGCGGCCCAGTCCGGCGGGATCCCGCTGGACGGCATGCCGAAGGAGTGGACCAGGATCCGCCGACCGCCCGCGACGGGGACACCCGCCGGTTGCCGGGCCCCGTCCGCGTCACGTCCCGCCCCCGCCACGGCGAGCCCGGCGCCCGCCAGCACGTCAAGGGTCTCCGCCAGCCCGCGGCGGCCGAAGTCGAGGACGTGGTTGTTCGCCAGGACGCACACGTCGGGACGGGCGGCGATCAGGCAGGGCAGGTTGGCGGGATGCATGCGGTAGTGGATCCCCTTGCCCGGGGCGAAGTCGTCGCTCCGCGTGACGCTGGTCTCCAGGTTGAGCACCAGGGCGTCGGGCTCCGCCCGGTCGAGCATCCGCAGGGCGTCGCCCCACGGCCAGGAGAAGTCGGCCGGCCGGGGGATCGGGCCGTTCGCGGCCTCCGCCAGCTCGACGTAGGAGCGGGCGTCGCGGAGGTAGGCCTCCGCCAGCGCCGGATCACCGGGATGCGGAAGTATCTGGTCGAGCCCCCGCCCGAGCATGACGTCGCCGGCGAGGCACAGTGTGATCAGATCACCGTGCATGCATCCAGGCTAGTGAAGCCGGGTGGGAGCCGTCGAACCGCTCGGAGGCGACCGACGGCCGGTCCGGCGATCCGTGGCCGGTCAGACCGTCGCCAACTGGGGCAGCAGCCGGAGCGCGTTGTCGTGGTAGAGCCCCGGCAGCTGATCCGGGGTGAACGCGGGGTCCCCGTCGAGGGCCGGGAGCGCGAGGTCCACGACAGTGTCGGCGGGGGCGGCCGGCCAGTCGGTGCCGAAGAGGATGTGGTCGGCGGGCACGAGCGCGAGGAGGGTCGCCGCGGGCGCCATCGGTCCTGCGGTGTCGTAGTAGAACCGCCGCAGGTGGTCGCGGACGGCGCCGGGGTCCACGGGCGGATCGCAGAACCGTCCGAGCGCCTGGAGGCGCGTCGCGATGTACGGCAGGAACCCGCCGGCGTGCGGCAGGATCACCGAGATGTTCGGGAAGCGGTCCAGTGTCCTCTTGCTGATCATGTTCACGGCGGCCCGGGTGGTGTCCAGCAGGAAGTCGCACATGAAGTTCGGAATGCCGGGGACGGTGGCCGCTCCGGGCGGGCTGCCCGGCAGGTGGTGCGGATGGGTGTCCACCACGGCGCCGCAGTCGTCCAGTTCGTGGAACACCCGGTCGTAGGAGGGGTCTCCGAGGTACACGCCCCCGTAGTTGGCCGTCACGTTCACCCCGACGGCCCCGAAGTCGCCGAGCCCGCGGCGCACCGCCCAGGAGGAGGCCTCGGGATCGTCGAGGAACAGCGGGACGTAGAAGGAGAACCGCCCGGGATGCGAGTTCGCCACGTCGAGCATGGAGAGGAGCGTGATGTTGATCGCCTCGCGCAGCTGCGCGGACGAGTGGTACCTCGCCGGCAGCATGGGCTTGAGCACGGCCGTCGCGATCCCCGCGCGGTCCATGAAGCGGACGGAGTCCTCGGCGTCGAACCGGGCCCAGGCCGGCAGCTGCCCCGGCTTGACCAGGTCGTGCCGCTCGGCCCACTCGCGCCACTCCGGCGCGCAGAAGTGATGGTGCATGTCGATCTTCGACTGCACCGCGTGCCCGGCCCCGGCCTCCGCCAAGGGCCTTCCAGGTACGTGCAGTTCAGAGGTGCTCGCAGATTCAGGCATACCGGTCCGCCGTCCGTCCGTCCGTTGGGGCTGGGCTAGATTCCTGCCGTGGGTACCGACGCGAGTTCCCGGTCGACCGGTGTCGGGTCCAGGACGATCCGGAGTTGCTGAAGGCCCCGGAACGCCGCAACGGGGCCCTTCAGCCACGCGCCCTTGCTCTCCTCCGCGTCGCTCAGCTCCATCCCCGGGAAACGCCGCAGGAGGGCGGAGAGCGCGACTTCGAGTTCGAGCCGCGCCAGCGGGGCACCCAGGCAGTAGTGCGTTCCGTAGCCGAAGCCGAGGTGTGCACCCTGAAGTCCCTCGCGCGTCACGTCCATCACGTCGGGGCGGTCGAACTTCTCCGGGTCCCGGTTGGCGGAGGTGATGGCGATCTGGACCAGTGATCCCTTCGGGATCCGCGTTCCCCGGATCTCGGCGTCCTCGGCCGCGTACCGGAAGGTCGACGTCTCCACCGATCCCTCGAACCGGACGCTCTCCTCGACCGCCCGCGGGATCAGCCGCGGGTCCCTCCGGAGCTTCTCCAGCTGATCGGGACGCAGGAGCAGGTTGAGGACGGTGTTGCCGATCTGGAAGGCGGTGGTCTTGTGACCGGCGAAGAAGACGACCCACAGCGAGGACAGGAGCTCCGTTTCGTCGAGACCCTCCTCCGCCCGGATGAGGTCGCTCAGGAAGCAGTCCGACGGGTGGTCGCGCGTGTACGAGATGAGCCGGGTGAAGCGGTCGCGCAGCCATTCCTCGGCCGCCAACAGCTCCGGCTTCAGCCGGGGATCGAACCGGGCGCGCGCCACGATCGAGAACTGCTCCGTGATCTCGGAGCGGTCGCCGTCCGGGATGCCGATCAGTTCGCACAGCACCGCGATGGGCAGCGGGAACGCGAACGAGGACATCAGGTCGACCGGGCCGCCGCCCCCGGCGCACTCGTCGAGGAGGGCCTCGGCGATCTCGGTGATCCTCGGCCTCATCTCCTCCACCCGGCGGGGCGTGAAGGCGCTGCGCAGACTGCGCCGCAACCGGGTGTGCCGGGGCGGGTCGGAGAAGAGCACGTTGTCGTCGAGGGCGTCGAAGACGCTGCCGTACACCGCGTGGTAGGTGTCGAGGGCCCCGCGCATGTCCTTGCTGAAGCGGGGGTCCGCCAGCGCGTCCCGGGCGTCGTCGTAGCGGGTGATCAGGTAGGTGTCGATGCCGTGCGGGGGCGTCAGCCGGCACACCGGCGCCTGCTCGCGCAGGGCGGCGTACGCGGGATGGGGACACGCCCGGTAGGCGGGCGTCCCGCCGGCCACGGCCGCGACGATCTCGTCGAGGGTTCCGCCACCCGCCGGTGCCGTCTTCTCCTGCGCCATGCTCCGCACCTCCGTGACAGTCGCGTTTGGGCCACACACCGGTTCCCTGCCCGGGCGGCCCGCGAAACGTCCGCCCTCCCGTTGGAGTGGTGCTGTTTCCCGCCGGTACGAGCCCCCTCGCGCGAGCCCGCCCGGAAGGGTGCGCGCTCGGCCGTCAGCCGATCGGCGGTCAGCCGTCCGGTCCGACGGTGTGGCAGGCCCGCCGGACCGGGGACATGCTCCTCGTCCAGCCAGCCCGCCCCAAGGAGTCCGCACATGCTCCGAAGCCTCGCCCTGGCGCTCACGACCGGCGCCTCGCTCGTCCTGTCGGCCATCGCCGCTCCCGGCGCCGTCTCCGACACCGCCCACACCGACGTCGGCAGGGTCGCCGTCGAACGCAGCCTCACCTACCGGGCGACCGCCCGCTTCCAGCAGCACGCCAACGCGGTGAGAGCGGGCTACGTACCCGACAAGTACTGCGTCGCCAACCGCCAAGGGCCGGGCGCGCTCGGCTACCCGCACTTCAACCACGCCTACGACAACTCCGTCGACCCGGCCAAACCCGCCGCCCTCTACTACGAGGACGACCGACACGGAGGCAAGCGCCTCGTCGGGATGCAGTGGCTGGTCTACGACCGCGACCAGAACCTCGCGACGGACGACGACCGCCCCACGATGTTCGGCACCCGCTTCAAGGGCCCGCTGCGCGGCAACTTCCCCGGCCAGCCCGTCCACTACGCCCTGCACCTGTGGCTCTGGAAGAAGAACCCCCTGGGCGAGCAGGAGACCTTCAACCCGGCGGTGACCTGCCTCCCCGGAACCACCCGCCCCGCGCCTCCCGCCTAGGGCGTGCCGGAGGCCTTCGAGGCCGGGAGTACGCCGCGGACCGCCGTGGCATGGCTGCCCCCGGCAGAGCTCTGGCCGGCGATCCAGGGCATCCGCGAGGAGCACGACCCGCAGATCCGGCGCTGGCCCCCGCACGTGAACCTGCTGTTCGGCTTCGTGCCGGAGTCGGAGTTCGAGGCGGCCGCCGCGCCCTTGGGGGCAGCGGCGGCCGAGTGCGCGCCGTTCGACGTTCGGCTCAGCGGGGTGCACAGCTTCCGGCACCGCGCCTACGCGACCGTGTGGCTCGACCCCGCAGCGGCAGGCCCGGCCCCCTGGACCGGGCTCGAACGAGCCCTGGTGGAGCGCTTCCCCCTCTGCCGCGGCCGCGCTCCCCGCTTCACCCCGCACCTCTCCCTCGGACGGACCCGGGATCCGCGCCGACTGGGCGCGGAGTGCGCCGCGCGGCTGGGCAGCACCTCGACCCGGGTCGACGAGCTGGTCGTGCTGTCGCGGCGCGGCGCGGAGCCGATGCGGCCGCGCGCCACCGTCGCCCTCGGGACGGGCGAGGTGCGGTGGCAGCCCGACTCCGATGCCCCGACGCCGGGTGACGCCCCGCGCACCCCGCCCTCGCACCGGCACCACGCCGCGTGGGCCGTACTGACCGTGCGCGCGGGGCCCGGCGAGGAGCTGCGGGCGCGCCTGGACCACGTACGCGAGCGGCTACCCGAGCTGCTCGCCGCTCTGGCGCGGGCGGGAACGCCGGACGCCGAACCGTGGCCCCGCCCGTTCGACACCGGCCCCGGCCGGGCGTGCCTGGCGATCGGGCTGGGCCGGACCCCGCCGGCCGCGGCCCGGCTCGCCGAAGTCGCCGCCGGCTGGGTGGGTCGGCTGCCCGGCGTGGACCTCCGGCGGGCCGAGGGAGGCGAGGTCCCCACGCTCCGCTGAGCTCTCAGTGCCCGTGGCCGTGCCCGTCGCCGGGGGTGGCCTTCGGAGCGGGCTTCGCCGAAGGCGATCCGCCGGAGCCGGGCGCCGCGGGGGCCGCGGGAGCGGTCGGCTCCGGTGCGGTGGCCGGTTCCCCGGTTCCGCCGGTGCCGTGGCTGTGGCCGCCGCCGCCCGGCGCGGTCTCCATCGACGCGGCGACCTGGCGCAGGCCGAAGAAGGCGAGGGCGGCGGTGATCAGGACGGCCAGGCCGACGAGGCCGAACATGCGGTGCCAGGGGGTGTCGGCGTCCTTGATCACGTAGGCGACGAAGGAGACGACGAGCCCGGTGGGGACGAGGACGGCGCCGCGGGCGGGGAAGTCGTCGAAGTGCTGGAGCCCGCCGCTGAGCATGCCGATGCCGAAGGACAGGAGCAGCGAGGAGCCGATGACCACCAGCATCCGGGGGAGGCCCGGCCGTTCCCGGGTGAGCAGGAACTCGTTGAGGACGGTCGCGGCGAGGAAGACGAGGGCGCCGTAGACGGCGATGCGGGTGTAGCGGTCGGGGTCGAGGGGGTGGTGCACGACGGCGCCGCTGATGAGGCCGGCGCCCACGAAGTAGCCGACGTAGCCGAGGTAGCGGGCGGCCAGGGAGCGGTGGCGGGCCTGCTGCATGCGGCGCCGGGCGGTCCTGCCGGTGGGGGAAGGGGCCGCAGCCGCTTCGGGGTTCCGGGTGTCGAGGAGCTGGTTCGGGGTCACGTTCTTCGGGTTTCCTTCGGTGATGCAGGCGTGGCTCATCACCCGGTCCGCGGCGGAGGGGCGGGCCGGGGTCGGCGATGAGAGTCAGGACGGATCCGGGCGAAACACCCGGACCTATACGCGCTGCACCACGGAACCGAGGGAACTTCGCGAGGCGGGCAGGGCGGACGCGGGCGTCCGGGCCCACGGCCCCGTCGTCATCGCGGCGAAGCGGGGAGAGGCCTCGCCGAGGGGGGCCGGCGGCGGGCCGGGGAGGTCCAGGCCCTGCTGCGGGTGGCCGGAGGCGCAGGCCTCGGCGGGGTGGGAGTGCCCGCTGTCGCCCTCGCCGCCGTCGGGCGCCCGCTCACCGTGGTGGCCGGGGTCGGCCCCTTCGGCGGACTCGGCGTAGGCCACGGAGATCGCGCCGCCGGTGACGTGCGCGGAGGCGCTGTCGGCGCCGGCGGCGTGGGTGTAGAGGAGGGCGAACAGCAGGGTGGCCAGCCACAACAGCCGCAGCGGGCCCGCCGAACGGCGGGTTCGGGGCGTGCTGGATGCAGCTCGGGCCGGGACCATGCGGGCACCCTATCCGGCGCCCGGAACCCGCCGCCGGGCAGCCCTGTCGTCTGGCATTGTGGACGTACGGCGACGAAACGGGAGGGCAGGGCCATGCGGATCACGGTGCTGACGGTTCCGGGGTGCCCGAACGCCGTTCCGGCCGCCGAGCGGGTCACCGCGGCGCTGGCGGGCCGGGCGGTGGAGCTGGAGCTCGTCGTGGTGCACGATCGGGCGCAGGCCGCCGCGCACGGAATGAACGGCTCGCCGACGATCCTGCTGGACGGCGCGGATCCGTTCGCACCGGCGGGGGCGGAGCCGAGTCTCTCGTGCCGTCTGTACCGCGACGCGGACGGCATCGTGTCCGGGGTGCCGGGCGAAGCGGCCCTCCGCGAGGCCCTCACCGCTGCGGGTCTGCCCTCCGAGCGGCTCGCGGCAGTGGAGTCCAGCGTCCCGCCGCCTGCCTGACCACCCCGGTCCCCGTCGCGGCGAGGGCGGGCAGCACCTTCATCAGGCGGCTCACGCCGGCGGCGTACGCGATGCCGAAGAGGAGCGCGGCCAGGAAGGCCGCGTGCCGGGAGACCCCGTCGATGAGCGGGAAGATCTGCCAGTGGGTCAGGTAGATGTACAGCGAGCTGCCGGCCAGGAGTCCCGCGAGCCGGTTGACGCGCTCCCGGCTGGGCAGCGTCGGCACCCACACCAGGAGCGCGAAGCCGGCCATGATGATCACTTCCCGGCCGGGATCGCCGGGGAAGAAGCCCGGCACGGTGGCCAGTGCCACGGCCGTGACCAGCAGGCGTTGCCGGGTGCCGGCCGCCTTCGCGGCAGCCCAGCCGAGGGCGAACAGCCAGAACACGGTGACCGCATCGGGCATTTCGGTGCGGGCGGGCAGGCCCACGAGGTCGTAGCGGGTGAGGAGCCCCAGGGCGGCGAGGCCGAGCGGCAGCGCGTAGGGGAAGCGGCGTTCCATCCGGTCCGCGAGGGGGAGGCCGAGGAGGGCGACGGCCGCGATCAGGATGTAGACCAGGGTCTCGATGAACCAGAAGTGCATGCCCGTCTTCAGGTTCTCCGGCCCGATGACGCTGTCGAGCAGGAAGAGATTGGCGAGCGTGTAGTCGTCGTTGAGGAGGAGGATGAAACCGATCCACGTCATGCTCGGCAGCGCGACGCGGCCGATGCCGGCCCAGACCCGGCGCACGCGGGTCCGCCGGTCGGCGCTGGAGAGGTGGAAGCGGGCGAAGTTGTACCCGGCCACCGCCAGCAGGATGTGCGCCCCGCCCTTGATGCCGAACACGTGCACGTGTGAGCCGACGATGCAGAAGATCGCCAGGGCGCGGAGCGCGACGCTGGTCTCCAGCCTGCGCGTGCGGGAGGAGCGGGAGGAACGGGCCGGCTGTTCGGCCGCCGAGAGGTCCTTGATCCGCGTCGTGTGCCAGTCGGCCGGCAGGTGGCCCAGCCGCTGTTCGAGGTGGAGGGACATCTCGACGTACGAGAGGGAATCGCCGCCCAGGCTGACGAACGAGCCGTCCGCCGTGACGTCGGTCCGGTCGAGCACCTCGGCGTAGAGCAGGCACAGGTCGTCGAGGCCGTTGCCCGGCGGCAGGGTGATTCCGGCGGACGCGGACGCGGACGCGGACACGGGGGCGGGGGCGGCGGGGGTGGAGGCCTGGTGGCTCAGGGCGCGCACCGCCCGGTAGTCGGGCTTGCCCGTGGGCAGGCGGGGGAGCTCCGGTACGAGGTGGACGCGGACCGCGCGGGCCGGCAGGCCGCACTCGTCGGCGACGAGCCTGCGGATCCGGCGGGCCTCGGAGCCGTCGGTCCCCACGGCGGCGATGGACAGGGCTTCGTCGTCCCCGGTGCACAGGGCGGCGACGCCGCCGCGCGCGAGCATCGCCTCGATCTGCTGCGGGTCGATGCGCAGGCCGAGGATCTTGGTGAACCGGCTGAGCCTGCCGGTGATTTCGTAGAGCCCGTCGGGGGTGCGGCGCGCGGTGTCGCCGGTGTGGAGCTCGTGCACGGTCCGGCCCAGCCGGAGGTCGTCCGGCGAATGGGCGTAGCCGAGCATGACGTTCGGGCCGGAGTAGATCAACTCCCCGGCGTTTTCGTCGGGTTGGGCTGCCTCGGGCTGAGTCCCTTCGGGCCGGACCGGCAGCGGCTGGAGTCGGAACGAGCCGCCGGGGACGGGGATGCCGGCCGCCTCGGGGTGGGTTTCGGCGAGGTGCGGCGGCAGGTAGGCCATGCGGGCGGTGGCCTCGGTCTGCCCGTACATCACGAACAGCTCCCAGCCGCGGGTGCGGCCCATGGCGGCGTACTGCCGGACCCGGTCGGGGGCGAGCCGTCCGCCGGCCTGGGTGACGTAGCGCAGGCGGGGGAGTTCCATCGTGTCGAAGCCGACGCGGTCGAGCAGGTCGAAGGTGTACGGGACCCCGGCGAAGCTCGTACCGCCACCGGTCCGGAACAGCTCCCAGAAGCAGGTGTCGGCGACCGACAGGTCGGTCAGGATCAGCCCGGCGCCGCGCAGGAGGTGGCTGTGCACGACGGACAGGCCGTAGCAGTAGTGCAGGGGCAGGGAGGTCGCGGCGCGGTCGGTGTCGCGGATCGCGAGGTAGTCGGCGATGGACTCGGCGTTGGCCTGGAGGTTCTCGTGGGAGAGCCGCACGAGCTTCGGGGAGCCGGTCGATCCGGAGGTGCTCAGGAGCAGCGCGAGGTCCGGGTGCAGTTCGTGGGCCGATGCCGGGCGGCGCTCGTCGAGCGTCCATCCGCCGTCGCCGGGGTGGGCCACGACGTCGGGGTCGTACGCGTCGATCAGGGACTGGACGGCCTCGTCGTGGTCGCCGGGCACCAGGAGGACGGGGTGCCCGGCCGCGAGGGCGGCGAGGTGGGTGACGAGTGCGTCGAGGGTGTTCGCGCCGACGAGCATGACCAGGCGGCGTTCGCTGCCGAGGCGCCCGGCCATCGCGTCCACCCGGGCGGCGAGTTGCGTGTAGCTGACCCGACCGTCGGCCGTGATGACGGCGGTCCGGTCACCGTGGGCCGCGAGGCCGAGGGCGAACGGGACGGAATCGCTGCCTGTACGCAGGTCGGGGAGGACTGTCACGGGCGCATCTTAGGAAAGGCTTACCTCGCCCGATAGTCACAGGAACGTCACATGTGGTCCATGGAAGATCCACAGGAAAACAAGCGGTAGGGTCGGCTCCGCCGAAGCGGCGGCGCGGCCGAATTGTTGTGTGCGTCACCCTTGACCTTTAGGTTAGCTTTACCTTACTTATGGGGCGTTCACTTTCTCTTCCGCACCCGCAGGAAGGCTTCCCATGCGACGCCCCTTGGTCCGACGCTTGACCGCGCTCTTCGCGGCGGCACTCCTCATCCCCGCCGTCGCCGGCTGCGGCGTCGACGAGGACGACGCGGGGCTCGTGATCTACTCGGGACGGAACGAGAAGCTGGTCAAGCCGCTCCTCGACGAGCTGGAGAAGGCCGTCGGCACGACGGTGGCCGTCCGCTACGGCGAGAGCGCCGAACTCGCCGCCCAGATCCAGGAAGAGGGCGGCAAGACCAAGGCCGGTCTGTTCTTCTCGCAGGACGCCGGGGCGCTCGGAGCCCTCTCGACCAAGGGCCTGCTGGAGAAGCTGCCCAAGGAGTCGCTCGACAAGGTGGACCCCGCGTTCCGCGGCGGCGCGGACGACTGGGTGGGCACCTCCGGACGCGTCCGCGTCCTCGCCTACAACCCCGACAAGGTCGCCAAGGCCCCCGACACCGTCCACGACCTGGTCAAGCCGGAGTGGAAGGGCAAGATCGGCTACGTGCCGACCAACGCCTCCTTCCAGGCCTTCGTCACCGGCATGCGCGTACTGGAGGGCGACGACGCAACCCGCACCTGGCTCAAGGGGCTCAAGGCCAACGAGCCCAAGGTGTACGACAACAACCTCAAGACCCTCGACGCCGTCGGCAAGGGCGAGGTCTCGCTCGGCCTGATCAACCACTACTACTGGTACGAGCGCGTCGCCGAGAAGGGCGAGGACAAGGTCAAGGCGAAGATCCACTTCCTGCCCGGCGGAGACCCCGGAGCCCTCGTCAACGTCGCCGGTGTCGGCCTGATCAAGGGGAGCGACCAGGCCGGGGCCGCGCAGAAGGCCGTCGACTTCCTGCTCTCGGAGAAGGCGCAGAAGTACTTCGCCGAGGACACCAAGGAGTACCCGCTCGCCGCGGGCGTGACCAGCACGGTCGAGGGTCTGCCGCCGCTGGCGAGCCTCGACGCGCCCAAGATCGACCTCGGCAGGCTGGAATCGCTTCAGGAGACCCTGAAGATGCTCCAGGAAGCCGGGATGGTCTGACCCGCATGCATCCCACGGATCCCGTCGCGCAGACGGATCCGGCCGCCCGCCCGACCGGCGCCACCCCGCCGGCCGGGCGGTCGCGTGCCGGGCGTCCGCCGGCCGTCCTGCTCGTCCCGGCGACCGTCGCCGCCGTCTTCGCGCTACTGCCCCTCGGCTACCTCGCGGTCCGCTCCCTGGAGCGCGGCCCCGCCTTCGCCTGGGAGGTCGTCGCCAACGAACGCACCGCCCAACTGCTCGGCCGCAGCCTCGGACTGGCCGCCGTGGTCGTCTCCGCCTGCCTGGTCCTGGGCGTTTCACTGGCCTGGCTGACCGTACGGACCGACCTGCCCGGCGCCCGCGCCTGGTCGGTGCTCGTGACCCTGCCGCTGGCCGTGCCCAGTTACGTCGCCGCGTTCGCCTGGCTGTCCGCCTTCCCGGCCCTCGCCGGCTTCGCGGGGTCCGCGGTCGCACTGACCCTGGTGAGCTTCCCCTACGTGTACCTCCCCGTCACCGCCGCCCTGCGCGGCACCGATCCGGCGCAGGAGGAGGTCTCCCGCTCGCTCGGCCACGGGCCGCTGCGCACCTTCCTGCGCGTCACCCTGCCGCAACTGCGCCCCGCGGCCGCCGGCGGAGCCGTACTCGTCGCGCTGTACGTGTTCTCCGACTTCGGCGCCGTGTCGCTGATGCGCTACGACACCTTCACCCGGGGCATCTACACCTCGTACCGGGCGAGTTTCGACCGCACCCCGGCCGCCGCGCTCAGCGTCGTCCTCGTCGTGATGACCATCGCGCTGGTCGCCGCCGAGGCGCGGACCCGCGGCAGGGCCGGCCACGCCCGGACGGGTACCGGCACCGCACGCCGCGCCGTGCCCGCGCCGCTGGGCCGGTGGCGGACGCCCGCGCTCGCCTGGTGCGCGGCCGTCACCGCCGTCGCCGTGCTCATGCCGCTGGCCACCCTCGGCTACTGGCTCGCCGTCGGGAACTCCGCGACCTGGGATCCCGGCACCCTCCTCGACACCGCCGCCACGACGCTCGGCGTCGCCGCCGCGGGGGCCGCGCTCACCACGCTCCTCGCGCTGCCGGTCGGCGTGATCGCCGCCCGGTACCGGGGCCGCACCGCCGGCCTGCTGGAGCAGTCCGCCTACGCGGGCCACGCCCTCCCGGGCATCACCGTCGCACTGTCCCTGGTCTTCTTCGCCGTGCGCTACGCGGAACCGATCTACCAGGAACTGCCGCTGCTGGTCTGCGCGTACGCGGTGCTCTTCCTGCCCGTCGCCGTGGCCGGCACCCGGGCCGCCGTGCTCCAGTCGCCCCCGGTGCTGGAGGACGTCGCCCGCTCGCTCGGGCGCAGTCCCCTGAAGGTGCTGCGCGAGGTGACCGTGCCGCTGGCCGCCCCCGGGGTGGCCGCCGGAGCCGCGCTCACCTTCGTCGTGTGCATGAAGGAGCTCCCCGCGACCCTGCTGCTACGCCCCACCGGCATGGACACCCTGGCCACCCGCCTCTGGACCGAGACCGGCACCGGATCCTTCGCCGCCGCCGCACCCTACGCCGCGGCCCTGATCCTGCTGGCCGCCGTCCCGTCGTACCTCCTCGGAAGGCACCGCACATGACCGACCTGCAGATCGCCGGCCTGGCCAAGGCGTACGGCCCCGGGGCACCGGTCCTCGACGGCCTCGACCTCGACGTGCCGGGCGGCTCCCTCACCGCCGTGCTCGGGCCCTCCGGCTGCGGCAAGACCACCCTGCTGCGGATCATCGCCGGCTTCCTGCGCTCCGACGCGGGCACCCTCACCATCGGCGGACGCACGCTCAGCGGCCCCGGCGTACACCTCCCGCCCGAGCAGCGCCGGATCGGCATCGTCCCCCAGGAGGGCGCGCTCTTCCCGCACTTGAGCGTGGCCCGCAACATCGGCTTCGGGCTCACCGGCCTCGACCGCTCCGCCCGCCTCCGGCGCACGGAGGAGATGCTCGAACTCGTCGGTCTCGCCGACTACGGCGACCGGATGCCGCACGAGCTCTCCGGAGGCCAACAGCAGCGCATCGCCCTCGCCCGGGCGCTGGCGCCACAGCCGGCCCTTGTCCTGCTGGACGAGCCGTTCAACGCCCTGGACAGCGCCCTGCGCACGGGCGTACGGGCCGACGTGCGCGCAGCCCTGCGGGCCACCGGCGCCACCGCCCTGCTGGTCACCCACGACCAGCAGGAGGCCCTCTCGACCGCCGACCTCGTCGCCGTCGTACGGGGCGGCCGGGTCGCCCAGTGCGGCACCCCGCACGAGGTGTACCGACGCCCCGCCGACCCCTGGGTCGCCGCGTTCGTCGGGGACGCGGTGCTCGTCACCGGCACCGCGGAGCAGGGCACGGCGGCCACCGCACTCGGCCGCATCCCCCTCGCGGACCCGCCCGGCCGGCTCCGCGAGGGCGTGGTGCTGCTGCGGCCCGAGCAGCTGCGCCTGACGCACCCGGACACGGCCGAAGCCAGCGGCACGGTGACCGACGTGCGCTTCTACGGCCACGACGCCATGGTCACGGTCGCCGTCGACGGCGTCGCCGAGCCGATCGACGTCCGCGTCCCCGGCCCGGCAGCCGCCCGCCCCGGCGAGCGCACGGGCATCGAGGTGACGGGGGAGGCCGTGCTCCACCCCGCCGTCGTGTGACCCCGCAGGTCGCCTGCCCGGCCTCGCCGCGTGCGGTCGGCATCTCCGCTCTCGCTGATCGAAGCTGTTCGGCCGTCAGCACCCCTCCGGTCGCTGCACGGTGCGGCTGGAGGACGGAGCCGACGTCGATCCCGCGGACCTGATCGCCGCGGTGGCAGCGGCCGGGGAGTACGCGGCACGCGTCGCGGACCGACGTCCTCACGGCCCTCATTACCGCCATTTCCCGGCCATGCGCAAGGCGTCGGCCGGGAAATCCTCGGCGACGGACTAAACTGGAGGGCTGTTTGGCGCTGGATCGGAACAACCCGGGCAGACCTGGGCTCCGCCGGCGACCCGGACGTTTCCGGGAACGAGACGCGAGGGCCGATGGCAGCCACACCTCAGAGCGGTGAACTCACTCTGCTCGACGACGGGGAGAATCACGTCGCGTCCGGCAAATCGGCCCTGTTCCGGGCCGGGCCCGCGGCCCCGACACGCACCCTCGTCGACGTCTTCGAGGCTTCCGTACGGGCCCACCCCGACGAACTCGCCCTGGACGACGGCACCGTCCGGCTGACCTACCGCGCGCTCGCCGTCGAGGTCGAACGCCGCCGCGGCGCCTTGGCGGCCGCCGGCGTGGGGGTCGGCGACCGGGTCGGCGTACGCGTCCCGTCCGGGACCAACGAGCTCTACGTGGCCATCCTCGCCGTGCTCGCCGCGGGCGCCGCCTACGTGCCCGTCGACGCCGAGGACCCGGACGAGCGGGCCGAGCTGGTCTTCGGCGAAGCCGGGGTGCGGGCCGTGCTGGGCGGCGGACAACGGATAGAGGTCCCCGGCGCCACCACTGCCACTGCCGCCACCGCCACCGCCACCGCCACCGCCACCGCCACCGCCACCGAGGCCACGGCCGTCCGCGCCGCCACCGGCCGCGCCGAGGAGCGGACCGCCGCCCGGCCCGGGCCCGAGCACGACGCGTGGATCATCTTCACCTCCGGCTCCACCGGCAAGCCCAAGGGTGTCGCCGTCACCCACCGCAACGCCGCCGCCTTCGTCGACGCCGAGGCCGCGCTGTTCCTCGTCGAGGAACCGATCGGCCCCGGCGACCGCGTCATGGCCGGACTCTCCGTCGCCTTCGACGCCTCCTGCGAGGAGATGTGGCTGGCCTGGCGCTACGGCGCCTGCCTCGTCCCCGTGCCCCGCTCCCAGGTGCGCAGTGGCGCCGACCTCGGCCCCTGGCTCGTGGAGCAGGAGATCACCGTCGTCTCCACCGTGCCCACCCTGGCCGCCCTCTGGGACCCCGAGGACCTGGGCGAGGTCCGGCTGCTGATCTTCGGCGGCGAGGCCTGCCCGCCCGAGCTCACCCAGCGCCTGGTCACCGAGGGCCGCGAGGTCTGGAACACGTACGGCCCCACCGAGGCCACCGTCGTGGCCTGCGCCTCGCTCCTGACCGGCGAGGAACCCATCCGCATCGGGCTCCCGCTGAACGGCTGGGAGCTCGCCGTCGTCGACGAGTCAGGCGAACCGGTGCCCATGGGCGGCAGCGGCCAGCTCGTGATCGGCGGCGTCGGCCTGGCCCGCTACCTCGACCCCGAGAAGGACGCCGAGAAGTACGCCCCGCTGGAATCCCTCGGCTGGGAACGCGCCTACCGCAGCGGCGACCTGGTCCGCGCCGAACCGGAAGGCCTCGTCTTCCTCGGCCGCGGCGACGAGCAGATCAAGCTCGGCGGCCGCCGCATCGAGCTCGGCGAGGTGGACGCGGCCCTCCAGGCCCTGCCCGGCGTCGCCGGCGCCGCCGCGGCCGTGCGCACCGCCCGCAGCGGAAACCAGCTCCTCGTCGGCTACCTCGTCACCCAGGACGGCTGGGACCACGCGGCCGCCGTCGAGCGGCTGCGCGCCGAGCTGCCCGCGGCCCTCGTACCGCTCCTCGCACCCGTCGACGAACTGCCGACCCGCACCTCCGGCAAGGTCGACCGGAACGCGCTGCCCTGGCCGCTGCCCGAACTGGAGACCACCGGCCCCGCCGAGCAGCTGTACGGCACCGAGGCCTGGCTCGCCGAGCAGTGGAGCGAGACCCTCGGGGTGTCCGTCACCGGCCCCGCCGACGACTTCTTCGCCATCGGCGGCAACAGCCTCGCCGCCGCCCAGCTCACCACCCGGCTGCGCACCCGCTACCCGAGCGCGGCCGTCCTCGACATCTACCAGCAGCCCGTGCTGCGCAAGCTGGCCCGACACCTGGAGAAGTCCGCCCAGGACGACGGCGCCTCCCGCACCGTCGCACCCGTCCCGCTCCGGTCCCAGGCCGTGCAGTCGCTGCTGCTGCTCCCGCTGTTCACGCTGGTCGGCCTGCGCTGGACGGTGGCGCTGCTGGCGCTGGGCAACGTACTGCACTGGTTCGGGCCCTACCCGTGGGCGCCCACCGCCTCCTGGTGGCTCGTCGCCGCGGGCGCGGCGCTGCTCTTCAGCCCGCCCGGCCGCCTCGCCATCGCGGCCGGCGGCGCCCGCCTGCTGCTGCGCGGGGTGAAGGCCGGGCGCCACCCGCGCGGCGGCAGCGTGCACCTGAGGCTGTGGACGGCCGAGCGGCTCGCCGAGTACGTCGGAGCGACCTCGCTCACCGGCTCCTGGCTGGAACGCTACGCACGGGCGCTGGGCGCCAAGGTAGGCCCCGAGGTGGACCTGCACTCGCTGCCCCCTGTCACCGGCATGCTCAAGCTCGGCCGCGGCTGCGCCGTGGAGTCCGAGGTGGACCTCTCCGGGCACTGGCTGGACGGGGACCGCCTCGTCATCGGCCCGGTCAAGGTAGGCGCGGGCGCCGTCGTCGGCACCCGCAGCCTGCTCTTCCCCGGCGCGCGGGTCGGCAAGCGGGCCGAAGTGGCCCCCGGCTCCGCCGTGGTCGGACAGGTCCCGACCGGCCAGCGCTGGGCCGGAGCCCCCGCCGTGAAGCTGGGCAGGGCCAAGCACAACTGGCCCAAGGAACGCCCGCCGCGCGGGCTCGCCTGGCGGGCCATATACGGGGCGACCGGCTTCTGCCTCACGGCCCTGCCCGTGCTCTGCGCGCTGCCCGCCCTGCTCGTGGTCAGCCGGTTCGTACCCGCCGACGCCGGGCTCGCCGACGCACTGCGCGGAGCACTGCTCGCCGTCGTGCCCGGCGCGCTCGCCTTCGGGTTCGCGTACGCGCTGCTCCTGCTGGTCTCCGTACGCCTCCTCAGCCTGGGCTTGCGCACCGGAAGCCATCCGACGCACAGCAGGACCGGCTGGCAGGCCTGGACCGTGACCCAGCTGATGGACCTCTCCCGGGAAACGCTCTTCCCGCTGTACGCCGGGCTGATCACCCCGGTGTGGCTGCGGCTGCTCGGCATGAAGATCGGCCGCGGCGCGGAGGTGTCCACCGTGCTCGCGCTGCCCAGCCTCACCACCGTGGGCGAAGGCGCCTTCCTCGCCGACGACACCCTGACCGCGCCCTACGAACTGGGCGGCGGCTGGATGCGCATCGGGCACTCCGAGATCGGCCGCCGGGCCTTCCTCGGCAACTCCGGAATGACCGCCCCCGGCCGCAGCGTGCCCGACGACGGGCTGGTCGGCGTCCTGTCCGCCACCCCGAAGAAGGCCAAGAAGGGCAGCTCGTACCTGGGCCTGCCCCCGGTCAGGTTGCCGCGCTCCGCCGCCGACGCCGACCAGAGCCGGACCTACGACCCGCCCGCGCACCTGCTCTGGGCGCGCGGCCTGGTGGAGCTGTGCCGACTCGTGCCGGTCTTCTGCTCGGCCGCGCTGGCCGTGCTCACCGTCGCGGCGCTCTGCGCGCTGATCACCCTGACCGACCTGGGGATCTGGGGAACCGCACTGCTCTCCGGAGCCACCCTGCTCGCCGCCGGGCTCGCCGCCTGCCTGGTCTCGGTGGCCGCGAAATGGCTGCTGGTGGGCCGGCATCGGACGGGCGAGCACCCGCTGTGGAGCGGCTTCGTCTGGCGCAACGAACTGGCCGACACCTTCGTCGAGGTACTGGCCGTGCCCTGGCTCGTCGGGTCCGTCCCCGGCACCCCGGTGCTGGCCCTGTGGCTGCGCGCGCTCGGGGCCCGGATCGGCCGGGGCGTGTGGTGCGAGAGCTACTGGCTGCCCGAGACGGACCTGGTCGCGCTGGGGGACGCGGCGAGCGTGAACCGGGGCTGTGTGCTGCAGACCCACCTCTTCCACGACCGGATCTTGAGGACGGATACTGTGGTCCTCCGCGAGGGCGCCACCCTGGGCCCGGGCGGTATCGTCCTGCCCGGGAGTACGGTCGGGGCCCGCAGCACGCTGGGGCCCGCATCCCTCGTGATGGCCGGGGAATCCGTCCCCGCCGACACCCGCTGGCTGGGCAATCCGATCGAGGCGTGGCGCCCCTGAGGGGGCGGCCGGCACCAGCACGTCGTACGAGCACAGCGCAGGGAGCGGATCCGGCAATGAGCGGCCAGCAGACAGCGGTAGCGGACCCGTACTTCCCGGCCAACGGCGATGCCCGTTACCGCGTGCACCGGTACGAACTCGCTCTGGAATACCGTCCCGGCCCCAACCGGCTGGCCGGGACGGCCCGGCTCAGCGCGATCGCCGGGCGGGCCCCGCTCACCGAGTTCCACCTGAACCTGGCCGAGTTCAAAATAGGCCGGATCCTGGTGAACGGCCGGGCGCCGCACTACACCCACCGGGGAGGCAAGCTCCGCCTCCGGCCCGCCAAGCCGCTGCCGGCCGGCTCCGCCTTCACCGTGGAAGTGCACTGGGCGGGCAACCCCAAGCCGGTGCGCAGCCCCTGGGGCGGCCTCGGCTGGGAGGAACTGACCGACGGCGCGCTGGTGGCCAGCCAGCCGACCGGTGCGCCCTCCTGGTACCCGTGCAACGACCGTCCCGCCGACAAGGCCTCGTACCACATCTCGGTCAACACCCCCTCCGCCTACACGGTGGTCGCCGGCGGCCGCCTGCTGACCCGTACGACGAAGGCCAGCACGACCACCTGGGTGTACGAGCAGTCCGCGCCGACCTCCAGCTACCTGGTCGGCCTGGCCATCGGCATGTACCAGACGGTGCTGCTCGGCGACCCCGGGCTCGGCGGCGTGCCGCAGAGCGCCCACGTGCCGGCGCACCTGCTGTCGGAGTTCTCCCGCGACTTCGCCCGGCAGCCCGCCATGATGCAGCTGTTCGAGGAGCTCTTCGGGCCCTATCCCTTCGGCGAGTACACGGTGGTCGTCGCCGACGAGGTACTGGACGTCCCGGTGGAGGCCCAGGGGCTCTCCACGTTCGGCGTCAACCATGTGGACGGCAGACGCGGCTCGGAGCGCCTCGTCGCCCACGAGCTCGCGCACCAGTGGTTCGGCAACAGCGTGACCATCGCCGACTGGCGGCACATCTGGCTGAACGAGGGCCTTGCGAAGTACGCCGAATGGCTCTGGTCGGAGCGCTCCGGCAGCCGCACCGCGCACCAGGTGGCGGCCACCGCGCACCGCATGCTGGCCTCGCAGCCGCAGGACCTGCGGCTGGCCGATCCGGGCCGCAAGCTCATGTTCGACGACCGCCTCTACGAGCGCGGGGGCCTCGCCGTGCACGCGATCCGCGTCGCCCTCGGCGACGGCCCCTTCTTCCGCATGCTGCGCGAGTGGGCGTCCGTACACCGGGGCGGCGTGGTGACCACGGCAGCCTTCACCGCCCACGTGGCCCGCTACACGGCCGAGCCGATGGACGACCTGTTCCGGGCCTGGCTGCACGAGCCCTCCCTGCCGCCCTTCCCGGCGCCGGCGCCCTACCCGCCCCTTCCCTCCCTCCCGCCCCATTCGCCGCCGAACGCGGGCTGAGGGGTACGCGGCTACGCGCCGTCCCCCGCCGCCTCAGCCGGTGCCACCGTCCTCGGTGTGGTGGGGCGCCCGGGGGCGCAGGCGGGCGGCGACGACCGCGACGTCGTCCTCGGCGTGCTGTGCGTCGAGTCCGTCGCAGACCGTGTCCACCACGTCCACGAGCCGTGCGCCGGCGCGCATGTGCAGGGCGGTGAGCCTGGCCAGTGAGGTGTCGATGTCCTCGCCGCGGCGTTCCACGAGGCCGTCGGTGTACAGGAGCAGGGTCTGGTCGGGGCCGATCGGCCGGGCCGGGGCCTCGTAGCCGCCGATGCCCGTGCCGAGCGGCGGGCCGATGGGGACGTCCAGCAGCTCGCCCGCGCCGTCGCCGGTGAACACGGCGGGCGGCAGGTGCCCGGCGCTGGCGTAGACGGCCATGCCCCGGGCCGGATCGACCCGGACGATCAGGCAGGTCGCGGGCCGACGGGAGTCGTCCGACGCGGACAGCGCGTCCATCTGGCGCAGTACCCGGTGCGGGGCGAGATCGGTGGAGGCGATCTCGCGCAGCACGGCCCGGTAGGCGTTCATGTCGACGGCGGCGTCCGGGCCGTGCCCCATGACGTCCCCGACGACGAGCAGGGTGCGGCCGAAGTGCAGTCGTACCGCTTCGAACCAGTCGCCGCCGACCAGGGCGCGCCCCCCGAGGGGCAGGTAGCGGCTGGCGATCTCCAGGTTCGGGTGCGGCCGGCCGGGCTCGGTGACCAGCGCCCGCTGGAGATCGACCGCGGTCTTCTCGGTGGCGGCCAGGCGCCGGGCGTGCCCGATGTGGATGCTCGCGACCGACCGCGCCGCGAAGTGCAGCGTGGCCAGTTCGTGCTCGCCGAAGCCGTGGTGCGTCCGGGCGGCCGGCGGCTTCCCGTAGAGCTCGTCGCGGGCGATCAGGGGTACCGAGGCCAGGTATGCCGGCCCGCCCGTGCCGCCTCCGTACCAGGCCTGCACGGGATGGCCCCGGTCCAGGGCCCGGACGGCGGAGGCGAGCTCCGGCGCGGGGCCTTCCAGCAGCTCCGCCGCGCCCGCCGTCGCGACGCGCTCGGGTGCCGCGCCCCGGCCGGTGAGCTCCACCGCCGCGGCGTCACACAGCGTACGGACGAGGAAGCCGGCCGGCTCCCGGCAGGTCTCCCGCTCGTCGGAGGACGTCCCGATCCGCTCCAGAGCCTCTTTCGTGGCCCGCAGCCGCGACTCCAGCCCGTCCCGCTCGGACACCGTGCGCCGTCACCCCCTATCGCCGTCGGCCTGTAGAGGAAGGCATTCCACCAGCCTCCACCCGATGCGGGGGATCGACAGCGCCGAAAGGCATCACGCGCCATGTGAATCGCGAGTAACCTGCCTCCGCGCTCCTTGCCCTCGTACTGGTGACCGATGCTCCCGTTTTCCGGAGGACACAGTGAAACGACGTTCGTTACCGGCGCTGCTCGCCGGGGTGCTGCTCCTCGGAGGATGGGGAGGACCGGCGGCCTCGGCGTCTTCTCCGCCGCCCCCGGCCGCTCCGGCCGATTCGTGGACCGCGCCGCTGAGCACCCGCGGCCGGTACGTCGTCGACGCCTCCGGCAACCGCTTCAAACTCAGGTCCGCCAACTGGCAGGGCGCACAAGGGACATGGAACGGATCCGGGAGCATCGACGACCCGGCGAACCACCACGACGGCGAGAAGGCCGACCAGATGCCGCTCGGCCTGGACCGGGCGCCGGTCGAGACGATCCTCGACGGCTTCCGCGAACTGGGCGTCAACAGCATCCGCCTGCCGTTCTCGAACGCGATGCTGCACGATCAGCGGCCGGTCTCCGACGCCTCCGTCGCCGCCAATCCGCAGTTGCGCGGCAAGACCCCGCTCCAGGTCTTCGACGCCGTCATCGCCGCCACCACGGCCGAGGGCTTCGCGGTGGTCCTCAACAACCACACCAACACCTCGCGGTTCTGCTGCGGCCTGGACGGCAACGAGCGCTGGAACACCAGTCAGACCACCGCGCAGTGGGAGAACGACTGGATCAGCCTGGCCCGCCGCTACAAGGACAACAAACGCGTGGTGGGAGCCGACCTCTACAACGAGGTCCGCCGCACCGTCACCGACGACGCCAACTGGAACTGGGGCAACGACCACGACTGGTGGGCCGCCTCCCAGCGGCTCGGCGACCGGCTCCTCACCGAGGCCAACCCCGACCTGCTGGTGATCGTCGAAGGCATCAACTGGCAGGGCATCCCCCTGGACGGGTTCTCCCACGGGCGCCCCACGCTGGAGCCGGTGCGCACCGTCTCGCACACGCTGGTGGCCTCGAACAAGCTGGTCTACTCGGCGCACTTCTACGGGTACACGGGCCCGAACCACACCGGTGCGACCGGCATGGGCGAGACCCACGACCCGCGCTACCAGGAGCTGTCCCGCCAGGACCTGTTCGCCACCCTCGACCGGCAGGCACTCTTCGTCGCGGGCGAGAGTGGCCGCCACTTCACCGCACCGGTGTGGATCAGCGAGTTCGGCATCGGCAGCGACGAGACGAACCCGCAGGCGCGCGCCTGGTTCGGCAACTTCGTGGACTACCTGATCGACCGGGACGCGGACTTCGCCTACTGGCCGCTCGTCGGATGGACCGGACACGGCACCTGGGCGATCCTCAACTTCGACGGACAGGGCCGCCGTTCCGGCATCCTGGACGGCGGGGACTGGCGCGCGGCCGGCTGGTCCCGGCTGGTCGGGGCGGCGGGGAAGACCGGCCCGGTCGCCGTATCCGACACGTGGGACATGCTCAACCTCGACCACGCCGACGCGGTCCAGTCGCTCCGGACGCGGGCCGGCGGGGACTGGGACCCGGGGGCACGCAAGGGAGTCTGCCCCGACGGCCGGCGCCTCATCGGGCTGGCGCACCGGGACGGACGCGGACTGTGCACCGACGCGGGGACCCCCGGGCAGGGCGCTCCGCTCGCGACCACGGTGGTGCGCGACGAACGGTACGTCCAGCAGGGCGACTGGGCCGGCGGCTACACCAAGTACCAGTGCGGGCCGAACCAGTTCATGACCGGGTACGGAGTGCGCGGCCAGGCGGTGTCGGCGGTCCTGTGCGCCGACGCGGGCCGGCCGCTGGGGACGGCCGGCCGCACCGTCTGGTTCGACCGCGGGGACGACCGCCCGGCCGGGGGGCCGGGCGGTGAGTTCGCGCTGGGGAACTACAAGGGCCAGTGCGGCGCCCACGAGTACGCGGCCGGTGTCGCCTTCACCGGCGCCTGGGCCAAGGGCAAGACGCCCGACGCCCTCCTGTGCCGCAGCCTCTGACCGCACGTTCTGACCGCACGTTGTGACCGTCCGCGTCAGTCGGCCCGCCGGAACCCCTTGCCCGTCCGGTCGAGGGGGTCCGCGGGCAGGCCGAGGAAGCGGGCGCGCAGGGCGTCCCAGGCGGCGAGGCGGGTGAAGTCGGGGGAGTCCAGAATCTCCTGACGGTCCGTGAGGAAGGGGTTGGGGAGCAGGACGGTCATCATCTGCTCGTCGCGGCCGTTGAACAGCCGCGCTCCCCAGCTCACGGGTGCTCCCGCGGAATCGAGGCCGCGGTAGAGCTCGGCGCGGGAGCAGCGGCGGATGCGGCCGAGTTCGGGCCCCGAGGCGGTGTGCTTGCCGATGCAGAGGTGGAAGTGCCAGGCCCCGAAATCGACGGTGGCGTACCCGTCGTTCATGGTGATGCCGACGGGGGCGCACGGGGCGCCCACTTCCCAGGCGGCCCCCTCGATGATGGGCCCGAAGTGGATGTGCTGCCAGTGGTCGGTGAAGACGGTGGTGACGAGGTCGAGGAGCGAGGCCTCGTCGGTGGGCAGGGGCCAGGTGTGCCGGATCCCGCCGCCCGGGGTCTCGACGACGGCGGGCTCGGCGCCGGTGCGTTCGGTGCCGGTGTGCTCAGTGCTGCTGGTCATGCGGTCTTCTCCTGTCTCTCTGGCTTCTCTGCCTTCTCCGGCTGCGTCAGGACGCAGTCGCCGCACTTCCCCGCGCCGGGCACGCGGTAGTACAGGCAGCAGCTGCGGCGACGGAAGGCGATCCGGCCCTCCGGCGTGGTGCGGTGGGTGCCGGCCCCGGCCAGTGGTGGCCGGTCCAGGAGCCGGGGGACGAGGTCTGCGACGGGGTGCGGGGCCCGCGGTTCGCGGGCGAGGAGCACGCGATGGGCTCCTATGAGCCCGGAGGCGGCGTTGCCGCGCAGGCTGTGCGCTGACACCCCCGACACGCGCCGTACCGCGTCCGCCCAGGGCGCCAGGTTCCGGACGGCGACCGTCTCGTGCAGGGCCGCCTCGGCAGCGCTGTCGACCTCCCGTATCTCGGGCAGCCACAGGGCGACGGGTCCGGTCGCCGCCGGGCGCCACCACAGCCGGCCGGGCCCGAGGTCGGGGACGCGGCCGGTGAGCGCGGCGCAGGCCAGGGCGATCGACCAGAGCCGGGAGGCCGTGCCGATGTGCAGGGTGGACGCGGCCACCCGAGGTTGGTCCGTGCCCAGCCGCGCCGCCACGGCCCGTACGTACTGCTCCAGCGCGCCGGGATCCTCGTACAGCTCGGTCAAGGGCCGGAACCGGGCGTCTCCCGGGCTCACGGGCGGTCGGGGCCCGGTCGCCACCTCGAAGTACGGGCCGATCGCGGAGACCCGCGCCAGCGTGCCGGCGGTCAGTGCGGTCAGTGCGGTCACTGCGGTCACCTCGCTCACCACTCCCGCACCGCCCGGGTCAGCTCCTGGAAGCTGCGGGTACGGACGAGGTCCCCGCCCGGTCCGTGCACGGTGATCCGGTCCTCCGCGTCGCAGCTCACCCGCCCGGCGGCGGCCCGGTCGCCCGGGTCCACGACGGCCAGGCCTTCCCGGGCCAGGGCGCGTTCGAGGAGCGGGAGGACCGCCGGCGGGGCGTCCACGGAAACGCCGGCCCGCGCGGTGCGGCGCAGGCCGAAGCTGCCGGAGGCCGGGTCGAAGGCGAGGTGGTCGGCGTCGAAGGCACCGCCCACGGCGCCGCTGCGGATCAGGTCCTCGGGAGCCCCCGCATGGACCCGGGAATCCCGGTCGACCAGCCAGACGGCATCGGCGACGCGCAGGGCCAGTTCGAGGTCGTGGGTGCTGACCACGACGGTGAGGCCCCTGTCCCGGGCGAGATCGCGCAGCAGCACCGTCAGCGCCACGCGCGAGGGCACGTCGAGGAAGGCGGTCGGCTCGTCGAGCAGGACGACCTCGGGTTCCTGGGCCAGGGCCCGGGCGGTCAGGACGCGCTGGCGTTCCCCGTCGGAGAGTTCGGCGGCCGGCCG
Organism: Streptomyces sp. NBC_01351; assembly: GCF_036237315.1. Lineage (GTDB taxonomy): Bacteria > Actinomycetota > Actinomycetes > Streptomycetales > Streptomycetaceae > Streptomyces. The sequence goes on along the minus strand of NZ_CP108356.1, from coordinate 938,176 downwards.
GTCCGCCAGCTGCCCCGCTCCCACCGCCCGCAGGGACCACTCGACGGCCGCGTGGTCGGCTTCCGTCAAGCGGCCGGTGAACCCCGTGTGCGGGTGGCGGCCCAGCCCGGCGAGCTCGCGTACGGAGAGAAGCCCCGGGTCGACGCGGTCGGTGAGCACCACGGCCAGCCGGCGGGCCAGGGCGGCCGGTGGCTGCTGCGCCAGATCGGCCCCACCGATCAGGATCCGGCCGGCGAGCGGGGGGAGCAGTCCGCACAGGGTCCGCAACAGCGTGGACTTGCCCGCGCCGTTGGGGCCCAGCAGTACGGTCAGTTCGCCGGCCCGCGCTTCGAGGTCGAGCCCCGACAGCACGGCCCGGCCCGCTCCGCGGCCGCGCAGCGGCCGGGTCCGGTAGCCGACGGAGAGCCCCCGGGTGGCCAGGCCGCCGGGGCGGCGGTCCGGGGCGCCGGCCGCGTCCCCGGTCCGCTCGGGCACGGTGTCGTGCGCGGTACGGGTCACGAGGCGACTCCTTGTACGCCGCGGCGGCTGCGGACCAGGAACGCGATGACCACCGGCGCGCCGAACAGCGAGGTGATGGCGTTGAGCGGCAGCACGGAGTCCGTCCCCGGCGGCTGGCTCAGCAGCGCGCACGCCAGCGCCAGGAAGGCGCCCGCGAGCATCGACGCCGGGATCAGCACCCGGTGGTCCGAGGTCCCGAGCGCCACCCGGGTCAGGTGCGGTACGGCCAGCCCCAGGAAGGCGACCGGCCCGCAGAACGCGGTGGCCGCGCCCGCCAGCAGGGAGGTCCCGAGCAGCGCCAGATCGCGGCTGCGCCGTACGTTCAGGCCCATCGTGCGGGCGTAGTCCTCGCCGAGCAGCAGCGCGTTCAGACGCTTGGCGGTGAGCAGCGCCGCCAGCAGGCCGACGCCGATCACGGGCAGCATGACCCGCAGGTCGGGCCAGGTCGTCGCGCTGAAACTGCCCAGCCCCCACATGACGAACTGCTGGGCGCGCTCGGGCCGGGCGTAGACCAGCATCACCCCGACCACCGCGGTGGCCGCGGAGCCGATCATGACCCCGATGACGAGCAGGGTGACCGCGGAGCGCACCCATCGCGAGAGGAGCAGGACGAGGGCGAGCACGGCGCCGGCGCCGAAGGAGGCGGCGAGCACCACCCCCACCCGGCCCAGTCCGGCCAGGTCCCCGGTGAAACTGCCCGCGACTCCGCCGGTACCGACGACCACGGCGGCCACGCCCATGCTCGCGCCCGAACTCACGCCGAGGGAGAACGGGTCGGCCAGCGCGTTGCGGAACAGGGTCTGCATCTGCACGCCGGCCACGGCCAGCGCGGCCCCGACGACGGTGGCGGTCAGCGCGCGCGGCAGCCGTACCTGCTCGACGATCACCGTCCAGCGGGGGTCGGCGCCGTCCGCGCCGAACAGGATCCGCACCACCTCCGTGACCGGGACCCGGTGGGAGCCGGTCGCGAGGGTGAGCACGAACAGCAGGGAGGCGCCGACGGCGAGGGCGAGGACCACGGCGAGGCGCCGCCGCCCCGGGGCCGCCGCCGGCCGGGCGTCCGGGGCCGCCGTTGTTGTTGTCGTGTACGTGGTCACGCCTTGGGCACCTGGGTGTAGAAGGTGAAGGCGTGCCCCTGCGCCTGCTCCGGGTGGAGCAGCGCGAACAGGTCGGCCAGGACCAGGTCCGGGCGCAGCACGCCGCGCTCGAAGTAGTCGTTGCCGCCGCCGGGGCCGAGCGCCTTGGTGTTCGTCCAGACCGCGCCACCGGGGACGGCCTTCAACTGCCCGTACCGGTTGTCGGCCTTGACCGCGTCGGCGGTCGACTTCCACTTCTGGTCGGCGATCCACACGGGGGCCTCGCCGGCCTTCGCGTACACGGCCTCGAAGTTCAGCTGGAGGTTCCCGGTGCCCGCCTCGCCCGCCCAGGGGTAGGTGCCGCCCGCGTCCTTGATCAGCTGCGCGGCGTAGCTGCCGCCGGCGGGCATGTACCAGGTGCCCTGGTACATCGTGCCGGGCAGCACCTCGACGGGCTTGCCCGCCTTGGCCGTGCTGACGGTCTCGGCCGCCTTCGCGGCGACCTTCCGGTAGTCGCCCTCGATGGTGTCGAAGACCTGGCCCGCGCGCTCCTCGGCCCCGGTGAGCGCGGCCATGGCCTTGACCCACTCGGCACGGCCGAGCGGATTCGGCTCCAGCCACTCGGCGTTGGCGACGACGGCGATGCCGGCCTGACGGAGCTTCGGGTACTGCGGGTCGTCGGTGCCCTGGGTCATCAGGACGTCAGGCTTGGCGCCGATGACCGTCTCGGCGTTGAGGGTGCGGTCCTTGGCGTACTCGGTGACCTTGCCCGCCTTCACCCGCTCGATCACCTCGGCGGAGCTGATGTTCGAGGTGCTCGCCACACCGGTCAGCACGTCCAGCGCGCCGGTCTCGGTCAGCAGCGGCAGGTGGGTGGTCGAGGCCGAGTAGAGGCTCTTGACGGGGACGGTGATCTGCGGCGCGGACGCCAGCTCCCCGGCCGGCTCGGGCTTCGGCGCACCGCACTTGACCAAGACGTACGACTCGGGCTTGCCCTTGGGGTAGGGCTCGTTGACGGTGAGGACCTGGTAGCTCTTCTCGTACCGGAGCGTGAAGTTCTTCGCGTGCTTCACCGTCGACTTGACCGGGAAGTAGTCCTTGGCCGGGTCGAAGTCCTTGATGCAACCCTCCCCGCCGGCCGCGGACTTGGCGTCCTGCGGCCCACCGGAATCGCCGCCGCACGCGGTGAGCGCGAGACCGAGGGAGAGCGCGAGGGCGAGGAACGCCGCCCCGGCGCCCTGACGGCGGCCGGGCATGACGGATCGTACGGACAAGGTGACTCCTGGTGACATGCGTGAGCAGCGCGCACCGGCGGTCCGGGGCGCGGGGAGCGGCGTACGGGAAGGGGGTTCCGCGGGGGAGGGGCCGTTCAGAACCCGAGGGAGCCGGGCCGGGCATCAAGCCGGGCGTCAAGCCGGACGTCAGGCTGTGCGGACCACCGGCCCGACAGGGCCGACCGGCCCGCGGGCAGCGTGAAGACGCCGATACGCATACGCAGGCACACGAGTGCCACCGCCTCTCCTGGGGAAATCCGCCCCGTACTTCGAGGTGCGACGGCGTGAGTCTCCTGACTCGGGATCACAGCTTCTCCGGCCTTCCCGCCCTCAACAGGGCGGTGGCCATGGGCGGAGTCGCTCCCCCTACACAGTGGCGGTACCGTGCCGGAATCTCACCGGCTTCCTCGTTCCGCCGTCGCTTGTCGAACGGAAGCATCGCAGACCGTCCATGGCCACACCAGCCCCACAACTGTGCGACGGACCACAGCGGATGGCCGCAGGACGGCAGCCGGCCGGCACCCGCTTCAGTCGGACGGGGGCGTGGGGGCGGGGATCCCCGCGGTGCCCACGCGGTGGCCGTCGGCGTCGAACGCGCCGATCCGAACGGCCATGGCCGGGCGGTTGGGCCATGCTTCGTAGACGGCGAGCAGGTCGGCGATCTGCTCGGGCGGCCCGCCGTCGTCGGTGTGCGGCAGGTCGGTGTGGAGGTAGACCAGGTGTTCGTCGCCGGACTCCACGACCTGCACGGCCTGGATGTGCGTGACTGCCGCCGCGGTGCGGCCGCCGGCACCGTTGACGGCCGTCCATTGCCGTAGCTGTACGGCCCGGACGGCGTCCTCGGACGCATAGGCGCCGTGGGGATCGGGAGCGGGCAGGGCGGTGGGGATGCCCGGGGTGTCGCTCGGTTCACCGGCGAAGGAGCACCCGCCGAGGAGCACGGCACCGAGGGCCGCGAGGACGGTGACGCGGTGACGGTGCTGCACGGCCACGGGTGTGCCCTTCCGGTACGCGCGCAACGGAACTGCGCCCCTGCACGATAGACGGCAAGGGCGCAGCGCAGGGGGCGTGTTCATGCGGGCAGGGCGAGGAGCATCAGGGGTGCGGTGGTGGGCCGGGCGGATCCGCCGGCCGGTTCGAGGGTGAGGCCGACCGCGCGGGCCCGGCCGGGATCGCCCTGCATGACGACGGCGGAGTCGTGCCGGAGGAGGCCGGCCGGGCGCATGGTGCCGTCCTGGTCGAACCTCGGGCCCGCCTGCGCAGGCGTTCCCGCGGACGGCGCCGGCTCCTTCGACGGCATGGCCAAGGACCCCGTCGCCACGGCCGCGTCCAACAATCCGGCCCTGTCCACCCTGGTCGCGGCCGTCAAGCAGGCCGGTCTGGTCGACACCCCTCGACAACGCCGAGAACATCACCGTGTTCGCGCCCACCAACGACGCGTTCGCCAAGATCCCGAAGGCGGACCTCGACAAGGTCCTCGCCGACAAGGCCACTCTGACCAAGATCCTCACGTACCACGTCGTCGGTCAGAAGCTCACGCCGAAGCAGCTGGAGAACGGTTCCTACGAGACCCTGCAGAAGGGCAGGGTCGTCACGGCCGGCTCCGGCGAGTCCTACAAGGTCAACGGGACCGCCAGTGTGGTCTGCGGCAACGTGAAGACCGCCAACGCCCACGTCTACATCGTCGACACGGTCCTCATGCCCAAGTAGCGCACGCAGACCCCGCCGGCCCGACCCGGCGCCCACTACGCTGGGGGAATGAGCCTCCAGCAGGACGCCTCGGGGGGCCGCGGGAGCGCTGCGGTCGATGTGGGTCTGAGCACCGGGGCCGTGGCCAGGAGGCTCGGCGTGTCCGCGACGACACTGCGCTCCTGGGAGCGCAGGTACGGCATCGGGCCGGTGGTACGGGAGGACGGCAGGCATCGCAGGTGGCTGCCGTCGGACATCTCCAGGCTCGAAGCGATGTGCCGACTGACCGCGCGGGGCTTTCCCCCCGCCGAGGCGGCCCGTGCGGCGATGAGCGGTCCCTACGAGACCGTGCCGCAGGAGGCGCGGACGTTCCCGGCCGCCGCCGGCCTCCGAACACCCGGGGGACGTGATGCGCTGCCGCTCGGAACCGTGCGGCAAGAGTGCCGCGGACTGGCGCGTGCGGCGGTGAGGCTGGACGCGCCGGCGGTCGGCGAACTCCTGGAGCAGGCCCTCGACACCCATGGCTGCGTCGTCGCGTGGGAAGAGGTCATCGCCCCGGCGCTGCACGCCGTCGGGCGCAAATGGGCCTCCTCGGGGGAGCGTTACGTCGAGGTGGAGCATCTTCTGTCCTGGCACGTGTCCACTGCGCTGCGATTCGGGCGGGCGGCAGGGGCAGTTGCAGGGCCAGGGGCGGCGGCACGGGAACCCGCCGGCGTGCCGCCCGTGTTGCTCGCCTGCGTGCCGGGAGAACAGCACAGTCTGCCTCTGGAAGCCCTGGACGCCGCGCTGCGCGAGGCGGGCCTGCCCCGGCGGATGTTCGGCCCGGCGCTGCCGGTGGACGCGCTGCGCGAGGCGGTCCTGCGGGTGGGCCCCTCGGTGGTCGTCCTGTGGGCGCAGATCAAGCCGGTTGGCGTGAACCTCGGGCGCGTCGTCGACGCCGTCGCCGGCGTGGAGTGGGGGGTCAAGGGGGCTCGATCGCAGGCGCGGATCCTGCGTGCCGGACCGGGCTGGGCGGGTGTTCCGGATGCGGGATCCCGGCTCATCACGGGGCTCGGCTCAGGCTTGGAGGTGATCCGCGGGATGGTGGGCGCCCAGCGTCCCACCCAGAGTCCCGCGCAGTGACCGCAGTCCTTTGCGCGTGTGGCTCTTGACCGTGCCCAGCGGCATTCCGGTCCGCTCGGCGATCCGCACCTGCGTCAGCCCGCCGTAGAAGGCGAGGCACAGGACCTCGCGCTGCGGCACGGGCAGGGTCGCCAGGGCGTCCAGCACGAGCACGCGGTCCAGTGCCGCCTCGCAGCCGTCGCTCCGTGCCGGGTCCGGCCGGCGATCGGCCTCCGGGAGATCGGCGCGCAGCGACGTGGCGCTCCGATTGCGGCGGGTCAGCGCGTCCATGGCCTTGTGGCGGGTGATGCCCGCGAGCCACGCCGCCGGCCCGCCCCGCTGCGGGTCGTAGCGGTGGCGGCCCAACCAGGCGTCGAAGAAGACCTGTTGGGTGATGTCCTCCGCGGTGTCGCGGTCCCCCGTGGTCCGCCAGGCCATGGTGTGCACCATGCCGCCCCAGCGGTGGTAGGCCGCGGCGAACGACTCCTCGTCGCCCTCCTTGAACCTCCGGGAGAATTCGACGGGTTCGCACGGATCGGGTGCCGTGGTGGCGGCGAGGGCCATGATGCCGGCTCCTTGTGCCGAAAAGGGGTGGATGCTGCAGCCCGACGAGCGTCCCTCCAGTCGACGGGGCGTCGCAACTTGCACCGTTTGTGCATCGATTAACACTCCTCCATCCGGAATCCCTGCATCCGGACGTGCCCTCCTGGGGGAAGACATCACAGACCGGTTCGTCAGACGGCACCGGTCGGAGCGGAGGCGTTCATGTGTGCGCGCAGTGATGAAGCCGGCCCCAAGGCGGGGCCGGAGACGGTGCCGGCGCCGGAGACGGGTCCGGCGACGGGGCCAGGGCAGCGCCCGCGCCCGTTGTTCTGCCTGGTCACCGGGGCGAGCGGATACATCGGGGGCCGCCTCGTCCCCGAGCTGTTGGACGCCGGCCACCGCGTCCGTTGCCTGGCCCGGTCCCCCGATCGGCTGCGCGACCACGACTGGGCGGGGCGGGCCGAAGTGGTCCGCGGGGACGTCACCGACGCCGCATCGACCGCCGCCGCGATGCACGGCGTCGACGTCGCCTACTACCTCGTGCACTCCCTCACCGCCGGCTCCGCCTTCGAGCAACGCGACCGCGACGCGGCCCGCACCTTCGCCGAGCAGGCCCGTGCCGCGGGCGTCCGCCGCATCGTCTACCTCGGCGGCATGGCCCCGGCGGGAGTCCCGACCCGCAGCCTCTCCCCGCACCTGCGCTCGCGCGCCGAAGTCGGCGAGATCTTCCTCCGGGCGGAGGTCCCCGCGACGGTGCTGCGCGCCGCGGTCGTCATCGGCTCCGGCTCGGCCTCGTTCGAGATGCTGCGCTACCTCACCGAACGCCTCCCCGTCATGGTCACTCCCAGCTGGGTGGGCACCCGGGTCCAGCCGATCGCCGTCCGCGACGTCCTGCGCTACCTCGTGGGCAGCGCGACCATGCCCGACGACGTGAACCGGCCCTTCGACATCGGCGGCCCGGACGTCCTCACGTACGCGGAGATGATGCGCCGCTACGCGACCGTCGCCGGCCTGCCCCACCGGCTGATCCTGCGCGTCCCGATGCTCACCCCGCGCCTGTCCAGCCTGTGGATCGGCCTGGTCACACCCGTTCCGCGCGGGCTGGCCCGGCCGCTGGCCGAATCCCTGCGCCACGAGGTGGTGGCCGACGAGCACGACGTGGCCCGCTACGTACCCGACCCGCCCGGCGCCCCCATCCCGTTCGACAGGGCCCTCGCCCTCGCCCTCCAGCGGGTGCGCGAGGCCAAGGTGACGACCCGCTGGTCCAACGCCTCCCTGCCAGGGGTGCCCAGCGATCCCCTGCCCACGGACCCGGACTGGGCGGGCGGAAGCCTCTACACCGACCACCGGGAGCTGGCCACCGACGCCTCCGCGGGCGCGCTGTGGCAGATCATCGAGGGGGTCGGGGGTGACAACGGCTGGTACTCGGCCCCGCTCGCATGGGCGGTACGCGGCTGGCTCGACCGGCTCGTCGGCGGAGCCGGCATCCGGCGCGGCCGACGGGACGCCGCCCGGTTGCGGGTCGGAGACTCGCTGGACTTCTGGCGGGTCGAGGAGATCGAACCGGGCCGGATGCTGCGGCTGCGCGCCGAGATGCGCCTGCCGGGACTGGCCTGGCTGGAGATGTACGCCGACCCGCACCCCGGGCCCCCCGGCTCGCGCGGAGCCTCGTACCGGCAGCGCGCCCTCTTCCATCCGCACGGGCTGCTCGGCCACCTCTACTGGTGGTGCGTGTCCCCGTTCCATGCCGTGGTCTTCGGCGGCATGGCCCGCAACATCACCCGCGCCGCCGAACGCATCGACACCGCGCCGCCCTCGGACGGCGAATAGCGCATCCGAAACGCCTCCGCGGACGAAGACACGTACAGAGAGCAACAAGAGTCACAAGAGCCAGAGAAGGCCACTGCAAGCAGCCCGTCCTTCCGATGCGGAGCCCCTTCCCATGACCGTCGCGATCGTCCTCTACACCTCCGACCTGCGGGTGCACGATCACCCGCCCCTGCTCGCCGCCCTCTCGTCCGCGGAGCGGGTCGTGCCGCTGTTCGTCCGCGACAGCCGCATCGAGGCGGCGGGCTTCGAGGCCCCCAACCGGCTGGCCTTCCTCGCCGACTGCCTCGCCGATCTCGATGCCGGGCTGCGCACCCGTGGCGGGCGGCTGGTCGTGCGGTCCGGGGACCCCGTGGCGGAGGTGTGCTCGGTGGCCCGCGAGGCCGACGCCGACGAGGTCCACATGGCCGCCGGGGTGAGCGCGTACGCCCGTGCCCGCGAGGCACGCCTGTCGGACGCGCTGCGCCGGGAGGGCCGCCGGCTGTACGCGCACGACACGGTCGTCACCGCCGTCGCCCCCGGCGCGGTGGTCCCGGCCGGGTCCGACCACTTCGCCGTCTTCACCCCGTACTTTCGGCGCTGGAGCGATCTGCCGCTCCGGGCCGTGGCGGCCGCACCGCGCAGCGTGCCCGTACCCGAGGGGATCGGCTCGCAGGCCCTGCCGTCGCGCGCCGAGGTCAAGGGAGTCTCGCCCCTGCTGGCGCGGGGCGGGGAGTCCGAGGGCCGGGCGCTGCTCGCGCGCTGGCTGAGCCACGGCATCGGGTCGTACGCGGAGACCCACGACGACCTGGCCGGCGACGCGACCTCACGGCTCTCCGCCCACCTGCACTTCGGCACCGTCTCGGCCGCCGAGACCGTCCGGCGCGCGCGGCAGAAGGGAGGGCCGGGCGCGGAGGCCTTCGTACGCCAGATCTGCTGGCGCGACTTCCACCACCAGGTGCTCGCCGCCCGCCCCGACACCGCCGCCGCGGACTACCGCCCCCGTCACGACCGCTGGCACACCGAGCGCGACGCGGCGCAGGAGATCCAGGCGTGGCGCGACGGCCGGACCGGCTACCCGATCATCGACGCGGCCATGCGCCAGCTGCGCCAGGAGGGCTGGATGCACAACCGGGCCAGGCTGCTCACGGCGAGCTTCCTGACCAAGACGCTCTACGTGGACTGGCGCATCGGAGCCCGGCACTTCCTCGACCTGCTCGTCGACGGGGACCTCGCCAACAACCAGCTCAACTGGCAGTGGGTCGCCGGCACCGGCACCGACACCCGCCCCAACCGGGTCCTCAACCCGCTGCTCCAGGCCCGCCGCTTCGACCCGGACGGCGCCTACGTGCACCGCTGGGTACCCGAACTCGCCGGACTGTCCGCGCCGGAGGTCCACCGTCCGTGGCAGCTCGCGGGCCTCGACCGCGCCCGGTTCGACTACCCGGACCCCGTCGTGGACCTGACCGACGCCCTCGCCCGCTTCCGCCACAGCCGGGGCATCGGCTGAACCGGGCGCGGCGGCGCAGGGCTGCCGCTCAGCCGTCGAAGCGCCGGCGGGAGGCGTCGATGTGGCCGAGGTAGCGGTGGGTCCAGTCGCACAGGCCGGCGATCGTGACCCGCAGGGCCCGGCCGGGCTCGGTGAGGGCGTACTCGACCCGTGGCGGCACGACGGGGTACACGGTGCGCTCGATGAGGCCGTAGCGCTCCAGCATGCGCAGGTTCTGGGTGAGCATCTTGTGACTGATGCCCTCGATCTCGTCGCGCAGCCCGCTGAAGCGCAGGGTGCGTTCGCCCAGGGCCTCGATGATCAGGAGCGCCCATTTGTTGGCGACGTCCGAGAAGATCTCCCGGGCCAGGGAGTCCGCGCGCCGCAGGTCCGCATCCTCGGGCGAGCCGCTGTACTGCTTGGTCACCATCTGGTTCCCCAGTCACCGGAAAGTGCGTTCTTCCATGTCAGCGGACACTCTCCTACGGTTCCTGAGTAACCACAAGAGAGCGCCTGGCCGGGCGGCTCTCGTTAGGCATGGAGGCGGGCAGCATGGCCATCACCCTGGTGAACCCCAACGGATTGCCGGAGATCCCCGTCTACCGGCAGGTGTCGGTCGCGACCGGGTCGAAGCTGGTCTTCATCGCCGGGCAGGTCGCCTGGGGTGCCGATGGCGTCACGGTGGGCGAAGGTGACCTCGCCGCCCAGGTGGAGCAGTGCTACGTCAACATCGCCGCCGCCCTGGACGGGGTCGGCGCCGGCTTCGACGACGTGGCGAAGCTGACCGTCTACGTCGTCGACTGGACCCCCGACAAGATGCCGCTGCTGCTGGAGGGCATCACCCGGGCGGCCAAGCGACTGGGCGGCGCCGTGCCGGTCCCGCCGGCCACCATGATCGGTGTCGCGGCGCTGGACGTACCCGAGCACCTGGTGGAGATCGAAGCCACCGCCGTCATCGACTGACGGACGGCACCCCCTGGGAGTGACGGGCGGGACCGGACGGTGCCGTGGCTGCGACCACCGTCCGGCCCCGGGTCTTCAGGCGGCCGTGCCCGTGGCCTGCCCGCGTTCGTGTTCGTGCTCGCAGGCGTCGTCGATCCCGTACGTCTCCCAGTCCGGGAAGGGGTCCACGGCGGGCACGGGTTCGCCCGGCCCGAGGAGGCAGGACTCCAGGGCCGCCCGCAGCGCGTCCGCGCGGAGGCCCGTGCCGATGAACACGAGTTCCTGGCCCTGTGCGGTGTCCGGTCCGCGGGCGCCCGAGGGCTCGAAGCGGGCCACCGCACCGGCCTGGGACCACAGCCCGGTCACCCGGGGGCGGCCGGCCAGCCAGAAGAACCCCTTGGAGCGCAGGATCTGCCCGAACGTCCCGCTGTCGAGGCCCTTGGTGACGAAGGTCCACAGTCGGCCGGGGTGAAACGGCAGGTCCGAGCGGAACACGAGCGAGGAGATCCCGTACTCCTCGGTCTCCGGGACGTGGTCGCCGTTGAGCTCCTTGACCCAGCCCGGCGCCTGCTGGGCCCGCTCGACGTCGAACAGCCCGGTGCCCAGCACCTGTTCGAGGGCCACCTGCCCGTGAACGACGGGAACGATCCTCGCCTCCGGGTTGAGCCGCGCGAGCGTGGCGCGCAGCCGGGCGACCTCCGTCGGCCCGACCAGATCGAGCTTGTTGAGGACGATGACGTCCGCGAACTCGATCTGGTCGATGAGCAGATCGCTGACGGTGCGCTCGTCGTCCTCGTACTGGTCGAGCCCGCGCGCGGCGAGCTCGTCGCCGCCCGCGAGCTCCGGCAGGAAGTTCGCGGCGTCCACGACGGTGACCATGGTGTCGAGCCGGGCGAGGTCGCCCAGGGTGGCGCCGTCGTCGCGCGGGAACGAGAAGGTGGCCGCCACGGGCATCGGCTCGGAGATCCCGCTGGACTCGATGAGGAGGTAGTCGAAGCGCCCCTCGCGGGCCAGCCGGTCGACCTCCTCCAGCAGGTCGTCGCGCAGGGTGCAGCAGATGCACCCGTTGGTCATCTCGACCAGCCGCTCCTCGGTGCGGGAGAGGGCCGCCTCGCCGCCGCGCACGAGCGCGGCGTCGATGTTGACCTCGCTCATGTCGTTGACGATGACCGCGACCCGCAGGCCCTCGCGGTTGCCGAGCACGTGGTTGAGCAGGGTCGTCTTGCCCGCACCGAGGAACCCGGACAGGACGGTGACGGGCAGCGGGGCGGCTGTCGTACCAGTCATCCGGCTCAGCCTTCGGGACGCAGCAGGCCGCGCTCGTACGCCTTCACCAGCCGCTGCGGGACCTGGTACACGGAGCCGTCGACCGTGATCGGGACGAGCTGCGGCGTCGTGGCCTTCCACTGGGCCCGGCGGTGGCGGGTGTTGCTGCGGGACATCTTCCGCTTGGGGACGGCCATCGGGATCTCCTGGGGTGTCGAAGTGGTCGGCGCGATCCTAGATGAAAACGACGACCATTTTCAAATATGCCTCAATTCTGTGGCGACCCGGCTCCGGTGTCGGCCATGCTGCGCGGATGGGTGATCGTGCGAACTTCGTCGTTGTCCGCGAGAGCGGTGAATTCGAGCTCTACCTGTCCCGGTTCGGGGCGATGGGGATCGACCTCGACCTGCTGGCCGGGCCGGCGGAGACGCTCTCGATGGTCAGGCGTCTGCGGGTCGACGACTGGTGGCTGGACGACGTCCACTGCCAGGGGGCGGCGCTGATCGACCTCGGCCGGAAGGTGCTGATGCTGTTCGCCTGGGAGGGGCCGAGCACGGTCATGCGGTACCGGGCGGCGACTCTGCGGTTGTTGCGCGAGGCCTGGGCGGGGTGGGAGGTGCGCTGGATGTACGACGGTCCGGCCGAGCTGCGGACGTACCTGGGGCTGGATCCCGAACACGTCCGTGATCGCGAGGGCGGGCTCCTGGTGGGGTCGGTGATCGAGCCGGACGACGAGGAGCTGGCCGACCCCGAGCCGACGGTGGCGGTCGTGACGGTCGGAACGGACCGCTGCTACATGCTGGTGAACATCTACGACCATCCGGTCCGGGAGGGGACCGCCCTGCTCGACCGGCTGGCGAGCGGACCGGGGCACGGGGCGTGCCGGGTGCCGGTCGATGCCGGTATTCACGTCGATCCGGTGCGGCGCCGGGTGGGCTGGTGGGTGCTCAAGGCATCGGCGGAGGCGTACGAGATGCCGCAGCGATGGCCCGGCTGGACGGTGGAGTTCTGGCAGGACCGCTGGGAGGAGCACGTGCGGGCAGCGCCCGGGAGGTTCGAGCCGCCGCCGGTCGACCACGAGCGCGCGCTGGCGGACGTACGGACGGCGGCCGAGCTCCGGCGGGGGCCGTAGGGTGCACGGGTACATCCATGACCGGAAGGAACTCCCGTGCGTTTACGCCGACTTGCCGTGACCGTCGCCGCCCTGGCCTTCGCCTTCTGCGCCCCGCTTCCGCTTGCCGTCGCCGATGGTGGCTCGGAGCCCTACGTCACGAAGCCGTGCCCCGGTGACGAGCAGTACTACCCGGACGAGGACCCCACCAGGTTCTGGGAGTGCTCGAACGGCACCGCGTACCAGTTCACCTGCCCCTGGGGGTACGTGGACGGGGAGAAGGTACGCCTGCGCTGGGATGTGAACCTCCTGACGTGCAACTGGCCGGACCGGGCCGGGGCCGTCGAGCCCACGTCCTGAGCCGCGTCCGCCCGCTCGGGAATCGCGGGGCCGCCGCGGTTGCCGGGTGGTGCCCGGTCGCCGGGTGGTCATTCGGGGGAGATACTGAATGCCACGCTGCATGGAGGCGACATGCGCGAATCCGAGCATGGCGGCCCGAAATCAGCCCCGGCGTCCGCCAGTGACATCGCAGCGGTCGTACTGGACGACGAGGGCGTGGTCCTCGCTTGTTCCGAAACGGCCGCGACGCTGCTGAAGTGTTCGCCCGGCCGCCCGTGCGCTCCGCTGCTGGCGCTGCTCCCCGGCGCGCCCGGCGGGCGGGCGGTGACAACAGGCGGAGGGGTTCAAGGGGGCCGGAAGGCAGGTCTGGCCTTCCGGGTGGTCCGGCTCGGGACGCGGGCTCCAGGCGAACCGGTTTCCGGCGCGCGGTGGCTGGTGTTGGCCGAGCCGGCCGAAACCTTGGCGGAATCGGCCGAGCGGGACGCGGAGCGACGCCAGGCGGGGCTGTCCCAGGCCGCGGCCGCGACCATCGGCACCTCCCTGGACGTCACGGGCACGGCCGAGATCCTGGTGGATCTGCTCGTCCCCGATTTCGCCGACCTGGCGACCGTGGACCTTGCCGAGCCGGTTCTGGTGGGCGACGAACCGCCGCGCCTGGACGCCAGCGGCGACGTCCGCCTTCGCCGGACCGCTGCCGCGCAGAGCCCGGGGATATCCGCGGAGGAGCTCCTGCCCGTCGGAGAGGCGCTTCCTCCCGTACCCGACAGCGAGCTGATGCGTCCCCTCATGGAGGGACGGCCCGTGCTGGTGCCGGACGTCTCCGTTCTCCGTGCGGCGCTCGGCGTGGATCCCGAGAGCCTGCTCCTGTTCGTTCCGAGGGGGGCGCACTCATCCGTGGCGGTGCCGCTGTACGCGCGCGGTCTGGTCCTTGGCTGCGTCACGGTCTGGCGCAGCCAGTTGCCTTCCGCGTACAGCGAGGAGGACGCGGACCTCCTGCTGGACGTCGTCTCCAGGGCCGCACTCGGCGTGGACAACGCCCGCCGCTACGCCAAGGAGCACCGGTCGGCGTTGGCCTTGCAGCGGAGCCTGCTGCCGCACTCCGCCCTGAACACGCCTGCCGCGGACGCCGCGGGCGTCTATCAGCCGGCGGCCGGTGGGGTGGGAGTCGGTGGGGACTGGTTCGACGTGATCCCGCTGTCCTCGCTTCGCGTGGCGTTCGTCGTAGGGGACGTCGTGGGCCATGGACTCGATGCCACCGCGGCCATGGCACGACTGCGGACCGCGGTGCAGGCCCTGGCCGACCTCGATCTGGATCCGGGTGAGCTGCTCACGCACCTCGACGACCTGGTGCTCGGCTTCTCCGACGAGGAGACGACCGGCGAGTCCCGCTTCGAGCCCGTCGGGCGCTCCGAGCCGGCGGTGCTCGGAGCGACGTGCCTGTACGCCGTCTACGACCCGGTGACGAAGGTGTGCGCCGCGGCCACGGCGGGACATCCGCCGCTGGCCCTGCTGTCACCGGGTGAGGAGCCGTCCTTTGTCCCCATCGTGCCGGGACCGCCGCTGGGCGTGGGCGGAGTGCCCTTCGAGGTAACGGAGTTCGGCGTACCGCCCGGCAGCCTGCTGGCGTTCTTCACGGACGGACTGGTGGGGAGTCGCGGCGACGACATCGAGGAGGGGATGGAGAGATTGAGGACCGGGCTCGCCGGCGCCGACTCCGGCCGCACCCTGGAGGAGGCCGGCCAGCGCATCCTCGACGGGATGCTGCCCCAAGCGCCCGCCGATGACGTTGCGTTGCTGCTCGCCCGCACCCGCGCCCTCTCGTCCGATCAGGTGGCCGAGTGGCAACTCGAAGCCGACCTCTCCCTCGTCGCGCACGCCCGCGAGCTGGTGGTGGGCCAGCTGTCCGCATGGGAGCTGGACGAACTGGGCTTCGTCACGGAACTCGTCGCCAGCGAGCTCGTCACGAACGCCATCCGCTACGCGGGCGGCCCGGTCGGGCTCCGGCTGATCCGCGACCGGGTGCTCGTGTGCGAGGTCTCCGACCCCAGCAGCACCCGGCCGCGCCTGCGCCGCGCGCGGGAGACGGACGAAGGCGGGCGCGGCCTCTTCCTCGTGGCCCAGCTCACCGACCGCTGGGGCAGCCGGTTCACCGGCACCGGGAAGACCATCTGGACGGAGCAGTCCATGGGCGGCCCCTCAGCGCGGGGTGAGGTGTGAAACGGCCGTCGTGACGGTGTCGAAGTGCATGGTGGTGCGGGTTTGCCGGTCGTACCGGTTCCAGTGCGGCAGGGCCGGGTGGTTGGGGTCGCCGGTGCGTATGAAAGCGATCCATGCCCGGTGCACGGCCGACGCGAGGCCGTCCCTGAGCCTGGGGTCCATGCCCGCCAGGAACGGTGCGTGCGACCAGCTGTCGAAATTGTCGAAGACGAAGGGCAGGTCCAGGCAGTGCGGAGCGCCCAGCCGGCCGTCGTGTGCGGGCGTGGGGAAGTCGAACTCGTACACCCAGACCGGGCGGCCCTGCGCCGCGCGTGCTTCCGCGAAGGCCAGGGTGGGCTTCCTGAACGCCGCGTCGGTGGTCAGGTCGATGAGGACGTCGACCGGCCGTGCGCCCGGGCGAGCCGCCTCGTACGCCGCGAACGCTTCGGCCGCGCCGTCGCCGACGTCGGCCCGCATCCTGCGGAGCACCTGCTCTTTGGTGGCCGACGCGTACGCCTCGCCCAGAGCGAAGGCGAAGCTCGCCTCCTCCCTGGTCCAGCCGACGAGGACGTCGACCTCGGCGCCCGGGCCTTCCAGCAGGTTCTCGACGGGTTGGCGCGGCGCCGTCGAACCGTCGAGCACGGGCATGAACGGCGCAGTCCAGTAACCCCATTCCGCGGTGTCCGCGAGCAGTCCGGCCGTGGCCTCGATCAGCCGCGGCCACGGCAGGGTGCGCAGCTCGTCGATGTCCTCTGCACCGACGATCTTCAGGTACGCCGCGGTGCGGGCGCGGGCCTCGGCGGGTGTGGCGAGCGGCATTCCGAGCGGGGCGCTCTGCAGGATGGCGCGCCGGAAGGGGCGATGGTCGCCTCCCGGGCCGGCGAGCGCCGCGGTGGACAGCGCGCCGGCGGACTGGCCGGCGACGGTGACGTTGCCAGGATCCCCGCCGAAGGCCGCGATGTTGTCCTGGACCCAGCGCAGCGCGGCGAGTTGGTCGGTGAGCCAGGCATTGCCGTGCTCGACGCCGTCGTCCGACGTGAAGGAGAGCAGGCCGAGCGGTCCGAGCCGGTAGTTGACGTTCACCACGACCAAGTCGCCGTCCCGCGCGAAGGTCTCGCCCGAGTAGTTGGGCATCGCGCCGGACCCGGAGATGAAGGCGCCGCCGTGGATCCAGACCAGTACGGGGCGGCGTGCGTCGTCGGCGCGGGGCGTCCAGACGTTGAGCGTCAGACAGTCCTCGTCGAACGGCGGAGAACCGTGGCCGCCGAGCACGGGGTCGCCCGCGCGGACGGCTTGCGGCGCACTGGGGCCGTACGCGGTCGCGTCGAGGGTCCCGGTCCACCCCGGATGCGGCTGCGCCGGGAGCCATCGGAGGGGTCCGACGGGCGGTGCGGCGTAGGGCAGGCCCTTGAACGCGGTCACGTCGCCCTCGACGACGCCGCGGACGCGACCTGAGTGAGTGTCCACGACGGGCGCGGGGCGGTCCTGTGCGAGTCCCATCCAGCGCTTCCTTCCACGACGGTGACCGAGGTCTTCGGCCGCCCTCAAGTTATTGCGGAATTCTGGCGGACGTCAATATTATGCGATCCATCGATGGGGGTGGAGGCTCTGATGACGATGTGGCGGATCGGTTCGACGGTGATCCACAAGGTGCTGGAGGCAGACCTGGCCGTTCGTCCGACGGCGGCTCTGCGGACGGACGACACCGCACTTCTGAAGAGGTATCCGTGGCCCGCGCCGGACTTCAGCAGGGCGGACGGCACCTTCGTCCTCTCGGTGCACGGGCTCGTCGTGGACACCGGTGCGCGCAGGATCCTGGTCGACACGTGCGTGGGCAACGCCCGCCCCTCGGTGCCGATGCTGCAGATGCTGAACACCACGTGGCTCGACGACCTCACCGCCCTCGGCTACCCGCCGGAGTCGATCGACACCGTGGTGTGCACCCACCTCCACTTCGACCACATCGGATGGAACACGCGCCTGGTGGACGGGAAGTGGGTGCCGACCTTCCCCCGCGCGCGCCACCTGGTCACACGGGCGGAATGGAACCACTGGGCCGACGAAGCGGGTGCCGGCCTCCGCGACACGATGCAGCCCCTGATCGACGAGGGTCTCGTCGACCTCGTCGAAACCGACCACCGTGTGGCCGGCGGTGTGCGCCTGGAAGCCGCTCCCGGCCACACCCCGGGCCAGGTCGCCGTCGTGGTCGAATCCGGGGAGGAACGGGCGGTGATCACCGGTGACCTCGTTCACCATCCGGTGCAGTTCATCGAACCGGACGTCCCCAGTCTGGCCGACACCGACGCGACGCTCGCCGCGGCGACCCGGCGGGCATTCGTCGAGCGGTACGCCGACACCGGAACGCTCGTCATCGGTACGCACTTCCCCGCCCCCACGGCAGGCTTCCTCAGGCGCGGTGGCGACGGGGGCGTGCGGTTCGTCGTGGACGGCAGGCGCTGAGCCGTGGACTTCCGGCAGCTGGAGTACTTCCTCGCCATCGTGGACCACGGCGGCTTCAACCGCGCGGCCGCGGCGCTCTACGTGTCCCAGCCGTCGCTGTCGCAGGCCGTCAAGGTCCTGGAACGCGACCTGGGCAGCAGCCTGTTCCACCGGATGGGCAGGAGGGCGGTCCTGACCGAGGCCGGCGCCGCGCTGGTTCCTCCCGCACGCGAGGCCTTGCACGCGCTGGAGCTGGCCAGGGCCGGCGTCGGTGCCGTCCGTGAACTGCGCGGTGGACGCCTGGACATCGCCGCGATGGCCTCACCCGCCGTCGAGCCGCTCAGCACCATGGTCCAGCGCTTCACCGAACGCCATCCGGCGGTGTCGCTCGGCTTGCGCGTGGCCCTCACCAGCGCGGACGTGGTCGAGATGGTGCGCACGGGGCGATGCGAACTCGGACTGCTGACCTCCTCCTCGCCGCCGACGGCTCCGGACCTCGTCCCGCACCCCCTCGGAGACCACCGGCTCGTACTGGTCACCCCGATGGACGGGCCCTTCCCGGCCGGGCGGCCGGTCCGGCGGGAGCAGCTGGCAGGGCATCGGCTGATCGTGGGGCAGCGGGGGACCGGCATCCGCGGCTACGTCGACGACCTGAGCGCGCACGGCATCGACGTCCGCATCGCGGTGGAGACCGAACACCGCATGGCCTTCCTGTCCTTGGTGCTGAAAGGCGTGGGGCTGGCCGTGGTGACGGACTCCTGGGCCGAGCTGTCCGCGAGGGCCGGAGCCCTCGTCCTCGACCTGGAGCCGCCCGCCCGTCAGCACATCGTCCTGGTGAGCCGCAAGGCGCAACCGACACCGGCCGCCCGCGCCTTCCTGGACATCGCCACCCGGCCGGCGACCGGCCCATAGGAGCCGCCTATGAGGCACATCGGGGATGGGTGTTGGACCCGAACGGCGTCCCATTGCTGGAATGCGGACCATGACGAACCACAGCATCGCCCTCATCCCCGGCGACGGCATCGGCGCCGAAGTCCTCCCGGCGGCACGCGAGGTCCTCGACGCCGTCGGCCGGCGCCACGGCATCACGTTCGCCTACCGGCAGTTCGACTGGTCCTGCGAGCGGTACCTGCGCCTCGGATCGATGATGCCCGAGGACGGACTGGAGCAGCTCCGCCGGCACGACGCGATCCTCCTCGGCGCGGTCGGCTACCCGGGCGTGCCCGATCACGTGTCCCTCTGGGGGCTGCTCATACCGATCCGCCGCGCCTTCCGCCAGTACGTCAACCTCCGCCCGATCCGGGTGTTCGACGGCCTGCCCAGCCCCGTGCGCGCGGCCACGCCCGGCCGGGTGGACTTCGTGGTGGTACGGGAGAACACCGAAGGCGAGTACAGCGAGATCGGCGGCCGGATGAACCGCGGGTGCCCCGACGAACTGGCCGTACAGCAGGCCGTGTTCACCAGGGCGGGCGTGACCCGGGTGCTCGACTTCGCCTTCGGACTCGCCGAACGGCGCGGCGGCCGTCTCACGTCGGCGACGAAGTCCAACGGCATCGTGCACACCATGCCGTTCTGGGACGAGCTGGTGGTCGAGCGTTCCGCCCGGCACCCCACGGTCGGCTGGGATCAGGAGCACATCGATGCGCTGGCCGCCAAGTTCGTCCTCGACCCCGCCCGCTTCGACGTCGTCGTCGCCTCCAACCTCTTCGGGGACATCCTGAGCGACCTGGCGGCGGCCGTGGCCGGCGGGATCGGCATCGCCCCGTCGGCCAACCTCAACCCGGAGCGCGAGTACCCCTCCATGTTCGAGCCCGTCCACGGGTCGGCCCCGGACATCGCCGGGCAGGGCATCGCCAACCCCATCGGTGCGATCTGGTCCGCCGCGATGATGATCGACCACCTGGGCCACCCGGAGGCCGCGGCGGACGTCACGCACGCGATCGCCCGCGTCCTGGCCACCACCCCGCTGCGGACGCGCGACCTCGGCGGCTCCGCCTCCACCGCCGAATTCACTTCCGCGGTCCTGCGGCACCTCTGACGGGGCGCGACGAGGGCGGAGCGCACGCGCGCTCCGCCCTCGTCGTGACACCCGGGGGGATCAGCGCACGCCGCGGATGGGCAGGATCGCGAGGGCGCCGATCAGCGAGAGCGCGCCGCCGACCAGGAACAGCGGGGTGTAGCCGCCGAACGCCGTGACCACGGCCGAGGCGACGAACGGAGCGATGATCTGCGGCCCCGCGTTGGCCATGTTGAGGACGCCCAAGTCGCGGGCGGCGTCCTCGGCCCGCGGCAGGACCAGGGTGACCAGTGCGGTGTCGACGGCCATGAAGCAGCCGAAGGCCAGACCGTTGAGCGCGTTGAAGACGATCATTCCGGTCCAGGTCGGGATGATCACGGGCACCACCATGACCAGCCCGGCGAGGGCGGCCGAGACCCCGACGAACACCTTGCGCCGGTTCCAGCGGTCGGACAGCACACCGCCGACCACGGTGGAGACGGCCATCGCGACCATCGTCACCGGGGTGAGGACCGCCATCGCGGCGGCCGGGGACAGACCCTCCGGCAGCTCGATGTGGTCGTCCAGGATGTACAGCTGGTAGCCGATGACCGAGAAGTAGCCGAGGACCATCAGGGCCCGGCCGATGAAGGCCCACCGGAAGTCGTGGTCGGCCAGCGCGGAGAGGAACGCGGCGAGCTGCTGACGCACGGGAACGGCCGCGACGGGGGCGGACCGGGGGGCGTCCCGGCAGAAGGCGCTCAGCAGCAGTGCCGAACCGGCGACGAGGGCGCCGAACACCAGGTATCCCGTACGCACCTGCCCCACGGTCTGCGAGGCGATCAGTACGCCGACGGTTCCGCCGATCGGCAGCGCCAGTCCGACCACCGCGGATGCGGTGCCGCGCCTGGCCACGGGGATCCGGTCGGGCACGACGGCGGTGACGGCGGCCTGGTAGACGTTCATCGTGGCCTGGATCAGGCACCAGGCGATGCCGACCAGCAGTGCGGTCCGGACGGTACCGAGGAAGGCCAGCCCCGCGAGGGAGGCCAGGGCGCCGCCCAGGATCCACGGGTTGCGACGGCCGGACCGGTCGGACAGGGCGCCGGCGATCGGATTGAAGGCAGTCGCGAAGACCGCACTGATCCCGCCGATCAGGCCCAGGAGGGCGACCTTGTTCTCCGGGTCGACAGCCGCGATCTGCGTGGGCAGCAGTACCGAGCCGACACCCATGTAGACCGCCAGCATGGCCGAGTTGGCCATCAGCAGCAGCATCATGAGTCCCCGCTGCCGGGGGGCTCGGTGTCCCTCCGGAGTGTGCGACTCGATCAGTTCGTTCGTGGTCATGACAGGCCAACTCCTCGGAGAGGGAGCGGAGGGGAGGGGCCGCAGGGAGGAAGCGCGCGGCTGCGACGGCCTGGAAACAAGTGGGAAGTTACACGTGTTAATTGGCGCGTGGACACTGTGTAGCACGCGACCGGGGCTCCGCCTAGGGCCGGAATCGTGACCTCGGCGTCCGCGGGCGCCGGACCTGCCGGGATGTCCGAAAGTTATGTTGTGTTTCTAGCGGTGGCCAATTAACGGCGATACCCTCCGCTTGCGCAACGCTACCTCCCGTTGCGCCCCGACCCGCGCGCCGCCGATCGGCGCCGCCTCCGGAGTCGGCCCCGCACTTCCCTCCGGCTCGCACCGCCGAGCGATGCGCGCCGCGCTCGTTCGCCTCCGCCGGATCCGCGTATCCGTGCCCGTTCGTATCCGTGCCCGTTCCTCCTCGCGCTCGTGTGCCGGGGAGGTGACTGCGATTGAAGGCAAACATGATCGACTCGACCTCTTCCGGGCGCCGGCGCCGGATGCCGTCCGCGTCTTCTCGGCACTACGTACCCGCTCCGCCGCCCCGGGGCGCGCTGCAGTCCGGAACCGCCCTTTCGCTGATGGCCCTGTCCATCGGTCTCCTGGTCGGAGGCGAGCGGCCGCCGTTCTTCCAGGCGCTCGACGACGGCTGGGCGCGGTGGATGGAGAGCGGGGGAACCGGGGCGTCCGCGGACTTCGCCTTCGCGCTCGACCGGCTGGGCGGACCGCTGGGGACGATCTTTCCGCTCGCCCTGGCCGGAGGTCTGTGTGTCTTCGGGCGCTGGAGGTCGGGTCTGTTCGCCTTCGCGGCCGCCGTCATGGCGAACGTGCTGGTGGTCCTTCCGCTGAAGGCGCTCGTCGACCGCCCGCGGCCGCCGCATCCATTGGTGCTGGTCAATGACGGCTCGTACCCCTCCGGCCAGGTGTTCACGGCGGTGACCCTCGTGATCGTGGCCGGTGTCGTGCTGTTTCCGCCCCGCGCGCGGCGCTGGTGGTGGCTGTTCGGTGCCCTGTACGTCGCGGCCATGATGTGGAGCCGGACCTGGCTGCAGGCCCAATGGCTGAGCGACACCGTCGCCGGAGCCCTCGCGGGGGGTGGGGTGGCCCTGCTGCTGCACCGGGCCTTCGCTCCACTGCTGGACCGGGAGGCGGTACTCGCCGCCGAGGACCGTCTGTGGCTCTAGGCTCTGTCGGGCATCGTGTTACACGTGTAATCTCCGGCTCGGGGGCGCCGTAGCGGGGGGCTGCGGCGGGCCGGCCCCCGGGCGCGCTGGGAGCGCCCGGGGGCCGGTCGGGGCGACCCACTGCGGAACCCGGGCCGACGGCCTCGCCGCGGGGGACGCCGCATTCCGCCCGCACCCCGCGCGGGCGGCCCTTACGCCTTGTGAATCTCGGAGGAGAACCCGATGGCACGTACTCCGGCGGCACGGCCGCGCATGCTGACCGCTCCCGATGGCACGCCGTTCCGTGATCTGAACGGCAACGGCGTCATGGAGCCTTATGAGGACCCCCGTCTCCCCGTGGCCGAACGGATCGCGGACCTCATCCGGCGTATGACGCTGGAGGAAAAGGCGGGCCTCCTCTTCCACACCATGATCACCATCAACCCCGACGGCTCCCTGGTGGAACCGGAGCCGGGAGCGCCGGACGACGACCCGATGCGCGCCTCCACCTCCGCGATGGTGACCGGCAAGCTGATGAGCCACTTCAACCTGTTCGGAGCGGCGGCGCCGCGCCGCATGGCCGAGTGGAACAACCACCTGCAGGACCTTGCCGCCACGACGCGCCTCGGGATCCCGGTGACCGTCTCCACCGACCCGCGCAACGGGTTCGTCGACAACCCCGCGGCGAACGTCCAGACCGAGGGCTTCTCGCTGTGGCCCGAACCGCCCGGCTTCGCCGCCGTCGACGACGAGGAACTCGTAAGCAGCCACGCCGACATCGTCCGCCAGGAGTACCTCGCGGTCGGCATCCGCCTTGCCCTCCATCCGACGGCCGACCTGGCCACCGAGCCCCGCTGGCCCCGCGTCCTCGGTACCTTCGGCTCCGACGCCGACGTGGCCGCCCGCATGGTCGGCGCGTACGTCCGGGGGCTCCAGGGCGAGACGCTCGGCACCCGCAGTGTCTCGACGATGACGAAACACTTCCCCGGCGCCGGGCCGCAGTTGAACGGTGAGGACGCGCACTTCCCGTACGGACGGGAACAGGTCTACCCGGGCGACAACTTCGACTACCACCTCATCCCCTTCGAAGCCGCGTTCGCCGCCGGCACCTCGCAGGTCATGCCGTACTACGCCATGCCCGTCGGCACACCCTTCGACGAGGTCGGCTTCGCCTTCGACAAGGGCGTCATCACCGGCATGCTGCGCGAGAAGTACGGCTTCGACGGCATCATCTGCACCGACTGGGGCCTGGTCACCGACACGCAGATCTTCGGGGCGCCCTTCCCCGCACGCGCCTGGGGCGTGGAGGACCTGGACCGGCTCACCCGGGTGGAACGCATCCTCGACGCCGGAGCCGACCAGCTCGGCGGCGAGGCGGCCCCCGATCTCCTCGTGGAGCTCGTGCGTACGGGCCGGGTGACGACCGAGCGCATCGACGGCTCGGTCGCGCGGCTGCTGAAGGAGAAGTTCGTCCTCGGCCTCTTCGACGACCCGTACGTGGACCCCGACGCGGCGGCCCGGATCTGCGGAAACCCGGAGTTCGCCGCGGCCGGCCGCGCCGCCCAGAGCCGCTCGATCACCATCCTCAAGGACCGTGCCGACAGTGCCGCGGAGCCCCTGCTGCCGCTCGCTCCCGGGATCCGGATCTATGCGGAGGGCGTGGATCCCGCGGTCGCCGCCGAGTACGCAACGGTCGTGGAGACGCCCGGGGAGGCGGATGTGGCGGTGCTGCGCATCGCGGCCCCGTACGACAAGGAGCGCACGACGGGCTTCGAGGCGTTCTTCCGGGCGGGCCGCCTCGACTTCACCGAGGAGGAGCTGAGGCCCGTACTGGAGGTGGCCTCCGCCGTTCCGACCGTCGTCGACATCTTCCTGGACCGGGCGGCGGTGATACCCGAGATCGCGGAACGGGTGGGAGCCCTCGTGGCCGACTTCGGCGCCTCGGACAGGGCGCTGCTGGACGTGCTCTTCGGACGCGTCGCGGCCGAGGGGCGGCTGCCCTTCGAAATGCCCCGCTCGATGGAGAGCGTCGTCGCCGGATGCGAGGACGTGCCCAACGACTCCGGTGACCCGCTCTTCCCCTACGGTCACGGCCTCCGGCTCGGCTGACCGTCGGTCCGGCAGGCGAGGGGCGGCGGCCGTGCAGTGGCCGCCACCCCCCGGCGGACCTTGCGCTCTCCGTTAGTTATACGTATAACCCGTTGTTGCCAAAATCAAATATCGCGAATCGTTGACGGTCGGCAATTTAGCGAGATACTTGCTCCACTCTCCCTGCTGCCCCGAGATTGAGGTGCCGCCCCATGGAGCTCTCCCCGTCCGCGCACGTCGACACGTTCTGTCGTGATCGGCTTCCGCCCTTCCCCCTCTGGCCCGAACTGCACTTCGATCTGCCGGAGTTGCAGTACCCGGACCGGCTCAACTGCGCCCAGCGACTGCTCGACGACGCCGTCGCACGCTGGGGTCCCGACCGCCCCTGCCTGCTGACCCCCGCCGAGCGGTGGACCTACGGCGACCTGCTCGAACGCGCCAATCAGGTCGCCCAGGTACTCACCGAGGACTTCGGTCTCGTCCCGGGCAACCGGGTCCTGCTGCGCGGCCCCAACAACCCGTGGCTGGTGGCCACTTGGTTCGGCGTTCTGAAGGCCGGCGGCGTCGCCGTCACCACCATGCCGCTGCTGCGGGCCGGTGAGCTCACGGAGCTGTACGAGATCAGCCGGCCGGCCGTCGCCGTGTGCGACCACCGCTACCTCGACGAACTCGCCGCCGCCGACACCGGCGGAAACCTGGCCGTGATCGCCTACGGCGGCCCCGGCGAGGCCGATCTGATCGCGCGCTGCGCGGCAAAGGACGGACAGTTCTCCAGTGTGGCGACCGCGGCCGACGACGTCGCGCTGATCGCCTTCACCTCGGGAACGACCGGACGGCCGAAGGCGACCCTGCACTTCCACCGGGACGTACTGGCCAACGCCGACACGTTCTCCCGCCATGTCCTGAAGCCCAGCCGGGACGACGTCTTCACCGGAACCCCGCCCCTGGCCTTCACGTTCGGGCTCGGCGGGCTGGTGGTCTTCCCCCTGGCCGTGGGTGCGTCGACCCTGCTGATCGAGCAGGCGGCCCCGCAGCGGCTGGCCGACCTCGTGGAGGAACACGGGGTCACCGTGCTCTTCACCGCGCCCACCGCGTACCGGGCGATCATGGCGGCGGGGGCGGTGGGGCAGTTGTCCGGCCTGCGGCGCTGCGTGTCCGCGGGGGAGGCGCTGCCGGCGGCGGTGTGGGAGGAGTTCCACGCGGCCACCGGCCTGGGCATCATCGACGGCATCGGCGCGACCGAGATGCTCCACGTGTTCATCTCGGCTTCGGACGACGAGATCCGTCCCGGCTCGACGGGCAGGCCAGTGCCCGGATACCGGGCCCGCGTGGTCGACGAGAACGGCGAGCCCGTCCCCGACGGGCAGCCCGGCCTCCTCGCGGTCACCGGCCCCACGGGCTGCCGGTACATGGAGGACCCGCGCCAGGCCTCGTACGTCCGCGGCGGCTGGAACATCACCGGCGACACCTACATCCGCGATGCCGACGGCTACTTCTGGTACGTGGCCCGCAGCGACGACATGATCGTCTCCTCCGGCTACAACATCGCGGGCCCCGAGGTGGAGAAGGCCCTCGCCGCCCATCCCCACGTCGAGGAGTGCGGAGTCGTCGGAGCCCCGGACGACACGCGCGGCATGCTCGTCAAGGCGTACGTGATCCTGCGGCCCGGCGTCGCGCCCGACGCGGCGACGGTCAAGGAGCTCCAGGACCACGTGAAGCAGGCCGTCGCCCCCTACAAGTACCCGCGTGCCGTCGAGTTCGTCACCGACCTCCCGCGCACGAGCAACGGAAAGCTCCAGCGCGCCGAGCTGCGCAAGCGTGCGCAGCAGGCAGGGTCCGCCCCGACCGGCAGCTGCGCCGCCGGATGCCCCGAAGCCCTCGCGCAGAACCTGCCGAGCGTGGTCATCGAGCGGCGCGTCGAATGGCCCGACACGGACGCGGCCGGCCACTACCACCACTCCACCGTGGTGCGCTGGGTCGAGGCGGCCGAGGCCGTCCTGTTGCGGCGGCTGGGGCTGGCCCACCTCTTCGGCAGCACGCCCCGCGTCCGCTTCGAGGCCGACTATCGGGCCCGGCTGTGGTTCGGCGAGATCGTCCGAACCGAGCTGAAGGTCACGAAGGTCGGGACCAGCTCCCTGCACTACGCCTTCACCGTGCGGGGCGAGGGGGACGAAGTGGCCGCCGGCGGCCGGATGGTCATCGCCCACTCGGCCTCGCGTGCCACCGGCTCCACGGCCTGGCCCGACGACGTGCGCGAGGTCCTCACCAAGGCGGGCCCCCAGGCCCCCGAGCTCTTCGCGTGAACCGTGGCGCCCACATCGCAAGAATGTGTCGAATTCTTGACGATCGCCAAATGGGCAACATATTCTGTTGTCCGGAACCACTAGGAGGAACACCGTGCGTGTAGCAGTCATCGGAGGGGGGCCCGGCGGGCTGTACTTCGCAGCACTGGCCCAGCAGCTCTCCCCGGAGTGGGAGATCACGGTCTGGGAGCGCAACGCCCGCGACGACGCCTTCGGCTTCGGCGTCGTCTTCTCCGACGAGACGCTGGACGGCATCGCGCAGGCCGATCCCGCGGTGTTCGCCGCCATGTCCGCGGACTTCGCCCGGTGGAGCGACATCGATGTCCGCTACGACGGCGAGGTCCACGTATCCGGTGGTCACGGCTTCGCCGCCCTGGACCGGAACCGGCTCCGGGAGATCCTGCAGCAGCGTTGCGAGGAGCTCGGCGTGGACGTCCACTACGGCACGCAGGCACCGCCCGTCGAGGAACTCTCCGCCGACTACGACCTGGTGGTCGCGGCGGACGGAATCCGCTCCACGGCTCGCGAGACGTACGCCGAGACCTTCCGGCCGGACCTGGACGAGCGCAACTGCCGCTACATGTGGCTGTCCACGGACCGCGTCTTCGAGGCGTTCACCTTCATCGTGGAGAAGCGGGACTTCGGCAGCGTCCAGGTCCACGCCTACCCGTACGACGACAAGCGCAGCACCTTCATCGTGGAGATGGCGGAGGACGACTGGCGGCGGGCGGGCTTCGAAGCCTTCGCCGCCGGGGAGTTCGCGCGGGGCGAGAGCGACGAGGCGAGCGTCCGCCTGTGCGAGGAGATCCTGGCCGACCACCTCGACGGCCACCGCCTGATCCCCAACGCCTCGAAGTGGATCCGTTTCACGACCGTCCGCAATGCCTCGTGGCGCCACGGGAACGTCGTGCTGCTCGGCGACGCCGCCCACACCGCCCACTTCTCCATCGGCTCCGGCACCAAGCTCGCCATGGAGGACTCGCTCGCCCTGGTCGCGTGCCTGCACGAACACCGCGACGTGCCCTCGGCGCTCGCCGCCTACGAGAGCGAACGCCGGCCGGTCGTCGAATCCACCCAGCGCGCCGCCCAGGCGAGCCTCGAATGGTTCGAGAACGTCGGACGCTACACGGCTCAGGAGCCCCGGCAGTTCGCCTTCAACCTCCTCACCCGCAGCCGCCGTGTCACCTACGACAACCTGCGCGTACGGGACGACGGGTTCACCACCGCGGTCGACTCCTGGCACGCCGGCACGAGCGGGCCGGCGGCCGCCGGGCCCCGTGGCGCCGCCGCCGTCCCGCCGATGTTCCGCCCGCTGCGACTGGGCGGCCTGCACCTGCGCAACCGCGTCGTCGTACCTCCCACCGCCCTGTACACGGCGCGGGAGGGGGTCCCCGGTGACTTCGAACTCGTCCACCTGAGCACTCAGGCACTGGGCGGCGCCGCCCTGGTCTTCGCCGGAATGACGGCGGTGAGCGCCGACGGCCGGGCCACCCCCGGCTGCCCCGGCCTGTACACGGACGAGCAGGAGGCGGCCTGGCGGCGCATCACCGACTTCGTGCACGGTCAGTCGGACACCTGCCTGGGCGTCCAGCTCACCCACGCCGGCCGCCGCGCCGCGACCGGGGTGCCCCGCCCGGACGGCAGGGCCGCGCCGCTCGGCCGCGAGGGGTGGCCGCTGGTCGCCGCCTCCCCGCTGGCCTGGAACGAATACGCCGGCATCCCGCGCGAAGCGGCCCGCGAGGACATGGACGACATCGCACGCGATTTCGTCGCCGCGGCCGAACGCGCCCATCGCGCGGGATTCGACGCCCTGGAACTGCAGTACGGCCACGGACACTTGATGTCCGGCTTTCTCTCCCCGCTGACCAATGTGCGGACGGACGGCTACGGCGGGGATCTCACCGGCCGGCTGCGCTTCCCCCTGGAGGTGCTGCGCGCGGTGCGCGCCGTCTGGCCCGAGGGCAAGGCACTCGTGGTCCGCATATCCGCCGAGGACTGGGCCGAAGGCGGCACCAGCGAGGCCGACGTGGTGGAGATCGCCCGCGCGCTGGCCGAGGCCGGCGCCGACGCGGTCGACGTCTCCACCGGCGAGGTCGTCGCGTACGAGCGGCCCCGGTACGGACGCAGTTACCAGACCCCGTACGCCGACCTGATCCGCAACGCCACCGGGGTGCCCACCATCGCCGTCGGCGCGATCTCCACCTACGACGACGTGAACTCGATCATCCTGGCCGGCCGGGCCGACCTGTGTGCGGTCGGCCGTGCACACCTGCACGACCCCCTGTGGACCCTGCACGCCGCGGCCGCCCAGGGCTACAGCGGTCCCGCGGCGCCCTGGCCGGCCTCCTGGCGGGCGGCCAGCGGCCGGCCTCCAGGGGCCCGCACCGACCGCATCCCGCCCCGCCTCCAGCTGTTGCGCGAGCCTTCGCCGCCCGTGCACCAGCGCTGGGTTCCGCACATCCCGGCCGCCGCTGCCGCGGCCGCCCGCTGACCTGGAGATCCGATGGACAATCTGCCACGCTTCACCGCCGCCGCCGTGCAGGCGGCCCCCGTGTACCTGGACGCCGCGGCCACCGTCGACAAGGCGATCGGACTCATCGCCGAGGCGGCGTCCCACGGTGCCGAACTCATCGTGTTCCCCGAGGTGTTCGTCCCCGGATACCCGTACTGGAACTGGACGATGAACCCGGTCCAGGGCTCGCCCTGGTTCGAGCGCCTCTACCGCTCGGCCATCGATGTCCCCGGCCCCCACGTCGACCGACTGCGCGCGGCGGCCCGCCAGTACGGGGTCGTCCTCGTCATCGGGGTCAACGAGCGCGGTCCGCACAGCCTCGGCGTCCTCTACAACACCCTGCTCACCATCGGCTCCGACGGGGAACTCCTCGGGGTGCACCGCAAGTTGGTGCCCACCTGGGCCGAGAAGCTCACGTGGACCGGCGGCGACGGCAGTTCGCTCAAGGTCCACCAGACGCCCATCGGGCCGCTCGGCGCGCTCGCCTGCGGCGAGAACACCAACACCCTCGCCCGCTTCACCCTCCTCGCCCAGGGCGAACTGGTCCACGCGTCCTGCTACATCGCCCTGCCGGTGGCCCCCGCCGACTACGACATGGCCGACGCGATCGCCGTCCGGACCGCCGCCCACAGCTTCGAGGGCAAGGTCTTCTCGGTCGTCGCCTGCTCCACCGTCTCCGCGGAGATCGTCGACACCCTCGCCGGTGACGACGAGGAGCTGCGGAAGCTGTTCACCCGACCCCGCAGCGCCCTGTCCGGGATCTTCGGCCCCGACGGCCGCCCGGTCACCGAACCGCTCGTCGACGACGAGGGCATCGTCTATGCCGAGATCGACCTCGCCCGCTGCATCCAGCCGAAGCAGATGCACGACATCGTCGGCCACTACAACCGCTTCGACGTCTTCCAGCTGCACGTCGACAACCGTCCCCGTACCCCGGTGACCTTCGCGACCGATCCCGCGGGCGTCATCGCACCGCACTTCACCGAACCGCACTTCACCGAACCGCGCTTCACCGAGACGGCGGGCCCGATCAAGGAGGATTCATGACCACCGAGCACGACGACAGCCGGCTGGGCCGCGCCCGGGTATCGACAAGCCCCGAACTCACCGAGTACTACGGAGAACTCGCCGAACTCGACGCCGGCGCCCTGTGGACCGTCGCCAACGACATCGAGCCCTGGTACCCGCAGCCCAAGTCCGTCCCGGTGCTGTGGCGTTACGACCAGCTCCGACCGCTCGTCCACAAGGCCCTGCCGCTCGTGAAGGCCGACGACGCCGGCCGCCGCGTGGTCATGCTCGTCAACCCCGGCCGCAAGGACGTCAGCGCCGCCGTGGGCCTCCTCTACACGGGCCTGCAGATCATGGGGCCGGGCGAGGCCATGACCGCCCACCGCCACCAGGCGGCCGCCCTGCGCTTCGTGCACGAGGGGACCGGCGCCTGGACCATCGTGGACGGTCAGAAGCTGCGCGTGGCGCCGGGCGACTTCGCCATCACGCCGAACGGGACCTGGCACGAGCACGGCAACGAATCCGAGGACGTCCCCGTGATCTGGCAGGACGGCCTGGACATCCCCCTGGTCAACGCGCTGGACGCCGGTTTCTACGAGGTCCACCCCGAGCTGTACCAAACCCCCGGCAAGGTGATCAACTCCTCCGTCCTCAGCTACGGCGGCAACCTGCTGCCGTACGGCATGGAGAAGTGGACCCGGCCCTACTCGCCGCTGCTCGCCTTCCCGTGGGAGCCCACGTACGAAGCGCTGCGCAACCTGGCCAAGGCCACGGAGGGCTCCCCGTACGACGGGGTCATCGCCGAATACACCAACCCGCTCACCGGCGGCTCCGTCATGCCCACCATGAGCGCCCACATGCAGCTCCTGCGCCCCGGCCAGGCCACCCGCGCCCACCGCCACACCGGCTCGGTCATCTACACCGCGGCCAAGGGACACGGCGTCTCGGTGATCGCCGGGCAGCGCTTCGAGTGGAAGCAGGGCGACATCTTCTGCGTCCCCTCCTGGGCCTGGCACGAGCACGAGAACCTCGACCGGTCCGAGGACGCCTGCCTCTTCTCCTTCAACGACTTCCCCGTGATGCGCTCACTGAGCTTCTTCCGGGAAGAGGCGTACACCGACAACGGCGGGCACCAGCCCACCGCCTGAGCCGCTCCGCCGCGCCGGAGCCGCGCCGGCCCTGACACCGGCACCGGCGCGGCGGAGCACCCCCGTCGTCCCCCTTACTCGTTCACACGCAAGGAGCACCCCTCATGCGGCTGGTCACCTACACCCTCAACGATGCGACCCTCCGGCTCGGAGCCCAGGTCGACGACCTCGTGGTCGACCTCGCCACCCTGGCGAGCCGGGCCGGCGTCGAACTCCCGCTGGACCTCCTGTCGTTCATCCGGGCGGGTGCCCCCGCACAGGACGCGGCGCGCCGCCTGCTGGCCGACGGCCCGGCAGCCTGGCCGGCCGAGACCGTGCACCGGATCGACGAGGTGTCACTGCGCGCCCCCCTGCGCCCCGGCAAGATCATCGGCGTCGGACTGAACTACGTCGAGCACGTGGAGGAGTCCAGCCGCAGCCTGGACACCGACAAGGAACGGCCCTCGCGCCCGGTGCTCTTCAGCAAGCCCGCCACCGCCGTCACCGGCCCCGGGCAGCCGATCCTGCACAACGCCGATCTCACCGCCCAGCTGGACTGGGAGTGCGAACTCGCCGTCGTCATCGGCCGCACGGCGTTCCGCGTGAGCGAGGAGGACGCGTACGACCACATCTTCGGCTACAGCATCGTCAACGACATCAGCGCCCGCGACCAGCGCCGCTCCGGCCAGTGGTTCTTCTCCAAGGGCCAGGACTCCTACGCCCCCTTCGGCCCCGCGGTGGTCACGGCCGAAGACATCGCGGACCCGATGGACCTCGACCTGTCGCTGCGCGTCAACGGTGTCACCAAGCAGAAGTCGAACACCCGCCACATGCTCTTCCCCATCGCCCGCCTCATCGCCGACATCTCCTCCGGCGTCACCCTCGAACCCGGTGACGTCATCGCCACCGGATCGCCCGCCGGAGTCGGAGCGGGCATGGTCCCGCCGGAGTTCCTGCACCCCGGCGACACCGTCGAGGCCACCGTCGAAGGCATCGGCACCCTGACCAACCCCGTCGTCGACGCCCGCTGAGGAGCGACCGTGCCCGACCGTACCCACCGCACCTACCGCATCGGCCAGATCGTGCCGAGCTCCAACGTCACGATGGAGACCGAGGTTCCGGCGATCCTGCGCGCCCGGGAGTCCATCGCGCCCGAACGCTTCACCTTCCATTCCAGCCGGATGCGCATGACCCATGTGACCCCGGAGCAGCTGAGGGCCATGGACGCCGACTCCGACCGCTGCGCCGTCGAGCTCTCCGACGCGCACGTGGACGTACTCGGCTACGCCTGCCTGGTCGCCATCATGAGCATGGGACTCGGATACCACCGCACCGCCCAGGACCGGCTGCACCAGCGCACCGCCGAGAACGGCGCCCCCGCCCCCGTCGTCACCAGCGCCGGAGCCCTCGTCCACGGACTGCACACCCTGGGGGCGAAGAAGATCGCCCTGATCGCCCCGTACATGCGGCCGCTGACGAAGACCGTCGTCGACTACCTCACCCACGAGGGCATCGAGGTGCTCGACTACGAGGCCCTGGAGATCCCGAACAACCTCGACGTCGCCGCGCACGATCCGGCGCGCCTGCCGGGCCTCGCCAAGGCGCTGAACCACAGCGACGCCGACGCCGTCGTGCTCTCCGCCTGTGTACAGATGCCGTCCCTGGGCGCCATCGAGGAAGCCGAACAGCTCCTCGGCAAGCCCGTCGTCTCGGCCGCCGTCTGCACCGCCCACCAGATGCTGCGTGCTCTGGACCTCCCTGCGGTGGCCCCAGGAGCCGGTCACCTCCTGTCCGGCGCCTACGCGGAAGCGCCGCCGGTGCGGCAGTCGCCCGCCGGGGGGTGACGGCGGCCCGCCGCCCGTACGCTGCCCGCCGGCCGAGCCGTGACCTGCACCTGGACGACACTTCGCCCGCCCGGCTCGATAGGATCGCGACCGCATACGACGGAAGGCGATCATGGCGGACAGTCCGATTCGGCCCAGCTCATTGATCAACACGGTCTACGGCGCGTTCCTGCGACGCCTCGGCGGCTGGATCTCCGTCGCCGACCTGATCACCCTGATGTCCGAACTGGACGTCGACGGCCCGGCGGCGCGCTCGGCGATCTCCCGGCTCAAGAAGAAGGGCGTACTCGAACCGGAGCGCCGCGGCGCCACGGGCTACCGGCTCAGCCCGGCCGCACGACCCGTCTTCGACGAGGGCGACCGGCGGATCTTCGGCAGCCTGGAACCGGCGAAGCTGAGCGACGGCTGGGCCATGGCCGTCTTCTCCGTCCCGGAGTCCGAACGGTCGTACCGGTACCAGCTGCGCACCCGCCTGACCTGGCTCGGCTTCGGGAACATCGCCCCGGGGGTGTGGCTGGCGCCCGGCCGGCTCCTCGACGACGCCCGCGACATGCTCGTCCGGCGGGGGCTCAGCGACTACGTCCACCTGTTCGCCGCCGATTACGCGGCCTTCAGCGACCTGCCCGGAACGGTCAGCTCGTGGTGGGACTTCCCGGCGATCCAGGAGCAGTACGCCGGGTTCACCCAGGCGTACGGCCCCGTAGCCGTCGATCTCGCCCAGCAGGGCGAGATCGACGGCGCCGAGGCGTTCCGCCACTACGTCCCGATGCTCACCCAGTGGCGCCGCCTGCCCTACCTCGACCCGGGCCTCCCCGCCGAGCTGCTCCCCGCCGACTGGAACGCGGTCGCCGCGCGCCAGACGTTCCAGCAGCTCAACGAGGTGCTCGCCGCCCCGAGCCTGCGGCACGTACAGGAGGTCACCGGCCTGACCGAGGTGACCCCGGAGGGCTGACGGCCACGGCCCGGACACCGCAGCGAGCGGTTACCGCCCCGCCGGATGGTGCAGCCGCCGCCAGTAGCCGGCGAGGTCGCCGACGGCGCTGGTGACCGAATCGAGGGCCATCGTCGTGCGGGAGTCCTGGTCGTAGCGACCCCATCGCGGCATGGGGTGGTGATTGGGGTCGCCGGTGCGGATGAAGGAGATCCAGGCGGTGTGCATGGTCGAGGCGAGACCGTCACGGACCCTGGGGTTAAGCCCCGCCAGGAAGGGCGCCTGCGACCACTTGTCGAAGTTGTTGAACACGAACGGCAGCTCCAGGCAGTGCGCGGCCGCGAGCTGACCGCCGTGCGCGGGCGTCGGAAGGTTGAACTGGTACGCCCAGACCGGACGTCCGCGGGCCGCCCGCCGTTCGGCCAGTGCCACGGCGGGCATGCGGAACAGGTCGTCGGTGATCAGGTCCATCAGTACGTCCACGGGGCGGGCACCCGGCCGGGACTCTTCGTACGCGGTGTACGCCTGCTCCGCCCGGTTCCCGAAGGTGTCCCGCGCCCTGGCGACCACCTGCTCCCTGGTCGCGGCGGCGTACGGCGCGCTCAGCGCGAAGGCGAAGTTGGCCTCCTCCCTGGTCCAGCCGATCAGGACGTCGATGTCCGCCCCGGCTCCGCTGAGCAGCAGGTCGGCGGGGTCGCGGTCCAGCGTGACCCCGTCGAGCACAGGCAGGAAGGGAGTCGACCAGTAGCCCCACTTCCCGGTGCGCCCGAACATCTCGAAGGTGGCGGCGATCAGTCGGGGCCAGGGCACGGCCCGCAGTTCCGTCACGTTCCTGGCCCCCAGGATGTCCAGGTAGGCGGCGGTGCGCTCGAGGGATTCGGCCCGCGTGGGGATCTTCAGCCCGAGCGGCGGGCTCTGCAGGATGGCGCGCCGGAACAGCGGGCGGCCCTTGGGTCGGGCGCCGGCCAGCGCCGCGACCGACAGCGCTCCGCCGGACTGGCCGGCGAGGGTGATGTCGTCGGGGTCGCCGCCGAACGCGGCGATGTTCTCCCGTACCCAGCGCAGCGCGGCGAGCTGGTCGGTGAGCCAGAAGTTCCCCCCGGCGCCGTCCTCGCCGAAGTAGAGGTAACCCAGTGGTCCGAGCCGGTAGTTGACGGTCACGACGACGAGGTCGCCGTCGCGCGAGAAGGTCTCGCCGGAGTAGCCCGGCATCGAGCCGGATCCGGAGATGAAGCCGCCGCCGTGGATCCACACCATCACCGGCCGCTTGGCGCCGTCGGTCCCGGGGGTCCAGACGTTGAGCGTGAGGCAGTCCTCGTCGAAGGGGGGCGAGCCGTGGGTGCCGAGCACCTGGTCGCCGCCCTCCCGGTAGGGCTGCGGGGCGCTCGGGCCGAAGGCGGTCGCGTCGCGCGTGCCCTGCCAGCCGGGGTGCGGCTGGGCCGGCCGCCATCGGAGGGCGCCGACCGGCGGTGCCGCGTAGGGCACGCCCTTGAACACGGCGAGACCCCCTTCCGTGCCCCCGCGCAGTCGGCCCGAGGGCAGTTCCACGACGGGTGAGGGGTCGGCCGTGCGCGGGGCGGCGGCCTGCGCGGCGTGCCCGCCGGCCACCCCGGAGAGCAGTGCGGCGCCTGCCAACACCCCGGTGTTCTTGAGGACTTTGCGCCGTGATGGGTCGTCGGTCATGGTGCTTCACTCCCTGACTGATCGTGGGTCCGTCGCCGGAATGCATATAGCGTGAATTTGACGAGGGTCAGTATTGCGCTATGGCTCGGGTTCGGGTCAAGGGGCGCGGGCCTGGCGCCGGCGTATATCTTGAGAACTCTTGACGGACGTCGCAAAAGCGCGATAGACACGTGTCACTTCGACCGGCGGCCAGGCCACCCCTGAGAGCCGGACCTTCCACGCCTGGGACTCCCCAAGGCGGCCCCATCAGCAACATCCCGCCCTCCAGGGCCGGTTGACAACGTACGGAGTTCCCATGGCAGGTCGGTTTCGCCCCGTTGGTCTGGTCGCCGCATCGACGGCCCTCTTGCTGACCACGGCATGTGGTGGTGCGAGCCTCGGCACCGGAGAGGACAAGCAGAGCGGGCCCGTGAAGATCGGGCTCCTCGTCCCGCAGTCGGGGACCTACAAGGCGCTGGGCGACGACATGAAGCAGGGCTTCGAGCTCTACGTCGCGCAGCACGGCGGCAAGCTCGGCGGCCGTGAGGTGGAGATCGTCGTCGCGGACGAGGGGGAGACGGCCGACTCGGGCAAGGCGGCTGCCGAGAAGCTGGTCAAGCAGGACCGGGTGCTCGCCGTGAGCGGGGTGGTCAGCTCGGCCACCATCAACGGGGTCAAGGACCTGTTCGAGACCGGCAAGGTCCCGCTCGTCGGCTCGAACGCCTCACCCACGACACTGACCGGGACCAAGTACATCTGGCGCACCTCGTACGTCAACGACGAACCGGGCAAGGCGCTCGGCAAGCACGTGGCCGAGCAGGCCGGCGGCCCCGTCTTCGTGATCGCCGCGGGGTACCAGGCGGGCAAGGACGAGGTGGAGGGCTTCAAGTCCACCTTCCTCCCGGCGGGCGGCAAGATGGCGGGGGAGGAGGTCTACACGCCGTTCCCCGGGACCAAGAACTTCCAGCCGTACCTCGCGCAGATCGAGAAGTCCGGCGCAAAGGCCGTCTTCAGCTTCTACGCCGGCGGCGCGGCCGTCGACTTCGTCAAGCAGTACCGGGACTTCGGACTGGCCGGCAAGATCCCCCTCTACGCGCCCGGCTTCCTCACCGAAGGCGGCGTGCTCAAGGGGCAGGGAGAAGCGGCCAACGGCATCCTCACGGCGCTCAACTACAGCGCGGACCTGGACAATGCCGCCAACAAGCAGTTCGCACCGGCGTACACGGCCGCCTACGGTTCGGCCCCGACCACGTACGCGATGGCCTCATGGGACGCGGCGCAGGTCCTCGACAAGGCGATCAAGGCGGCCGGTTCCACGGTGACCTCCGAATCGGTCAACGCGGCCATCGCCCAGGTGGGGGACATCGACAGCCCGCGCGGCACCTGGCGGTTCAACAGCGGCGGAACGCCCGTCCAGCCCTGGTACCTGCGCGAGGTCAAGCAGGGCGTCAACACCGTCAGCTCCGAGCTCGGCCGACTGGGCGGCTGACATGTCCGGATGGTTGGACGGCAACTTCGTCAGCGTCATCGACGGGGTCGCCTTCGGTCTGCTGCTGTTCACGATCGCGGTCGGACTCTCCCTGGTCTTCGGCATGATGGACGTGCTCAACCTCGCGCACGGCACGCTCTACCTGGCCGGGGCCTACGTCGCCTACGCACTGTCCGACGGGACCTTGTGGGGTCTGCTCCTCGCGCTGCTGGCGGGCGCCCTCGTGGGCACCATGGGCGGGGCCGCGCTGACCTTCCTCACCCAGCCCCTGGCCCGCCGCGGACACCTTGACCAAGCCGTGCTCACGCTCGGCATCACCTTCATCGTGGCCGACCTCCTCGCCGCGGCCTTCGGCGGGGACGTCCTGCCCACGGACCCGCCCACGGCCCTGCGCGGGACGGTGGACCTCCTCGGTCACGCGTATCCCGTCTACCGGCTGGTGTTCATCGGAGTCGCGGCCGGCCTCGCGCTCCTCGTGTACCTCGTCTTCGAACGCAGCTCGCTCGGAGCCCTCGTACGGGCCACCGTCGCCGACCGCGACATGGTCCGCGCGCTCGGTGTCGACATCCGCAAGGTGCTCTACGGAGTCTTCGCGGCCGGCGCCGCCCTGGCGTCGGTCGGCGGAGTCCTCGGGGCGCCGATCCTCGGCCCCGGGCCGGGCGTCGACGAGACGGTGCTCGTCCTCTCGCTCGTCGTCGTGGTCGTGGGGGGCCTCGGATCGGTGCGCGGCGCACTCGCCGGAGCGCTCCTGATCGGCCAGGTGCAGACGCTCGGGGTGGCGCTGCTCCCGGAGTACGCCCCCTTCCTCCTCTTCGGCACCATGCTGCTCGTGCTCGTGGTCCGCCCGCACGGCCTCGTCCCGTCGGCGGTGCGCGCATGAGCCCGTACGCCACCGCCGGCTCCATGACACGGCGGCTGTCGGTGACCGCCGTGGTCGGCGCTCTCGCCCTGGCCCCCTTCGTGCTCGGCTCGTACGCCGTCGGCACCCTGTCACGGATCCTGGTGTTCGCCCTCCTCGCGCTGAGCGTCAACCTGCTCACCGGTCTGACCGGGCTGCCGACCCTCGGCCAGTCGGCCTACTTCGGCGTCGGCGCCTATACGTCGGCGATCGTGGCGACGCGGGTCACCGACGTCGGGATACTCCAACTCCTCATCGCCGCAGGCGTCTCCGCGCTGGTGGCGGTGCCGACGGGATGGCTTGCCGTGCGCGCCCGGGGCGTGGTGTTCCTGATGCTCACGCTGGCCATCGGAGAGATCGTCTACAGCGCCGCCGTCAACTGGAAGTCGCTGACGAACGGCACCGACGGGATGTCGGGCATCCCGCCCGTCGTACCGCTGCCCGGCATGCCCGCCCTGGAGCTCGACGGGCTGGTCTACTTCTACGTCCTGGCCGTGTTCCTGCTGCTCTTCGCGGCGGTCTCCCGCCTGGGCTCGACATCCTTCGCCCTCGCCCTGCGCGGCATCCGCGACAACGAGCCCCGGATGCGGGCGATCGGCTACCCCACCCAGCGCTACGCCCTGACCGTCTACTGCGGCGCCGGGGCGCTGGCCGGCGCCGCCGGGTCCCTGTGGGTCTCGGTACAGCGGTTCGTCTCGCCCGGCGACGCCGGCTTCGAGATCGCCGCGCTGGCCCTGCTGGCCGTCGTCATCGGAGGCTCCGGCTCGATGTGGGGAGCCTGCGCCGGCGCCGCGCTCGTCTGGCTCACCCGCGACTACCTCGGAAACCTCGAAGCCGTCGCCGGTCGCGGGCCACTGTTGCTCGGACTGCTCTTCGTCATCGCCGTCTACACGCTGCCCCGAGGACTGGCCGGCGTACGGATCCCGCACAGGCTCACCCGGAAGAGGACGGCGTGACAGATCACGATCTACTGGAACTGCGCCGGGTATCCCGGCACTTCGGCTCCTTCCGAGCCCTGGACGAGGTCGACCTCACGGTGCGGCCGGGCGCCCGGCACGCGGTCATCGGCCCGAACGGCGCGGGCAAGTCGACACTGTTCGGCCTGATCTCGGGCACCTTGCCGACCACGGCCGGAACCATCCTCGTCGACGGACAGGACGTGACCCGGCTGCCCGTACACCGCCGGGTCGGGCTCGGCGTCGCAGCGACGTTCCAGCACTCCAGTCTCTTCATGCGCGAGACCGTGCTGGAGAACGTGCTCCTCGCCGTGGTACGCCGGACCGCTTCCCGGGGTGCGGCGATCGAGCGGGCGCACGAACTGCTCGACCGGGTGGGCCTGCCCACCCGGCACGACCTCGCGGCAGCCGAGCTCTCGCACGGCGAGCGGCGCCAGCTGGAGGTGGCCGTGGCGCTGGGGACGGAACCCCGGCTGCTGCTCCTGGACGAACCGGCCGCCGGGATGTCGCCGGCGGAGACGGCGCGGCTCACCGAACTGATCGCCGCCCTGCCCGGGGAGGTGACCGTACTCCTCATCGAGCACGACCTCGACATGGTCTTCGAACTCGCCGACACGGTGACGGTCATGCACCTCGGCAGACACCTGAAAACAGGCTCCCCGGACGAGGTGCGCGCCTCGGCCGAAGTCCAGACCGCCTACCTGGGCACCATGGAGGTCACCTCGTGAACCCTCTCCTGCGCATTCGCGGGCTGCGCTCCGGCTACGCCGGGGGCGTCGTCCTCGGCGGTGTGGACCTGGACCTCGACGCGGGCGGGACCGTCGCCCTCCTCGGTCGGAACGGAGTCGGGAAGACCACCCTCATATCGACCGTCATGGGGCTCGTCCGGCCCTACGAAGGCAGCGTCGACCTCGACGGCCGGGAGCTCGCCGGAGCCCGTGTCGACGTGATCGCCCGGGCAGGGGTCGGCGTCGTACCCCAGGGGCGCAGGGTGTTCGCCCCGCTGACCGTGGACGAACACCTCACGATCGCCTCGCGGGGCCCGGCGCGCGGACCCTGGACCAGGTCCCGTGTCCTCGACCTGCTGCCGCGACTGGGGGAGCGACTCGGGCACCGCGGTGACCAACTCTCCGGCGGGGAACAGCAGATGCTCGCGATCGCCCGGGCCCTGCTGGGCAATCCGCGTCTGCTGCTCCTCGACGAGCCGTCCGATGGCCTCGCGCCGGCGATCGTTTCCCAAGTGGGCGAGGTGATCCGCGAAGTGAGCGCGCAGGGCATGTCGGTCGTCCTCGTCGAGCAGAACCTGGGACTCGCCCTCTCCGTCGCCGGAAGCGTGGCGGTCATGCAGAAGGGGGTCATCGTCCACCAGGCGGCCGGCGCGGATTTCGCGTCGCGTCCCGAGGACCTACGGCGTCTGCTCGGCGTCGAGTGACGAGCGCCTCGCCGCGCTCGACTGCCCGTTGGCGCCCGGGTCAAGCCGGTCCTGACGGCGTGTCGGTCCACATAGCGGACAGTGCTGTGGCCTCAGGGGCCCGCGTGCTTAGAGTGGGGTACATGCTGTCTACAGACCGTTTATTGGCTTTCGCAGCCATGTCGTTCTTGTTGATCGTAATCCCCGGTCCGAGTGTGCTCTTCGTGATCGGCCGGGCACTGGCGCAGGGGCGCCGAGCCGCGCTGACCAC
The DNA here is from genome assembly GCF_036237315.1 of Streptomyces sp. NBC_01351. Taxonomy (GTDB): domain Bacteria; phylum Actinomycetota; class Actinomycetes; order Streptomycetales; family Streptomycetaceae; genus Streptomyces. The sequence goes on along the minus strand of NZ_CP108356.1, from coordinate 897,398 downwards.
GGTCGCGGGCAACACGATGGGGGCCTACCTCCTCGTCATCGCCGTAGCACTCGGAATCGGCTCCATCGTCGAGCGTTCGGCCCTGGTGTTCACCATGCTGAAGCTCCTGGGCGCCGGGTACCTCGTATACCTCGGCATCAAGGCGGTGCGCCAGCGCGGCGCGCTGCAGGACTCCTTCACCAGTGACGGACCCACCTACGGCGGGATGCGCACGTTGTGGGAGGGGTTCGCCGTCGGTGTGGCCAACCCCAAGACCATCGTGTTCTTCGCCGCCGTGCTGCCGCAGTTCGTCGACCGCAGCCAGGGGCACGTCGCCCTGCAGATGCTGTTGCTCGGTCTCGTCTTCAACGTCATCGCCGTGGCCTGCGACTCCGTGTGGGGTCTGGTCGCCGCCACCGCGAGAACGTGGTTCGCCCGCTCACCGAAGAGACTCGCCCTCGTGGGCGGACTCGGTGGCGTCTCCATGATCGCACTCGGCGTCGCCGTCGCCACGACGGGCCAAAGAGACTAGTCCGACAGTCTCCGCCCCGTGCCCGCGCGCCACTCGTGTCCGTTCCCTCCGTGAACACCGAAGTGGCGCCCTTGTAAGCTTTTTTGATGGCCAGTCAGTGCGTGTGCCCACGGGCCCCCTCCTGGCCCTGAGGCCCGCACCCGCCGTCACCTCCGCCGCCCGCTCCGCTCGCGCGCAACCGCGGGCCCCATGGGGCCGCCCGTCCGGCCTCAGCCGGACGGGCCCGGACCTGTGCCCGACGGCTTTGACCAGTCGACATCATCCCTCCCGGCGGCTCGAATCGTCATGCCGGAATCGTGAAAACCGCCGGCAGTTCCGTCGGCATGCCGCATTCCATATTTGCCGTGCTCGTGTGAACTCAATGGCAAAGCGCCGAGTCGGTATTCAAGATCATCCAAAATGGTGTGTCCACCATTTGAGAGCGCGACTAAGTCTCCCTTGACAGGCCTTCGTTGCTGAGAGAGTGTGACGGCGGATCAAGTCGGGACCTGCGGCATTCGAATGCGGCAAGCAGTGGTGAGACGGTCCCGATTCGACGCACAGCTGACTTCAGGTGGCGAGGGATGTCATTAGATAGCCGTTCTTCCTACTCGCTCAACGGAATTCAAGTACCCGAGCCGGCGGACGATAGCCGGTCGGGACCTCCCCGAATACGCGCCAGGGTGAGTGTTCCGCTCGAGGTTGCCGGTGGCGAGTTCGCACTGACCGAGATCATTACCTTCGACGGGCTCGACGACGGCCGCGAACACCTAGTGGTGGTGTTCGGCGACGCACTGGACCAGCCCGTCCCGATCGTCCGGTTGCACTCCGAGTGCCTGACCGGCGACGTGCTCGGATCGAGCCGCTGCGACTGCGGTCCGCAGTTGCAAGAGGCCATAGCCCTGATGTGCGAACGAGGCGGCATCCTGCTCTACCTCCGCCAGGAGGGGCGCGACATCGGGCTCTACAACAAGCTCGACGCCTACGCGCTGCAGGACACCGGTATGGACACTTTCGAAGCCAACCGGGCGCTGAATTTCCTGGACGACCAGCGCACCTATTCCTCTGCGGCGCAGATGCTGGTCGCGCTGGGCCTCAAAGAGGTGGAGATTCTCTCCAACAATCCGGAAAAGATCCGCCAGTTACGCGAGAGCGGTGTGGTGGTCCATAGCCAGCGGCTCACCGGTGTGCACGTCACCGATTCGAATCGCAAGTATCTGAAAGCCAAAGTCGTACACGCCGGTCATTCCATCGACATTGATTGACGAGGAGTCTGGATCGTGATCGAACACAAGAGTCCGATCAGCGGCATCGCTGCCTATCAGGACAAGTACATCGCCAGCGCCGGGTACGACAACCAGGTCATTCTCTGGGACCAGAGCACCGAGCGCCCGGTGAACCGCGTCCTGCACGACCACTTGGCGAACCAGTGCGCTTTCAGCCCCGACGGATCCTTATTGGTGACGTCCTCCAGCGACTACACCGCCCGGTTGTGGTCCGTGCCCGACCTGCGGCTGCGCGCGGTCCTGAACGACCAGTCCGACGACGTCGAGATGTCGGCATTCCACCCGACCCGGGAACTGGTGGCCACTGCCTCCCGCGATCACCGCCTGCGCGTCTACGACTTCAACGGGAACCTCGTGCACTCCTGCGGCGGGCACACCGCCGACGTCATTTCCGTGGACTGGTCGGTGGACGGATCGGAGCTCGTCACCTCCAGCGACGACGGCACCGTGAAGCGCTGGTCCTCCGTCACCGGTGAGCTGCTGGAGGACATCGACCTCGGTGGAGTCGAGACCGACACGATCGTCATCGACCGCGACGGCACCATCTACGCGGGCAATGACGAGGGCCAGATCATCGTGATCCGGGGCGAGCAGCGCACGGCGGTCCAGGGGCACGATGCCGGAATCAAGCGCCTGGTCCTCGGCGCGGGCCGCAACCTGTTGGTGAGCCTGAGCTACGACCGCAAGCTGCTGCTGTGGGAGACCTCCGGCGGCGATCTGCGCCAGGTGGGGGAGTCCGCCATCCCCGACGACGTATGGCCCCGATCCTGCGCCTTCGCGGCCGGCACCACCCTGGTCTTCGGCACGTTCGGAGCCTCGTACCGGCCCTACGACTACACCACCGGCAAGTGGAGCACCGGCGAGGTGGCTCCCACCCCGGGCGTCAACGCGGTCATCGCCCACGACGGCAGCGTCTACACCGTGGGTGACGCCGGCATCGTGATCCGGGACGGCGCCGAACAGGCACGCACGGGAAGCCTCTGCAACTTCCTGACGCCGGTGGACCCGGTGCTGACGGTGACGGGCGGACAGCTCGGCAAGGTGATGGACGCCGCCACCGGCCGCGTCCTGCACCAGCACCGCTCCCCGCTCAACTGCGGTGTCCGCTTCGAGGCGGACGGTGTCGCCCACGTGCTGATCGGCGCCTACACCGGAGAAGGCCTGGTCTTCCGGCTCGACCCCGACGGCGAGCTGCGCCACGTGGCCGACCTGCCGCTGCACGAGAACGCGGTGAAGGGTGTCGCGGCCTCGGGCGACCTGCTCTTCTCCGTGTGCGCCGACACCGGCGTGGCCTGGCACGACGCCCGCACGCTCAAGCTGGTGCACCGGATCGAGGACGCCCACGAGCGGATCGCCAACGGCTGCGTGGGCCTGGATGAGGGCCACTTCGCCAGCGTGGGGCGCGACCTGCAACTGAGGCTCTGGGCACCGGACTTCACCTCCGAGGTAGTGCCCACCACCCACCCCAACTCCATCAAGTGCGTCGCTGCCGACACCTCCGGACGGCTGATCGCGACGGGCTCCTACCACGGCCACGTCAAGATCTACGACCGTGAACTGGAGGCGTGGGTCGTCGAGGACAGGCCGACGACGTCCGGCATCTCCTCGCTCGCCTACGACGCGGACCGCGGACTGTTCCTGGCCGGCTCCTACGACAGTGCGGTCTACGAGATACCGGGGAAGTCCGCGTGACCGCTCGGCCCGGGGGGTCCTTGCCGATCGTCAAGGACCCCAACCGGCTGGACGACCGGGGGGCGATGGGGCTACCCGGATCGCTCGTGGAGCGAGTGCCGCACGACGTCTTCGCGGGCCACGACGACTTGTTCCGGATGTCGGCCCGCGACCTCGCCGGCATCTGCTCGGACGAGAACCAGAAGTTCGCCCGCCGTTATGCGGCGAGCTCGCTGCTGGGGCTGAAGGGCGATCCCCGCATCCGGCCCGACGATCCGGAGACGGTCGCCGTCCCGGCGGCGCAGTGCGCGATCGGACTCCCGCCGGAGCGGGTCGACGAGGTCGTGAGCCAGTGGGCCGACGTCGGCGTGCTGGACTCCTGGATCCACAAGGAGACCCCCCGCCACCCGGTGCGCATCGAAGCGTTCCGGATCATGCGGTACCCCGTCACGAACCTGGAGTACCGGGTGTTCCTGGAGGACAGGGGGCTCGACGTGCTGCCCACCTCCTGGGAGCTGGGCTGCTACCCCGTCCACCGGGCGAACCACCCCGTCTGGACGGTGCGCCCGGAACACGCCGACGCGTACGCCACCTGGCTGGCCGCGCGCACCGGGCGCGCCTTCCGGCTCCCCACCGAGGCCGAGTGGGAGTACGCGGCCGGCGGGGGCGACATCGAGCGCGAGTTCCCGTGGGGGCCCGAGTTCCTCAGCGACCACGCGAACACGGTCGAGGAGGGTCCGCTGACGACCACCCCGGTCGGCATCTACCCGGCGGGCCGGAGCGTGTTCGGCGCCGACGACATGGCCGGGAACGTGGAGGAGTTCGTCGCCGACGACTACGCGGCCTACCCGGGCGGCGCGCAGGTGGCGGACGACCTCACGGACCAGGGCAGCTACCGCGTGGCACGCGGCGGCAGCTTCACCCGCTTCGGGGACCTGGCCCGCTGCGCGAGGCGCCACGGCTGGTTCGACCGCAAGATCTACGCGATCGGGTTCCGGCTGGTCGAGGAGGTGGCACCGTGACGCTCGCGAGCGGCCGGACCATGGCCGTCGACCTGGACGTTATCGGAGACCGGCAGGCCATGCGGCTGCCACCGCAGTTCGAGGGGCGCTGCGTCCCGGAGACCCTCGGCGAGCATGCGGCCGAGCTGCTGGGGGAAACCCCGGACGGCCTCGCCCGGATCGCGGAGGACCCCGAATCGCCTTTCGAGAGGCGGTACATGGCCGCGACCCTCTGCGGACTCGTGGGTGATCCACGGGTGCGGGCCGAGGACCCGGCCATGGTGGAGATTCCGGCAGCACGGGTGCGCATCGGCCTCGAGGAGCATCGCATCGCCCCGATTCTCGGGCGATGGCCGGACGTGGGGCTCGAAGAGGCGTACCTCAGGAAGGAGTGCCCGGCCCACGACGTGGAGATCGGCGCGTTCCGCATCATGCGCTACCCGGTGACGAACCTCGAATACCGGCGCTTCCTCGAGGACACCGGAGCCCGGTGGCTGCCCACCTCCTGGCAGTTCGGCTGCTATCCGGACCAGCTCGGCAACCATCCGGTGTGGACGGTTCCGGCGCAGGCCGCCGATGCCTACGCGGACTGGCTCGCCGCCCGCACCGGCCGGGCGTTCCGACTGCCGACCGAGGCCGAGTGGGAATACGCGGCGACCGGCGGCGAGAGCCGCGAGTACCCCTGGGGCGACGCCTTCCGCGAGGACGCCGCGAACACCTCCGAGGCGGGCCCGCTGTCCACGACGCCCGTCGGCATCTACCCGTCGGGCCGGTCCCCCTTCGGCGTCCTCGACCTGGCCGGGAACGTGGAGGAGTACACGTCGGACGACTACCAGCCCTATCCGGGCGGTGAGTTGGTGGCCGACGACCTCGTCCCCTATCCGGGCGGAATGCGGTCCCGCGACGAGAAGCTGCGCTCCTTCAGCACCTACCGGATCGTCCGCGGCGGCAGCTTCACCCGGCGCGGTGACCTGGCGCGCTGCCGGCGCAGACACGGACTCTACGACCGGTCCCACTACGCGGTGGGTTTCCGGCTCGCCGAATCGCCGTAGGGCGGGGAACCATGAGCAGGGCACCTCACGTCGCGGTCATCTACTACAGCAGGAACGGAACCGTCCACGCACTCGCGAGGGCGGCAGCCGCCGGAGCGGGGGCGGGCGGGGCACACGTGCGCCTGCTCCGCGTGGAAGGAGATCAGCGGCCGGGCGGTGCGAAGGACGACCTGCGCCGGGTTCCGGTGGCCACCCACGAGGACCTGCGGTGGGCGGACGGGGTGGTGCTGGGTACGCCGACCTACTTCGGCAACATCGCCTCCCCGCTCAAGCAGTTCATCGATTCGACCTCCGATCTGTGGCGCGAAGGAGCCCTCGCCGACCGGGTGGTCACCGGAATCACCAGCTCCAACAGTCCGCACGGAGGGCGTGAAAGCACCCTGCTCGCCCTCTACCAGAGCATGTACCACTGGGGTGCGCTGATCATGTCGGCAGGGCACACGGACGGGGCGTTCACCGTGACGGGAGCCAATCCCTACGGCGTCTCCGCCCCCTCGGACCCGGACGGCACGGTCGGCGACGCCCATCTGCGGGCGGCGCAGGCCCTCGGGCTCCGGCTCAGCCGCGGCGCCGCACGGATGGCCGGACCGGGTCACCCCGGATCGGGTCACCTCGGACCGAGTCACCCCCGAGCGGCGGCCGGCCGAGACGCTCCGCCATCGGGCAGGCCCAGCAGGATCGCCGTCATCTGCCATCCGTGCGAACGCGGTACCTGGACACTGGCCTCCGCGATCGCGGAGGGAGCACGGAAGGCGGGCGCCGAGGTACGGCTGCTCCCGGTCGGACCCCCGCAGCACGGGGGCGGCAGCCGCCAGGCGACACCGGACGACGTGGAGTGGGCGGACGCGTTCGCCTTCGGCGCGCCCGCGCTCATAGGGACCGTCTCACCGGTCCTCCTGCAGTTCCTCGAGGCATGCGAACCGCTGCGGGAGTCGGGAAAGCTCGACGGCAAAGCGGCCACCGGGTTCGTCACGACACCGCACCCGCACAGCGGCAGCGAATCCGCGCTGCTCGCCCTCTACAACGCCATGCACCACTGGGGGGTGGTCATCGTGCCCCCCGGCTACACGGACCCGTCGGTCACGACCGCGGGCGGAAACCCGTACGGGATCTCCCACACGGCGGCCCGTGGCGCGCTGCCGAGCCGCGAAACCCTGGACGCGGCCACCTTCCAGGGCGGTCGGCTGGCCCGCACCACCACACGGCTGCGCGGCCTGACCCACCAGGGCCCCGTGGCCCTGCACGGACCCATGCGGTCACGGGCCGCCCGCTGACACCCACACGGGCCCGTTTGGCACCCCGTACGCGCGAGAGGAGCAGCGATGACATCTGCGAGTGAAGCCGTGACGGCACACGAGACCAGCACCACGAGAATCCGGCACCTCGGCCGGCTCCTGCGGGAGCACGACGAGCGCAGGCCCCAGGCACCCGCGATCCTCGCGCCCGGCCTGCCCACCCTGACCTATCGCGCGCTGCGCCGGCAGGCCGACCGTACGGCGCAGGCCCTGTCGGCGGCAGGCGTCGCCCGCACGGACCGCGTCGCGATCGCGCTGCCCAACGGGCCCGCCGCGGCGGTCGCCCTGGTCGCCGTGGCCTGCGCGGCCACCGCGGCTCCGCTGGACCCCGGGGGCCAGGCCCGCGAGTTCGACGCCTTCTTCACGGACATGGACGTCGCCGCGGTCGTCGTCCAGCGAGGCACCGACACCCTCGCGGCAGCCGTCGCCCGGGCGCAGGGCCGCCTCGTCATCGAGCTCGTGCCGGTGCCGGGAGGGGCGGCGGGCGAGTTCGGTCTGATCCCCGATACCGCCGCCCTCGCGGCCGCCGGGCAGCAGCCCCCGCGACAGACGCGGCCGGTCACCGACACCGGGGCGGCGGACACCGGGAACGAGAGCGGGAACCCGGCCGACACCGCGTTCCTCATGCACACCTCAGGGACGACCGGCCGCCCCAAACTCGTCCCGCAGAGCCACGACATCGTCTGCGCCTCCGCCCACAACATCGCGGCGAGCCTCGCCCTCGGCGAGCAGGACCGGTGCCTCAACGTCCTGCCGCTCTTCCACGGGCACGGCCTCATGAGCCCGCTGCTCGCGACCCTGTGGGCCGGCGCGAGCGTGGTCTGCCCGCCGGGCTTCGACGCCACCGCCCTCCCGGGCTGGCTCCGGTCCTTCGAGCCGACCTGGTACACGGCGGTACCGGCCATCCACCAGGCGGTCGCAGGCGCCCTCGCCGGCCGTGCGGACGCCCAGCCCTCCCCGCTCCGCTTCGTCCGCTCGGCCTCGGCCCCGCTGACGGAGCAGCTGCGGGAGTCGCTGGAGCGCGCCACGGGCGCCCCGGTCATCGACTCCTACGGGATGACGGAAGCCTGTTCGATCATCACCAGCAATCCGTTGCCGCCGGGTGAACGCAAGCCCGGATCCGTCGGCGTCTCCATCGGCAACGAGCTCGCCGTGCGCGGCGAGAGCGGCAAGTTCCTCGCCCCCGGGGAGACGGGAGAGATCGTGCTGCGCGGTGCCACCGTCATCAGCCACTACGACGACAACCCGGCCGCCGACGCGAGCGCCTTCACCGATGGCTGGTTCGGGACGGGCGACAGCGGCCACCTGGACGAGGACGGCTACCTCTTCATCACCGGCCGCCTCAAGGAGATCATCAACCGCGGAGGGACCAAGGTCTCGCCCGTCGAGGTCGACGAGGTGCTCCTCGCCCACCCCGAGATCGTGGAGGCCGCCGCCTTCCCGCTCCCGCACGCCACACTGGGGGAGGAGGTCTCGGCGGCCATCGTCCTCGTGGCCGGAGCACAGGCCACGGACGACGCCATCCGGGAGTTCCTCGCCACCCGCCTCGCGGAGCCGAAGATCCCCCGGCGGCTTTTCCGCGTGCCGGCGGTCCCCCGCACCTCGACGGGAAAGATCCAGCGCTCCGAGCTGGCGGCCCGGCTGGTCCGGCCCGACGGAGCACGCCAGGCCGCGCCCGGTACGGCCATGGAACGCGCGGTCGAGGGCATCTGGTGCGAGCTGCTCGGGCTCGAACACATCGGCGTCCGCGACCACTTCTTCGACCTGGGCGGCAATTCCCTGCTCATCCGGCAGGTCCAGGCACGGCTCCTGGAGGTCACGGGCCGGGACGTGCCCGTCGTGGAGCTGTTCGCCCACCCCACCGTCGAAGCGCTCGCCGCATTCCTCTCCAGCACGGACGAGTTGAACGAGACCGGCCAGGACCAGGGGCGGGCGCAAGGAAACCGACGGCTGGCGCAGCAGTTACGGCAGCGGCAGCAGATGGACGGCGAGATATGACAACGGGCCTTGAGATAGCCATCGTCGGGATGGCCTGCCGCTATCCCGGAGCCGCGAACCCGCAAGAGTTCTGGGCGAACCTGCGCGACGGCATCGAGTCCATCACCCACTTCGGTGAGGACGAGCTGCTGGCGGCGGGAGTCCCGCGATCGCTGCTGCGCGACCCGAACTACGTGAGGGCGCGAGGGGTCCTCGGGGATCCCGGCCTCTTCGACGCGGAGTTCTTCAACATCACCCCGCGCGAGGCCGAGCTGATGGACCCCCAGCACCGGCTCTTCCTCGAATGCGCGTGGGAGGCCCTGGAAGACAGCGGATACGCGGGCGACCGGCGCCCCGCCGCCACCGGCGTCTACGCGGGAGCATACGAGAACACGTACCGCCGGCACGTCCATGCCGACCCCTCGGTCGCCGAGTCCGCGGGATGGCTGCTGACCCACCTCAGCGGCGAGCGGGACTACCTGGCCACCCGGGCGTCGTACAAGCTCGACCTGAAAGGCCCCTCCCTCACCGTCCAGACGGCCTGCTCGACCTCCCTGGTAGCCGTCCACCTCGCCGGACAGGCCCTGTTGAGCGGAGACTGCGACCTCGCGCTCGCGGGCGGCAGCACGGTGCGGGCCCGGCAGACCGAGGGCTACCTCTTCGAGCCGGAAGGCATCCTCTCGCCCGACGGACGCACCCGCTCCTTCGACGCGGCGGCCCGCGGCACCGTTTCCTCCAGCGGCGTCGGGATCGTCGTACTGAAGCGGCTCGAAGACGCGCTGCGCGACCGGGACACGGTGTACGCCGTCATCAAGGGCTCCGCCGTCAACAACGACGGGGCGGCCAAAGTCGGGTTCAGCGCACCCAGCGTGAGCGGACAGGCCCGAGCGATCCGCGCCGCCCACCTGATGGCCGACGTCGATCCCGCCGCCATCGGCTACGTCGAGACTCACGGCAGCGGCACCGCACTGGGTGACCCGATCGAGATCGAGGGCCTCACCCGGGCGTTCCGCGCGGCGGGCGGCGGCCCCTCGGGTCCGCACGCCATCGGCTCCGTCAAATCGAACATCGGGCACACCCATGCCGCCTCCGGCGTCGCGGGTCTCATCAAGACGGCCCTGGCCCTGCGCAACCGGCAGATCCCGCCGAGCCTGAACTACGAACAGCCCAATCCGGACATCGACTTCGCCCGCTCCCCCTTCTACGTCAACACCGAACTCACCGAGTGGAAGACGGACGGCGCCGCCCGGCTCGCCGGGGTGAGCTCCTTCGGCACCGGTGGCACCAACGCCCACGCCCTGCTGGAGGAGGCCCCCGCCCGCGCCGAGGCGACCTCTGGGCGGCCCTGGCAGCTCCTGCTGCTGTCGGCCCACACCGACACCGCCCTGGAGGCGGCCACGGACCGCCTCGCCGCGCATCTGCGCGGTGACCCAGGCCGGCCACTGGCCGACGTCGCGTACACCCTGCAAGCCGGACGGGCGGTCTTCGCGCACCGCCAGGCACTGGTCTGCGGCGACACGGATGACGCCGCCGAGGCCCTGGAGAGCCGGGCACCGCGCAGACTGCTGCGCCGGACCGCGGGCCCGGCCGTCACCCGCCCGGTGGCGTTCATGTTCTCCGGCCTCGGCGACCAGTACCCGAACATGGCCAGGGAACTCTACGAGTCGGAGCCGGTCTTCCGCGCCGAAGTCGACCGGTGCGCGGAGCTGTTCAGGCAGCACCTTGACGTCGACCTCCGCACCCTGCTCTACCCCGAGCCCACGCCGACCGACGGGGTCGCCCGGGCAGAAGGCCCCGCCACCGGCGGTGGAATGGACCTGCGCAGGATGCTCGCCCGCGGCGGGCCCACGTCCGCCGGGGCCGCGGAACTCGACCGGACCCTCTACGCCCAGCCGGTCACCTTCATGGTGGAGTGGGCGCTGGCCCGGCTGTGGACGGACTGGGGCATCCGCCCCGAGGCCATGATCGGCTACAGCATCGGGGAGTACGTGGCGGCCTGCGTGGCCGAGGTCCTCACCCTCGAGGACGCGTGCTTCCTCGTCGCGCACCGCGCCCGCCTGATCGAGGGGATGCCGGGCGGCGCGATGCTCGCCCTGTCACTGCCCGAGCGGGAAGCGGCCCTCCTCGACGACCGGCTCTCGGTAGCCGCCGTCAACGGCCCCGCGCTGACCGTGCTCGCCGGAGCCACCGACGCGGTCGCCGAGCTGGAGGCACGCCTCACCCGGGACGGCGTCGCCTGCCGCCGCCTGCAGACCACGCACGCCTTCCACTCCACGATGATGGAGCCGGGCCGGGCACGGTACGTGGAACTGACCCGGACGGTGACGCTGCGCCCGCCCACGATCCCGTACCTGTCCAACGTCACCGGGACGTGGATCACCGACGCCCAGGCCACCGACCCCGAGTACTGGGCCCGCCACATGTGCGAGACCGTCCGGTTCGCGGAGGCCGTCGAGGAGCTGTGGCGGACGCCCGGCCGCATCCTCCTGGAGGTGGGGCCCGGACAGGCGTACAGCAGCCTGGCGCTGCAGCTACTGCCCGAAGGCGCGAACGGCGACCGGATGTCCCTGTCCTCGCTGCCCGCCGCCCACGACGGTCAGTCCGCCGCCCGGTTCCTGCTCACCTCGCTCGGCCGCCTCTGGCTGGCCGGCGTGGAGCCGGACTGGGACCGCGTCCACGCCGGCGAGACGCCGGGGCGCGTACCGCTCCCCACCTACCCCTTCGAACGCCGGCGTTACTGGATCGACGAGGCCCCCGCCCCGGGGCACGCCCAGCGGCTGCCGCAGGCCCCGCCCGCTTCGATGGCCAAGCGGGACGACCTGGCGTCCTGGTTCTCCGTCCCTTCCTGGACCTCCACCGCACCGCTCGACCCCGTACGAGACGAGGAACTGGCGGCCCACCCCCAGCGGTGGCTGCTGTTCCTCGACGACCACGGCACCGGGCGGCAGATCGCGGACCGGCTGGGCCGGGCGGGGCACGAAGTCGTCACGGTGGTCCCGGGGGAGCGGTTCCAGCCGCTCGGCGAGGGACGCTTCGCCCTGGTGCCGGACCGCCGGGAGGACTACGACGAACTGCTGCGCGTGCTCGGCGAGAGCGACGCACTGCCGCAGACGGCCGTCCACCTGTGGACCGTGACCGGCGAGAGCCCGCGACGCCCCACGACGGCGCACTTCGACGCACTCCAGCGCCGCGGCTTCTACAGCCTGCTGTTCCTCACCCAGGCCTGGGGCGCCCGCGGGATCGATGCCCCCCTGCACCTGGCCGTCGTCTCCGACGGACTGCGGCAGGTCACCGACGGGGAAGTGGTCACCCCCGCCAAAGCGACCGTCATCGGCCCCGTCACGGTCGCACCGCAGGAACACCCCGGCCTCACCTCGCAGAGCATCGACATCGCAGGGCCCGTCCACGGCGCCGACACCGCGGGCGTCGACCGCCTCGTCACCGAGCTCGTACGGCGGCCCGCGAACCAAGTGGTGGCCCACCGCGGCCGCAGCCGCTGGACCCCGCGCTGGGAGCCCGTACGCGTGGAGCAGCCCGAGCAGCCTCCCGCGCGCATCCGGGACCGCGGCGTCTACCTGATCACCGGTGGGCTGGGCGGCATCGGCCTGGCACTGGCCGAACACCTGGCGCGCACCGCACGGGCCCGCCTGGTTCTGATCGGACGCTCCCCCCTCCCCGCCAGGGAGGAATGGGCGGCCCTGCTCGCCGCGCACGCCGGAGGCGAGGAGACCGCGGCCAGGATCCGCAAGGTCGTGGCCCTGGAGGAAATGGGCGCCGAGGTGCTCGTCCTGACGGCCGACGTGTCCGACGAGGAGCAGATGCGGGCCGCCCTCGCCTCGGCCACCGCACGGTTCGGTCCCGTCCACGGCGTGATCCACGCCGCCGGGGTCGCCGGCGGCGGCATGCTGCAGCTCAAGCGCCCGGACGCGGCCGCCGCGGTGCTGGCACCGAAGGCCCGCGGAGCCCTGGTCCTGGACTCGGTCCTGGGCGAGACGCCGCTGGACTTCCTGCTGCTGTGCTCCTCCACCATCGCGTTCAGCGGGGGGCTGGGCCAGGTCGACTACTGCGGCGCCAACGCCTTCCTCGACGCCTACGCCCAGTACCGGTCCGCGGCCGGCGGCCCGTACACCGTGGCGGTGAACTGGGACGCCTGGCAGGAGGTGGGCATGGCGGCCAGGGTGGTGGGCCGGCCCGACGCCCGGACACCGGGTCCGCGCGAGCTCGGCAACCCCCTGCTCCACACCTGCCTGGTGGACACGCCGGACCTCGCGATCTACGCGGCGGAGTTCAGCAGTCCCCGGGACTGGCTCGTCGACGAGCACCGCATGCTCGGCATATCCGTGATTCCCGGCACCGCGTACCTGGAGATGGTGCGGGCCGCCGCGGCCGACCGGGGCCTGGGCGAAGCGGTCCGCTTCGAGGACGTCCTGTTCCTGGCGCCGGTGGTGCTGGGCGACGGCCAGGCCCGGGAAGTCCGGGTGGTCATGGAGAAGCTGGGCGGCGAGTTCAGGTTCTCGGTCGTCAGCGCGGGTGGCGGTGCGGCCGGCGCCGAGACCTGGCGCGAGCACGTGACCGGCCGTGTCCTGTCCCCGGCCCGCCCGGACACGTGCGAGCGCCCGGACGCTCCGTACGAGGTCTCCGAACTGGTGGAGCGGTACGGACTGCGCGACGCGGGGGAGGTGAGCCATGACGGGCCCATGACCTTCGGACCGCGCTCGCAGTGCGTGGAGCGCATCTGGAAGGGCGAAGGCGTGGCCCTGGCCCGGCTGTCGGTCCCGGAACGCTACGGCGAGGAAGTGGCCGCGCTCGGGCTGCACCCCTTCCTCCTCGACATCGCCACCGGATTCGCCGGCCTCTACCTCGAGCGCGATTACCTCATGCCCCTGCGCTACCGGGCCATCGAGGTGCTGGGCCCGCTCCCGGCGCGGATCCACAGCCTGCTCACCCACCGCGGCGAGCTGGAGGGCACCACCCGGGAGACGCTCTCCTTCGACGTGACCCTCTTCGACGACGACGGCCAAGTCCTGCTAAAGGCCGAGGAATTCGTCATGAAGAAGGCGCGCGCCCTCGATTCGAAGCTGATGGCGCTGCGCGACGACCGCTCCGATGAAGTCGGAACCTACGCCTATCCCGAAACCCGCCGGGACGCGGAGCGCGGCGAGAACGCCTTCCTCGCACACCTGGAGACGGGAATCCTGCCGTCGGAGGGCGTCACGGCCTTCGAGCGCCTCCTGGCCCGGGAACTGTCACCCCAGGTGGTCGTCGCGACCAAGGACCTGGCGGCGATCGTCGAGAACGTCGGCGCCATCGGGTCCGGCCCCGAGGATCCGGGCGAGGTCCGCGCTTCCGCCCCGGCGCACCCCAGGCCCGCGCTCGCGACTCCGTACGCCGCTCCGCGGAACCCGCTGGAACAGACGCTCGCAGACCTGTGGCAGGACCAGATCGGCGTCGCGGAAGTCGGCATTCACGACAACTTCTACGAGCTCGGGGGCCATTCACTGCTCGGCATCAAACTCCTGGCCCGGCTGCGGGACACCCTGCACGTCCAGGTAGCCCTGCAGTCCCTCTTCGACAACCTCACCGTCGCCGAACTCGCCGCGGTCGTCGCGGCGCAGCTTCCGCACGGGCAGACACAGCAACAGCACGCGCAACAGGGCGAGCAACAGCACGATCAACAGGACGGGAGGCGAACGTGAGCCGGGTCGGTGTGGTGGGCGCGGGTGTCATGGGCGGCGGGGTGGCCCAGAATCTGGCGACTGCCGGTCATGAAGTGGTTCTGATCGACGTGAGCAAGGAGGTGCTCGACCGGTCCGCCGAGCGGATGCGCAACGACCTGCGCTTCAGCCGGCTCGTCGGCACGACGGGCCCGGCCCTCGTGGACGCCGCCCGGGCGCAGGAGGCGATCACCTTCACCACCGACTACGAGGCCCTCGGCGACGCCGACTTCGTGATCGAGAACGTCACCGAGCGCTGGGACGTCAAGGCCGAGGTGTACCCGGTGCTCGATGCCGTGTGCCCGGAGCGCACCGTGTTCGCGGCCAACACCTCGGCGATCCCCATCACCAGGATCGCTTCACTGACGGGGCGGGCACCCCGGGTCCTGGGCATCCACTTCATGAACCCGGTGCCCCAGAAGCCCGTCGTCGAGCTCATCCCCGGCCATCACACCTCGCAGGAGGCGGTCGGCACGGCGCAGGAACTGCTGGCCAGCATGGGCAAGACGGCGATCGTGGTCAACGACTCGCCGGGCTTCGTCTCGAACCGCGTGCTGATGCTCACCATCAACGAGGCGGCGTTCCTGGTCCACGAGAACGTGGCCACACCGGAGGACGTCGACAAGGTCTTCACCTCCTGCTTCGGCCACAAGATGGGCCCGCTGGCGACGGCGGACCTGATCGGCCTCGACACCATCCTGCACAGCATCGAAGTGCTCCACGAGAGCTTCAACGACAGCAAGTACCGACCGTGTCCCCTGCTCAAGAAGATGGTCGACGCCGGGCTTCACGGCCGTAAGACCCAGCAGGGGTTCTTCACTTATGGCTGGGAGGTCTGATGACGACAGCGGTGGGGCCGGAGATAGGGAAGTTCCTGGCCGGCAGCTTTCCGAACCTGGAGATAGCCGACGACGACGACCTCTTCGAAGGGGGCATCGCGAACTCGCTGTTCACCATCCAGCTCATCATGTTCATCGAGAAGCGCTTCGCGGTGCAGATCCCCAACGAGGATCTCGAACTGGACAACTTCCGGACCGTCACGGCCATGACCAAGCTGGTCGAGCGACTGGCGGAGACGCGTTCGGATGTCTGACGGCCCCTTCGGCAGGAAAGAGTTCCGGGCCGTCGTCGACGCCGAGATAGCCCCCCACGCGGCCCGGTTCGACCGTGAGCAGTCCATCCCCGCGAACGTCCTGCGCCGCATCGGAGAGCTGGGATGGTGGGGGGCGATCCTCCCGGTCGAGGCCGGTGGCTCGGGCATGGACATGGTGACCCTGGGCGAGCTGCACGAGGAGGTCGGCCGGGGCTGCTCCTCGGTCCGCAGTCTGCTCACGGTCCATTCGATGGCGGCGTACGCAGTGTCCCGGTGGGGGAGCGAGGGGCAGCGCGCGCGCTGGCTGCCGCTGCTGGCGCGCGGCGAGGCCATCGGCGCCTTCTGCCTGACCGAACCGGAGGCCGGCAGCGACGCGGCCGGCATCTCGGCCACGGCCACCCGGCAGCAGGACGGCGGTTTCGTCCTGCAGGGCAGCAAGCGCTGGATCACGGGCGGTCAGATCGCCGATCTCCTGCTGGTGTTCGCCCGCACCGGGCGCGGGGTGTCGGCCTTCCTCGTGGAGAGCGACAGCCCGGGTGTCGTGGTCCGGCCGGTCCACGACATGCTGGGCACCAGGGGCAGCATGCTGGCCGAGATCGACTTCCAGGACTGCCGTCTGGGCCCGGACGCCCTCCTGGGCCCCGACGGCTTCGCACTCGCCACGGTCGTCACGGGCGTACTCGACATCGGCAGGTACAGCGTCGCCTGCGGCTGCGTCGGCATCCTCCAGGCGTGCATGGAGGCCGGGGCGAGCTTCACCGCCGCGCAGGGCGGACGGACGCAGCCGCTCAGCTCGCACCAGCTGGTCCGTCAGATGCTGAGCCAGATGGTCACCGACGTCAGCGCGGCCCGGCTGCTGTGCCGGCAGGCGGGAGAGCTGAAGGACCGGAACGACCCGCAGACCATCATGGCCACCTGGATCGCCAAGTACTTCGCCTCGACCGCCGCCACCCGGGCCGCGAGCGACGCCGTGCAGCTGCACGGGGCGGCCGGATGCGCCCCGGACCATGCCGCACAGCGGTACTACCGCGACGCCAAGATCATGGAAATCATCGAAGGCAGTACCCAGATCCAACAGATCAAGATCGCCGAGGAGGCGTACAGGTGGACAGCCAGGTGAGCCCTCCCGCCGCCCCCGGCGGGAGTCGCGAGACGCCTCGGGACAAGCCGCGCCGGGGCCGGATCAAATGCGTGGTGTGGGATCTGGACGAAACGGTCTGGGACGGAGTCCTCCTGGAGGACGGCAAGGTCGTCCCGCGCCCGGCCGTCGTGGAGCTGGTCCATGAACTGGATGCGCGCGGCATCCTGCAGTCGGTTGCCAGCAAGAACGACTTCGATGCGGCGATGGAGCAGCTGGAAGGCTTTGGACTCGTCGAGTACTTTCTCCATCCCCGCATCGGGTGGGGCCCCAAGTCCTCCTCCGTGGCGGACATCGCCGCGGCACTGAACATCGGCGTCGACTCCCTGGCGTTCGTCGACGACCAGCCGTTCGAACTGGAGGAAGTGGCCTTCCGGCACCCGCAGGTGCTGTGCGTCGGAGCGGATGAGATCGGGGAGGCGGTCTCCCAATGGGAGGAATTCCAGCCGAGGTTCATCACCGAGGAGTCCGCCCACCGGCGTTCGATGTACCGCAGCGCCATCGAGCGGGATCAGGCGGAGGAGGAGGCGAAGTCGACGGGTGAGGACTTCCTGGCGACCCTCGACATGGTCTTCACGATCAGCGAAGCCGCCGAGGAGGACCTCCAGCGTGCCGAGGAGCTGACGGTCCGGACCAACCAGCTGAATTCCACCGGTAGGACCTACTCCTACGAGGAACTCAAGGTACTGTCCGCATCTCCTGATCACGTCCTGCTCGTCGCCGAACTGGAGGACCGGTTCGGGGAGTACGGGAAGATCGGCCTCGCGCTGGTCGAGACCCGCGGACCGGTCTGGAGGCTTCGGCTGCTGCTGATGTCCTGCCGCGTGATGTCGCGCGGTGTCGGCGCGGTCCTGCTCAATCACGTCATGACCCTCGCGCGTGACAACGGGGCGAGGCTACAAGCGGAGTTCGTCGAGACCGGACGAAACCGGATGATGTTCGTGACCTACCGGTTCGCGGGCTTCCGGGAGGTCGGCACCAGCGGGGACGCCCTGCTGCTGGAAGCGGACCTGACGCGGGTCCGGCCGGCACCCGACCACCTGGTCGTCGCACCGCGGCGGGCCTGACGGCCAGGTCCCGGCCCGGCCCGGAGCAATCATTTCCGGTCCTTCGATCATCAATTTTCACAGGTAGAACGGAACGACATGGCAACCTTTGTCCTTGTCCACGGCGCCTGGAGCGGCGCTCACGACTTCCGCAAGGTGCGCGGCCCGCTGCGCGCGGCCGGACACGACGTCTTCACCCCGAGTCTGACCGGCGTCGGTGAGCGAGTGCACCTCGCGAGCCCGCAGGTCGGCCTGACCACGCACATCGCCGACGTGGTCAACTGCGTCCGCTACGAGGACCTCGACGAGATCGTGCTCCTCGGCTTCTCCTACGGCGGATGCGTCGTCACCGGGGCGCTGGAGTACATCGCGGACCGCGTGCGCCACCTCGTCTACCTCGACGCCTTCGTCCTCGAAGACGGCGAGGCGGCGGGCCTCCCCGGAGGCGCGAGCGGCCCGCGCGTGCCCGAGCTCGGCGACTCCTGGCTGCTGCCGGCGCCGATCCGTGAGTTCGACGACCCCGAGACCGGGGCGTGGGTCACCGCGCGGCGCACGCCGCAGCCCATCGGTACCTTCACCGAGCCGGTACGGCTGACGCGTCCGCTGGAGGACCATCCGTTCACCCGGACCTTCATCAAGGCCACCGGGGAGCCCCGCCCCGAGCCCGCCGGCCCCTTCTGGGCCGCCGCCGACCGGGTCTCGAAGTCCCCGGCCTGGCGCTACCGGGAGATCGCCACCAACCACATGATCCCCAGCAACCGGCCCGAGGAACTGGCCGAACTGTTGCTCGAGTTGGTTTGAAATTGGCCGAGGAGACGAAGATGACCACCAAGCCGTGGGTATGTGAGACGTGCGGAAACCACACCTACAACGAGGGGGTCACGCCCCCCGATGCCTGTGTGATCTGCGAGGACGACCGCCAGTGGGTCCCGGCAGGAGGCCAGCGCTGGACCACGCTCGAAGCGATGGCGGCCGACGGGTACCGCACCGAGGTGCGCGAGGTGGAACCCGGCCTCATGGGCGTCGGGGCCGAGCCGGTGATCGGCATCGGCCAGCGCGGACTGATCCTGCGCACCGACGGGGGCAACGTCCTGTGGGACCCGTCCCCGTACATCGACGAGGCCGCCGTCCAGGCGGTCCGTGATGCCGGCGGGCTGAGCGCCGTCACCGCGAGCCACCCGCACTTCTACGGTGCGATCGTGGAGTGGAGCCGCATTTTCGATGCGGAGATACTGCTGCCCCAGGTGGACATCCACTGGCTCTCGCGTCCCGCATCGATCGAACCCCTCGTCCGTACCTGGTCGGACACGCTCCCGGTGTTCGACGGCGTGACCCTGATCCAGTGCGGCGGCCACTTCCCCGGCAGCTCCGTCCTCCACTGGGCCGAGGGCGCCGACGGGATGGGGGTGCTGCTGACCGGCGACACCATCAACATCTCCCCGGGCGAGGACCGGGTGGCGTTCCTCTACAGCGCGCCCAACCGCCTCCCGCTGCCCGAGCGCGGAGTGCACGGGGTCGTCGAAGCCGTGCAGCCGTATTCCTTCGACCGGATGTACGCCCACTGGTGGGCCCCGGCGATCCGCCGGGATGCCCAGCGGGTCCTGAAGGAATCGACCGAGCACTACCTGAAGTTCATGCGGGGCGACGCACCGGAGTGGGTTGCCGAAGGCCACAGCCACAGCCACGGCCACCCGCACGGTCATGCCCACTGACGACGCCGGCTCCGGCGAGGGACGCCCGTACGTCCTGCTCAGCGCGGCGATGTCGGTGGACGGCTGCCTGGACGACACCAGCGGTGAACGTCTGCGGCTGTCGAACTCCGAGGACTTCGACCGTGTCGAGGCCGTGCGTGCCGAGTACGACGCCATCCTCGTCGGAGCGGGAACCATTCGCCGCGACAATCCACGCCTCCTGGTCCGCTCCGACGCGCGCAGAGCGGACCGGGTCGCTCGCGGCCTGCCCGAACACCCGGTGAAGGTCACGATCACCGGGAGCGGTCTCGACGCCTCGGCGGAGTTCTTCCGCACCGGCGGACAGAAGATCGTCTACTGTCCGGCGCAGGCGTGCGAGCGGGTCCGCGACGAGCTCGCCGGGGTGGCCGAGGTGGTCGGCGCGGGCGACCCCCTCGACCTCGGTCTCGTACTGGACGACCTGGGGCGGCGCGGCACGCGCAGGCTGATGGTCGAGGGCGGCGGGACGGTGCACACGCAGTTCCTCACCGAGGGCCTCGTGGACGAGATCCACCTCGCCGTGGCGCCGTTCTTCGTGGGACAGAGCGCTGCCCCGCGCTTCGTGGGGCCCGGCTTCTTCCCGCAGGACGCGGCACACCGCATGCGGGTCGCGGAAGTCCGGCAGATCGGTGACGTGGCGCTGGTGCGCTACCTGGTCTCGACACGGGAGGGGGAGCCGGATGCGTAATCCCGCCGGCCGGGCCACCCCCGACGACCGGTACTGGATGGCCGAGGCGATCGAGCTGTCCACTCGCTGCCCGCGGTCGACGACGGCCTTCTCCGTCGGAGCCGTCGTGGTCGACGAGAGCGGAGCGGAGATCTCCCGGGGCTACTCCCGGGAGGCCGACGCACTCGTGCACGCAGAAGAGTCCGCGCTGGCCAAGCTGGACCGCCGCGACCCGCGGCTCGCCGGGGCCACGGTCTACACCTCGCTCGAACCGTGCAGCATCCGCAAGTCCCGGCCGGCGAGCTGTACGAGCCTGATCCTCGCGGCCGGGATCGGCCGGGTCGTCCTCGCCTGGCGGGAACCTTCGCTGTTCGTCGCGGACTGCCAGGGCGTGCGGCTCCTGGCCGACGCGGGAGTGGAGGTCGTCGAGCTCGACGAGATGGCCGCGGCGGCCCGCGCGGTCAACGCCTACCTGCCCGGAATGGGCTGAACCCGGCCGCGCGGGAACGGCCGCCACCGGGCCGGCCCGCTGCTGGTCGGCTCCGGACCGAACAGGGTTCGGAGCCGACCTGCGGGGCCGTCCTGCGGGGCCGTCCTGCGGGGCCGTCCTGCGGGGCTGGGCCGCCGGGCCGGATCGCGGCCGGAGCAGGCCCGGTTCAGCAGCGGTAGGCCACGGCGGCGGCGTAGCCGTCGTCAACGGCGATGTCGGCCACCGCCCAGCCCGGCGGCGCGGTGGCGGCCCCCTCCGCCGACCCTCCCAGGTAGTCCAGGGAGGGCAGGCGGTTCAGCCCCGTGCCGAGCCCCTTCAGGTAGGCCTCCTTACGGGTCCACAGCCGGGCGAAGGCCCTCGTGCGCTGGACCGGCGGCAGGGCGAGCAGCTCGGCGCTCTCCCTCGGGTGCAGGGCCGCCGCGAGTTCCTCCGCGACGGCGGGGGCAGGCACCGGCTCCACGTCCACACCGACCGTGGTCGCGGCGAAGGCCAGCAGGCAGAGCCCGTCGGCGTGCGAGAGCGAGAAGTGCACCGGATCGCCGTGCACCGCGGGGCGTCCGTGCGGCCGGCCGCACGAAGTGCACGGCAGCCGGTACAGCGGCACCCCGGCGGCAGCAGTGCCGAGGTAGGCGCCGAGAAGCAGCCGCAGACCCACGTGCGCGGCGATGTACGCCTCGCGGTCCTCCTGCCTGCGCAGCCGCGCGGCACGCTCCTTCTCGGCCCCGTCCAGGACCGACCCGGCCAGTGCGGCCACCTCGGTCCGCAGGGGCCCGGGCGGGACCAGCCAGAGCTCGGGCCCGCCCCCGGCCGCGGGCAGGGGAAGTGAACGCGGCCACGCCCCGGGGTGCAGCCGGGTCGCCCGCAGCGCCGCTTCGACGGTCATCCGGCCGGCCTAGGCGGTGGTCCGTGCTCCGGCCGGCGCACCCACCGCTCCCGCGAGGGAGCCGAGCCGCTCCACTGCCTCCGTCAACACCCCGGTCTTCTTGCAGAACGTGAACCGGACCAGGCCGAGGGCCTGCGCCCCGGGGTCCCTGTAGAACACCTGGTTGGGGATGGCGGCCACCCCGCACCGCCCGGGCAGCGCCCGGCAGAAATCGAGTCCGTCCTCATCGCCGAGACCCCTGATGCCCGCGGTGATGAAGTACGTGCCGTCCGGCGGGTAGACCACGAACCCGGCGGCCCGCAGGCCATCGGCCAGCAGGTCGCGCTTGAGCAGCAGATCCTGCTGCAGGTCGCCGAAGTAGCTGTCGGGCAGCTTCAGCGCCTCGGCCATCGCGTACTGGAACGGCCCGCTGGAGACGTAGGTGAGGAACTGCTTGGCCGTACGGACCGCCGAGACCAGCGCGGCCGGTCCGGTCACCCAGCCGACCTTCCAGCCGGTGAAGGAGAAGGTCTTGCCGCCCGAGCCGATGGTGAGGGTGCGCTCGCGCATCCCCGGGAGCGTGGACACCGGGACGTGTTCCACACCGAACACGAGGTGCTCGTACACCTCGTCCGAGATCACCAGCAGATCGCGCTCCGCCGCGAGTTCGGCGATCGAGGCCAGCTCCTCACGGGTGAGGACCATTCCGGTGGGATTGTGGGGGGAGTTGAGCAGCAGGATCCGGGTGCGCGGGGTGACGGCGGCCCGCAGCGCCTCCAGATCGGGGCGGAAGGCCGGCGGATGCAGGGTGACCGGGACGTGTGTGCCACCGGCCATGGCGATGCACGCCGCGTAGGAGTCATAGGTGGGCTCAAAGGCGATCACCTCGTCACCGGGCTCGAGCAGGGCGAGCAGTGACGCGGCGATCGCCTCTGTCGCACCGGCGGTGACGAGCACCTCGGAGTCGGGGTCCAAGTCGATTCCGTAGAAACGCTTCTGATGGTGTGTGATGGATTCGCGGAGCTCGGGAACGCCCGGGCCCGGCGGGTACTGGTTCCCGCGGCCGTCGAGGATCGCGTCGGCGGCGGCCCGGGCGATCTCGGCGGGGCCATCGGTGTCGGGGAATCCCTGACCCAGGTTGATCGAGCCCGTCTCGGCGGCGAGCGTGGACATCTCGGCGAAGATCGACGTCCCGGCCTGAGCCAGGCGGCTGTTGACATGGGATATGGGCATGAACGCATCGTGCCATCCCCCGCCGCGGTCCGGGGGAGTGTCGTGAACTTGGCCCGGGGCCACGTGGGCGGTAGCCGGTGGTCGGTGGCCGACACGCTCAGCGGCGGTACATCACGTACAGCTTGCCGTTGTGGAAGGCCGCGCCACCGGCGTCCAGGGCGGGGAAGGCGCCGTCGTGTGCGGGAGCGTCGATTCCGCCCCAGCCGCCGCCGTCGGTGCGGACGCCGAGGCGCAGCCTGCCGTCGACGCCGCGCGCCAGGAGATGGAGACCGAGGCCGGGGTGGTCGACGAGCGTCGGGCTGCGGTGGGTCAGCAGGTCGTGCGCGGGGTCGTGGGTCTGCCAGTCGGCCGCGGTGAGCGGAGCGTCGCTGAACCTGACGTGGACCTTGTCGTCGAGGCCGCGGTGGGCGACCCACAAGGCGCCGCCCGTGGAGACGAGTGCGGGGGCGCTGTCGCTCACCGAGCCGTCGAAGCGATGGCCGTAGTCGCTGCGGTGGTCCTTGCCGAACCTGTCGACGTGGATCCTCTTGTCGTGGTCGCGGTGGCTGACCCAGAGATCTCCGTCGTGTGAGGCCACGGCGGGCGACACGGGACTGTCCCAGCCGTCCACCCGCACTTCCCGGGTCCACGCGGAGCCGTCGAAGCAGCTCCACAGGACGTCGCCGGCCGGCGTGGTGTGGAAGGAGTACAGCCGGTCCCCGTGCACGGTGAGGGCCGCACGCTGCGAACTGCCCGAACTGCCCGAACTGCCCGAACTGCCGATCCGCGCCGGGGCGCTCCAGGTGCCGCCGTCCAACCGGCTCCACATCAGCAGCTGGTCGCCGGGGCGGGCGAAGACCGCGTACAGGCTGCCGCGGTAGGCGGCCAGGGTCGGCGCGGTGACGCTCTGCAGGTCCAGGGGGATGGGCGCGCTCCACGGGGACGGCCGCGTCGAGACGTGCCCTGCCGCCCGGTGGGTGGCGCGGTACGTGGCGTACTCCAGATCACCGGAGCGGAAGGAAGGCCGCTCGCCGCTGTACCTGAGCCGCAGCGCGGAGCCGCCGCCGTCGCCCTTGAGATCCAGCTCGACTTCGCGCCGGTGGAACAGCACGGCGGTGTCGCCGCGGCCGAAGGTGAAGCCCAGGTCGACATGCGACGGATCGTCGTCGTGGCCGCCCAGTTGCTCCTTGAGGAAGACGAACAGCCTCATCACCTCCCAGGCCACGCCTACGAAGACCTTCCCGGGCACGAGGCGATCGTCGGTCTCCAGACCGGCCACCGCCGCGTTGCAGGCACGGGTGAGCTCACCGAGCCCGCGAATCAACTCGTCGTACGGCTCCGTTTCGCCGTGGATCGCGAATGAGAGCCGGTCGGAGCCGGGTCCGTCGTAGAGCACCTCCGAGAGGGGCTTCTCGGCAAGGCTCCGCACCTCCCACGTCGCCCGGAACGAACCCGCCTCCGGGACCGTCTCGTTGCCCCGAGCGGCACCGGCGAAGCCGAAGACGCCGAAACCCGACTCCCGTACCCCGGCGGCGAACTCCGCCGAACACAAGGGCGCGCCCTCCGCCAGCGCCTCGGCGCTCAGGAAGGACACGTTCGGGCAGGCGATCGCCTCCTCAGACAACTCCCGTGCTCCGGCGCGCAGATCCGCCATTCCGTATCCGCGCATTGCCTGACGACTCGCCAGTTCCGCTGCCACCACGTCCGGTCGACCGTGCGCGGTGAGGGTCTCGCGGTAGATCCGCCCCCAGTCGCGTAGCTCCTGCTCCGACAGCACCGTCCGCAGTACGTCCAGCAGGAGGCTCTCCAGATCCGTCGGCGCCTGCCCGGCCCGCAGCCGGTCCGCCGCGTGTAACGCCGCCCCGATCAGCACGTTCCCGTGTCGGCGCCCCGAAAGGCCCCCCGCCCCCGTCAGCGCCCCCCGCAGCCGCTCCAGCCGCTCCTTGGGCGTCAGGTCCCCGGCGTTCGGCATGCCACTCCCCTTCGATCCGACCGGGCGCGACCGGTCGGCCATGCCCGGAGTCCCTTTCTACTCGGTGCCTGCTGACCGAACAGGCGATTGGTCGTAATCTGCGGAGACCGCCCTTGACCTGCAAAGAGGCAGGGAGTAGACAAAACGGTGCCTGCGCCTGGCCTTACCCGCCGGCGACACCGGTGCAGTCATCCATCGGATGACGAGGGTGTGGGCCGTGATCCGCCACGATGAAGCACACACGTCGGCCTTCTGGCCGAGTTTGCTGTTCCGCTGAAGATCCCTTGACTGCCCTGCAAGGTCCGTTCCTGCATCACCGGCTACGCCGACAAAACAAGGGCATTGTCATGTCTTCGGCAGGCGCAACAGTCGCCGGACCGGAGGTCAGAAGCCCCGTCTCGGGGCCGAAAGAGATGCGGGGCCGGGGACGGACGCGCAGCATGGAGGCATGGTTGTACTCTCGCGGCCGGGGAAACGCCTGCAGCCCGCCGCGCCCAGCCATAGACCGGGATCCCCGTCGAGCGGCTCCCTTTCGGGTGCAGACCAGGAGACCTCCGGAATCCGCCTGACGCCAGATCGCGGCTGTCCGCAACGGGGGTCAGGAACCATGCCGCCCCGCCGCCCACGTCCCCAGCACGCCTGGAGCTTCGTATGCCCCGCCGTATGCCGCCCGGCCTGCCCCGAACGTCCTGCACGGCTCGCGCAGCCCTTCTGGCTGCCGTTCTGGCCACCGTGCCGATCGGCGCGGCCCACGCCTTCACTGGTGGCAACCACGAGGACATCACCAGGGCGGCACTCCCCTGGGAGCCCGTCACGCTGACAGAGATGGCCGACGCTCAGGACGGGGCGATCAACGCCAATGACCGCCCGCCGTACTTCGATGTCGGCCCCCTGCACTGCGACAACGCTGACTACCTCGCCCCCCGCTACGCCCCCGACTACCCACGGACCCGGGACGAGGCCACCACCGAGCTCATCGCGTGCATCCGTACCTCCGTCACCCGCTTCCGCAACGCGTTGGAGGCCGCCGACGGCCTCGTCGACGCTGACGGCAAGGTGCGCGCCGACCAGAGCGACCTGTCCTCCCCCTGCACGTGGGAGGAGAAGCCCGGGCGGGCCAAGTGTGCCGTCCTCGAACAGCTCGGTCGCGGGTGGCACCAGCTCGAGGACTTCTACTCTCATTCCAACTGGAGCGATCGGCCCGCGCCCGGCCCGATCGGCCTCGACAACCCGCCCGGCCTGGAGCGTACGGACGTGGCGCCGTTCCTCGACATTCGCCGCTACAGCGCCATGAACGACGCCGACTGGACCCGGGACGCCCGTGAGCGCATCCCCGCGGAGCTCGCCACAGGCTGCTACCCCGACTTCGATTCCACCGGCGTCAAGCCCGCCGACTGCGACGGCCGTGTCGCCCACAACCGCGCCCTCAACAAGGACACCCCAGCCTCCGCCCGCTCGAAGACGGGCGACAACTTCCGGCGCGCGACGGCCGGGGCCACCGCCGAGATCACCCGCCAATGGAACGACTTCAAGGCCGAGCTGCTTGCGAAGTACCCCGATCACCGGCGCGGCGCACAGATGGTCTGCGCCCTCGTCCACGATGACCCGGCCGGCGCCTGTCCCTGACGGGGGCCCCTGGCGTAGGTGGTGGTCTCCGCAGGCCGGTCGCCGGCCCGATCAGGTCGTGAGGAACTTGGCCTTCGCCTGTTCGAACTCGACTTCCGTGATCTCGCCGCGGTTCTTGAGATCGGCGAGCCGGGACAGTTCCTCCGCTTGGCCGCCGGACCCGGCACTCTGGCGCACGTAGGAGCGGAACTCCTCCTCGTTCCGCTGGGCCCGCTTCAATTCGCGTTCGCCCATTCCACGCCCGCGGGCGATCACGTACACGAACACGCCCAGGAACGGCACCAGGATCACGAAGATGAGCCATCCCGCCCTGCCCCATCCGCCCAGCATCGAGTCCTTCATGGTCGGTCTCCTGTCGGCTGTGACGGGGGCGCTTGACCCCGGAACCAAGCCGGTCGGCCTTCAGGGCCGACCCGATCTGCCAGGCCCGCAATACCCGAGCCGGGTTCAACACGCTTTGATCCTCAATCCCGGCAAGCTCACGCGGTAGTGGCTCCTGCGGTGATCAGCGCGCCGACCGCCGGCAGGCCGGCTTCGGCCAGGGCGCGGCGCTGGCGGTCGGCCGACGTTCCCCGCTGGAGCAGCCGGTGGACAAGCGAGGTCACCTCGCGGTGATCACCGTTGCCTTCGAGGGCGGGGCCGATGTACCGGAGGAGCGCGCACAGCACGTCCCCGCTGCTCCGTAGTCGGCCCGTCGGGTCCACCAGCGTGCTGCCCAGGCCGTGTCTGGCCGCATGCCACGTAGCGGCCTGCAGGAACTCCGGCCGGCACGGCACGAGAGCGACTCCCGCCTTCTCCTCGGCGACCGCGGTGGCGGCGAGCCCGCGGACGACACCTGCGAGTATCACCGCGTCGTCCGCCTCCAGCTGCACGTCACAGCAGCGCACCTCGATGGTCGGGTAGCGCTCGGAGAGCCGGGCCTGCCAGTACAGCTGCCCCCGGTCCGGGATCACCCCGGGTTCCACCAGCGCATCGGCGCGCGCCTCGTAGTCCGCGAGCCCCGCGAAATGGGGTGGCGGGCCGCTGACCGGCCAGCGGCCGAAGATGATCGTGCGCCAGCTGGCGAACCCTGTGTCCCGCCCGTCCCAAAGAGGCCCGTTCGCGGACATCGCCAACAACGTCGGAAGCCAGACGCGCAGCCGGTTCAGGACGGCCACCCCGGTCTCGCGGTCGGGCATCCCCACATGGACGTGCATCCCGCAGATCAGCTGCTCATCGACCAGCAATCGGGCCTCTTGCTGCATCTTCACGTACCTCGCGGTGCGGGTGATGGGTACGGGCGAGGCGGTCCTGACCGGCGCGGTGGCAGAGACAGCGATGCGGCAGCCGTTCGCCTGCGCGGCGGCGGCGACTGCCTGGCGCAACCGCAGGAGATGGCCTCCTACCTCCACGAGGTCCGTGCACACAGGGGTGGCGACTTCGATCTGAGCCTGCAGCAGCTCGTCCTGGACCTCTCGCTCTTCCGCGATCGGGGCCAGGCGGGCCGTTGCACGCACCTCCTGCACGAGCGGAGTGGGAAGGAGTGTTTCCGGGTCGACCAGCAAATACTCCTCTTCGACCCCAACGGTGATCATGCTGGGTGGTACCCCGAACCAGATGTGATCACCCTGGTGAAGGGCGATTGCCACACAATGAGACGCAATCCGGTGCTCCTCGGGCGCGTTTCGTGCAGGCGGAATTCTCGTACCGAGCCGTGCGAGTGGGACCCCTGGGGATGGGCCGCCCCAGCGCATGCCTCGCCCGACCGGGTTTGCGGTCCCTTCACCCAGTGGTGGCTGCTTTCAGGGAAGAAAGTGCCGGCTCGCCGTGTCCGCGACTCTCCGGAGCTGGGCTTTTTCCACGAGCCCGGAACGGTGGACCTTCCCGCCACTGATCAGCCACCCCACGTGTGGGGTCGAGTGGTCCGCGGGTCCGTCAGTCGGCCGGGAGTTCCTCCGCAGGCAGCCGTCCCTCGCGCACCGCGTCGACCAGTGCCTGGTGGTCGCGCTCGTTCTGGTCGGCGTACGCCTCCGCGAAGGTCACGAGGGCCCGGTCGAAGGAGTCGCCGCTGCCCAGGTAGGAGGCGATCGCGATCCGGTCACCGGACCGCGCATGCGCGCGGGCCAGGGTGATGCCGCAGACACCACCGAACGTTTCCAGCTGACGGGGCGACATCTGCTCCGGCATCGCGATGCCCTTCCAGTCGTGCAGCCGGCGGATGTAGAAGTCGCGTCGCTTGCCGTCGATCCCCTCCACCCGCTCCCAGCCGAGGAACATGTCGCTCGCCGCCTGCATCAAACGCTGTCCCGCGACCACGCGCTCGCCCTGGTTCCGGTACTGGCTCGCCCCGACGTGGTCGGCGAGCACGGACGTGTCGGCCTCCTTGGCCTGCAGGAACAACGGGTCCCACCGTCCCGTCCGAGGAGCAGGAAGATCCAGCACCGGGTGCCGCCTCTGCCGACCCCGACCACCTTGCGGGCGACGTCCCCCAGCTGGTAGTCCTCCAGGAGGGCGCGCCGGTCGGACGGCAGCGTGACTCCGTACCGCTCGATCAGTCCCCGGAACTCTGCGGACACCGCCCCTGACCTGCGATGAGCGGGCAGGGAGCAGACAAGCGATTAGTCAGCATCAGTCCCGATCAAGTCGCGAGGGCTTTGGCCTTGGCCTGTTCGTATTCGGCTGCCGTGATGTCGCCGCGGTTCTTGAGTTCGGCGAGCCGGGTCAGTTCCTCGGCGGCGCTCGTGGGTCCGGCGCTCTCGCGTACGTAGGAGCGGAATGCCTGCTCGTTCGCCTGGGCCCGCTTCAGCTCGCGTTCGCCCATCCCGCGCCCGCGGGCGATGAGGTACACGAACACGCCGAGGAAGGGCAGGATGATCACGAAGATGGTCCATCCCGACTTGCCCCAGCCGCTCAGCTCGTCGTCGCGGAAGATGTCGCCGATGACGCGGAAGAGGAGCATGAACCAGAGGACCCAGAGGAAGATCATCATCATGGTCCAGAACATGTT
Source organism: Streptomyces sp. NBC_01351 (assembly GCF_036237315.1). GTDB lineage: Bacteria > Actinomycetota > Actinomycetes > Streptomycetales > Streptomycetaceae > Streptomyces. The sequence continues at coordinate 868,090 of NZ_CP108356.1, read as the reverse complement.
CAGCAGCGGGTAGTCCACTGCCAGGTTCAGCATCGAGTCGTTCATGGCGGGTCTCCTGCCGGTTGTGACGGGGTGCGGTGCGGCTACCTGTTCGGGTCCCGCGAAGCAAGCGAGACGCCCGCCGTCGTCTGCGGCCTCTGGAACAGCCCGCGTGTGGGAAAGCGACGACGTGTCATGCCGGTTGCGGGGTGAAGGGACGCAGCTCGTCGGCCCCGGCGTGTACGACGCCGTAGCTGCTCTCGGGTACCTCGTTCCAGGCACCGGGCAGATCGCCGAGGGGTTCGGACACCACCAGTCGGGTCTCCTCGGACACTTCCTGAAGGAACGCCATGTCGGGGTGCAGTTTTCGCAGTGCGTCCACGCGGGTGCTGTAGAAGAGCGACCGTGAGGAGCCCTGGCTGGAGTAGCGGAAGGCCCACACGGTCGTCCCGTCACTGACGGCGACCGTCATCTGCATCGGATACTCCACGCCGTGCTCGCGGCCTGCGCGTTCCACCACCCCCACCATCCGGGCGACGGCGCCCGGCGGGTCCTCCTCCAGGCCGAAGGTGAGCGCAAGGTAGAACATCGTCTCCGAGTCCGTCGTCCCCTCGATCTCGGAGTACAGGGCGGGGTCGACGAGCAGGGTGAGATCCCGCCGCATCGCGTGGAAGCCGGCGACGGAGCCGTTGTGCATCCACAACCAGCGGCCGTGCCGGAACGGGTGACAGTTCGTCTGCTGCACCGCCGTACCCGTCGACGCCCGGATATGGGCGAAGAACAACGGAGAGGTGACGTGGTCCGCGAGCTCCCGCAGGTTGCGGTTGTTCCAGGCCGGACCGACGTCCCGCATGAGCGCGGGGGTGCCATCGCTGCCCTCGGGGTACCACCCGACACCGAACCCGTCACCGTTCGTCGTCTCCACACCCAGCTTGGAATGCAGGCTCTGATCGATCAGCGAGTGGGCCGGTTTGTACAGGATGGTGTCGAGCAGCAAGGGTGTTCCCGAGTAGGCGAGCCATCGACACATGAACGATCACCTTTGTTCCTGCTTGCACCCGCGGGAATATCGCTGTGTCCCGCTTACCCCCGGCTTCCCGAGTCTTCAAACGAGTTCGCCGACATACCGCACGGCCTCACTCCCCCACCCTGCCGGATCTTCCTTGAGCGCACCGAGAATGGAGCACCGCCTCCCGGCCTACCGGCAACGCCTTGTCCGCCGATCGGGTGACTCTCATCCCGTCAATCCCATTTTCGCCTCCCCCGCCATGCATCGCCATGCGGGGCGGGGATCGGACGGCCTTGCTCCGAGCTCGGGGCGATGGAACCAGCCGAGCTGTTCCGCTCCACCATGGTCGTGTGACATCGGCACCGCAGCAGACGGCCGCATGGCCGTTCGGATGTAGGGCTCCTCCTGGGGCCTTGAGCCCGAGCACGGGGCCGGCAGCCCCGGCAAGAGCCGGATGACGGCGCAGGCGAGCCGGGTGAAGTCCTGCGCACCGCTGCCGTGATGCCTGCGGACGCCCGCAGGTTCAGCGACCGCACGGCTGCGGGTCATCGTCGAAGCGAACCGGGGGTGGCGGATGGCGGATCCGCTGCACCCGCGGGCGAATCTGGAAACCGAGGGGGTCAGCACCAGGCCGATCCCAGGCCGATCAGCAGGAGTCCGGGGGCGAAGGCCCAGGCACTCAGGTTCCATCCGCGTCCCGAACCGTGAGGACGGGGCCTGCCGGTCCGCGCCGGTGAGCTTCTGCGCCTCCTTCGGATCGGCGAGGGGCGCTCATCAGCAGCGTGTTGCCGTGAACAAGGGCGGACTGGAGCAGGCGTAGCGAGGGCATCGGCGTGCTCCGGTGTGCCGGGCGCCGACGACGCCGCGCAATGGTCAGGCTGTGGGGAGTTCCTGCGCGGGTAGTCGGCCGGCGTGTACCGCGTCGACCAGGGCTTGGTGGTCGCGTTCGTTCTGGTCGGCGTACGCTTCGGCGAAGGTGACGAGCGCCCGGTCGAAGGCTTCGCTGCGGCCCAGATACGCGGCGATCGCCACCCGGTCGCCCGACCGCGCGTGCGCGCGGGCGAGGGTGATGCCGCACACCTCGCCGAAGGTCGCCAGCTGTTGGGGCGACATCGTCTCCGGCATGGCAATGCCCTTCCAGTCGCGTAGCTGGCGGACGTAGAAGTCGCGCTGCTTGCCGTCGATGCCGTCCACTCGCTGCCAGCCGAGGAAGATGTCGCTCGTCGCCTGCATCAACCGCTGTCCCGAGACCACGCGCTCGCCCTGGTTGCGGTACTGGCTCGCACCGACGTGCTCGGCGAGTACGGAAGTGTCTGCTTCCTTCGCCTGGAGGAAGAGCGGGTCACGGCCGTCGCGGCCGAGGAGCAGGAAGATCCAGCAGCGGGTACCGACGCTGCCGACGCCGACCACCTTGCGGGCCACGTCCGCGAGTTGGTAGTCCGCCAGGAGTGCCCGCCGGTCCGTGCTCAGAGTAAGGCCGTAGCGTTCGAGCAGGCTGCGGAACTGGCGCACGAGCGCGCTGCGCTCCTGGTCCGGCAGGATGTCGGCGATCGGCACCAGCAACGGAGGGTCCGCCGCGATCCTGGGCCGGCCGTCGACCAGCTCCGTGAGCTTGTCGAAGACCTGCAGCGTGTCGTGCGTGCGGGCCTTCGCCATGGCACTGGCCAGCCGCTTCTGTCCGCGCTTGCGGAGCTGCTGTGTGACGAGGTCCTCGAGGCGGTCCGCGTCGATGCTCGCGTACCAGACGTCGAGGTTGCCCATGCCGGCGAAGCCGCGCATCGCCTCGCGGTACGCACGGACGGCGGTGCTCACGATCTCTGCGCGCTCGCCGTCGTCGAACCCGTTCGCGCGGCCGGCGATGACGAGACTCGTGGACAGTCGCTTGACGTCCCATTCCCAGGGGCCGGGCAGTGTCTCGTCGAAGTCGTTGATGTCGAACATCAACCGCCGCTCCGGAGAGGCCAGCAGCCGGAAGTTCAGCAGATGCGCGTCCCCGCACAACTGGGCCGTGATCCCCGAGTCGGGACTGCCGGCCAGGTCGGACGCCATGATCGCGGCCGCTCCCCGGTAGAACCGGAAGGGAGACTCCGACATCCTGCTGTAGCGGATCGGGACCAGCTCGGGTACCCGCGCCGCGGACTGCGCCTCCAGGATCGCCAGTGGGTCCGGCCTGTCCGGAGACGGCCGGTAGAGGGCGTGCGAAGACCTTGGCGTGCGGCCGCGGGCCTCCTTGCCCTGGGCCGCGCGTTCCTCGGGCGTGCTGTGGGGCACCGCGCGCATCGCGGTGGCCGCGCTTTCGGACATCAATGCACTCCTGCCTGGCCCTGTGGTCTCACGATGGGCACGGCGCCCTGCTCTGCGCGCCGTGTCCAGTGGTGCCGTGGGTCGTCTGCGTCAGCCTTGGGCGTCGATCTCGGCCTCGGCGACGGCGATGGCGATGCCGAGTGCCGCGGTGATGTTGCCGGCTGCCGTCATGACCCGGGCGGTGCCCACGATGGGGGCGATGGCGACCAGCACGTCCTGCAACTGCTCGGCGGTCAGACCGGCCTTGAGGGCGGGATCGATGTGGGCGAGGTAGGAGATGGGCGGAGCGTCCGAGGCGGCGAGGGCCGCGATACGGGTGAGCAGCAGCATGTCCGGGGCCAGCCCACACCGCTCGAGCGAGTCGACCGTCATGGCGGCGAGCGTATCCAGGACAGGGGTTTCAGATGTAGTGGACATGGCGCATGTCCTCCTGGGGCAACTGGGGTGTTGTCGCGCCCGCCCCGAGCATGCGGGAGTGACGTGAAAGAGGCGGAGGCCCGCAGACCACCGGTGTCCCCTCCCTCCCACCCTAGAACCCCTCCCGATCCTGCGCGCGGGGTAGCCCTGGCCCACATGTGATTCTCGTATGGCCACGACCAACGGACATGTGGCACTGGGTGATGTTGGGGGCTGCGGTCGCCGCGAGAACCGGCGGTACAGCGGATCGCGGTATCGGTCGTTCCGCAGTCAAGCGGGGCAGGCCGACGACCTGCCCCGCTTGGTGAGTCTTGATGGAACGACGCCCTTTGAGGGAGCCGCGATCCCTTCAGCGTGGCGCGTCCTTGTGGGCGAGTGTGTTCTCCCGCAGGTTCGGTTCCGCGCGCAGTGTCCTGGTGAACCATTCGCCGTAGCGGTTTCCCAAGAAGGGAGCTGAGGCCCCGTGCAGGAGGATGCTCAGGCCCACGGTCACACCGATGACCTCGCTCAGCAAGTTCCCCCCGGGCAGGTGCTCCTCGAGGGCGAGCAGGCCGAACACCAGGGAAGCGAGCCCACGTGGACCGAACCAGCCGATGTAGGCCACGGAGGCGGCGCGCAGCCCGGTGCCGGCCAGCGCGAGAGCGACTGGCAGCATCCGCAGGATGGTCAGGCTGAGCAGCGCGTAGACGACCGTCCGCCACGTCAGGTGCTGGAGTGTCGGTCCCAGGATGACCGCGCCGAAGACGAGGAAGCTCAGTGAGGCGAGCAGGAGGCCGAGTCGTTCGGTGAATCTCGTGTTCTGTGCCGGATCCGAGTCCTGGGTACGGATGCCTTGGTCGGCGGGGGTCCGGCGCAGGTGGATGCCGAACGCGAGGCCGGCGGTCCAGGCGCCGATGAAGCCGCTGCCTTCGGTCGTGACACACAGCGCGTAGGTGATCACGGGAACGGCGAACACCAGGAATTGGCGCCAGTCGGGGCTGCTCCATCCATGGGCGAGCGACCAGCGCAGCAGGCTTGCCCCGGTCCAGCCGGCGGCGAGTCCGATCGCGCCGCTCAGCAGCAGCGCGCGCAGGAACGTCTCGGCGATGCCTGGATGGCCGTGGCCCTCACCGGCGGCAGCCAGCGCCAGCACGAAGAAGGGAAGCACCAGACCGTCGTTCAGACCGGATTCGACGGACAGGCCGCCGCGGACCAGAGCCGGCACCTGCTTGTTGGAGACGGCCTGCTGGCCGAGCGCGGCGTCCGTCGGTGCCAGGATGATGCCGACCAGGGCCAGCTCCCACAGACTCAGGCCGGGCAGTAGTGGCCAGGCCGCCAGCCATCCCAGAGCCATCGTGACCGGCAGGCCCACCGTAAGCAGCCGTAGCGGCAGGAACTCCTCCCGGCGCAGATCCCGGGCCCTGATCTTTGCCGCGTCCGCGAACAGCAGGAGCACCAGTGCGCTCTCCAGCAGCGTCCGCGTGATCTCGGGATCTCTCGTACGGTCCAGCAGGTCCAGGCCCAGCGGGCCGATCGCCAGCCCGAACAGCATGAACACCAACGGTCCCGAGAGCACCGTGGTCGACAGGCGCCGCGAGAGCGTCCCGTAGCCGACGACTACACCCCCAGCGATCACGATGGCCCATTCGCTCATCCGTACTCCTCACACTGGGCATCCGTCGTCGCCGGGGCGGCTGCGCCACGGGCAGCGCGCCAGGTGTCCCGGGCACGCCGTATCAGCTCACGAAGGGACTCGAAGCCTGACCCTACGGCGTTGCCGGCCATGCCCTGCGGGAACTGTGCTCCGACCGTGCCCACCCGCCCCGGTCGGCTCAATGAGCGGCGGCCACAAGCGGCTGGACGGGGTTGGCAGGTGTTGCGGCGCTGGGCATGGCCATGCGTCCGGAGACCGGCTGCCGGCCCACGTCATGGGATCGGCGGGAATGGAAGGCGCTGGGCTGCCCGCACGGGGTTTCACTCACCCAAGCGCGCAGGGCCTGACACCGACGTCCACCAGCGCTCCTCGCCGGAAAGCAGCCCGAGCATGTCGAGCAGTATCTCGCGTTCCGCGGGGCTTTCGGCATGAGCGGCCACGGCACGGCGAGCCGCCACACGGTCGGCGGGAGCAGACGCGGACGCGGACAGCACTGCCGGATCGTCGCAGGCGAACGGATCTTTCATGAGGCGATGCGACCACACCAGCGACGGTACGGCAGCCTGCCATGCGCCGTTCGCCTGGGCGGCGGAGGCGACCCCGCGTGGCGCAGCCGCAGGAGATGGCCTCCCACCACCTTGAGAGCCGTGCACACAGGGGTGGCGACTTCGATCTGAGCCTGCAGCAGCTCCCGTCGACAGGGCCCGCTTCGGAGGGCACTGGCAGTCCGCGATTCAGGGTTCCGGCGTACGGGTGTCCTCGCATCGACCCACCGGTGTGGTGGGTGGCCGAGCCGGGCCGGCTGGTATGTGCTGTTGGTGCCTCGGCTGTGCCGGGAGCTCCCGCCCTGCCCGGGCCCGTCGCCACTGCAGGTCCGGGCGGGGAGAGCGGCCCAGCCCAATGCGCCCGAGAGTGAGCAGGCGTCTGTCCCGTCGTGCGGATCAGCTGCGGGGAGTGCTCGGCGACAACACCCTCAAGGAGCTGATGGCAGGGGGCGGACTGGCCGCGGTTGGCCCGCCGGCTCGTCGGGCTCGGGGCCCTCACCCTGTCAGCCTGCGGACCACGCTGGGACCGGCCGGACCCGCTCACCAGATGGGGTCGAGAACGAGCTCGGCCCTGGCGCTCAGCCGTAACGGGCGCACCCTTCTGACGGGTCGCGGGAGGAAAGGGGAAAAGGGCCCGTTCACGGAGGGGAGTCCACGCGCTCGGCGCGCTCACCGGCGGCCAGGCCGTGCAGCGAGCGGACGCCGCTGATCGGGTGCTCTGCCCTGCGGGCCGGTGTCCGAGCCGCCGCCCGCGGGTAGTGCGCCGCGCATGACCGGAATTGAAATCAGCAGCGCCGCGTTCGACGATCACACCGCGATCCCCCGCCGGTACAGCGGGGAGGGGGAGAACATCTCGCCGCCCCTGACCTGGTCGGCGGCGCCTGAGGGGACCGCGGAGCTGGTGTTGCTCTGTGAGGACCCGGATGCCCCGGGAGGGACCTTCCTCCACTGGCTGGTCACCGCCATCGATCCAGGGGCCACAGGGGCCGAGGAGGGGCAGAAACCCCGGGGCGGGCTGCCGTGGCCCAATGACTTCGGGCGCGTGGGCTGGAGTGGGCCGATGCCTCCACCGGGGCACGGGCCGCACAGATACTTCTTCCGCCTGCACGCCCTGTCCGAGCCGCTAACCCTGCACGGCAGGCCGACCGCCGACACCGTGCACCGCGAGGTCAAGCGTATGGAACTGGCCGTCGGCACCCTGGTCGGCACGTATCAGCGCTGATCGTGGCCATGGGCGCCGTGCAGCCGGACGAGGCAGGCGGAGGCCGGTGCGGAGGGTTTGGGGGCCCTATGGGTTTCGTCAACGGGGTGGCATCGCCTTGCTGATCGCCGGCGGCAACGACGCCCTCTTTCCGCCGCCGCTCGGTCCCGAGTTCCGCGACCGTCCGGGCCGAGCTCCTCAGCCCGGAGGGCTTCCACCCCTTCCCCCAGGGTCATGCCGAACACGCCCAGCGGATGGCCTCCGCCCTGCTCCGCGCCGCGGCCCGTCTCCGCCCCCGCCGCGGCCGCACTGACAACGCCGCGTGCCCGCTAGCCCGTACGCCTTCGGCCGTGGCGGGCATGGCCGGTTCGCACGTGTGCGCCGCTACAGGGTCGACGGGTGAGGCACCAAGACGATCCGGATTCCGGAGCCACCGGCCAGTGCTTTCCCGGCCATCTCCGCCGGCGGAGTCCGGAGTCGGCCGATCCACGGCGGCGCCCGCATTCCGGTGAAGACGGTGCGGAACACGGAGACTCCCGCGGCAGAAGCAGGGTTTGTCAGCCTCGGGCCGTGGCTCCATGCGACATTCGCCGCGAATGCCGGCCCACCCGCGACCTGAAATCCGGCTGTGGTGCGCCAATTCCGACCGTACGGACCGTGGCCGGATGAAACTCACCCTGGACGGCGCCTAGTTGTCCCTGTGGCATCATGGCCCCGTCGTCTGCTCGGAGATGAGAATGAAGATACCTGGCGCTGCGTTGGAGGCATCAGAGGGCAGACTGCTCAGGCGTCGGCTCAAGCAGGTCCGCCGCACCTGCGAGGTGCGGATCGCGGAGTGGGGAATGGAGCAAGGGTTCGGCATCGACGAACTCCACCGGTATTTGTGTGCCAGGGGCGGACGCCCTATCCACCTGATTCCCAGCCAATTCCCGGAGCGCCATCTGTTCGGAATCTGGCTCAAATTGGATGAGTTCGACATCGTCGCCTTCGAGAAGTCGGCGTCACCGGCACACAAAGAACACATCATTGCCCACGAACTCGCCCACATTGCCTTCGGCCACCAGGGCTCGGTGCGGCTTGACCAGGACGATTCGAGGCGGCTCCTGTCCGACGTCGACCCGTCGTCGGTCCGCGGCCTGCTGATGCGTTCCCGCTACAGCGACGACGAAGAACAGGAAGCGGAGACGATGGCGTCGTTACTCCTGGCCCGCGCCACCAAACGGTGGGTGGAGCCCGCCTGGAGCGTTCCGGCCGAGGCTGCCGACGTCGTGGCCCGGATCGAACTGGGCCTCGGCCGAATGGACCAGCCGTGACGGCGCTCTATACGGCCCTGGCGTGGATCTGCGCCTTCGTCGGTCTCGCCGCGTTCGCCTACCGGCTGCCCGACCTGCGGCGCCGGCCACGCGACATCGCACTGTGGGGGCTGTGCATCTACTTCCTCTGCTCCGGCATCAGCTTCCTCGTCGACCTGGACCAGCTTCGGCTGAAGATATCCGGATTCCTCGGCTTGCCGAACGTCACCTCGCTGATCACCCAGATCGCGGTGGTGGTGCTCACCGCCGCACAGCAGGTGGTGCTCGTCCACTGGTCGGCGCCGCCCGCCGAGGCCCGCCGCATGGGCCGCCGCCGCGTGCTGTTCTTCGGCGCGGCGCTCGCGGCTCTGGTCACCGCGTCGTTCTTCGTCGGCCCGGTCGCGAAATCCGAAACGGCGACGTCGACGATCCTGCTCAGCATCCAGGACGGCGGATACGCCCTCTACATGTTGGGCTACCTGCTGATCTGCGCCATCGGACAGTGGGAGACGGTAAGGCTGTCCCTGCGTTTCACCAGGGTCGCCAACCGGCAGTGGCTCGTCGTCGGCATGCGCACCGTGACGTTGGGCGCGAGCCTCATCCTGGTCTACTGCGTGACCCGCGGCATCCAGATCGCCGGCACCCGGCTGGACTTCGACGCGGCCGGCCTCGACCCCGTCCAGTGGACTTGCGGCAGTGTCGGCGCCCTCCTCCAGGTCACAGGCTGGACCATCCCCTCCTGGGGCATCCACCTCACCCGGGTCCGCGGCTGGATCCACAGCTATCGTGCCTACCTCCGGCTCCGGCCCCTGTGGAAGGCCCTGCACCAGGCGTCCCCCGACATCGCCCTCGACCCGCCGCGGTCCTGGCCGCGCGACCTGCTGCCGCCCCGCGACCCGCACTACAGCCTTTACCGCCGCGTAGTGGAGATCCGCGACGGCCAACTGATGCTCCGCCCTTTCGTCTCCCAGGCCGAGTTCGTCCGGGTCGCCCGCTCCCTCGACCTGCCGGAAGACCCGACCACACCCCTGGGCGAGGCCCTGCAGATGCGGGCCGCCGTGGACCGCCCGGCCGAGGAACGTGCCGAACCGCCCCAGCCGCCCGAGGCACCTGAGCCGCCCCGGCCCTCGGACCTCCAGGTCCGACCGCCGTCCGAGGACTTCCGTGCCGAGGTCGCCTGGCTGGCCGAGGTGGCCGCCGCGTTCAACGCCCTCGGCGGGTCCGACCGCGCGCCTCGCGCCCGTACGCGTACCCGTAGCCGTAGCCGTACTGGTTCCCGGACCGAGTCCCGGTGAGCCGCGCGGCCCTCCGTACGATCGAACAGCTGGTGGCCCTGGACGCGGTCCACGGCGCCACGGCCGCGGTGCCCGCCGCCCGGGCCGCCGTACGGAACTTCCCCGAACTCACCGCCGCACCCGGCAGCCTGCCCGCCCTGCGCCGAAACCGCGACCGGCTGGCAGCCCTCGCGGAACTGTGCGAGGTCATCGGCTGGATCCTGTTCGACGCCGGCCACTACGCGCCCGCCCACGCCGCCAACCGACGGGCACTGGACCTCGCACACCTGGCCGGGGACCGCTGGACCGCACGCCTCGTCCACCTCAACCACAGCATGCTCCAGACCCACACCGGCCACGCCCGGGCCGCCCTGGACACCGTGTCCCGGGTGCCCGGCGCGCGCCCGCTGCCCGCCAGGGTCGACAGCCTCGTCCTGATCCGCCGGGCCCACGCGGCCGCCCAGCTCGGTGCCCGCCGGGAACCCCTGGACCTGATCGACCGGGCCCGCAGCCGATTCCTGGACGGGATCTCCCGCCACGACCCGCACTGGGCGTGGTGGATCGACGAAATGGAGCTGCTCGGCCACCAGGGCTGGGTGATGGCCCGGCTGGGCCGCTGGGACCGGGCCATCCCGCTGCTGCACCAAGCGGCGACGGCCCCGGGCCCCTCCTACCGGCACCTGTTCACCGCACAGTTGCTGTCCGCGCTGGCCCGGGCCGGGGCGTGGACGGAGGCCGAACAGCTGATCGTCGCCCTGGCCCCCCGCGTCGCCCGCATCGGCTCGGCCCGCACCACCGAAACGCTCAGCAGGACGGCCGCAGGCCTGTGCCGCACCGCCAGGGCCCCCGCACGACTACGGGACGCGGCTGTCCACCTGCGGGCCGGCCTGCCCACCCCGGCTGGCCGCACCATCCCGAAACCCCCAACCGAAAGATAGGGAACCGTACATGCGCCACATCCGGATACCGATGTCCGCGGCCGTCGCCGTGCTCGCGTCGGCTGTGTTCTTCGTCGCCTCCGGCAGCCCGGTGTCGGACGCCGCTCCGGCCGCGAGCCAGGAGGCGGCCGCGGTGGAGCGCGGCTTGCCGTACGTATCCACCCACCTCTACTTCGGCACCGGCCGACACGGCGGCAAACCGCCGATCACCGAAGAGGAGTTCATGAAGTTCGTCGCCGATGTGATAACCCCCCGCTTCCCGGCCGGCCTGACCCTCCAGGAGGCACGCGGCCAGTGGCGCGACAAGGACGGCGACATCAACAGCGAGAAGTCCTACGAGCTGACGGTGCTCTACCCGGTCGCCGAGTCCCGTGCTCGGGACGGCGACATCGAGTACATCCGCCGCCTCTACTGCCAGATGTACGAACTCGAATCCGTCGGCCGGGCTGACGCCCGTGTCCGCGCGGACTTCTGAGCGAGGTTGTGGGGGAGGAGGGTTTCCGTATCGGATCGATGGCCTGCCGGAGGAAGGCCGGACGCCGCCGACTCGTTCCCGCCGTCGGGGCGGATGCCTCGTGGTCCTCCCTGACCCCGACGGGGGCCGGGCCGCAGGTGCGGCAGCAGGCCGTGCGTCGAGTCCGGGAGGACGCCGGAGCCGCCTGCCGGTTCGTTATCGACGAGCTGCGGTCCCTCGGTGGAGGAGGGCGGCATTACCTCGATCAATGTGGGTGCCCAGTCGCAGAGGACGTTCTGGGGCGTGCGGTACTGGGAACTGCTGGGCCGCCTGAAGCTCCGAGCCTGGGAGCGGGGGAGAGCCGCGGATGAGCGGACGATTTCGGGGGCCGCCGGGGGCGGTGGCGGGCGGTGGTGCGCCTTGTGTCCTCGGCGCGGCAGGCACGGGGAGCCCGGCCACGCTCCTCTGGGCTGGTCTGCCGGTGTGTCGGAAAGTCGGCAATCGGTCAGCGCGAGTCCTCAAAGACCTGGGGACAGCTGACCGAACATGCGAATCGTTGTAGGCTCCGGGGACCGCCCTTGACCTGCGGGAAGCAGGCAGGGAGCAGACAAACCGGGAGTTTTCCGATGCTTCGTACCATGTTCAAGTCCAAGATCCACCGGGCGACCGTCACCCAGGCCGACCTGCACTACGTCGGCTCCGTGACCGTCGACGCCGATCTGCTCGACGCGGCGGACCTGCTGCCCGGCGAGCTCGTGCACATCGTGGACATCACGAACGGCGCGCGCCTGGAGACGTACGTCATCGAGGGGGAGCGCGGGTCCGGGGTCGTGGGGATCAACGGGGCCGCCGCGCATCTCGTGCACCCCGGGGACCTGGTCATCCTCATCAGCTACGCGCAGGTCGACGATGCGGAAGCCCGGGTGTTGAAGCCCCGCGTCGTGCACGTCGACGCCGACAATCGGATCATCGAGCTGGGTGCGGATCCCTCCGCCCCGGTGCCGGGCACGGACCAGGAGCGCAGCCCCCACGCGGTGGCTGTCTGACGGGAGCGGTGATCGTGGCGATCGAGTTCAAGGACGAACGGAAGGCCGGACGGCTGCTGGCGGTCGAGGACGGCACGATGGTCGGGCTCATCGCCTACTTCGTGCTCGCCGAGGCGCCCCACGCCCTGGTGGCCGTGCACACCATCGTCGAGCCGGGCCATGAGGGCCGGGGCATCGCCGGACAGCTGGTGAAGAGCTTCTACGGGATCGCCGCCGCAGAAGGGGTGCCCGTGGTTCCGCTCTGCCCGTACGCGGCGAGCTGGGCCGCCAAACACCCCGAGCAGGCGCCCGAGGCGCCGGCCGGCGTCGTGGTGGCCGCCAAGGCGCAGCTCGACTCCGACTCGGACCTCTGGTGACGGGCCCCGGGCTGGTCCTCCTGCACACCTCGGCCCTGCACGTGCCGGTCTTCGAGGCGCTGCGGGACCGGCACCACCCGGGGGCCGTCCTGAGCCACCTGGTGGTGCCGGAGCTGCTGGACCGGGCCCGTGTCGAAGGGCCGGAGGCGGTGGCCCCGGCCCTGTCGGCGGTGCTCGCCGAGGCCGGGCCGGCGCCCGTACTGGTCACCTGCTCGACGATCGGGGCGACCGCGGAGGCCCTGGCCCCGGTGCTCGGCCTCCGGGTGCTGCGGGTGGACCGGCCGATGGCGGCCGCCGCTGTGCGCACCGGAGCGCGGATCGCCGTACTGGCGACCGTGGAGTCGACCTTCGCGCCGACCGCGGAGCTGTTGGCCGAGGAGGCGGGCGGGCGGCCGCTGTCGATCCGTACGCACCTCGTCGACGCGGCCTGGGAGCGCTTCGAGGCGGGGGACACCGCCGGGTACCTGGCCCGCGTGGCCGAGGCCGCCGACGCGGTCACCGACGCGGACGTCATCGTGCTGGCGCAGGCCTCCATGGCCGGTGCCGCGGAACTCGTCACGACGCGGATCCCGGTCCTGTCGAGTCCGGCCCCGGGCCTGGCCGCGGGGCTTCGGCAGCCGGGAGCGTCGTAGGTGCATTCCCGCCGCCATCGCGGGAAAAAGGAACATATGGTGCGAAAACTCGAAGAGACGCAGCCGCCGGCCCCCGCGCCCGAGCCCACGCCGGACCCCACCCCCTTCCCGGACCCCGAACCAGTCCCGCGCCCGGTGCCACCCGTGCCCGGCCCCTTCCCGGAGCCGGACCCGGTGCCTGCGCCGCCGGGGCCCGCGCCGGTACCGCAGCCCGGGCCCTGGAGCTGAGCGGCCTCAGCCCGTCTGGACCTCGGAGCGGTCACCGCTCCAGAGGGTGTGGAACGATCCCGCGCGGTCGGTGCGCCGGTAGGTGTGCGCCCCGAAGAAGTCCCGCTGCCCCTGGGTGAGGGCGGCCGGGAGCCGCTCCGCGCGCAACGCGTCGTAGTACGCCAGCGAGGCGGAGAAGGCGGGCACCGGGATGCCGTGCTGCACCGCCGCCACGAGAACGGCCCGCCAGTCCTGCTGGGCCGCGCCGATCTCACCCGCGAACCCGGCGTCCGCCAGCAGGCTCGGCAGCTCTGCCTGTGCGTCGTACGCCGCCCGGATCCGGTCCAGGAACGCGGCCCGGATGATGCAGCCGCCGCGCCACAGCGAGGCCACCGCGCCCAGGTCCACGCCCCAGCCGTACTGCTCGCTGCCCGCCCGGATCTGGTGGAAGCCCTGCGTGTACGAGACGATCTTCGACGCGTACAGGGCCTGCTCCACCTGCGCGGCGAACGCGTCCGCCGCCGCCGGGGAGAGCGGGGCGGCGACCGGCCCCGCAAGCCCCTGCGAGGCCGCGCGCAGGTCGGCGTGACCCGAGACGGAGCGGGCGAAGACGGCCTCCGCGATGCCCGACACCGGCACGCCCAGATCCAGGGCGATCTGCACGGTCCAGCGGCCGGTGCCCTTCTGCTCGGCCGCATCGGCCACGACGTCCACGAACGGACGGCCGGTCGCGGCGTCCGTGTGCGCCAGCACCTCCGCCGTGATCTCGATCAGGTACGAGTCCAGACGCCCCCGGTTCCACTCCCGGAAGGTCTCCGCGATCTTCGCGGGGGAGTAGCCGGCCACCTCGCGCAGCAGGTGGTAGGCCTCGGCGATCAGCTGCATGTCGGCGTACTCGATGCCGTTGTGCACCATCTTCACGAAGTGCCCGGCGCCGTCGGGGCCCATGTGCGAGGTGCAGGGCGTGCCGTCGGCGGCCTTCGCGGAGATCTTCTCCAGCAGCGGGCCGAGCGAGGCGTACGACTCCTCCGAGCCGCCCGGCATGATGCTCGGGCCGAGCAGCGCCCCCTCCTCGCCGCCCGAGATGCCCACGCCCACGAAGTGGATGCCCTGCTCGCGCAGCTCCTTCTCGCGGCGGCGGGTGTCCTCGAAGTGGGCGTTGCCACCATCGATGATCACGTCGCCCTCCTCCAAGAGCGGGGCGAACTCGCGGATCACGGCATCGGTGGGCTCCCCGGCCTTCACCATGATGACGAGGCGTCGGGGGCGCTCCAGCGCATCGACGAACTCCTTCGCCGACTCGGCCGCCACGAAGCTGCCCTCGTGCCCGAACTCCTCCACCAGGGCCCTGGTCTTGGCGGCCGTGCGGTTGTGGACCGCCACGGTGAATCCGTTGCGGGCGAAGTTGCGGGCGAGGTTGCTGCCCATGACCGCGAGGCCGGTGACGCCGATCTGGGCTGTGCTGGTGCTCATGCGTGCGCTCCTGCGTGCTTCGGTGTGCGGGGAACACCGACGCTACCCCGGCCACCATGTCCGCCGATCGCCCGCGCGTCGAAGGAATGTCAAGTTCCGCCGGAGAGCGCCCCGTTGCGCCCCTTGTCGTGTCCCGGTCGAGACGATTAGGTTGTGGGATTCCTGATGTCTTCGATGGGGGCTCCCATGGGTGTACGGGGCCGGCACCGCCGGTATCAGCCGAGCAGCATCAACCGCGCCTCGCTCGCCGTCACCGCCGGCGGAGCCGGGATCGCGCTCCCGTTCATCGGCGCGGGATCGGTGCACGCCGCCTCCGTGGACACCTGGAACAAGGTCGCCGCCTGCGAGTCGACGAACAACTGGCAGATCAACACCGGCAACGGCTACTACGGCGGCCTCCAGTTCAGCCAGAGCACGTGGCGCGCCTTCGGCGGCACCGCCTACGCCGCCCGCGCCGACCTGGCCACCAAGGACCAGCAGATCGCGGTCGCGGAGAAGGTGCTGAAGGGTCAGGGGCCGCAGGCCTGGCCGAACTGCGGGAAGAAGGCCGGACTCTCCCGAGGGGGCCAGGCTCCCGATGTCACGCCCCAGGGCAAGCCCCGGCAGCCGCAGCAGACGGAGCAGAAGCAGCAGACGAAAACGGTCCCGGCGCAGGGCAGCACCACGCCCCGCCCCACCGGGACCTCCGTCCTGCCGAACCCGTACGTCGTCGCGCCCGGCGACTCGCTCTCCGCGATCGCCACCGAGCAGCACGTCGAGGGCGGTTGGCAGGCGCTGTACGAGACCAACCGGGCCACCGTCGGCGGCAATCCGAACCTGATCTTCCCGGGACAGCGCCTCACCCTGAGGATCACCGCCACCCCGGCGCCGGCCGTGCCGCCGCCGGCATCGCCCGCGCCGCCCGCGCAGAATCCCGAGAAGCCGCCGCGCACCGCGGAACCGGTGAAGCCGGTCGAGCCGGCGGCCGAGAAGCCCGCCGACAAGCCGGCGCAGAAGCCGGCCGAGAAGCCCGTCGAAAAGCCGGCCGCGAAGCCCGTGGAAAACCCGGCCCCGAAGCCGGAGTCAGCGCAGCAGCAGCCGGCCGTCGGCGGATTCTCCGCCCCCGTCGACGCCGCCCTCGGCACCCGCTACCGCGTGGCCGGTTCCTCCTGGTCCAGCGGCTACCACACGGGCATCGACTTCCCGGTGGCGACCGGTACGGCCGTCAAGTCCGTCGGCCCCGGCCAGATCGTCTCCGCCGGCTGGGCCGGGGCGTACGGCTACCAGGTCGTCATCCGGCACACCGACGGCCGGTACTCCCAGTACGCCCACCTCTCCGCGCTCGGCGTCAAGGCCGGCCAGCAGGTGTCCGGCGGCCAGCGGATCGGCCGCTCCGGCTCGACGGGCAACAGCACCGGCCCGCACCTGCACTTCGAGATGCGCACGGGGCCCGGCTACGGCTCCGACATCGACCCGCTGAAGTACCTCCGTTCCCACGGAGTCGACATCTGACCCCCGCACGTGCGGGGGCACGGCGGTCAGCAGGATCAGGCCGGCCGCCGCCACCACGGCGCTGACCAGCGCCGCCGTCGTGCCCCAAGCCCCGAACCGGAAGCTCTCGGCGAAGAGCGTGAGCCCGACCGTCGCCGCGACCACGGGATTGACCACGGTCACCGCGGCCAGCGGCGCGGTCAGCCCGGCGCCCCGGTAGGCGGCCTGCGACAGCAGCAGGCCGCCCGTCGCCAGGACCGCGATCGCCGCGAGGTCGGGCCACAGGGGGGCCAGTGCGGCCAGGTCGAATGATTCGGCCACCGATTTGGTGAACACCGAGGCCATCCCGAAGGCGGTACCCGCCGCCGCGGCCAGCAGTACGGCGCGCAGCACCGCCCGGTGCACCCGGTGCGCCGCCGCGAACAGCACCGCCACCGCCGCCCCGGTCACCACGAGGAGCAGGCTCCGCTCGAAGTCGGACAGGGACTCCTTCGCGCGCCCGTCCCCGCCGGTCAGGGCCAGCAGCCCCGCCAGTCCCGCAGTCGCCAGCACCGCCCCGCGCCAGGCCGCCGCACCCGCGCGGCGGCGGACGAAGACGGCCGCCATGGGCAGGGCGAAGACGATGGTGAGCGCGCCGAGCGGCTGGACGAGGCTGAGCGGCCCGTACGCGAGGGCCACCACGTGCAGCAGCGCACCGAGACCGTTGAGCCCCACCGCCACCCACCAGCCACCGCGGCGCAGCGGGGCGTAGGGGCGGTCCGGCGTGCTCACCGCGACCCTCTCCTGGACGATCGCGCCGCCCGCGTACGCGACGGCGGACACGAAGCAGAGCAGGACCGACAGCGCCAGTGCACTCATGAAGTCCACAATGCCCGACCCCACCGCGCTATTCCTCCGCCCACAGGGGGTCACGAGTCATACTCCGGACGTAGTACAGGAGTACTCGACGAGTAGTCGACGACTGCTCGGTGAGCGCTCGATCCGACCGTGCCCGAGGGCCTGCCGAGGGCCTGCTGGGGACCCGGTGGGGTACCCGATCCGGTGCGCGGGGTGACGGCCGGCTCGCGGTGCGTGAGGCTCGCGGCGGCGGGTTTGGTCCGGGGCGCGTGGGATCCGTACAGTTTCCCTTTTGGGGACTTCCGCAGCAGGCGGATGCGGACGAGCGATCAAGGAACGGCAGCGGCCATGACGGTGACCGAGGAAACCAACGACTACGGGCAGGCCTACGGGCCCGGCATCGACCCGGACCGGCTGGCTCTCGCCCTCAGCGTCATCGACGAGCTGGACAAGCTCGACGTCGACCACCCCGACGCGATCGCCATCCGCCGTGCCACCGCCGGCCTCTACCGCACGGTCAAGCAGCGCCGCCGCCAGGAGCGCCGCGCCTCCAAGACCGCCAACGACAAGGCCGTCACCGAGGCGACCGCGACCGGCTCCGCCGAGCGCATCGACGACGAGACCGAGGGCATCCTGCCCACCTCCGTCACGGACGCGGGCCGGATCGCCGGGATACTCCAGCGCCCGCGCTCCTGCTACGTCTGCAAGACGCGGTACGTCGAGGTCGACTACTTCTACCACCAGCTCTGCCCGGCGTGCGCCGCCGAGAACCGGGCCAGGCGAGAGGCCCGCGCCGACCTCACCGGCAAGCGGGCGCTGCTCACCGGTGGCCGGGCCAAGATCGGCATGTACATCGCGCTGCGGCTGCTGCGCGACGGCGCCCACACCACGATCACCACCCGCTTCCCCAAGGACGCCATCCGCCGCTTCAAGGCGATGGAGGACTCGGCGGACTGGATGCACCGCCTGGAGGTCGTCGGCATCGACCTGCGCGACCCGGCCCAGGCCGTCGCGCTCGCCGACCAGGTGGCCGAGGCCGGTCCGCTGGACATCCTGATCAACAACGCGACGCAGACCGTGCGCCGCCTGCCCACCGCGTACGCCGCGCTGGTCGAGGGCGAGAGTGCCCCGCTGCCCGCCGGCGAGCTCCCCGCCCACCACGTCATCGGCGCCTTCAACTCCGGTGCGGTCGACGGCCTGGCGGCGCTGCCCGTGGGAGTGAGCGGACTCGAGGCGCAGAAGGTGGCCGACCTCGCCCTGGTCGCGGGCAACGCCAGCCTGGAGCGGCACCTCGCCGGAACCGCCATCGACGCGGGCGGCCTGCTGCCCGACGTCGTCGAGAGCAACACCTGGGTGCAGACCATCGACCAGATCTCCCCGGTGGAGCTGCTCGAGACCCAGCTGTGCAACTACACGTCGCCCTTCATCCTGATCAGCGCGCTCCGGCCGGCCATGGCCGAGGCCGCGCGGAAGGCGTCCAGCGGGCGTGCGTACGTCGTGAACGTCTCGGCCATGGAGGGGGTCTTCAGCCGTGGCTACAAGGGTGCGGGGCACCCGAACACCAATGCCGCCAAGGCCGCGATGAACATGGTGACGCGGACCAGCGGCCAGGAGATGTTCCAGAGCGACCGCATCCTGATGACCTCGGTCGACACCGGCTGGATCACCGACGAGCGCCCGCACTTCGACAAGCTGCGCCTCGCCGAGGAGGGCTTCCACGCCCCCCTCGACCTGGTCGACGGCGCGGCCCGGGTCTACGACCCCGTCGTCCGCGGCGAGGCCGGCGAGGACCTGTACGGCGTCTTCCTGAAGGACTACGCCCCCGCGAACTGGTAGTCCCCCCGCGCCCCGGGCGCTACTGGATTCCCGCGATCGACCCCCTCGGCGAACCGAGGGGGTCGTTGCCGTTCCCGGGGCGTGCCGGCCGGTACGCCCCGGCGGCGACCAGTTCCAGTACCGGCTGCCAGTCCTCCAGCACGCCCGCGTCCAGGCCGGCCGCAGCGGCCGCCTCCCGTGCCTGGCGCAGGGTGGCCGCGGCCTCGCGGGCCTCACCGGACCCTCCCGCCTCCTCGCGCTCGTCCCGCTCGGCGAGGGCGACGAGCATGGCCACCCGTTCGCCGAGGAGGGGCCGGACCGCGGCCGCCGCGAGGTCGGCGCGAAACGTCCGGTCACCCGGACAGAGCAGTGTGCCGAGCTCGTGCACCAAGCCCGCGACCTGGAGTTCCTTGTCGAAGGGATGCGAGCGCCGCAGCAGGGCGGCGGTCCCGAGCCCCCGGCCGCCGCGGCACGCGTACAGAAGATCCATGAGCTCCGACACGCTTGTGACGTAAGGCATTTCGGACCCCGACACCCCGGACCTGGCCACCGCCGCTCCCTTCCGTCGCACCGTGTACACCCGGCATCGAGCAGACCATCCGTCACGGGCCCGCCGTCCTACGACTTGCTGAACTCGCGGCGAAACTGGGTGGACGGAGCGGATTTTGCCTTTCCATCGAGCGGGGGTGCGCTCATATGTGTACTCTGGGGCATCAAGACGGCCCCTATCCGGGCCGCGCTCCACTAAGGCGCCACCGCGTCCGGAACCCTTTCCCTCCCTGCCCGGCGCGCGGCTAGCCTGCCGGGTTACGCGACACAGAGGAGTGCGCGGTGACTGAAATGACCAAGCCCGAACCGGAGTTGCTGGAGCGGACGGCCTCGCGGCGCAAGACGCGGTCCGACGAGCTCGGGAGCCTCGAAGTGTGGGCACGATCGGCCCCGATCCGACTGGCGGGGTACGAGGACGACCTGGCGGAATCGCACATCCTGCCCGGCATCGACTGACGCGCAGCGGTACCAAGCGCCCCCGCGCCCCTGGGCGCCGGGGGCGCTGCCCTTGCCCGGACCATGCCGGACCATGCCCGAAACTTGCCCCGCGACCGTTCGAGCGCACCGGGAAGTTCCACAAAGCCGTACGCCGTGAGCGTCATCGCTGAGGGCGATCACGGGTTACGCCGGACCCTGCGCGCGGGCAGGCTGACCTGCATGAAACTGTTGATGCTGGGTGGTACCGAATTCGTCGGACGAGCGATCACCGAGGACGCCCTCGCCCGGGGCTGGGAGGTGACCGTCTTCCACCGCGGGCACCACGCGCCCCCGCCGGGCACCACCGCCGTGCACGGGGACCGCACCGCCGCCGGCGGCCTGGACGCCCTCGCCGAGGGGGAGTGGGACCTCGTCGTCGACACCTGGAGCGGCGCCCCCACCGCCGTGCGCGACAGCGCCCGGCTGCTGCACGGCCGGGTCGGCGGGTACGTGTACATATCGAGCCGCTCGGTGTACGCCTACCCGGCGCCGGCCGGTCTCGACGAGGACGGCCCGCTGGTCGAGGGCTCGCCCGACGCGGACGCCATCGCCTACGCCGAGGACAAGCGGGGCGGTGAACTCGCCGCCCTGGACGCCTTCGGCGACCGCGCCCTGCTGGTGCGCGCCGGGCTGATCATCGGCCCGTACGAGAACGTCGGCCGGCTGCCCTGGTGGCTGAACCGCATCGCCCGCGGCGGCCCCTTCGTCGCTCCCGGGCGCCCCGGCCAGCCGCTCCAGTACATCGACGTGCGCGACCTCGCGCGGTGGTCCCTCGACGCGGGCGCGGCCGGGCTCGGCGGCGCCTACAACATGGTCTCCCCGGTCGGCCACGCCACCATGGGCAGCCTCCTGGCCGCCTGCGCCGCCGCCACCGGCGCCGATGCCGAACCGCGCTGGACCGACGCGGCCGTCATCGAGAAGGCCGGGATCGAGCCCTGGACCGAGCTGCCCATCTGGCTCCCCGAGGGCGAGCTGGAGGCCTACATGTTCGGCGGCGACGTCACCAAGGTCCTGGAGGCGGGCCTCGTCTGCCGGCCCGTGGAGGAGACCGTGGCCGACACCTGGACCTGGCTCCAGTCGATCGGCGGCGAGGCCCCCCATCGGCCCGACCGCCCGAAGAAGGGCATATCCGCCGAGCAGGAAGCCGCGCTACTCGGGCTCTGACCGGGCAGCCTCGGCGAGGCGGGTCGGCGGCAGGTACTCGCGCACCAGCGTGCGGTGCCACCAGTCGCCCGTCTCGCGCAGCTCCCGCCAGGTCGTGTAGCGGTAGCGGTACAGCCGGGCCCGGACGTACAGGGGCGGGGCGTCCGGGAAGGGGTTGTGGCGCAGCAGCCGCAGCGTGTCCCGGTCGCTCGCCAGGAGCCGCTCCACGAACGGTCCGAACCAGTCCCGCGCGTAGCCGGGGGAGATCGCCGCGAACCACATCAGCCAGTCCAGGCGCAGGTGGTACGGGGCGAACTGGCGCGGCAGCCTGTGCGGTTCATCCGGCTTGCCCTTGAAGCCGTACTCCCGCCAGGCGCCGTCCGTGCGGGGCCTGTGCTCGGCCGTGCCCTCGACCGCCACCTCCATCCGGACCCGGCCGACCGAGCCGAAGGCCCCGTATGTGTTGACCAGGTGCAGGGCGTCGAAGGAGCGGTTCATCACCTGCCGCCGCGAGATCATGTTGAGCACGGGATGGCGGCTGAGGTACAGCACCAGGGCGGTCACCGCGCACACCAACACCACGTACCAGAGCGGCGCCTCGCGAGAGGCGGCGGCCGGGGGAGCGCCCGCGATCCCGGTGAAGTCCACGGCGGACAGGGCCACCGTGATGGTGATCCAGTTCAGCCAGGCGAAGTTCCCCGACAGCACCAGCCACAACTGCGTCGCGACGATGATCCCGGCGGCGTACGAGGCCACCGGCTGCGGGGTGAAGAGCAGGACCGGGACCACCAGTTGGGTCACGTGGTTGGCGGCGCACTCCACCCGGTGCAGGGGTCTCGGCAGGTGGTGGAAGAACCAGCTCAGCGGCCCCGGCATCGGCTGCGTCTCGTGGTGGAAGTACAGGCAGGTGAGTTTCCGCCAGCAGGAGTCCCCGCGCATCTTGATCAGCCCGGCCCCGAACTCCACGCGGAAGAGGACCCAGCGCAGCAGCCACAGCACCAGTACCGGGGGCCCGGCGCGCGCGTTGCCGAGGAAGACGGCGAGGAACCCCACCTCCAGCAGCAGCGACTCCCAGCCGAAGGAGTACCAGGTCTGCCCCACGTTCACGATGGAGAGGTAGAGCAGCCACAGCACGGCCCACATCCCCATGGCCGCGCCCAGCGGCACCGCGTCCCCGGCCCCGGCGGCCAGCGCCGCGGCCAGCGCCGCCCCGGCCCAGGCGCACCCGGCGAAGAGCCGGTCGGAGTAGCGCAGTTGGAACAGGCTCGGGGCGCGGCGGAAGGGCACGTACCGCGTGTAGCGCGGCACGGGCAGCATGCCGTGCGCCCCGATCAGGGCCCGGAACTGAAGGGCGGCCCCGACGAAGGCGAAGAGGTAGACGCCGGCCAGGGCCCGCTGGAAGACCAACCGGGCGAGCCAGGAGCCGGGCGCCGTGAACCAGTCCATCGCCTCCAGTATCGGACGGGTCAGGCGGCGGCGGCCAGCTTGCGGACGTGCCGGCCCAGCCAGCGGGCGTAACGGAGCTGGAGGAAGGGGATCACCGGCCCCCCGAGCCGGGTGTACCAGCTGTTCGGGCGGCTGAAGGCGGTCACCGTGAACCACACCGTGCCGTCGGGGTCGATCTCCACCATGAACGACTCCTCCCCGCACTCGGGGTGCCCGGTCAGGGTTCCGTACGCGAACCCCACGCGGGCGGGTTCGTACGCTGTCCAGATCACCTCGCACGGGGCGTCTATCCGCAGCGGCCCGAGGCCGATCCCGACGACGACCCGGCTGCCGGGGCGGACGGCACCGTCCGCGGCCCGGACCCGCATGCCCGAGGTCCGGTGGGCGTGGAAGGTGGTCACCGCCGTTCCCGCGGCCTCGAAGGCGGCCCGGCCGTGCCCGACGCGGGTGCGGTGGTGCAGGTGGTTGTATCCGGCGGGCAGGGGCCGGTGGGCCGTCGCGCCCCGGTCGGGGTAGCTGACGGTGTCCCGGCCGGCGCTGATGAGGCGGGTCATGGCGAGGTCTCCTCATGGTGTGCGGCGTGGTCTGTGGCGTGGTCCGCGGCGTCGTCCGCGGTGAGTCGGCGCCAGGCCAGCACCGAGCACAGGGCGAATCCGAGGGCGTTTCCGAGGCCGTGGGTGGCGGCCATCCAGGTCAGGGTGGGGTGCACGATGTCGGTGGCCTCGCCGACCGCCCACCACAGGGCGAGCAGCATGGTCGCCGGCAACACCGTCGCCGAGGTCGCGAGCAGTGCCCGCGTGGTCCGGTCCCGTGCCCCGGGCCGGATCTCCCGCCAGGTCAGCAGGGCCACGGCCCACATCCCGCCGGTCAGCACCACGGCTCCCACCAGCTCGGCCCAGTCGCCGACGAAGTAGCCGAGCAGTACCAGCAGGGTGCCCGCGGGGACGCTGTACGCCGCCCCGCGCGCCCAGCGGCCCGGCACGGCCACCCGGCACACCAGCCCGGCGACCAGGGCGGCCGTGAACCCGGCGAAGTGGAAGTGCGGCACGGTCAGCGCCAGGATGTCGAGGTCGAAGCCGAAGAGCCGGTACCCGGCCCGCTCGGCGACCAGGGCGGTCCCGGCGATCGAGGGCGAGACCAGCGCGGTGGCCACGGCGATCTCGGCAGGGCCGGAGGTGCCCGACGCGCAGCGGAGGTCGAGCAGGGTGGTGGCGGGCGACGGGCGGGAGGGGGAGCGGCCGCGCAGCAGCCGGACCGGGGCCCGCGCCGCGAGGGCCAGGCAGGCGGCGGCGTAGAGTGCGGCGAGCGCCGTGGCGGGCAGCCCGCGCGGCAGCCAGAGGCACAGCGCCCCGGCGGCGGCCGGCAGGGGCCAGAGCGCGGCGGCCCGGCGCAGTCCGGCCGGGTCGATCAGACGAAGCCCGGCCGGGACCACGTACAGCATGCCCAGGGTGACGATCACGTTCACCAGTACCGTCACCCTGGACTCCCCCCATGACGCGCGGTCGACGCATTGAACGCGTTCAACTCACGAGGGTGACCTTACGAGGTTCCTTGAACATGTTCAAGGCGCTCTTTCGCGGCACGTTCCGGTTGCGACACTCCCGGGCGTGCGGCAGACAAGAGTGAGCAACCGGGGCGAAAAGGGAGATCCACGTGCACGGACCGACACCTCCGACGCCGACGACACCTCCGACGACACTTCCGACGACCGCGCCGACGACACCTCGTCAGGCGCCGCGTCGTCACGCCCAGGCCGGCGCCGCCCTGTTCGCCGCGCTCGGCCTGTTCGCGGCGGGCTGCGGCGGCTCCGAGGAGACCCAGGCGAGCGCCGGTCCCGAAAGCCAGGAGGTCTACCTCCAGCCCGTGGCCTCGGCCGGCCCCGACCCCTTCACCGCCTCGTCGGCCACCGCCGAGTCCGCCCCCGTACAGCCCCCGCTGCCCAATCCGACCGGACGCGGCATCCGCACCGTCAACGCCGACACCCCCGGCCTGTATGGAGGAACCCAGCGGCTCGGCAGCTGCGACGTGGAACAGCAGGTCCGCTACCTCACCGAGGACGACGGCAAGGCCCGCGCCTTCGCCCAGGCCGCCGACGTCGAACAGGCGAAGATCCCCGAGTTCCTGCGCGGCCTCACCCCAGTCGTGCTCCGCGCCGACACCCGCGTCACCAACCACGGCTTCCGCGGCGGCCGCGCGGACGGCTTCCAGTCCGTCCTCCAGGCCGGTACGGCCGTCCTCGTAGACGAGCACGGAATGCCCCGGGTCCGCTGCGGATGCGGAAACCCGCTGGGCTCCCCGCGCGCCGCGAAGGGATCCCCGGTACACAAGGGCGAACCGTGGCACGGCTACCAGCCCAACCAGGTCGTCGTCATCGAACCCACCATCCATGTGATCAACAACCTGGTGATCGTCAACATCGCCGACAACACCTGGCTGGAACGCAAGCACGGCGACGACGGTGCCCAGGACCGCACCCCGCAGGTGGTGCCCCCGTACGACCCAGCCGACGGCATCCCGGCCGGTCCCTCCACCACCCCCGGGACCACACGGCCGGGCACCGACCCGGCCGACCCGTGCGCGAGCCCGGTCGGCCCCGACGGCAACAGCCTGGCCCGGACCTCCCCGCCCGGCACCCCGCCCGCCGCGCCGGCCCCCGGGACCACGGACTGCCCGACGGGCCCGGCCGCACCCTCGAACCCGGCCTCCCCGCAGCAGCAGCCGACACCGCTTCCGCCCCCCGACGCGCCCACGGACATCCCGTCCGACCTGCCGCCGCAGATCCCGACCGAACCCGGGGTGCCGCTGGAGCCCGACGGTTCCACGCCCGGCCCGACCGATCCGTACGACCCCTTCACCGACCCGAACGCCGATCCGCCCGCGGACCCGTACTCCGACCCGAACGCCGATCCGCCCGCGGACCCGTACGAGGACCCGAACCTGAGCCCTCCGCCCTCGGACGAGGGGTACGAGCTGGAGAGCGCCTGACCGGCGCCTGTGTCATGGTGGATCGGTGTTGACCGCCGTATCGTTGCCGGACGACTGGCCCGCACACCCGGACCGGTCGCTCTCGCTGAACCGCATGGGCAGTTTCGACTGGGACCTGGTCACCGGTCTCATGCACATGGACGAAGCCGCCCTCGACGTCTTCGACACGACCCCGGCCGAGTACGACGGCCGGCCCGAATCCCTCTCCCCGCGCGTCCCGCCCGCGGAGGGGACCCGGCTCGACGCCCTGGTCTCCTCCGCCCTCAAGAGCGGCGTGGACAGCTACGGCGCGTACTTCCGCATCCGCTGCCACGACGGCCGGCTGCGCTGGACGCACACCCAGGGCCGCGTCATGCGCGGCCCGGACGGGCGCCCGTACCGGATCATCGGCATCGTCCGGGACGCCACCGAGGAGCTCAGCCACTCGGCGGAGCGGCTCGGCCTCGACGAGGAGCGGCGCCGCCAGACCTCGGTGGTGGAGTCCACCACCGCCGCCTTGGCCCACGCCCGTACGGTCCAAGACGTCATCGACGCGCTCGGCGACGCCCACGGCCTGGAACGGCTCGGCTCGATGGGCATGGTGATGGGCCTCGTCGAGGCAGGCCGGATCCACCTCGTCGCGGAAGGCCCCGAAGGCAGCTTCGTCCCCGGCACGCGCTACACCCGCATCGACGAGCAGTACCCGATGAGCGAGGTCGTCCGCTCGCTCCAGCCGCGCTTCCTCGACTCGGCGCGGGAGTTCGCCGAGGACTACCCCGGCCTCTGGGCCAAGATCTCGTACATGGACATCTCGGCGGCCGCGTACCTTCCGCTGATCGCCCAGGCCAGACCCATCGGCGCGATCGGTCTCCTCTACCAGGACAAGGACGGCTTCACCCAGGACGAGCGCAACCTGCTCGTCGCGCTGGGCAGCAGCATCGCGCAGAGCCTCCAACGGGCCATGCTCCTGGAGCAGGAACACGACCTGGCGGAGGGCCTCCAGCAGGCCATGCTGCCGCGCCGGATCCCGCCGGTGCCGGGCGGCGAGATCGCGGTGCGCTACCGCTCCGCCCGGATGGGGCAGGACATCGGCGGCGACTGGTACGACGTCATCCCGCTGCCGGGCGGCCGGGTCGGCGCGGTCATCGGCGACGTCCAGGGCCACGACACGCACGCCGCGGCGGTGATGGGGCAGCTCCGGATCGTGCTGCGCGCGTACGCCGCGGAGGGGCACTCGCCGGGCACGGTGATGGCGCGGGCATCGGTGTTCCTCCACGAGCTGGACACCGATCGCTTCGCCACCTGCACGTACGTCGAGGCCGATCTGTCCACGGGGGTGCTGCAACTGGTCCGGGCCGGCCACCTCGACCCCCTGCTGCGCACCACGGACGGGGACTGCCGGCGCCTCCCCGTGAGCGGTGGGATGCCGCTCGGCCTGTCGGCGGAGTTCGGACGGCTCGAATACCCGGTGACCACGGTGGAACTGGACCCGGGAGAAACGCTCCTGCTGTGCACGGACGGCCTCGTGGAACAGCCCGGCGCCGACCTCGACGACGGCATCCGGCTGCTGACCTCGCTGGTCCGCAACGGCCCGGACGACCTCCAGCGACTCGCGGACCAGCTGTGCGGGGTCGTCGACGAACGCGGCGGCGACGACGACATGGCGCTGCTCCTGCTGCGCCGGGAGGCGGTGACCACTCCCGGCGGCGGGGGCCGCCTGCAGCAGCACGTGGCCCCGGCGGACCCGGAGGCGCTGGTCGCCGCGCGGCACATGATCGGCGCGGCGGTGCGCGCATGGGGCGCGCGGGAGCGGGCCGACGAGATCGAGCTCGTCGCGGACGAGCTGATCGTGAACGCCCTGATGCACACGGACGGCCCGGCGATCGTGACCCTCCGGGTCCTCTCGGGCCCGCAGCGCCGGCTCCGGGTCGAGGTCGAAGACCGCTCCAGCGCGCTGCCGAGGCGGCGGGAGGCGGGGGAGGCGGGGGTGTCGGGGAGGGGGCTGATGCTGGTGGACCGGCTGGCGGACGTGTGGGGTGTGGAGTCCCGGGGGAGCGGCAAGTGCGTGTGGTGCGAGTTCGTGATGGGGTAGCGGGGCGTGTCCCCTGCGGGGGGCTCGGCGGGGCGTGTCGTGCGGGTCCGGCTGCTCCGGGGGCTCGGCGGTGTCCCCTGGCGGGGGCTGCGGGTGGGGGCCGGTGCGGTGTCCCCTGGCGGGGTGCCGGGTGGGGGCCGGTGCCGGGGTGGGGTGTTGTCCGGGACTCATGATTTATGGCGCCTGGACGGGTCTTCGTTTGTTCGGGTGGCTGCCGCGCCACACATCACGTTTTACGTCCCGGACAACACCCCACCCCGTCCCCGTCCTGGGTGTCCCCCCTCGGCCTTCGGTCCGGGTCACACCCTGGCTCCGCCCGGATGACGCACTCTTCCGGGAACGTTTTCAGGTCCGGGCCGGGCAAAATCCAGCCCCTCCGGCGTTTGAGGAGTGGGGGTCGCCCCGGACGGAGTCTGGGGGAGGGTACGGGGCGGAGCCCCGGATCTTTGAGGCGCGGGGGAAAGTCCGTTGCGGCGGCTGCGGGGGTCCGTGAGGATCGGGGGCGATGACGACTGCCATAGACGAAGTACGCCGACTGCTGGCCGCAGGGGACCTGCCCGCCGCGGTCCGCTCGCTCCGGCCGCAGGCCGAGACCCTCCCCATCGAAGAACTCGCGCGGGCCGCCCACGCCTTGGCCGAGGCCGCCGGCTTCGAGAACCTCGCCGGGGCCGCCGCCAAGGCCCGCGCGGACGACCCCCAGGCCCTCTACGACCTCGGCTACGCCTGCGTCGAGCGCGGCGTGGCCTTCCTCGCCGTCGCGCCGCTGCGCGAGGCGCTGCGGCTGCTGCCCGACTCGCGGCCGCTGCTCGCCGAGCTGACCTCCGCCCTGGAGGACGAGCACCGGCACGCCGAGGCCGCCGCGCTGCTGGCGGCCCGGGGCGAGGAGCTGCCCGCCTGGCCCGAGACGTACCTCCTCGTGCACCACACCCTGCTCGCCGGGGACCTGGACAGCGCCGAACGGATCGGCCTCGCCCTCGCCGCCCCCGAGGACCCGCGCTGGTCCGGCGCGCACGAGCGGCAGAGGGGCCGGGTGCTGCGCAGCGCCCAGTCCCGCAGGGCCCAGCGCGCCGCGGGTCACCCCGATCCGCTCGGCGCGCAGGACCTGCGCGGCTGGCACTACGGGCTCACCGGCGGACTGCTCGGCACCCTCTCCCCGTACGGCTGGGGGGCCGGGATGACGGGCCGGTACGCCTACCTCGGCGACAGCGCCGGGCAGTGCCGGCGCGGCCTCGCCCGGTTCGCGCTCGCGCTGGAGGCCGCCGGGCGCCGCCCGGGGACGGTGTCGCTGCTGCCGGGCCGGTCCGACCGGATCCTCGGGCTCGCCGCCGCGCAGGTGCTCGGGCTGCCCGTGGTGCCGTACGAGCCCACCCGGACGGACACCGTCGTCGTGGCGCACGACCTGGGCGGGGTGGAGCAGGACCTCGTTCGCACGCTGCACGCGCGCGCCGACGGGCAGATCCTCTACGAGCACGCCACCTGCTGGACCGATCCGCCCGCCGTGAGCGCCGACTTCAGCGCGCTGCTGTGCCAGTTCGTCGCCGTGGCCTGGGAGGACGACGAGCGGGCCGAGGAGGAGATCGCCCGCGGGATCGCGGCCGCCGATCACGGGCCGGACGAGG
The DNA here is from genome assembly GCF_036237315.1 of Streptomyces sp. NBC_01351. GTDB lineage: Bacteria > Actinomycetota > Actinomycetes > Streptomycetales > Streptomycetaceae > Streptomyces. Next base: position 838,918 of record NZ_CP108356.1, on the reverse strand, counting down.
GCGACGGAGAGAGCCCGGCCGATCCGGACGCGGCGTTCCGGGCGTTCGCCGCGGGCGTGCGCACCGGATGGCTCGCGGCGCCCCGTGACCGCGTCCCGTCGCCGGGTCCCGTGCTCAGCTCGCGTTTCGCCTGAGGCGGCGGCAGGCTGGAGCCATGCCGGAGCTGCCCGAGGTCGAGGCCCTGCGGGAGTACCTCGACGAGCACCTCACCGGGCGGGTGGTCGAGCGCGTCCTCCCGCTGGCGGTGAGCGTGCTCAAGACGTACGACCCGCCCGTGACCGCCCTCGAAGGGGAGCGGGCCGGTGCCACCGCCCGGTACGGCAAGTTCCTGGCCGTGCGGATCGGGGAGCTCCACCTCGTCACCCACCTGGCCAGGGCCGGCTGGCTGCGCTGGCAGGACACCCTGCCCGCGCAGCCGCCGCGCCCCGGCAAGGGGCCGCTCGCGCTGCGCGTCGTACTGGAGGGCGGCGGCGGGTTCGACCTCACGGAGGCGGGGACGCAGAAGCGGCTCGCCGTGTACGTGGTGCGCGATCCCCGGGAGGTGCCCGGGATCGCCCGGCTCGGTCCCGATCCGCTCGACGAGGGGTTCGACCGGGAAGCCTTCGCCGTGTTGCTGGCCGGGGAACGGCGGCAGATCAAGGGCGTGTTGAGGGACCAGAGCGTCATCGCGGGCATCGGGAACGCCTACAGCGATGAAATCCTGCACCGGGCGCGGGTTTCCCCGTTCAAGCCGGCCGCTGCGTTCGAGGAGGAGCAGGTCACCGAGCTCTACGCGGCCGTGCGGGACACCCTGCGGGAGGCCGTCGCCCGGGCGCACGGGGTGGCCGCCGGGGAGCTGAAGGCGGAGAAGAAGAGCGGCCTGCGGGTGCACGGGCGGGCCGGGGAGGCGTGTCCGGTGTGCGGGGACACCGTCCGATCGGTGTCCTTCGCCGACTCCTCGCTGGAGTACTGCCCCACGTGCCAGACGGGCGGGAAGCCGCTCGCCGACCGGCGGCTCTCGCGGCTCCTCAAATAGCCCGCCGCTGCGTAGACTCCGGCACCGTGCCCGAGGAACAGCAGTCGTCGCCCCGGCGCGAGGTCGTCACCGGGGTGCCCCGGGGCCACCGCCGCCGCCCGCCCGCGCACGCTCCTGCGCGCTCGGAGATCTCCGAGCAGACCACCCTCGGCGCCACCTACGTACGCGCCCTGATGCGCAGCCAGCTGCGGGCCGGGCTGGGCGCGCTGGCCGCGCTCGGGCTGCTGGTCGGCTCGCTGCCGCTGGTGTTCGTACTGCCGAGCGGGGGCCCGCGCACGCTGGTCTGGGTGGCGCTCGGCGTGCTGGTCTACCCGGTGATGTGGCTCATCGCCCGCTGGTACGTCACCCGGGCGGAGCGCAACGAGGCGGACTTCACCGGCCTGGTGACGGATCCCGCCGAGCGCTCCCCGGACGGCTTCTAGGACCCCCGACCGCGGGGACCGACCTCCTATTCGGTGCGCAGGGCCGCGGCGGTTCGGGTCCTGGCGGCCCAGCCGGCGGGCAGGAGCGCGCCCAGGGTGGCGATGAGCAGGCCGCCGAGTGCGAGCGGGACCAGTTCGGCCGCGTGGTAGACGGCGATGACGGAGTCCGGGAGGCGGAGCCCCGCGCTGTCGCCCATCGCGGGGATGACCCAGCCGTGCAGGGCGACGCCGAGCGGCACGCCCAGGGCGCCGGCGGCCAGGCCGGTCATCACGACCGAGGTGAGGACCATCGCGATGGTCTGCCGGGGGGTCATGCCGAGCGCCTTGTGGACGCCGATCTCCCGGACGCGCTCGCGGGTGTCGAGCAGCACGCCGCCCAGCACGCCGAGCGCGGCGACGGTGACGAGCATCAGCGTGAGGACCGCGGACAGCGCGTTGAGCGTGACGACCATGTCGCCGCCGGCGTCGAGCCCGCCGGCCCGGGCGCTGACCCCCAGCGGTGTCAGATCCTCGTTCAGCGCGTCGACGTAGCGGGTGACGTCGGTGCCCGAGAGGACCGCGATGTGATGGCTCGTCTCCGATAGGTCGGGACGTGCGGCCGCGAGGGTCGTGGCGTCGGTGAAGACCTGCATGCCGTCGTTGCGGGGGTCGAGGATCTCGCCGACGATCCGGACCGTGACCGGCTGGGCCAGGCCGTTCAGGGTGATGGTGTCGCCGATCCGGGTGCCGGTGCCGGCCAGGAACTGCGTCGGGACCACGGCCTCCCCGGGCTCGTCGATCCAGCGGCCCGCGACCATCGCGTAGCCGCCCCAGGAGGCGTCGCCGGTGAAGGCGATCACGTCGATGGTGCCGGTCACTCCGGACACGGTCGCCCGTACCGTCGCGGCCCTGTAGTACTTCCTGGTAGCGGAGTTGGCCTCGATGAGCGCCGCGACCGCGGCGGGATCGGCCTTCGGAAGCTTCTCGGGACCGGGGCCCTGGGGTCCGAACTCCGGCAAGGGTGCGGCCACGGTGACATCGGCGGCGTCGTGGGCCTTCGCCTTCATCACCTCGCCGAGCGAGGCGGCCATCCCCACGGTGAACGTGACGGCGATGGCGCCGAACAGGACCGCCGTGCCCATGGCCAGCGCCCGGGCGGGCCGCGCGAAGGGCCGGGCCAGGCCCAGGGCGACCGGCTGCGGCAGCGGCAGTCGGCCGGCCAGGCGGGCCGCCCACCGCCCGCGCCCCGCCGACGCGGTACCTCTGACGGCGAGCGCGTCGACCGTACGCAGCCGGCCGGCCCGCCAGGCACTCGCCCATGCGGACACCGCGACCAGGCAGAGCACCCCGGCGACCACCGCCGCGTCGACCCAGGGGGCGATGGTCAGGGACGACGTGCCGTAGACCTCCTCGGTTTCGGCCAGTACGGGGACGGCCAGCAGGTGCCCGGCGAGAACACCGAGTGCCGTGCCGACCGCGGCCGGGACCAGCGCCTGGCCGACGTACGCCCGTACGACCTGGGCAGGAGTGAAGCCGACGGCCTTGAGGATGCCGATGCGGCGTGTCCCCGCGCCGACGGACGACGCGACGACGTTGCCCACGATGAGCACCGACATGACCAGGCCGAGGGCCCCGAACGCGATCAGGAACGGGACGTAGAGCGCGGTGTCGCGCTCCGCCGCCTCCTTGACGGTGAGCCAGGACTGCTCCCCGACGGCTGCTCCCGGCGGCAGCGTATCCGTGAGGACCTTGCCGCCCGCGGTGATCTGCGCGGCGGTGCCCGCGTCGGCGAAGCGGTAGAGCATCTGGTAGCCGCCGCTGCCGGGCGCGGTGAGCGCCGGCATCTGGGACGGAACCACCCACGCGTCGGCGGTCTGCGTGACCGAGCGGCCCACACCGACGACCGTCAGGGTCGGGCCGCCGGGCAGGTCGGGGAAGGCGAGCTTCATGCCCATGGCCGGGAAGAGCGCGGATCCGGCGGACAGCACGATCTCGCCGGCGTGCGTGGGCCACCTCCCGTCGAGCAGCGTCACCTCGTCCACGTCCCGACCGGGATCGCCCCGGCCGACCACGGTCATCGGCCACCCGGGGCCGGCCCCGTCCGGCCGCGGGGTGACCGTCGCCGTCGCGAACGGCCCGGCAGCGCCGCTCACCTCCTCGGCGTCCTTGGTCGTCGCCAGCTGCGCGGCACTCACCTTGCCCGCGTCGAACTCGACGGACAGATGCGCGCCGTGCTGCCTGGCGAAGGCGTCGTCGAAGGGCGCGCCGGAGACCACGAGGAGCGATCCGCCGAGGACGGAGGCGGCCACCGCCATCATCGTGGCGAGCCCGATCACCAGCGTCTGCACCCGGCGGCGTCCCACCCCCGAGCGCACCACCTTGCCGAGCGCGCTCATCGGACGGTCTCCGGGGCGACGGTCCGCGAGCGGACGTCCTCGGTGATCCGGCCGTCGGCGATCCGGACCGTGCGGTTCGTGCAGGACCGGGCCAGAGCCAGGTCGTGGGTGACCACGACGATGGTCTGGCCCTCCGCGTTGAGGTCGGTGAGCAGCCTGCTGACGTCCTGTCCGGCGGCCGTGTCCAGGGCCCCGGTCGGTTCGTCGGCCAGGAGCAGCGGCGGCCGGTTCATCAACGCCCGGGCCACCGCGACGCGCTGCCGCTCGCCGCCGGACAGCCGCCCCGGGTAGGCGCGGGCGTGCCGGTCGATGCCGAGGACTTCCAGGAGTTCCGCCGTCCGGCGATCGGCCTCACCACGTGCCGTACCGGCGAGCCGCGCGGGCAGGACGACGTTGTCGGCGACGGTCAGATCGTCGAGCAGGTTGAAGAACTGGAAGACCATCCCGATCTTCGACCGCCGGTACAGCGCCGCTCCGGCCTCGCCCAACCGGTCCACCCGCACCCCGTCCACGGTGACGGTCCCGGTATCCGGCCGGTCGAGGCCCGCGATCAGATTGAGCAGCGTCGACTTGCCGCTGCCGGACGGGCCGAGGATCGCGACGGCCTCGCCGGGCAGCACGGTCAGCGACGCCTCGTGCAGCGCGGGCGGGCCGTCGTCGTAGCGGCGGCTCACCGCGCGCAGTTCGATCACAGGCGTGGTCATGAGAGGGCTCCTCAGGTAGGGGCAACCGGGCTCCGTGAACGCTAGGTACGGGCCCGGCCCGAGCGCGTCGGCCGCCCGAACCCCTTGCGGTACCGCGCTCGGATGAGCCCTGGAAACGTCATCCCTGCGATGTAGGCGGCTGATGTATCCGCTGCACCGGGAATGACCACGGGGACGGACGCGCAGGCCCGGAGCAGTGGCGACAATGAACCGGTGATGAACGTACGTACGGCGCCGGAGCGGCTGAGGAAGGCGATCCGCGACGCCGGGCAGCCGGCCGGCCCACTGCCGCAGCCCACCCCGCGGGCCCGGCAGTTCGACATGCTCCTGGCGCTGGCGATCGGCATCGCCACCCTCTACTACGCCATCGACAACTGGAAGCAGCAGGTACCCGAGTTCCCACCGGGTGCGGTCCGGCACGTGCCGCCCACCGGCCTCGGCGGCCTGGCCCTGATGGCGACGCTCGCGCTCATCGCCTCGGCCGCACTCGCGCTGCGCCGCCGTTACCCGCTCGCCGTGCTCTGCGTCGTGACGGCCGCGGCTCTGCTCACTCCGTACGACGTATCGCGGCTGACCTTCTACGCGTTCGTCATCGCCGTCTACAGCGCCGCCGTCCACAGCCCCTACCGGGTGGTGACCCTGGCCGCGATGCCGGTGGCGGTCCTGCTGGTCGGCACCTCCGGGAACTCGGTGAAACCGATCGTCCCCAGCCAGTACGTCACGCTGCTGATCCTGGTTCCGATGGCGGTGGCCGCCATCGGGCTGCGCACCTGGAAACTGCGGACCGACGAGAGCCGCGCCCGGCTAACCGCTCTGGAACGCGAACAGGCAGAGGCGCTGCGCCGGGCGGTCGAGCACGAGCGCGCGAGGATCGCTCGCGAACTGCACGACGTCGTCACGCACAACGTCAGCGTGATGATCATCCAGGCGGGCGCCGCCCGCAAGATCATGAAGACCTCCCCCGAGCAGGCCGGCGAGGCGCTGCTCGCCGTCGAGGCGGGCGGACGGGCGGCCATGACCGAGCTGCGTCACGTCATGGGCCTGCTCACGATGGCCGACGAGCCCGAGGGGGCGGACGGAGATACGGACCCGACCGACACGGCTGCGGAGTTGGCCCCGCAGCCCGGCCTGGACCAGCTGGGCATGTTGGTCGGACGGGTCCGGGACACGGGACTGCCGGTCGGCCTCACTGTGACCGGCCCGCCCTGTCCCCTCCCTCCCGGAGTCGAACTCGCCGCCTACCGCGTGGTCCAGGAAGCCCTGACCAACACCGTGAAGCACGCGTCCGGCGCCACCGCCGCCGTGACCGTCGAATACGGCCCGGACCGGCTCCGGGTGGAAGTCACCGACACCGGTGGACGCCCGGGCGCGGGCGCGGGGGCCGGGAACGGCCGGGGCCTGCTCGGCCTGCGCGAGCGCCTCGCCGTCTACGACGGAACCCTGAGCACCGGAAGGCGGCTGACCGGCGGGTACCGTGTGGAGGCGCTGATCCCCTTGGAGGCACCGTGACCGAGCAGCCGCCGCGTGTGCTCCTGGCCGACGACCAGACCCTGGTCCGTACCGGGTTCCGGATGATCCTCGGCGCCGACGGGATCGACGTGGTCGCCGAGGCGACCAACGGAGCCGAGGCGGTCGAAGCGGTCCGCCGAACCCGGCCCGACGTGGTCCTGATGGACGTCCGGATGCCCGAGATGGACGGCCTGGAGGCCACCCGCCGCATCCTCACCGGAGCCCCGGGCGAACCCCGTGTCATCATCCTGACCACCTTCGACCTCGACCGGTACGTCTACGCGGCGCTGTCCGCCGGGGCCAGCGGCTTCCTCCTCAAGGACGTCACCCCCGAGCACCTGGCCTCGGCCGTCCGCACGGTCCGTACCGGCGACGCCCTCCTGGCTCCCGCCATCACCCGCCGCCTCGTGCAGAGGTTCGCCCAGCGCGGCACCGACACCGCCGCCCTCCATCGCGACCTCGCCTCGCTCACCCCGCGCGAACTGGAGGTGCTCGGCCTGCTGGCCCGGGGGCTGAGCAACGCCGAACTCGCCACCCGTCTCCACCTGGCCGAGGCGACCGTCAAGACGCACGTCGCCCGCATCCTCGCCAAGCTCGGACTCCGCGACCGCGTCCAGGCGGTCATCGTCGCCTACGAGACGGGGCTGGTCAGCGCCGGCGAACGCGGGGCCGCCCAGGGGTCCTAGGCGCGGCCGGCGCGGCGGGACTCCAGGCCGTCGAGGATGGCCTCCACGCCGAACTCGAACTTCTCGGCGGCGAGCGACGCGGGGTCGGCGCCCTGCTGGTCCTCGATGCGGGCGCGTAGCCGCGGGTAGCGCGAGGCGATGGCCCACGCCCATTCGGCGACGCTCTGCGGCGGGCCCTCGTCGCCCTTTCCCCGGGGGACCTGGGCCTCGGCGAGCGTCGCCTGGGAGGCGTCGGCGAGCAGGGTGCCGGCGACGAACGTGAAGGTCGTGTTCACGGCCCAGTCGAGCTCGCGGCCGGTGAACCCGGCGGCCTCGTAGATCGCGTACGAGTGCTCCTGGAAGCCGGCCATCCCGGGGCCGTAGACGAAGTGCGTGCTGATGGCGGGGACGAGCCACGGGTGGCGCCTGCCCAGGGCGTACGTGTCGTGCACCAGCGCACGGGCCGCGGCCCGCCAGCCGATCTCGACGGGGTCGGGGAAGGTCAGCTCGGCCCACACCTCGTCGGCCGCGAGGACCACGAGGCTCTCCTTGCTCCCGACGTGCCAGTACATCGCGGTGGCCGCCGAACCCATCCGCTGACCGAGACGGCGCATGCTCAGGCCGTCGATGCCCTCGCTGTCGAGGAGGTCGATGGCGGCCCGGACGATCTGGTCACGGCTCAAGGTCTCACGTGGCATGAGCCCAGCGTAGCCGACCTCCTTGCACAGTGTTCAAGAAGGGGGTTGCGCTGCGCGCGGACCTCTTTTACGGTGTGCAAGTCAGCGAACTTGAACAGCGTAAAAGGAGCCGCAGTGACCGCGTCGATCAAGCCCGCACCCGCCGCCCGCCGCAGTGCCCGGGGCACCTGGCACCGCCCGCTGCTGATCTGCGCCGCCCTCATGGCGGTCCTCGTGGCCCTCTGCGGCGTCGGGATGGCCGTGGACGACCGGACCCTGCTGGGCGAGTCGGTCTGGGCCAAGCCGATGAAGTTCGGCTTCGCCTTCGCCCTCTACACCGGAACGCTGGCCTGGCTGCTGGCGAGACTGGACAGGGGGAGGCGCCTCGCCCGGTGGGTCGGCACCGTCTTCGCGGTGGCCACGACCGCCGAAGTCGCCGCCATCACCGTCCAGGCGGCACGCGGAACGATCAGCCACTTCAACGCCGACCAGAGCGACCCGATCACCCTGGCCCTGGTGCCGATCCTCACCCTCGGCGTCATGGTCATCGTCATCGCGCAACTGGTCGTCGCAATCATCGTGTTGATGCAGCGCACGGGCGGCAGGGACCTGAACCGGGCCATCCGTGCCGGCCTCGGCCTCGCCACCGTCGGCATGCTCATCCCGGTCTACTGGATGGTGACCGGGATACACGAGCGCACCGTCACCGACGCGAACGGCAACGAGATCCCCATGTATCAGGGCCACGGCATAGGCGACCCCGACGGACACGGCATGCCCCTCACCAACTGGAGCGTCACCGGCGGCGACTTCCGGGTCCCGCACTTCTTCGCCCTGCACGGCATCCAGGTCCTGCTGGTGCTCACCGTCGTGCTGGTCGCCCTGTCGGCCCGGCACGCCTGGCTGCGCGACGAGCGGGTCCGCGCCCGTCTCGTGGGCAGTGCCGCACTTGGCTACAGCGGTCTCGTCGCCGTCGTGACCTGGCAGGCCGGCCGCGGCCAGTCCCTGATCCACCCGGACGCCGCGACCCTCGCCGCCTTCGCGGCGGTCCTGTTGGTCGGTGCCGCGACCACCGTGCGCGTGGTCGTCACCGCACGGCGTGCGGCGGCCGCGGCGGCTGTCGCGGCCCCGGCCGGGCTGGTGGAGCCGGAGTCCGCGGCTCAGAACAAGTGCATCGCCAAGTGACCGAGCGGCAGCCCGAGTTGCCAGGCGGGGGTCCACACCCGGGCGTTCTCGTCCAGGCCCGCCGGGGTGTCGGCGTGGCCGTGCCGGCCGGGGTCGAGATTGGTGGCGAAGAGTTCGGTGCTGTCGAGCCAGCGCCATGCGACCCGGGCCAGTTCCAGGTCCGGGTCCTCGCCCCGGCCCCGCTCCCTGGCCTCCTCGCCCAGTGCGAGGAACCGGGTGTGCACCCAGTCGCGCCAGGGATGTCCGTACGCCGTCAGGGACATCCACTCGTCGAGCTGGGAGACGACCCGGATCCCGGAGAGCTCGCCGGCGGCGTCCGAGAGGTAGATCGTCAGTGCGAGCGTGTCGCGGCCGGCCCGGAACTCCAGCGTGCTGACCGGGATCAGCCGGCCCGTGCGCAGCAGTTCGTCCGCGATGTACTCGGCGTAGAGCCAAGCCATGGGCACCGCGAGCCCGCCGTCACTGGTGCCGTTCATACCCTCGGGCTGCACCGTTCCACCTTCTCCCGCGCGTCGAGCGTCCCGCCGTCAGCCCCGAGCCTTCACCCGGCGGCTCGTAGAGCGGGGGATGTTTACTCAACTTGCACGCTCTGATGCCGAATTCGATGCACTTCGTGTCCGGTCCGCGTGCGTTCGAGGCGATACCCGACCCGTTCGGCTTCGGGGGAGCCATCAGGCGCCGAGACCGTACCCGTATCCCTGGAGGCCCTTCCTGAGGGCGCGCAGGGCGTAGTACGTACGGGACTTCACCGTTCCGGCGGGGATCCCGAGCTCGGCGGCGGCCTCAGCCACCGAGCGGTCCTGGAAGTACACCTGCATCAGCACCTCGCGGTGCTCCTGGCCCAGCGATCCGACGGCCCGGCGGACGTCGATCGCCGTGACCGAGCCGGCCACCGCGTCCTCGGGGGCGGGCGCCTGCTCAAGCCCTTCCGGGTCCACTTCCTGCGGCCGGGACAGCCGGGCCCGGCGGGCGTCGATCGCGAGCCGACGGGCCACCGTGAACAGCCAGGGCCGCATCGATTCGTGCGCGCTCGCCAGGACCTCCGGGTGCTGCCAGACCCGTACGAGGGTTTCCTGTACGAGGTCCTCCGCGCGCTGGGCGTCGCCGGCCGTGAGGCCGAGCAGGAAACCGAACAGGGCCCGTCCGTGGTCGCGCTGGAGTTCGGCCAGGGCTTCGGGATCCGTGCGCTGGAGGGTGGGGGAGAGCGGCACGAGGGGCTCCTTCCGCGGGTGTGTGGGGGCCGACCGGGGGCGACCCGTTCACCCTGACCTGCGGCGGGCCGCCTCGGAACCGTCCCGTCCACGTGGTGCGCCCAAGTACCTGGGTCGGCCGGTGGGCGGCAGTGCCGAGCGGCGAACGGTCGAACGGCGCGGCGAACGGCAGGGGGCCGGTGGGGGCCGGCGGGGGGTCGGTGGGGGGTGGGCGGGGGTCGGCAGGGCGTGGCCGGGCGTGGGCCGGGGCCGGGGATGGGCCATTGGGGTGGGCGCGCGTCAGGCGGACGGATCCGTTCCTTGACTTGCGGCGTCTCCTTATGTGGATTGCAGGTGATCTGACATCAGATAGTCGTACTAATGAGAGCTGGGACAGATGAGCAAGAGCCCCCGGCGAACGACCGCCCTCCTGTCCGCCCTCCTGCTGTCCGCAGCGGCCGCGTCCACGGCCGGCTGCTCCGCAGCCGGGGAATCCGCACCGGCCCGCCTCGCCGACTCCGGCCGGCCGTCGCCCCCCAGCGCTGCGGGATCCCCCGCCGCCAAGGGCTTCACCCTCGTCGCGAGCGGCGACGTACTGCCGCACACCTCGGTCATCCAGCGCGCGGCGAACGACGCTCCCGGCGATGGCTACGACTTCGGGCCGATGTTCTCCGGCGTCAAGTCCGTGGTGTCGGCGGCCGACCTCGCCCTGTGTCACATGGAGACCATCTACGGCCAGGACGGCGGCCCGTTCTCCGGCTACCCGGCCTTCAAATCCCCGCCCGAGGTGGCCGACGGGCTGAAGGAGACCGGGTACGACGGGTGCTCCACGGCCTCGAACCACACCCTCGACGACGGCGCCGGCGGGCTGCGCCGCACCCTGGACCGCTTCGACAAGGTCGGGCTGAAGCACGCCGGTTCGGCCCGCACCGCCGCCGAGGCCGCCACGGTGACCACGTACACGGCGGGCTCCGCCAAGGTCGCGCACCTCGCCTACACCTACGACACCAACGGCTACCCGCTGCCGGAGGGGCAGCCGTGGGCGGTCAACCTGATGAAGCAGGACAAGATCATCGCCGATGCGCGGGCCGCCCGGACGGCGGGCGCGGACGTGGTGCTGGTGAGCGTGCACTGGGGCACGGAGTGGCAGACCGCACCGGACGAGACCCAGCTCTCGCTCGGCAAGGCCCTGACCGCCTCGCAGACCGGCGGCCGCCCCGACATCGACCTGATCCTCGGCACGCACGCGCACATCCCGCAGGCCTACGAGAAGGTCAACGGCACCTGGATCATCTACGGCATGGGCGACCAGGTCGCGGGCGAGATGTTCAACTACACGGGCGCGCGGGACATGCGCGGCAACTACGGCTCGATCGGACGCTTCACCTTCGCCCCGCCGGCCGCGGCCGGGCAGCGCTGGCAGGTGACCAAGGCCGAGTTCGTCCCGCAGATGATGGACCTCTCCACCGGGCGGGTGATCAACCTCGCGCTCGACTCCGAGGGGGAGGCGTACGCGAGTGCCAAGGAGGCCGTCACCGAGGCCGTCCTCAGCCGCGGGGCCGCGAAGGACGGGCTCACCATGGGGAAGTGAGCCGGTACCTGACCGACACCGGCGCGATCCCCTCGGTGGTGTCCGCCACTGGCGCGCCCTGTGGGGCGGCGGGCCCAGCCGGGGCTGGGGCGGGTGCGGGGTCGGTGTGGGGCCGGCCCGGCCGTGGCCGGGCGCGCGCCGGGGCGTCTCCTCGGGCGTCGAACGGTTCGAGGGGTCGGTAGGCCGAGGGTGGTTGTGTTCGACGCCCTGCGGGGACGCCCCGACACACACCCGGCCCCGTCCGGTCCGGGGGGTCCCGGCCTGAGTCGGGGGCACGGGTGCCCTGCGGGGACTGCCCGACGCACGCCCGTCCCCGTTCGGGCCTGCGGGACACGGCCCAGCTCCGCCGCGTACGCGAGCCCGGAGGCCGAGCCGTTCGCCGCGCGGACGGCGGTGGTCCTCCTTACAGTGCGAACCATGAGTGCCACCGTGGAGGAGACGCGCGGGACCCGGAACCGCTTCCTGAACCGGGTGCCCGACGGATTCGGAGCGTTCTTCGGAACGCTCGGTCTGCTGTGCGCGCTGCTCTCGCTCTCGCCCACCCTGCGGCGGCTCCTGCGGCACGTCGTGCGCTTCCTCGACCTCATCGTCGTACCGGTCAGCGCGAACCTCGCCTACGCCGTCTTCCTCTTCCTTCTCGCCGCGGCCCTCGGCACCCGCAAGAAGGTCGCCTGGTGGATCGTCATCACCTATTTGGCCCTGCTGATCCTCGCCGACGTGCTGAGCATCGCCGAGGGCGACTACGGGATCGGCGTCCCCTCCATGGCCGTCGCCGTGGCCGCGATGGGGCTGCTGATCGCCGCCCGACGGGAGTTCTACGCCGCCTCCCGGCCCGGCGCCCTGTGGCGGGCCATGGTCGTTCTCGGCGTCGGGCTGCTCGCGGCCGTGCTCGTCGGCTGGGGGCTCGTCGCGATCTTCCCCGGCAGCCTGCCCCGGGGCCAGTGGCTGGACTGGGCCGCCAAGCAGGTCTTCGGCGGGCTCTTCTCCGCCCGGCAGTTCGACGGCCGCCCGCCCCGCCCGCTGTACTTCCTGCTCGGCCTCCTCGGCGCCCTCGCCCTGCTGAACGCGGCCGCCACCCTCTTCCGCTCCCAGCGCCTGACCGCCGCCCTGCACGGCGACGAGGAGCCCCGCATCCGCGCGCTGCTGGGCGCGTACGGGCGGGGCGACTCCCTCGGCTACTTCGCCACCCGGCGCGACAAGGCCGTCGTGTTCGCCCCCAACGGCAAGGCCGCCGTCACCTACCGTGTCGAGGCCGGAGTCTGCCTCGGTAGCGGCGACCCGGTCGGCGACCCGGCCGCGTGGACCCCGGCCATCGACGCCTGGCTGGCCGTCGCCCGCCGCTACGGCTGGCAGCCCGCCGTCATGGGCGCCTCCGAGGACGGCGCCACCGCCTACGCCCGCTCCGGCCTCAGCGCCCTCCAGCTCGGCGACGAGGCCATCCTGCACGTCGCCCACTTCGACCTCGACGGCCGGGACATGCGCGTCACCCGCCAGGCCGTCAACCGCGTCAAGCGCACCGGAGCCACCACCGTCATCCGCCGCCACTCCGCCCTCTCCGAGGACGAGATGCAGATGATCGTGGACCGGGCCGACAAGTGGCGCGACACGGAGACCGAGCGCGGTTTCTCCATGGCCCTGGACCGGCTCGGGGACGCCGCCGACGGCGACTGCCTGCTGGTGGAGGCCTTCGACGACAAGGGGGAGCTGATCGCCCTGCTCTCCTTCGTCCCCTGGGGCAAGGACGGCATCTCCCTCGACCTGATGCGCCGCGACCGCACCGCCCCCAACGGGGTCATGGAGTTCATGGTCGCCCAGCTGTGCGCCGCGGCCCCCGGCCTCGGCGTGCGCAGGATCTCCCTCAACTTCGCCGTCTTCCGCTCCGCCTTCGAGGAGGGCGGCCGGATCGGCGCCGGCCCCGTGCTCAAGCTGTGGCGCAAGCTGCTGCTCTTCTTCTCCCGCTGGTGGCAGCTGGAGGCCCTGTACCGCTCGAACGTCAAGTACGGCCCCGAGTGGTACCCGCGCTTCCTCTGCTACCAGGACGCCGGCTCCCTCGCCCGAGTCAGCCTCGCCTCCGGCATCGCCGAGGGCTTCGTCTCCGTACCCAGCATGCGCACCCTGTGGGGCAACGGCCGCCCCAGGGGCCTCACCGCCCCCGCCACCACCGAGGGCCTGCCCTCCATCGACTCCCTCGGCTTGGACGCGGTGGGGGAGGAGGGCGCGAGCGCGGCCTCCGAGCGGCTGCCCGAGCAGGTCCGCGTCCGGCACGCCAAGCTGGAGCGCATCCGGGCGGGCGGCACCGACCCGTACCCCGTAGGCATCCGGCCGCGCACGCACACGGTGGCCCAGCTGAAGGCCGCGCACCCGGGCCACCCGCCGAGGACCCGCTCCGGCGAACAGGTCACGCTCGCCGGGCGCGTGATGGTCGTACGCGACCTCGGCGGCGTGGTCTTCGCCGTGCTGCGTGACTGGTCCGGGGACGTCCAGCTGATGTTCACCCGCGACGAGACGGGGGCCGGCGTACTGGACACCTTCACCTCCCAGGTCGACTTCGGCGACCACGTGGTCGCGAGCGGTGAGGTCGGCGCCAGCAAGAGCGGCGAGCTCTCCCTCCTCGTGGACTCCTGGCAGCTCACCGGCAAGTGCCTGCGCCCCCTGCCCGACAAGCGCAAGGGCCTCGCCGACCCGGAGGCCCGGGTCCGGCGCCGCTACCTCGACCTCGTCGCCAGCCCCGAGGCGCGCGACGTCGTACGGGCCCGGTCCAGCGCCGTCCAGGCACTGCGCCAGGGGCTGCTCGACCGCGGCTACCTGGAGGTCGAGACCCCGATGCTCCAGCAGATCCACGGCGGCGCCAACGCCCGGCCCTTCCGCACCCACATCAACGCCTACGACCTGGACCTGTACCTGCGCATCGCCCCCGAGCTGTACCTCAAGCGGCTCTGCGTCGGCGGCATGGAGAAGGTCTTCGAAATGGGGCGGACCTTCCGCAACGAGGGCGTCTCCTACAAGCACAACCCCGAGTTCACGATGCTGGAGGCGTACCAGGCCTTCGCCGACTACGACGTGATGCTCGACCTCACGCGCGAACTCATCCAGGGCGCCGCCACCGCCGCCTACGGCTCACCGATCGCGCACAAGGCGGGCCCGGACGGCAAGCTCGTCGTTCACGACATCTCCGGGACCTGGCCGGTCAAGACCATGTACGGGGCGATCAGCGAGGCCCTCGGCGAGGAGGTCGACGCCGACACCGAGGAGCACGTCCTGCGCAGGCTCTGCGACCGGTCGGGCGTACCGCACGCGCCCGAGGACACCCGCGGGGACGTGGTCCTGGAGATGTACGAACGGCTGGTGGAGGAGCGGACCAAGCTGCCCACCTTCTACAAGGACTTCCCCACGGACGTCTCCCCGCTCACCCGCCAGCACCGCAAGGACCCGCGGCTCGCCGAGCGCTGGGACCTGGTCGCCTTCGGCACCGAACTGGGCACCGCCTACTCGGAGCTGACCGACCCGGTCGAGCAGCGGCGCCGGCTCACCGCCCAGTCCCTGCTCGCGGCGGGCGGGGACCCGGAGGCCATGGAACTCGACAACGACTTCCTGGACGCGCTGGAGTACGCGATGCCGCCGACGGGCGGTCTGGGCATCGGAGTGGACCGCCTCGTCATGTTCCTGACGGGCCTGACGATCCGCGAGACGCTGCCGTTCCCGCTGGTACGACGCGGCTGAACGGGTGAGGGGAAGGGGGCGCGTCCGCGCCTCTCGACATCCACGGCGATGTCGTTGATACGTAGTAATAATGAAAAATGACGAGCCGACAGTAGGGCGTCGCGCGCTCCTGCGTACCGCCGTCTTCCTCGGAGTCGCCGCCGCCTCCGGGCTGCTCACGCGGAGCGGGGACGCGGGTGCGCCGGGAGCCGGTTCCGGGGCCGGTGGGTCAGGTGGGTCCGGTCCGCTGGGCGGGCCCGGTGCGCACCCCGCGGCCGGGGCGCCCGGGATGCGGGCGCGGGAGCTGGCCGAGAAGTCCTACCGGCTGCGCCCCATGACCGCCGAGGTTCCGGCCCGGCCGCCCGCCGCCAAACCCGCCGTACGCACCCGGCCCATCCTGGAGCTCCCGCTCGACGAAGCCGCGTCGAGCGGGATGGTGCTGACCTTCGACGACGGCCCCGACCCCCGCTACACCCCGGCCATCCTCGACACCCTCGCCAGGTACGGGGTCCGCGCGATGTTCTTCGTCTGCGGGGAGATGGCCACCGAGCACAGGGACCTGCTGCGCCGGATGGCCGGCGAGGGCCACGTCATCGGCAACCACACCTGGACCCACCCGCTCATCCCCAAGCTCAGCCGGCCCGCCCTCGCCTCCGAGATCGCCCGCACGAGCGACGTCGTCCAGCAGGTGATCGGGGAGCCGCCGCTGTGGTTCCGGGCGCCCTACGGGGCGTGGAACCGGGCCGCCTTCGAGATCGGGGCCGAACTGGGCATGGAGCCGCTCGCGTGGACCGTGGACACCCTGGACTGGAAGGAACCCGGGACCACGACCATCGTGTCCCGCGTCCTCGGCGCCGCCGCTCCCGGCGTGATCGTGCTGTCCCACGACGCGGGGGGCAACCGGTCGCAGAGCGTCCATGCCATCAACTCGTACCTGCCTCAACTGCTCGCCCGGGGCTACCGGATGACCCTGCCGGCACTGCCGCCCCGTTGAGCCGGGCGGCAGTGCCGGCCCGAGGTCAGCGGGTCTCCACCATGCGGGCGAACACGACCACGTTGCCGTCGTAGCCCCCCGCCTTGGAGTAGGCGCCGCCGCACGTGATCACCCGGAGCTCCGCGTGCCCGGTGTCCCCGTACACCCGGGCTCCGGGGAAGGCGTCCTTGGAGAACACCTCCACCCCGTACACCTCGAACACCGCGGTGCGGCCGTCGTAGCGCTCCACCTCGACGTGGTTGCCCGGCTTGACCGAGCCCAGCCCGTAGAACACCGCCGGGCCCTGCGCGTTGTCCACGTGGCCCACGACCACCGCAGAGCCGCGCTGCCCCGGCGAGATCCCGTTGAGGTACCAGCCGGCCAGGTTGCGGTCCTGCGGCGGCGGGGCGTCGATCCAGCCCTCCGCGTCCAGCCCGACCGTCATCACCGGCGCGTCCACGTTGATCGTGGGAATCCGGATGCGCTGCACCGACGAGTGCTCCAGCACCTCCAGGTCCGCCGGAGGCGTCGGCGGGTTCGCCGGCAGCTGATCGGCCGTCACCGCGACGGCAGAGGCCGCGGTGGGCTGGGGCGGCCCGTCGCCCATGTCCACACCGTTCCTCACCATGGCGAGGCCGGTGAGCATGACCAGCGCGATCGCGCCCCACGGTGAGCGTTTGCGTGACTGCCCGGTCTCGTCCTCGCCCATCGTTCTCCCTTCCCGACGCGGGGGTCCCGACCCGCGATCCTGTCCCACCCCTGTACGCCCTACTTCACGCACGCTAAGGCTGCGTCGGCAGGACGGCGAGAGGGGAGGGGCGAACGGGTGGCGGAAGCCGGAAGGGGCCGGAAGGGGTGCGCCCATCCAGGTAATCGTCACATAAATGCCTGACGGGTCGTGACCTGCGGATCCGTCAGCTCCGCCGCCCGCGCTTCGGCGTGTCGCTCAACCGGGCGGCCCAAAGGCGGAAATGCGGAGATTGCGGGTCGCCCCGAGGGTTCGATCAGGGAGGCGTTCTCGTCGATCATCCGGGGCCGACGCTCCGGGGCGCTTCCCGCTGGAGGTTCCACCATGCGTGTTTTCCGCGCTCTCACCGTGACGGCGGCAGCCTGCGCCGCGATCGGCCTCAGTGTCCCGTTCGCCTCTGCTAACACCCCGATGGGTGGGAACGGCGGCCCCAGCAACATCTCGGTCAACCCGTACGCCGTGCACCAGGGGGCCACGATGCAGGTGAGCGCCTCGGGATGCGACCGAGGCGGCACCGTCACCTCGCACGGGAACTTTCCCCCGGCCAACCTGTCCGCAGGTTCGATCGGTTTCGCCACCGTCCGGATCTTCAACCACGCCTCGCCGGGCACCCACACGCTGTCGGTCAAGTGCAACGACAGCAGCCTGGTCGCCACGGCCCGATTCAGGATCCTCGACGGACGGCCCGCGCAGGGCGGCATCGGCGGCTCCATCGGACCGTCGACCGTCGAGACCGCCATCGGTGCGGGCCTCGTCGGCGCCGCCGCCCTCGGGGCCGGCGCGCACGTGCTGCGCCGCCGCCGTCCCTCGGTCCGCGGCCGGGTCTGACCGGTCACCTCCCCGGTCGTCCCCATCGCCGGTCGCCCCGGGTCCAGGCCAGGACCCGGGGCGACCGGCGATGGGGAGGGGTTGCTGAATGACCGCGGCCTTCAATGGCCGCGGCCGGAGCCGCGGCGGCGCAGGGCGAAGGCCGTACCGCCGACGGCGGCGAGCAGCAGGCCCGCTCCCGCGCCGAGTTCCACGGCATCCATGCCGGCCACACTGCCGCCGAGGCCGCCTCGGACGGCGCCGACGACACCGCGGGGCGAACTGGTCGCGGTCCTCGTGGAACTGGTGGTGGGTCTGGTCGTACCGCCGGCGATCGTCAGATCGGCCGAGCCCGTCTCGCCGTTGCAGGTGAAGGAGACGGAGTACAGGGCCCCGGGCCGGGCGTCCCGGTCCACGGTGACCCGGGCAGTCTGACCGCGCGCGATGCTCACGGTGTCGAAGACCCCGGACGAGGCGGTGGCGTAGGCGGCGTTGCAGCCGGTGACCGAGAGCACCACCTGGCCGCCCGGGGCGACCGTCGACGGGGTGATGGCGAAGCCGAACGAGGTTTGCCGGGCCCCGGCCGCGGTGGCGGCGGGCGCGCCGAGTGTGCCGAGCGCGAGTACGGCGCCCATGGCGCCGGCGCTCAGCAGGGCTGTGGCGGAGGTACGTATCGCACCCATGGTTGATTCTCCGGATCCCCGAGGAGCAGCCGCGGAACGGTTTCCGCACGTGGGGGGTCGTGCGCCTCGATGTTCGACACGCTAGGTCCGGGCGCGGCGACCCGCGATCAGGAACGGGCGAATGGGGCATGGGTGTAGGCCGAACCGGGGACGGTGGGCCCGTCCCCGGTTTGAGGGTGGGGAAAGGGGTTCACGCGGGCCCTCAGTCGCCCAGCTCCAGGTGGGCGAACTGGGCGAGGAAGGGCTCGGCGGTCGCCGAGATGCCCCGCCCGAAGGGCGCGTCGAAGTCCCAGATGAGGAAGAGCAGGAAGGCGATGAGCGCGCTGAACAGGCCCGCCAGCAGCAGCTCGCGGAACGAGCGCCGGATCTGCAGGGTGAAGATCAGCCCCACCGTCACCAGGGCTCCCGCGATCAGCCCGAACCACACCACCCCCGGCATGGTCGCCCCGGCGCTCGCCCCGCGGGCGCTGCGGGCGTCGTCGGCCACCGCGACCTGGTCGACCAGCGGCTGGTAGGCCTGCCCCTCGTGGTCGGTCTGCGGCTCGTAGTCGGTGACGTCCCGGCGGATACGTTCCAGCAACTCCGCGCCGCGGTCGGTGATCTCGCCGCGGTCGGCCATCGCCTTCCACTCCGTTTCGACCACGTAGGTCACGTACGCGTCGACGTCGGAGCGGATCTTCTTGCGCACCTCGGCGGGATAGACCTCGGAGCGGACGCTGATCTCGTGCAGGGCCTGGGCTTCCTGGCGCACGTACTCCTGGGCGGCCCCACGGGCCTCCCAGACGCCGGCGATCGCCAGGCCCAGGACGATCGCGTAGATCACCCCGATCATCATCGTCATGTACTCGATGACGTCCGGGGTCTCGTTCGGATCGTCGTCGTCGCCGATCCTGCGGTGGTTGAAGAAGGTGATGGACAGCACCACGGCACAGGCCGATGCCATCGCGATGGACAGGACGAGCCATTCCGACAAGATGACTCCCGAGTGGTCTTTGGTCTTTGGTCCCGGGCTAGCGGGGGCGCAGCGCGACGATCGCGAGCACCGCGGGAGCCGCGGTCATCAGCGTGAAGGTGACCGGTGAGACGTGGTGCTCCTCCGGTTTGCGGGCGGGCGCGCGGTACGCCGGGCGGGCCACCGGTTTCGCCACGACGGGCACGGGCGCCTCGACCACAGGAGGTGGCGGCGGCGGGGGCGGGGCCGGCTGGGTGCGGACCGGCTTCGGCGCCGGCTGCTCCGGTACGGGTTCGGGAGCGGGCGCCGGCTTGGGCGGCGGAGGCGGCGGTGGTGCGGGCACGGCCGGCGGAGGGGTCGGCTTGGGCGGGGGCGTCGGGGCGGGCTTCGGCGGCGTGGGCTTCGGCGTCGGCTTGGGTGGTGGGGGCGGGGTCGGCTTGGGCGGACACGGAGGGGGCGGCGGCGGTGGGCAGGGGTGCCCGCCGTGGTGGCCCTTGCCGTGTCCCCGGCCGTGACCCTTGTCGTGTCCCCGGCCGTGGTGGTCGCCATGCTGGTCACTGCGCCGGTCGCCACGCCGGTGACCGTGATGTCCGCCACCCGCGCCGCCTCCGCGGCCGCCGCCACCGGCAACCGCGACTGCCGTGGTGACGCCCGCGGCGGAGCCGTCGCCGGTCGTCGCGTAGGCGCGGCTATCAGCCACGGCGGGCGTGAAGGAGGCGCAGGACAGCGCCGCCCACAGCAGTACCGGGACCGTCAGCAGACGCCTGGCTAAGGCTTTGTTCACCCGGGGATCATGGGGCCGAGCGCGCCCTCGTACGCCGGGCGCGGGGGTCGGTTCGCCTGAACGGGTGGAGCATCGACCCAGGAGGTTTGAGCCAATCGTCGACCGGTTCGGATCACGGACCAGTCAATTCCCATAGGGGATTTGTCGGTAACGATCATTGGGTGTGCGGGGTCCGGCACGTGACTTTGGTGTGTGACGAACAACGGACCGCCAATTTCCGCTTTTGCTCGCCCTGTTGGCTAATGATCAGTACATTCGGCTCGGACAGAGTCCGGTCCCCGGAGGGGCCGCTGCGGAACAAGGCTTGGAGACCCCGATGGAGCGCCCCGCCTGGGCCCCGCCAGGCATCGACATATCGGTGCCGAGCGTGTCCCGCATCTACGATTACTACCTGGGCGGCTCCCACAATTTCGAGGTCGACCGCGAGGCGGCCCGTCGGGCGATGGAATTCATCCCGGGCCTGCCCAAGATCATGCAGGCCAACCGGGCATTCATGCGCCGCACCGTCCGCCACGCCGTGGCCGAGGGCGTCACCCAGTTCCTCGACATCGGCTCCGGCATCCCCACCTTCGGCAATGTCCACGAGATCGCCAGGGCCGCCACCCCGGAGGCGCGCGTGGTCTATGTGGACCACGACCCGGTGGCCGTCGCGCACAGCCGGGCCGTCCTCGGGGACGACGAGCAGACCGGTGTCGTCGCCGCCGACCTGCGCAAGCCGAAGGACATCCTGGCCGCCCCCGAGGTCGCCCGGCTGCTCGACTTCGACAAGCCCGTGACGTTGCTCCTCGTCGCCGTCCTGCACTTCCTGGAGGACTCGGACGACCCTTACGACGCCGTGGCCGAACTGCGCGACGTGCTGGCCCCCGGCAGCATGTTGATCCTCACGCACGCCTCGTTCGAGGGGATCCCGGTCGGGGAGGAGGTCGCGGGCGGAGCCGTCGGTGTCTACCGCGACATCCGCAACCCGCTCGTCATGCGCAGCGGGGAGCGGATCCGCGGCTTCTTCGACGGGTTCGAGATGGTGGAACCCGGCCTGGTCTCCATGCCCGACTGGCGACCGGACCGTTCCGAGGGCGACGCGGAGGGCGAGGTGCCCGAGGACCCGTACGCCTTCTCGGGGTACGGCGGCGTGGGGCGCAAGGCGTGAGACTCCCCGTACAGACGTCGGGCGCACAGCGGTCGGGCGTACAGCCGACGGGCGCGCAGGTCCCCGCCTCCGGGGCCCCCGCGTCCGGGCTGCCCGCGTCCGGGACGGGCCGGCCTCCGGCAGCCGCGTCCGAAGCGGGTCCCGCGCGAACGGCTGCCGCGGGACCGGCCTCCCCGGGACCGGCCTCCCCGGGACCGGCACCCCTGGGTCCGGCCGCCGCCGAGGCCTCGCCGAAGGGCGGGCTGGAGGACCGGATCGGCCGCTTCGCGACCATCTGGGGACGGGCGATCTTTCCGGTCACCGCGACCTCGCTGACCCGTCCCGAGTTCGAACGGCACCTCCTCCCGCTCACCCGCACCCTCACCGAGGCCCTGCACGCCCGCCCCTTCGACGCCTCCCCGGCTCAGCGCGTGGGGGCCGAACTGGTCGCCGTGCATTGCACCGACCCGGAAGCCCTGGCAGGCACCCTCGGCGTCATCGAGTCCTACCTGGTGCTCTATTGCGGGGCCGCCGGCGGACCCGGCGGCTCCACCGAGGAGTACCGGTCCCGCTGCGCCCGGCTCCAGCACGGGGTGGCGGCGGGATTCGCCCGCGCCCTGCGCGAGCGCACCCTCAAGGAGCAGGAGGCCATCGCCCGCTCCGCGCTGACCGCGCGCACCGACGCGCAGCAGGCCCTGCACGCGAGTGAGGCGCGCTTCCGGGCGGTCTTCGAGGGGGCGGCCGTCGGCATCGGCATCGCCGACCTGGACGGGAACATCCTGGAGGTCAACGACGCGCTGCTGCAGATGTTCGGCGGCCTGGAGGGACACGTCCGGGGCCGCAAGGTCAGCGAGTGGGGCCACCCCGACGACACCCCGCACGTCTGGCGGATGCACGGCGAGCTGGTCCGCGGCGAGCGCGAGAACTTCCGCGTCGAGAAGCCGTACTACCGGCACGACGGCACGGTGCTGTGGACGAACCTGACGGTGTCGCTGCTGCGCGACGCCGCCGGGGAGCCGCAGTATCAGCTGGCGCTGATGGAGGACACCACCGAACGCCGGCTGCTGAACCTGCGCCTGCGCTACGAGGCCACCCACGATGCCCTGACCGGCCTGCCCAACCGGACGCTGTTCTTCGAGCGGCTGGAGAAGGCGCTGAGCGGCTCCGGCGGCGACCACTTCGGCCTGTGCTACCTGGACCTGGACGGCTTCAAGGCGGTCAACGACAGCCTCGGCCACTCGGCGGGGGACCGGCTGCTGGTGGAGGTCGCCGACCGGCTGCAGAGCTGCGCGACCGGCCCCGGCGAGGTCGTCGCACGGCTCGGCGGCGACGAGTTCGTCGCCCTGACCACCGGCGGTGACACCGGGCAGAAGGTGACCGACCTCGCGGTCCGGATCCTGTCCGCCCTGTCCACGCCGATCCGGCTGGAGGGCCGCGAGCTGACCGTCCGGGGCAGCATCGGCATCGTCGAGGGCAGCGTCAAGGAGCGCACCCCGGCGGAGGTGCTGCGCAGCGCCGACATCACCATGTACCGGGCCAAGGCGGCCGGCGGCAACCGCTTCGAGTTCGCCGACGCGGAGGCCGACGCCCGCGCCATCACCCGGCACGGTCTGACCAACGCACTGCCCGCGGCGCTGGAGCGCGGGGAGTTCTTCATCGAGTACCAGCCGCTGGTGCACATGCGCGACGGCAGCGTGCACGGGGCCGAGGCGCTGGTGCGCTGGTCGCACCCGCAGTACGGGGTGCTGGGCCCGGACCGCTTCATCCCCCTCGCCGAACGGACCGGGCTGATCGTGCCGCTCGGCCGCTGGGTCCTGGAGGAGTCCGTCCGCCAGGCCCGCAACTGGCAGTGCCAGCGCGGCGGAGCGTCCCTGCGGATCAACGTCAACCTCTCGCCCACGCAGCTGCACCACCCCGGGCTGGTCGCCGACACCGTGGCGGTGCTGGAGAAGTCCGGCCTCGCTCCGGGCTCCCTGTGCCTGGAGGTGACCGAATCGGCCCTGATAGGAGCCGACGACGAACTCCTGGAACCGCTGCGCCGGCTGGCCGCCCTGGGCGTGGACATCGCGCTCGACGACTTCGGCACCGGCTACTCGAACCTGGCCAATCTGCGCCGCCTCCCCGTCAGCGTCCTGAAACTGGACCGGTCGTTCACGAAGGGGATGCAGCAGAGCCCCGCCAACCCGGTGGACGTCAAGATCGTGGAGGGGATCGTCGCCCTCGCCCACAGTCTCGAACTCGCCGTGACCGTGGAGGGCGTGGAGACCGGAGCCCAGGCCGCCCAGCTGCGCGCCCTCGGCTGCGACACCGCCCAGGGCTGGTACTACGCCAGGCCCGGCGCCCCCGACCGCATCCACACCCTCTCCCTCTCGGATGCCGTGCCCACCGCCTCCTGATCGCAGGCCCGGCCGGCGGACCGTCAGTCCAGCCCGGCCTCCGTGCCGCGGCCGGGCTCGCGCAGCGCGGCCGGCACCCGATCGTGCCGCTCGGCGGTGTCGGCCAGTACGTGGGCGGCCGCCGGCAGCCGCTCGGCCTCGTACGCGTCGAGCACGCCGTCCGTCGCCGGGCCGGTGAGCGCGCGGGCCAGGGTGCGGCCCACCCGGCGGCCGTCGCCGATGCCAGCCGGGCCTTCGCGATGCCGGCGGACGGCTTCGACCCGGCCTTGCCGATACGCACGGCCTGACCCCGCAGGCGAGGCGCGAGCGCGCCGCGGATCAGTCCAGCAGCATCCGCCTGAGCTCGCGGGCCGCGCGCGGGGGAGCCACGTCGGTGCGGTGGGCCAGGGCGATGGTGCGGCGCAGTGGGGAGCCGGCCAGGGGGGTCGCGCGCAGTCCCGGTCCGGCATGCTCCACCACCATCGCCGGGACCACCGCGATGCCGAGCCCCGCCCGCACGAAGCCCAGTACGGCGTCCATCTCGCCGCCCTCCACGGTGAACACCGGCTCGAAGCCCTCGGCGCGGCAGGCCGTCACGGTCAGCTCCCGCAGGTCGTAGCCGTGCCGGAACATCACCATCGGCTGGTCGCGAAGGTCCGAGATGGTCGGCTCCCCGCCCCCGCCGGGCGCCGGGAGCTCCGCCGAGGAGACCACCACCAGGTCCTCCGTCAGCAGTTCCACCGTGGTCAGCGCCGGGGCCGAAGGCGGCAGCGGAAGCGCGATCAGGGCCAGGTCCAGGGCGCCGCGCGCCAGTTCCCGTACGAGGTCCAGCGAACCGCTCTCCTCGATCAGCAGCTCGATCCCCGGATGAGCGGCGTGAAAGGCGCGCAGCACGTTCGGCAGCAGGCCCGTGCACACGCTCGGCGTGGCCCCCAGCCGGATCCGCCCGCGCCGCAGCTGAGCCAGCTCCTGCACCTCCTGCCGCGCCGTGTCCGCGTCGGCGAGGATCCGCCGGGCCAGCGGCAGCAGGGCCTCGCCCGCGTCGGTGAGCGAGATGTTCCCCCGAGCCCGGCTGAAGAGCTCGGCCCCCAGTTCCCGTTCGAGCGCCTTGATCTGCTGGGACAGGGAGGGCTGGGCCACGTGCACCCGCTCGGCGGCCCGGGTGAAGTGGCGGGTCTCGGCGACGGCGACGAAGTACAGGAGCTGCTGGAATTGCATAGTCAATGTCTATCAAGATGACCCACATCATGTCTTGGACCTTTCGGGTCTTAGGCCCCTACCTTCGATGACATGGCTCTGGCAACGCGCACCCGGACAGGCGGCCCCAAGGCGCCGACCGTCTGGGGCTCCACCATCGGAAAGAAGACCGTCATGGCGGTCTCCGGGCTGATCATGCTCGGTTACCTCGTCGTGCACATGCTCGGCAACCTCAAGATCTTCTTCGGCTCGGACGAGTTCAACGGCTACGCGCACTGGCTGCGCACCCTCGGCGAGCCCTTCCTGCACCACGAGTGGGCCCTGTGGATCGTCCGCGTCGTCCTGCTCGCCGCGGTCGTCGCCCACGCCGTGTCCGCGTACCAGCTCAGCCGCCGCGACATCAAGGCACGCCCGGTGAAGTACGCCCACAAGCGCCGCCGCGCGAGCTACGCCACCCGCACCATGCGCTGGGGCGGCATCATCCTCGCCCTCTTCATCGTCTGGCACCTGCTCGACCTCACCACGCTCACGGTCAACGAGCGCGCCTGGGCCGGCCACCCGTACGAGAACGTCCTCGCCACCTTCTCCACCTGGTACGGCAACACCGTCTACCTCGTGGCGATGGCCGCCCTCGGCCTGCACGTCCGGCACGGCTTCTGGAGCGCCGCCCAGACCCTCGGCGCCGGCAACGCCCGACGCGACCGGACGCTGAAGCTGCTCGCCAACACCCTCGCCCTCGTCCTCTTCGCGGGCTTCGTCTCCGTCCCCGTCGCCGTCATGACCGGAGTGGTGAACTGACCATGAGCGACTACGCCAACCACACCACCGGCGAGCCCGTCCGCGACACGAAGGCCCCTGCGGGCCCCGTCGCCGAGCGCTGGGACCGCCGCCGCTTCGAGGCCAAGCTGGTCAACCCGGCCAACCGCCGCAAGCACACCGTGATCGTCGTCGGCACCGGCCTGGCGGGCGGTGCCGCCGGCGCGACTCTCGCCGAGCAGGGCTACCACGTCGTCCAGTTCTGCTTCTCCGACTCGCCGCGCCGCGCCCACTCCATCGCAGCCCAGGGCGGCATCAACGCCGCGAAGAACTACCGCAACGACGGGGACTCCGTCCACCGGCTCTTCTACGACACCGTCAAGGGCGGCGACTTCCGCGCCCGCGAGTCCAACGTCCACCGACTCGCCCAGATATCCGTCGAGATCATCGACCAGTGCGTGGCCCAGGGCGTCCCCTTCGCCCGCGAGTACGGCGGCCTCCTCGACACCCGCTCCTTCGGCGGAGTCCAGGTCTCCCGCACCTTCTACGCCCGCGGCCAGACGGGCCAGCAGCTGCTCCTCGGCGCCTACCAGGCGCTGTCCCGGCAGATCGCCGCCGGCAACGTCGAGATGCACGCCCGCACCGAGATGCTCGACCTGGTCGTCGTCGACGGAGTCGCCCGCGGCATCGTCGCCCGGGACCTGATCACCGGCGAGATCTCCACGCACTACGCCGACGCGGTGGTCCTCGCCAGCGGCGGCTACGGCAACGTCTTCTACCTCTCCACCAACGCCATGAACTCCAACGCGACCGCCGTCTGGCGGGCGCACCGGCGCGGCGCCTACTTCGCCAACCCCTGCTTCACCCAGATCCACCCCACCTGCATCCCGCGCACCGGCGAGCACCAGTCCAAGCTCACCCTGATGAGCGAGTCCCTGCGCAACGACGGCCGCATCTGGGTCCCCAAGGCCAAGGGTGACACCCGCCCCGCCGCCGAGATCCCCGAAGCGGAGCGCGACTACTACCTGGAGCGGATCTACCCGGCCTTCGGCAACCTGGTGCCCCGCGACATCGCCTCCCGCGCCGCCAAGAACGTCTGCGACGAGGGCCGCGGCGTCGGCCCCGGCGGCCAGAGACAGAGGGGCGGAGCCGAAGGCTCCTCGGTTGAGGGCGGTGGCGGGCGACGGGAGGGCGTGTACCTCGACTTCGCCGACGCCATCCGTCGCATGGGCCGCGACAAGGTCGCCGAGAAGTACGGCAACCTCTTCGAGATGTACGAGCGGATCACCGCGGAGAACCCGTACGAGGTCCCCATGCGGATCTACCCCGCCGTGCACTACACGATGGGCGGACTGTGGGTCGACTACGACCTCCAGACCACCGTCCCCGGCCTGTTCGCGATCGGAGAGGCCAACTTCTCCGACCACGGCGCCAACCGCCTCGGCGCGTCCGCGCTGATGCAGGGCCTCGCAGACGGCTATTTCGTGCTCCCCTCCACCATCAACGACTATCTGGCGCGCAACCCGCACCAGGACAAGGTCGACGACACCCACCCCGAGGCCGTGGCCGTCGTACGCGAGACCCGCGAGCGGCTCGCGCGGCTCCTCGCCGTCGACGGTGACCGCACGCCCGACTCCTTCCACCGCGAGATCGGTGAACTCATGTGGGAGTACTGCGGGATGGCCCGCAGCGACGAAGGCCTGCGCAAGGCCCTCGATCGGATCCCGCAGATCCGCGAGGAGTTCTGGCGGCGCATCAAGGTCCCCGGCTCGGGCGAAGAGTTCAACCAGTCGCTGGAGAAGGCCAACCGCATCGTCGACTACCTCGAACTCGCCGAGCTGATGTGCCTCGACGCCCTGCACCGCGCGGAATCCTGCGGCGGCCACTTCCGCGAGGAGTCCCAGACCCCGGACGGCGAGGCGGAGCGGCGCGACGAGGAGTTCTCGTACGCGGCGGCCTGGGAGTTCAACGGCACCGGCACCGCACCCGTCCTGCACAAGGAAGACCTCGTCTTCGAGTATGTCCACCCCACCCAGCGGAGCTACGCATGAAGCTCACCCTGCGCGTCTGGCGCCAGCGCGGCGCCGACGCCCCCGGCCACATGGCCTCGTACGAGGTCGACGGGATCTCCGAGGACATGTCCTTCCTGGAGATGCTCGACACCCTCAACGAGGACCTCATCCTGCGCGGCGAGGACCCGGTCGCCTTCGACCACGACTGCCGCGAGGGCATCTGCGGGGCCTGCAGCCTCGTCATCAACGGCGACGCGCACGGCCCGGAGCGCACCACCACCTGCCAGCTGCACATGAGGTCCTTCGCCGACGGCGACACCATCGACGTCGAACCCTGGCGGGCCGCCGCCTTCCCGGTGGTCAAGGACCTCGTCGTCGACCGCGGCGCCTTCGACCGCATCATCCAGGCCGGCGGCTACATCACCGCCCCCACCGGAGCCGCCCCCGACGCGCACGCCACGGCCGTACCCAAGGCCGACGCCGACTACGCCTTCGAGCACGCCGAGTGCATCGGCTGCGGGGCGTGCGTGGCGGCCTGCCCCAACGGCTCCGCGATGCTCTTCACCTCCGCCAAGGTCAACCACCTGAACGTGCTGCCGCAGGGCTCCCCGGAGCGCGAGACCCGCGTGCTGGACATGGTGGCCCGGATGGACGAGGAGGGCTTCGGCGGCTGCACCCTGACCGGCGAGTGCGCCACGGCCTGCCCCAAGGGCATTCCGCTGCCGTCGATCGCCGCGATGAACAAGGAGTGGCTGCGGGCGGTCCGCAAGGGCTGAGCCGATCGGATGATCCGATGGGCCGACCGGGCTCTCGTACGGGCCGTACGCCGTGCCGCGCCCCCGCGCGGTCCCGGCCGTGGGAGACAGTGCAGCCATGCCACATCCCCCCGCCGGGTCCGGACCGCGCCGCCGAGCCGTACTGGCCGTCGCCCTCGCCCCGCTGGCGGTGGCCGGCTGCTCCGCGGAGGAACCCGCCCGGCCCCCGGCGCCCGGAGCGCAGGCCGGGGCCAAGGACGCCCTGGTCATGGTGATCCGGCACGCGGAGAAGCCGTACACCGGCGACTCCGGATGGGACGAGGAGGGCGAGGACGACCCCGGCTCCCTGGCCGGCCGCGGCTGGCGCCGGGCCGACGAGCTCCCGCGGCTCTTCGCCCCCTCCCGGGGTTCCTCCCTGCCCCGCCCCGCCGCGGTCTTCGCGGCCGGCGGCAAGGAAGGCGCCCCCGCCCGCTGCAAGCAGACCGTGACGGCGCTGGCCACTGCCCTGCGCACACCCGTACGCACCGAGTTCGCGCTCGGCGCCGAGCCGGCCCTCGTACGCGCCGCACTGGCCGCCCCGGCGCCCGTACTGGTCTGCTGGGAGCACACCGGCATCCCCCGCCTGGTCCGCGCCCTCGGCGCCCACGAGGTGCTCGGGCTCCCCGCGGCCTGGCCCGACCGCTACGACCTCGTCTGGATGTTCACCCGCCGCCAGGGGCAGTGGAGCTTCCGCGAGCTTGCGCAGCAGCTGCTGCCGGGCGACGCCTGACGCCGGCGGTCTCAGTCGAAGTACGACTGAAGCGACCCGCGCCGCCGGACAGGAACGTCGTGTCGATGTGCATGGGCGTGCGGGAACGGCTCTCGATCTCGTGGATCCGGTAATCGGCCTCGAAGAGCGCGTCCCTGAGCTGTGGCCTCGGCGCCGCCGTCCAGCGGGCGCCGCGCCGGAAGTAGTCCTTGACGATCGTCCGGTAGGAGTGCGCCTCGAAGTACCGGCACGGCCAGGCCATCGGGGTTTCGATGATCTCGTCGCCGATCACCAGGAGGCTGTCACGCGGAAGGCGTTGCAGAATCCGCGCGAGGACCAGTCGGGGGTGCCGAAACGTCGCTTGTGGTCGACCGCGTCAGGGCGGGCGACGGTGATGCCCAGGGATTACAGGAGGGCGACGAACCCGTCGAGCTCGTGCTGGGCATGCCCGGCCAGTACGCGCGGGTACCGCAAGCCGGAGACGCGGCCCTGCAGCCGCGCCGCCCACGGCGGGACGTTGCAGGCCACGACCGGGTGGTTGCCGGGAATCGTCGCGCCGTCGAGACGCCCGACGATCACCTCTTCCAGCGGATCCCACTCGTTGTGCGAGTTCACGGGCGAGACGAGGGGTTCGGCGGCGGCGTCATCGTCAGCCGCGGCCATCGGCGCCGACATCAGCTGGGCCTCCGTACTGCTCCCATGCTCCACCGCTTTCGATCGCGCGGATCCGCAACGCGCGGTGCCCAACACGATGGCCAAGGCGGCGCGAGAGGGCCTCCCGGACCGGCCGGGCCGCCGCGCACGCAGGCGAGGCCGCCCGAGCCGGCGGGCAGGGCCGCCCGCGTCGTCAGGCACGGCCGCCGAGGGCCCGTGACAGGTAGGCCGCCGTGCGGCCCCGGCCCGCTGCGGCCACCTGCTCCGGGGTGCCTGCGGCGACCACCCGGCCACCCTCCGTGCCGCCGCCCGGGCCCAGGTCGACGACCCAGTCCGCGCCCGCCACCACCTCCATGTCGTGTTCCACGACGACCACCGAGTGCCCGGCGTCCACCAGCCCGTGCAACTGCCTTAGCAGCACCCGCACATCGGCGGGGTGCAGCCCGGTCGTCGGCTCGTCCAGCAGGTACAGCGTGTGGTCCCGGCGCAGTCGCTGGAGCTCCGTGGCCAGCTTGATCCGCTGCGCCTCACCGCCCGACAGCTCCGTGGCCGGCTGCCCCAGCCGCAGGTAACCCAGCCCGATGTCCTCCAGCGCCCGCAGGCTGCGCGCCGCCGCCGGGACCTCCGCGAAGAAGCCGGCCGCGGACTCCACCGTCAGGCCGAGCACCTCGGCGATGTTCAGCCCCGCGTAACGGACCTCCAGGGTCTCGGCGTTGTACCGGGCGCCGGCGCACTCCGGGCACGGGGCGTACGTACTGGGCAGGAACAGCAGCTCCACCGAGACGAAGCCCTCGCCCTGGCAGGTCTCGCACCGGCCGCCCGTCACGTTGAAGGAGAACCGGCCCGCCTTCCAGCCCCGCGCCTTCGACTCCGGCGCCGCCGTGAACAGCCGTCGCACCACGTCGAACAGGCCCGTGTACGTGGCCAGATTGGACCGCGGGGTCCGGCCGATGGGCTTCTGGTCCACCTCCACCAGCCGCCGTACGGGAAAGCCCGGCTCCGCCAGCCGCTCCCCGACCTCCCGCGCCAGCACCTGACCCACCAGCGTGGACTTCCCCGACCCCGACACCCCGGTCACCGCCGTGAACACCCCGAGCGGGAACTCGGCCGTGACATCCCGCAGGTTGTGCAGCCCGGCGCCGCTGAGCCGCACCGCCCCGCTCGCCGTCCGCACCGGCCGCGCCCGCTCGCGTGCCGGTTCCGCGAACAGGTGCCGGGCCGTCGCCGACTCCGCCACCCCCGCCAACGCGCCGGGCGGCCCGCTGTACAGCACCTGCCCGCCGTGCTCCCCGGCCAGCGGCCCCACGTCCACCAGCCAGTCCGCGTGCCGCACCACGTCCAGGTGGTGCTCCACGACGAACACCGTGTTCCCGGCCTCCTTCAGCCGGTCCAGTACGTCGAGCAGCGCCTCGGTGTCGGCCGGGTGCAGCCCCGCCGAAGGCTCGTCCAGGACGTACACCACCCCGAACAGCCCCGACCGCAGCTGCGTCGCCAGCCGGAGCCGCTGCAGCTCGCCCGCGGACAGGGTGGGCGCGGTGCGGTCCAGGCTCAGGTAGCCGAGCCCCAGCTCGACGACCGGCCCGATCCGGGAGCGCAGGTCCTCGGCGAGTACCCGCGCCGCCTCCCCTCGTGCGTGCGCGGAGGCGAGTACGCCGTCCAGCTCGGACAGCGGCATCGCCGCGAGGTCCGCGATCCCGTACCCCCCGAACGTCACGGCGAGGGCCTCCGGCCGCAGCCGCCGGCCCTCGCACGCCGGGCACGGCGAATCGGCGAGGAACTTCTCGGCGCGGGCCCGCAGGGTGGCGCTCTTGCTGTCCGCGAAGGTGCGCATGACATAGCGGTGGGCGCTCATGTAGGTGCCCTGGTAGGGACGTTGGATCCGCTCGGCCTCCCGCACCGGGTGTACCGTCACCACCGGCTGCTCCTCGGTGAACAGGATCCACCGGCGATCCTTCGCCGGCAGCTCCCGCCAGGGCCGGTCCACGTCGTGGCCGAGCGCCTCCAGGACGTCCCGCAGGTTCTTCCCCTGCCAGGCACCCGGCCAGGCGGCGATGGCTCCCTGGCGGATCGACAGATCCGGGTCGGGTACGAGGAGTTCCTCACTGGTGCGGTGGATCCGGCCGATCCCGTGGCAGGAAGGGCACGCTCCGGCGGCGGTGTTGGGGGAGAAGGCGTCCGAGTCCAGCGGCTCCGCCCCCGGCGGGTAGGTTCCCGCGCGGGAGTACAGCATGCGCAGGGAGTTGGAGAGGAGGGTCACCGTACCGACCGAAGAGCGCGAGCCGGGGGAGGAGCGGCGCTGCTCCAGCGAGACGGCCGGCGGCAGTCCGGTGACGGAATCCACCTTCGGGGCGCCGATCTGGTGGATGAGCCGGCGCGCGTACGGGGCCACCGACTCGAAGTACCGGCGCTGGGCCTCGGCGTAGAGCGTGCCGAAGGCGAGCGAGCTCTTCCCGGATCCGGACACCCCCGTGAACACGGTCAGCGCGTCGCGCGGAACGTCCACGTCGACTCCGCGCAGATTGTGCTCCCGGGCACCTCGGACCCGTACGAAGCGGTCGCGGTGGCCGTGCGGCTCGGGGGACTGGTGCGACGGGTGCATTCGTCCCAGTTTAGGGTCTGGAGGGTGCGGGGCCCGTCGGCTCCTCCATGCCGGAGCCGGCGCGGAGGCCGGAGCGCGTGCCGAGCAGCGTCTACAGCCCGGCCACCCGGGCCAGGCGCGCGAAGGAGTCCAGCAGCGCCGTCCGGTCGTACGTGGAAGTGGTGACCAGCAGTTCGTCCGCGCCGGTGAGCTCCGCCACCTCCGACAGCTCCGCCGCGACCTGCGCCTCCGTGCCGTGCAGGTGACCGGCCAGGGCTCCCGCGTACAGTTCCCGCTCCTTCGGGGTCATCTCCATCGCCTCCACCTCCTCGGCCGGCCTCAGCGGCGGGAAGCTGCCGTGGATGCGGGAGTACGCCAGGGCCCAGGCCTCCGGGAGCAGGATGCGCCGGGCCTCCTCGGTCGTGGCCGCCACCGCGACCGTCCCGGAGATCACCACGTAGGGCTCCGTGCCCCGGGCGGAGGGGCGGAACTCCTCGCGGTACGTCTCGATGACCTCCGCGACCCGGCCGCGGGCCCGCAGGTCGCCCACCACCAACGGCAGCCCGGCCCGGGCGGCGATGCCCGCCCCCTCGCCGGTTGCCAGGACGTAGGCCGGTACGCGCAGGCCCTCGGCCGGGCGGGCGTGCACCTCGGGGTGCGCCTGCTGGGTGCCGTCGAGCCAGCCCAGCAGCTCGGCCAGCTGCTCCTCGAAGCGGTCGGCATCGCCGGTGTCGCGGCCCAGTGCCCGCCGGATGCCGTTGGTGAAGCCGACGGAGCGGCCGAGTCCCATGTCGATCCGGCCGGGGAACAGCGCTTCCAGCACCCCGAACTGCTCCGCGACGACCAGCGGCTGGTGGTTGGGAAGCATCACCCCGCCCGTGCCGACCCGGATCCGCCGGGTCGCCGCGGCGACGGCAGCGGCCAGGACCGTCGGCGCCGAGCCCGCCACCCCGGGCACGCTGTGGTGCTCCGAGACCCAGAAGCGGTGGTAGCCGAGCTCCTCGGCCGCGCGGGCCAGTGCCACGGTGTCGCGCAGCGCGTCCGGGGCCGGGTGGCCCTCGCGGGTGCGGGACCGGTCGAGTATCGAGACTTTTCGGATCACACAGGTCTCAACGCACGGGGACCCAGGGGATTCCCCGGCCTACGCTGGCGGGATGAGTGCGAACGCGTCCCGGCCGCTTGCCGTCTTCGACATCGACAACACCCTGGCGGACACCGGTCACCGCCAGCATTTCCTGGAGCGCCGCCCCCAGGACTGGAGCGGCTTCTTCGCCGCGGCCCCGGCCGACCCGCCGCTCGGACGCGGAGTCGCGCTGGCCGTGGAGAGCGCGGCCGACTGCGAGGTGGCGTACCTGACGGGGCGCCCCGAGCGGTGCCGGGCGGACACGCTCGACTGGCTCGCCCGGCACGGGCTGCCCGAGGGGCGGCTGTGGATGCGCGGCAACCAGGACCGGAGGCCGGCCAGGACGGCCAAGCTGGAGGTCCTGGGGCGGCTCGCGCGCGGCCGGGAGGTCCGGATGCTCGTGGACGACGACGAGCTGGTGTGCCAGGCCGCCCGGGCGGCGGGCTTCCGGGTGGTGCTCGCGGACTGGGTGGCGGAGGCGCCGGAGCTCAAGTCCGCCCAGGAGGTCGAGGGGCGGACCTGAGCCCGGCCGCCGGTCCGGGCCCGTTTCCGGGCTGCCCGGCCGCCGCCGGCCGGCCTTCGGCGGTCAGTCCTCGCCGGCGGTCAGTCCTCGCCGTCGAGGCGGAAGCCGAGCTTGAGCCCCACCTGGTAGTGGGCGATCTCCCCGTTCTCGATGTGTCCGCGTACCTGGACGACCTCGAACCAGTCCAGATTTCTGAGGGTCTGGCCCGCGCGGGCCACGCCGTTGCGGATGGCCTGATCGATGCCCTCGTGGGAGGTGCCGACGATCTCGGTCACCCGGTACGTGTGGTTGGACATGGGTGTCTCCCGACAGGTGGTGGCTTTTGCCTGTTTCTACGGTGCCCCAGTAAGTCCTGCTCCGCGAACTTTGAGCGAACAGTCACCCGCGACAGCCTCTTGACCGGCCCATTGGTCTATGCCAATTTCGAGCCATCCGAGACGCCGAGCCCCAGAAGGTGACCTACGTGAAGAGACGCTTCCTCGCCATGTGCACTGTCCTCGCGGCGGCGACCGCCCTGTCGGGCTGCAGCCGGTTGGCGGGCTCCGAGGAAGGGCCTCGGAGGGTGACGCTCTGGCTGATGAAGGGCAGCGCCTCCGACGAGTTCATCGACAAGTTCACCGCGTCGTTCGAGAACGAACACCCCGGCGTCGACCTGGAGGTGAGGATCCAGGAGTGGACGGGCATCGGCGACAAGGTCAACGCCGTCCTCGACGGCAAGAGCAAGGAGAGCGCCGACGTCATCGAGGTCGGCAACACCCAGGTGGCCCAGTACATCGAGCACGGCGGCATCGAGGAACTCACCCTCGAAGGACTGCGCACCTGGGGCAACAGGGACTGGCTCAAGGGCCTTTCCGACCCTGGAAGCCTCGACGGCGCCCAGTACGGCATCCCCTGGTACGGCGCCAACCGCGTGGTGATCTACAACAAGGACCTCTTCGCGAACGCCGGCGTCAAGAGCGAGCCCAAGAACCGGCAGGAGTGGATCCAGACCACCCAGAAGCTGGACAAGGGCGATCAGCAGGGCATCTACCTCGCCGGGCAGAACTGGTACGTCCTCGCCGGATTCGTGTGGGACGAGGGCGGCGAACTCGCCGTCGAGACCAGCGGACAGTGGGTCGGCACCCTCGACGACGAGAAGGCCCTGGCCGGAATGGAGTTCTACAAGCAGCTCCAGGCCCTGGGTGACGGCCCCAAGGGCGCCGACGAGGAGACGCCCCCGCAGTCGGAGGTCTTCGCCCGCGGCCAGGTCGCCCAGATTATCGCCCCGCCCAGCCAGGCTGCCGCGATCGAGGCCGCCAACCCCACGCTCAAGGGCAAGCTCGGCTTCTTCCCGATCCCCGGCAAGACCTCCGACAAGGTCGGCGCCGTGTTCACCGGCGGCTCCGACCTGATCATCCCGGAGCGCACGAAGAACCGCAGGGGCGCGGTGGACGTGATCACGGCCCTGGTGAGCGAACGGTGGCAGACCGAGCTCGCCACCACGATGAGCTACGTACCGAACAAGACCACCCTCGCCCACGTGGTCGAGGGCAACGAGGGCGCCGCCACCATGGCCCCCGGGGCCGCACAGGGCCGGGCCACGCCGAACTCCGCCCGCTGGGCAGAGGTCGAGGGCAAGAACCCGATCAAGCCCTTCATGACGGCCGTGCTCACCGGCCGGGACCCCAAGCAGGCGGCCCGCGAGGCCTCCGAGGAGATCGCCAGGGTGCTCAACTCCACCCGCTGAGCGGCCGCCCGCAGGTCGCCGACCGACCCCCGAGCGGCCGGCAAGCCGCCCGCAAGGCGTCCTCGAACCGATCACCGGGCGGGACGGCTCCCGCCGAGTTCAGCGGGACCACATCCAACTGCCGCTGCGCTGTCATGTCGAATCCAGCCGGTCACGGAAGAAGTAAAGGAGCCAGGCCACACACCTGCCGGCCTGGCCCTCCGCGCCCGGATCAGGAGCCGCCATGACGATCGCACCCCTGTCCCCGTCTTCCCTCCCCCCGTCCCCCCTCCCTACCATCGCCACGGGCGTCCCCGCCGCCCCCGGCCCCCGCTACGCCGTACGCCTCGCCCGCAACGAGGACGAGGTGCGCGCCGCCCAGCGGCTGCGCCACCAGGTCTTCGCCGGTGAGCTCGGAGCCCGCCTGCACAGCCCCGAGCCGGGCCTCGACGTCGACCCCTTCGACGCGTACTGCGACCACCTCCTCGTCGTCGAGGAGGAGACCGAGCAGGTCGTAGGCACCTACCGGCTGCTGCCCCCGGAGCGCGCCGCCGTCGCCGGCAGGCTCTACTCCGAAGGAGAATTCGACCTCTCCGCCCTCGACCCGATCCGCCCCGACCTGGTCGAGGTCGGCCGTTCCTGCGTCCACCCCGACCACCGCAACGGCGCCGTCATCGCCCTGATCTGGGCCGGCCTCGCCCGCTACATGGACCGCTCCGGCCACAACTGGCTCGCCGGCTGCTGCTCGATACCGCTCGCCGACGGCGGGGTGCTGGCCGCCGCGACCCGCGAAGCCGCCCTGGCCCGCGCCCTGGCCCCCCAGGAGTACCGGGTCACGCCCCACACCCCGTGGAACCCCGAGGGCATCGAGTTCCCCGCCCGCATGGAACTGCCTCCGCTGCTCCGCGGCTACCTGCGTCTCGGCGCGTGGGTCTGCGGCGAGCCGGCGCTGGACGTCGAGTTCGGCTGCACGGACCTGTACGTGCTGCTCTCCCTGCGGCGTACCAACCCGCGCTACCTCAAGCACTTCCTCTCGCTCGTCCCGAGCGTCCCGGGCGCATGAGCGTCTGGCTGCCCACCTCGCCCTGCACCCCCGAGGCCTGCGCCGGCCACGAGGGTGCCACCGCGAGCGTCCCCCGCGCGGTGCTCCGGCTCGTCGCCGCCGTGGCCCTGATCCTCGTCGGGATCACGGGCGCCCCGCCGGTCCGGCTGCTGCCGGCCGGCCCCCGGCGCGCGGTGGTACGGGCGTGGGCGACCGCGCTGGTACGGGCCTTCGGCATACGGATCACCGTGCACGGGAGCGTCGGCCCGGACGGCGGCCGGCTCTTCGTCCCCAACCACATCTCCTGGCTGGACATCCCGCTCGTCGCCGCGGCCGTGCCCTGCCGGATGCTGGCCAAGAGCGAGATCCGCTCCTGGCCGGTCCTCGGCCGTCTCGCCGGGCGCTCCAGGACCCTGTTCATCGAACGCGACCGGATCCGGGCCCTGCCCGGCACCATCCAGGCCGTCACCCGCGCCCTGCTGGCCGGCGACCGGGTCACCGTCTTCCCCGAGGGCTCCACGTGGTGCGGACGGGCCCAGGGGTCCTTCCGCAGGGCCGCCTTCCAGTCGGCCCTGGACGCGCGGGTACCCGTACAGCCCGTGCGCCTGTCGTACCTGCACGGCGACGGATCGGTCGCCGGAGCGCCCGCCTTCGTCGGCGACGACCCGCTGACCGCCTCGCTGTGGCGGATCGCCCGCGCCCGCGGGATACGGGCCGAGGTCAGGCTGCTGCCGCGGATCCCGCCGGGCCGGTACACGGACCGACGGGACCTCGCGGCGGCGGCTCAGCGCGCCGTCATGGCCGGCTCGGCACCGGCCCTGCTCGCCGGAATCCCGGCTCAGGCGGCCTCGCCCTCGGCATCAGTGCTGTCGGCAGCGGTGCCCGCGGAAGCAGTGCCCTCGGTGACAGCGCCGTCGGCGACGGCAACGCCTCCGTCGACCACTGACAGGGACAGTGCGAAACGCCCCGCCGCATCCGTCCACCACTGGGTCAACTCCAGCCCGGCGGCCGCCAGTTCCTTCCGCACGCCCTCCTGACGGAACTTCGCGGAAACCTCCGTCAGGATCTCCTCACCCGCCGCGAACGGCACCACCAGGTCCAGCGCCCGGATCTTCACCAGCACCTCCGACCGGGCCCGCAGTCGCATCTCGATCCACTCCTGCTCCCTGTTCCACACCGCCACGTGCTCGAAGTCGGCGGTGTGGAAGTCCGCGCCCAGCTCCCGGTCGATGACGGCGAGCACGTTCTTGTTGAACTCGGCCGTCACGCCCTGCGCGTCGTCGTACGCCGCGACCAGGACGGCCTCCTCCTTCACCAGGTCCGTGCCGATCAGCAGCGCGTCCCCGGGCGACAGCATCGCCCGGACCGAGGCCAGGAAAACGGCCCGCTCCGGCGGCAGCAGGTTCCCGATCGTGCCGCCGAGGAACACGACCAGGCGGGGCCCGGGGGAGTCCGGCAGCTGCAGCGCACTTGTGAAATCGGCGAGCAGCGCGTGCACCCGCAGCCCCGGATGCTCCGCCAGCAGGGTCTGCGCGGCGCCTCGCAGGGCGCTCTCGCTCACGTCGACCGGCACGTACGTGTCCAGCGCGGGCAGCGCCTCGATCAGGTGCCGGGTCTTCTCCGAGGACCCGGAGCCCAGCTCCACCAGGGTGCGGGCCCCGCTCTCCGTGGCGATCTCCCGCGCCCGCTCCAGCAGGATCTCCCGTTCCGCGCGCGTCGGGTAGTACTCGGGCAACCGGGTGATCTCCTCGAAGAGTTCGCTGCCCCGCGCGTCGTAGAACCACTTGGGCGGCAGCACCTTGGGCGTGCCCGCCAGGCCGTGCAGCACATCCGTGCGCAAGGCCGTCTCAGCGGCGTGCTCGTCGAGGGTCCTGGTCAACTGGAAATCGTTCACGGGGAGTTCTCCTTGAGCGGGGTCAACTCGACCCGCGTACGAGTGGCGGTCAGCAGGGTCCGGTCGGGCACTTCGCACCACCGGGTGTCGTCGTCGTACGGCTCGGAGGCCACCACGGCACGCCCCACCCGCGCGTCGGCCAGGTACCAGAGCGAATCGCCCCAGGCCGTCGCGGCGATCGTGACCCCGTCCGTGAGCAACAGGTTCAGCCGGGAGCCGGGCGCGGCCGAGGCCACCTCCCGGACCGGCTCGGCGAGCGCCGCACCGAGCGGGTCCCCGGCGCGCAAGCGCTGCAGGACCAGTGCCCAGATCAGCGCAGAATCCGTGCGCGCCGTCAGCCGGAGCAGCTCCCGCGGCGGCAGAGCGGCCGCGAGCGGGGCCACCGAGTCGGGCCAGTCCCGCACCGCGCCGTTGTGGCTGAACAGCCAGGGCCCGTCCGCGAACGGCGCCGCCGCGGCCTCTCCGTCGGCCCCGGCCTGCGTGGCGTCCCGTACGGCGGCCAGCGCGGCCCCGCTGCGCACCACCCGGGCGAGGTCGGCGAAGCCCAGGTCGCTCCAGATGGGCCCGGAGCGGCGGTAGCGGGCGGGGACCGGGTCGCCCTCCGCGTACCAGCCGACGCCGAAGCCGTCGGCGTTGACCGTGCCGGACCGCTGCCGGCGCGGCTCCCAGGACTGCCTGACCAGCGAGTGCTCCGGCTCGTTCAGCAGCCTCCCGAGCGCCACTTCCGGCCCCAGGTAGGCAAGGTGACGGCACATCAGGCATCCCTCGCGGTCCGGAACCCGGAGAAGATCTGCCGGCGCACCGGCAGGTCCCAGTTGCGGAAGGTTCCCCGGCACGCCACCGGGTCCACGGCGAACGAGCCGCCGCGCAGCACCTTGTGCTCCGGGCCGAAGAACACCTCTGAGTACTCCCGGTACGGGAACGCGCGGAACCCCGGGTACGGCAGGAAGTCCGAGGCCGTCCACTCCCACACGTCGCCGATCAGCTGGCGCACCCCCAGCGCGGAGGCCCCGGCCGGGTAGCTGCCCGCGCGGGCCGGGCGCAGGTGGCGCTGCCCCAGATTGGCGTGCTCGGGCGTCGGGTCCGCGTCGCCCCACGGGTAGCGGGTCGAGCGGCCCGTCGCGGGGTCGAAGCGGGCGGCCTTCTCCCACTCCGCCTCCGTGGGCAGCCGCCGGTCCGCCCAGCGGGCGTACGCGTCCGCCTCGTACCAGCTGACGTGCAGCACCGGCTCCTCGTCCGGCACCCGCTCGGTCACCCCGAAGCGGCGCCGCAGCCACTGGCCGCCCTCCTTGCGCCAGAACAGCGGGGCCTCGATGGAGTGCGTCCGGATCTGCTCCCAGCCCTCCGGGGCCCACCAGCGGCGTTCGCGGTAACCGTCGTCCGCGATGAACTCCTGGAACTCGGCGCAGGTCACCGGGACGGTGTCGATCCAGAACGGTGCCAGGTCCCGCTCGTGCGCCGGCCGTTCGTTGTCCAGAGACCAGGGCTCCACGGACGTGCCCATCGTGAACGGGCCTCCGGGCACCAGCACTTCGGAGGTCGCGGGCCCCGGACCGCGCGGAGGCGAGGGATCGGGGGCGGCCAGGACGGGTGCGCCCGACCGGAGTTGATGCGTGATCAGCATGGTCTCGTCGTGCTGCTGTTCGTGCTGGGCGATCATCCCGAAGACGTAACCGGAGTCCAGCAGCGCCGTGCCCTCCAGCGGAGTGCGCTCCAGCAGGTCGAAGACCCTGCCGCGCACCTCGGAGGCGTACGTGCGGGCCTCCGCGGGACCGAGCAGCGGCAGCTTGGGCCGCTCGGCGCGGGGATGCTCGAACGCGTCGTACAGCGGGTCGATCTCGGGGCGCATGGCCTCGCGCCCGGCCACGTTGCGCAGCAGCCAGAGCTCCTCCATGTTCCCGATGTGCGCGAGGTCCCAGACGAGCGGGGACATGAGCGGGGAGTGCTGGGCGGTGAGCTCCGCGTCACTCACCGCGTCGGTGAGCGCGGCCGTACGCAGCCGCGCGGCGGTCAGGGCGGCGGCGGCCCGCTCGCGCAGCGATTCCGTGGATCCCGTCGTCACTGCTGGGCCTCCTTGCCGATGAGCTGCGGCCGGGACGGCGGCTGGGGCCGGGCCCGGTCGTCGGCCGGACATCGGCCGCCCAGGACGTACCGTTCGGTGAACGCGCCGACGGCGTCCTGGACGTGCCCGCTCGCGCCGAGCCGGGGCAGGGCGTCCATGGCCGCCCGGAAGCAGGCCGTGGCGGCCGTCCGCAGCTCCGGATCGGCCAGGGCGTCGCGGGCGGCGGACCGCCAGAGCGGATTGCGGGGCGCGGGCCCGGGCCCGTACGCGTCGGTCAGCCCCTTCGTCACCCGGTAGGCGGTCTCGGCGGCCTCCGGATCGTCGAACAGCGCGTGTACGACGGCCACCGGGACGAGCCAGCCGTCGTCACCGGGCTGCGCGTCGATCATCCGCAGCTCCAGGTGCCCGCGCGGCCGGACCGGCGGGAACAGGGTGGTCAGGTGGTAGTCGAGGTCCTCGGCGGTGGGAGTGCGCAGCCCCGGGGGGCCGTCCGCGCGCAGCCAGTCGCGGAAGGTCGTCCCGCGCGGCGCCGTCCACGGCTCGCCGTCGTAGGACCGTACGCACATCACCTCGGTGTCCAGCGCCTGCCGGGTCCACCCGGCCCGCGGCTCCGCCTCCAGTGGCGGGGCGAGCGCCCGGCGGCTGTCCAGATCGCTCCAGACGCCCTGGCGGGAACAGCGCCAGCCGGCGTACGGGCCCTCGTGCGCGGGGGAGTTGGCGAAGGCGGCCACCAGGACCGCGCCCAGCAGGTGCGCCAGCCGCCAGCGCCGTCCGTACCCGAGGACGCCCGGCTCCTCGTGGCCCGCGTCCACGCAGACCTGGACGGAGGCGGAGGCGCACATCATGGCGCGCCCGGCCGGGCCGGTGCGGTCGAAGTAGGCCTCCATGGCGTCGTAGCGCGGGCTCGACAGCAGCCGGCGGTACGGGCGGCGGGGGTCGTGGCCGAGGCCTCGGAGCAGCAGTCCCCGGTCGAGCAGGGCGGCCCGTACGGCGGTCAGGTCGGCCTGCAGGCCGTCCACGCATGCGGTCAGGGATTCGGCGGGGGGCGAGCTGAGCTCCAGCTGGCCGCCCGGTTCGACCGTGACCCGGGAGCCGAGGGGGAGGGCGCGGGCGGCGGCGTGTGCGGCCCGCAGCCGCTCGGGAAGCAGGGGCTGCCCGGGCTGCTCGGCGTCCAGGACCAGCCATTCCAGCTCGGCGCCGACCAGT
Organism: Streptomyces sp. NBC_01351; assembly: GCF_036237315.1. Taxonomy (GTDB): domain Bacteria; phylum Actinomycetota; class Actinomycetes; order Streptomycetales; family Streptomycetaceae; genus Streptomyces. The sequence goes on along the minus strand of NZ_CP108356.1, from coordinate 797,183 downwards.
CGGGGCGGGCCGGTCTTGAAGCAGATGCCGTGGATCAGCTCCTCGGCCTGGGTCTCGGTGATCGGGGAGTGCGCGGGGGGAGCGGGTGAACCATTTGGCATGACCGGGTCCTCGTCTCCTGTCGTCGGCCGTGACATCACCCGTGCCTACCCGCCCCCTGGGCACCCATGCTTACGGGGAAATTACGTTGCCGCCGGTGCAGCGGGCTGCGGAGGATGGCGGCGTGAGCAGCAGATTGCGCGAGATCGCGCGGGAGAACGCGGAGATCTTGGCGGCCGGTGGTTACCGGACGCGGTCGGGGCGGCAGGTGGCCCTTGCCGCCGCCCTGGCGGAAGCCAAGGCAGAAACCAGAATATATGGACCAAACCGTGTCATTCCAGACGGGGAAATCCTCCGTGCGGGCGCCCGCACGGCCGTCGAGGTCACGGGGGAGAGCAGCACGGTCGCGGCCCGCAGGCTCGCTCCGCCCGGCCTGGAGCAGGCGGCGGGGGCGTCCCGGGTGGCTGTCCTGAACTTCGCCTCGGCCCGCAATCCCGGGGGCGGCTACGTCCGCGGGGCCAAGGCCCAGGAGGAGGCGCTGTGCCGCGCCTCGGCCCTGTACGAGACCCTCCTGGAGGCCCCGGAGTACTACGAGGTGCACCGCGCGGAACGCAGCACCTTCTACACCGACCGGGTGATTCACTCACCCGGCGTGCCCGTCTTCCGCGACGACCGCGGCGCATTCCTGGACACCCCGTTCCGGGCCGGCTTCCTCACCTCCCCGGCCCCGAACGCGGGCACGATCCGCCGCCAGGAGCCGGACCGGGTGGCGGAGATCCCGCAGGCGCTGGCCCGGCGCGCGGAGCTCGTCCTGGAGGTGGCGGCTCTGCACGGGTACGAGCGGCTGGTGCTCGGGGCCTGGGGCTGCGGGGTCTTCCGGAACGACCCGGCGGAGGTGGCGAAGGCCTTCAGGGGGCTGCTGGAGGGGCGGTTCGCGGGAGTGTTCGAGCGGGTGGTCTTCGCGGTGCTGGACCTGGACCCGGGACCGCAGAGGGCGTTCGAGCGGGGCTTCGAGGACTTCGAGGGCTTCGTGGGGTACGCGGGCCCCGAGGGGCGCGAGACGCCGGAGGGCTCCGGCGGCTGAGCCCCGCCGCCCGGCAGGGCTCGGCCCCGTCCCCCTCACCCGCCGGCCACCCGGTACCGGCTACTGCCAGCCGTAGCGCTCGCGCAGCCGGTCCACGACCAGCTGGAAGCGCCCCCGGTCCAGCGCGCAGGCCTCGCGCCGCATCCCCGACTCGCGCACCCGGAGCACCCTGTCGACGTCCACCCAGGACTCCCGCCCCGCGCTGTCCCACGGCCCCGTCCCGATCGGGACCCACTCGCGGTCGCGGTCGTGCCGCTTGCTGGACAGCTGCACGGCCAGCAGGGTCCGCCCGCCCGCCTCGCGGGCCACGACCAGCACGGGCCGGTCCTTGCCCCGCCCGTCGTTCTCCTCGTACGGGACCCAGGTCCACACGATCTCGCCGGGATCGGGATCCCCGTCGTGGTCGGGCGCGTACTCGGTCCGCACCGGCCCGATGGCGCGCGGATCGGCCTCGACGGTGGCGGTGTCCCCGTCACGGCCGGGCTGGTCCGTGTATCCGTTGCTGTGATGCGAAAGTGCCGTCATTTGCCGGAGATTACTGGGCTTTGCGGCACCATGTCGCGCTGCTGCGTCAGCGAATTCGTCCAGGCCTCGAACGGCAGCACGGCCCCGTCCTCTTCACTCCCGATGCCCGGCCAACTGCACTGTTAACGTTGCTCCTTGAACCAGGGGGAGAAGACAGCACATGACATCGACCGAATTTCGCATCGGCGGGGACCTGACAGTACGACGGCTCGGGTTCGGCGCCATGCACTTGCCGACGGAGCCGGGCACGGCTCGGGAGTCGTCGCTCGAGGTGGCCCGGCGAGCCGTCGAGCTGGGCGTCACGCTGATCGACACCGCCCACATGTACGGCTGGGGAGCCAACGAGGAGCTCCTGGCGGAGGCCCTCCATCCGTACCCGGACGGATTGCTGGTCACCACCAAAGTCGGCGTTGCCCGATCGGGCCCCGCCGGCGAGTGGAAGCTCGACGGGCGGCCGGCGGTTCTGCGCGAGCAGGTCGAGCAGGCACTGCGCCGACTGCGCGTCGAGCGGATCGAGCTGCTACAGCTGCACCGCCTCGACCCGCAGACGCCCCTCGCCGACCAGCTCGGCGCACTGCGGGACCTCCGGGCCGAGGGCAAGATCGGCCGGATCGGCCTGTCCGAGGTCACCGTCGACGAACTCGACCGGGCGCGGCAGATCGTCGACATCGCGAGTGTCCAGAACCGCTACAACGTGCTGGACCGCGAGCACGAACCCGTGCTCGCGGCCTGTGAGGCGGCAGGCATCGCATTCCTGCCGTGGCGCACCGTCGCCTGGGGGGATTCGGGAGCGAGGGCCGAGATCGCCGACCTGGCGGCCGAGCTCGACGCCACCCCCACCCAGGTCGCGCTCGCCTGGCTCCTCGGCCGCTCGCCGGTCATCCTCCCGATCCCGGGCACCGCCCGGATCGGCCACCTGGAGGAGAACCTCGCCGCCGAACGCCTCCGCCTGACCGCCGTCCACCGCGACCGCCTCGACCGGCTGGCCCGCCCGGCGTAGGGCTCCGGCTCCCGGCAGCGGTCAGTAGGTGGCGGGCGCCGGCGACGGCTTCAGGCCGAGCGGACGGTCGGCGAACGCCTTCTCCGAGTCGACCTCGTAGCAGACGTTGACGGCCGAATCCCCGAGCGTGCCGTCGACGAAGCGCTGTACGTCCTCGGCGGACCTCGTCTCCCACAGGCAGGTCACGACGGAACCGTCGACGTGCGGGTAGAACTGCAGCACCCGGGTGCCGTCGGGCGCCCCGATGCCGTCCATCAGGGCCTGACCGCGGGGAAACGCGGTCTCCGGGTCCAAGATCTTGTGCTGGGCCACGACGTACATGGTGTCCTCCTCGCTCGGTTCCGTGTCGTTCGGACGGTTCGACGCTAGGCCTGCGGGGGCGAGCCCCGCATCGCGCGTATTCACCAACCGTGGTGGACCGCCATGGTCATTCCTGACCATGCCGCTCAGACGAGCCCGTGCTCCAGCGCGAAGGTGCTCGCCGCCGTCCGCGAGGAGACGCCCAACTTGCCGAAGATGTTCTGCAGGTGCCGGGCAACGGTGTGCTCGCTGATCACCAGGACAGCGGCGATCTCCCGGTTGCTCGCGCCGCCGACCACTTGGCGGAGCACCTCCAGCTCGCGCGCCGACAGGCCGTACGTGTCCAAGGCCGGCCCACCACCGGCGAGGGAATCGAGGTGAGCGAGGGCGGGGACGGCCTCGAGCTCCGCGAACACCGCCCGGGCCGCCTGGAACTCCAGAGCGGCCGTGTCGTCGTCGCCGAGCGACCGGCAGGCGCGTGCCACGAGGACGCGCGCGCGGGCGGCTTCGTACGGCGCTTCGAGTTCCTGCCAGGTGCGCCAGGCCCGCCGCCCGGCGGTGAGACCGGCGCCGGCGTCGCCCTCGGCCAGCGCGACGGAGGCAAGACCGTACGCCGCCGCGGCGCGCAGCACGTCGCTGTCCTGGTGCTCCGCGATGGCCGAGAGCTGATCGGCGGCCGCGGCCGCGGCGTCGACGTCGCCTACGGCCAGAGTGATCTCGATGTACGCCGCAAGGAGGGCCGCCCGCTCCAGCTCGCGCGTGTGCTCGGACACGGCACGACGGATGGTCGCCGCCGCGGCCTCGTCGTTGCCCTGCGCCAGCCGCAGCAGGGCGAAGCCGGGCTGCGGCTCGAACCCGCAGCGGTTGGCCTCCCGGTAGGCGTCCTCGGCCTCGGCCGGCCGGCCCAGCAGGCGGTGGATCTCGCCCTGCCGGTAGAACGCCTCGCCCCGGGCGATCTGGTTCAGCACGCCCTGGGTGAAGCGCTCGGAGGCGCGGCGGGCCTCGGCGAGTGCGGCGGGCCAGGCGCCGCCGTACTGCAGCACCTCGGCCCGGTGCGCCAGGCACAGACCGTAGTGCGCGACCATCTGCGGCTGCCGTTCGCACCACCGGGTCAAGGCGTCCGTCCACTCCCGTTCATGAGGAAGGTCGTACAGATCGCGGCAGAAGCTGATGGTGTTGCAGTAGACGATGCCGCTGACGATCGGCGAAAGAGCGCCGGCCTCGACGATCACGAGCACCTCGTCCACCAGCCGCATGCCCTCGCGCACACGGCCCAGGTGCACCAAGGCCCGGCCCTGCTCGTTGCGTGCCAGCCACACCAGATCCGCGTCGTCGAACCGCTCGCCGAGCTCGGCGGCCTCTGTCGCCAAGGCGTGGCCGGCCTGCCAGTCGCCGCCGCCCATCTGGCGCAGCCATACGGGGATGAGCAGGTACCCGCGTTCGACGCAGTCCCGCCCGTCGGCCTTGAGGAGCCGCTCACCGAGGGAGAACCAGCCGCTCGCCCGGGCGCCGTGGCCCCGGAAGAGCATGCTGTGGCCGACCCAGAACGCGCAGCGGACGGCCCGGGGTACGTCGCCAACATCGAGCCACATCGCGTGCGCGCGCTCGAGCGCGGCGACGTACGCCTCGTCGAGCCCGAGCATGTAGGCGGACCTGGCGAGCAGTTCCAGGTCGCCGGGGCCCACCGGCGTGGCCGCGTCTGCGGCACGCAGGCACTCGAAAGACTCGGACCAGGCCTCGGCGGCATAACACGCACGGCCCCGGGCAAGATCGGTACTCGTGTCCACGAGGCGATTATCGACGCACCGCGCACGACACCGGGCGAGGCGCTCCAGCGCCCGCTTCAGGAGTCGGCACCGTTGTCAGTGCCGGATGACACCATCCGATCATGAGCAGCGAGTCTTTCAACTGGCACGAATTCCTGGGGCGGTGGCAGGAAGAGTGGGTTCCGCGCGCGGACGAGGACGACGACGAGGAAGAGGACGGCGGGGAGACCCTCGTCCGCCCGGCCAGGCCCGGAGCGGGAGAGGCGGCGATAGCCGCGGCCGAGGAGCGGCTGGGGCGGCGGCTTCCGCCCTCGTACCGGGAGTTCCTGGCCGTGAGCGACGGGTGGTACGTGGACGAGACGGCCGGGGTCTATCAGCTCGGCGGCGCCGCGGACATCGACTGGTTCCGGGATCCGTACGACATGACCCCGCTGTACGAGGAGAGCCTGGACGACGCCTCGCGCGAGGAGGACGTCCTGCTGGCCGGGATGTGGCGACGGGCGCTACGGCTGGAGACGGACTCCGACATGTCGCACGCCCTGCTCGACCCGGGCGACAGCGACCAGGACGGCGAGTGGGCGCTCTACCTCTACAAGGGCTGGAGCGGTGAGCTGCCCCGCCGTTACCCGTCGTTCCGCGCGTACATGGAGGCCAAGTACCGCGGCTTCCACGCCGACCGGGTGGAGAGACCCGACTTCGTGAACGCGACCACGCGCGCCCAGGACGCCCACGTGGAGCAGGCCCGCCTGCTGGCCCTGCGCGGACGGTACGAGGAGGCCGTGGCCCTGCTCGAGGAGGCGGCGTCCTTCGGACGGCCGCGGAGCGCCGTCCTGCTGTACCAGCTCCGGCACCTGTCGGGCCCGAGCAGTTCCCGGGATTACGGGGACCTGGCGGCCGACCCGCGCTACCTGCCCGAGATCCTGCCCGTGCAGGCCATGGCGCCGGCACGCGGAGAATGGCGGATGGGCGGGGACGACCACTGGCTCGGGATGATGACCGCCCGCGGGGTCCCCCGGAACACCGCCGAGACCGTACTGAGCACGATGAGGGACGGCACCCATCGCTACGCGCCTCCCGGTGCGTGGGGCCGGGCCGTCGCCGAGGCCCGGGAGTCGGCCGGCTGGGGGTCGACCGACGCCGCGTGGCGGGTACTGCGGGACGCGCTCCCGCTGTGGGAGGCTCCCGGGCCCTCGCTGATCGCCCCGATCGGGCTGCTCGCCGACCCGGTGCTGGGGCCGCTGGTCACTCCGGAGCGCGGGCGGGAGATCCTCGCGACACCGCGGGCCGGGGAGCGGGGACCCGCTCCCGAGCCGGTGCCCGAGCTCGACCCGCCGGGACTCGTATGGCTGACGGAGCCCGCGCCGAACCGGCAGCTGCCCGACGGATACCGCTGCGTCTGGGTCGAGGGGATCGACCCCGCCGGCCTGCCCGCCCTGATCGGCGAGGAAGGCGCCGAACCGAGCGCGCCCACGGAACTGCACAAGGCCTCCTGGCAGGCAACCCAGCCCCACGAGCGGGAGGGTGTGGAGTTCTGGGAGGACCGGGCCGTGGTGGCCGCCGGCCGTACCGCCGAAGGGTGGGCCTTCGCCTTCGACGGTCACGCCCCCCACCTGAGCGCGCTGTCCTCGTCCCCGCCTCCGATAGCCTCCGGCGCCTCCTCCGGCCGCGCGGTGGTGGTGTGGCGTGACCCGAGGCGCTCCTCCCCGGGTGAGCACCCGACCGCCTTCCACCTGTCGGTGGCCGAAGGGGGCGCGGAGCTCTACGCGTTCACCGTGCGGGGTGCGGAGATCCAGCGCTCCGGCGCGATACCCGAGGCCCTCGACCCCGCACGGCTGTTCCGCCCGGAGGACACCGAGCCGGACAACGAACGGCGTGCGCTGGAGGCCCTGCACACCGAACTCGGGCTCTCGCTCCCCCGCTTCGCGCTGACCCAAGGCAGGCTCTCCACCTTCACCACCCGGTCCTGGACCCGCGCGCCACGCGAGGGCGAGGTGTTCGCCTACGGCAGAGTCGTGTGGCACCGGTCCTGAGTGTGCCGTCGGGCCTCAAGCCGGGTCGTACCAGGAGAAGGCTGCGATCCTCCAGCCCTCCGGGGTGCGGACGAACTGGATGGTCTTGGTCCCGCCTCCCTCGAAGGGCTGCCCGTCCAAGACCCCGGACTTGCGATACTCGCCGAACCGCGAAGCGATGTCGCCCGCGATCTCGGTCCGTTCGGAGGTCTCCCACTCCGAGAACTCGGTCAGTCGGCCACCGGCCAGGATCCGTTCACGGGGCTCGATGAACTCGTCGACGCTGTACGCCGTGAACTCCGGCCCGGTCTTGACGATCACGCCACCCGGGATGACGAGCCGTCGGATCCGGGCCACATCGGCGGCCTTGCCGTCGCGGTTGTCGAAGGCGCCGAAGAACTCGGCGGTGAGCGCGTCTATCTCGGCCTTGGTCATGGACATGCGGCGAAGGTAACACCGAAGCGCCACCGGCCTGCGGTCACTCCGTGACCAGGGCCATCACGAAGCCGTCGTAGCCCTTGCTGCCCACCGTCTGCAGGGCGGTGGCGGTCAGCCGGGGGTGCTCGGCGATGAGCTCGGTGAAGCGGCGCACGCCCTGGACCCGGGGGTCGTCGCCGGCGGAGTCGACGACGGCGCCGTCGCGGACGACGTTGTCGCCGATGATGATGCTGCCGGGGCGCGTGAGCTTGAGGGCCCATGCCAGGTACTCCGGGTTGGACGGCTTGTCGGCGTCGATGAAGACCAGGTCGAACGGCTCCAGGTCCGTCAGCTGCGGCAGCAGATCGATGGCCGGGCCCCGCCGGATGTCGACCACGTGGTCCAGCCCGGCGCGCGCGACGTTGGCGGCAGCGATGTCGGCGCACCGCTCGTCGACCTCCAACGTGACCAACCGCCCGCCCTCGGGCAGCGCCCGGGCGAGCCAGATGGTGCTGTAGCCGCCCAGGGTGCCGATCTCCAGGATCGTACGGGCCCCCCTGATCCGGGCCAGGAGGTGCAGCAGCTTCCCCTGGTTGGGAGCCACCTGATGCGCCGGCAGCCCGGCGGCCTCGCTGTCCACGGCGGCGGCGGTGAGGGCCGCGTCCTCCTCGACGAGCAGTCCGTCGAAGTACGCGTCGACGGCGGTCCAGGTCTGCTGAGGCTGGGTCTCGGCCATGGGGATCCCCTCGTGCGGTGTTAGTTCCCAAAGGGAACTTACCCCACCGGGTGAGATTTCAACAGTGTGTTGAGGTGGGGGCGGGGTGGGGCGTGAGGTGTGAGGTGGCGGGGAAGGAGCCGGCCGGTATCGGGGAGGGCTTGGGCTTTCCCCCAGCCTCCCCGATACCGCCAAGTCAGGGTCCCGCTGCCGAAGCGCCCGGCCAGATCCCGCTCCAGCCCTCCTCCGCCTCCAGCTGCGCCGCCAGCCCCAGCAGCAGTGGCTCCGAGTCCGCGGGTCCCAGGAGTTGGGCTCCCAGGGGCAGTCCGGACGCGGTGAAGCCCGCCGGCACGTTCACCCCCGGCCAGCCGAGGACGTTCCAGGTCCAGGCGTACGGGCAGGCCGCGATCATCGCGCGGTCCGTGGCCAGTGAGCCGAGTCCCGCCAGGGCGCCGATGCGGAGCGGTGGTGTCGCCGTCGTCGGGGTGAGGACCACGTCGAACCGGCCGAACACCTCTCCCACCCGCCACCGCAGCCCCGCCTCGGCCCGGCGGGAGACCCGCAATGGCATGCCGCCCAGGAGGCGGCCCGTACGGGCGGTCTCGTGCGTGCGGGGGTCCAACAGGCGGGGGTCCGGGACGCGGGACACCCAGTCCCGTACGCCGCTGGTCGCGCGGGGTACGAAGGTGAGCCCGATCGGGCCGTAGCGGGGGTCCTCGGGCACCACCTCGTGGCCCAGCGACTCCAGCAGCCCGGCCAGCCGCTCGACCGACGAACGGACCTCCGGGTCCAGGGACTTGGCCGTCGCGGTGAACGGCATCGCGAAGGAGAGGGCGATCCGCAGTCGGCGGGGTGTGCGACGGGTCGCCTCGACGGCGGAGATGCGGGCCGGCCGGTGCAGGTCATCGGGGTGCGGCCCGCTCGCCGCGTCCAGCAGCAGGGCCGCGTCGCCCACGGTGCGGGCGAGCACGCCGTTGACCGTGAGCCCGTGGAACGACTCGGGCTCCGGCCAGGTGGAGATGCGTCCGCGCTGCGGTTTCACGCCGATCAGGTGGGTCCAGGCCGCGGGTATCCGTACCGAGCCCGCTCCGTCCGACCCGAGGGCCGCCGGAACCAGCCCCGCCGCCACCGCGGCCGCCGAGCCGCCCGAGGAACCGCCCGGCGTGTGGTCCGGGTTCCACGGGTTCCGGGTGTTGCCGAAGGCCTCGCTCTCGGTGAACGGCCATTGCCCCAGCTCCGCCGTATGGGTCTTGCCGACGATCACCGCACCGGCGGCGCGGAGCCTGCGCACCGCCTCGCTGTCGGCGGTCTTCGGGACGAACGTGCCCGCGCAGCCGAAGGCGGTCGACTCCCCGGCCACGTCCATGTCGTCCTTGACGGCGAGCGGCACGCCCAAGAGCGGCAGCCGCTCACCGGCCGCCAACCGGCGGTCCGCCGCGTCCGCCTCGGCGAGGGCGGCCTCGGCGCGCACGACCCGGAAGGCGTTGAGCGTCGGCTGCGCCCCGTCGATGCGGCGCAGCGATTCCTCCGTCAACCGGCGTGAGGACACCGTGCCTTCGGCGAGCGCGGTGGCCATATCGGTCAGGCCGGCGCAACCGACGGATACCGCGGGTGCGCCGCCTACCCCGGGCGCGTCGGACGTCCCGGACGTCCACGATGCCCCGGATGCTGTTGATGCCACTGCTGCGGCCCCCCGTTACCCCGTTACCGATCGGTAGGGAGACAGTAAGGGGGAGTGGCCGCGTACGTCAGCGCATCTTGAGCGGATGTTCGGGGGTGAGGGCCACGGAGATGCGTTCGGCGATGGTTTGGGCCGAGTTGCCCGCGGGGCTCTTCGGGCCCTGCGTCACGGTGACCGAGATCGCGAGCTTCTCCGCCGGAAGGTAGGCCTGTACCGCGGCGTAGCCCGAGAACGACGGATTGGTGAGGATCCAGTCGTTGACGACGATCAGGCCGAGGCCGAAGTGGTGGGCCTTCGTGTTGGTGAGCTGGCAGATGCTGACCGGGCAGGTGGACGTCGCGTGGCCCAGGCCGATGGTGCCCGGATCGAGCTGGGTCGCGAAGGACTTCTCGGACAGCAGCTCCCCGGTGCCGATGCCGCGCGCGGACCGGTCGAGATCGCAGATGTTCTGCACCAGCACCGCCCCGGGAGCGGTGGTCCACGAAGGGTTCCAGAAGGTGGACTCTTCGTAGTCGGCCCGACCGGAGGTGAAGGCGTGCAGGACGGGCTCCGGGATCTGCGGCGTGAATTGATTGGTCGTCTCGCTCAGGCCGAGTGGTTTCATCACGCGCTCGGTGAGCAGCCGGTCCAGTGGGAGGCCACTGATCTTCTCCAGTGCGGCGCCGAGGAACACGAAGTTGGCGTGCGAGTAGCTCCAGTTGGTCCCCGGCTTGTAGAGGAGCGGCTTGCGCGTCGCGATTCCGGTGACCTCGGCCGCGGTCCACTGGTGGAACGGCTCCGCTGCGAGCTTGTCGAGGAAGCCGGGGTCCGTGACGTAGTCGTGCAGGCCCGACGTGGAGCTGCCGAGCATCCGCAGGGTTATCTCCGAGCCGTGCGGTACGTCGGGCAGCCAGCGGGACACAGGGTCGTCGAGCGAGGCCTTGCCCTCTTCAACGAGCTGGAGCAACACGGCGCCCATGTAGACGATGCCCACGGACCCCGAGCGGAAGTGCATCGACGGCTCGGCCGGCACGTCCGTCATCGATTCCCCGAGAGCCGTGGTGAGGATTTCCCCGTCGCCGGAAGAGACCCGCAGGATCACCGAGTTGAGGTCGAACTCCCGCTGTGCCTGCTCGGCGATGGTCAGGACCTTGCGGGCGTCACCCTGGGGGGTGCCGGGGGTGGTGACGCAGTCCCCCGGTGCTGCCGCCGCCGTTGGCGTCCCGGTCGCTGCCGCCGTCGACCCCGCGCCCGAGGCCGGGGCGGCGGCGATGCCGGCCGGAAGGGCGGCGCCCATCAGGCCGGCGATGCACAGCGAAACCGTACGAGTTCGAGTTCGCTTCACCCCTCCAATATGGACGGGTGAAGCGCGCGGCGCACGCCGGTCGGGCTCCTGCCGGGTCGCAGGAGCCCGCGGGAGCCCGACCGGAGCCCGCGGCAGCCCGGTCGGCGTGACGGGCTTACGGGCGTTACGGCGGCAGGGCGCGCTAGATCCAGCCCTCCAGCGAGGCCATGAAGCCGTCGAAGTCGTCGCGGTGGATGGTGTGTCCGGCCCCGGAGACCGAACGCACCTCGAAGCCACGGCTCTTGAGCACCGCCGCCCGCTCCTCCGAGATCAGGAAGCTCGGATCGGCGAGCTGGACGAGCGAGGGGACCACCGGCGCGGCCGGCATCAAGTCGGCGCCGAGCAGCGGGGTGAGGCCCAGTGCGGTGGCATCGTCCCAGAGCGCCAGCGTCGCCAGTTCGACGTCCACGTCCGCCTCCTCCCAGCGCGGGTTCATGCCCTGGATGACGTCCTTGGTGGCCGACTTGAACTGCGCGAACAGCTCCGGGCCGAAGCCCTCCCCGGGGCCGGCCAGGTGCCAGGCCGGATCCGAGAACACCGCCCTCCGCGGCTTCAGCCGGTCCACGGCGAGGGACAGCGTGAGGCCGCCCAGCGAGTGGCCGATGGCGAGCTCCGCGCCCGTCGGGAGGCTGTCGACCAGATCGTCCGCGTAGAGCTCCGGGGCGTACTCGCCGCGGCCGCTGGCCCCGTGCCCCCGCAGGTCCACGGCGATGACGCGGTAGCCGCGGTCTGCGAGGGCCGGACCCACCCGGCGCCAGGTGCGGTGGTCGGCCATGATGCCGTGGATCAGGAGGGCGACGCGGTCGCCCTCGCCCCAGGTGTGGGTGTGCAGCTGCACGGTGGTGCCTTTCTCTACGTCGTTGTGGTGGCGGGTTCACCGGGAACCCTGCGGGGGAGTCCGTAGGAGGTCATCGCACGCTGCGGATCGGCTTCACCGCAAGCGCGCCCGCCACCGCCAGTACGGCCGCGACGATGAACAGCGCGGTGTATCCGCCGCTGAGCGAGACGACCACCGAGGCGATGAAGGGGGCGACGATCTGCGGGCCGGCGTTGGCGATGTTGAGCACGCCCATGTCGCGCGCGGCGTCCTCGGCCTTGGGGAGCACCATCGTCACGAGCGCGGTGTCCACGGCCATGTAGCAGCCGAACGCCAGCCCGTTGACGACGGAGAAGGCCAGCATCGCGGTCCAGCTTGTCGACACGGCCGGGATGACGAGCGCGACGGCCGACAGGAGGGCGGAGGCGCCGACGAAGAGCTTGCGGCGGTCGAACCTGTCGGAGAGGTAGCCGCCGAGGACCGTGGAGACGACCATCGCCACACCGGTCAGCGGCATCATCACGGCCACCGCGGCCTCCGGCTTCATGCCGTCCGGAAGCACGGTGTGGTCCTGGAGGATGTACAGCTGGTAGCCGCTGACCGCGAAGTATCCGAGGACGAGCAGCGCCCGCCCGATGAAGGCCCACCGGAAGTCATGGTCCTTCAACGCGCCGGCGAAGGCGGCCAGTTGCGCCTTCACGGGCACGGCGGCGCGAACGGGCAGTCGCTCCTCCCGGGTGCACGCGGTGAAGAGGACCGCGGCGCCCGCGACGAGCGCGCCGAAGACCAGGTACCCGGTGCGGTAGTCCTCGGAGAAGGCCGCGCCGAGCAGCGCGCCGATGGTGGAGCCGAAGGGCAGGCCGAGGCCGACGGCCGCGGAGGCCTTGCCGCGGGCGGACATGGGCACGCGGTCGGGGACCACGGAGGTGATGGCGGCCTGGTACACGTTCATGACGGCCTGGCCGAGGCACCAGGTGATCGTGATCAGCAGGATCGTGTTGGCGAGGCCGAGCAGGAACATCGCCGGGATCGCGGCGAGTCCGCCGCCGAGGATCCAGGGGTTGCGCCGGCCGCTGCGGTCGGAGAGGGCGCCGGCGACCGGGTTGAAGACCGTCGCGAAGATCGCCGAGACCCCTGCGATCAGGCCGAAGTTCGCGACCTTGTTCGCCGGGTCGATGTCCTCGACCTGGAGCGCGAGCAGTACGCCGGCGACGCCGATGTAGAGGGAATACATCGCGGTGTTGCCGACGAGCAGCAGGGGGAGCAGTCCGCGTCCGGGGCGGCCGGACCGGGGGGTGGCTTCGGTGGCGTCGGCGTCGGCGGGGGTGCCGGCGTCGCGGGAGGAAAGGGCCACGGTGCCCTCCTGGGCGGGTGAGGGTGCGGAAGGGGAGGGGGCGGGTGAAAGGTGAGGGGCAAGGGGTGCGCGCCGCCCAGTCGCGATGGCGGGGTGCGAAGGAACGCGACGGGGCGGCGGCACGGTGACACGACGGAACACCGCTGTCAGGCGAGGTGTCACGCCGTGGTTACACGTGTCAATGACTCGTGTAACCACTGTGTACCATTCGTTTTAGGCCAACCGCTAGCCCCTGGGTGCAACAGGTCTGGAAAGATGCCACGGCAATGTCTGATTCATCGAAGTCGCCGAAGTCGCCGCCGCCTCCCGTCCCGACCAGTGCCGACGTGGCACGTCTGGCCGGGGTGTCGCGCGCGACGGTCTCGTACGTCCTGAACAACGCGGAGGCCGTACGCATCAGCGAGCCGACGCGCCGCAAGGTCCGTGAGGCCGCGGAGGAGCTGGGCTACGTCCCGCACGCGGCCGCGCGCAGCCTGCGGGCCGGGCGCACCCGGATCGTGCTGCTGCCCACTCCGAACGCGCCGATCGGGCCCTTGTTCAGCACCTTCCTCAACGAACTCCAATGGGCGTTGCGCCGCCTCGACTACACCGTGGTCCAGTACGGGAGCCTCGGGCTCGGCGGGGACGAGGCGGCTCGCGCGTGGGCGGAGCTGCGTCCGGTGGCGGTGATCTCACCCGGCGAGGTCGCGCTCACCGCCCAGGGCGTCGCCATCCTGAAACGGGCCGGGGCGCGCGCGGTCATCACGATGGGGCCGGACCGGGTGCCGGGGGCGCACGCGCTGCTGATGAACCACGAAGAGGTCGGGGCGCGGGCCGCGGCCCATCTGGTCGAGCGGGGCCGGCGTCGGCTCGGTGTGATCGTTCCGCAGGAGGAGGGCCTGGAGCTGTTCTCCGCACCCCGGCTGGCCGGTGCCCGTTCGGTCGCGGGGGCGGAGGTGGAGGCCCTGCCCATGGCCTACACCGAGGAATCGGCGGCTGCGCTTGCTGCGCGGTGGCGGGGGCTCGGGCTGGACGGGGTCTACGCGTACAACGACGAGTACGCGATGCTGCTGATGCGGGCCCTCCAGGACGAGGGGCTGCGCGTCCCCGAGGACGTGGCCGTCATCGGGGCGGACGACCTGCTCCTCGGGCGGCTGCTGCGGCCCCGGCTGAGCACGGTACGGATCGAGATGCCGACGGGCGGCCATCTGGCGTCGCTGGTGGACCGGTCCGTGCGGGAGGCCGCGGAGGTCGCCGAGCTGTACGACCTGATGGGCGCGGTGGCGGTCGCCCGCGAGTCCACCTGACGGTGGTCGTGCGGGGGTGCCGGGCGGGGGCGCCCGGCGGGGCGTCCGCGGTGCGGGCCGGTTCCCGGGGCGCTGCCCCGGACCCTCCCCCAGACTCCGTCCGGGGGGACCCCCACGCCTCAAACGCCGGCGGGACCGGTGCTGTGTGTGGTCGGTGGGCGTTGACATGCGGTGACGTGCGGACGGAGACTTCGGGCGCGCCCCACCGGGTGCAGCCGGCGCTGGGTTCCGGTGCCCACACCGGCGCCGAGGCGCCGCCGGCCGTACGGATCCGCCCAGGAGAGACCCCATGAGCATCCGCACCGTCCGCGACGTGTACGTCGTCGACGCCGTCCGCACCCCGATCGGCAAGTTCGGCGGGGCCCTCGCCGGAGTCCGGCCGGACGACCTGGCCGCGCACGTGGTGCGCGCGCTGGTGGACCGTACGCCGGAACTCGACCCGGCCAGGATCGACGACGTCGTCTTCGGCGACGCGAACGGCGCGGGCGAGGACAACCGCGACGTGGCCCGGATGGCGGTGCTGCTGGCCGGGCTCCCCGTGAGCGTCCCCGGGGTCACCGTCAACCGGCTCTGCGGATCGGGCCTGGAGGCGGTCATCCAGGCCGCCCGCGCCATCGCCGTCGGCGACGCCTCCGTCGCCATCGCGGGAGGCGTCGAGTCGATGAGCCGCGCCCCCTGGGTGGTGCAGAAGCCCGAACGGGCCTTCCCCGCCGGGCACCAGCAGATGTGGTCCACCACCCTCGGCTGGCGGATGACCAACTCCCGCATGCCCGAGGAGTGGACGGGCTCGCTCGGTGAGGGCGCCGAACTCATCGCCGACAAGCACGGCATCACCCGCGAGGTGCAGGACGCCTTCGCCCTGGAGAGCCACCGCAAGGCCGCGGCCGCCTGGGCCGCCGGGCAGTACGAGGCCGAGGTCGTCCCGTACGCGGGCGTGGACCTGCTGCGCGACGAGTGCATCCGGGAGGGTTCCACGCCCGAGGCGCTCGCCCGGCTCAAGCCCGCCTTCCGTGGCGACGGCACCGGCACGGTCACCGCCGCCAACTCCTCCCCGCTCAACGACGGTGCGGCCGCACTGCTGTTGACCGACGAGGCGGGGCTCGAGGCCACCGGCCGGGAGCCGCTCGCCCGGATCAGCGCCTCCGCCGTCACCGGCATCGAACCCCAGCTCTTCGGCCTGGGCCCGGTCGAGGCCGTCCAGCGCGCCCTCGGCAAGGCCGGACGCGGCTTCGCCGACCTCACCGCCTTCGAGCTCAACGAGGCCTTTGCCGCACAGGCGTTGGGCTGTCTGGCGGCCTGGCCGGAGCTGGACCCGGCCGTGGTCAACCCGCGCGGCGGCGCCATCGCCATCGGCCACCCGCTCGGCGCCTCGGGCGCCCGGCTGGCCGGGTCGATCGCGCACCAGCTGGCGGCCGCCGGCTCCGGTACGGGCATGGCGGCGCTCTGCATCGGTGTCGGGCAGGGCATCGCCCTGGTCCTGGAGCGCTGAGCCTTTCGCGCTTGCGAGCTCCGGGGCGGCGATCATTTCCGGTCACCGTGAATGGTCAACTGCCCAATAAGTGAACAGATGTGGAGCCTCCGGTCTGGCACGATGGCGCGTGCTGCCGCCCGCCGCACGCCGCGCACCCCGACGCAGCCCGCCGCACTCGCCCACCCTCACCGGAGGCCCCGCGCCATGCCGCTCCTCGACCCGACGCTCTGGCAGGACGGACCCACCCTCACCGGCGGCGCCGCCCCGGTCGTCGAACCCGCCACCGGGCGTACCCTCGCCACCCTCGACCTCGCCGCCCCCGCCGACGTGGCGGAGGCCGCAGTACGGGCGCAGGCGGCCCAGCACGACTGGGCGCGGGCCACCCACCTGGAGCGGGCGGCCGTGCTCCGCCGCGCCGGGGACCTGTTCGCGTCCCACGC
Source organism: Streptomyces sp. NBC_01351 (assembly GCF_036237315.1). Taxonomy (GTDB): domain Bacteria; phylum Actinomycetota; class Actinomycetes; order Streptomycetales; family Streptomycetaceae; genus Streptomyces. The sequence continues at coordinate 780,955 of NZ_CP108356.1, read as the reverse complement.
CGACGAGCTCGGCGAATGGCTGGTCCGGGAGTCCGGGTCGATACCCGGCAAGGCCGGCTTCGAGCTGCACGTCGCCGTGCAGGAGTGCTACGAGGCCGCCGCGCTGGCCTCGCGCCCCACCGGGCAGGTGCTGCCCAGCGAGGCGCCCCGGCTCTCCTTCACCCGCCGGGTCCCGGCCGGGGTGGTCGGGGTCGTGGCCCCGTTCAACGCCCCGCTGATCCTGGCGATCCGCTCGGTCGCGCCGGCCCTGGCGCTCGGCAACGCGGTGCTGCTCAAGCCGGACCGGCGTACCGCCGTGTCCGGCGGCCTCGCCCTCGCCGCCGTGTTCGCCGCGGCCGGCCTCCCGTCCGGGCTGCTGCACGTCCTGCCCGGCGGAGCCGAGACGGGCGCCGCGGTGGTCGCCGACCCGCGGGTCAGGGTGGTCTCCTTCACGGGATCCACCGCCGCCGGCCGCACCGTTGGAGAACTGGCGGGCCGTCACCTCAAGCGTGCACACCTGGAGTTGGGCGGGAACTCCGCCCTCGTCGTACTCCGGGACGCCGACGTCGAGGCCGCCGTCGCCCAGGCTTCCTGGGGCTCCTTCTTCCACCAGGGTCAGATCTGCATGACCGCCGGGCGCCACCTCGTGCACGCCTCCCTGTACGACGAGTACGTGGAGCGGCTCGCCGCGCGCGCCGAGGCGCTGGCCGTGGGGGACCCGTACCGCGAGCAGGTCCACCTGGGCCCGCTGATCGACCATGCGCAGGTGGAGCGCGTACACGCCCTCGTGGAGTTGAGCGTCGAGTACGGGGCCAAGCTCGTCGCGGGCGGCACGTTCACGGACCTCTTCTACCGGCCGACCGTCCTGGCGGGCGTCGGCGACGACACCCCCGCCTACACCGAGGAGGTCTTCGGCCCGGTCGCGCCCGTACGGTCCTTCACGACGGAGGCCGAGGCCGTGGCCCTGGCCTCGGCGGGCCCGTACGGACTCTCCCTCGGCATCGTGACGAGGGACGCGGCGCGCGGGCTGGACCTGGCCGAGCGGATCCCGACCGGGATCGCGCACGTCAACGACCAGACGGTCAACGACGAGGCGGTCGCCCCCTTCGGTGGCGTGGGCGTCTCGGGAACCGGTGCGCGCTTCGGTGGCGAGGCCAATCTGGACGCCTTCACGGAACTGCGCTGGACCACGGTCCGCAGCACTCCGGCCGGGCACCCGTTCTAGGCGGAATGCCGAGGGCCGGTTGTTCGTTCCATGGGCAGACGAATCAATCAGGAAGGTCCGGACACCGTGGCTACAGTCGAGCTCACCAAAGAAAACTTCGACCAGACGATCAGCGAGAACCCGTTCGTACTGATCGACTTCTGGGCGGGCTGGTGCCGGCCGTGCCTGCAATTCGCCCCGGTCTACGAGAAGGCCTCCGAGGCCCACACCGACCTGGTCTTCGCCAAGGTGGACACCGAGGCGCAGCAGGAGCTGGCGGGTGCCTTCGAGATCAGCTCGATCCCGACGCTGATGATCGTCCGGGACCAGGTGGCCATCTTCGCCCAGCCCGGCGCACTGCCGGAGGCGGCGCTGACGGACCTCATCGAGCAGGCCCGCGCGCTCGACATGGACGAGGTGCGCGCCAAGATCGCAGCCTCGCAGCAGGGCGCCGCAGAATCCGGCACGCCGGACGCCTGATTGCCCGCCAGTGTCGCCGCCCGGCGGCGACACTGGCCCGTATGACTGAACCGGTGGAGTACGACGTAGTGGTGCTCGGCGCGGGACCGGCAGGCGAGAACATCGCCGACCGGACCCGCGCCGCCGGGCTGAGCACGGCCCTGGTGGAGAGCGAGCTCATCGGCGGGGAGTGCTCGTACTGGGCCTGCGTGCCCAGCAAGGCCCTGCTGCGCCCGGTGCTGGCCCGGGCCGACGCGAGCCGCGTGCCGGGTCTGGCGGGCTCCGCCGAGTGGCCGCTGGATACCGAAGCGGTGTTCGCACACCGTGACTACTGGACGGGCAACTGGAAGGACGAGGGTCAGATCGACTGGCTCGACTCCATCGGGGCCCACGTCTACCGGGGCCACGGCAGGCTTTACGGGGTCCGCAAGGTCGCCGTGACCAGCCCCGAGGGCGAGCACCACGTGCTGTCGGCCCGGCACGCGGTCGTCGTCGCCACCGGCACCCGGGCGATGATCCCCGACCTGCCCGGCATCGTCGGGGCCCGCCCGTGGACCAGCCGCGAGGCGACCTCCGCGCGGCAGGCGCCCCGGCGCCTGCTGATCGTGGGCGGCTCCGTCGTGGCCGCCGAGATGGCCACAGCCTGGCAGTCACTCGGATCGCAGGTCACCGTGCTCGTACGAGGTCCACGGCTGCTGCCGCGCATGGAGCCCTTCGCGGGCGAGCTGGTGGCCGAGGCGCTGCGCGAGGCGGGCGCGGAGGTCCGTACCGGCGTGACCGTCGAGGCGGTCGTACGGGACGGCTCCACCGGCCCCGTCACGGTGGTGTTGGCGGGCGGCGAGGCCATCGAGGGTGACGAACTGCTGATGGCGACCGGCCGGGCGCCGCGGACCGAGGACATCGGGCTGGACACCGTCGGCCTGCCCGCCGGGGAGTGGATCGGGGTCGACGACACCTGCCGGGTGCCCGGGCACGACTGGCTGTACGCCGTCGGCGACGTCAACCACCGCGCGCTCCTCACCCACCAGGGCAAGTACCAGGCCCGGATCACGGGCGCCGCCATCGCCGCGCGGGCGGCCGGCACTCCGCTGGACACCGAACCGTGGGGCGCGCACACGGCCACCGCCGATACCCGCGCCCTCCCGCAGGCGGTCTTCACCGACCCGGAGGCCTCGGCCGTCGGCCTCACCCTCGCCGAGGCCGAGCGGGCCGGCCACCGGGTGCGCGCCGTCGACTACGACCTGTCGAAGGTCTCCGGCGCCGGGTTGTACGCCGACGGCTACCGCGGCCGGGCCCGGATGGTCGTCGACCTCGACCGCGAGGTCCTCCTCGGGGCCACGTTCGTCGGGCCGGGCGCCGCCGAGCTGCTGCACGCGGCCACGATCGCGGTGGCGGGCGAGGTCCCGATCGCCAGGCTGTGGCACGCGGTCCCGGCGTTCCCGACGATCAGCGAGGTCTGGCTGCGGCTGCTGGAGGAGTACCGGTGAACCAGTCCGCGCGCGACGGCTCAGCGCGGCTGTCGGGTCGGTGGGGTCATCGCCCACCGGATCGTCCGTGTCAGGGCGTGCCCTGACAGGGATACGCAGGTCTCCCGGGGGCCGGTTGCGGGGCGCAGGCCGAGCATGCCCGGGGCCCACGGGGGCAGCAGGGCGATCGCGTTCGCGGCGAGCAGGGCGTACGGGGCGCGGGCCGGCCAGGGCAGCGGCGGATGGCGGAGGAGGAAGCGCGCTGCGTCGAGGGCCTCGGGCGTGGCCCGCAACTCCGGCCGGTATTGCGCCAGAAGGGACAGCAGCGATGCCCGGTCGCGTGGTGGGTCCACCACGCCGAGAGCCGTTGCCACGCGCGCGGTGTCCGCGACGTAGGCGTCGTATCCGGCCGCGTTCAACGGGTGCGCTCCGAAGCGCTCATGGGCGCGAAGGAAACTGTCGACCTCGGCCGCGTGCACCCAGGCCAGCAGGTGGGGATCGGCCGCGCGATAGGGCGCGCCCGCCGCCGTGGTGCCCCTTACCCGTTCGTGGACCGCTCGGACCCTGTCGACGGCGAGCTGTGCGTCCTGAGCCGTGCCGTAGGTGGTGACGGCGAGAAAGGTGCTGGTGCGCTGGAGCCTGCCCCACGGGTCGCCGCGGAAGCCGGAGTGCGCCGCCACGGCAGTCATGGCGAGCGGATGCAGGGACTGGAGCAGGAGGGCGCTGAGGCCTCCGATGAACATCGAGGCGTCGCCGTGGACCGCGCGGATGGGGCGGTCGGGGCCGAACCACCGGGGTCCGGGTGCGGTGTGGATCCGTGCGCGGTTGGCGGGGCCGGATGGTCCCGCCACCCGGCTGAACAGCGTCGAGCCGAGCCGAGCCCGTAGGTTCCGGTCTCCGGCGGAGGGCTTGTCCATGGTGGTGTCCTGCCCGCCCGGAGCCCGGTTCAATGCTCCGGGCGGGTCCGGGCGGGTCCGGGCGGGTCCGGCCGATCCGGGCGGAACGTCGCGGGCTGGGGGCCGGTGGGATCAGTGCCGATCGTCCTTGTCGGTGGCGCGGCTGAGCGCTCCGGGCCACCATGCGGCCGGGCCGATGTCCCGGACGAGGGCCGGCACCAGGAGGGACCGGACGACGAGTGTGTCGAGGAGTACGCCGAAGGCCACGATGAAGGCGATCTGGAGCATGAACGCCAGCGGGATGACACCGAGCGCGGCGAACGTTGCGGCGAGGACCACACCCGCGGAGGTGATCACGCCGCCGGTGGCCACCAGTCCTCTCAGTACTCCCTGGCGGGTGCCGTGCAGCAGGGATTCCTCGCGGACCCGGGTCATCAGGAAGATGTTGTAGTCGACCCCGAGAGCCACGAGGAAGACGAAGCCGTAGAGCGGAACGGAGGAGTCGGTGCCGCTGAACCCGAGGAGCTGCTGGAACACGATCGCGGAGATGCCCAGGGTCGCGACGAAGCTGAGGGCGACGGTGGCGACGAGGAGCAGGGGCATCAGCACCGAGCGCAGCAGTCCGGCGAGGATGATCAGGATGATCACGAGCACGACGGGGATGATGAGCGTGCGGTCGTTCTCGGCGGTGCGCTGGGTGTCGTACTGCTGTGCGCTGTAGCCGCCGACGATCGCGTCCGCGTCCGGTACGGCGTGGACTGCCTGACGCAGTCGGACGATGGTCTGCTGTGCCGACCTGCTGTCCGAGGACGCTTCGAGCGTGGCGTCGAGGCGGACCCTCCCGTCTGCCACGATCGGGGGGCCGCCCGCCGGCCCCGATGCGGTGAGGGGGGTCACGGCGTCGATGCCTTCGGTCCGCTCGGCCGCCCGCATGACCTGGTCGATCCGGCCGGCGTCCGCGATCACGACGGCCGGATTGCCCGATCCGCCGGGGAAGTGCTCGCTCAGGGTCTGCTGGGCGGCCACCGACGGGGCGTCGTTCACGAAGATCTCCTCCAGCGGCACGCCCTTGGCGTTGAGCGTGGGGGCGAAGGCGGCGCAGGCCAGGAGGACGACGAGGCTGAGGGCCCAGACCTTGCGCGGGGCACGGTCCACCACGGCCGCCACGGTCGTCCAGATTCCGTGGCCGGTGCCGTCGTCGGCGGTGTGGCCGATCTTGGCGGGCCAGTAGGCGGCGCGGCCGAGCAGGACGAGGGCGGCGGGCAGGAAGGTGAGGGTGCTCAACACCGCGCACACGATGCCGATGGCCCCCACGGGGCCAAGGGCGCGGTTGTTGGTGAGGTCGCTCAGGAGCAGGGCGAGCAGGCCGAGGGCGACGGTGCCCGCGCTCGCCGTGATGGGGCCGACCGACCGGCGCAGGGCCGCCCGTACCGCGGCGAACCGGTCCGAGCGGGCCTGGAGCTCCTCGCGGAAGCGTGCCGTGAGCAGAAGGGCGTAGTCGGTGGCCGCGCCGATCACGAGGATCGAGAGGATGCCCTGCACCTGCCCGTCGACGCGGACGATGCCCCGGTCGGCGAGCACGTAGACGATCGCGCAGGCGAGTCCCAGGGAGAACACCGCCCCGACGATGATCACCAAGGGGAGCAGCAGGCTGCGGTAGACCAGCAGGAGGATCAGCAGGACGGCGACGAGGGCAACGCCCAGCAGGAGTCCGTCGATCCCGGCGAAGGCATCGGCGAGATCGGCTTGGCTGGCCGCGGGGCCGGCCACCTGCGCGACGGTCCCGGGGACCGTTGCCGCGGCCGCCGCGATCTCCTCCAGAGCGCGGGGCAGCTCCTCTCCGAGGTCGGGCTTGAGCTGTACGACGCCTTGGAGCGCCTGACCGTCGGCGGAGAGGGCGGCGGGGGAGGAGGGGCCGGCCACGAGGCCGGAGTCGCCGAGACCGGCCAGGGCCCGTGTGGCGTCAGCCTGCTGCTGGGGACCCAGCTTCACGCCCGGCGTCTTCGCGGTCCACACCACGACCGCCGGCAGGCTCTCGTCCTGCCTGAAGGCCTTCTGCGCCTCGACGACCCGGGTGGACTCCGCAGTGCGGGGCAGGAAGGCCGTCTGATCGTTGGTGGCCACCTCGCCGAGCTTGCCCGCGTACGGGCCCAGTCCGCCTCCGACGAGCAGCCAGGCGACGAGCAGGACGACAGGGATCAGCCATCGGGTGAACCGTGATGAGGCGGGCATGGCGCTCCTGTGGATCCATCTCGGCGTTGCGGCGGCCAGGAGGGCCGCCGCCGCTTGCTCGTACCCCTGTCTTCTCCAGGAAGGGCCGGTACGGATGCGGACCGGCCGAGGTGCTCGCGCAGACGGCCGGGACCGCGCCCTCAGCCACGTTCGTGCTGTGTGGTGGCTGCCGGAGGCGTACCGCGGCCGGCGAGCAGGGCGTCGAGGGCGGCCCGGGCCTCCGTGAGCCGGCGTCGCCACCGCTCGGTCCGCAGGGTGGCGAGGTCCCACTCGATCACCGGCTCGGTGCCGCTCGCGCAGTAGCCGTAGATCTGGCGGGCCACCTCGTCGGTGAGGAGGTGGTCGTAGTGGATCGACCCCTCGAAGCCGGCCCAGGCGACGGCCCGGTGGTCCTCGCACAGCCGCGCGAGGGCCGCCCGGGTGTACTCGCGCAGGTCGAGCGAGGTGTCCTCGAAGTCGAGGTCGTAGGAGATCAGCCCGAACGGTTCGACGGCCGCGGGCTGCTCCATCAGCACGAACGGCAGCATGTCGTCGGGGACGAGCCCGGCGAGGTGGAACGCCTCTGCCGGCAGCGGGGTGTTGCCCGCCCCGACGACGAACACGTTGACCGAGGCGGGACCTCGCCAGCAGAGGGTCTCGTGAATGTCGCCTTCCGGCATGCGGGTGCGGCTCCTCTTCGATTCGTACGGTCCGGTGCCCGGCCCCAGGCTCATGTGCGCAGGTAGGAGGCCCCGTTGACGTCGAGAACCGTACCCGAGCTCCAGAGGGCGCCGGGGGAGGCCAGGTAGAGCACGGCCGAGGCGATCTCCTCCGGGGTCGCGACCCGCCCGAACGGGCTCTGCGCGCGGATCAGATCGCCCTCCGCGCCGCTCAGCCGGCCCGAGACCCGTTCGGTGGCGACGAAACCCGGAGCCACCGAGGCGACCGCGATGCCGTGCGGTGCGAGGGAGACGGCCAGGGACTGCCCGAGGGCGTGCAGTGCCGCCTTCGTGGCGCCGTACGCCGGGTGGTCGGGCTCGCCCCGGAACGCGCCGCGCGAGCCGACGTTCACGATGCGGCCCGCCCGGCCGGCGTCGATCATGCGGCGCGCCGCGCAGTAGCTGAGGTTCGCGGCGCCGAAGAGGTTCACCGCGGCGGTGCGCTGCCAGGCCTCCTGCCAGTCCGCGTACGAGGTGGTGGGCACCGGGTGCGCGATCATCACCGCGGCGTTGTTCACCAGGACGTCCACCCCGCCCAGCGCCTCGTCGGCCTCGCCGACCAGCTCCTCGACCCGCGCCGGATCACCGAGGTCACCGCTGACCAGCACGTGTCCGTCGCCCGCGAGCGCGGCGAGGGTCTCCTCCGCGTCGGCCTGCCGGGTGGAACAGTGCACCGCGACCCGGTCGCCCTGCCGCGCGAACGCGACGGCGACGGCCCGCCCGATGCCCCGGGAGGCCCCGGTGACCAATACGCCCCGGCTCATCCGCCGCTCCTTCTATCCGTCACTGCCGGCGCCCGTTTCAAGATCGCGAGCCCGGCGCCAATATACGGGGCGATCATGTGGCCCGTACATGCAGTTCCAGGGCGCACAGCAGGTGGATCTGGGCGTCCACCCACGGCCGCGCCGCCGCGCCCGGGCCCTCCTCGCGGAGCGCGCCGAGGAAGGCCCGTACGAGACGGGCCGCCGTAGACAGGCCCGTACGGGACAGGGCGGCCGCGGAGTCCTCGATCACGGCGCGGGCGGGCTCACCGAGGCCGCGCAGCCCCAGGCCGGCCGCCGAGGCCAACGCGGTCAGGGCGCTCTCCATCGCCTCGGCCAGCGGGTCGCGCGGGCGCGGGACCAGGCCCGGTACGAGGCGGGAGCCGGCGGCGGGGGTGCCCGGGTGGGGGGCGGCCAGGTCGGGGACGGTCACGCCCTCGGCCGTCAGGACGGCGATCGGGTCGAAGAGGAGCCCGGAGCCCGTCACGCGGACCAGGGCGCTCAGATGGCGGACCTCGCCCCGCCCGCCGCCCAGGCACTCGGCGAGCACGTCCAGCGCGCCGGGACTGTACGGATTGTGCGCCGCGGACACCCTCCCGACGGCGCCCCACGCATCGCGCACCGTCGCCTCCAGGCGCTGCTCGGCCGGGTCGTAGCCGATCGTCCCGACCTCGTGGACCTCGACCACGTGGACGGATCCGGCCTCGGTACGCGGCCGGACCAGGTACGGCGGCAGCCGGTCCAGGGTGCGGGCGTGAGCGGCGAAATCCCGTACCAGCAGCGGCTCGGGCAGCTCGGCCCACGCCGAGCCGACCGGTGTCACGCTGGTCGAGGCGAGCCGGCTGCCGCCGATGGTGACGGACAGGCCGGGCGTACGGGAGGCACTCTCGCTCACCAGATTGCCGCGGGCCACCGCGCCCAGCGTGCTCCCCGCCAGCCGCCGCGCCGCCAGCTCGGGCCCGGTCGGATCCTGCCCCGGCGCCGACTCCCACCTGCGGCGCAGCACCAGGCCGGTGCCGGCACCGGCATGACCGAGGAACACCTCGGCAGTCCGCTCGCCGGGGCCTCCGCTGATCCGGCAGCCGAGCGAGGTGAGACGGATCCGGCGCAGCGGGGTGTCGCCGCGCTCCCCGGACCCGAGGACCTGGGAGGCGGCGAGCCCGCTCTCCCGGCCGGCCGCGCGGAGCCGGGCATGGAACTCGGTGATCAGCGCGGCGTACTGCTCGGCCCGGAAGCGGGCACCCCGCGCGGCATGGTCGTCGAGCTGCTCGATCAGCTCGGTGAGGATCCCGGCGGGCCAGTGCAGGGCCCGGGCGGACAACTCGTCCCGCAACCGGCGCAGTGCGGTGGCCAGTACCGGGCCCGCGTGGGCCGCGCCGTCCAGGAGCAGGTCGTCGAGGAGCGCGGCCGCCGCAGCGAGCTCAGGCGCGCCGGGCCGCGCCCAGCCGCCGCTCCCGCCCACGTCGACCTGGGCCGGCGGAGCGGCCGGATCGGCCTCCGTGGCTGCGCGGAACGCCCACACGGCGAGCGCGATCATCTCCCCGCGCCGGGCGGTGGCGGCGTCGGTGACCGCGTGCCCGATGCCGTCGGGCGCCGGGACCGGGAACCGTACCGTGCAGGTGGGCAGTTCGGCCCGGGCGGCGGGCTCCTCGGCGGTGGGGTGGTGCAGCCGGGCCGTGTAGCCGCGGGCGAGGGTGCGCCGGGCGGAGGTCACCGCACGGGCTCCCACGGCGGCGCTCAACGCCTCGTCGTCGAGGTCGGCCGGGGACCAGGGCACCCAGTCGGCAGGCCCGGGAGCAGGGGCATCCGCGTCCGCGACGCGTTGGCAGGCGAGGACCAGACCGAGCAGATGCCGGCAGACCCCCGGCGCCCCGCAGCTGCACGCACCCCGGTCGAGCCCCGCGCCCGGCGGCAGCGACACCCGCGTGCCGTCCGGGAACACGCCGTGGAGCGTGCCGTCGGCGTCCTCGGAGTGCACGGCCCCGGCGCCCGCGTCGAGTTCCTTGGCGGCGCGCTTGACCAGACCGCGGTTGGCGAGCGCCGCGAGGGTGTCGAAGTCCAGCGAGAGGAGGTCCGTACGGTTCATCGGCCCAGCCTCTCGGCGACGAACTCGGCGAGCTGCCCGGGCGTCATCGCGCCGACGTGCGCGCCCACGTCGGCGAGCCGCTGCGCGAGCTCGCGGTCGTACGCCGGGTTGGCGTCCTCGTCGAGCGCGGCCAGGCCCAGGACGGTCGTGCCCTGCTCGGTCAGTGCCCGGACGCCACGCACCAGCCGGTACGGATCGCCGCCCTCGTAGAAGTCGGTGACCAGCGCGACGATGGCACGCCGCGGGTTGTCGATCAGGCGGGTGCCGTAGTCGACGGCCTGCGCGATGTCGGTGCCACCGCCGAGCTGGACGCCCATGAGCAGTTCGACCGGGTCGGTGACGTCGCTCGTCAGGTCCACCACGCTGGTGTCGAAGGCGACCAGATGGGTCTTCAGGCCGGGCAGCCCCCACAAGCTCGCCGCTGTGACCGCCGAGTGGATGACGGATTCGACCATGGAACCGGACTGGTCGACCAGCAGGATGAGCTGCCACTGCTCCAGGTGCGGGCGGGTGCGCGAATGGAAGCGAGGCTTCTCGATCAGGATGCGCCGCTCGGCGGGCTGGTAATGGGCCAGGTTGGCCCGGATGGTGCCGCGGAAGTCGAAGTCGCGGGCGGAGGGCAGCAGGCTCGGGCGGCGCGAGCGGGTCCCGGAGAAGGAGCGCCGGATCTCCGGCTTCAGCTGCTCCAGGAGCCGGCCCACCACGGTCTCCACGATCCGCCGGGCCAGCCGCAGCACCTCGGGATTCATCAGGTGCTTCGTGCGCAGCACCGCGCGGAGCAGGGTCGCGTTGGGCTCCACGCGCTCCAGCACGGCCGGGTCCGTGACGATCTCGTGGATCTCGTACCGCTCGACGGCGTCCCGTTCCAGCCGTTCGATCGTCTCCTTCGGGAAGAGGCGGTGGATGTCGTCGAGCCAGTCGACCGCGGTGACCGCCGAGGGCCCGTCGCCGCCCTCGCGGGTGTGCGCATCGGTGCGGACCCCGCGCCGGGCCTGCTCGGGATCGCGGCCGTAGAGCCAGTCCAGTGCGGCGTCCCGGGCCGCGGCCTCGGGGCCGAGGGGACCGGTGCACCGCTCGGCGGGGGCGCCCAGGACGAGCCGCCACCGCTCCAGGCCGGGATCGGGGGTGGGGGCGGTCACGGCGCGGCCCGCAGGCCGTAGCGGTCGAGGGTGCGTTCCACGTGGTCCTCCAGGGTCCGGGCCCGCGCGATCAGCAGGGGATCGGCGGGGACGCGCAGCAGCGAGCGTGCCGAGCCGCGCAGGCCGCGCCGTTCGATCAGTTGGGCGGCGATCCGCTCGCGTTCCCTGGGCGGGAAGTACGCGAACGCCTGCCGCAGCGCAGGGAGGGCCGCCAGGAAGTCCGCCTCGGGCATGGCGCAGACCAGTTCGTCGAGTACGTCGATCAGCGGCTCGGCCCCGCCGCCCGAGGTCAGCTCCGTACGGGCGAGGGCGAACAGGCCCGCCAGCCAGTCGCCGAGCGTCCCCGGGGCGGCCGCCGCCCGGACCGCGGTGGCAGCGTCGAGGCCGCGGGCGTCCGGGCTGTGGGTGCCCCGGCTGCCGGCGTTCGGGCTGCCGGTGTCCGGGCCGCGGGTGCCGAGGCCGCCGGTGTCGCCCAGCACGCGGCGCAGTCCGAAGGCCGCGCCGCGCAGGTCGGCGGGGGCCGAGGGGTCCGCGCTGATCCGGCGGCAGACCCCGGCGACCGTCTCCCGCGACACCGACAGGAGCCCCCCGGCGTGCAGCACCGCGTCCCGGACACCGACGAGCGCGCCCAACCGGCCCTGATCGGGACCGCCCGCTCCCCGAACCCCCTCGGCCAGCCACAGGACGCGGCCGACGGCGGTGTCCACGGCGGCCGCGAGCAGGGGGTCGCGGGCCACGCCGTACACCCGGTCGTGCCGCCACAGTCCGAGGGCTGTGTGCAGGGCCTCGCCCAGCGGCCCGAGCACGGTCGCCCGGCCGAGCCCGGCGCCGAGCTCTGCGACCAGGCGGGCGGACAGCCGAGTGGCCCCGCACACCACGGCGTCGAACAGGACGCCGGCGAGCGCGGCGGGCTCCGTGCCCGCGGCGTGCATCCGGTCGTCGAGGGCGACGACCGCGGCCTCGTCCAGCGTCGCGCCAAAACCGCCCGCCTCGATCAGCGCGGCCTCGCGGCCCGCCGTCGTACGGGGCTCCCAGCGCTCGGTGAAGACCGGGTCGGTGCCGTGCGCGGGGCCGGTGACCCGGGTGAAGCCGGGTATGCCCAGCACCCGCAGCCGGTGCAGTACCTGGCTGCGGGTCAGCTCCGCGGGGTCGGTCAGGTGCAGGGTGACGGGTCGGCCCTCGCCCGGTGTCAGGCCCAGCGTGGCCAGCCGGGCCCCGACGTCGTGCACCAGCGGGGGCAGCGGGGTGTCGGGGTGCAGCCGTCCGACGCGGTCGCCCCCGCAGGCGGCGACCATTTCCACGACCACCGGGTGGGATCCGGGGCGCAGGGTGCCGCGCCGGGTCCACGGCAACGGCTCGTCGAGGGCATCGGTGATCAGCGCCCCGGCCAGGCCGTCCAGCAGGTCGAGGCGGGTCGGCGTCCGGTGCCCGCGCAGTGCGGCGAGGCCGAGCGCGGTGCTGTGCGCGGCGATCAGCCCGGCCGTGGAGACCGGATGGCCGCGCTCGCGCAGCCGCCCGGCAACGGCCCGCACCAGTCCCTCGCCTGCGGCGCGCGGACCGGCTTCCCACAGCCGCTGGTAGTACGCGGGCGAGGGCATTCCGGACTGGTATCCGGCGAAGGCGTCGAGCTGCCGGAAGGAATACGGCACGAGGAAACTCCCGCCCACGGCCCCCTCCGGCGGCCCGGGCACCTCCGGCCACCCGCCATCGGGCGCGGCTGCGGCCGTCAGGGCCACGAGCGCGGGCCGGTGGAAGCCGCCGGTGACGACCAGGACGGGGCGGTCCCCGGCCGAGGCCACGGCGGCGCGCACCCAGGCGGCCATGTACTCCTCCCGCGCCCGGTCGCCCTCGTCCGCGACCGCGTCGCCGCGCACGAGGTCGAAGTACGCCTCCAGCCGGGCGGCGAGCCCACCCTCCTCGGCGTCCGAAGGGGACTCCGGATCCGACTCGAACATCCGGTCCCACAGCGCGTCCACCGAATCGACCTGGAACCGCCGGCACAGCCGCGCCGTCGCCTCGGCGTAGCGCGCCTCGGCGTCCGCGTACCGGTTGGTGCGCCCGGCGAACGCGGGATGCCAGGCGGGCAGGTCGATGAAGCGGACCTCCGCCCCCGCGGCCCGGCCCGCCGAGAGCGCCACCCACTCCGGCGAGTAGTCGCACAGCGGCGCCCACGAGGTGGCGGTGCGCTCCTGATCCCGGTAGTGGCTGAACACGGCGATGGGGAGCTCGTGCCCCAACAGCAGCTCGTCCAGCCGCCCGTTGAGATCGGACGGGCCCTCGACCAGCACGTGCGCGGGCCGCAGCTCCTCGATGGTGCGGGCGACCAGCCGGGCGCACGCGGGGGAGTGGTGGCGTACGCCGAGGAAGGTGACGCTCATCGGACCGTCAGCCCGCCAGCAGGTGGCGGGCGGAGTGCAGGGCCTTCCACTGCGCCCCGCCGCGCTTGGCCACCCGCTGTTCGAGGTAGCGGCGCAGCCGCGCCAGGTCCTCCGGACTGTCCTTGGCCGCCGTACCGGCCAGGCAGGTCACCAGATCGGCCGCGTCGCCCGGCTCCCCGCGCAGGAACCAGCCCCGCACGCCCACCGCGTGGGCGACCGAGACGGCCTCGGCGGTGCTCATGACCGAGGAGAGCCGGTCCGTGGCCGTTCCGTCTCCGCCCATCCCGGAGCGCAGCTCGCGGAAGGTGGTGACGAGCACCTCCATGATGTCCGGGTCCGGCGCCGCGGCCACGCCCGAGCGGTGTAGCAGGGCCGTCGCCTCGGCCTCGACCAGGGCGATCTCGGTGCCCAGGTCGGCGATGGGGAACACGGTCTCGTAGTTGAAGCGCCGCTTGAGGGCGGCACTCATCTCGTTGACCCCGCGGTCCCGGGTGTTGGCGGTCGCGATCACGTTGAAGCCCTGGCGGGCGAAGACCATCCCGTCCGGACCCTCCAGCTCCGGAATGGCCACCACCCGCTCCGACAGCAACGACAGCAGGGAGTCCTGTACCTCCAGCGGGCAGCGGGTGATCTCCTCGAAGCGGACGAGGCGGCCCTCCCGCATCCCGCTCAGCATGGGCGCCGGCACCAGCGAGCGCTGGGAGGGGCCCTCGGAGACGAGGAGGGCGTAGTTCCAGGAGTACTTGATCTGGTCCTCGGTGGTCGCCGCGCCGCCCTGGACGATCAGCGTCGAATCACCGCTGACGGCCGCCGAGATCAGCTCCGACAGCAGCGATTTGGCCGTGCCCGGTTCACCCACCAGCATCAGGCCCCGGTTGGTCGCCAACGCCACCAGGGCCCGCTCGACCAGCGCCGTGTCGCCGACGAACTTGCGGCCGATGCCCGCCTCCTCGTCCCCGACGATGAAGCGGCGCGCGGCCCGCAGACTCAACTGCCAGCCCGGCGGCCGGTGATCGGCGTCGGAAGCCCGCAGGGAGGTGAGCTCCTCGGCGTAGCGGACCTCGGCGGGCGGCCGCTGCAACTCCTGCGCGGTCGTGGTCATGACGTGATCTCCGTCAGGTCGGCGAGCACCTCGGACACGATGACCGGCGACAGGTCGCCGAACTTCAGCGGGTACGTGCGGGAGCTCCAGTGGTCACCAGGCCGGGTGTCGAGCCAGATGGTCTCCAGCTTCTGGTCCGGGAACTCGTTGACCATGCCGACCGCGATGCCCTCGTCGAGCTGGATCACCAGATAGCGCTCGGGGCCCAGCCGACGGAAGAACCACCGCTCCACGCCGTTGTCCAGCGGTTCGCCGCGCTCCCAGCCGCGCTTCTGCAGCCCGAGCAGCTTGCCGACGGGCACCGTGAAGCCCTCGAAACGGGTGAGGCGCGCGCCGGCGGCCTCCTCCTCCGTCGCCGCCAGTACCGGCCGGCCCAGCTGCGGGAAGGGCTGCACGATCTCGTAGTCCGCGAACAGCTCGGACCAGGCCGCCAGATCACCCTCCAGGTGCAGCGGGTGCGCCAGCGTGATGCTCGCGTCGTCCCCGAACTTCACCGCCTCGTCCTCGACATCGGCGTACGTACGGTCCTCGGCCACCCGGAACGAGGTCACCTCGCCGTCCGCCTCGGCCAGCCAGACCAGGCGCCGCACCAGGTGCCACACCAGCGGATGGTCCACGAAAAGCTGCCGGAACTCGGCCCCCGTCCACGAGCGTCCGTCGACCATCGCGGCCTCCAGCCGCCGCACCTGGTCCGAGGCGATCGTCCGCACGTCCTTCTTCAACGCCATGAACCGCTTGCGCTCGTCCGTCGCGAGCTCCGCCTCGTCCTTGGTGCCGGGCCTCGGCAGGTCCTTCAGGCGCCGGCCCTCCTCGTCCAGCACGTACGGCTTGAGCTGCTCGTCGAACCCGACCGTGAAGCGGCGCGTGCCGTAGTCGATGACGGTGCTGCCGTCCGCGTCGAGACCGAGGTCCGGCACGAGACGGTCGGACAGCTGCTCACCGGTGAGCCCCAGCTCGGCGGCGACCTCGGAGATCTTCTCCTGCGCACGGAGCTTCAGCGCCTTGAACTTCACCCGCTGCGCGATCCCGTGCAGGTGCAGCAGCGCGACGTCGGTGCCGATCGAGGCCAGGACGTCGAGACCGTCGACGGCCCGGTGGTGGGCGCCCTCGCCGGGCCAGGCCCGGATCACCGGGGTGAGGTCGCGCACGGTCCCGTCGTCGCCGAACCAGCCGAGCGCGTGCAGCGCCCACGCCTCCTTGGGCGGCATCCCGGAGAGCCGCCATTCGGTGAACAGCGCCCACACGAAGGCGGTCAGCGACTCGTGGGTGCACAGGTCGCGCACCTGGGCCAGCCCGGGGAACTCCGCACTCGGCGTGGACACCGCCATCATGGTCAGCACGTGCCCGACCGCCGGGGCGGGCAGGGCGCCGCCGGACTCGAGCAGGATCTGCGGCAGCGCGTGCGGATCGGCCCAGTCGGCCGCCTTCGGCATTTTGGCGGGCAGCGCGGCCGTCAGCGGATCGGAACCCAGCAGCGGCTCCACGGCCTCGGCGGCCTCCGACCCGTACTCCGCCGCCACCTGGCGCACCGAGTCGGCGCCGTGCGCCCCGACGATCACCAACAGCGCCCGCTCGGCGGCGGTTCGCTCCGGACCGGGTGTGCCCAGCGCGTCGGGGACGAGCAGCCGCGCCGCGTCAGCCCCGTGCCGGACGAACCAGGAACGCGCCGTCTCTCCCGCCACCTTGAGGCGCACCAGCCACTCGGCCATCAGCCGGGCCACGCTCCGATCGAGGATCGGGAGGAGGAGCGGTGCCATGAAGGTCGGGTTGCGGGTCGCCATGCTCACGGCCACGGGAAGCGCCGCCAGTTCGTGGCGGGCGATCAGCGGCTTGAAGGAGCTCAGCCCCTCGTAGGTGTAGTCGTCGCTGTCCCAGTCGGCGAGCATCGGACGCACCAGCTCGACGGGCCCCTTGACGAACACCGCCAGCGAGAACCAGTACTTGTGGCCCTTGCGCATCTTCTCGATGTAGGTCTCCATCGGGTCGTACGGCTCCCAGCCGGTGACCCACGACTCCGTGGCGGCCCAGACCTCCTGCTCGCCCGCCCGCCAGGCCATCCGGACCTCGGACGGTGCCACCAGCCCGGTGACCACGCGCGGCTTGACCACGGTCCGCTTGCGCGTCCACGGCGGGCTGGTCAGCAGCGTCGGCAACGCCTCCGCCGGGGCGTCCTCCGCCCGGTCCGCCCGGTGCACGAGGGGTTCGATGACCGCGGCGACGTCCGGCGGGAGGGTCGACATCACGCTCGGCGCGAGCTCCCGGTGGGCGGCCACGTGCCCGACGAGCAACTGGCCGGCCGTCGTGGCCGGGGCGCCAGTGCCGAGCGAAGCTTCCGCCAGCATGCGCAGCGCCCGCGCCGGGAAACGACGTGCCGCGGTGGTCGCGGCCGCCCGTACGTGCTTGTCGTCGAGGCGGTCGACCAGGAAGCCGAAGGCGGCGTCGGAAGGCAGCTCGGCGAGGGCGCCGGCCATGGACTTGGTGCTGTCCGTGTCGATGTACCGACTGTTCAGCTCGCCGGCCAGCAGCGGGGCCATCCCAGCGGCCACGCCCTCCGCGAGGCTCGCGATGACGGCCGCGTTCCAGCCGCGCCAGCCGAGCTCCACGCGGTCGCCGAACAGGGTGACCTGTTCGGGCGATCCGAGGGAGCACAACAGCATCTCCCGCACAATCCGGTCGGGGTAGGCGCGCGCGGTGGGATCGGCGCAGCATTCGTCCACCCACTCCTGCTCCGAGGGGACGAGGAAGGAAACGGTGACGCGTCTGCGGATGTTCCTGCGGTGCCCGGCGAGCGCGGTGACGGCAGCCTGGTAGGTCGCCTCCTCGGCCACGGCCAGCAGGGCCCGGACGCGGTCGACGGCGGAACGGGCGCTCGGCCGGTTCCACCCGTGTCCGCCGGGTTCGGGATGTGCCTCGACTCCCTCGACGGTGCTCGACGAGCCGCGTGACAACCACTTCTTCTGCACTTCCAGGGCCTCGACCGTGGCGCAGGCCGCGAACGGCAGGCCGAAGGCGTCCGCCCACGCGTCCGCGACCACGGCGAACCCCCTGTCCTGCGGGGTCAGGATCGTCGCGAGTACCGCGGCACCCAGGGGGTTGTGCCCTCCGGCCTGATGGGCCCGGGCGGCCTCGACGAGCTCAGGGTCGCTGTGCGGTGAGCCGAGCAGCCGCTCGACCTCTGCGGCCTCGGCGTGCAGCCACTGTTCCCACTGCTGCCGCGCGCTCCTGTCGATGCCGGCCACGGTCCGGGCCACGCCGCCACGGCGCGGATACAGATTCCGCTTCCATGCCGCGGGCAGGACGAAGGCGTCCTCGTCCGCGGGGACGACGGGGACCGCCGCAGTGGCGGCCACGTCGGAGGCGCCCGGCTCCACGGGGGCGGGAGCGGCGGCGCCCTCGGCCGCGCCGATCTCCGCGTACCCCTTCCGCTCCTTCTCCGCTATCGACTTGACCAGGTGTGACTGCGCTTCAGCGGCGGAGCCGAACTCCTTGACCCGGCTCTGGCCGTTCGTCCCGGCACGCCCGAACCGGACGGTCACCGAGGTGCCTTCCGCCTCCGCCTCCCAGAACTTGGCCGAGCCGCCGTCGACGTACTCCCAGCGCCGCACGCTGCCTCCCCTTGTCGCGCGTGATCAGTTGACCGAACAGTAAACGGCCCCTCTGACAACGGGTCCCCGGGGCGGCCTCCGGGGCGCGCGGGCAGCCCTGTTGGATGGTTCGGCCACATATCCTGCAGGGACATCTCTCGACCAGAGATCGACACCAAGGAGGCATCGCCCGTGATCGTGATCGCCCACCTCAGCGACATCCATCTCGACGCCGACCGGCGTGCGGCCGACCGTACCCGCGCCGTCATGGAGTACCTCGACGGACTGCCGTACGACCTCGACGCGGTGCTGGTGAGCGGGGACATAGCCGACCACGCCCAGGACGGCGAGTACGAGCAGGCGGCCAAGCTCCTCGACTCGCGGCATCCCCTGGTCGTCTGTCCCGGCAACCACGACGACCGGGCCGCGTTCCGCCGGGGCCTGCTGGCCGGGGAGGCTGCCTCCGCGGACCCGGTCGACCAAGTGCTGCGCGGCGAGGGCTTCGTGCTCGCGGTGTGCGACTCCTCCGTACCAGGCGAGCACCACGGGTTCCTGGAGGACTCCACCCTGGCCTGGCTGGACGGGGTACTGGCCGACACCCCGCGCGAGACCCCGGTCCTGGTGGCCTTCCACCACCCGCCGGTCCCGCTGCACGTCCCGTACGTGGACAGGATCCGCCAGTTCGGCGAGGAGCGGCTCGCCGAACTCGTAGAGCGGCACCCGCACCTGACGGGGTTCCTGTGCGGACACGCCCACACGGCGGCGGCCACCACCTTCGCGGGCCGGCCGCTGCTGGTGGCGCCCGGCGTGGTCTCCACCGTCCGGCTGCCTTGGGAGGGACCGTCGGGGACCTCGCAGTACGTCCACCTCGACGAGCCGCCGGCCGTCGCCTTCCACGTGATCGGTGACGACGGCCGGCTGACCACGCACTACAGGGTGGTGCCGGCCCGCCGGTAGCTGCTGCCGTCGCGGGTCCGGGTGAGGTGGCCCGAGGTGATCAGGTAACGCCGCAGTGCCGAGCAGTCCTCGTGCACGGTGCGCAGCGCGTCGTTCACCTCGGGCTCCGTGTACGTGCGGTCCGCTGCGAACAGGGTCTCGGCCAGGTGGGCGAGCAACTGCTCGCGCCGGGCGGCCTTGCGGGGGATCGCGACGAGGCGCCCGCCGGAGAAGAGGTCGCCGACCTCCCGGGGGGCGCGGGGACGGACCGCGGATTCTTGCGCTTCGGTGCTCTGTGACATGCGAGGAGCCTCCCCCGGTCCCCGCCGATCGGGCAACGCGATTTCCTGGCGGCCGGCCTCCCGGCACGCGCCGAACGCACCGCTCGGCCGCATCGCTCGGCCGCACTGCCCGGCCGCACGTGAACGGCCCGCCGCCCCGGGTGTCCTCCGGGGCGGCGGGCCGGGCCGCTCTTCCCCGTCAGGGGGCGACGGTGATCTGCTGCGCCGGGTCGGTGGTGTCGGTGACCTGGTACACCGCGTTGAAGGTGGACGCGGTCGCGCTCGTCGGGCAGCCGAACCCGCCGGTGACCTTGACCGGTACCGAGGCGTTCGTGAAGGTCAGGCTGGGCGGGGCGCCGTTGGCCCATGCGCCGCCGACGTTCGCCGCGGCCGTGGGCGCCGCGGTGACCGTGCACGTGGCGAGCCCGGTCGTCTTGAGCACCAGCCCGCCGACCGGCACGGTCATGGTGGCGGTGATCGGGGCGCCGTGCTGCATCGACACCGTCCAGGCTCCGCTGGTGGTGACCGTGGGGGTGACCCCCGGCATGCTCGAGGTGCAGGAGCTGTACGTAGGCGGGGAGATCGGCGAGGACACCGGCCCGGCCGGGTTGGAGTTGCCGGGGGCGGCCGGCACCGTTCCGGTGGCGACCGAGACCGTACACGTCACGGTCACGGAACCGGCCTTGAGGGTGGCCTTCCCGCTGAGGGTGGCCTTGAACGCGTGCCCGGCCGGGGTGACGGTGGTCGACCCGGCCAGCGGTAAGGGGGCCGCGGTGGCGGTGGCCGAGGCCACCGACAGGGCTCCGGCGAAGGCCATCCCGAGGGCGAGCGCGGTGCGCGTACGGCTCATGGCTGTGCTCCTTGGGGATCGGGGTGCGGGGTGGGGGCCGCGGTGGGGGAAGCGGGAGCGGAAGACGGTGCGGGCGAGGGCGAGGGCGAGGGCGAGGGCGCGGGCGAGGGCGCGGGCGCGGGCGAGGGCGCGGGCGAGGGCGAGGGCGCGCGGGGCGGGGCGGCGTACGGCTGCCAGGCGAACATCAGGCCGCCGCCGAGGATGCCGAGCAGGGTGCCGATCAGGAATCCGCCCAGGTTCGACAGGACCAGGGCGGCCGTGGCGATCAGAGTGGTGAGGACACCCGCGAGGCCGCGCTGAGCGGGGGCGAACCAGGCGGTGAGGCCGAGCACGATCATCACGGCGCCCATCAGAACGGACGGGATGCCCGCCACCCCCTGCTGGAGCATGACCTTCAGCGGTGCCAGCGGCAGGACGCAGATCCACGCCCCGGCGAGGACGGCGAACAGGCCGCCCCAGAAGGGTCTGCCGCGCCGCCACTGCCGCCACCGCCGACGGCGGCTCAGAAGCATTCCTTCTTGCCCTTGGCTATGTCCATGCTCAGCCCGGTGAGCTTGAACGTGCCGGCGTTCGTCGCCCACGCCGTCTGCTTGAGATCGGTGATCCGGACCGTGTCCGCCTGCTGGCCGAAGAGGTCCTGCATCCCCTGGGCGTCCGCCGGCCCCTTGTCGAGGGTGGAGGCGTCGCGCCCGATTTCGATGTTGGTGAAGACCGCGTCGCCGGAGAGCTGGGTGGCGTCGACGAACAGGTTGCTCGCCTCGACGGGCTTGTCCCGGCCGGCCGTGAGGTTGAGCGAGATGTCGCCGATGATTGGGAGCGAGGTGACCACCGACTGGCACAGGCTGTCGAGTCTGGCCTCCCGGATGGCGGTGACGGCCACCGGGATGAGCTCCTCGCGGGCGTTGACGTCGACACTGCCGTACTGGGCGAAGCCCTCGCCCTCCAGGCTCTTCGCCGACACCTTGAACTGCTGTCCCGATACGGCGAAGGAGGCGGCGAGGGCGCCCTGCGCGAGGGCGATGCCGAGGCCGGCGGTCACGGCCACGGCGGGGACGGTCAGCAGGGCGAACCTCCGCCAGCGGACGCGGCCGGAGACGAAGCCGTCCTCCTGGGAGGCATCGGATACGTCGGATAAGTGCGGGGAATCCGTCATGAGATCGTCCCTTATTTCGGCTGTGCACCGTTGTTACCGACGAGTTGAATGTAAGAGTGCCAATGGGGGTTGGCAAGGTTGTGCGAGCGCACCCTTTGAGCCGACTCCTACTGCTCCGTACGCAGCAGTTCGGCGACCTCCGCGTCCACCCGCCGGGCCATCGCCCGCGCGAATTCCGTGGCCACGACCTCCCCGGCCACCGGCCGCAGCGCCGCGACCGCCTCGGTGACGTGCCGGAGCTGCGTGGCCGAAAGCCGCTCCAGCCCCTCCGGTCCGATCACGTGCTGCCTGAACAGCACGACGAACCGGTCCGCGAGCGCGGCCGCCTGAGCCTGTACGAAGTCACCCGCGTCCAGGATCTCGGCCAGCGGCACCCCCTGCCGCACCAGCGCGAGCGTCGCGTCCAGCAGCCGCCTGCTCGGGTGGGTGACCAGGTCCCCCTCGATCGTGACGTACCCCAACTCCGCAGCCCGCCGGGTGTCTTCGGCCGTGGCCGTCGGCCCGAACAGCTCCCGCAGCTCGGCCCGGGTCATGGTGACCGGCTCCTCCCGCACCCAGTCCCGGGTCATCTCCCGTTCCAGGCCCAGCAGTCCGGACAGTCCGCCGCCGCCCTCCCAGGCGTGCAGCAGCTCGGCGATGCCGTTGACCGTGTAGCCGCGGCCCAGCAGATCGCTGATCAGCCGCAGCCGCGTCAGGTGGTCCTCGGAGTACCAGGCGATCCGGCCCTCGCGGCGCGGCGGCGGCAGCAACCCGCGCTCCTGGTAGTAGCGCAGGTTGCGCACCTTGACGCCGGCCGCCCGGGCCACGTCCTCCCGGCGGTAGCGCCCGCCGTCCTTCTCGCCCGTGTCATCGCTCTCCGCCTGACTGCTCACGCGGCGAAGCATAAGAGCTACTTGCAGGTCACATAGGGTGGGACTGCTCACGCCGCTTGACCGCCCGCAGCACCACGAACTTCGGTTCGCTCGCGACGACTTCGCTGTTGCCGAAGAGCCGGCGCAGATGCGTGTGGTAACCCATGTGCCGGTTCGCGACGATCCACAGCTCGCCGCCGGGCCGCAGTGCCTTGCGCGACTGGGCGAACATCCGCAGCGCCGTCGCGTCCGTCGTCGCCTGGTGCGAGTGGAAGGGCGGGTTGCACAGCACCAGGTCGGCGGAGCCGGGCGACAGCATGGCCACCCCGTCGCCGACGTGGAACTCGGCGGTCCGCCGGCCCTCGCGCACGTTCGCCCGGTACGTGGCCCGCGCCGAGGCGATCGCCTGGTACGACTCGTCGGTGAAGACGACCTCCGCGTCCGGGTCGTGGACCTGCACCGCCGTGCCGACGACACCGTTGCCGCAGCCGAGGTCGACGACCCGGGCGCCGTCGGTGTTGGTCGGCAGGTTCTGCAGGAAGAAGCGGGTGCCGACGTCCAGCCGGTCGGCGCAGAAGATCCCGGCGTGGTTGACGACGGTCAGACCGGAGGCCGAGCCCGCCTCCTCGTCCACCGTGTACGTCAGCGGCCACGGGTCGGCGGCCACGGGTCGGACGGCCCCGGGGGCGTCCGGCGTACAGAAGATCAGCCGCGCCTTCTTCTCCGCGAGCGAGGTCTTCGTCGGGCCCAGGATCTTCTCGAAGAGCCGCAGCGTGGAGGTGTGGATCTCCTTGACCATGCCGGTGCCGACGACGACGGTGCCCGCGTGCACGTGCGGGGCCAGCCGGTACAACTGGTCCTCCAGCAGCGCCAGGCTCTTGGGTACGCGCACCAGCAGGACATCGATCCGCTCGGGCGGCGGGTCCTGCGTGGTCAGCAGCGTCACCGTGCTCTTGGCGGTCCCGATCCCGGCACGGTCCAGGTTCGCGGCGGTGGAGGACCGGCTGAGGGCGGAATCGGTGATCTGCGTCGGGTGGTACGCGGCGAGCGCCGTGGTCAGCGCCCCCCAGCGGTCCCCGAGCACGGTGATCTGGCCCGCGGCGGCCAGGTCCACCGGGCCTCGCTCGCCGGTACCGGAGTCGAGGTGGTGCAGCAGGTACTCGTCGGCGGCGTCCCAGGCACGGAGCCGGTCGCGCGGATCCTCGGGGAAGCGGGTGAGCTCGTAGGAGCCGAAGGGCGTGGTCAGGCGGTTCATATGCGACCCAGGCTAACCGAGCCGGAGCCCCGGCCCCGCACCAACGGGGCCGGGGCCACGTCACCGGGCCACGTCGGCGGGCCGCCGCCCGGCCGCCTACTCGGGGAAATCGCCGGCCATCGCGGCGGCGATCCGCAGGTAGGGGCGCGCCTCGGCGGCCCGGCCCTGCCGCTCCAGGGTGCGACCGAGCATCAGCTGCGCGTAGTCCTCCACCGGCCAGCGCTCCAGGATGGAGCGCAGCTCCCGCTCGGCGCGCGAGAGCTGGGCGGAGTGGTAGTAGGCGCGGGCCAGCAGCAGACGCGGGGCGAGCTGCTCGGGCGCCTCTTCCGCCAGCGGCTCCAGGACGCGGGCGGCCGTCGCGTACTCCTTGGCGTCGAAGAAGAGCCCGGCACGGTCCCAGCGCTCGGCGGGGGTGCCCTGCTCCAGGTAGGCCGCCGGCTCGCCCATCGCGTAGATCGCCTCCATGACTACCTTCCAGCACTCGGGTGGTGTGTACGGAGCCTCCAACACGCCCCGGCCGTGGAAGATTCCACCCCACCCGGGAGGTGCGGCGCGGCTAGGTTGTCCGCATGAGCAATCTCGATCGCCAGCCCGCTCTCTCCGCCTGCGGCGGCCGCGGATTCGTCGTGGCCGAACCGGTGCGCGAGCTCCTCAGCCCGCGCACCGTCAAGCTGGGGGAGTCCACCGAGGTCCGCCGACTCCTGCCGAACCTGGGCCGCCGCATGGTCGGCGCGTGGTGCTTCGTGGACCACTACGGCCCGGACGACATCGCGGACGAGCCGGGCATGCAGGTCGCGCCGCATCCGCACTCCGGCCTGCAGACGGTGAGCTGGCTCCACGAGGGCGAGGTCCTGCACCGCGACAGCGTCGGCAGCCTCGCCACGGTCCGCCCTCGCGAACTGGGCCTGATGACCTCGGGCCGCGGCATCTCCCACTCGGAGGAGAGCCCGCGCCCGCACGCCCGGTTCCTGCACGGCGCCCAGCTGTGGGTGGCCCTCCCGGACGCCCACCGCGACGTGGAACCCCACTTCCAGCACCACGCGGACCTCCCGCAGGTGACGGCCCCCGGCCTGACCGCGACGGTCATCCTGGGCACCCTGGACACGGCGACCTCACCGGGCACGGCGTACACCCCGATCGTCGGCGCGGACCTGGCCCTCGCGGCGGGCACGGAAACCCGGCTCCCGCTGGACCCGGACTTCGAGTACGCGGTCCTGTCGATGTCGGGCGAAGCCCACGTGGACGGCGTCCCGGTCCTCCCGGGCTCCATGCTCTACCTGGGCTGCGGCCGCACCGAACTCCCCCTGCGGGCGGCCTCGGACGCCGGGCTGATGCTGCTGGGCGGCGAGCCGTTCGAGGAGGAGATCGTCATGTTCTGGAACTGGATCGGACGGTCCCAAGAGGATATCGCAGGCTTCCGCGAAGAGTGGATGAACGGCACCCGCTACGGCGAGGTCAAGGGCTACGACGGTGCTCCGATTCCTGCCCCGGAACTTCCCCCAACTCGCCTGAAGCCTAGGGGAAGGGTGCGCTGAACTGCGCTGATGCAGCAAGGGGTGAGCCGGACGGAGTGGGAGTGATCTCCTTCCGCTTTCAGTCGCCTGGCTGGAGCCGACGGGCTCTCTGGAGAGATTCGTGATCTTGAGGTCGAGTCTCATGTAGAGCAGGCTGTGGTCACGTCTGGTCGAACGAATGCTGACCCTTTGCTGACTCTACTGACGAGTAGTTAGATATCTGGAGGGAAAGTCCGGGCGCGTCGGCCGTCGGAGGCGCGTCATACCGACAGGTCTGGTCCTGGGCTCTTCGGCTGCTGGGTTCCGCTCCAGGTGAGTTCCCCTTCCGGGGCTGCGGTCCGCCGTCGGTCTGTCCCGGATCGGGCGCGCGTCGTGTGGACCGTCAACAAAGGGCGGTATCGCAGCCGCCGGTGTTGATCGGCAAGGGGTGCATGGGATCGGCCCGGCCGGGCGCGAGCCGCCGTTCTCGCGGCTCGCCGGGCCCAGCCGGGCGGTCCGGCCCCGTCGCCCCCTCAGTGACGGGCGCCCTCGGGGTTGCGTCGTACGCCGGCTGCGGCGAGGGTGGCGCCGATGACGCACAGGGTGCCGGTGACGAGCGCGGCGGTGTGGACTCCGTTGATGAATGCCTGGCCGCTGCCCTCGATCACCGCGGCCTTCAGCCGGGCCGGCATGTCACCGGAGACCGGTGAGATGCCCATGGCCACCGCGTCCTTGGCCTCGTGCAGGCTTTCTGCCATGGGCGCGGGCACCCCGGCGGAGGTGAGTTCGGCGGTCAGGGTCGAGTTGACCCGGCTGCTGATCAGGGACACGAGTACGGAGGTGCCCAGCGCGCCGCCGATCTGGAGGGCGGTGGCCTGGAGCCCGCCGGCGACACCGGCGTCCTTGACGGGGGAGTTGCCCACGATGGCGTCGGAGGAGGCGGCCATGACCATGCCCACGCCGAGGCCCAGGGCGATGAAGGGCGGCCACATGGCGACGTACGGCGAGTCCACGCCCCATGCGAGTACGCCAAAGGCGGCGCCGCCTTGCAGCACCATGCCGAGCGGCATGGACAGTCCGGCGCCGTATTTCTCGGTGAGCTTCGCGCCCAGCGGCGAGGCGATCACGGAGGCCAGGCTCAGCGGCAGGGTGCGCACGCCCGCTTCGACGGGGGTGAAGCCGCGTACGTTCTGGAGGTACAGCATCACGAAGAAGATCACGCCGAGCAGGACGAAGAAGTTGATCGCCGTGATGATCGTGCCGATGGTCAGCGCACGGCTGTGGAACAGCCGCATGGGCAGCAACGGGTGCTCCACACGGGTTTCGTACCAGCCGAACACCAGGAGGATCGCGAGGCCGGCGGCGAGCGCGCCCAGCGTCGAGCCGGAACTCCAGCCCCACGTCTCGCCCTTGACCACGCCGAACACGACGACGAGCAGTCCGACCGCGAGCAGGATCACGCCGGGGACGTCGAACCGCTGGTCGCCGGAGGCGTTCTTGCTCTGCGGCAGGACCAGTGCGCTGAGGACGAGCGCGACGACGCCGATCGGAGCGTTGATGTAGAAGACGGACTCCCAGCTGACGTGCTCGACGAGCAGACCGCCGACGATGGGGCCGAGCGCGGTGGACACCGACGACACCATCGCCCAGATGCCCACGGCCATGCCGAACTTCTTCGGCGGGAACACCGCGCGCAGCAGCCCGAGCGTGTTGGGCATCAGCAGCGCGCCGAAGAAGCCCTGTACGGCCCGGAAGGCGATGACGCCCTCGATCGACCCGGCCAGGCCGATGGCGACCGACGCGAGCGTGAAGCCGACGACGCCGACCAGGTAGAAGGTGCGCCGGCCGAAGCGGTCACCGAGCTTCCCGCCGAGTATCAGGGCTGCGGCCAGCGCCAGCAGGTAGGAGTTGGTGACCCATTGCAGGTCAGCGGTGGACGCGTTCAGGTCCCGGCCGATCTCCGGGTTGGCGATCGCGACGACGGAGCCGTCCAGACCGACCATGAACAGGCCGAAGGCGACGGCGACGAGCGTCAGCCAGGGATTGGCGCGGCGGCCCACCGGAGCGGCAGGCCGGATGTGTGCGGGCAGGGAAGAGCTGTCCACGGCAGTGGAGGACATGGAGGTGCCTTGCTTCCTCGTACAGATGGAGGTCGACGGGGCGCGGGTACGCGAGCGCCGTCAGTGGGCGGCGGGGTGAATGTGCCGCGCCAAGCCCTGGAGCGCGCCGAGTACGGACCCGATGGCGTCGAGATCCCCGTCGGTGAGGGTGTGCAGCGCCTCGACGAGGTACCCGTCCACGAGGCTCCCGACCTCGTCGAGCCGCTGCCGGGCCTCGGCCGTCAGGTGCAGATGCGCGACCCGCTTGTCCGCGGGGTCCTGCCTGCGCTCCAGCAGCCCCTGGCCCGCCAGCTGGGTGACCAGGGCGCTCACGTTGTTCGGCTTCATCAGCAGGACGTCGGCGGCCTCGCGCACCGTCACACCGTCACGCTCGCCGACGAGCCGCAGGAGCGCCAGCTGGCTCTCGGGCGGCTTGGGGTGCGGAAAGTCCTGGGCCAGTCGCCGGTCGAGTGCCCGGTTCAGCGCGGGCAGGACGGCCGACATCGCTGACGCGATCTGCCGGATGTCCTGCTCGGACGCGCTGGGGGTGGCCACACAGGCAATATAAGTATGCCTAAATACCTATGTCAACATACCTAGCTTCAAACTCCTTGACTGCGACGGCCTCCTCCCATGACACCGTTTCCTCTCCGCGTGCGTGCCAGCCCTGGTGGTTCCGACCTGTCGGGCGGGCACGCCGCCGCTGATATGCGGGAGATCGATTTTCTCGCCGCTCACACGAACGGCCCCGGGCGCGATGTCCCAGGGGGGCGATCGCGTCCAGGGTCCGTGTCGGATGGTCGTCCTTCAGCACACCCGGCCGGCTGCATGTCGACATTCCTCGCGGTGCGACGGATTACCGCGAGGAGGGCGGTTCCGGCGGGCTCGACAACCCACCGCGAGGTATCCGTGCCTCCCGCGGTTCTGCGGCCTTCTGCCAGTAGCAGCTCGGTGGGAAGAGGGAGCACGGCCCAGCACCGTTTTCCTGCGGGGGTGCGCTCGACACCGTGCGTATACGAGTACGCATCGATGAGGGTGAGACCCCGGTTGTCCTCGCCCCAGACGTCCGGTGGGGTCCTTCGGAGGGTGGGTGTGGTTGGCGAGCTGTCGTGCACGCTGAGGATGAGGCGGTCCGTGTCTAGGTCCAGGCAGATAGTCATTTGCCCGCCCGCGTGGCGTACGGCGTTGGTAAGGAGTTCGGAGGCGACCAGGGCCAATTTGAGATTCAGGTCTTCGTTGCATGGGAGTTCCCATGAGCGCAGCGTATCCCGGATGCGGTTGCGACCTTCGGGTACGGACTCGGGTGTTGCGGGGAGGGAGAAGATCGAGGTCGCCTCAATCATGGTTGCGCCCGTCTGGTTGAGTTCTATGGTGCCCGATATCAGCATTCGATGATGTTGACGGCGAGGCCCCCGCGGGCAGTTTCCTTGTACTTGAATGACATGTCTGCACCGGTCTGCTTCATGGTCTTGATGACGTGGTCGAGGGAGACTTTGTGGCTGCCGTCGCCGCGCAATGCCATTTTGGCTGCCGTGATGGCCTTCACCGCCGCTATTCCGTTGCGTTCGATGCAGGGGATCTGGACGAGACCGCCGACGGGGTCGCAGGTGAGGCCCAGGTTGTGCTCCATGCCGATCTCGGCGGCGTTCTCCACCTGCTCGGGGGAGCCGCCCAGGACCTCGGCCAGGGCACCGGCCGCCATCGAGCAGGCCGAGCCGACCTCGCCCTGGCAGCCGACCTCGGCGCCGGAGATGGAGGCGTTTTCCTTGAAGAGCATGCCGATGGCTCCCGCTGTGAGCAGGAGGCGGATGATGCCCCGTTCATCCGCACCAGGTACGAAATTGGTGTAGTAGTGCAGGACGGCCGGGATGATTCCGGCAGCACCGTTGGTCGGGGCGGTCACTACCCGCCCGCCGGCGGCGTTCTCCTCGTTCACGGCCATCGCGTAGAGCGTGACCCACTCCATGGCGTGCGCGTCGGGGTCTCCCTCGGAGCGCAGAGCTTGCGCAGCGGCGGCGGCGCGGCGGCGGACCTTGAGCCCGCCGGGCAGGGTGCCGCCGTGAGACATGCCGCGTTCCGTGCATGCCTGCATCACACGCCAGATATCGAGTAGCCCGTCGCGGATCTCCGGCTCGCTCCGCCAGACCTTCTCGTTCTCCCATACCAGTGCGGAGATCGGTTGACCAGTCTCCCGGGTGAGGCGCAGCAGGTCGCCACCGGTGCGGAATGGGTATTTCGGGACGGTGTCGTCGAGCTTGGTCCGGTCCGCGTCGACTGCGCTCTCGTCCACGATGAAGCCGCCACCGACCGAGTAGTACGTCTTCTGAAGCAGGACGACGCCGTCGGCACCGTATGCGATGAGTGTCATGCCGTTGGGGTGGTACGGCAGAGACGTGCGGCGGTGGAGAAGTAGTTGTTCGTTGACGTCGAAGTCGATCGGATACGTGCCCAGCAGGTTGAGGCTTTTGCCGGATCGAATCTTCTCCACTTTCTCGTCTGCAGTTGCGACGTCGACCGTTTGTGGCGAGTTACCTTCCAGGCCCAGCAGGACTGCCTTGGGCGTGCCGTGGCCATGGCCGGTCGCCCCCAGCGAACCGAAAAGGTCTGTCCGCACCGCTGCAGTGGCTGCGAGAAGTCCGTGGTCCCTGAGCTGGTGCACGAACGTGTTAGCCGCTCGCATGGGGCCAACCGTGTGTGAACTGGACGGCCCGATGCCGATGGAGAAGAGATCGAAGACGCTGACGGCCACAGTGGGCGCTCCTTCGCACAGGGGATGGTGAGGGCTTGGAGAGAGGCCCCGGCCGCCTCGTGACACACGCTGCACCGAACGGCTTGTACGAGAGGGCGGGCCGGGCACCACCCATGGTTGGCGGGCGGTACCCGGCTCTGGCCGGAGCGGAACTGTTGTCGCCGCTTCAGCGCCTTCCCTTCATCCGATGGACGCGGGGTTCACGTCTTGCGGAGGCGGCGCCCGCTCGATGCGGGGTTTCCGGGGCGTCGGTCAGGTCAGACGGTGAGCTTCCAGGAGTTGATGAAGCCGGAGTCGTTGGCGGCGACATCCTGGGCGCGGAGCTTCCAGGTTCCGTTGCGGGCCTCGGAGGACGCGTTGACGGTGTAGGTGGCGAGGATGTTGTCGGCGGAGTCGGAGGCCGAGGAGTTCTTCAGGCGGTAGGTGGAGCCGTCGGGGGCGACCAGGTCGAGGACGACGTCACCGCGGAAGGTGTGGGTGATGTCGACGGTGACCGCGGTGGTGGAGGACGCCTGGCCGGAGCAGCCGGAGATGGTGACCGGGCTGGTGACGGCGGGCGCGTTGTCGGGGATGTTCACGCGGGTGGTGCTGGTGACCGCGGGGCAGGTCGTCGGGTCGGGGTCCGTGGTGCCGGAGTTGGTGTTGAGGAGCTTGTTCGGCGAGCCTGCCTTGGCGTCACCGATGGTGACGGTGCTGGCCTGTGCGACCAGCGCGTCGCGCGTCTGCTGCGGGGTGGCACTGGGGTGGTCGGCCAGGTACAGGGCTGCGGCGCCGGCCACGTGCGGGGCGGCCATCGACGTACCGGTCATCGTGCGGGTGCCGGTGTCGTTCTGGTGACTGGCTGAGACGATGTTCGTACCTGGGGCCCAGATGTCCAGGCAGGAGCCGTAGTTCGAGTTCGAGTTACGCTTGTCGGAGTTGTCGGTGTTTCCGACAGTGATCGCTTCGGGCAGCTTCGCCGGCGATGACTGGCAGGCGTCGCTGTCGAAGTTGTTGGCCGACAGCGACCACGTCACACCGGAGGCTATGGACTTCTTGAGCGCCCCCTCCACGACGGTGTCGTTGCTGCCGAACTGCAGGCTCATATTGGCCACCGCGGGCTTCACGGCGTTCTTGGTGACCCACTCGATGCCGTTGAGCGCCTGCTCCGTGGTGCTGCTGTCGTTGCAGTCGAGGATGCGGACGGAGACGAGCTTGACGCCCTTGGCGACCCCGTACGTCGAGCCCCCGACCGTGCCGGCGACGTGCGTGCCGTGGCCCAGGCAGTCGCTGGCGTTGCTGTCGTTGTCGACGAAGTCGTAGCCGCTCTTGGCCCGTCCGCCGAAGTCCTGGTGGCTCATGCGGATGCCGCTGTCGACTACGTAGGCCGTGACGTTGCTCGCGGTGCTGCTGTACGTGTACTTCTTGTCGAGCGGCAGGGCCTTCTGGTCGATCCGGTCCAGCCCCCACGATGGAGGGTTCGTCTGGGTCGCGGAGGAGTGGCCGATCTGGACCGGTGCGACGTACTTCACCGTCGGGTCAGCGGCCAGCTTGGCCGCCTCGCTCTCGCTCATCTGCGCGGAGAACCCGCGCAGTGCGTGGTTGTAGGTGTGCCTGGCCTGGCCGCCGTACTTGCCCGCCAGCTTCTGTGCCGTTGTGGTGGACACCTGGGTGGTGCCGTCGTTGAGCTGGACGATGTAGCGGTCCTTGACCTGCGTCCCGCCGTCGACGCTGAGCAGCTTGTCCGGCGTGGGGGACGGCTCGGCGCCGGCGAACGCGGAGGGTGTCCAGACCGTTGTCGCCGCCGCAGCGAGAAGCGTGGCGAGACAGAGCGTGAGCCTTTTGCGTCCCGCGGAGTTCTTCTTCACGTTTCTCCTTGAGGGGGGCATGCCAGAGATGGCGGCACATAGGGGAGTGGTGCGTCGACGTCGGCCACGAGGAGGGGTGGCGCCGTCGAACATCCAGAACCATGGGCGCACGGCCGCCCTGCGGCAATGGCCCGCTCAATAGGTGGGTATACGCAAGAAACAGCAGGTGCGGACGTGCCTTGTGCCACCGGGCGGCGGGGATTAAAGTCCGCGCATGGTGCCACCCAGAATTGCCACGGAGGCACGGACGGGCTTGTGCAACGACAGA
The DNA here is from genome assembly GCF_036237315.1 of Streptomyces sp. NBC_01351. GTDB lineage: Bacteria > Actinomycetota > Actinomycetes > Streptomycetales > Streptomycetaceae > Streptomyces. The sequence continues at coordinate 749,189 of NZ_CP108356.1, read as the reverse complement.
TCCGCAGAGCTCGACCGGCTGCTGAGGGCGGTGCGCCGCTCCCCGGAGACCGTGTTGATCGAAGGCGAGGCCGGGTCGGGCAAATCCCGTCTCGTCCAGGAGTTGCTTCGTCACCCGTCGATGGACGACCAGCCTGTGCTGGAGGGGGTCTGTCCGCCGATGCGGGTTCCTCTTCCCTACGGGCCGGTGATCGAGGCCGTACGACGAGGAGCGGGCCGGCTCGACACCAGGGGGTTCAGTCCGCTCGTGGGAAGCCTGCGCGAACTCCTGCCGGAGCTCGCGGGCCTGCCGGTGAGCACCTGTTCGGTCACCGAGGAATCCGTCCGGCGGTCTCGGATCTTCCGTGCGTTTCGCGAACTGCTGGTTCAGCTGGGTCCCGCGGTGGTCGTGATCGAGGACGTGCACCGGTCCGACCGCGAGACGTGGGATCTTTTGCAGTACCTCTGCTCGGAGCCCCCGCCCGGGGTCGTGCTCGTGCTGACGTGCCGCAGGCCCAGTGGCTCACTCCCGGGGAACTACTCAGCCCTGAAGGTGGGCACCCGCATACGCCTTGAGCCGATGGACGCCGCCCAGGTGGGCCGGCTCGCCGCGCATGTGCTCGGCACGCCGGGGGTGCCCGAGGACTTCGCGGCCGAACTGCACGCGCGCAGCGCGGGCAACCCGCTGTGGGTCCAAGAGGTCGCACGCGGTGTACGGGCACTGCGTCCGACGGCGCTGACCCCGTCGTTGCTCGACGACATCGAGACGCCTTCGCTTCTGCTGGACGCCGTACAGGACCTGCTGACGGCCTCCGGGCGGGCGGCCACCGCCGTCATCCGTGCCGCTGCGGTACTCGGTGAACCTGCGACCGAGCAGGACCTCGGGCACGTGGCCGGTCTGCCGGTCCGGCGGGTACCGAGCGCCGTGGTACGCGCCATCGGCACGGGAGGACTGTACGAACGCACCCCCGGCCACTACGGGCCACGCCACCACCTCGCCGCCCAGGCCGTGCGCACCACGATCCCCGGTCCACTGAGAACGCGACTGCACGCCCGGGCCGCGGAACTGCTGGCCCAATGCAGTGACTGCCGACCGGCCCGGCTCGCCCACCACTACCGGCAGAGCGGTGATGCGGCGGCGTGGGTCCGGCACACCCTGACCGCTGTCGACCAGGAGATGGGCGCCGGGGACGCGACGGTCGCCGTCGCCCTGCTCGAAAGGGCCCTGACCGAAACCGCGTTGCCCGCCCACGCCCGTGATCTGTTCGCCGTCCGGCTCAGCCGTGCGGTCCTCGACGGCATCACCTCGGCCGGCACCATCGACCACCTGCGCTCAATACTGCGACAGGACTGCCTGTCCTCGGTGGCCAGAGGGGAAGTGCGCCTCAACCTGGGACGCTGGCTCATCAACCAGGCCGGTGAACTCGAGGCGGGGCGGACCGAGATCGAAGCCGCCGTGACCGACCTGCGCGAACGACCCGAACTCGCCGCACGCGGCATGGCGGCGCTGGCCCTGCCCAGCTTCGGAACGGGACCGGTCGAGACCCACATGCACTGGCTGCACCGGGCCGAGTGCGCCCTGAGCGACAGCGCGGACGCCGAGACGATCGCGGCAGTGCACACCAACCGGCTCTCCGCGCGGATGCTGATGGGTGACCCCCGGGTGTGGTCGGACATCGCCGAGCTGGAACGCACCCTCCCCTCGACGACGCAGCGCACACGGGCGTACTTCAACCTCGCCGACTCCGCGACATGGAACGGGCACTACGACCGCGCGCACGCCTTTCTGGTGGAGGGCAGAAAACTCTCCGGCGGGAAGGAGACGTTCCTGTCGATGCTCGGTGACGGCACCTCGCTACGGCTCAGTGCCGCCACCGGCAGGTGGGCGGACCTCCCGCATGCCGCCGACCGCGTCATCGCCCTGGCCGGGGAGAGGGAGTTCCTGGCCGCTGACGCCTGGCTGGCGACAGGGTGGCTGTCCCTGTGGCAGGGCGCCCGGGCAGCCGCCGTGCACCACTTCGACGCAGCGTTGCGAACCGCTCCGCACAACGTGCCCGTGGTGGCCTCCGCACGCGCGGGCCGGGCATCGGCGCTGCTGACGCAAGGCCGTACGGCCGCGGCCTGCTGGGAAGCGGACCAGGCGCTCTCACGCCTACGCGAGAAAGGGAACTGGATCTGGGGCGCGGAACTCGTCCCGATTGCGGTCCGGGCATTCGTACGCGGCAACCGTACCGACGACGCCACGGAGCTTCTGGATGAATTCGGGAGCGGCCTCACCGGCAAAGAAGCCCCCCTGGCCACAGCCGCCGCCCACGCCGGCCACGGCGCATTGGCCCAAGCAAGCGGAGCGGTTTCCGCAGCCGCCGCGCACTACGTCCGGGCAGCCCGCCACTACGAAAAGCTCCCCCACCCCGCCGCTGCCGCCGCAGCCTACGAAGCCGCCGCCCACTGCTTCACCGACGCCGACGACCGCATGGCGGCGGCGGCCCAACTCAGCGCCGCCCTCGCCCTGTACACCGCTCTCGGCACCACACACGACATCGCCCGGTGCCAACGTCACCTGCGCCAGCACGAAGGTTCCCGAAGAGGCAGAAAGGGGTACGGGCAGGAACTCTCCCCCAGGGAGAAGGAAGTGGCGACACTGGCGGGGCAAGGGATGACCAACCCTCAGATAGCCGAACTGCTCGTGCTGTCCTGCCGTACCGTCGAGCAACATGTGGCACGCGCCCTGCGAAAGCTCAACCTCGGTTCCCGGGTGGCCTTCGCCGACCACCCACTGACACCGACCGGGGACCCGGAAGAAAATCCCCTCCTGACCGACGCGCTGTTGTCAGCCTCTCAAGAACACGACGCATGACATACGCGCCTGCATACTGCGTGCCGCCCACGTTCCGACAGCCTAGGTCCAGGGCGGCACAGTGGGCGCCGCCCCAGCTAGTGAACCGTTCTGACTTCTCTGCCGCTCCGTTGTGAGCTATCAGGGAGGATGGGGCACGTGCCCAAAAAGATTGACGCAGCCCTTCGGATTGGGAAGCTCGACTCCCGCGCAGACCGGTTCGTTCGGGTTGCATGCGTATCCGCTGCTTCAGCTAGTTCCAGCGTTCTGGTGAAGGCACCAACGCCTGGTACGCAGCGCACTCATGAGGGCGCATTGACGACTCCGAACGGTATGTGCACGCTGGGTGTGGCCGGTGCGGTGCCATTCAGGTGGGAGACCTGGTCGTCGAAGAAGATGTGCGGATCCAGGGCACCGATGACGGGAGCCTTTTCGATGCCGCCGAGGAAGAAGGCGTCATTGACCCGTAGCCCCCACTGCTTGAGGCTCCGCACGGCACGCTCATGTGCAGGGGCGTCCCGAGCGGTGACCAGGGACACTCGAAGGCGGGGCTGATACCCGGGATTCTTGCGGCGCTCGTCCTCTTCGCGGCGCTGGATGCGGTTGATGCCGGAGAGGAACTCGCCCAGCGGTCCTGGATCGTGAGGTGTGGTCGCATTGCGGACCTCGTGCGCACGGAACGCGTCGATGCCGGCGTTCTGGAAGATCCGCTCGGCTGAGTCACCCGCCAGTACGCCGTCGAAGTCGAAAGCGATGCGCAGTTCAGGGTCGGTCTCGTCATCGACCCGCGCTGTCTCAAGCACGTGACCCGCTGGCATTCCGTCTGCCACCGCCTCATGAACGTCAGCCCCATTGGCAGACAGGAACAACGACATGTTCAGTGCCGGCATGAACCTGTGTGACGACCGTCCCTGCTGAAAGACGGCTCGGCTGATGGGCAGGTTGTGCGCTTCGATCGAACGCATGACCCGTAGGCCTGTGTCGGGGTCGTTTCGCGACAGGATGATGACCTCAACCAGCGAGTCGGATGGTTCCGCCAGGTCGTTCAACGACAGCAGGCGCCGGACGAAAGGGAAGGCAACGCCCTTGGTCAACACATCTTTCACGTGGGCCTCTTGGTAAGCGCGGTAGGCGTCCTCTCCTCGTTCTCGAAACACTGCATCGCAGTCGGTGAGGTCGAACAGTGCACTGGAGGCGATCCCTACCACCAAGCGACCGGACAGGTCGTACTTCATGACACCCCCTGCTGGCGTGCGCGCAGTATTGGGATGGTTATCTCCTCGGCGCATATGCCGAAAACATGTGCGACCTCCTTGGTTGGTGGAGTATGCAAGCGAGGGATCGACTAGGGCGCCTCCTCCTGAGCGTCGCCGGTCAAGCCGCCAGACCGACGTCCAGGATCTTCGCGGCTTTGCCGATGGAGCCGGGCATGAGGTGGCGGTAGATCTTGAAGGTGATGTCGAGGCTCTTGTGTCCCATCCATTCGGCGACGTCGGTGATGGGGATGCCGTTGGTGAGGCAGTTCGACGCGAAGAAGTGGCGGAGGCTGTAGATCACCATGCCGTGGGGGATGTCGACCTCGTCGGCACGCTTGATGCGCTGCCACTGGTTCTGGAGGTAGTACGCGAGGAACGGCTTTGTTGGGTCCATGGGGTGGCGGAGGAGGTAGCCGTCGACCGTGCCGTGTATGTCGGCGTACCACTCGATCGTCTCGCGGACGCGGGCCGGGAGGGGGACGTCGCGGTAGTCGGTGGGCTTGCGGTGCTTGAGGCGGCCGTAGGTCTTGGTGGTCTGGTTGACCTGTTCGGTGATGCGGTAGACGTCGCTCGCGACAAGGTTGTTGATGTTGATGTTGATGTTGACGGCGAAGGCTTCGCCGTTGCGCATGCCGCAGCCGCTCATGAGGTCGGCGATCAGGAGGAAGCGGTCGTCGCCGGCGGTGCGTATGTCGCGGAGCTGGGCGGGGGAGGGGATCACCGCGCGTTCCGGGTCGTACTGCGGGGGCTTGACGCCCAGGACGGGGTTCTCGGTGTAGATGCCGAGGGGGTAGGCGTCCAGGAGGACGGACTTCACCTTGTCGAAGGCGTTGGACTGGGTGGCGAGGCCGGCGCCGTTGCGTTCCATGGTGCGGATGAAGCCGTCGATGACTTTGTGGTCGAAGGTGGTCATGCGGCGGCTGCCGAGGGTGGGCAAGATGTGGTTCTCGAGGAGGGACTCCAGGGTGCGGAGTGAGGACTCGGCGAGGTCGCGCTGGCCGGCCTTCCACTCCGCGGTGTACTCGCGGAACTGCATCGCGCCGTACTTCTGATGCGCTCGGCCTTGCTCTGGTTCCTGGGAGCGGCATTCTTCTCCTGGTAGACCGTCGTGAGGCGGTCGATCGCCTTCTCCTGGGTGGAGAAGCCGGCCTTCTCGGTCTGCTTCCCGGCCGCGCTTCGGTAACGGATTGTGTACTCGTGCGGGCACTTCGACCAGCGGGACTGCGGGTGCTCGCAGTCCTTGTGGAAGGTGCCCATGCCGTGGGCGAGTGACTTCGTTGCCATGCGGTGCGGGACTCCTCGGGCGCCAATGCTGACCTTTTGCTGACGCTGGAGGGTGCAATGCGTTCCTGACCTGCACGAAGACGGATATCTCGTGTTACGTTCTGGAACTGGATCGGACGGAGCAACGAGGAGATCGTCCAATTCCGCGAGGACTGGACGAACGGCACCCGCTACGGCGAGGTCAAGGGCTACGACGGCCCTCCGATTCCTGCTCCGGCACTCCCGCCGGTGCCGCTGAAGGCGCGCGGGCGCGTGCGCTGACCTGCACCTTTCTGAAGTGGGTCGGCCAGCCGAGACCAGCCGAGTAGAGACCTCGCCCCGCGTGGAGATGGCGTTAGATGAGTTCGCGGAGCCATTCCGCGAATGCGCGAACGGCTCCCGAGAGGATGCCGCTGACGGTTGCGTTGAGGAGGTTGGCGCGGGACCGCACGACGCTGGCAGCGGGGAAGTTGCGGCGACGGGACGTCTTCTTGGGAGCCACAGTGGTGTCCTGACCTTGTATCGGATGGGGAGAGCCGGCCGGCTTGATTCCACTCTCAAGGTCGTGGCGGGGCGCTCTCCGAGTTGCGATGAGCAGGCGGCGGAGACGGCGGTCCGTGCAGTTCAGAGCCTGTGGTCGGCGTGTTGCGTGCATGATGGTGCGATGAGTCGCGATGGGGTGGGGGGCAAGTCCGGTGCGCATGGGAAGTCGTTGGGAACGTCGCGTGCGATTCTGCGGCCGGTGGTGCCTCCGGGGCCGTTGCGGGACCTGAAAGAACTGATCTACCTGGCCTACACGTCGGCCGGAGCGCCCACGCTCGACGAGATGGCCGACCGGGCCGCCGCCGACGACGACCTGTTGGCGTCCCCGTCCCGCGACACCGTGCGCCGGATCGTCGGTGATGCGACCGTTCCGGCGAAGCTGGCCGACGTCGTTGCTCTCGTCACCGTCCTGACCCGAATGGCGGCCGGTGAGGTGACGAGCACCGTCCAGGACGCGGCCCGCCTCTGGAGGCAGGCGCGCCTTGCCGGGCCGATCGGGCGGCCGATCGGAGAGCTGGACCCCCATGCGCTGGAGGTCCACCACGCGATCGCCAACGACGGGGCGACAGGGCTACCGGCGTATGTGGAACGTGAGCATGATGTCCGTCTACGCGCGATCGTCGCCGAAGTGGTCGAGGGTGCCAGTCGTCTGGTGATGTTGGTCGGCACTTCCTCCACCGGCAAGACGCGCGCCTGCTGGGAGGCCGTGCAGCGTCTACCCCTGGGTTGGCGGCTATGGCATCCCATAGACCCGGAGCGGCCGCAGGCCGCCCTCGCTGATCTCGCTCGGGTCGGTCCGCGCACCGTCGTGTGGTTGAACGAGGCCCAGCACTACCTGCTCAGCGAACAGCACGGTGAGGCTATAGCCGCAGGGTTGCGTGAGCTGCTCGCCGACACGTCGCGCGGTCCGGTCCTGATCCTGGGCACGATTTGGCCCGGCCCCGACTACTTCGACAAGCTCACCCACCAGCCGACTGCTGGTGCTCCCGACTCCTTCAGCCAGGCCCGGGTTCTGCTCGCCGGCCGCGAGATCCGTCTGCCGACGGCGTTTACCCCGACGGTCATCGAGGTGCTCAAGCAGTCCACGGACTCCCGCCTCGCTGAGGCTGCCGCCCACGCGCAGGACGGCATGGTCACCCAGTACCTGGCTGGAGCACCCGAGCTCATCAAGATCTACCGCACTAGCTCGCCAGGGACCCGTAGCGTCCTGGAGGCGGCCATGGACGCCCGTAGGCTCGGGCATCCGCCGGGGTTGCCGCTCTCCTTCTTGGAAACCGCCGCCGAGGCCTACCTGACCGACACCGAATGGGACCTCCTTCCGGACAACTGGCTGCCCCAGTCACTCACCCTGCTGACCGATCCGGTCAAGGGAGCCCGTGGTCCGCTGCACCCCCAGCGACGGCCTCGGGGCGCATCTCGCACGTCGTCGGCACCGGTAGGCCAGACCTACCGGTTGGCCGACTTCCTGGATCAGCACGGGCGCGCCACACGGCGTCTCGAACGCGTACCCGAACTCTTCTGGCACGCGGCGATCGAGCATTGTGGCCCAAGAGCCGCCCGGGCCCTCGCGTCCGCAGCAGAGGAACGCGGATTGGGCCACATCGCATGCCGATTGTGGGCCAGGGGTGGCGACCTCACCGCTGTCGGTCGGATTCTGGCGAGATCGGGCCGGTTGGACGAAGCGCTCACCTGGTACGAGCATGCCTCGGAGACCGACCACCGCGCCCTTGAGGAGGCGGCTGTACGCCTGGTGCAAGCCGGCCGGTGGGACGAAGCACATGCGTGGATCGAACGCGCTGCGGCTGCCGGAAGCCGATCGGCCTTCCTCCAGGCTGCTGAATCGCTGAGGCGGGTCGGCCGGTGGGAGGAGGCGCTTACCTGGTATGAACGCGCTGCCTTGGACGGCAACCCCGACACCCTCCTTCGGGTGGCCGACCGCTTCGCCGCTGTCGGCCGGTGGGAGGAGGCGCTTACCTGGTATGAACGCGCCGCCTTGGACGGCAACCACGATGCCCTCCTTCGGGTGGCCGATCGCCTGGCCGCCGTCGGCCGGTGGGTGGAGGCGCTGACCTGGTACGAACGTGCCGCCGACACCGACCAGCGAGCATTCCGTACCGCGGCCGACCGTCTGGCCGATGCCGGCCGGTGGGAGGAGGCGCTGACCTGGTATGAACGCGCTGCCTTGGACGGCAACCCCGACACCCTCCTTCGGGTGGCCGACCGCTTCGCCGCTGTCGGCCGGTGGGAGGAGGCGCTTACCTGGTATGAACGCGCCGCCTTGGACGGCAACCACGATGCCCTCCTTCGGGTGGCCGATCGCCTGGCCGCCGTCGGCCGGTGGGTGGAGGCGCTGACCTGGTACGAACGTGCCGCCGACACCGACCAGCGAGCACTCCGTACCGCGGCCGACCGTCTGGCCGATGCCGGCCGGTGGGAGGAGGCGCTGACCTGGTATGAACGCGCCGCCTTGGACGGCAACCCCGACACCCTCCGCTCAGCAGCCGACCGCCTTGCCAATTCCGGCCGATGGGACGAAGCGCTGGCTTGGTACGAAAGAGCCGTCCAGATCGGCGACCGGAGCGCTCTCTTCTGGGCAGCCGATCGCTTGGCCGCCGCCGGCCATTGGGACGAAGCACTGGCCTGGTACGAAGGAGCCGCCGTGAGCGGAAGCCCCCAGGAGCTCCGCTCAGTAGCCGAGCGTCTTGGCGATGTCGGAAGACTTGACGAGGCGCTCGCCTGGTACGAACGAGCCGCCTGCAGCGGAAGCGAGGACGCCCTTCTGTCGGCAGCCGGCCGCCTGGTGAAGGCAGACCGACAGGACGAAGCACTTGCTTGGTACGAACGAGCCGCCGTAACCAGCGGCCCAGTCGCCTTCCGATGGGCTGCGGAGCGTCTGTGGCGAGTCGGCAAGACGGACGAGGCACTGGCCTTGTATGAACGCGCTGCTTTGGCCGGAGACCAGGAGGCTCTGCTGTGGGCAGCCGATCGTTTGGTCGACGCCGAACGCCTCGACGAAGCCATGAGCTGCTACGAACGCGCCGTCACAACCACGAATCACAAGCAGCTTCGAGCAACCGCTGAGCGTCTGGCGCCTGTCGGCAAGCTGGACGAAGCACTCATCTGGTTCGAGCGAGCCGCCGCGAACGGTGATCAAGAAGCATTCGGCCGGGCAGCCGATTGCTTGGCGCATGCCGGCAGGCTGGACGAAGCACTCACCTGGTACGAACGTGCCGCCGCTACCGCTGACACCAAGGAGACCCGTTGGTGGCCGATGAACGGGAGGCTCCATACCCGGAGCGTTGAGGGAGCCATCGGAGTCCTGCGTGAACTCGGACGCGCAACCGAGGCAGACGCTCTGAAGCGCTACGGATGGGACGCGAGCGGACGCATTGCCGCCCCCTGGGACCTGAAGCCGTCGGATGACACCGCACCGCACCTTGCGCCGACCGTCAACTACCAGTGAGTCCAAGCGCTCAGTACCAGCGTCGGAAGGTGGCGCCGCGGTGCGGTCAGCGTTGCGTCGGACCCTCGCGCCACACGCGGGCCGCCCGACGCACGCACTGCGTGTCGGGATCTATCCGGTGCGGTCAGCCCTCCGGCCCCTGGATATGGTATGCACCCACGTCGCCGGCAATGGACTCGTAGCCGTTGAGATCAAGTTCGGTGGTTCACCGTGGGACGCTGCTCAAGCCACCGCCGCAGGTGGCGTATTAGCAACTCCGAACGGTATGTGAACGCTCGGGGTGCCTTCTGCTGTGCCGTTCAGGTGAGAGACGTGGTCGTCGCAGCAGATGTGCGGGTCTAGCGTCTTCATGACGGCGGCCTTGTCGATGCCTTCGAGGAAGAAGGCGTCGTTGACCCGTAGCCCCCACTCTTTCAGGCTCCGTATGGCACGTTCATGTGCAGGGGCGTTCCGAGCGGTTACCAGGGAAACTCGGAGACGAGGCTGGTACACCGGGTCCCGGCGGTGCTGCTCGTCTTCTCGCCGCTGGATGCGGTTGATGCCCGCGAGGAAGCTCCGCAGCGGCCCCGGATCGTGGGGGGTTGCGACATGGCTGACTTCGTGTGCGCGGAACGATTCGATGCCGCCGTCCCGGTAGACGCGCTCGGCGCTGTCGCTCGCCACCACTCCGTCGAAGTCGAAGGCGATGCGGAGTTCGGGTTCGGTCTCGTCGTCGATGCGTGCTGTTTTCAGTACGTGTCCCGCAGGTAGCCCTGCCGCTACCGCGTCCCGTACGTCGGATCCGTTGGCCGACAGGAACAGCGACATGTTCAGCGCCGGCATGAAACCGTACGAGGGGCGGTCCTGCCGAAAGATGGCCCGACTGATGGGCAAGTTGTGAGCTTTGATCGAACGCATGAGGCGCATTCCGGTGTCCGGGTCGTTACGCGACAGGATGATGACCTCGATTAGCCGACGTGTGCCTAACGCAGTGAATCTCGCTGTCGAAGGGCTTGCCAAGTGAGGTAGAAGGGCGGCATGGACACCGCAGAACTTCAGCGGACGCTGAACGAGCCCATCGAAGCCCTTGTCGTGCACCACGGATACACCACCTATATGCGCGACTATGAGGTCATCATCAACGTGTGGGAGGGCCCCCAGAGCCCGTCGACCTACCTGCGGTATCTCTTCCGGTACTGCGTCGAGGCCCGATGCGAGACGTTCCTGTCCACGGAGACATGGCGGGATTCCTTGGACGCCCGGCTCCTCGACAGCGAAACCGCCATCGACCTCGACGGTTACGTCTGGGGCGCGAACCATCACGAGCTGTACGGAGCCGAGCTTCGTCTCAAGTCGGAGGCTGCCCTCCGCTGGTCGAAGGCTGTCGGGATCGACTTCCATGAGGTTCACATTGAGACCAACGCTCACGATCTGACCTTGCTCTTCTCAGACCTTGAGGTGAGCGAGGTGCCGGTCGGATACGCACCCTTCGTCGCGGACTGAGAGCCAGGGTTCGTGAGATCTCGTGACGGGCGTGGGTCCGGGTCGTTGATGTGGACACGGGGCGGGGTGATCTGAGCGATGCCCAGTGGGAACGGCTACGGCCGTTCCTGCCGGTCAGCAACAGGCGTTGTGGCAGGTGGCGGGACCACCGGCAGGTAATCGACGGGATTCTGCACCGGGTCCGGACCGGCGTTCAGTGGCGCGACCTGCCCGAACGGTTCGGCCCGTGGAAGACCGTCTACGAACGGCACCGACGGTATCACCGAGTAGTGGAGGGTGTCAGCGATCGGCGAGCCGCGTTCACGGGTGCCTGGGGGCGCAGCCGGCCGTGTCAGGATGCGCGTCGCGCAGGTCGCTCCAGGCTGCTCACGTCATGCGTTCAGGGGGGCGCGGATGAGCGAGTCGAGTCGTTCCCATGCCGGGGATGAAGCGTTGACCGTGCCCTGGATGAGGGCGGGGATCTCGGAGTCCGCATCCAGGCCGGGCAGTTCGCCGGACCCGTAGCGCTCCCGGTTCGCCTCGGCGATACGGAGGGCGAGGTCGTCGAGGCGCGGGTCGTCGGCGCCGAGGTCGTACGCGTGGTCGTAGCCGAGGAAGAGCTGCCGTGGCTTCGGGTCGGCCAAGATGTCGGCCTGGTCGTGGAACAGGGTGGTCGCGCGGTCCGGGTGGGTGGCGAACACGAGGATCCACAAGTCGCGTTGCAGGTCCACCCATCTGGACGTGAACCCCCAACGGGCCAGGTCTTCCAGATGGGAGACGACTTCTTCGGGCAGCGGCACCAGACGTCCCGCGGCGAGTCGGCGCAGACGGGCCTGTGTTTCCTGCAGGCGGCGGATACGGGCGTCGAGTTCGTTGTCGATCTCGCCCAGCGGCTGCCGGAGTTCCTCCTCGCCCGACGCCCTCAGGTCGCGAATACGGGCCAGGGGGACACCGGCTTCGGCCAGTGTCCGGATCTTGATCAAGGCGACGGCGTCGCTCGCACCGTAACGCCGGTAGCCGGACGCGTCACGGTCGGGTTCGGGGAGCAGCCCCTTGTCGTGGTAGACGCGGACGGTCTTGATCGACACTCCGATGTAGCCGGCCAGCTGCCCGATGGTGATCACCCGGCCATCGTCCCACTTGACATTGCCCCTGGGGCAGGGCTGCAGCATGGCGCCATGGACAACACGAATGTTGATCGGGAGACCCTTCACGAGCTGGTCGACGCGGGCAACGAGACCGCACTGGACCGGCTGGCCGATCTCGCGGACGAGGCCGGCGACCTCGCGGAGCTGAGCGACCTGTTGGACGAGGGATCCCGACACGCCGGACTGCTGCTCACGCGACGCGCGGCCGCGGCCGGTGACCTGCGCGAGCTGCAACGGATCTCCGATGCCGGATACGAAGAGGCAGGAACGGAGCTGGACCGTCTGCTGCAGGCGCCGGGCGGCCGTCAAAGCTGACAGCCCGCCCGGCCGTCGCACCTGCCGTGCAGCCGGCGAAGGTCCTCAGCCGTGGCCTCAGACGCCGATGTCCCGGCTCCGGTAGTCCTCCAGGGTCTCGCGCCGGACGAGGAGCCGGGCCGTGCCTTCGTGGACCGCGACGACGGCGGGGCGGCCGACCAGGTTGTAGCCGGAGGCCATGGACAGCTGGTAAGCGCCGGCCACAGGTACGGCGAGCAGGTCGCCAGGGTGGACGTCGCCCGGCAGCGGGACGTCGGAGGCGAGGATGTCGCCCGCCTCGCAGTGCCGCCCGACAACCGTGGCCGTACGAAGCCCCGCCGTCGAGTGGCAGCCGATGAGCCGGGGCGCGTACCGCGCCCCGTACAGCACGGGCCGCGGGTTGTCGCTCATGCCGCCGTCGACGGCGACGAACACCTTCTCGCCGGTGTGCTTGACGGCGAGCACCCGGTAGAGCGCTACTCCCGCGGGGCCCACGACGGCCCGCCCGGGTTCGACGGCGAGCCGGGGCACGGGCAGTCCCGCGGCGGCGCAGCCGTTGACGAGTTCCGTACGCATCCGCCGGGCGAGCGCGGCGAGGTCAAGGGCGGGTTCACCGGGCCGGTAGGCGATGCCGTGGCCGCCGCCCATGTCGAGCTCGGGCAGGACCACGCCGTGCGTGTCACGGATGCGGGCCATCAGCCCGATCATGCGGCGCAGAGCGACCAGGTAGGGCTTCACCTCGGTGATCTGCGAGCCGATGTGGCAGTGCAGCCCCGTGAGTTCGAGCTGAGGCTGGCCGAGGATGCGGGCGACGGCGTGCTGGGCGCCGCCGTCGGTGAGCGAGAGCCCGAACTTCTGGTCCTCCGTACCGGTGCGGATCTTGTCGTGGCCGCCGGCCGAGACACCCGGGACCACCCGCACCATGACCTTCTGTCGGACCGAGGGCCCGACGGCGGCGGCGATGCGGGCTATCTCGGACGGGCTGTCGATGACGATCCGCCCCACACCGAGCCGGAGCGCGGCCGCCAGGTCCTGGGGCGACTTCGCGTTGCCGTGCAGCACGATCCGCTCCGGCGGGAAGCCGGCCGTGACGGCGAGCTCCAGTTCCCCGGCCGAGCACACGTCCAGGTCCAGCCCCTCCTCCTGGACCCAGCGGATCATGCCGCGGGAGAGGAACGCCTTGGCCGCGTACAGCACGTCCGCGTCGGGGAAGGCGTCGCGATACGTCCGGCAACGCCCGCGCACCTCGCCCTCGTCCAGCACGTAGGTCGGCGTGTCGAACCGGTCGGCGATCTCGCTGAGGGGAACTCCGCCGACGGCCAGGCCGCCGTGCGGGAGTGGCGTTGCGGATGAGGGCCATACGGACAGCTCACCGGCGTCGGCGGGCATCTCCGGGAGAACGGCGATGGTCATGATCTGCTCCCCTTCAGGCCGTGCGGGCCGTGGTCTCGGATACCCGTGTGAGCGGGGCTCCGGTGGGTCCGGCGTCCGCCGTGGGGACCGGGGGCGCGGTGAGTGCCGGGTCGACGGTCAGCAGGGACGCGCCGAGCGGCCGGACCATCGCGCGGAGCGCGGCCTCGGAGAGCTGGATCCAGGGCTGGGCCGTACCGAGCGTGGCGGCCAGCCGTTCCGGGCTGGTGAAACCGACGGCGGTACGGGCTCCCAGTGGGGTGCGGAACAGCCGCACGACGACGTGCGCTCCTCCCGGCCGGGCGGGCACGTACAGAGGCCCGGCCGGGCGCTGTTCCTCAGGCTTGGAGTCGGATTCGTCGTACTGGAACAAGCACATGGGGCCCTCCTCGGGGAACCACGAGTGGCAGGTGACGTCCCGGCGCGGGAAGGCGGTCCGGGACGTGCAACCGAAGCTATCCCCGCCCCCGCGCGCCGGCGGCCACCCCGTAACGGGACCCATACGGCCACCGGCCCACTCCATACGCATCACTGACGGCAGGATCTGGAATCCATCAACAGGGCGTCAGGGTTGTGGACCTCTCCGCCAGAACCCCGTAAAGGACATGGCTCCGCCGTGCCTGGCGGCCTTTCCATAGGGGCCGGTGACTGGACGGCGAGGAGAGGGAACAGGTCGTGCGAAGAGTCGTGGTCGGCGTGACCGGCAGCCTGGGGAGTCTGGCCGCCCTGCACAGGGCAGCCGCAGAGGCCCGCGTACGTGATGCGGAGCTGAGGGTCGTCCTGGCGTGGCAATCACCGGGCGGCGAACTCGGCAGCCGGAACGGCCTCAGCCCCTCCGCCCTGGCGGAATGCCGTACGGCTGCCGTCGAAAGACTTCGCGAGGTACTCGGCACGGCGTTCCGTGCGGCGAAGCCCGGAGTCACCCTCACGGGCCTCACCGTACGGGGCACCCCCCCCGGTGCCGCCTTGGTGGACACCGCCCGTGGCGTGGAGGACCACTTGGTCGTCGGCACCGGCTCACGTACCCCGATGCGCCGCCTCCTGCGCCCCTCGGTGGCCTGCTACTGCGTGGCGCACGCGGCCTGCCCCGTACTCGTCGTGCCGCCCTCGCCCCGCAGAACGAGCTCGACGCGGCGCACCGACGCAACTGCAACGTGGTTCCGGCAGATCAGTTCCCGCGGGGTGCGTACATGATCACAGCCATGCCGGCGAGGCAGACCAGGGCACCGATGACGTCGTAGCGATCGGGGCGATACCCGTTGGCGACGACGCCCCAGGCGATGGACCCGGCGACGAAGATCCCGCCGTAGGCAGCGAGGATCCGGCCGAAGTTGTCGTCGGACTGGAAGGTGGCCACCACCCCGTACAGGCCCAGTGCGATGATGCCGGCGCCGATCCAGACTCAGCCCTTGTGCTCGCGGATGCCCTGCCACACCAGCCAGGCGCCGCCGATCTCGAAGAGGGCGGCCACGGCGAAGAGGGCAACGGAACGAGCGACGGTCATACCGGCGGCCGTTGCCCGTGATCTCCAGCGGGACGGCGCCCTTCTGGCAGCCGCACCCGCCCTCGCCTGCGCTCTTCGCTCCGCAGGAGCAAGAGCGGCGGCGCTGCCTTCGCGCCATTCAGCGCCGCGTTTCGTCGTGCCGTGCCCGTCTTCGTGTCCGTGCGCTGGTGTTCGCCCTTGCCCACGTCCAGGAAAGCATCGATGCCACTCAGGCCGATCACAGGATTCCTCTGCTCGTCCCATAGGCCGAGCCATGTTGGCTCCGAAAGCCGGGGCCCCCTTTAGGGTCGGGCTACCAAGAGGGCAATGGAGGGGGGCAGACGATGCCTGTGCTGCTTTGAGCGGCAGCGGCTGGAAGCCGGTCGCGAAGTACCAGGAGGACGGAAGCCGTTGGGGAACGGGTCGACTGGATCGAGGCTGGCGATCCAGTCCACCATGCGGTGTCGGCCCGCGCATCCCGGCCGCCGTGGTGAGGTACAGGCCGAGCGTCCTTGACCGTCCGTTTCATTCGGCGATCTCTGTCCGTTCCCACCACTCGTAGACCGCCAGTTGTCCCTCCGGGCTGTCTTGGTGCCGCGACGTGTTCTTGAAATGCTCGTACCCGCCGCGGTGTGGAATCTTCAGGTCTTGTCCGGGGTCGGAGATCGGAACGATCCGCTCGGGCAGATCGTCCGGGCCGCCCTCAAGCACTGCCTTGGTCGCCATGCTTCCAGTCTTCCCAACCGCAGGCCCGCTCGCATCACGAGGGTCGGCACTGGCGTCGCTCAGCGCCACCGGCAGCGCCCCGCCCCGACGCGGTGACGGGGCAGGGTCGGCTTGTGGGCGCGGGTACGCAATATGGTTGAGGGGCCGACCGAACGGCAGGGGGTGGGCAGGGTCAAATGCCCCGGCGCCGAGCATCGGTCTGGAACCTGGTCCTCACCTGGGAGCGGAGGGATCGGGCCACGTCCAGGTCGAAGGGCTCGGTGCTGGGGGTGAGCATCGCTGCGGCGGCTGCGGCCACCCCCGACGCGGAGGCGCTGACGGGATCCTCTCCGGCGGCCAGCTGTGTGATGAGGGCGGCGACCATGCTGTCTCCCGCCCCGGCGTCGCTCAGGGGCTCGCCGGGCAGCGGGGGCGCGTAGAGCTCGGTGTGGCCGTGGCCGGTCGAGCACAGTGCGCCCAGTTCTCCGAGGGTGGTGACGGCGATCTCGGCGGCCCCTGTGGCGATCAGGTGCTCGTTGAGGGCCCGGGCGTCGTCGAAGCCGCGGACCGGCCGACCGGTCAGGCTCTCGGCCTCTGTGCGGTTGCACCTGAGCAGGAAAACGCCCTCCGCGAGTGCTCCGCGAAGCGCCGGACCGGAGGTGTCCAGGACCAGTCGGGATCCGGCTTCCCTGATGCGGCGGGCGGCGACCGCGTGGAAGTCACCGGGCAAGCCGCCGGGCAGGCTGCCGCTGGCCACGACGTACGGGCAGTTGCCGACGGCCTGCACCAGCGCATCCAGGGATCGCCGCCCCTCGTGGTCGTGCAGGTGCGGGCCGGGCGGCACGATGTGGTAGCCGCGGCTCGATTCGGCCTCGAACAGCACGAGTGCTTCGCGGGTGTCGTCGTCGATGTCGACGGCGACGTGGTCGACGCCCTCTTCGTCCAGCAGCCGGTTCAGGCGCAGGCCGACCTCGCCTCCGGCGGTGTGGACGGCGGTGGCTCGTCCTCCGAGCCGCACGACATGACGGGCGACGTTGATGCCTCCGCCCCCGGCGGCCACCGACCTGACCCGGGCACGGTTCTTGCCGATGACCTCCAGGTGCCCGACCTCCCAGCAGAGATCGACTGCAGGATCGTCAAGGTGAGGATCGACGGCTCGGCCGCACTCTCCGATCCTCCTGCGGCGTCGGTACTCCTGGCTGTGGTGGGTTCCGGTGTCGCGGCCGTCCTCATCGCGGTACCCAGGTGGTCGCGCTGAACCTTTCCCGGCGCACCGCCCGCTGGACACGGCCCCGCTCACTGCAGCCTGAGGAGATCGGGGCCGCTGTTCTCTCGCACAGATTCACGGAGGCCGTTTCCCGCCCCGTGCCGTGGCTGCTTGCGCCTTGGGAACGGTGACCGTGAGCGCACTGTCGGCCGGAGCCGTACCGACGTCCTTGCTCTTCACCGCCGAGGGGAGCATGGCCTGGTACTCGCATCGCCTGGAGCGGCGTGTGCCGCGTCCGTGGCGCGCCAAAGAACTGGTGCGTGCGGCCGAAGAACGCGTCCGGCTCCACCGGGCCACCGGTCCGGCGCCACGCGGGAAGCGTCATCGCACTCACCTCCGTGGACAGCGACACGTCCGACCCGACTTCCATACTGAAACAGCCTGACGTCACCTGCATGCCGGCCCACGGCTGGGGCTGTTCCTCGGCATCTGGATCTACAGGAGCATCGGGTAGGCGGTGACAGCTGCGGCACCCGGGGCAAGAACGTGCGGCCTTGGCCATCTCGTCGTCCAGCTCGGACGGGGATAGCGTGGCATCGGCCTTCTTGGAACGCTCTTGCACCGGTGAACGAACGGGCGAGGCTGTACGCAGGCCGACGCCAGCCCGTTGCGGAGGAACGCGGGAGGCTCCGTACTTTGCGGACAGGTCGAGCACCGAGCCGGTCGCTGACTACCTCAGAGGTACGTCCATGCCTTCAGAGGTCGAGCGGAACGTCGCGTGCCGTGGGGCCGGATGGGTGTACGGGCGGATGGGAGGATCGTGATTCTCCCGGCTCGCCTCTGGGCGAGGAACTACTGTCGCGATAAGCCCTCGGTGGTCAGGCGTGCTCGTCCGATGGCTGTTGGTCAGGCTGGGCCGACCAGCTTGCCGGCTCGTCGTCGCCTGAGTCCTCGTCGCGCTCCGCGTCGGCGGCTGTCGCGTGGATCTTGCCCGACGCGTGGTGGACCGGTGCGTATACGGCGTAGAGCTGCAGGGTCTCGTCACCGATGTTGGTGACGTTGTGCCAAGTGCCGGCGGGTACGAAGATTGCCCAACCATCCTCGACCTCCTGGTCGAAGTCGAGTCGATCCTTCGCGCGGCCCATCTGGACGCGGCCCCGGCCTGCGTCGAGGCGTAGGAATTGGTCAGTCTCCGGGTGTGCTTCCAAGCCGACGTCCTCACCCACCGGGATCGACATGAGGGTCAACTGAAGATACTTCCCAGACCAGGCGACGGCGCGATAGTTCGTGTTCTCAAGCGTCGCCTTCTCAAGGTCGAAGCTTTGAGGTTCCGGCCCGATGTCCTTGATGGTCATCTTCTCTCCCGGTCAACGAGGGCGGTACGCGGTACGCGGACGCGGTCTTGGCCAGCGCGCGTCGACATTCTCAGAGCCCTGGGCGTTTCTGGCCACAAGTACGCGAGCTGCTACCGCACAAGCAACCGGTTGTGACCCGTTGCCGCATTCCGCCGTGCGTGCAGTCGATGACGGTCTTGCCGGCCATGAGCCGACGCGGCACCTCCATGATCGAGTGCTCGTCCGCGCACTCCAGCACAATCCGCGACTCCTGAATCAGAGCCTGCGTCGTTTCACGACAACGCACCCAGCCCCCCGGCACAGCCTGCTGGGCATCGTTTGTCGGCTCCTGGCGCTCCTGTGGATCAGGACTCCTACGCGCCAGGATGACACTTTGCGTGATGTTTCGCGCCATTTGTGTCACCTGGCGTGGTGGGCGAGTGACACCGGGACCTGGGTGGCGGGGTCGGCGTGCGGGCCGTGCGCGCACCACCCACGATGGGCGACGCACCCATCCACTACCGCCCGTCAGGAGCACCCATGCGGGAGCGCACGCTGCGCAAGGACCGCACCGAGGTCACCTTCATCCTTCCCGCCGACAACCCGTCGGGGCCGGTCAGCGTGGTGGGCGACTTCAACGGCTGGCAGCCCGGCGTGCACACGCTCAAGGCCCGCAAGGACGGCAAGCGCGCCGTCACGGTCGAGCTGCCCAGCGAGGGCACCCATTCCTTCCGGTACCTGGCCGCCGGGGACTACTGGTTCAACGACGAGAGCGCCCGGGACCAGGACGGCCCCAACAGCCGCCTCCACACCTGAGCCGGCTTCCGCCGCGACCGGCTCCGGCCGTCGGCCACACCAGCGAATTCAAGGGTGGAGGGCTGGAGATCTGCGATGTCTTGGGCCCTGGCGGTCAGCTGATCTGCGTCAAGAAGGCCACCTCCAGTACCGCCCCCTCAACCACCTCTTCGCCCAAGGCGTGGTCGCAGTGGAGACCTTGCTGAGCGATTCGGAGGTACGGGCCAGGCTCCTCAAGCAGGTGGCTGCCCAAATCCCAAACCACCGTCTCATCCAAGACTTCGGCACGCTCCGCGTGGTCTTCGGCATCCTGCTGAAGGGCGGCGAGGGCATTGCCGTCGACTCGCTTTTCGCCTTCGCTCAAGTCTCGCTGCTGCAAGCGTGACCACCAGGGACCGGCTGACGCCGGCGAAGTGAGAGCTGACCCTCGGCAGGGGGCCGGCTTCGCACTGTGGGCTGTCCGTGCCGCTTGTGGTCACGCGGTGCCCGCCGGTCAGACGTGGCGGTCGCAGTCACTTCCTGACGTCACGTCGTTGAGCAGCCGGAATTCGTGGTCCATGGCCGCCCGGCACCGCGCCTCATTGCCTTGTCGGAGGTGCCCGAGTCCGTACAGTGCGCAGGAGCACCTCCGCCTTGCGATGTCCGGGACCGGACCCGCCGTGTACGCGAGGTGAGGTTCGATTCCGGCCGATTGACGGATGTTGTCGGACCGTGAGCCCGCATGCATGGCTAGGGTGAATTTCCCTCAACTAGCTTCTTGGAGACGGAACATGCGCATATCAGCCCTGTCTGTCACCGCTGCGGCAATGGCCGCGATGATAGCGGGAGGAGCAGCCCCGGCCGCTGCTGACACGTTGGTCAGTACGGTCAACCTGGAGGCCGGCGCCGGCCTCCACCGCAATTCCGCGACTGTGACCTATGAGCGCGTCGACGGCGCGGTGAACTCGGTCAAGATCATCTCGCTGCAGGCCTTCTCCGGCGAGCCCGACTGCGTCTGGGTGGAGTGGAACGACCCGAAGGGCGTGGGGGACGGCTGGACCGCCCTCAATTCAGAGCCTCCATGTCACGGCGGCAGCCTCGGGGAGACGATCAACCAGATCATCAAGGCGCCCAAGGGATATCAGCTCAAGATCCGCCTGGTTGCCTACCACGACGGAGGGATCGAAGTGATCCACAAGGACATCGCAAAGCTCTAACCGGACCGTGCGGAGACACCGGACGCCGAAGGCGGTCCGGTGTCTCCGCACCACCAGAAGGCGCGGGGGACCTTCGGGCCGGTGCCAGGGTCACTCAACACGCCGTGCGTATTGCCCGTGACGGTGTCGGCCGTCAAGGCGCACTCAGGCCCCGGTCCCGGGTGCCGCTCACCGCGTCGATGCGCACCTGGAGTTCGTCCAGCAGCGCGTCGCCGAACACCTCAACCCCCGCGTCGCGCGCATCGCGGCTCTGCCCACGCCGACGGAGCGGGGGCGGACGCAGTGGTACTTCCAGCGGTACGTCGAGCACCTGCCCGCCGCCGGGGAGATCGTTCTGTTCGACCGCAGTTGGTACAACCGCGCCGGTGTGGAACACGTCATGGGTATTTGCACGCCGGCCGAGCACCAGCACTTCCTGCGCCAATGCCCCGCCTTCGAGCGCATGCTGGTCGAGGACGGGATCCTGCTCCGCAAGTACTGGTTCTCCGTGAGCGACGCGGTCCAGGAGGAACGCTTCCGCCGCCGTGCGCAGGACCCGCTGCGGCGCTGGAAGCTCTCGACCAGCGGGACTGCGGGTGCTCGCAGTCCTTGTAGAAGGTGCCCATGCCATGGGGCAGAGACTTCGTTGGCATGCGGTGCGGACTCCTGGGGCGCCAATGCCGACCTTTTGCTGACCCCAGAGGTTCCAATCCATTCCTGACCTGCACGAAGACGGATATCTCGTGTTACGTTCTGGAACTGGATCGGCCGCTCCCACGAGAATATCGCGCAGGCCCGCGAAGACTGGATGAACGGGACCCGCTTCGGCGAAGTAAAGGGCTATGACGGCCCTCCGATTCCGGCTCCCGAGCTGCCTCCGACACACCTCAAACCGCGGGGTCGGACGCGCTGAGCTGTGGAATTGTGAATCGTGCAGGGTTGTCATGATCGCGATGAAGCGTTCCGTTTGCTGGAGTCGCCTGAGCGTCGATCGCGGCTCCCGCCGGGCCTTGAGGGGTGCGGGTGCCCTTCCCATCTGCGGGCGCCCGTGGGAGGCCGTTTGTCTTGAATGCTGACCCTTTGCTGACTTTTCTGATTGGCCGTCAGGTTCGTGATCCGCGAGGTCGTGCCATCTGGTCGGAGTTCTGGGGGCGTCGCCGAACGTTGGTCTCTGTCGGCCAGTGCTGAGCCGATTGGAGTCGCACGGGGTGCGTTCGAGAGCCGGGCGGGCTTCTGACCGGATAAAGGGATGGCTTGTAGGACGTCTACAGGTCGGCTCTAGGATCCAATGGCGGCCGCGATAGAGGCACCCGAGGCATCAGGTGCCTCTGGACCCGGCCTGACCGGGAGCAGTGCGGCAGGCGGCACTGAGCGCCGTCCGGGACCGGCGTTCGACCAGGACCGGATGTAGGCCCTGACCCTGGCCTGGCCGAACGATTCGTACGCGCTCCGTCGGCCGGGCTCGAGCATGCGCGTGCCGAGCGACCAGGTCGAGCTCGACGCAGGCATACCGCTTCAGGCGGACGATCCGCGCCCGCATGGCGACGCATGGCGGGGGAGGCGAAAATGAGATTGACGGGATGAGAGTCACCCGATCGGCGGACAAGGCGTTGCCGGTAGGCCGGGAGGCGGTGCTCCATTCTCGGTGCGCTCAAGGAAGATCCGGCAGGGTGGGGGAGTGAGGCCGTGCGGTATGTCGGCGAACTCGTTTGAAGACTCGGGAAGCCGGGGGTAAGCGGGACACAGCGATATTCCCGCGGGTGCAAGCAGGAACAAAGGTGATCGTTCATGTGTCGATGGCTCGCCTACTCGGGAACACCCTTGCTGCTCGACACCATCCTGTACAAACCGGCCCACTCGCTGATCGATCAGAGCCTGCATTCCAAGCTGGGTGTGGAGACGACGAACGGTGACGGGTTCGGTGTCGGGTGGTACCCCGAGGGCAGCGATGGCACCCCCGCGCTCATGCGGGACGTCGGTCCGGCCTGGAACAACCGCAACCTGCGGGAGCTCGCGGACCACGTCACCTCTCCGTTGTTCTTCGCCCATATCCGGGCGTCGACGGGTACGGCGGTGCAGCAGACGAACTGTCACCCGTTCCGGCACGGCCGCTGGTTGTGGATGCACAACGGCTCCGTCGCCGGCTTCCACGCGATGCGGCGGGATCTCACCCTGCTCGTCGACCCCGCCCTGTACTCCGAGATCGAGGGGACGACGGACTCGGAGACGATGTTCTACCTTGCGCTCACCTTCGGCCTGGAGGAGGACCCGCCGGGCGCCGTCGCCCGGATGGTGGGGGTGGTGGAACGCGCAGGCCGCGAGCACGGCGTGGAGTATCCGATGCAGATGACGGTCGCCGTCAGTGACGGGACGACCGTGTGGGCCTTCCGCTACTCCAGCCAGGGCTCCTCACGGTCGCTCTTCTACAGCACCCGCGTGGACGCACTGCGAAAACTGCACCCCGACATGGCGTTCCTTCAGGAAGTGTCCGAGGAGACCCGACTGGTGGTGTCCGAACCCCTCGGCGATCTGCCCGGTGCCTGGAACGAGGTACCCGAGAGCAGCTACGGCGTCGTACACGCCGGGGCCGACGAGCTGCGTCCCTTCACCCCGCAACCGGCATGACACGTCGTCGCTTTCCCACACGCGGGCTGTTCCAGAGGCCGCAGACGACGGCGGGCGTCTCGCTTGCTTCGCGGGACCCGAACAGGTAGCCGCACCGCACCCCGTCACAACCGGCAGGAGACCCGCCATGAACGACTCGATGCTGAACCTGGCAGTGGACTACCCGCTGCTGAACATGTTCTGGACCATGATGATGATCTTCCTCTGGGTCCTCTGGTTCATGCTCCTCTTCCGCGTCATCGGCGACATCTTCCGCGACGACGAGCTGAGCGGCTGGGGCAAGTCGGGATGGACCATCTTCGTGATCATCCTGCCCTTCCTCGGCGTGTTCGTGTACCTCATCGCCCGCGGGCGCGGGATGGGCGAACGCGAGCTGAAGCGGGCCCAGGCGAACGAGCAGGCATTCCGCTCCTACGTACGCGAGAGCGCCGGACCCACGAGCGCCGCCGAGGAACTGACCCGGCTCGCCGAACTCAAGAACCGCGGCGACATCACGGCAGCCGAATACGAACAGGCCAAGGCCAAAGCCCTCGCGATCTGACCTCCTGAAGGGTGCCTGCCGGTTCGTCATGTCTTCGAGTGCGCCTGGGCGTTCGGGATCCGTTGGGTGAAGAACAGCGCGACCAGCGCGGCGAGGGCGAGGACGGCGAGTGCGGCGCGCAGGCCGGCGAGACGCGCGGCGGCGTTCGCGTCGAGCGCGGCCGAGGACACCTCGGGACTCGTACCCGCTTCGTCGAGGGCGGCCTTGAGCTGGGCGTCCGACATGAAGGGCACGCCGCTTTCGAGCCGTACGGTTGCCTGGCTCTTGACCTCGGCCGGGATGGCCTCGTTCTGCTCGACGCTGGTGAGGAACGAGGCCCCGAGCGCCGCGATCATGATCGAACCGGCCAGAGCCGTTCCGATCGACGCGCCGAGGTTGGTGACGGCGTTCTGGACACCGCCGACTTCGGCACTCTGGCGGTCCGGTACCGCGGACACGGTGACCGCTCCGAGCTGCGAAGCGAGGGCCCCCATGCCGAGCCCGATCAGCAGCAGCGGGACGGTGACGGCCTCGGGGCCCGCGTCCGTGTCGAGTGCGGCCAGCAAGGTCACCGCTCCCACGAGCAGCGCGAGGACACCGAGTCGCACGACCCGCCGCGGTGAGACGTCGGGCAGGAGGCGCGGGATCAGGATCGCGGCGGCCAGCAGGGTGAGCGAGAGCGGCAGGATGCGCGCACCGGTCTGGAGCGAGGACAGACCCAGCGCAACCGAGAGGTAGAGCGGGACGAGGAAGAACACGCCCATCTGGACCAGGTACTGGAAGAAGAACATCGTCAAGCCGCCCGTGAGCTGACGGTTCCGCAGCAGGGACGGGTCGAGCAACGGTTCTCGGTGGTGCTCCACCAGGCGGGCTTCCCAGCGCAGGAAGAGCCAGATCAGCATCAGGCCGGCCAGCATCAGCCATACCACCAGGGAGATCCCCAGCCAGGCGGGTGCGCCGGGCTTCGGCTGGAACCAGCCCCATGTGCCCGAGCGGAGCACGCCGTAGACGAACGCCCCGAGCCCGAGGGCGGACAGCGCGGTGCCGAACAGGTCGAGGCGCGGGCTCCCCTCGGTCCGTGCGTCCGCCGTCTGGCGGGAGAGCACGAGGATGCCGAGCACGAGCACGACCTCTCCGGCGAAGACCCAGCGCCAGGAGAAGTACGTGGTGGCGACGCCGCCGATGATCGGTCCGACAGCGATCGCCACGGCACCCGCGGCGGCGACCATCCCGTAGGCGGCCGGCCGGCGTTCCGTCGCGAAGTTGCCGGCGACCAGGGCGACGATGGAGGGAAGGATCAGCGCGGCCCCGATGCCCTCCAGGAATGACCAGCCAAGCAGGAGCACGGGCAGGTTCGGGGCCAGCGAGGTCGTCAGGGACCCGCAGCCGTAGATCGTGCAGCCGATGAGGAACGCTCGCTTGTGGCCGATGAGCGCGCCGACCTTGCCGCCGGGGATCATGAACATCGCCATCACGAGGGTGTACGCCGTGATCGCGCCCTGGATCCCGGTCACGGTCGTGCCGACGTCTTCGGCCACCGTCGCGATGGACACGTTCATGACGGAGCTGTCGAGCGCCATCAGGAACTGCCCGGACGCGAGTGTCAGCAGGACGAGCCCCGCGCGTGCCGACGCTCCGGAAGTGCCTGCCGCAGGTGCCATGGCAGGTACGGTCCCAGTGCCTGCGGCGCAGGGCGCGCAGACCCGCTGGAGGGTCAGCCGGATGGTGGTGGCCGTGCGGTGCGCCCCGCGGTCCGCACGTTGGGGGGCGCCGCCCGTGCCGGCCCGTGCCTCCGCGGAGGCGGAGGCCGGCGGACGCGCGTGCCGGGCCCGTTGGGCCCAAGAGGCTGCCGGCCGCGTGGCGGAGCTGCTGCCGATCCGCTACGGGAGAATGGCGTCCTCGCCGTTCGCGTTCCTGCGCGGCTTGCCGATCGAGATGATGGCCCACACCGGTGTGTAGGGCAGCCACATGAAGTTCACGATGATGCTGAACCCTGCCACTGCCACGCCGAGGACCCGCGCCCACATGGCGGCGCCCTTGAGCAGTCCGATGCCCACGCCCATGAGGATGACGCCGAGGATCAGGAGGATCCAGCCCCAGGCGGTCACGTCGAACTCGAAGACGTAATTGCCCAGGCGCGCGTACACGTCATCCTCGGCGATGCCCGCGATGCCCGCGATGCCCGCGATGCCCGCGATGCCCTTGATCGCGCCGAGGAAGCCGTCGACCAGGAGCAGGACACCGGCGAACATGGTGCCCCCCGCTGCCCAGCCGTATCGGTCGTCGTGCGCCCTTTGTCGCGGGGCGCACCGGCAGGAGGGGTGGGGGATGTCTGCGTCACGAGGAGCTCCCTTCGCCGGCCCGAGCGTTGCAGTCGGGCTACCGGGCCCGGCGGGCGGACACCCGGGCGCGTCCATTCGGGTGAATTGTGTCCGGCTGCGTGTGCGCGGGGGAGTTCACCCGACGGCACGCCCGGCCGTGCGGGATCACGGCTCGGAGGGGAGCATGGCTGGCGTCTGGTCCGTTCGGTCAGATGCGTCCCCATGCCCTGGAGAAACCCATGACGGACCTCAAGTTCGAGCAGAAGCGCTCGTTGTCGCGCGTCGAGGCCGCCGACCAGCTCGCGGCGCTCGCCCAGGCGCTCCGAGAGGGTGGGAAGACGGAGGTGCAGCTGGGTTCGGGCGTACTCAGCCTGCGCGTCCCCGACGAGCTCCACAGCGAAGTGGAGATCGAGGTGGACGGCGATGAGATCGAGCTGGAGATCGAGCTGAAGTGGACCACCGGCCGGCCCCGCAAGGTTGCCCGCCCTGCGCAGAAGGCCGCGAAGGAACCGGAACCGGAACCGGCCCCCGGCGCCCCGGCGCGCCCCGCGCGGACCAGGAAGGCCACGACGGCGGCCAAGCCGCGGCGTTCCGCCGCGAAACGCGTATGAGTGACGGATTCGCAACCACGAGAGGACTGACGTGACCAGAGACAACGGGCTCGACGAGATGGGGCCCATCGACTACCTCGTCGTCGAATTCCCGGGCAGCCGCTTGACGGGTGAAGGGATGCCGCTGCTCGTCGACCTCGTGGACCGCGGCATCATCCGCATCCTCGACCTGACCTTCCTGACCAAGCAGGAAGACGGGTCGGTGCGGGGCATGGCCCTCGCGGACGTGACGGGAGACGGCAACCTCGACCTCACCTTCTTCGAAGGAGTCTCCTCGGGTCTGCTCGGCGAGGACGACCTCGCCGAAGCCGGCTCGCTGCTCGAGCCGGGGGATTCCGCGGCCGTCCTCCTCTACGAGAACCTGTGGGCAGCGCCCTTGGCCGCCGCCCTGCGCCGTGCCGACGCGCGGATGGTCGCGAGCGGCCGGGTGTCGCCGCAGGACCTGATCGAGGTGCTGGACGCGCTCGACGACGCCGCGGCCTGAAAGACACCACGGCAAACACAGCAGGGAAACACAGACCACGAAGAGAAGCACCGAAGCTGAGGCAGGAAACATGCCCGGACTACTGCGCGGCGTCGTACGAACCGCCGCCATCGCAGGGACGGCCACGGCCGTCTCGAATCGTGTCTCACGCCGTCAGGCCGGCCGCTGGTCCCAGCAGAACGCTGCTGCGGCGGCGGCCCAGCCGCAGGCCCAGCCGGAGCCGGCCGCCCCGCCTCCCTCGGCCGCGCCCAGCATGGACGACAAGATCGCCCAGCTGAAGGAGCTCGCCGCCCTCAAGGAGCAGGGCGTGCTCACCGAAGCGGAACTGGCGGTGCAGAAGGACCGCATCCTCAACTCCTGAAAGTGCGGCCCCGTCAGGTGGCCGGCAGCGCTGCTGTGCGTGGCGGTACCCGCGGCCGTGATCGTCTGGTACGCGCGCGTCGGACTGCTCTGGGTGGTGCTCTGCACGCTGCTCCTGTGGGCCCTGGCAGTGGCGGCGGGTCGATCCTCGCTCGCAGAGGAGGGCCGGACCCGGATGCCCGAGCATCCGGTCGTGCCACCGGAGCGGCCGGTCGGTGAGGCAGGGCGCATCGACGCAATCGGCCGACTCGCAAGGCGCTGCCGCAAATCGCCGCCCCTGGTGGGGTATACGTCGTTCGGGCTGACCCGACGTCGGCGAAGGGAGTGGTTGCCGTGGAACGTACGGCCTGCTGTGTGGTGGGAGGCGGGCCCGCCGGGATGGTGCTGGCACTGTTGCTCGCCCGGGCCGGGGTGGAGGTCACCCTTCTGGAGAAGCACGGCGACTTCCTGCGCGATTTCCGAGGCGACACCGTGCACCCGTCCACCCTGTCGCTGCTGGACGACATCGGCCTCGCCGAGCGGTTCGCCCGGCTGCCGCAGCGCCGGGTGACCTCGGTGCAACTGCCCATCGGGCCGGACCGCTCGCTCGTCACCGTCGGGAACATCGGGGCGCTGCACGGGAAGTACAACTACATCGCGATGGTGCCGCAGTGGGACCTGCTCGACCTGCTCGCCGACGAGGCGGGCAAGGAGCCGTCCTTCCGGCTGCGCATGGACACCGAGGCGACGTCCTTCCTGATGGAACGCGGCCGGGTCGTGGGAGTGCGGTACCGCACCGCGGATGGCGCCGCCGGTGAGCTCAGGGCCACGCTGACCGTGGCCTGCGACGGCCGAGGATCCTTCGCCAGGGCACTGCCCGAGCTCGGCCTGGAGACCTTCCCGTGCCCGATGGACGCCTGGTGGTTCCGGCTGCCGCGCCACGAGAGCGATCCCAGCGGGCTCGTGGGCGGCCTGGGCGAGCGGTTCTTCAGCGCACTCATCGACCGCGGCGACTACTGGCAGTGCGCGGGGCTCATCCCCAAGGGGACCGATGCCGAGCGCCGCGCCGAAGGCCTGGACCGGTTCATGGCCCAGTTCGTGCAGGCCGTTCCGTGGCTGGCCGACCGGGCGCACTCGGTCACCTCCTGGGACGAGGTCAAGCTGCTCGACGTACGGCTGGACCGGCTGCGCCGCTGGCACCGGCCGGGGCTGCTGTGCATTGGCGACGCCGCCCACGCCATGTCGCCGGTCTTCGGCATCGGCATCAACCTCGCCGTACAGGACGCGGTGGCCGCGGCCCGCTACCTCGTGGAACCGTTGCGGGCGGGGACCGTGGGGCTTCGCGACGTACGCCGCGTACAGCGCCGCCGGATGCCCACGACGGTGGCGACCCAGGGCCTGCAACGCCTGGCCCACGCCCAGGTCATCGAGCCCTTGCTGGCCGGGCGCGCCGCGTTCGGCCACCCGAAGAGGGCGAAGCGGCTGACGGAGCTCGTCAGCGACTCGCGGTGGCTGAACCGGGTGCCGGCCTACTTCATCGGGTACGGGGCCCTCCGTGAGCGCCCGCCGGCGCAATCGCTCCGCAGCGGCTCCACGGTGCGGGAGGCGTCATGAGCTCCGGTTCGCCGCCCAGCCTGGCCGGAATCGGCGGGGGCGTCCCCGTCGACACGTCCTAGTCGGGCGGTTCCTGGGCGGGGGCGTTGCCGGGGCCCGTGGGTTCGCCCGTGGTCTCGGTGCCCTCGGCACCCTCGGCGTC
The DNA here is from genome assembly GCF_036237315.1 of Streptomyces sp. NBC_01351. Classification (GTDB taxonomy): domain Bacteria; phylum Actinomycetota; class Actinomycetes; order Streptomycetales; family Streptomycetaceae; genus Streptomyces. The sequence goes on along the minus strand of NZ_CP108356.1, from coordinate 720,182 downwards.
CTCGCTCTGCGGTTCCGGCTCGTCGTCGATGGCCGGGGCCGCGGGCAGGTCCGGGGCTTGTGGGCCTGTGGGCGGAAGGTCCGGCGTGAGGGCGTCGGGGTCCTCCGGGACGGGGCGCGGGGTACCGGCATCAGGGGTGCTGGTCATCGTGGTCCTCCTCCGACGTACGGCGGGTGCCGTACATGTGTCGTACCGGCCGCCTACCCGGCTGCGCCCGTGCGACGCCTCGCGGACGGAACCCGCTATCCGGCGGGCGCGGGCGCCGTGTCGCGGAGGACGCCTATCTTGTCGATGCGGTGCTCGGGGTTGCCCTGGGCGTCACTCCAGAAGTTGCCCGCGGCGTGGTCCTCGGGAGTGGCGCAGGTCGAGATCGTGATCATGGCCCGGGTGGGGGCCACCCCGGGTGCGCCGGGTACTGCGGCGCGCTGCTCGTTCAGCGAGCGCTCCGAGCGGAAGGACGTGGTGCGGGTCGCGGTGATCTCGTATGTGTACGTCGTCCCGTCCACCGTGACCAGGACGGTGTCACCCACGGCGACGGCGGGCAGGTCGCGGAGCGGGCCTCCCGCCGACAGGCGGTGTGCGGTGACGAGGAAGTTGCCCACCTGGCCCGGCCCTGTCCCGCCCCGCTCGCCGTACGGGCTCGCGGCGTCCCCGCGGTCCTGGATGCGGGTGCCCGGAACGTCGTCGGTGGTCCCCTCGTACGGCACGACGCGCAGTCCGCTCACGCCTGCCGAAGGGATCGAGAGGGTCGAGACCCGGGTGTGCCCGGGGTCGACGGAGCGTGTGGAGGGCGCAGCGGTGGGTGTTGCGGTGGCCGCCGGGGACGCGGGGGTGGTCGCGGGGGCGGTCACGGGCGAGACGGACCGGACCGGCGGCGGGGCGGGAGCTGTGGCGGGCGGTGCGGCCGTCGTATGCGGCGGGGGAGCGGATGAGCCCGCGGCGGCCTCGGGGGCGCACGCTGCCAGTAGGGCGGTCACGGCGCCGGCCAGTACGGCGGACACGGCGCGGGGCGGGAGCGGCAGGGGCATGGCGGATTCCGTGGGGTCGGGCCGGGTTCTGCGGCAGGTGTGGGGGACCCGGATCGCGTCGACATAGTGACATACGGAGCAAGAGCTCCATAAGGGTCCGGGCCTGTGACCTGCTCCGTCGCACGGTGAGCTGCCCTGGGCGGGGGGTCCGCCCGCCCCGGGTGGACGACCACACTCCGTGCGCTCCACGATGCGCAGTGCGACGTGCTGTGTGAGCGTGGAGACACCTGCGTCCCGGACGGGCGCGGGCAGCCCTGTGCGAGAGAGGTGGCATCCGATGGAGAGCCAGGACGAGGACAAGCCGGTGGCCGAAGTGGGGGTGACGCTCGGTGACTGCTCTCCGGAGGACGCACGAGCTGTGCTCGACCTGCTGGAACGGTCCTTTCCCACGGACGGCCGGGCGGGCCGCACCGTAGAAGGCGGTCAGGCCGTGACCGTATGGAGCGCGACCCTCGATGCCGCGGAACCGGCGACGGCGGCGGCGGCGCAGGCCGCACAGGTTCGGCTGAGGGACGTGGTCAGCGTCACCCTCCAGGGAGGCCCGCGGGCGGTGGAGCGGGTGCAGGCCGCGCTCGCCGGGTATTTCACCGTCGAACAGGCGGGGGCCGTATCGGGCGACCAGGAGACGCAGATCGGACTCCGCGTCCGCTCCTGAGAGTGCGGCGCGGCCGGCGGGGCCGGTTCAGTCCTCGTCCGCTCCGGTCGGGGGCTCCATCGCGGCGATGCGTCGGTTGACGACGATGGTGGCGGCCGCCGCGCTGAGGGCGAAGGCCACCGCGATGACAGCGGGGCGGTCGAGCTTGTGCCCGCTGACGTGGTCGAGGGAGAAGCGCCCCGGCCCGGTGACGCCGAGGCAGGCCGCGACGGAGCCGAGCAGGGCGGGGTATTCGAAGCCGCCTCCCTGGGCGAAGAAGCCTGCGGGCGCGTGGACGGAGACGGCTCCTGCCATGGCGCCCGCTGCCGCGGCGCCCGCCGCGGGGGTGGCGAGCCCGAGCGCGAGCAGGGTACCGCCGCCCGCTTCGCCGAGCCCGGCCGCGATGGCGCTCGGCCTGCCCGGGGTGAAGCCCATGTGCTCCATCGCCTCGGCAGTGCCTTCGATGCCGCCTCCGCCGAACCAGCCGAAGAGCTTCTGCGTGCCGTGCGCGATCAGCACGCCGCCTGCCGCGAGGCGCAGGGCGAGCAGACCGAGGTCCTTGCGGAGGACGAAGTGCATGAGGCGGCCTTTCGGTAGGCGTGGATCGGCGGGATCTGTTCCCGCACCTCTCGCCCCGCCACACCGCACCCCCGCCGAATGGCGGCAGGACCCGTACGGGGTGGCAGGCATGAAGCGTTGGGGGCAGGGCAGGCGCCGCGTAGCCGGCAGCCGGCCGGCTTGACCGCAGGGAGGAGTGATCCCGTGAGCATGGTGAAGGAATCCATCGACATCGACGTCCCCGTGGGCAGCGTCTACAACCAGTGGACGCAGTTCGAGGATTTCCCGCGCTTCATGGAAGGGGTGGAGGAGGTCCGCCAGATCGACGCACGGCACTGTCACTGGAAGACCAAGGTGGCGGGTGCCGAGCGTGAATTCGACACGGAGATCGTGGACCAGATGCCCGATGAACGGATCTCGTGGCGCTCGGTGAGCGGTGACGTCGAGCAGAAGGGGGTCGTGACGTTCCAGCGCCTGGACGACGCCCACACCCGGGTCAGTCTCGCCATGGACTTCGAGCCCCACGGCATGGCGGAGAAGGCGGGTGACGCGCTCGGGGTCCTGGACCGTCGGGTCAAGGGTGACCTCAGGCGGTTCAAGGGCTTCATCGAGGAAATGGGCCAGGAGACCGGCGGCTGGCGTGGGCGGATCACCCCCATGGACGCCGGCGGAGGTCCCTCCACCGGGACCGGAATGCTCGGCGGCACGCCGCCGGACGACATGCGGCGCGGATGACGTTGACGGCAGTGATGGCCCCGGTGCAGCCGTGCCCCGGGGCCATTTCCCACTGGCCCGTGTGAGCTTGGCCCGCGTGAGCTGGTGGTTCACGCCACTGGGCGCGCCCCCACGGGAGCAGGAGCCACCTGTAGGGGCTGCCGAGAAGGAGGCACCGAAAGGGAGCCGCCGAAAGGGCTCAGCCGCCCGGCCGGTCCGGGCTCAGCGGTGCGGTGGCCATGCCCGCGCCGGTTCGCAGGCCGTCGAGGAACTCTTCGACGGCCTGTACGGACGAGTGCTCCGGTTCCCAGGACAGCTCTCGCCGCGCCCGGGCGCAGTCCATGAGGGGCAGGCGCAGTACGGCGTCGAACAGGTCCGGGGAGGCGGGCACCAGGCGCAGGCGCCAGGCCGCGGCGAGTGCCGCCCGAACCGGCTTCGCGGGCATCCGCAGGCTCCGTGCCCGGAGGATACGGGCCAGGACGGCGGCGTCCATGGGCGGTTCGGCGGCCAGGTTGAACGCCCCGCTCACCGGAAGGAGTGCGGCCGCACGGTAAGCGGCGGCCGCGTCGTCGGTGTGCAGGGCCTGGAAGCGGAGGCCCGGCAGATCGGGTACGGCGGGTATCAGCCCTGGCCGCACCAGGCGGGCGGGCAGCAGCCGGCCCGCGAAGATGCGTCGTTGCTCGGACGCGGACGCCCGTTTGAACAGGAATCCTGGCCGCATGCGTACCACGCGGATGTCCGGGTGGTCCCGTTCGTAGGCGTCGAGGACCCGCTCCAGATACGCCTTCTCGCGGGTGTAGGCCGCCTGGGGCCAGCCGTGGGTGGGCCAGGACTCGTCGACCGTACGGTCCTTGGGTCCGGGCGAGTACGCGCCCACCGAGGAGGCGTGCACGAGGACGGGCACTCCGGCAGCGGCGACGGCCTCGAACACGCGGATGCTGCCGAGAACGTTGGTGCGCCAGGTCTCGGCCGGGTGGTGGGTGGGCTGGAACTTCCAGGCGAGGTGGATCACCGCGTCCGCTCCGGTGAAGAGGGCTACGAGGTCCGCCCCGCCCGGTTCGATGTCAGCCGCCTGCCAGCGGGTCTTGTCCGGCCGCCAGTCGGGAACGCGGCGCGCCAGCCCCGTGACGGAACGCACGGCGGGATCCTCGGCGAGGGCCCGCACCACGCTGCTGCCGACGTTGCCCGTGGCTCCGACAACGACCACGTGGAGGGGCTCCGGACGGGGCCCGGACGTCGGGTCCGGGGTCGGAACGGTCATGGGTCGAGCTCCCTTCCGGCAGGTCGCGGCGGGCCGTCGCCGGTCGGCGTCAGGGCGAACGGGCTCTGGTCGAGGCGGCCGAGGAGGTCGGCCGGGTCCCGGTAGACGGCTCGGGCGCCGGCCTCTTCGAGGTCGGCGCGCGGGATGCCGCCGCAGAGCAGGCCCACGCAGGCGACGCCGGCCCTCGCGCCCGCTTTCATGTCCCAGACCGTGTCGCCGACGAATACGGCGCTGTGAGCGGGTGCGTCGGCGAGGTCGAGGCCGTGCTGGACCGGGTCGGGGGCGGGCTTGCCCTCGCTCACGTCGTCGGCGCTGGCCGTGGCCGTGATGGCGTCGTCGGCGTCGATGGCGCGCCGGAGCGCGTCCAGTTCGTGGTCCTGGGCGGAGGTCACGAGCACCACCCGCCAGCCGCGCCGGTGCAGTTCGCGCAGCAGCTCGGCTGCCGAGTCCAGCGGGGGCAGCCGGTCGAAGTACGTGCCGTAGAGCGTGTCGTGCGCCGCGCCGAGGGTGTCGTACTCGTCCTTGTGGTGGCCGTCCCCCAGCAGGTGGTCGAGGAGGTCCTCGCCGGGCAGGCCGATCGCGCGGTGGATGTCGTGCATCGCCACGTCGTGACCGGCCTGTCGAAGGGCTTCCCACCAGGAGGTGACGTGGAGGTGGTTGGTGTCGGTGAGGGTGCCGTCCACATCGAAGAGTGCGGCCCGGTTCATGCGCGCACCTCCTACCGGGGCTAGTGGCCGAGCTTGCGCTTGAGTTCGGCCTTGTCCATGGAGGAACGGCCGTGCAGGTTGCGGCGCTTGGCCTCGGCGTAGAGCTGGTCGTAGGTCGGGCCTTCCGATCCGCTGTGGGAGCGCTGCCCACCGCGCTTGGACGAGGAGGTGTCCTGGGTCGAGCTCTTGCTCGCCGTCTTGGACTCGCCGGAGCGGGCCCGTTCCTTGTTCACGGTGCGGGCCGCGATCTCCTTCGCGCGCTTGGTGCTTTCGCCGCGCTTCTCCGCGCTCTCCTTGATGTGCTCGTACTGCCGTTCACGCTTCGGGCTGGATCCGCGGGGCATGATGCCTCCTCTGTCAGGGCCGGGGGATCGTGGGGCGCCTACCCGCCACGTCCCCGCACACTCCTCGGAGCCGATGTCGGGTTTGAGATGCTTTGGAGTGGTTAGGTGCCCCACGTGCTGTGCGGTGTCGTGCCGAAGGCGACACGGATTTCCGAGGCACTCGGTCGTGAGTGAGGCGCCATGGTCGGCAAGACCGCCCTGCCGACGCCGGCGGGGCTTCCCCCGCCCGGAGGCCTGAGCCCCCCGGCTCCGGCCGATGGTCCGCTGCCCAAGGACCACACCCAGGCGATCTTGGAAACCACGAAGCACGTGGCAGCGCTGCTCAAGCGCACCGGGAAGCCCTTCGCCCTCGCGGGCAGCGTGGCCGCCTTCGCCCATGGTCTGCCGGCGCGGTTCCAGCACGACACCGACTTCTGCGTCCGGCCCGAGGACGCCGACGCGGCGATCGAGGCCCTGGAGGGCGGCGGCATCGCCATGCGTCGGGCCCCCGAGGACTGGCTGGTCAAGGGCCGTTCGGGCGGGGAGGAGATCGACCTCATCTTCGAGCTGGCCAGGCGTCCGGTCAGTACGGAGCTGCTGGGGCGGGCAGGCGTCAAGGCGGTGGACTCGGTGTGGATGCCGGTCCTCTCGCCGACCGACCTCATGGAGAGCCGCCTCGTCGCGCTCTGCGAGCACTACTGCGACTTCGGCGACCTGCTGCCCATGGCCCGCATGCTGCGCGAACAGATCGACTGGGACCGCCTCGACCGGGACCATCGGGAGGCCCCGCTCTCGGACGCCTTCTTCTATCTGCTCGCGAGACTCGAGGTCATCGAGCGCCGCACCGAGGGGCCGGACGAGAGCGAGGAAGCGACGTGACCTCCACCGAGATCACCGAGTACCGCATCGAGCACCTGCGTGACCGGCTGGCGCGCGAGGAGACCGCCGAACTCGGCGTACGGGTCGAGACGCACGGCGCCCGGGCCGTCGTACGGGGCCGTGTCCCCGACGAGGAGTGCCGGACGGCCGTCCTGCGCATCGCGGGGGAGGAGCTGGCGGGCCTGGACTGGTACGAGGACCTGACGGTGAGCCACCCCCGCCCGCCCGACCATTCCGAGGAGCTGTCGTGATCCGCGTGGCGGCCGTCGGCGACATCCACCTCGGCCCCGACAGCGCCGGGCTGCTGAGGCCCGCCTTCGACACCCTCGGCACGTGCGCGGACGTGCTGCTGCTGGCCGGCGACCTCACCCGGCACGGCACACCGGCGGAAGCCCGGGTGGTGGCCGCGGAGGTGGCCGGGCTGCCGGTGCCCGTCGTCGCGGTCCTCGGGAACCACGACTACCAGAGCGATCAGCAGGAAGCCGTCACCCGGGAGCTGCGGGCGGCGGGCGTGCACGTACTGGAGGGCGACGGGATCGCCCTCGACCTCGGCGCTACGAAGGTGGGCGTCGCGGGGACCAAGGGTTTCTGCGGAGGCTTCGCCGGAGGCAGCGGAAGCGAATTCGGCGAACCGGAGATGAAGGCCTTCATCCGCTACACCCGCACATGTGCCGAGGCGCTCGGGCGGGCGCTGGGAGAGCTCCGCGAGGAGGGCTGCGGTCTGCGCATCGCTCTGACGCACTTCGCGCCCGTGCCCGACACCCTGGCGGGTGAGCCCCGGGAGATCTACCCCTTCCTCGGCAGCTACCTGCTCGCCGAGGCGATGGACGAGCAGGGCGCCGACCTGGCCGTCCACGGACACGCCCATCTCGGTACCGAACACGGAATGACGGCGGGCGGGATCAGGGTCCGGAACGTCGCCATGCCCGTCATAGACCAGGCCTTCGCCGTCTACCACCTCACCCCGGACGGGCACGCGGCCGTGCCGGGCGAGTCCGCTCCACCGGGGAGGTGACTCTGCCCGGCCGGACGGCCACCGGGTTCGCGTCCCGGCAGGTCCACGGCGGGCCCGATGAGACAGCCCGGCCCACACTGCCGGGAAATCCCCACCCGGAAGCCCGAGGTCTTGATCATGTCCCGTACTGCACCGACCACCGCACCGACCACCGGACGGACAGCCAGGGCCCGGCCCCGGCTGCTCGCACCGCCCGGTGTCTACCGCCCGCAGGCAGACACGAGACTCCTGGACGAGGCCCTCGCCCGGGAGGAGCTGCGCCCCGCCGCGGCGGTGATGGAGATAGGCACCGGCACCGGTGTCCTCGCACTCCACGCGGCGGGCAGGGGAGCCCGTGTCACCGCGGTCGACGTCTCCTGGCCCGCTGTCATCGCGACGTACCTGAACGCCCTGCGGCACCGGCTGCCGCTGCGCGTACTCCACGGAGACTTCGCCCTCCGCACCCGGGGCCGACGGTTCGACCTCGTCCTCGCCAACCCTCCCTACGTCCCCTCCCCGGCCGCCCGGCTGCCGACGCGCGGCGCCGAACGGGCCTGGGACGCCGGTCCCACGGGACGCCTGATCATCGACAGGATCTGCGCGACGGCCGCCGCCCTGTTGCGCCCCGGTGGCGTCCTGCTCATGGTCCACTCCGGCATGTGCGGTCCACGGACCACGGTGCGGCGCCTGGAGCGGGCCGGGCTCGACGCCCGGGTCGTCCTGCACGCCTCGGTGCCCTGGGGGCCGGTACTGCGCGCCCGCCGTGCCTGGCTGGAAGGTCAGGGCCTCGCGGTCGAGGGCGCCGAATGGGAAGAGCTGGTGGTCATCCGTGCCCAGCGCCGCTGACCGCCCCGCCGAGTCCCCGTCCTGCCCGGCCCGCCGGGTGGCGGTCGAGCCCGGGGGCCCGGTGCTGGTCGAGGGACCGGTGGAGATCCTCCTGGAGGACGGTTCGGTCGCCCGTTCGGACCGCTTCGTGGTCGCGGTGTGCACCTGCCGCCGAAGCCGGACCTACCCCTGGTGCGACACCAGCCACCGCCCACACCGACGGGGCACGGCGGCGCCCGAGGACGGGAGCCGCCCATGACCACGTCCGGCCCCGCTGTTGCCGCCCCCGACCTGGTCGGCGGCCGGGGCGAACTGTCACAGGCCGTCGTCGACGCCCTGCGCTCCGGCCGGGTGCCCGCCCGCGCCACCGGATCCGTGGCCGGATCCGTGCCCGGGGCCGATCCCTGGGGCGAGGACCTCCAGCTCGCCCTCTACCTGCTGTACGAACTGCACTACCGAGGCTTCGCCGGCGTCCCCGACGAGCGCGAGTGGGATCCGGACCTGCTCCGGCTGCGCCGGGACCTGGAGTCCGTGGTCCTGGACGCCCTGCGGTCCGCGCTGCACGACGCACCGCAGACCGTCGACGCGGCCTTCGCCCCGCTGCTCGTGGAGCCGGTCGACCTGACCGGCAGTGTGAGCCACTACCTCGAACGGCAGGGCGAACTGTGGCAGCTGCGCGAGTACGCGGCCCTGCGGTCCCTCTACCACCTCAAGGAGGCCGACCCGCACCTCTGGGTGGTCCCGCGCCTGAGCGGCCGCGCCAAAGCCGCCATGGCCGCCATCGAGTACGACGAGTTCGGGGCCGGCCGCGCCGACCGCATCCACGCCACGCTCTTCGCCGGGCTCATGACCGACCTGGGCCTGGACGCCACGTACGGCACGTACCTCGACCGTGCCCCGGCACCCCTGCTCGCCACCGTCAACCTGATGTCGCTCTTCGGCCTGCACCGGGCACTCCGCGGCGCACTCGTGGGGCACTTCGCCTGCCTGGAGGTCACCTCCTCCCCCGGATCCCGTCGCCTCGCCAACGCGATGCGGCGGTGCGGTGCGGGACCGGCGGCCGAGCGCTTCTACACCGAGCACGTGGAGGCCGACGCCGTACACGAGCAAGTCGTGCGCCGTGAGGTCATCGGCGGACTGCTCGCCGGGGAACCAGGACTGGAGGCCGACATCGCCTTCGGCTGCACGGCGACGCTGCTCCTGGAAGACCGCCTCGGCCGGCACGTCCGTGCGTCCTGGGACCGGGGTGCCTCGGCCCTGCGCAGCCCGTTGACCGGACACCCGTACTCCACCTCACCGGAGACACCGCCATGAACGACCGCCCGAAGCTCCTCGCCATCTACCTCAACGACCACCTGACCGGCGCCGCCTCGGGAGTCGAACTCCTGCGCCGCGCGGCCCGCGCCCACCGGGACACGCCCCTGGGGCCGACACTGGCGGCCATGGCCCAGGAAGTCGCCCAGGACCGGGAGAGCCTGCGGCGCATCATGACCGACCTCCGGGTCCCCGTGATGCGAAGCCGCACCGCCCTCGGCTGGCTCGCCGAGAAGGCGGGCAGGCTCAAGCTCAACGGACGCATTGTGTCCCGCTCCCCGCTCAGCGACGTCGTCGAACTGGAGGCCATGCGGCTGGGCGTCGAAGGCAAGGCGTGTGCCTGGCGCTCGCTCCAGACCCTGGCGGCCACGGACCCCCGCATCGACGGAGCACGCCTCCGGGAGCTCCTGCGGCGCGCCGAGCGGCAGATCCGGATCCTCGAGGCCCTGCGCGTCGAACGCGCCGCCCAGGTCTTCACCGCCGACGCGGCGGGGAAGGCGCGTCAGCCCTCGACGCCGGTGGCGGCGTGGGACGCGCCGACCGGCTTGGACTCGGGCGACCCGCGCTGACGCAGGTAGACGGACAGGATCGCCATCGCGGCCATCGCGGCCACCGCGAGCAGCTCGACAGTGCCTGGCGCGGCCCGCCCGCGGATGCCTCGCGCGGCGACTCGGGGGTCGCGTAAGCGCCGACCTTCTGTTCCCGGTCCGATCCGGTTCCGGCCTTGTCGAGCGGTTTGGACTCCGGCGAGCCCCGCTGGAGCAGCCAGTGACCCGGCCTCCTTGACGTGCTCCCGGCGCCGGGCATGGACGGTCCGGGCAGGCGGGCAGGCAGGCCCGACGGTGCGAGAGGCTGCGCGGGTCAGGAGTGAACCGTGGCGGAAGCACGCCGCCTGCCGGAGGGGCGAGATCCGCCTGCACTTCCCCGCCAAGTCCGGCAGCCGGGTCAGGCAGTCCAGGACCCGGACACGGGTCAGGCCGCGCCCCGTGAGGTCCAGGGGGAAACGTGCTCGCGGTGGAACAGGTGGACGGTGATGAACGCCGCCACCAGAAGCATGCACAGGAAGGAGAAGAGCGCGGAGCTCGTGAAGTTCGATGCGAGTTCGGCCGGCTTGTCGAAACGGCCGAGCCGCCCGGGTCTGCCCTTCCGCGTGATGTGCGAACGTCAGGCCCGGCGTCTGCCCGGCAGTGGCCCGCCGAACCGCCCCATGGGCGACTCGGCGGGCGGTCCCGCGCTCGTCAGGTCCGCAGCAGCCGGCCGAAGAAGGACCGGTAGCGCTGCAGGGCCAGTCGCAGGTCTTCGGTGGCCACCTGTCCGCCTTGCTGCCACTGGCTTTCCAGTTCCTTCTTGTGTGCGGAGAACGTTCCGGCGAGGGTCTGCATGACTTCGGCGACCAGACTGTCGGCGTCACGCACGGCGCCCTGCGGGTCGTCCACGAAGCGGCCCTGGATCTCGCTCCAGCTCGCCTGGTACGCCTCGGCCTCCTGCTCGGTGAGGAGTGCTCCGGCTTCCTCGTCCTCCTCGGGCACGGACGCCGTCCCCTCCGGTTCCGGGCGGCTCTCCTCGTACGCGGTCTCCTCGGCGTCCAAGGCGTCCGTCTCCTGCCGCATGTCCTCGCGGTCTCCTTGCCGCATGTCGTCGAGGCCTCCCTGCCGGGTGTCGGCGGTCGCCTCACCCGGGAACATCGGCGGCGGCTCCCCGTTTCCGGAGCGGGCCAACTGCTCGGTTGTCGGGCTCTGTTCCGTGTTCCGTTCTTCGTCCTGCATCTTCGCTCACCTCGCCGTTCCGACCAGTTCGTCGAAGAGCGCGCGGTAGTGGACCATGGCCCCGCGCAGCTCCTCCGTGGTTGCCTGGCCCTTGGTGCTGCGGCTGTTGACCTCGTGCGCCGCGCGGTAGTGCTCCAGGGTCTGGCCGTGCTCGACGGACAGTTCGCGCAGCTGCTCCTCGTATCCGTCGGTGGGGTAGCCGCGGTCCTGCATCAGTCGGGTGATGAGCTCGTCCGCCTGCCCGACCGCGCCTTCCGGCCGGTCGACGAAGCGCTGTTGGACGGTGGTCCACGCCTCGGTGTAGCGGTGCCGCGCATCGGCGGGGAGTTCCTTGATGTCGAGGTTGTCGTGCTGGACCTCGCGGTCCCGCAGCTCGGCGTGGGCGGCGTGCCTGCTGCCCATGTGGTCCACGGTCCGGTCGTATTCCGGACCGAACCGCTCCTGCAGCCGGCGCCGCCGCCGGAACATCCACGCGGCGATGCACGCGAGGATCACCACGACGGCGACCGGGATCAGGACGGCGAGAAGTGTGGTGGTGGACATCGAATCCTCCGAGGTGCCGTCTCCAGTGTTCCGGTGTTCGACGGGTCGGCGTCTGCCCGGAACGAGGCTCCGTAAACGGCCCGACGAGCGGCTCGGCGGACCCGGTGGGGGGCCGCCGGCATGCGCTGCTGCTGTGTCCTACCAGCGGTACCAGCGCCCTTCAGGGCCCCGGGCCGCGAATCCGATCAGCCACAGAACCAGTACGGCGATCGCGACCCACCACAGCACTTCCAGTGCGAAGCCGGCTCCGAAGAGCAGCAGGATCACCAGCAGAACGAGCAGGAGCGGAATCATGGCTACCTCCGATGAGCGGAACGCGCGCCGGGACCGGCGCGTCGCCATACGGGTCGGCTGCCCCGGCTCGGGCCGTTCATGCGGGGCCGTGCCGGGGCGTTGTCCGGGGGCGTTGCCCGGGGCGTCGAAGCCGGGTGACGGCCGTCCGGTCGCCCGGCCGCCCCTCGGGACGTCGACGGAATCGGTCCGTCCACAACCCTTGACGGGCCCCCGGAGCCCTCACATACTGGCGGCCAAATCGATTTGGCCAAATCGATTTGGCCCCTGCCCGGAGCCGGATCGTGGCCGAAGCCGGAGCGAGCCGAACGGAGCTCGAACGTGTCCAGTCCCAGCACTCTCCCTCACCCCGTGGACCAATCCCGCCCGCTGAGCAGGATCCTCCTGTTCGGTCTCCAGCACGTCCTCGTCATGGCGGCCACCCCCGTCTCGGCGATCTTCCTGATGAGCGCGACCCTCCACCTCGACACCGGCCTCACCGTGAACCTGCTCTCGGCGGCCTTCGTGCTCTCCGGGGTCGGTTCCCTGATCCAATCGCTGGGGCCCTGGAAGTTCGGGCCGCGGCTGCCGTTCGTCATGCTGCCCGGCGGAGCCCCGCTGATCCTCTTCCTGGCGATCGCCGAACAGCACGGCGTGCGCACCGCCACCGGCGCGGTGATCATCAGCGCCGCCTTCTACTTCGTCGTCCTGCCGGTCTTCGCACGGCTGTTGAAGTTCTTCCCCACCCTGGTCATCGGCACGATGATCGTCATCGTCGGGGTCAACCTGGTGAAGGTCGGCGCGCTGCTCGTCACCGGTCGACCGGGCGAACCCGGCTTCGCGAACACCACGAACCTGGCTCTCGGCATGGCGACGATCGGCTTCACCGTCGCCCTCTACTGGCTGTTCACCGGCGTCGTGCGGCAACTCGCCGTGATGCTGGGCCTGATCGCCGGAAGCGTGCTGGCCTACGCGCTCGGCCGGGTCGACTTCAGCGGCGTCGCCGAAGGCGGGGTCCTGAGCGCCCCGCAGCTGATGCCGTTCGGGTCGCCCGAGTTCCACCTCGTCGCCGCACTGCCGCTGATGCTGTACGGCCTGGCCTCCATGGCAGAGGCCACGGGGCAGACCGTCATCAACGCCGAGACCGTCGGCAAGGAGATCGACAAGCGCAAGGTCGTTCCCCGGACCATCCGCGGTGACGCCCTCGTGTCGCTCTTCGGCGGTTTCCTGGGGCTGCCGCTGATGGTGACCAGTGGCGAGAACATCGGAATCGTCCGCGTCACGGGCGTGCGCAGCCGGTTCGTCACCGCGGCGGCCGGCGTCGTGCTCATCGTCACCGGCTTCCTCGCCCCCGTCATCCGGGCCATCAGCGCCATTCCGTCCGCCGTTGTCGGCGGCACCGCCATGGTGGTGTTCGCGGTGATCACGGTGCTCGGCATCCAGATGCTGGCGAAGGCGGAACTCGAGCGGCACTCGCACGGGTTCATCTGCGCCGTGGCCATCGCGCTGGGCCTGCTGCCGATCCTCGTCCCCGGGGTCTACGCGGGTCTGCCGTCCAATGCCCGGATCCTGCTCGAAAGCGGCGTCGCCGTCGGCGCGTTCACCGCGGCCTTCCTCAACGTCCTGTTCCACCACGTACGGCCCAGGCTCGCCCGGCGGCGCGCCGCCGAGCCCGTCCCCGCCCTCCTCGACGCGGGCGGGTCCAGTGCCCGACCCCGCGTGTGACCCGTACGGAAAGAGCGAGATGACCGACCTGACGCACTACGACCCGAGTGGGGCCGGCGGCCCGGCCACGGACGGCCTGCGCGCGCACGATCTGGCCGACGAAGTCCAACTCCTCGTCCCCGCAGTGGTGATGACCCCGGATGGCCCGATGGAGCAGTACGCGGCCGTCGTGGCCGACGGCTCCTTCCGCGCGGTCGGACCTGCCGAGCGGCTGGAGCGCGACCACCCGCACCTCACACCCGTCCGACTGCCCGAACACGTACTCATGCCGGGATTCGTCGACGCGCACCACCACGTGACACAGAGCTTCGGTTCCGCGCTCGCCTTCGGTGAGCCCTCCGAGATCTTCCGCCGGGTATGGGTCCCCCTGGAGGGGGCCCTCGACGAGGAATCCGCCTACGTGGCGGCGAAGCTGGCAGCGCTCGAGTCGCTGCGCGGAGGATTCACCACCATCGCGGATGCCGGTACCCGGGCTCCCGTGGACGTCGACGTCGTGGCCAGGGCCACCAGCGATGCCGGAATCCGCTGCGTACTGGGACTCGTCTGCAACGACGCCGACGACGGGGGTGGCGACGGGGGTGACGACGACGGCGAGGCCCACGCCCGCGCCTCCGGCCCGGCCCGTACGTCCGCCGACGTCCTGGCCCGGGCCGAGAAGCACCTCGCCCGTTACGACGGGGAGGAGCTGGTCCATCCTTCGCTCGCGGTCTCCGTCCCGGAGGCCGCGACGGCGCAGACGCTACGGGGCACGGCCCGGCTCGCCGCGGAAGCGGGCGCCGTCGTCCAGATCCACGTCAACGAGCACCTTGCCGCCGTGGAGCGCTCCCTCGTCCGGCACGGCCTGCGTCCACTGGAGTACCTCAACGAACTCGGAGTGCTGGGACCGCAGTTGCTGGCCGCCCACGCCACCCTGGTCACACCTGCCGAGCTGACCCTGCTCGCCGACACGGGTGCCGCGGTGAGCTACAACCCCGTCGCCAGCGCCTGGAAGGGGAACGCCGTGGCTCCGGCGACCACCATGGCCGAACGCGGGATCCGCTTCGGGCTGGGCACGGACGGCACACGTGGTGACGGGTTCCGCCTGGTCGAGGCGGCCGAGTTCGCCCAGCGCCTCAGCTACGGCCTCGCCACCGGGGACTCCTCGTGCGGCGCCGGCTGGACCTGGCTGGAACACGCAGGCCAGGGCGGCGCGGATGCCGTCGGCCTCGGCGCGCTGACCGGCCGGATCGCCCCGGGGGCGGCGGCCGACTTCCTGCTCGTCGATGCGAGCGGCCCGGAGATGCGGCCGTCCTGGGACCTGCCGTGGGAACTGGTGCGGCGCGGCAACCGCGACCAGATCACCGCCGTGTTCGTCGCCGGAAGGCTGCGCATGTTCCAGGGCCGGCCCGTCGGCTGGGACGGCCCCGCGCTGGTACGGCGGGCGGCCGAGCTCGGCAGAGAGGTGGTCGAACGGGCCGGGGTGAAACGCGTACACCGCACGTCCACGGACGCACGCGCGAGGAGCGCCGTACGGTGAGCGCCGCCACGCTGGTGATCCTCGCCCTGGTGGTGGCCGCCGCCGCCTTTGTCCAGGGGACCAGCGGCCTCGGGTTCGCACTGATCGTCGCGCCGGTGGCCGGACTGCTCCAGCCCGCCCTGCTCCCGGTGTTCGTCCTCGCGTCGATGATCCCGTTGAACGCCTACGTGGCCTGGCGCGAGCGGCATGCCCTGGACCTGCGGGGCGCCGGCTGGATCACGGTGGCCCGACTGGTGGCGACCCCGGGCGGGCTCGTCCTGCTCTGGGCGGTACCGGAGGCGCGACTTGGGGTGGTCGTCGGCGTGGCCACCGTACTGGCGGCGGCGGTGAGCCTGGCCGCGCCGACCTTCGTGCCCGGTCGCGCCGCCTACCTCGGAGCGGGACTCGTCACGGGTCTCACCGAGACCGCGACGGGCGTGGGCGGTCCGCCGCTGGCCCTCGTCTACCAGCACCGGCCGCCGGCCGAGCTGCGGTCCACGGTCGCCGTGTGCTTCCTCGTCGGCGAGGTCGTCTCGCTCGCCCTGCTGCTCGGGACCGGCCAGGGGAGCCCGGCACAGGTGGGCTGGGCCGCGCTGTTCCTGCCCGCCCTGGCAGTCGGGGCGTGGCTGAGCCGGCTTGCCCACCGCCGTGTCGACGCCGCGCGCATGCGCCCCCTGGTCCTGCTCTTCGCCCTGGTGTCCGGGGTGGTGCTCATTCTGGCACCGTGACCCGCAGTGAGGACGCCCGCGCGACGAGGCGGGGCTCGGGCGCCGCCACCGACAGCGCCGCCACCGACACCGCCGTCGCGTCCGCGACGGCGCCGTCCTCGTCACGCAGGCGGGCGAGGAGCAGGTCCACGGCGTCGGTGGCCGCCCGGTCCAACTGGAGGTCGACCGCCGTGAGCGGGGGCTCACAGGTGCGGGCCCGCGGCCCGTCGTACCGCGTGACCACCATGACGTCGCCCGGGACCGTGCGGCCGCTGTCCCGGACCGCACGGACGGCGCCCACCGCGAAGGCGTCCACGAGTGCGCAGACGGCGTCGATCTCGGGGTGGTCGGCCAGCAGGGCCGCGCACCGGTCGTAGCCGGCCTCTTCCCCGCCTTCCTCCGGGGCGGTGGCGACGAGGGGGGCCCAGCCCTGCTCGGCAGCGGCACGTTCGTACGCGGCACGGGCGTCGACGGCGGAGTGGCGGGTGCCGGCGCCGATGATGAGTGCCGGGTGGCGGGCCCCCTGGGCGCGCAGGTGCTCCAGCAACAACTCGGCGACCAGGCCGCCGCGCAGGTCTACGTACGGGGCGTCCGTTCCCGGCCGCACCTCGCGGCCGAGCGCCACGTACGGCAGGCCCCGCTCACGCAACTGCGCGACGGCCGCGTCGTCCTCGTCGGGCTCGACGACGATCGCGCCGTCGATGTCGAGGGAGTGCAGCGCCGACCCGGAACTGACGGGCGGGACCAGGACGAGCGCGTACCCGTGGAGCAGGGCGCGCTCGGCCGCGGCTGCGGCGACTTCCATGTAGAAGCCGAGCCGGGAGGGGCCGCCGGCCACCGCGAAGGGCATCGACGAAGCGAGCGCGATGGCCTTCGCGTGCCCCTGGCGAAGGCGCTGCGCCCGCAGGTTGGGCCGGTACCCGAGTTCGGCGGCCACCTGCTTGATGCGTTCACGGGTCCGGGGGTCGACCTTCCCCAGCCCGTTCAGGGCATGGGACACCGTCGTCCTCGACACCGAGGCGGCCTGGGCGACATCGGCGATCGTCGGCGGCCGCCTGCGGGAACCGGAACCGGGGCTGGACATCGGCTGGACGCTCCTCGATCGGTCGCCGGCGACGGTCGGCGGTGACGGCAACGGTGGTGACGGCGGTGGCGGGTGGCGGGTGACGATGACATCTTCGCCGACGCGCCGGTTTCCGGGCGGGCCGGGTCAGTCGGCAGCCTCCAGTCGCACGCAGCAGCGGCCTTGGGCGGGGGCGAGGACCGCCGTGTGGGCGAGGTCGCCCATGCCCGTGAGCACTCCGCGCAGGAGGTGGAGGTTCATCCCGCAGATGGTCTCGGGGTGCCGGCGGGCCAGGCGCCGGAACGGGCAGTTGAGGAGGACGACGTCGCCGTCCTCGTACCGTGGTTCGAACCCGCAGAGTTCCAGAAGGGCGGTCAGATCGGCGCCGCCCTCGCCGCCCATCTCCGTTCCCAGCTCGTGGGCCTCGCGGTGCAGCACGGCCCGTACCGGCTCACCCGTGGCCGCGGAGTCCTGGACGGCTCGCGCCAGCAGCTCGGCCGCGAGCTCGTAGCGCCTCGGGGGCACACTGACGGTGATCTCCCTGTCCGGGCGCCGGTAGAGCTTCGCCGGCCTGCCCGCGCCCGGCCCCGTTCGGCCGCTGCGCCGCTCGTAGACCACGTCGAGCAGGGACGCCTCGGCCAGGCGGTCCAGGTGGAAGGCCGCGGTGCGCAGGGCGAGGCCCAGGGCCGATGCCGCCTCCTCGCGGCTGACCGGCCCGGCCTGGCGCACCACGTGCTCGTACAGCCGCTTGCGCGTCGGCTCGGCGAGCGCGGCGAGTGCCGAGACGTCCGCTGCTTCCTTCGCTGGGTCCACGTCGCCATTCTAAATCCCACACTCATTGACGAAAGAGAAGGCTGGTGCTTCTATCGAAAGTGAAAGTTGTGGATAGAAGGAGGGCGTCATGCCGTTCCTGACCAACACCTCCGCCGGCCACCCCCGGCGGGCAGCCCTTTCCGACCCGGGCTACCAGGCCTTCCTGATCCTGCGCACCGGCTTCACGGTCGCCCCGGTCCTGTTCGGACTGGACAAGTTCACGAACCTGCTCGTGGACTGGCCGGTCTACCTCGCGCCCTGGATCGACGACATCGTCCCGGGCAGCGCCCAGAGCGCCATGTACGCGGTGGGCGCGATCGAGATCGTCGCGGGCCTCCTCGTCGCCGTCGCTCCCCGCTTCGGGGGCTGGCTGGTCGCCGCATGGCTCGCGGGCATCATCGTCAACCTGCTGAGCATCCCCGGCTATTACGACATCGCGCTCCGCGACTTCGGCCTCCTCCTTGCCGCCGTAGCCCTCGCCCGCCTCGCCGCGGCCCACCGCACGCCGCCGGCGCGGTAGGCCTACGCGGCTGCCGGGGCCGCGCGTTTCTCGCCGACACCCTCGGAGCCCCCGGGTGAGCCGCGTCTCACCCGGGCGCCGGGACTTGTCTATGCAACGAGTTGCATAGAAGGATCGAGGTATGGCGCTCGACCACGCGATCCTCGTCTCCCTGCTGGAGATGCCGGGCTCAGGCTATGAACTCGCCCGCCGCTTCGACCGGTCCATCGGCTACTTCTGGACCGCCACGCACCAGCAGATCTACCGGGTGCTGGGGCGCATGGAGCGCGACGGCCTGCTCACCGTCCGTGAAGTGCCACAGCGGGCCCGGCCCGACAAGAAGGAGTACTCCGTCGCCGCCCCCGGGCGCGCGGCCCTCGCCCGGTGGCTGCACGAGCCGATCGAACCCGAGAGCCTGCGCCACGAACTCGCCGTGAAGATCCGCGGCGCGGCCTTCGACGACCCGGCCGCGCTGATCTGCGAGGTCGAACGGCATCACCAGGTGCACAGCGACCGGCTCGCGCACTATCTCGCCGGGGAACTGCGTGACTTCACCGGACCCGAGGCCCCCGCTCCGCTCGACGCCGGACAGGAGCTCCAGCACGTCGTGCTGCGCGGCGGCATCGCGTACGAACGGATGACGATCGCCTGGCTGGACGACGTCCTCGCCACGCTCCAGCGCCTCGGCGTGACGTCACCGTCCGGCTGAACCGCACCGCACCGCACCGCACCGCACCACCTACGACTCACCTCTCCCCTCTCGTCTCCTCTTCCGAAGGTGAACATCCATGGCCGACTCGCTGCTGTTCAACCCGCACACCTACGACCCGGCGCACTTCGACCCCGAGACCCGCAGGCTGCTCCGCGCCACCGTCGACTGGTTCGAGGCGCGCGGCAAGCGGCAGCTGCTCGAGGACTACCGTTCCCGCGCCTGGCTGGGGGAGTTCCTCGCCTTCGCCGCCAAGGAGGGCTTGTTCTCCACCTTCCTCACCCCGGCCTCCGCCGCCGGACAGCAGGACCAGCGCTGGGACACCGCCCGGATCGCCGCCCTCAACGAGATCCTCGGGTTCTACGGCCTCGACTACTGGTACGCGTGGCAGGTGACCATCCTCGGTCTCGGCCCGGTCTGGCAGAGCGACAACGCCACCGCCCGCAGCCGCGCGGCCGAACTCCTCTCGCAGGGAGAGGTCTTCGCCTTCGGGCTGTCCGAGCGGACCCACGGCGCCGACATCTACTCCACCGACATGCTGCTGGAGCCCGATGGCAACGGCGGATTCCTGGCCGGCGGCTCCAAGTACTACATCGGCAACGGCAACGCCGCCGGGCTCGTCTCGGTCTTCGGCCGACGCACCGACATCGAGGGCCCGGACGGGTACGTCTTCTTCGCGGCCGACAGCCGCCACCCCGCCTACCAGCTGGTGCAGAACGTCGTCGACTCCTCCAAGTACGTCAGCGAGTTCCGTCTGGCCGACTACCCGGTGTCGCCGGACGACGTCCTGCACACCGGCCGCGCCGCCTTCGACGCGGCCCTCAACACCGTCAACGTCGGCAAGTTCAACCTCTGCACCGCCTCGATCGGCATCTGCGAACACGCGATGTACGAGGCCGTGACCCACGCCCAGAACCGCGTCCTCTACGGCCGCCCCGTCACCGCCTTCCCGCACGTGCGCCGCGAGCTGGCCGACGCGTACGTCCGCCTCGTCGGCATGAAGCTGTTCAGCGACCGCGCCGTCGACTACTTCCGTTCGGCCGGTCCCGAGGACCGCCGCTACCTGCTCTTCAACCCGATGACGAAGATGAAGGTGACCACGGAGGGCGAGAAGGTCATCGACCTGATGTGGGACGTCATCGCCGCCAAGGGCTTCGAGAAGGACACGTACTTCGCCGAGGCGGCCGTGGAGATCCGCGGCCTGCCCAAGCTCGAAGGGACGGTCCACGTCAACCTCGCGCTGATCCTCAAGTTCATGCGCAACCACCTGCTGGAGCCGGTCGAGTACCCCGCCGTGCCGACCCGTCTCGACGCGGCCGACGACGCCTTCCTCTTCCGCCAGGGACCGGCCCGCGGCCTGGGCTCCGTCCGCTTCCACGACTGGCGGCCCGCCTTCGACTCGTACGCCGCCGTGCCGAACGTGGCCCGTTTCCGCGAACAGGCCGACGCCCTGAGCGAGTTCGTGGCCACCATGGCGCCCGACGAGCGGCAGGGCCGCGACCTCGATTTCCTGCTCTCCGTCGGCCAGCTGTTCGCGCTGGTGGTGCACGGTCAGCTGATCCTGGAACAGGCCCGCCTGACGGATCTGGACGAGTCCGTGCTCGACGAGCTCTTCTCCGTGCTGGTGCGCGACTTCTCCGGACACGCCGTCGAACTGCACGGAAAGGATTCCGCCACCGAAGCGCAGCAGGCCTGGGCCATGCGAGCCGTACGCCGCCCGGTCGTCGACGAGGCCCGCGCGGCGCGGGTCTGGGAGCGTGTCGAAGCCTTGTCCGGGGCCTACGAGATGACGCCGTAACGGCAGCTGACGGGGCCGCCTGGCACTCCTACGAGGTCGGTGACGCCTCCCTGGTCGTCGACACCGAGGTGCGGAGCTTCGGCAAGGAGGCCACCTCGGTGACGGGCCCGAACTCGACGAGTTCGGGCCCGTTCCCGTTCCCGTTCCCGTCCGCGTCACCGGCAGAGGATCAGACCTCGCCGCGCCAGGCGCCCGTCTCCACCCCGAGCGACTCGATGAACAGCTCGAACCGCTTCAGATCACCCGCGACCTGACGCCGGACCTAGCTCCGGGCTTGTCGAATGACGCGTCGGGAGCGTCCTGCAGCTCCCGGGCGCCGTCCTCGTCAGTTGAGGGTGAGGGGAAGGGCGGCCAGGCCGCGGGTGAGACGGGTTCGGCGCCAGGTCAGGGATTCCGCGGGGATGGCCAGGCGCGTGTTCGGGAAGCGGGTCACCAGGGTGCGGAGGGCGATTTCCGCCTCGGCCCGGGCCAGGGGGGCGCCCGGGCAGCGGTGGATGCCGTGGCCGAAGGAGAGGTGGCCGCCGGCGTCGCGGTCGAGGTCGAGGCGGTGCGGGTCGGGGAACGCCGCCGGGTCGCGGTTCGCGGCCCCGGGGGCGATGAGCACCGGGAAGCCCGCCGGGATGTCGACCCCGCCGACGCGCAGGTCCTCCGTGCTGTGACGGAAGGTGGCCACGCTCACCGGGGAGTCGAAGCGGAGCAGTTCGTCGAGGGCGCCGGGGATCAGGTCCGGGTCCCGGCGCAGGCGGTCGAACGCCTCCGGGTGCCGGAGCAGGGCCAGGACGGCGTTGCCGATGAAGTGGGTGGTGGTCTCGTGCCCGGCGACCAGGAGGAGGGCGGCCAGCGAGACGGTCTCGTCCCGGTCGAGTCCGCCCTCGTCGCAGTCGCGCAGGAGGGAGTGGAGCGGGCCGTCGCCGGGGGTGGTGCGGGCCGTGTCGACGAGGTGGGTCAGGTAGTCGCCGATCCGGTGTGACGCGGCGTCGACGCGGTCGGTGTCGGTCGCGTCGAAGAGGTCGTGGGACCAGCCGGCGAGCGCGGCGCGGTCGGATTCCGGCACCCCCAGCAGCTCGCAGACGACGGTGACGGGCAGGGGTACCGCCAGTTCCGCCACCAGGTCGACCTCCGTACCGGGTCGCCACGCGGTCATGAGGTCGTCGACGACCCGGGTGATGTACGGGCGCAGTTCCCGGACGCGTCCGGTGGTGAACAGGGGTGTCGCCACCCGCCGTTGGCGCGCGTGTGCCGGTGGGTCGCTCGCCAGCATGTTGCGGGAGATCGCCGGGTGCAGGTCGCGGTTCGAGGGCCGGTCGGCGAAGAAGCGGGCCGTGTCCTTGGACAGGCGGGGGTCGGTGAACGCCTCGCGGGCCTCGGGGTGACCGGTGATCAGGTACGCGTGGTGTCCGCCGGAGCCGGTGGGGATGCGTTGGACCGGGCAGCCCTCGCGCAGCCGGTCGTAGGTGGGATAGGGGTCGGCGAAGAAGCGCGGGTCGCGCAGCGGGTCCTGCCGCGGGGCGGTCACGAGGCCGCGCCCGCGTTCTCGGGTGCCGGGTGTCGCGCGGAGGCGTCCGCCACGAGCAGCAGCCACGTGGTCTCCGCCGGGAGGTCGCCCTTGCGGGAGCGGGTGCCGGCGGCGGGCGGGGCCTCTTCGCCGTCGAGGGGGAGTCCGGCGCGCTTCGCGTTGACGGCCGCGGCGATGACGGCCGCCTCCACCTCGGCATCGCCCTCGGGGGTGCCGGCATGGTGGAGGGGGGAGGTGCCCTCCTCGTAGAACAACAGGTCTGCGTCCGGGGTCTCCAGACGGATGCCGCACGGGGCGTCCATGGCGCCCAGCGTGCTCAGGGGGCGCAGGATGATGGGGCGTCCGCGTTGTTCGGCCACGGCGTCGCGGAGGTCGCGGGTGCTGAAGCGGTGCGGGAGTCGAAGTTCCTCGACGCGCGCTTCACACGTGGCGCGAAGCTGCTCAAGGTCCATGTCCTCACTCTGGTGACGCCGGGCGGGGGCGGCCGACCGGGGTGAACCTCTCCCCGGAAGCCTGGTGCGCGCGCCCCAATGTTGGCATGTCCGCGACTCCGATTCGAGAGCGGGGTTCGAGGGCGGGGGCCGTGTGATCGACGCCCGGCGCGCGGTTCAGTCGTCCAGGTTGAGGTCCAGGGGTGAGCTTGGCCGACGATCCGGAGCGCCGTGGCCGCCCCGGACGGGTTCGCCCCGGCGGCCGGCGCGCGGCCGCGGAACTGCGTGATCCGTGCTGACCCGGTGCGGACTTTGGTGGCAGTTCGTCAGGTCCGGCCTACGGCGTCGGCGGCGCGGCGGCCGGGTTCGTCAGTGTGCGGAGGTGGGCGGTGACGGCCGCGGTGGCGCGGGGCTCGTCGCCGGCCGCGAGCAGGTCCAGCAGGGCCCCCCTCAGGACCGCGAGCAACAGGGTGCGCTCGGCCAGTCCCTCGGGGGTGTCCCGGTGGGCGGGTGGCTGGGCGGCGGCGAAGACCTCGAGCCAGTCGGAGATCGTACGGCCGGCGAAGCCCGCCCACGGCCCGGCGTCTGCGGTCAGTGACCGGGAGTAGCCCTCGACCCACAGGGTGAGGAGCTTGCGGTGCGCGGGATCGGCCAGCCATCCCCACACCAGCTGTCCCGCCCGGGCGAGGTCGTGCCCCGGGCGGGCCCGGTGCACGGCACCGAGCATGCCCGTCTCGTCTTCGCGTGCGCGGGCGAGCAGGGCCTGGACCAGGGCGTCCTTGCTGCCGAAGAGGAAGAGGAGGACGCGCGGGCTGCTCCCGATCGCCTCTGCGAGGGGGCGCAGGGACATGTCGGCCAGTCCGTGGTCCAGGACGTGGGCGTAGGCCAGTTCGAGCAGCTGGTGCTTGCGGGCGGAGTCGGTCCGGTCGGAGGGGGGCACCTGGCCATTATGCTTTACTGAAACAGTCGTTTCAGTCGGTTCGGCCGTTTCGGTCGCATCGGGAGAGAGGCCCCCATGAGTGAGGTGCAGGCAGTGATCAGGCCGCTGGGGGAGCCGGGCGACCTCGGCTGGGTCGTGATGGCGCACGGCGAGCAGTACGCGAAGGAGTTCGGCTGGGACAGCAGCTTCGAAGCCCTCGTCGCGCGGATCGTCGCCGACTACGCCGAGGACAACGACCCGGCCCGCGAGGCCGCCTGGATCGCGGAGCTGGACGGCCGCCGGGTCGGCAGCGTGTTCTGCGTGGCAGGCGAGGAGGGCACCGCCAAGCTGCGGATCCTGCTCGTCGACCCCGCCGCACGCGGGCACCGGCTGGGCTCCCGCCTGGTGGCCCGGTGCGTGGACTTCGCGCGCGAAGCGGGCTATGAGCGGATCCGGCTCTGGACCAACGACACCCTGGCGGCCGCGCGCGGGATCTACCTGGCCGCCGGCTTCCTCCTCGTGGAGGAGGAACCGCACCACAGCTTCGGCGCCGACCTCGTAGGGCAGGTCTACGAGCTCGACCTGTAGGGCTCGCCGGACCTGTAACCGTGGATCCGGTCGGAGGCCGACGGCCACCACCGTGCAGAGGTCGTCGAGCAGCCCGCCCGGAACTTCCACGCGCTGCTCGCAGACCTGCGCCTGGGAGATATCGGAATGGGAATCGAATTTCCTACGGTCATTCTGGAAACGGGTAAAACCATCTCACCCGGTTCAGCCGCCGTCGGGTGCGGACCCCACGGAGCGCATGGCCTCCTCGGACCGTTTCTGCATATCGTCCGGCGGGACGTCCTCGACATGCGTGGCGAGGTTCCAGCGGTGGCCGAACGGGTCCTCCAATTGGCCGGAGCGGTCGCCGTAGAACTCGGTCTTGATCGGTGACAGCTCGGTGGCGCCCCGGGAGAGGGCCTCGGCGAACACCGCGTCGACGTCCTCGACGTACACGTGCAGGGTGATGGGCGTACCACCCACCGCCTTCGGCGAGCGGAATCCCATGTCCGGGTATTCGTCCGCGAGCATGATGACCGAGTTGCCGAGCTCCAGCTCGGCATGGGCGATCTTGCCTCCGGGCGCGGCCATCCTCATCCGCTCCTGCGCGCCGAGCACGGAGACGTAGAAGTCGATCGCGGCCGCGGCTCCGTCGATACAGAGGTACGGCGTGACGCGCGGGTACCCCTCGGGAATGGGCTGGACAGTCACCGGCTCCCGCCTTTCCGGACAGTGGCGGTCACCACCGACCGCCGCCTGCGACCACAGATATCCCGAACCCGCGGCACGCGCGCCCGCGCCGCGCGGCACCCGGGGCACCGGATGCCCCGAAGGGCCCCGCCCGGCCGAGGCCGGGGTGACCTTCACCGCTGGTCAATGCAACGCGCTATTGCGTTCAATCCCAGGGTCATTGCATCAATATGGCGTCGTCCACCTGCGGATATGTGTTTCAGTGGATTGCGGCGGACCTGAATGCTACGTAGCTTTCGAGATTCATCGAACACGCACTATCGCGAGGTGAGGAACGGTCATGAATGAATCGCTCCACACGGTGACGACGCTGCCGACGGAGCGCCGGCCCGGCTGTCCTTTCGACCCGCCGGCCGAGCTGATCGAAGCCCGCAGCAACGGCCCCATCAGCCGCTACACCCACCCCGGCGGGAAACCCGGCTGGCTGATCACCGGATACGACCTGGTCAGGTCGGTCCTGGCGGACCCGCGGTTCAGCTCGCGCAAAGAGCTGCTGAACGTGGTCGACTTCGACATCCCGCCGGCGCCGCCCGGCGAGTTCCTCCTCATGGACGAACCACAGCACGGGCGCTACCGGAAACCGCTGGTGGGCAAGTTCACCGCCCGGCGGATGCGACTGCTCACCGAGCGCATCGAGCAGATCACCACCGACTGCCTGGACGCCATGGAAAGGACCGGGCCGACGGCGGACCTGGTGACCGCGTTCGCCAAGCCCATCCCCACCATCGTCATCTGTGAGCTGCTGGGGGTGCCGTACGAGGACCGGGACTCGTTCCAGGAACAGATCGACACGTTCATGAACGGGGAGACGAGCGACGAGGACCTGTTGGCGGCCTACACCGCGACCCAGGAGTACCTCGCGGAGCTGGTGGCCGCCAAGCGTGCGAAGCCCACCGACGACGTGCTCAGCGAACTCACCGACAGCGATCTGACCGATGAGGAGCTGCAGGGGATCAGCCTGATCCTGCTCGCGGCCGGGTTCGACACCACCGCGAACATGCTGGCCCTCGGGACCTTCGCGCTCCTGCAGAACCCGGCGCAGATGGCAGCGCTGCGCGCCGATCCGACGCTCGTCGACCAGGCGGTGGAGGAGCTGCTGCGGCATCTGAGCGTCGCCACATCGTTCATGCGGACCGCGCTGGAGGACGTCGAGGTGGGCGGGCAGACCGTCGAGGCCGGCACGACGGTCCTCCTGTCGTACAACACCGCCAACCGCGACCCCGAGCGCTTCACCGATCCCCACGTGCTCGACCTGCGCCGGGAGGAGGGCGGGCACCTGGCCTTCGGCCACGGCATCCACCTGTGCCTGGGGCAGCAGCTGGCCCGTATCGAGATGCGGGTCGCGTTCTCCGCGCTGCTGAGCCGCTTCCCCACGCTGAGGCTTGCCGTACCGGCCGAAGACGTTGCCCTGCGTCCGGAGACCGCGGACATCTTCGGGGTGAAGAGCCTCCCGGTCGCCTGGGACGTGTGAGCGCACTCCCGTAGGAATGCGCTGCCGAGTGGCGCTTCCTACGGGAGGAGGCAACTGCTGTTGTCCGTAAATACAGAGTTTCTGGGGCGCGGGTTAAGCGGCCCCACGGAAACCACGTTGCACTGCAACCACACATTTACCGTAAGTAACATTGTTGTAATATCCCTTCATTCTGGAGCGCGCCGCGGCGTGGTACCGTATGGGCGATTTGTCGTAGCTTTCTGGAACCTGTTGGTGGTCTCCACATCCCGCGCTTGACCGATGGGCCTGCGGCAACGTAATTTCGACCGAACCGGATCGTGAGCTGTTGAAAGGAGGCGAAGTCAGATGTCCACCATCTCTGACCTGCATCGCCTCGCTCAGCAGGCCGCCTGGGTTCCGGGTCGTGTAGCACACGGCTGCTGACGCAGCCCCCCTTCCCGGTGTGCCCGATCGCGGGCCCCGGCACCTTCGCACTCTCTTTCATCGCCTGAGGCACGTCGTTGCGTTGCGTGCTCATTTGCGCTCTGGGTTCTCGAGCTGCGCCACCGAAATAGAAAGCTCCTGAAATGGCGACTAGCATTATCAGTTTGACCACGCACCGAAATGAGGTTGCGTCGTGGTAGCAGCACGTATAACGGTCAACGGCAAGGAAACACCTCTCGCTCCGGCTGCGCCCCACACCACGGTGCTGGACTTCCTGCGCGACCGCGGCCTCACTGGTACCAAGGAGGGCTGCGCCGAGGGTGAGTGCGGCGCCTGTTCGGTCCTGGTGGCCCGTCCCGGCGTGAACAAGCCCACCGACTGGGTGGCGGTCAACGCGTGCCTGGTCCCGGCCGCGGCGCTCGACGGCCAGGAGGTCATCACCTCCGAGGGCCTCGCCACCGCCGGTGAAGCCGGCGAGCAGCCCACCCTGCACCCCGTGCAGGAGGAGATGGCGGTCCGCGGCGGTTCCCAGTGTGGTTACTGCACGCCGGGATTCATCTGCAGCATGGCCTCCGAGTACTACCGGCCCGACCGCTGCGCGCACGAGGACACGGGCTCGGACGCGGACTCGGCGCACGGCGTCGACTCCGAGCACGGTCCGAACGGGTTCGACCTGCACTCGCTGAGCGGAAACCTGTGTCGTTGTACGGGTTACCGCCCGATCCGCGATGCCGCGTACGCCGTCGGCGCGCCCACCGAGGACGACCCGCTGGCGCAGCGTCGCGAGCAGGAGCCGCCCGCACCGGCCGCCACCGAGTACACCCAGGGTGAGAGCACCTTCGTGCGCAAGAGCACCCTGGCCGAAACCGTGCAGCTGCTGCGCGAGCGGCCCGACGCGGTCGTGGTCGCCGGCTCCACCGACTACGGCGTCGAGGTCAACATCCGTTCCCGCCGTGCGGACCTGGTCGTCGCCATCGACCGGCTCCCCGAGCTGCGGGAGCTGCGCGTCGAGTCCGACCACATCGAGATCGGCGCGGCGGTCACCCTCACCGAGATCGAACGCCGCCTCGACGGCGACGTCCCGCTGCTGGCGGAGCTGTTCCCGCAGTTCGCGTCGCGGCTCATCCGCAACAGCGGCACCCTCGGCGGCAACCTGGGTACCGGCTCCCCCATCGGTGACAGCCCGCCGGTGCTGCTCGCGCTGGAGGCGTCGCTGGTGCTCGCCGACGCCGACGGTGAGCGCGTGGTTCCGCTGGCGGACTACTTCACCGGGTACCGGCAGAGTGTGCGCCGTCCCGACGAGCTGATCCGCGCCGTGCGCATCCCGCTGCCGCTGTCGCGGGTCACGGCCTTCCACAAGATCGCCAAGCGGCGCTTCGACGACATCTCCAGCGTGGCGATCGCTTTCGCGCTCGACATCGAGGACGGGATCGTCCGCAAGGCCCGCATCGGTCTGGGCGGCGTGGCCGCCACCCCGATCCGCGCTCTCGCCACCGAGGCGGCCCTGGAGGGCAAGCCGTGGTCGGCGGAGACCGTCGAGGCCGCGGCCCGGGTGATGCGGGGCGAAGGCACCCCGATGAGCGATCACCGCGCCAGCTCCATCTACCGTTCTGCGATGCTCGGCCAGAGCCTGCTGAAGCTGCACGCACAGACCACCGAGGCGGTGTCGTCATGAGTCATCTGTCCGAGCGTCCCGAAAAGCCCGTAGTCGGCGTTTCGATGCCGCACGAGAGCGCCGTCCAGCACGTCACCGGCACCGCGCTCTACACCGACGACCTGGTCTACCGCACCAAGGACGTCCTGCACGCCTACCCGGTCCAGGTCATGAAGACCCACGGCACGATCACCGCGCTGCGCACCGAGCCCGCGCTCGCCGTGCCCGGTGTGGTCCGCGTGCTGACCGGTGCCGACGTGCCCGGCGTCAACGACGCCGGCATCAAGCACGACGAGCCGCTGTTCCCCGACACGGTCATGTTCCACGGCCACGCGGTCGCCTGGGTGCTCGGTGAGACCCTGGAGGCGGCCCGCCTCGGTGCGGCGGCCGTCGAGGTCGAGCTCGACGAACTGCCTTCCATCATCACGGTGAAGGAGGCGATCGCGGCCGAGAGCTTCCACGGCGCTCGTCCCCTGATGATCGCCGGCGACATCGACGCCGGGTTCGCCGACTCCGCTCACGTGTTCACCGGAGAGTTCCAGTTCTCCGACCAGGAGCACTTCTACCTCGAGACGCACGCCGCTCTGGCGCACGTCGACGAGGGTGGGCAGCTCTTCATCCAGAGCAGCACCCAGCACCCGTCCGAGACGCAGGAAATCGTCGCGCACGTCCTCGGCCTGCACAGCCACGAAGTGACGGTGCAGTGCCTGCGGATGGGTGGCGGCTTCGGCGGCAAGGAGATGCAGCCCCACGGGTTCGCCGCCATCGCCGCGCTCGGCGCCAAGCTGACCGGTCGGCCGGTCCGAGTGCGTCTCAACCGCACCCAGGACCTGACCATGTCCGGCAAGCGCCACGGCTTCCATGCCTCGTGGAAGATCGGCTTCGACGCCGAGGGCCGTATCCAGGCCCTGGACGCCACGCTGACCGGAGACGGCGGCTGGAGCCTGGACCTGTCCGAGCCGGTCGTGGCCCGTGCGCTGTGCCACATCGACAACACGTACTGGATCCCCAACGCCCGCGTCGCGGGTCGCATCGCCAAGACGAACAAGACCTCCAACACCGCCTTCCGCGGTTTCGGTGGTCCGCAGGGCATGCTGGTGATCGAGGACATCATGGGCCGGGTCGCGCCGCTGCTCGGCCTGGATGCGATGGAGCTGCGCGAGCGCAACTTCTACAAGCAGGGCCAGACGACGCCGTACGGGCAGCCGGTCGGTCAGCCCGAGCGGATCTCCGCCGTCTGGGAGCAGGTCAAGGAGAACGGCGGCTTCGCCGATCGCCGGCGCGAGATCGCGGCCTTCAACGCCGCGCACCCGCACACCAAGCGGGCGCTCGCGATCACCGGCATCAAGTTCGGTATCTCGTTCAACCTCACCGCCTTCAACCAGGCCGGTGCGCTGGTGCTGATCTACAAGGACGGCTCCGTCCTGATCAACCACGGCGGTACCGAGATGGGCCAGGGCCTGCACACCAAGATGCTGCAGGTGGCCGCGACCACGCTGGGCATCCCGCTGCACAAGGTGCGCCTCGCCCCGACGCGGACCGACAAGGTGCCCAACACCTCCGCCACCGCGGCCAGTTCCGGCGCGGACCTCAACGGTGCGGCAGTGAAGAACGCCTGCGAGCAGATCCGCGCGCGGCTGCTCGAGGTGGCCGGCACCCAGCTGGGTGGCAACGCCTCGGACGTGCGCATCGTCGAGGGCGTCGCACGGGTCCTCGGCAGCGACAAGGAGCTGGCCTGGGACGACCTGGTCCGCACCGCGTACTTCCAGCGGGTCCAGCTGTCGGCTTCCGGTTACTACCGGACCGAGGGTCTGCACTGGGACGCGAAGTCCTTCCAGGGCTCCCCGTTCAAGTACTTCTCCTACGGCGCCGCCGCGACCGAGGTCGAGGTGGACGGCTTCACCGGTGCGTACCGCATCCGGCGTGTCGACATCGTCCACGACGTCGGCGACAGCCTGTCCCCGATGATCGACATCGGTCAGGTCGAGGGCGGTTTCGTGCAGGGCGCGGGCTGGCTGACGCTCGAGGACATGCGGTGGGACTCCAGCGACGGCCCCAACCGCGGTCGTCTGCTGACCCAGGCCGCGAGCACGTACAAGCTGCCGAGCTTCTCGGAGATGCCCGAGGAGTTCAACGTCACGCTGATGGAGAACGCCACCGAAGAGGGCTCCGTGTACGGCTCCAAGGCCGTGGGCGAGCCTCCGCTGATGCTGGCGTTCGCGGTGCGCGAAGCGCTGCGACAGGCCGTCGGGGAGTTCGGGCCCGCCGGAGCCAGCGTGGAACTCGCTTCCCCGGCGACGCCGGAAGCGGTGTACTGGGCAATCGACGCCGCCCGCAAGGGCGACGTGGAGCGCGACGGCAGTGAGTTCCTCACCGCTGCCGGCGCCTTGAGCCATGCCTGACATGACCTGGGTGGCCGCGGTCGCGCGGTTGCGAGAGCGCCGGGAACCCGGTGCGCTCGTGACCGTCGCGACCGTGCGCGGTCACGCCCCCCGCAAGGCCGGCGCCAAACTCGTCGTGGGACGGACCGAGACCTGGGGCTCCATCGGTGGCGGCAACATCGAGGCCGTCGCCATCGATCGGGGCCGCGAGCTGCTCGGCATGTCCGATCCGGAGCCGGAGCTGATGGAGTTCGCCCTCAACGACAAGGTCACCAACCAGCACGGAGTGCAGTGCTGCGGCGGAGCGGTCACCGTACTGCTCGAACCGCTGCCGGTGCTCCCGACGGTGGCGATCTTCGGCGTCGGGCACGTGGGCCTGGAGCTGGCGCGCATCCTGGCCCGGCACAACATCGATCTGCACCTGATCGACAGCCGGTCCGACATACTCGCCGAGGAACGGCTCTCCGTGCTCGGGGATGCGGTGGCGCACGTACAGGTGCACCACACACCGCTGCTCCCGGAGGAGGTGCTCGCGGACCTGCCGGCCGGCAGCCACGTCCTGATCATGACCCATGATCATGCCGAGGACGCCGCGCTGTGCGACGCCGCCCTGCGCACCCCCGGTCTCGGCTCGATCGGGCTGATCGGTTCGGCTGCCAAGTGGACGCGGTTCAAGCGCCGTCTGGCCACCGAGGGAGGTCACGACGCCGCCACGATCGACCAGATCAAGACCCCGATCGGAACGACCGGGATCACCGGCAAGGAACCCGCCACGATCGCGGTCAGCGTCGCGGCGGACCTGCTCCGGGCCTTCGAAGAGGAGCGCCGCTAAGCGGCGGCGAAGTCGGTTGCCGCGGTCCGCGTATGCGGGCGGTAGCCGGCGGGGCGTGACGTGGCACTGTGCCGGGCGTAACAGCCCGGCACAGTGCGTCGGCGCCCTTGTTCAAGTGACCTTCTGTGCACAGGCGTTGACATCGCCGTCGGAGCCCGGGGAGCATATGGGAGAGCGCTCTCCCGTGCTCCCCTCCTGCGGTCCGGCGCTGCGCGGTCCAGTGCTCCCCGCGCCCCGCCCGGCCCCGGCCCGGCGGAGGGCATCGGCATGCGCGGTGGCGAAGAGGGCCGGCTCGTGGACAAGCTCGGCCTGCCACGGGGCGTGCGGCTGCTCACCGGCCGGGACACCTGACGCACCCACCCCTAACCGGCCCTCGGCCTGGGCGAGATGGTCTTCTCCGACGGCCCGTCCGGGGTGCGCGGGCCCGGCTGGGACGAGCGCTCCACCTCCGCCCTGCTGCCCTGCCCGAGTGCGCTCGGCGAGCTCTGGGGCGAGGAACGCGTACGGCGGCTCGGCGCACTCCTCGGCGAGGAAGCCCGCCGCAAGGGCGTGCACGTCCTCCTCGTCCCCACCCTCAACCTGCACCGCAGCCCCCTTGCCGGACGGCACTTCGAGTGCTTCGCCGAGGATCCGCTGCTCGCCGGCCGCACCGGGGCGCCCCCGGCACAGGCAGGGCCGCCGTGCTCACCGCGGCCCCGCCCGCCCCCGACCCGGCCGAGGCGCTCGCCGCGGCCGTGGCCGCCGCCCGCGCTGCCGACGCGGCGGTGGTTTGCGTGGGCACCACCGAGGGCGCGGAGTCCGAGGGGTACGACCGCAGCTCCCTGCAACTACCCGCTCCTCAGGGCGAGTTGGTGCGTTCCGTCGCCCGGGTCAATCCCCGTACGGTCGTCGTCGTCAACGCCGCCGGCCCCGTCGAGCTACCCTGGCGCGCGAAGGTTGCCGCGGTCCTCCTCGCCTGGTTTCCCGGTCAGGGAGCGGGCCACGCCCTCGCCGACGTGCTCCTCGGCCGCGCCGAACCCGGCGGCCGTCTCCCCACCACCTGGCCCGGGGTCCTCGTGGACGCCCCGGTCAAGGCCACCCGGCCCAGCGGTGGAGTCCTCCCGTACGAGGAGGGTCTGCACATCGGCCACCGTGCCTGGCTGCGCGCGGGCACGACCCCCGCGTACTGGTTCGGCCACGGCCTCGGCTACACCACCTGGCGCTACGAGGACCTCGGCGCACCCGAGCCGGACCCGGGCGGCGGCTACGAGGTCCGGGTCACCCTGCGCAACACCGGCCCGCGCTCCGGCCGCGAGGTCGTCCAGACCCACCTGGCCCGCCCCGGCTCGGCGGTCGACCGCCCGGTGCGCCGGCCGGCCGGATGGACCGCGGTGCGGGCGGCGCCGGGCGAGCGGGTGACGGCGCGCGTACGCATCCCCGCGCGGGCCCTCCAGTACTGGTCGCCGCAGATTCGTGCCTGGGTCACGGAGCCGAGCCTCTTTACCCTCCAGGCGGGCCCCACGGCCGGCGAACTGCCGCTGCGGGCCGAGCTGGAGGTCATGTGACGGGACGTCAGGCGGAGCCGGGTTGCCCCAGGTGGATCGGGTTGCTCCAGGCGCGGCCGCCGTCGCCGTCCTCCACCGTGACCCGGCAGTATCCGTTCCCGAACATCGCCACGGGCAGGGAGCATGCCGTCAGGGCCTCGCCCTCGATCACCTCCGCCCCCGGGGTACCGCCGGTGAGCAGCACCTTGCGCACCGGCGAGCAGCGCACCCTGAGCAGGCCGTCGTCGATCCGGATGTCGTGCAGCTCGGGGCCGGTGCTGGAGTAGTAGTGGCCGGCCTTGAGGGACGACAGGAGCAGCTCCGGGTCGAGCGACTCGGCCCGCACCTGGACCCAGGCGGCGCAGCCCGGCGGGTCCTGGGGCTGGAAGTGCGCGTCATCGGCGGCGTAGGCGTGCAGGCGGCGACCCCGGCGCAGCAGGACGTCGGTCAAGTGCCAGCTGCCGCCCCGGTGTTCCCGCTCGGAGAGCGCGTTGTGGACCTCGACCGCGTGCGCCGCGTCCAGGCTCTCGGCGTCGGCCGTGGTGAGCAGGGACGCGGCGGGATGGGCCATCCCGACGAACGCGCCCGCCGCGCGCGCCCGGCGGGCCAGCTGCGGTCCGCTCTCGTCGGGCTCGGGGGGCGGGAAGCCGAGCGGCAGCCCCACGGCGATGACGTGCCACTCCTGGCCGGCCTCGGTGCGGGGAGCGTGCAGTTCGGCTCCGAGGAGCGTGGTGAACCCGGGGGTGCGCAGCCGGCGGGTGTCCGTCAGCGGGACCCCGTACTCGGGCCGGAAGTGGTCCGTGAGGGCCAGGAAGTCGTAGCCGGCCTCCCGGTAGAGGCGCCCCACCTCCTCCGACGGGAGCGCCCCGTCGGACCGGTCGGAATGGGTGTGCAGATTGCCCCGCCAGAAGCGTCCGGGCCGGTTGAAGGGCAGGTCCATCACGAGTGCATCACGAGTGCCTCCGCAGGC
Organism: Streptomyces sp. NBC_01351; assembly: GCF_036237315.1. Classification (GTDB taxonomy): domain Bacteria; phylum Actinomycetota; class Actinomycetes; order Streptomycetales; family Streptomycetaceae; genus Streptomyces. Next base: position 686,159 of record NZ_CP108356.1, on the reverse strand, counting down.
TCGGCCGGGTGCGTTCGTACGCCGCTCTCACCATAGGCCGCCGCCCCCGGCCGCTACAGTGCGGCCATGGACACGGGGCGGCGTACGGGAACGGGCTTGGGTACGGGCGGAGTTCCGACGCTGGAGGACGTGGCGCGGGCCGCCGGGGTGTCCCGGGCCACCGTGTCCCGCGTGGTCAACGGGGTTCGGAACGTGGACCCCGCCATCCAGCAGGCGGTGCGGCGGGCGGTCGCCGCGACCGGGTACGCGCCGAACCGGGCGGCGCGCTCGCTGGTGACCCGTAGGTCGGGGATCGTGGCCCTCGTCGTCTCCGGGGCGGGCTCCGGCGCGGGCTCCGGTGCCGGAGCCGGGGGAGCGGGGGACGGGTTCGCGGCCCGGGTGTTCGAGGACCCGTTCTTCGGGCGGGTGGTCAGCGGCGTCGTGCGCGGGCTGCGGCCGCACGGGGCGCACCCGGTGCTGATGTTCGCCGACTCCGCCGAGGACCGCGCCGAGGTGCTCGCCCACCTGGCGCAGCGCAGCGCGGACGGGGCCCTGCTGGTCACCACCGACCCCCGCGACCCGCTGCCCGGGATGCTCGCGGAGGCCGGCCTGCCCGCGGTGCTCTTGGCGTGCCCGGCGGCCGGGGTGCCGCTCGACCACGTGGACCTGCGGCACCGCGAGGGCGGGGAGCTGGCGGCCCGGCACCTGCTGGGGCTGGGCCGCACCCGGCTCTCGGCGATCGGGGGCCCGGCGGACGTACCGGCGAGCCGGGAGCGGCTGGCGGGCTTCCGCGAGGCCGCGGCGGCCGGCGGGACCCGGTCCCGGATCCCCGTCGCCGAGGGGGACTTCACCCTCGACGGGGGCGAGCGGGCCATGCGGCGCCTGCTGGCCGGGGAACCGGGCCTGGACGCGGTGTTCGCCGTGAACGACGTGATGGCGCAGGGGGCCTGCCTGGTGCTGCGCGAGCACGGCCGCCGGATACCCGAGGACGTGGCGGTCGTCGGCTTCGACGATTCCGGCGCGGCTGCGGCCTGCCGGCCCAGGCTGACGACCGTACGCCAGCCGGTGGAGGAGATGGCGGCCGAGATGGTTCGTCTGCTGCTGGACCGGGTCGCGGCCGACGCATCCAGGGCACCTGTCTCGGTCCTCTTCGCGCCTGCCTTGGTGATCTGTGACTCGGCCTAGCCGGAGGGGCCGGCCCGGCCTAGCCCGGGGTGTGGGCCGGGTCGCGGGGGAGCCTTGCCAACGTCACTGCCCGGAGCAGCCACTCCACCGGGCCGTACCGGTAGAGGGCCATCAGCCGGGTGCTCAGGGCCAGTTGGGCGGCGTACAGGGCCAGCGCGCCCAGGGTGACGATCGTGGTGCCGAGTCGGTCGTAGAGGGCGAGTCCGTACGCGGTGAAGACGAGGGCCATGACCAGGGACTGGCTCAGGTAGTTCGTCAGGGCCATCCGGCCGGCAGGGGCGAACAGAGCCGTCACGCGCGCGCCCCGGGCGGTGTTCATGAGCAGGAGCATTCCGCAGACGTACGCGGCGGTGAGTGCGGGTGCGGTGACCAGGCCCACCACCTGGCCCGGCAGTGCCCACCGCGGCCCGAGCGGACCGCTGACGGCCAGAGCCATGAAGAGGCTGCCGGGCAGGCCCGTGGCGACACCGAGCAGGCAGATGCGGCGCATGCGGGCGCGATGGCTCCGCGTGTCGGTGAGGAGGCGCAGCTTGCCGCAGTGGAGCCCGGCCAGGAACGCCGTGACGACGAAGCCGCCCATCATGACGGCGGCCAGGAGCGCGTCGGGCAGCTGGCCGATGTTGGCGCGCACGACGGACGCCGGGCTGTTCCGGTAGTCGGCTATCAGTGCGGGGAACTCCGCCGCGATCCCGGCGTCCAGCGAGGTCGTCTCGGCATCCGACACCAGTAGGGACAGAGCCCCCACGAGGAGCAGGAAGCCGGAGACGCACCCGTGGACGATCCGGGCCGCGCGCAGTGCCGTCCCGGGCGAACAGCCGCGCGCGGCGATGAGGATCAAGCCGAGCACGGCGTACGTCATGAGGATGTCCCCGACGTACAGCAGCACGGCGTGCAGGGCCCCGAGGACGAGCAGGCCGAGCGTACGGCGCAGGTGCCGGGGAACGGCCTTGGCGCCGTCGCGTTCGGCGGAGCCGAGCTGGAGGGTGAAGCTGTAGCCGAAGAGGAACGAGAACAGCAGGTAGAACTTGCCGACCATGAAGGTCTGGACGATCCCCTCGACCGTCCGGTCGAGTGTGGACGCGTTCGGGTTCTCGAAGGCTCCGATCCCGTACGGATTCGCCATCATCAGAGCGTTGACCAGCAGGATGCCCAGGAGTGCGAAGCCGCGCAGTGCGTCGACCTCCGGTATTCGCGGCGGTCGGGCCTGGCGTGTGGGGGTGGCCGTCGCGGGCACCGGTTCCTCCCGGGGGCTGGGGGTGGTGGGTGTGCGGGGCCTCCGGGGTACCGATTGCCGCGCGGCGGCCAGCGTAGTTGATCTTCCCGCGCGGTGATCACCGCAGGTCGCTCAGGGGGTGGCGCCGCCAGCGCGGACGTCCAATGCCTTGCGCCAGCCCGGGGGTTCGGTGCGCGGTTCGGGGGTCGCGTGGCGGCCGCCCGTGGCGAAGAAGGCGGCGAGGGGGAGGGTGGCCGCGCCGACCGTGACCGCGTCCGGGCCGAGCGAGCCCAGGCCGATGGTGACCCGGCCGGCGGGGTGGCGCAGGGAGTACCGGGTCGCGTGCTCCCGTACCGCCGGGAGGATGCGGGGGCCCAGCATCAGGCCCGCCCAGCCGCCGATGAGGATCCGCTCCGGCTGGAACAGGTTGATCAGGTCCGAGAGCCCCGCGCCCAGGTACTCCGCGGTCTCCTCCAGGACCTCCCGCGCCACCGCGTCCCCGGCGTCGTCCGCCGCCAGCAGGGCCGACAGCGCCTCTTCCTCGTCCATGGACTCCGCAGACCCCGCAGTCCCGCCCCGCTCCGCCCACCGCGCCAGCAGGGATTCCGCCCCGGTGTACGCCTCCAGGCAGCCCAGCGCCCCGCACCGGCAGCGGCGCCCGCGGACCGAGACCGTCAGGTGGCCCCACTCCAGGGGGGTGCCCTCGGTCGTCCCGCCGTCCGGTGAGCCGTCCGTGATCAGGCTCGCGCCGACTCCGGAGCCGAAGAGCACGACGACCGCGTCCCGGGCCCCGCGCCCCGCTCCGAACCACATCTCCGCCTGGCCGAGCGTGCGGGCGCCGTTGTCGATGATGTACGGGACCTCCGCGGGCAGGGCCTTCGTCGCGCGCAGCAGCTCCTCCAGCGGGACCGCATCCCAGCCGATGGTCTGGCCGTGCACGACGGCCCCGCCCGGAGCCTCGCGGTCCACGATGCCCGGAACTCCGACGCCCACGCCCAGCAGGCGTTCCGTACCCACCCCGGCCTCGGCGAGCACGGCGGCGATCCCGTCCTTGACGTGGTCGACGATGGGGCCGACGTCGTAGCAGCCGCGCGGCAGCAACGGCAGCTCGGTGCGCGCCAGTTCGGTCAGGGTCAGGTCGAACAGCTCCACCCGTACCCGGGTCTCGCCGACGTCCACGCCGATCATGTGGGCACTGCCGGGTGCCACGCGGAGCAGGGTGCGGGGCCGGCCTCCGTCGGAGTCGACGATCCCGGCCTCCTCCAGCAGGCCGTCCGCGACGAGCTCGCCGACGACGTTGCTGACGGAGCCGGAGCTCAGCCCGGTGGCGGGCCCCAGTTCCTGGCGGCTCATCGGTCCGCCGAAGTACAGCTGTTGGAGGACGGCGCTCCGGTTGGCCCGCCGTAGGTCCCGCACCGTTCGTCCGCTACGCCCCGTGGTCATCCGGCCCCTTCCGTAGTGACATCGTCCGCAACATACCCCTGCGCGACCCCTTGACGCGACCCTTTCACGAGGCTTAACTCACGTCCTAAATTAAGGCCTGGACGGAGCGCTTCGCGTCGGCCTTCACCTCTGACCCCGCCGAAAGGGACCGAGCCGCCATGCGCAGAATCAGAGCCGCCGCCTCCGCCGCCGTCACCGTCTCCCTGCTCGCCACCGCCGCCACCGCCTGCGGCGGCGGAACCACGGACGGCGCGGGATCCAACGCCGCCCCCAAGGAACTCACCTACTGGGCGTCCAACCAGGGCCCCGACATCCCGGCGGACCAGGCCACGCTCACACCCGAGCTGAAGAAGTTCGAGCAGCAGACCGGCATCAAGGTCAAGCTGGAGGTCGTCCCCTGGGCGGACCTCCTCAACCGGATCCTCGCCGCCACGGCGTCCGGTCAGGGCCCGGACGTCCTCAACATCGGCAACACCTGGTCCTCCTCCCTCCAGGCCACCGGCGCCCTCCTCCCCTGGGACGCCAAGAACTTCGACGCGATCGGCGGCAGGGACCGCTTCGTCGACTCCGCCATCGGCTCGGCCGGCGCCGCCGGCAAGGACCCGGCCGCCGTGCCCCTCTACTCGATGTCCTACGCGCTCTACTACAACAAGAAGATGTTCCAGGAGGCGGGCATCGAGAAGCCCCCGGCCACCTGGGACGAGATGGTGACCAGTGGTCAGAAGCTGTCCAAGGACGGCAAGTGGGCGCTGGGCGCGGAGGGCTCGAACCTCTCCAACAACATCCACCAGACCTTCGTCTTCTCCAGGCAGCACGGGGCCGAGTTCTTCGACGCGGCCGGCAAGCCGACCTTCGACACCCCCGCCAACGTCGACGCCGTCAAGCGGTACGTCGACCTGATGGCCAAGGACAAGATCATCTCGCCCGGCAACGCCGAGTACGACAAGAACCAGTCCCTCCAGGACTTCGCCAACGGCAAGACCGCCATGGTCCTCTGGCAGAACGCGGCGAGCAGCTTCAAGGCCCACGGCATGAAGGAGGGCGACTGGGGAGTGGCTCCCGTACCCGTCCCCGCCGGCGCCGTCCCCGGCGCGGGCAAGAACACCAACTCCATGGTCGCCGGCATCAACCTGGCCGTCTTCAAGAACACCGACAACCTCGACGGCGCCCTGAAGTTCGTGAAGTTCATGACGAGCGACGAGGAGCAGAAGCTCCTCAACAAGACCTACGGTTCCATCCCCCCGGTCAAGTCCGCCCAGTCCGACCCCGCCTTCGCCGGGGAGGACTTCACCGTCCTGCGCAACACCCTCGCCACCAGCGCCGCCCCGCTCCCGCAGGTCCCCGAGGAGTCGCAGTTCGAGACCGCCGTCGGCACGGCCGTCAAGGAACTCTTCGCCGAAGCCGCCGCAGGCAAGCCCGTGACCACCGAATCGGTCAGGGCGAAGCTCACCAAGGCCCAGCAGCAGATGGCGAGCTGAGCCCGTCCGATGGACTCCGCACCCACCCTGCTCCCACCCGGCCCCACGGCCGGACCGGCCCGCCGGGGCGCCGCCGCCCGCGTGCGCCGCCCCGGCCGCAGGCGCCGCATCGCCCTGCCCTACCTGCTGCTCCTGCCCGCCCTCCTGCTCGAACTGCTCATCCACCTGATCCCCATGGTCATGGGCATCGTGGCGAGCTTCCGCGAGCTCACCCAGTTCCACATCCGCGACTGGACGAGCGCCCCCTGGGCGGGCTTCGACAACTACGAGCTCGCTGTCGACGTCAACCGGCCCGTCGGCGAGGCCCTCCTCGGCTCCTTCCTCACCACCTGCCTGTTCACCCTCCTCTCCGTCGGCCTGTGCTGGCTGATCGGCACCGCCGCCGCCGTCTTCATGCAGGAGACCTTCCGAGGCCGCGGCATCCTGCGGGCGCTCTTCCTGATCCCCTACGCCCTGCCCGTGTACGCGGCCGTCATCACCTGGTCGTTCATGTTCCAGCGGGACAACGGCCTGGTGAACCACGTCGTCCACGACCAACTCGGCCTCGGGGGCGCCGAGCACACCTTCTGGCTGCTCGGCGAGAACAGCTTCTGGGCCCTGCTGATCGTGTCCGTCTGGAAGGGCTGGCCCTTCGCCTTCCTCATCGTGATGGCCGCCCTCCAGAACATCCCCAAGGAGCTCTACGAGGCCGCCGCGCTCGACGGCGCCGGCGTCTGGCAGCAGATCCGCCGGATCACCCTGCCCTCGGTCGGCCCGGTCAACCAGGTCCTGGTGCTCGTCCTGTTCCTGTGGACCTTCAACGACTTCAACACGCCGTTCGTGCTCTTCGGGAAGTCCGCGCCGGAAGCCGCCGACCTCATCTCCCTCCACATCTACCAGTCCAGCTTCGTCACCTGGAACTTCGGCACCGGATCGGCCATGTCCGTCCTCCTGCTGCTGTTCCTGCTGCTGGTCACCGCCGTGTACCTGCTCGTCACCACGCGCGGACGGAGGAACGACGATGCGCGCTAGAGCCCTGGGCCCCCGCAGAGCCCGCAGCCCCCTCGACCCGCCCGCCTCGTTCCGGGTGATCAGGGCCGTCTTCCTCACCCTGCTCGCCGGCTTCGTCCTGGTCCCCGTCTACGTGATGGTCACCAGCTCCCTCAAGCCGCTCCAGGACGTGGCCGGCCAGTTCCGCTGGATCCCCAGCGGGCTCACCATCCGCCCCTACATCGACATCTGGCACACGATCCCGCTCGCCACATACTTCGTGAACTCCCTGATCGTGGCCGGGGCCGCCACCGCCTGCTCCGTGGTCATCGCCGTGTTCGCGGCCTACGCCGTCAGCCGCTACCGGTTCCGCGGCAAGCGCCTGTTCACCGTGACCGTGCTGTCCACCCAGATGTTCCCCGGGATCCTCTTCCTGCTGCCGCTGTTCCTGATCTTCGTGAACATCGGCAACACCACGGGGGTCGCCCTCTACGGATCCCGCGGCGGGCTCATCCTCACCTACCTCACCTTCTCCCTCCCCTTCTCCATCTGGATGCTCATCGGGTACTTCGACTCGGTGCCCCGCGACCTCGACGAGGCCGCCACCGTCGACGGGTGCGGCCCGCTCGGCGCACTGTTCCGCGTCGTGATCCCGGCAGCCGTCCCCGGCATCGTCGCCGTCGCCGTGTACGCCTTCATGACCGCCTGGGGCGAGGTCCTCTTCGCCTCCGTCATGACGAACGACACCACCCGCACCCTCGCCGTCGGACTGCAGGGCTACTCCACGCAGAACGACGTCTACTGGAACCAGATCATGGCCGCCTCGCTCGTCGTCAGCATCCCCGTCGTCGCCGGATTCCTGCTGCTGCAGAAGTACTTGGTGGCCGGACTCACGGCAGGAGCCGTCAAATGACCCTTTCCGAAAGCCTTCCCGCCGAGGCCGCGACCGCCATCGACCTCGCCGCCCTCCCCGCCGACTTCGCCTGGGGCACCGCGACCTCCGCCTACCAGATCGAGGGCGCGGCCGACGAGGACGGCCGCGCCCCCTCCATCTGGGACACCTTCACCCGCGTCCCCGGAGCCATCGACGGCGGCCACCACGGCGACACCGCCTGCGACCACTACCACCGTTGGCCCGAGGACATCGTCCTGATGCGGCAACTCGGCACCAACGCCTACCGGTTCTCGGTCTCCTGGCCGCGGGTCGTCCCCGGCGGGGACGGCCCCGCCAACGCCAAGGGGCTCGACTTCTACGACCGGCTGACCGACGCCCTGCTCGCCGCCGGCATCGAGCCCTCCGTCACCCTCTACCACTGGGACCTGCCCCAGGCCCTCCAGGACCGGGGAGGCTGGCCCGAGCGCGCCACCGCCGAGCACTTCGCCGCGTACGCAGCCCTCGTCGCCGAACGCCTCGGCGACCGCGTCACCCAGTGGGCCACCCTCAACGAACCGCTGTGCTCCGCCTGGATCGGCCACTTGGAGGGCAGGATGGCCCCCGGCCTGACCGACCTCACCGCGGCCGTCCGCGCCTCCTACCACCTCCTGCTCGGCCACGGCCTCGCCGCCGAGGCGGTCCGCGACGCGGCCCCCGGCGCCCGCATCGGCATCGTCAACAACCTCTCCACCGTCGAACCCGCCACCGGCAGCGAGGCCGACCGCGCCGCCGCCCGCCGCATGGACGGCCACGTCAACCGCTGGTGGCTCGACCCCGTCCACGGCCGCGGCTTCCCCGCCGACATGCGCGAGGTCTACGGCGTCGACCTCCCCGAACGCCCCGGCGACCCCGCCACCATCGCCGCCCGCCTCGACTGGATCGGCCTCAACTACTACTTCCCGCAGATCGTCACCGCCGATCCGGCCGGCCCCGCCCCCCACGCCCGCCAAGTCGACCGGCCCGGAGCCCCGCGCACGGGCATGGGCTGGGAGGTCGACCCGCACGGCCTGGAGACGCTGATCATGCGCCTGTACGAGGACTACGGGGCGCGGCGCATCCACATCACCGAGAACGGCTCCTCCTACCCCGACACGGTCGCCCCCGACGGCACCGTCCACGACCCCGAACGCGCCGCCTACCTCACCTCCCACCTGGCCGCCTGCGCCCGAGCCGTCCGCCGCGGCGCCCCCGTCGCCGGCTACTACGCCTGGTCGCTGCTGGACAACTTCGAATGGGCCTACGGCTACGACAAGCGCTTCGGCCTCGTCCACGTCGACTACGCGACCCAGCGCCGCACCGTGAAGTCCAGCGGCCGCCGCTACGCCGAGGTCATCGCCGCCCACCGCACCCGCTGATCCGCCGACCCGCCGACCCGCTTCCGTGCCGCGCCCGCCCCGCTCCCCGGGGCGGGCGCTCGCACGCATGCATGCGGAACCGCGCGCCGCCCGGCGGGGAGAAGGCCGACGCGCGGGGTCCACGGGAGGGCCGTCAGGCGTACACCCCGAAGTGGAACAGGGAGTAGCCGTAGCCCGTTCCGCGCTGGGTCAGCTCCAGCCGGACGTAACGCCCCGACGCGGAGACGTCGAAGTCGTCGATCCCGCCGTCACCGGCCGTCGTCGCGTACGCCGTCCGCCAGTTCCGGCCGTCGTCAGACATCCGGATCGCGTAGGCCTTCCCGTACGCGCTCTCCCACACCAGCTGCGCGTGCCGCAGCTGCTTCACCACGCCCAGGTCCACCTGGAGCCACTGTGCGTCGGCCCAGGAACTGGCCCAGCGAGACCTCGTACGAGAGCTGATCGCCCTCCGGGTCGGTCGCCGGCGCCTGGATGGTGATCTCCTTGCCCGCCGGGACGGCGCCCTGATCGGGCACGGAGGGCACGGACACGGTCGGCGGCAGGTTGTCCCCGGCCGTACTGCCCCCGTAGGCGCGGGATCAGGGGAATGAGAGGACGGTCGACGGGACGGTGGACGTGCCCGAGGTGGGGGCGCCGATGCCGTTGATGACGTGCTCGTACTGGCCGTTGCCGCCGAGGGAAACCACGAGGAGGTCGTGGAACTTCACGCCCGCCTTCACCGGGGCCTGGAAGCCGTGCTCCTGATGGATCGTCGGGTCAACGTTGTAGTAGCAGTAACTGCCCAGCCCCCAGCCCTCGTGGGTGTTCACCGAGTCGGCCACTTTGTAGGCCGCGTAGCCCTTGACCGAGCCGTTCTGGATCGCCGCCTGGTTCGGCGCGTCGTACGCCTTCTCGTTCTGGAAGAAGATCGTGCGGCCCCGCTCGCCGTTCCACTCCACGTCGTACTTGTTGAAGTGCTCGACGAACAGCCCCGTGGCCAGGACGTCGTCCCCGTTCACCCGGAATCCGTAGTCGGAGCGGTTGGTCTCCCAGCCCACCCCGTCACCGTGGTCGGCCCGCCAGATCCAGGTGTGGTCGACGATCGTGTCGTGGCTGTTGACGACCATGCCCAGGGTGGCCTTGCCCGCGCCCGCTCCGCCGACGCGGATGAACACGTCCTGGACGGTGGTCGGGTTCGCCGCGTGGTCGGTGGCCGCGCCCGCCGGGCCGACCTCCAGCAGGGTGGGAGAGTTGACGGCGCCCGCGTCGATCAGGAAGCCCGCGAGGCGCACTCCGTCGACGTCGGCGACCTTCATCGCGGTCACCCCGTCGTCCGGGATGATCGTGGCGAGGCCGAGGCCCAGGACGACCGTGTCCGGGCGGTTGACCTGGATGGTCCGGTCCACGTGGTAGACGCCGGGCGTGAAGAGCAGGTGCAGCCCCTGGGCGAGCGCCGCGTTGATCGTGGCCGCGCTCGCGCCCGGCTTGACGACGTAGAACCGGTCGAGCGGGAGCGAGGTGCCCTGCGGCGCCCCGTTGCCCCAGGAGGTGCCGCGGGCGTTCGTGCGCTTCGCCGGGACGAAGACCTTGTACGCGGCTCCGTCCAGGTAGAGGAACGGCTTCTCCCGCGAGACGGGGGTCGTCTCCAGGGTGGTGTACGGCGGGTTCGGGTACGACTGCGCCGGCGCGCCCTGGGTCCCGGAGAACACCTGGTTCCACACCGCGTTGGACCAGCCGCCGATCGAGCTGTCGCGGGTGTACCACTGCTGCTGCGAGTAGTTGCCGACCTGGCCGTCGATCCTGGAGTCGGCGATGTATCCGCCCGATGCCCAGCCGTAGCCGTCGGGGGCCAGGTTCAGGCCGCCCTTGACGTGCATGCGGCGGAAGGGAGCCGCCTGGGACACCGCCCAGCGGTTGGTGCCGTTCACCGGGTTCAGCGCCAGGTTCTCGGCCGAACGCCAGAAGTTCTGGGTGGCGTTGCCGCCGAACCAGCCGGCGTCGACGGTGACGTCACCGTTGATGGTGGTGTCGTCGGGGCTGAGGCCGAGCCCGGAGATCGAGGTGTAGAAGCCGATCTGCGCGTTGAGGCCGTTGTACGTACCCGGCTTGAAGAGGAATTGGTAGCGGCCGGAGCCGAACTGCGCCGACTCCTGCTGCGCGAAGACCTCGTCCAGCTTGGCCTGGATGTTCGGCGTCGAAGGGTCGAAGACGATCACGTTCGGGCCGAGGTCCCCGCCGCCGGGGATGGTCGGGCCGGTACCGGTGGTGCCGTAGACCTGGAACTCCCAGAGCGAGTAGCCGTAGCCGGTCGCCCGCTGGGTGCCGTGGACGCGGACGTAGCGGGCGGTGCCGGTGATGTCGTGGGTCTGGACCCCGCCGGTGGAGGCGGTCGTGGAGTAGCCGGTGGTCCAGTTGGTGCCGTCGAGGGACAGCTCGACCCGGTAGGCCTTGGCGTACGCGGTCTCCCAGCGCAGTGCCACGTGGCTCAGCTGGGCCGGGGCGCCGAGGTCGACCTGTATCCACTGCGGGTCGGCGAACTGGCTCGACCAGCGGGTGCCGTTGTCGCCGTCCACGGCCGCGCCGGCCGGCGTGCCGGCGCCTTCCAGGCTGGAGGCGGTGGCCGGCCTGCCCTGCGAGAGCAGCACGGGAGCCGCCTGGGCCGCGGTGCCCGAAAGCAGCACGAGGAGGGCCGCGATCAGGGCGCCGGCTAGAGCGGCGACGGTGAGTCGCGGGGGGCGATCGGAGAGGAGGGGCATGGGGGTGCTCCTGACGTCATGGATCCGGGGGGATCGAAGCGTGAGTGAACTGCCCACCAGAGAGGCCGTCAAGGGTTCCGGCGTTCATGTACTGAAGATCAAATGGTGTGTCAATTGCGCATCAGGCCCGTGAACTTGGAGTTTCTTCAATCCTTGTGAAAAGTGTTGACGAAAAAAAGTGGCGAGGCTCTACTAAGGCTCCTGACCGCTCCGTCCCACCGTGCCCGCTCGGTGGGACGGAGCGTCGCCCGGCTTCGGGAAGTGTCCCCGGTTCAGGGGTGGTTGCCGCCGTGCGTTCGTTACTCGTCGACGGGCAGGTGGAAGCGGGAGGAGGAGAGTCCGTGGCGGACGAACCACTCGGTCCCCAGCACCGCCCCCTTGTCACCTGCCGCCAGCCCGCTCAGCAGGCCGGGGAGCGAGCGGCCGCGCGTCGCCTCCGAGCGGTGAGCCTGGATCGCGGCCCACTTCCGGTCCAGCCAGGGGCGGACGTTCGGTGTATCCGAGCATGCGGGGTTCTCCGGCGCCGAGGATCCTCAGGGCGTCGGAGAGTTCGGCGGCGCGGTGGCTGCCGGCCGCCCAGGTGGCGGTGACGACGGCTGTGCGTGCGCCGGCCGCCGCGTGCTTGGCGAGGATCCCCCCGGCCGCGAGGGACTCGTCGTCGGGATGGGCGTAGACCGCGAGGAGGCTCGGTGCGGGCATGGACGGTTCCGTTCTCTCAAGGGCGCGGTGAGCCGGTGCCCGGGCCCTGCCGCTCCCCGGCCGCGTGGTCCCCGCGGGGACGTGGAGTGTGGTGCGCGGCCGGTACGCCGGCAAGCAGGCCCGGCCACACCGTGTTCAGCGCCTGCGCGGAGGCGGTGAACAGCGGCTGCGGCAGGGCGCGCAGGGCGGACGGGGTGTGCCACTCCCAGCGGGTGATCAGCTCCGGCTCCCGTACGGCGGGCTCGCCGGTGAAGTCGGTGATCCGCGCGACCTCGGTGACGCGGGTGAAGCCGTGGGCGGAGTCGCACAGGGTGCCCAGCAGCAGGACCGACTCCGGACGGGACACCAGGCCGGCTTCCTCCTCCAACTCCCTTACCGCCGTTGCCTCGAACGCCTCGCCCGGTTCCACCTTGCCCGCCGGCAGTTCCCACACGGCTCGCGAGGGGTTCCAGCCGAGCAGGACCTGTCCGCCGGCATTGGTGACGACGACCGCGACGCCGGCCATCGCGGCCGGGTTCGGGATCCCCTTCTCCCGGTAGGTGACGGCGGAGGTCTTGAACCCGCGGAGCAGCAGGACGGTGGAGTCGTCGGCCTCGACGCGCTCGGTGTGTTCCCAGCCGTCGGCGAGCTGGCCGATCTCGGCATCGTCCAGGCAGATACCCCGTAGGCCCTGCGGGTGCCGGTCGGCGTGCGGGGTGATCACGCACAGGATTGCCCTCGGGTGCGAGGAGCCCGGCGAGGTCGGCCACCGTGCGGGTGCGGTCGGTGAGGTGCGCCAGGGCCCGCCGCATGGTGATGACGCGGTAGCCGTCACCGGTCGGCGTGAGGGCGGCGAGGTTCCCGTCGGTGACGTCGAGCCGGTGAAACGCGATTCCGTCCGGCGAGGCCGCGGCCGCCCGCGCGATGGCGGCTTCGGCCCAGTCCACCGCATCGACCCGATACCCGGCCCCGGCGAGGAAGCGGGCCAGCTCGCCGGTACCGCAGGCTGCGTCCAGGGCCCTGGGGGCCCGTACATCCTCCGGCAGGGCCAAGTGCTCGCCGAGGACGTTCTTCTCGGCCTCGGACAGCGGCCGGAAGTCCCGGCCGCCGTCGTAGTGGGCGTGCCAGTCCTGTGCCGATGGCGCGGTGTTCATGGTGTGCGTGCTCCGTTTCCCCGGTACGAACGCCGCCGCCCGCGGGCGGACATGAGGACGCTGCTCATCTACCTCTCCTGCCTCTCCCAGTCCCAGGTGTCGAAGTACACCGGCATCCCCGTCCGCCGGGCCGCCATGGCCGCTTCCAGCCGCGCGTGGTCCCGGTCCGGCATCAGCTCCCGCCAGTCGGCGACCGTGAGCGCGCGGACCTCGTCGTGCTCGTCTGGGTCGAGGACGATGCCGTCGAGCTGTTCCTGGCTGAGGCGGCCACCGTCGAAGACGTAGCCCACCGTGCTCAGCGGCCACTCCTTCCCGGGCAGTCCGAAGACCGCCGCGAGCAGCCGTGGCGGCCCCGGCACGGTGAGTCCGGTTTCCTCCCGAAGTCGAACAGCCGTGGCTCGCCGCCGTCGCCGAGGAGCACGTTGCGGTACTGGAGGTCCCCGTGCGTGGGCACGAGTACGCGCTGCGGGAGGTCCTCGTACGTGCGGGCCAGGGCGAGGACCAGGTCCGCGTCCCCGTCCGCCAGGTACGGCCCGGCCTCTTCCAGGTGCCGGATCACCGGGCCGGTGCCCGTGCCCGTGCCCGCGGCCGGCGACGGCCCCGCGGGCCGCGCCGGGGCGCAGTGGTGCAGGGCGGAGGCGAGGCGTCCCAGATCGCGCTGGAGACGTACCTCGGCGGACGCGTCGAGGACCATGCCGTGCAGCGGCCGTCCCTCCAGTGCGGTGATGACCACGGCCCGCGCCGCGGTGTCGGCCGCGACCAGGCGGGGAGCGTGCGGCCCGAGCGCCGGCACCCACGTCCTGTACGCGGCCACTTCCCGGTCGTGGAACCGCGCGCCGCGGTGGCGCTTGAGGTACCACGTGCCGCCTCCGGCACCGGTGAGCCGCCAGACCCGGCTGCCGGTGCGCGCCCAGGAGACCTCGACCGCGCGGGTGATCCGGCCGACGGCCTGCTCGGCGAACGCGCGCAGCCGGTGCGGCAGTTCCGTGCCACCGGACGGCGGACCGGGCAGCAGGCGGGTGCGGTCGGGGCCGTCCGCGGAGTACCGGACGGGGTCGCCCGGCTGCTGGAAGTGCACGGCGGCGGGCAGGCCGGCGCGGTAGGCGTCCAGGCCGGCCCGGCAGTACGCCACCATCGGCTCCGCCAGGGCGTCCAGCGGGTACCAGCCCATGCCGTCGCACCGGTCCGGTTCCATCACCCGGGGCCGGCCCGACCACTGCCGCACCTCGAAGAAGACGCCGATCCGGGAACCGGCGCTCCGGGGAGGGTGATGGTGGACGGTGACGGCCGCGGTCACGTCCTCCGTCCCGATGACGACGCCGGTCTCCTCACGGGCCTCCCTGATCACCGCGTCGACCATGTCCTCGCCCGGATCGAGGTGCCCGGACGGCAGGTGCCACAACCCGGCCGCGTACACGGGCCCGGCCCGCCGCGACAGCAGCACCTCCGGACCGGCACATCCGTCGCGGCGCAGGACGAGGTGGACGTCGACCGGCACCGTGAACCGGGAGCCGCCGCTCACCGTGCGTTCCCGGGGCGGTGGCGGACGTCGGGGACCTGGGCAGCCAGGCGTCGGCCGTCCAGCGGGAAGGACACCCAGGACGTCATCGGGCCTCCCGAGAGCGTTGGCAGTGCTCGCAACCGCATGTGCCCCCTTGCCCGGCGGGAGCGTCAACGTGGCGCCCGGTCCGCGGCCGAGGTCGGGAGGGGAGCCGGCGATGTTCGATCGGGCCAGGTTCCGCGCGGTGGGCGGGTGCGGGGTTCATGGCGTCCTCCGGATGGGTGCACGGGTGGCACTGGTGCTCCAAGAACGGCTCCGGATCCTGCCCGTCACGGGTGATTCGGGGGCAAATGCGGAACGTACGTTCTGGTCGCGATGGGTGGGCTTGGGGCGTCTGCGGAGGCGGCGTTGAAACTCGCTCGAACAGGGCGGGGTCGCTCGTGCGGGGGATTGCCTCCCCCTACGCCCTACGCCCCACGCCCCACGCACCACGCCTCGCGCCGAGTCTCGACGGGCGGGCGCATGTGGGCACGCCTATCGTGCGAATGATGCCGCCCGAGGCGGCGGCACGTGGTCGGGGGTCTGGACCGGGAGATTCGATCGTGGCGAAGGCATACCTG
This sequence comes from Streptomyces sp. NBC_01351, assembly GCF_036237315.1. GTDB lineage: Bacteria > Actinomycetota > Actinomycetes > Streptomycetales > Streptomycetaceae > Streptomyces. The sequence continues at coordinate 670,915 of NZ_CP108356.1, read as the reverse complement.
GTGGGAAGCGGAATCGCGGCGCTGTCGGCGGCGGCCTTCCTGATCCGCGACGGCGGGTTCGCGGGATCCGACATCGTGCTCCTTGAGGAGCAGGAACGCGAAGGCGGCAGTCTGGACGCGGCAGGCTCGCCCGAGACCGGCTACACCATGCGCGGAGGGCGCATGTTCGAGGTGCACTTCGACTGCACCTACGACCTCCTCGGCTCGATCCCCTCGCTGGACGCCCCCTCGAAGTCGGTCACCGAGGACACCTTCGCCTTCCACCAGGACTTCGCCTGGGACGACCACGCCCGGCTGGTCGACGCCTCCGGCAGGATCGTCGACGCGCACTCGATGGGCTTCTCCGAGCGTGACCGCCTGGAGCTGATCGCGTGCGTGGCGACCCCGGAGCGGCAGCTGGACGGCAAGCGGATCACCGACTGCTTCAGCGAGGGCTTCTTCCGCACGAACTTCTGGTGGATGTGGTGCACCACCTTCGCCTTCGAGCCATGGCACAGCGCGATCGAGTTCCGCCGCTACCTGAACCGGTTCGTCCACCTCTTCAAGACCTTCGACACCATGTCGGGGATCTACCGGACCCGCTTCAACCAGTTCGACTCGATCGTGCGCCCGTTGCTGAAGTGGCTCACCGACCAGGGCGTGACCGTCCGACTCGGGGCCCGCGTCACGGACCTGACCCTCGCCGAAGCGGGGGAGGCGCTCACCGTCGAGGCCATCACCGTGGCCCGCGCCGGAGGCCGGGTAGAGGAGATCCCCGTCGGCCCGGACGACCTGGTCATGGTCACCAACGGCTCCATGACTGCCGGCTCCGCCCTCGGCTCGACCGACGCGGCGCCCGTCCTCGACACGTCCGGCTCCGGCGGCTCCTGGAACCTGTGGGAGACCCTCGCCGCGAAGCGGCCCGGCCTGGGCGATCCCAAGGTCTTCGACTCCTCCGTCGCGGACTCCACCTGGGGATCCTTCACGGTCACCACCAAGGACCCCACCTTCTTCAAACTGATGGAGGAGTTCAGCGGCAGCGAAGCCGGCAAGGGGGGTCTGATCACCTTCAAGGACTCCGGCTGGCTGCTGACGATCGTCCTCAACCACCAGCCGCACTTCCGCGACCAGCCCGACGACACCTTCGTGTGGTGGGGGTACGGCCTCTTCCCCGACAAGGAGGGCGACTTCGTCAGGAAGCCGATGCGGCAGTGCTCCGGCCGGGAGATCCTCGACGAGGTACTGCAGCACCTGCGCTTCGAGCAGGCCCCGCAGATCCTCGACACCTCGATCGTCATCCCCGCTCTGATGCCGTACATCACCAGCCAGTTCCTGGTCCGCAGCCACGGCGACCGGCCCCCGGTGGTCCCCGCGAACTCCACCAACCTCGCCTTCATCGGCCAGTACGCCGAAGTGCCGGACGACGTCGTCTTCACCGTCGAGTACTCCGTACGGACCGCCTGGGCCGCGGTGGCCGGCCTGCTCTACCTCGACAAGCAGCCACCCCCCGTCTACAAGGGCCGGCACAACCCGAAGGTCCTGATGGAGGCACTGGAAACGCTCCACCGGCGCTGAGCGGACGCGCAGAGCCGGTCATCCCGCGACGACGGCGCGGGCGAGGAAGTGCTGCTCGGCGTCGTCGTAGACCGCCAGCCGCCAGCCCGTCGTGGCCGGCGCCGGCCGCAGGTTCGGCTCGGCGAGCGGGTCGTCGGGGCTGAGGGGGCGGCCGTGGCGGGCTGCCCGCTCGGCGCGGCCCGCCGGATGGAAGATGAGCAGGGTGCCCTCGGCCGCGCTGACCCGTGCCCATTCGCGCAAGGCGGTGCGCGGGTGGGGCAGGTGGTCGAGGAGGCCCGCCGCGAAGATGCCGTGCACCGAGCCGGAGGGGAGCGGGAGTCGGGTGCAGTCGGCCAGGAGGAGTTGCCCGGCGTCGCAGCGGCCGGTGCGGGCCGCCGCGAGCATCGCATCGGTGACATCGACGCCGAGCACCGTGCCCTCGCCACCGACTCGGGCGCGCAGGGCAGGCATGGCGCGTCCGGTGCCACAGCCCAGGTCCAGCGCGGTCTGGCCGCGGCCCAGTCCCATGCGGGCGACAGCGGCTTCGTACGCAGGGGTCTGGTAGGCGAACCGGTCCTCCCACGCGCCGGCCCGCCGGGTGAAGAAAGCGCGGGTGGCGGTGTGTTCGGCGCGGCCCGCCGCGAGAGCGGTGAACCGTGCCAGTAGGCACTCCCTCCACGGCTCCAGCGCGGTGAGCGTGGCGCGCGCCTCCTCGTCCACCACGGTCGCGGAGTCGGCTTCGAGGGGGAACCGCAGGCCCCAGGCGCTGCCGCCGATACGGAACGCCTGCACGGCGCGCCGGTCGTCCGAGGCCAGGACCACTGCCTGCGCGGGGAGTTCGAAGGAGTCGTCGTCCCGGTGCGGCACCCGCGGCCGCCGCCAGTGCGCCGCGCATCAGCTCGAGTTCGCAGCGGCGCGCGGTGGCGTCCGTGCCGGGGTTCGTCGCCCCGGGGTCGCCCGTCACCACCAGCGCTTCCACCCCGGTGAGGTCTTCGGGCAGGTCACCCGTCCACGCGGTGTGCACGCGCAGGTCGAGCCATCGGCTACTCCTTGTTTGCCAGGCAAGGCGGCAGCTGTGAGCCGCACATGCGCAATAATGCCGCGAAAGCAATTGAATATGCCAGTTCTGTGATCGAATTCGCCGTACGAAGTCACGGGGGTGCGGGACGGCAAGGAGAAGCGCCTGCTCACAGAACGCCACGATCGGCGGGGCCGTTCTGCTTGCGCGGCCCCCGAACGAGGGGCGTGCCGTTCGGCCGGGTGCACGTCTGCGGTGGTGGCCCCGAGGGTGGCAGGGCAGTGTGGGGACGCTCCCTCCCCCACTGCCCCTGTCGAGGCCGGCCCATGGTGCGTCACCCAGCTCACGCGATGGCGGACCCGCCCGCTACGCGGCCCCGGGCCGCCGTCGCCCGGTGGCGCGGGCGGATGGGGCGGCGCGATCGGCGCCGGGACCTGGCCTGGCTGGCGCCCGTCGCCGCCGCGTACGCCCTCGTCCAGCTCGTCCTCACCGTGCCGGGCACCGGCCTGGGCTGGGACGAGACCGTCTACGTCAGCCAGGTCTCCCGCCACGCGCCCGCCGCCTTCTTCAGCGCCCCACGGGCCCGCGGCATCACCTACCTCGTGGCCCCGGTCGCCGCGCTCACCCCGTCCCCGACGGCGCTCCGCGTCTTCCTGGCACTGCTGTCGGCCGCGGCGCTGCTGCTGTGCCTGTGGGTGTGGCGGAGGCTGCTCCCCGCGCCGGTGCTCGCACTCGCGGGCGGTCTGTTCGCCGGACTGTGGGTGACCCTCCTCTACGGCTCCCAGGCCATGCCGAACCTGTGGGTGGCGTTCGGCGCGCTCCTCGCCGTCGGCTGCTTCCTGCGGACCGCACGCGACCACACCGACCGCCTCGCGCCGGTCGGCCTCGCCGCCGGCGTGGCCCTCGCGGCGCTCATGCGGCCGATGGACGCCGCATGGCTCGTGCTGCCCCTGGCGTGTGCCGCGGTCGCCGTTCCCTCCTGGCGGCGGCCGGCGCTGTTCACGGCGCTCGCGGTGGGCGCCGTACTCGGCGGCATCGAATGGATCGTCGAGGCCGAGCTCCGCTACGGCGGCCTCCTCGCCCGCTTGCACAGGGCCGGCGAGATCCAGGGCGGCCTGGGCTGGAACCCCGCCTTCGCCGACCAGTTGCGTGCTCTGGACGGCCGTACCCTGTGCCGGCCCTGCGACGGGCCGTGGTCCCGGCCGGTCACCGGCCTGTGGTGGCTCGCCCTGCCCCCGCTGATCATCGGAGGTCTGGTCACCGCCCGTCGCGCGGGCCGCCTGACAGTGATCCTCGTACCGACGGCCGTCGGCCTGTCCCTCGCGGCGCCCTACCTCCTGCTGATCGGGTATGCCGCACCGCGCTTCCTGCTGCCCGCCTACGCGCTCCTCTCCCTCCCCGTCGCGGTCCTCCTGGCCCGGCTCGTCACGATGGCCCGGGCGCGCTCACGTGCCCTCACGGCCCTCTGCCTCGCCCTCGTCGGATTCCACCTGGCCGTCCAGCTCGCGATCACCGCAGCCGCGGCGGAGCGCAGCCGGGCCACCCGGGCGGCGTTCACCGCGGTCGCCGGCGAACTGCGCCGCCAGGGTCTGCGGCCACCGTGCGTGATCAGCGGCAGCGAGGCGGTCCGGGCGGCCTTCGCCACCGGGTGCGCGTCCCGCCAGGTTTACGGCGGCCACGACGGCAGCATCACCGCCGAGGAGCTCGTGGCACTCGCCCGCACCCGTCCGGTGGCCGTCCTCGTTCAGGGGAACCGTCCCCCGCCGTGGGCCCGCGGCTGGCGCTCCCACCCGCTGCCGGAAGTCCAGGGCGTACCCGGCTACCAGGCCTACATCGCGCCCTCGGCCCGGCCCGCCACCGAACCGCTGCCCAAGAACGCCTCGTGGGCCCGCTGACAAGGGCACCAGGGCGCCAGGGCACCAGGGCGCCAGGGCGCCACCCGCCGCCGCGGACTATTCCTTCTCCTCGATCCCGACGGCCTCTGCCAGCTCCCGATGAGCCTTGCCCCACTCGCCCTCCTGCTGCTCCAGCAGGGCGGTGGCGATGGCGTCCAGCTTCCGTTGGATCGCGTGCTCGGCCCGGCGCTCGGAGTTCTTGAGCAGGGCCAGCAGCAGCAGGGACACCGCGGCCATGGCATCTCCGGCGAGGTGCTGCCACGCGATCGGCAGGTGGGCCACATGGATGGCGACGAAGCCCGCCACCAGAAGCACGCACAAGAAGGAGAAGAACGGGGAGCTCGTGAAGTTCGAGGCGAGCTCCGCCAGCTTCTCGAAGCGGCCGAGCCGCCCTGATCCACCCTTTTCCGACGGATGATCGAGGGTCATGCCCCGCGTCTGCCCGGAACCGGTCCGCCGAACCACATCGGCACGCCGCATCGCAGGCGCCCGCGTGAGAGTGCGCGCGATGGGTAGGCGCCAGCGGGAGGTCGGATGCCGTGAGGTACGCAGACTGGCTGCTGACAGCGGGTGAACGGGGCAACGCCGCGACGCGCCTGGACGAGCGCCACCCCGACGGGTCCGCCTGGTCCGAGGGGAACCGCGCACGGGCCCTGGTCCACGGCGCCTCCTACTTCGCGGAGCTTCTGGCGGGGATCCGCGCGATGCGCGCCGACGACCTCCTCCTGTTCACCGACTGGCGCGGCGACCGCGACGAGCGGCTCGACGGACCGGGTACCGAGATCGGTACCGTCCTGAGCCTGGCTGCCGAGCGAGGGGTCATCGTCAAGGGGCTGCTGTGGCGCTCGCACCTGGACGGCCTCCACTTCAGCGAAGAGGAGAACCGCCGCCTGGGCGCGGAGATCGACGAGGCCGGCGGCGAGTGCCTGCTCGACCTGCGGGTTCGGCCCGGCGGCTCGCACCACCAGAAGATGGTCGTCCTGCGCCACCCCGGCCGCCCGGAGCTCGACGTCGCGTACGTCGGCGGCATCGACCTCTGCCACAACCGCAACGACGACGCCGGCCACCGCGGCGACCGCCAGTCACTGCCCCTGGCCTCCGCCTACGGACCGCACCCGCCGTGGCACGACGTTCAGCTCGCCCTCCGGGGACCGGCCGTCGGCGATGTCGAGGCCGTCTTCCGGGAACGCTGGGAGGACCCGGCGCCGCTCAGCCGCAGCCCCCTGGTGCGACTGCGGGAGCTGATCCACCGGGAGGACACCAGCGCGGACGCGCTGCCGCCGCAAGAGGCCGATCCGGCGCCCCGGGGCACGCACACCGTGCAGGTGCTGCGCACGTACCCGAACCGCCTGCTGTACGGGTACCCCTTCGCACCCGACGGCGAGCGCAGCATCGCCCGCGGTTACATCAAGGCTCTGCGGCGGGCCCGGGCACTGATCTATCTCGAGGACCAGTACCTGTGGTCCGCCCGGGTGGTGGACTGCTTCGCCCGCGCGCTGAGCACGCACAGGCACCTGCGCCTGATCGGGGTCATCCCCACGGTCCCGGAGCAGGACGGCATGCTCACCCGCCCGATGAACCTGATCGGGCGGATCAAGGCCTTGGAGGACCTGCGCCGCGCCGGCGGCGACCGGGTCTCGGTCTACGGCGTGGAGAACCCTGCCGGGACGCCCGTCTACGTGCACGCCAAGGTGTGCGTGATCGACGACGTGTGGGCCTCCGTGGGCTCCGACAACGTCAACCTGCGTTCGTGGACGCATGATTCGGAACTCAGCTGTGTCGTGCTCGACCGGAGCCCGGACCTGAGGGACCCGCCCGACCCGGGAGGTCTGGGCGACGGCGCGCGCTCCTTCGCCCGCGAGTTGCGCCTGGATCTCATGCGCGAGCATCTGGACGCGGGGGACGGACCGGGGGAGCGCGCCCCGGACGTGCTGTGCGATCCGAAGGCCGCGTTCGCCGCGTTCCAGGAGAGCGCCACCGCCCTGGACGCCTGGCACGAGGGCGGCTGCCGCGGTCCACGGCCGCCGGGCCGGCTGCGCCGGTACGCTCCGCCGGACCTGCCCACGGTGCAGCGGGTGCTCGCCACTCCGCTGCACCACGTCCTGGTCGACCCGGACGGACGCCCCTTGGGGCTGCGGCTCCGCAAGGGGTTCTGACGCCGGGCGCGTTCCCCGGCCGCATGCGGGTAGGCGCCGGGCGTGAGCTATGTGAGTGCGGGCAAGGGGTACTCCCGCGACAGCCGGTACATCGCCACGCGGATCACCGCCGACGGGCGCGACGGATACCGGGTCGAGCCCGGCCGCTACCGTCTGGTGGTCAGCCGGGCCTGTCCGTGGGCGAGCCGGGCGGTGATCGTACGGCGGCTCCTCGGGCTGGAGGAGGCGCTTCCGATGGCCGTCGCCGGTCCCGTGCACGACGAGCGCAGCTGGACCTTCGACCTCGATCCCGGCGGGCGTGACCCGGTGCTCGGCATCGAGCGGCTCCGGGACGCCTACCTCGCGCGCGATCCGGGCTACGACCGGGGCATCACGGTGCCCGCCGTCGTGGACGTCCCGACCGGAAAGGTCGTGACCAACGACTTCCCCCGGATCACGCTCGACATGTCCTTGGAGTGGGCGCCCCACCACCGGCCCGGGGCGCCCGCGCTCTACCCGCCCGCGCTGAGGCCGCACATCGACGCCGTGAACGAGGTGGTCTACCAGGACGTCAACAACGCGGTCTACGAGGCCGGGTTCGCCGGCACCCAGGAGGCGTACGAGGACGCGTACGCGCGTCTGTTCGGCCGGCTCGACTGGTTGTCCCTCCGGCTCGAACGGTCCCGCTACCTCGTCGGTGACACCATCACCGAGGCGGACATACGCCTGTTCACCACGCTCGTACGCTTCGACGCCGTCTACCACGGCCACTTCAAGTGCAACCGGCACAAGCTGACCGAGATGCCCGTGCTCTGGGCGTACGCGCGGGACCTGTTCCAGACGCCCGGCTTCGGCGACACCGTCGACTTCGACCACATCAAGCGGCACTACCACCTGGTGCACACCGACATCAACCCCACGGGGATCGTCCCGGCCGGCCCCGACCCCGCGGCCTGGCTCGCGCCCCACGGCCGCACCGTCCTGGGCGGACGTCCCTTCGGCGACGGCACGGCGCCCGGGCCCGTCACGCCGGGGGAGGCCGTACCGGCCGACCACACCCCGCTCGCCTGAAGGCCCCTGAACTCGCGCTCCCCGACCGTCACTTGCCCACGATGCCGCGCACGTTCTCGATGCTGCCGCACCCGGACGCCAGCTGCTCCCCGCGCTCCCGCAGGAACGCGGCGCCCAGCTCGGCCCTGCGCTCGTCGGGGACGTTCTCCCGGGCGCCGTTGAGGATCGTCCGTTCCTCCTCGTCCAGGTGGTGGGTCACCGCCTCGACCAGGTCCTCCAGTCGCGCGTCCCACTCGTCGGAGCCGACGTCGTCCACTTCCAGGAGTGCCAGCAGCGCCTTGTTGCCCTCGGTGTGCTCCTTCTCCCCGTGCTCCACTTCCTCGTTGTCCACGTTCTTGAAGCGTTTGAGCGCGCCGTAGACCTCGGCCTCCTCCGCCTCGCCGTGCGCGACGAGCAGGGCCGAAAGCTCCTCCAGTGCCTTCGCACGATCGGCCTCGACGCTCCGCATGCGGCGGAACAGCTCCTCCATGGTGCGATGGTCTTCGAGGATCGCCTCGACGACATCCTGGTCCTTCATGGTCACCTCCGATGAACACGCTTCAGGGGGCGGCTGCCCCGGCACGGACCGTTCATGCGGGGCGCCGCCGCCCGTCCCGGCCGACCGTGAGCGACCGACCGGGACCCGGGCACAGGGTGGGGCTCAGGCCGAGACTCAGGCGAGGTCGAACCTGTCGAGGTTCATCACCTTGTCCCACGCCGCCACGAAATCACGTACGAACTTCTCTCCCGCGTCCGCCGACGCGTAGACCTCCGAGAGGGCGCGGAGCTGGGAGTTCGAGCCGAGGACGAGGTCGACCGCGGTGGCGGTCCACTTGACCTCGCCCTTGGCGTGGTCCCGGCCTTCGAACACGTTCTCGGCCGAGGTCGACGCCTTCCACTGCGTCCCCATGTCGAGCAGGTTGACGAAGAAGTCGTTGGTCAACGTCCCCGGCCGGTCGGTGAACACGCCGTGCCGGGACCCCCGGAAGCCGGTGTTCAGCGCCCGCATGCCGCCGACCAGCACCGTCATCTCGGGCGCGGTCAGGTTCAGCATGCCGGCACGGTCCAGCAGGAGGGTCTCCGGCGGCAGCTTCTCCCCGGGCCGCACGTAGTTGCGGAACCCGTCCGCCCTGGGTTCGAGTACGGCGAACGCCTCCACGTCGGTCTGCTCCTGCGAGGCGTCCGTACGCCCCGGTGCGAACGGCACCGTGACGGAGTGCCCGGCATCCTTCGCGGCCCGCTCGACGGCCGCGCACCCGCCCAGCACGATCAGATCGGCGAGCGAAACCGCCGTCGCTCCGCTCTGCGAGGCGTTGAACTCCTGCCGGATCCGCTCCAGGGTCTCCAGCACCTCGCCCACCTCGGGCGAGGCGTTGACCTCCCAGTCCTTCTGCGGTGCGAGGCGAATCCGGGCTCCGTTGGCCCCGCCGCGCTTGTCGGTGCCGCGGAAGCTCGCCGCCGCCGCCCAAGCGGTGCCGGCCAGCTGGGAGACCGACAGCCCCGAGGAGAGGACCCGGGCCTTGAGGTCGGCGATCTCCGCGTCCCCGACGAGCGCGTGATCGACGGCGGGCACGGGGTCCTGCCACAGCTGCGGCGCGGGAATCCACGGCCCGAGGTACCGCGAGAGGGGCCCCATGTCGCGGTGCAACAGCTTGTACCAGGCCTTGGCGAAGGCGTCCGCGAGCTTGGCCGGGTTCTCGTGGAAGCTCTTCGAGATCGGCGCGTAGACCGGATCCAGCTTCAGCGAGAGGTCCGTCGTCAGCATCATCGGAGCGTGCCGCTTCGACGGGTCGTGCGCATCGGGCACCGTGCCCTGGGCCGACGGGTCGGTGGGGGTCCACTGCTGCGCACCGGCCGGGCTCGTCGTCAGCTCCCAGTCGTACCGGAAGAGGTTGTCCAGGTATCCGTTGTCCCACTTGGTCGGCTCGGAGGTCCACGCGCCCTCGAGCCCGCTGGTGAGCGAGTCGACGCCCTTGCCACTGCCGTACGAGTTCACCCAGCCGAGCCCCTGCAGTTCGACCGGGCAGGCCTCGGGTTCCGGGCCGATGTACTCGGGATCGACCGCGCCGTGGCACTTGCCGAACGTGTGGCCGCCGACGATGAGGGCAACCGTCTCCTCGTCGTTCATCGCCATGCGCGCGAACGTCTCGCGGATGTCCCTGGCGGCGGCCAGCGGATCCGGATTTCCGTTGGGCCCTTCCGGATTGACGTAAATCAGGCCCATCTGCACCGCGCCGAACGGGCCGGAGAGTTCCCGGTCGCCGCTGTAGCGCTCGTCCCCGAGCCACGTGTCCTCGGAGCCCCAGAAGATTTCCTCCGGTTCCCAGATGTCCTCACGTCCGAATCCGAATCCGAACGTCTTGAATCCCATGGATTCCATGGCGCAGTTTCCGGCGAAAACCAGAAGGTCGGCCCACGAGACCTTCCGGCCGTACTTCTGCTTGACCGGCCAGAGCAAACGGCGTGCCTTGTCGAGGCTCGCGTTGTCCGGCCAGCTGTTGAGCGGGGCGAAACGCTGAGCCCCGGAGCCGCCACCGCCCCGGCCGTCCTCGATGCGGTACGTACCCGCGGCGTGCCAGCTCATCCGGATGAAGAGCGGCCCGTAGTGGCCGTAGTCGGCGGGCCACCAGTCCTGCGACGCCGTCATCACCTCGAAGACGTCCCGCTTCAGCGCATCGACGTCCAGGGTCGCGAACGCTTCCGCGTAGTCGAAGTCCTCGCCCATCGGATTGGAGCCGGCCGAGTGCTGGTGCAGAACCTGAAGGTCCAGCTGGTTCGGCCACCAGTCCCGGTTCGTCCGGGGTCGATTCGGCGCGGGGGCCGGGGAGGGGATTGCTGGGTTCTCGCTTTCGCTGCCGGACACGTCCGTCCTTCTTCCTGTCTCGGTGTTTCCGTCCGCCGGTTGCCCTGCTCTTGGCACTGCGACCCGCGCCCGCCCGTATGGTCGCGCACCGCGCACCGCACCGTTGTGAGAACACGCAGAGCGTCCCGAGTATCAAGCGGTCAAAGTCCGAAGTCCTTCGATTTCCGGCTCGACGGCCGACGGCAGGACAAAAATGAGATCCTCTGATCATCGCAATTCACCCTTGCACCCGGCCGCGCCACCGCCACGCACCGTCACCCGAACCCATTCCTCATGCCGGTAGGCTTCGGCCATTCCGCCGATCCTGAACAGGTGAACCGAAAATGAGTGACCTGCTGGAGCGATTGCGAGAGTGCGGGTGGCGCATGACGTCCCAGCGTCGTGTCGTCGCGGAGGTCCTGGAGGGCGAGCACGTCCACCTCACAGCCGACGAGGTGCACGCCCGCGCGGCGCAGCTGCTGCCCGAGATCTCCCGGGCGACCGTCTACAACACCCTCAGTGAACTGGTCTCGCTCGGCGAGGTCGCGGAGGTCTCCGCCCAGGGCCGCGCGAAACGCTACGACCCCAACGCGCACCACCCGCACCAGCACCTGGTGTGCTCCGAGTGCGGCACCATCCGAGACGTCCACCCGACCGGCGACCCCCTGGCCGGCCTCCCGGCCCAGGAGCGGTTCGGCTTCACGGTCTCCGAGGTCGAGGTCACCTACCGCGGGCTGTGCCCTGACTGCGCGGCCCGTCCGCCGCACACGGACACGCCCGGTTTTGGACCGTGACCGCCGGGCAGAAGCCGACTGCCACTCCGGGCACGAGTGAGTGGAGGCGAGTTCCGCATGACCGAATCCGCGATTCCCTACATGTCCACGGCCCGGGTCACGGTACTCGGCGTGCAAGCCGGTGACCCTCCGTTCCGCATCGTGGAGATCGACGGCGAGGTCGTCAGCACCGCCGGCTGCATGACGGACGTGCTCCTGATCGCCTCGGCCGCCGGCATCGTGATCCACGACCTGGACGACCCGGACGAGGTCAGGTGGGTGGGAGGGGGGAAGTTCCGCTGGAACGCGCGATGACGGCTGAGACGTGGTCGTGGCCCGTCACTCCTCGGAAGTGTGGCGGATCCGGACCCACAGCGGCAGCGCGAACCAGCACAGCAGGTACCAGCCCACCACGCCTCCCACGAGCCAGGGGACGAGGGAGTTGTCCGAGGCGACCCGCAGGACGAGGAAGAGGGCCGCGGAGCAGGTGGCCAGCAGCAGGACCAGGCCGACGAAGGTCATCCGCGCGGCCCACCTGACCGTCTCGGGTTTCATTCGGCGGCCCGTGACCAGACGGTGGAAGGCGACCGGCCCGATCAGCGCACCCGTGGCCAGCGAGCCCAGGACCACCGTGACCATGTAGGTCGTCTTGTCGGTGGTGGCCAGGCCGTGGAACACGGGGGTGAAGGCGACCGTGAGCAGGAAACCGAACAGGATCTGGACGCCCGTCTGGGCGACGCGGATCTCCTGGATGAGCTCCTGCCACCGCCGGTCCGCGCGCTCCTCCGCGGTCTCGTCCCGTCCGGTCTCCGTGGACATTCAGGCCACCTCCCTGTGCCGATCCCGCGCCTACCCGCCCCGGGGGCCGTCAACCAGATCCGCCCGTGACGACGCTCGCCGCGTCAGGCGTGGGGGCCTACGGAGACCGTGCCGAGGGTGAGCTCCGCGGCGGCTTCGAGCATCGCACCCGTACGCTCCACCTGCTCGTCCAGCGCGCGGCGGTGGGCCGTGCCCAGGTGCTCCAGCGGCTCCACGGTGAGCGCGATGCGGCGACCCGTTCGGCGCTGGTACCAGACTCCGGCGGCCGTACCGTCGACCAGCAGGACCGGGAAGTTGCCGGCCTGCCCGCCGGCCAGCGCGCGGGTGGCCGCGGAACCGGGGAAGAGCAGCTCGCGGGGGCGGGCGGCGATCACGTACGCGTCGAAGTACGGGAGCAGGCGCACCCCGCGCGCGGGTTCGTCCGGGAAGGCGGTGTCGCCGGTGGCGAGCCAGGCCCGGCCGGTCGCGAAGGGCACCTCCTCGATGCGGTTGCTCCGCCCGAGGGTGGCGAAGAGCTCGGCGGCCCACCCGGTGGGTGCGGCGAGCCAGGTGGCGAAGTCCTGGGGGGTGGCGGGCCCGTAGGCGCGCAGGTAGCGGTCCACCAGCTCGTGCACCGACCGGGTGGGGGAGGCGGGGGCGCAGCCGGGGTTCGTGTAGGTGACCTTGCGCCCCCGGTCGCGGCCGAAGGCCAGTACCCCGCGGTGGGCGGCGGTGTGCGTGACCTGGCGCCAGCGCGGCCACATGGTCTGGAAGGAGGGCATCACCGGGTCCGCGGCCCAGGATCCGGTCCGCGCCACGATCGCCTCGGTGAGCTCGTCCACCGTCAGTTCGGCGCCGGTCAGGGCGTCGCCGATCGCGGCGACCACCTCGTCCGTCTGGGTGGCCGTCATCCGGGCCTCCGGGCGGAACGGGCTCGGGCGGGCGGGCAGGGAGGACAGGGCCCCGGTCCACCACGGCAGGTCCCGGGCCGGCAGGAGGTGGATGGTGCCGCGCGGCCCGAAGGTCTTGACCAGCCGGCCCGGTCCCGGTCTTTGGGTCTGGCCGTCCTTTCCGGCCGGCGCGTGCCCGCCGGTGAGCGCGTCGCGCACGTCCGTGCGGGTCGCGCCCTCCAGGCGCAGCGCGATGGAGAGTTCCGCCGCGGACGCCACCTGGGCGTGCGCGCCGAGCATCCGCCCGGCGATGTCGGCCGGCGAGGACTCGGTGGCCGGGGCGGGGGCGAGGAGCCCCTGCCGGTCCATCCGGCGGGCACTCGCGGCCGCCCAGGACACCGACACCGTCTTCACGGTTCCACGCTACGCGGATCTCCTGCACGGGTGACCAGACCGCCTCTTTCGGACCTTGCCCGACTCGCGCCGCCCCGCGCTCGTGCCTATGGCCGGTATCCCGGAAGGGGCGGTGTTGGTCATGGCGTGACTCCCCTTCAGGCGGTCCGGGCCGTGGTCTCGGGCACCTGTGGCATCGGCCCCCCGATCGGGCCGGGGCTCGCCGCCGAGGCGACCGGGGGCGCCGTGAGGGTGGGGTCGACGGTCAGCAGGGATACGCCGAGAGGTGCGGCCAGCGCGCGCACCGCGGCCTCGGAGAGCCGGATCCAGGGCTGGTCCGCGCCGAGCGTGGCGGCCAGCCGGTCCGGGGTGGTGAAACCGACGGCGGTACGCGTTCCGAGCGGGGTGCGGAACAGCCGCACCAGCAGGTGCGCTCCTCCCGGCCGGGCGGGCACGTACAGGGGCCCGGCCGGGCTCCGTTCTTCGGGCTCGGGGTCGTCGTCGTACAGGAACAAACACATGGGGCCCTCCCTGGGGAACCACGAGCTGCGGTTGGCGCCCCGGGCCGCGCGGAGGCAGCCGGGGGCGGGACACCGAAGCCATCCCCGCCCGCGCACGCCCGTGGCCGCCCCCTGACGCGATCCATACGGCGACCGGCCGACTCCTGACGGACCACTGACGGGAGGACCGCCCGCGAACTCGGATCAGGCGGGGGTGAAGAGCTCTGCCCGTGCCTCGTCGAGCACGAAGCCGTTGTCGAGGCGGACGCGGACCGTGACGCGGGGCTTCTGCCCCTGGTAGGCGATCCACTCCGGTTCGAGGGAGTCGACCTGCTCCTCGAGCTGCTTCCTGCTCACGGGCGGCATCTGGTGGCCGAAATCGTCCAGGAGCGACTTGAGCCGGAGGTACTCGCGGACCTCGTGGCTCTGCGGCAGCGGCTGATCCCGGTTGTCGTTCACCTGCTCGACCGCGCCCTCGGTGCCCGATGCCAGGGAAAGGGCGGAGGCGACGGGCGCCGGCACTTCCGCCGGGTCGTCCTCGGCGAGGGTGACCGACCCGGCCAGCCTGAGGTCTGCCGCCAGTTTCACCCGCTGGCCTGCTTCGAGCGTCATCGTTCCTTCATCTCTCCGGTCGGTCAGTCGTTCCATTATCCGGATGCGAAGGCGGCATGCGGGCCCCGAGCGTCGCGACGGCGGAGACCAGCCGGTCCCAGAAGAGGTCGGTCTCCAAGCGCACCGCGGCCCTGGCGTTGACCGGGCGGTCCACGTAGCGGTGCAGGTCCACCACGGTGGCGCCGCGCGTGTACTGGCCGTGCAACTCCACGACGACGTTGGCGTCCACGCAGTGCACGAGCCCCGGGTCGATGACGCGCGCCACCGCGACGGGGTCGTGCAGCGGCGGGTGCGGGAACCCCCACAGCGTGCGGTACGTGGACGCGAAGAAGGTCAGCAGGTCGGAACAGACGCGCCCGAGGGGCGTACCGAGCCCCTCGAAGCGGGCCACCACCTCGGGCGTGGCCAGCGCCTGGTGGGTGACGTTGAGACCGCACATGGTGACGGGCACGCCGCTGCGGAAGACGATGTCGGCGGCCTCGGGATCCGTCACGACGTTGAACTCGGCCGCCGGGGTGCGGTTGCCCCGCTCCGTCGAGCCGCCCATCAGGACGATCTCGTGGATACGGGCGGCGTCCTGCGGATAGCGGGTCAGCAGCAGGGCGATGTTGGTCAGCGGTGCGGTCGGCACGAGGGTGACGGGTCGTGGATGCTCGGCCAGCGTCCGGTGGATGAGTTCCACCGCGTGCTCCTGGACGATGTCCACGGTGGGTTCCGGGAACATGGGCCCGTCGAGGCCGGAGGCCCCGTGCACGTCCGCCGCGACGCCGAGCGGCTGGACGAGCGGCCGGTCACAACCGGCCGCGATGGGCACGTCGGTGATCCCGGCGACCGTGCAGACGCGGCGCGCGTTCAGGGTGGTCTTGTCGAGCGTCTGATTGCCCGCGACCGTCGTGATGGCCAGCAGGTCGACCGCCGGGTCGCCGGCCGCCAGCATGATCGCGAGGGCGTCGTCGTGTCCTGGATCGCAGTCGATGATGATCGGAACGGGCACATCGCTCCTTCCGGTCCGGAAGTCGGGGGTCCGGGCCCCTTCAGTCTGCCGCCGCGCCGGCCCGTTACCGGCAGGCGCCCGGAGAACGGCTCGATCCCGCCGTAGGGTCGGGGCATGGTACGCAAGCGCGTGATCGTGTCGGGCGTCGTGCAAGGCGTGTTCTTCCGGGACACCTGCCGCCGTGAGGCGCTGGCGCACGGTGTGTCGGGATGGGTGCGCAACCTGCCCGACGGCGATGTCGAGGCCCTGTTCGAAGGGGGCGAGGACGCCGTCGAGGCGATGGTGCGGTGGTCACGTACGGGGCCGGCCGCGGCCGTGGTCCGGGCCGTCGAGGTCCACGAGGAGCCCGTCGCGCCCGAGGCGCCGAGCGGCTTCGACGTACGGCCCACTCCCCGGGACGGGCGCTGAGCCGGCAATCGGCCCGAATGCGCGCCCCCGTTCCGGGTAGGCGCCGGGCATGTCCGGTCATGCCATCGACAGCACCCTCTCCCTGCTGGCCCACGGCTATGCCTGGGCCCCCGATCTGCGCCGGGCCCACGACGGCGCGCCGGTGGTGCACACCCGCCTGATGGGGCGGCCCGCCGTACTGCTGCACGGTCCCGACGCCGTGGCCCTCTTCTACGACGAGAGCCTCGTACAGCGGCACGGCGCCGTGCCGGTGTCCGTGCTCGACACCCTTTTCGGCAGGGGAGCGGTCCACACCCTGGACGGTGCACGCCACCGGGGGCGCAAGGAGCTGCTGGTGTCGCTGCTCATGTCGCCGGAGGGGATCGGCGGCCTGAGCGCGCGGGTCGAGAGCGGCTGGCGCGAGGCCGTGAGCGACTGGGAGGGCCGCAGCGTGGTGCTGTTCGACGAAGTGGCCGCCGTGCTCGCGGGAGCGGTGTGCGACTGGGTGGGTCTGCCGGTCACCGACGAAGCGGCCCGTGAGATCGCCGAGGACTGCGTGGCCATGGTCGAGGGTTTCTCCACGGCCGGGCCCCGGCACGTACGGGCCCGGCGCGCCAGGCGCCGCCAGGAGCAGGGTCTCCTGGCCGCCGTCGAACGCGTCCGCATACACGACCCGCACCTGGTCTCCGGGACGGTCGTGGAGACGATCGCCCTGCACCGGGAACCGGACGGCACCCTGCTCGATCCGCACACGGCGGCCGTCGACATCCTCAACATCATCCGTCCGACCGTCGCCATCACCTGGTTCGTCACGTTCGCCGCGCACGCGCTGCACCGCCACCCCGGCCAGCGTGACCAGCTGCGCGGCGAAGACCCGGGCCACGCCCGCGCCTTCGCCCACGAGGTCCGTCGCTTCTATCCGTTCGTGCCCTTCATCGGCGGCCTGGCCGCCCACGACATCACCTTCGCCGGTGAGCAGGTCCCGGCCGGAACGCTCCTCCTCCTCGACGTGTACGGGCACCACCACGACCCCGCGCTGTGGCCGCGGCCCTACCACTTCTCCCCGGGGCGCTTCCTGGGCCACGATCCCGGCGGCGTCGCCGAACTGATCCCGCAGGGCGGCGGGGACGCGCGGACCGGCCACCGGTGTCCGGGCGAGGACGTCACCCTCTCGCTGCTCACCACGCTCGCGTCGGACCTCGCCCGTCTGGACCTCGTCGTACCGCAACAAGACCTGTCCATCCCGCTGAGCCGGATCCCCACCCGGCCCCGCAGCGGATTCGTCATCTCGGTCGAACCCCGGTCAAGGAGTGACCATGCCTCGCGGTTCCAGTCCCAAGCGTGAACGCCAGTACGAACACATCAAGGAGAGCGTCGAGCAGCGGGGCGAGAGCCCGGAGCGGGCCAAGGAGATCGCGGCCCGCACCGTCAACAAGGAACGCGCCCGGGCCGGCGAGTCGAAGACGGCGAGCCGTACCTCGCTTGAGGACATGTCGTCCTACGAGCGCGGAGGGAAGCGCTCCCACAGCGGGGCCCGAGGGCCGACGAAGGAGCAGCTCTACAACGAGGCCAGGCAGCGC
The DNA here is from genome assembly GCF_036237315.1 of Streptomyces sp. NBC_01351. GTDB lineage: Bacteria > Actinomycetota > Actinomycetes > Streptomycetales > Streptomycetaceae > Streptomyces. The sequence continues at coordinate 653,515 of NZ_CP108356.1, read as the reverse complement.
AACATCAAGGGCCGCTCCCAGATGGACAAGGCCGAACTGGAGCGCGCCCTCGGCCGCTGACGCGGACACAGCCGCGCCTCCTGCGACTTCCCGGCCCATCGCCCCTGGAAAACGTACGTGCGTACGGGAACCGGGCCGTGCCACGATGGCGTCGGGAAGTGAGGTCTCGTGGACGAGTTGACGCGATTCCGCCTGGCGCTGGTCGCGTGGGCGGACGGCGGAGCGGAGGCGGACGCGGCCGCCGAGGTGGCCCGGGAGCTGGCCGGCGGCGGTGTACGGACGATCGTGCTCGTCGAGGGGAGCAGTGATCAGGTCGCGCTCGAAGCGCTGGCCGTGCGCCACGGCCGCGACCTCGGAGCGGAGGGCGTCGCGGTGGTACCGCTCGGAGGAGCGACGCGCATCGGGCGCTTCCTGGACCTGTGCGGCCCGCCCGGGCTCGGGCTCCCGTTGGCCGGCCTCTGCGACATCGGCGAGGAACGGTACTTCCGGCGTCATCTCCAGCGGGTCGGGCTCGGGTCCGGTCCGGCACACGCCGAGCTGGAGACGTTCGGCTTCCACGTCTGCGTCGCCGACCTGGAGGACGAGCTGATCCGCGCCGTCGGGGCCGAGGGCGTGCAGCAGGTGATCGAGGCCCAGGGCGAGATGCGCCCCTTCCGTACCTTCCAGGGCCAGCCGGCCCAGCGGGAACGGCCCCTGGAACACCAGTTGCGGCGCTTCATGGGCACGCACAGCGGCCGCAAGGCGCTCTACGCGCAGGCGCTGGTGGCGCACGTGCGGCCCGAGCGCGTCCCCCGGCCGCTGGAGCGCCTCCTCACGCACGTCTGATCCGTACCGCCGTACGCCGTACCGCCCGGACCGCGGAGCCGGCGTACCGGAAGAAATGCGACCACCCCTGATAAGGCTGCCGCAGGCGGGTAGAAGCGGTCTGCGGAACAGAGGCGGAACAGATCGCTCCGCCGCTAGCCTCCGCGGGATCGAGGGACATCATGCTCGTCCTCGGAATCATCTTGTTGCTCATCGGCTGGCTGACCGGCATCGGCATCCTGTGGACGATCGGAATCGTCCTGATCGTGGTCGGTGCGGTCCTGTGGATCCTGGGATCGCTCGGACACGCGGTCGGCGGCCGTCGCCACTACTGGTGAGGAGGAGGGTCGGGGCCATGGACACCAGTGGTCACACCCCCCGTGTGGTCGAGAAGGTGATCCTCCAGGCCGGAGAGGTTCCGTTGGAACACCATCTGGTGCGGGGCGCCGCGCACGCGTCCTGCCCGGTCGTCATCGTCCGCACGGACGCGGGGGCGCCGCCGAGCTGAGCGGAACCGAAACGTGGACGGTACGGGAGGCAGCGGGCCCGAACGCGGTGCCGGAGCTGCCTCCCTGCCGTCACGGCATGCGGTGGCTGCGGTGGCCCGGGCCGGGGCGCGGCTGGTCGAGGTCGAGCGTGAACAGCCCGCCGTCCGGATCGCACACCGTCACGTACTGGTCCACGCCGCCCCATCCGGCCTCGTCAGGGACGACCGTGCCGCCGTGCGCGACGACCGCCCTCCGTGCCCGCTCCAGATCCGGGACTTTGAAGTGGACCAGCCAGTGGGGCCGCAGCTGCGGCCTCGCGGCGGTGGCGTCGACGGGGCCGCTGTTCAAGCGCGCGACGGCCCGGCCCGCGCGCCGCAGGACGACCCGGTCGTCCTCGTAGGAGACCTCGCAGCACGCGGCGTCCTCGTCCTCGTCCTCATCCTCGCCCCCGACCCACTCCAGGACCTCGCCGTAGAACACGGCCGCGTCGAAGGCGTCGCGGGTGTGCAGCTCCACCCATGCGGGTGCCTCGCCGTCACCGACGCGCCACTCGGTGAGCGCTTCTCCCTCCCAGACACCGAAGGCCGCCCCCTCGGGATCGGTGGCGAGCGCCGCCCGCCCACGGGGCGGATAGGACACCGGCCCCACCCCGACCGTGCCCCCGCGTGCCCGGATCCCGGCCACCGCCGCGTCGGCGTCGTCGACCGCGAAGTACACCGTCCACGCCACGGGCACGGCCGACTCCCCGGCCGTCGCTCCGATCCCCGCCACCGGTACGCCGTCCAGCTCGGCCACCGAGGAGGCCCGCCCGAACACGCCGCGCCGGAACGTCCAGCCCAGCACCGCCCCGTAGAAGCGCTCCGCGGCCTGCAGGTCGCGCGTCATCAGGCTCAGCCAGCACGGCGCACCCGGTGCGTCCGCTGCCACGAGCACCATGGCAGCCTCCTCTCGTCCAGAGGCTCCGGAATTGCTGCTGCCCCTATTGTTGCCACATATGCCCATCAGGGGGCGTTGACGGGATTGGCCGGCGCGCACTCGGGTAGGCGTCCTGAGTCAGAGGTGGAAGGGGGTTCTCCATGGTTGCCACAGCGGAGGGCGACCGGTTCACCGTCGAGGTTCGGCATGTCCGGGGGGCAACCGTTCTCCGGCTCGGCGGAGAGTTGGACCACGATACGGCCGAGCCGCTGAGAGAGGCGCTCGAAGCCGTATCCGTCGAGGGGGGCGGACGTTTGCTGGTGGACTTCACCGACGTGGACTTCTGTGATTCGACGGGATTGAACGTCTTGCTGCGCGGACGGCTCACGGCCGAGCAGGCCGGGGCCAGGATCGAGCTCGTGGGCCTTCGTCGGCCGGTCGAGCGAATGTTCCGGATCACCGGCGCGGACGAGATCTTTCCCGTTTACGCTGACGTCGCAGAGGCACTGGCGGGACACCCGCAGCACCGTTAGCGGAGGCGCGTGATGAACGAGCGCCGTTCACCGGAGCGGAGTCGGGTCTTCGTGCTGGGCGCGGAGGAGGAGAACGTCGTCACCCGGTGCCGGGACTTCACCAAGCGGGCGCTGACCGACTGGGAATGGCTGCCCGCTCCGGACCCCGATGCCGAGGCCGACGCCGAGGACGTGCTGCTGCTCGTGTCCGAGCTGGTGGCCAACGCCCGCCTGCACGGTGGGGGCCCGAGTTCGCTCCTGCTCCGGCGCACCGGTGACGGCCTGCGCGTCGAGGTGACCGATCGGAGCCCGACCCTTCCCGTGCTCCAGAGCCATTCGCCCCCCGCCCGGCCCGGAGGGCACGGGCTGCGCATCGTGGACCGGCTGGCGCGGCGCTGGGGCGCGGAGCCGCTGGACGGCGGCAAGCGGGTCTGGCTGGAGGTCTCCGCGCCGCAGCGGATCGTGGAGGGGCCGGGCGAAGAGCGGCCCTGGTGGTCCCGGCGCAGGGCCGGGGGCAACGGCAGCTCCAACGGAGGCGTCAGTCGGTCCCGCCCGTGAACGATGACCGCCACCGCTACACCATGCACGACATGCACGCCCCGCGCGTCACCCGGCCGTGCCACCGCCGTCCGTCAGCAGTCCGGTCCGCAGCTTCACCATGATCCGGCCGAGCAGCCGGGAGACCTGCATCTGGGAGACGCCGAGCCGGTCACCGATCTCCGCCTGGGTGAGGTCCTCCCCGAAGCGCAGCGAGAGGATCAGCCGGTCGCGTTCGTCGAGGTCGGCCAGGAGCGGCTTGAGGGACTCCAGGCTTTCGATCAGGTCGTACGCGGGTTCCTCGACCCCCAGTGTCTGCGGCGCCGTGCTCCCCTCCGGCTCCTCTCCTGTGAGTCGCTCGAAGGTGCCCGCGGTGTAGCCGTTGGCGGCCCGACGGCCCTCGGCCAGAGCCTCGTCCTCGATGCCCAGCCGCTCCGCGAGCTCGTGATCGGTGGGCCGCCTGCCCAGCCGCTGCTCCAGGACGTCGTGCGTCTTGGCGATGTCGAGCCGCAGCTCCTGCAGCCGCCTCGGAACCTTCACGGCCCACGAGGTGTCCCGGAAGAACCGCTTCATCTCTCCGGTGATGGTGGGAAGCGCGAACGTCGCGAACTCGACCCCGCGCTCGACGTCGTACCGGTTGATGGCCTTGATCAGGCCGATCGTGCCCACCTGGACGATGTCCTCCAGCGGCTCGCTGCGGTTGTGGAACCGGCGGGCGGCGTACTTCACCAAGCTGAGGTTCAGTTCGACGAGCGTATTGCGCACGTAGGAGTACTCGGGAGTGCCCTCGGTGAGTGCGTTCAGCCGCTCGAAGAGCGACACCGACAGGACGCGGGCCTCGGAGGTGCTGACTCCGAGCGGATCCTCGGGGACCTCGGGGAGGTCGAGTACGGCTGTGCGGTAGTCGGTATGGACGGGCTCCGCTGTGACGCGGGAAAGGGGTGACATGGGAATCCTCCGACGGGGAGGTCCGGCGCCGGGTCGGCGCATCGGGACCGTCGTGGCTTTCGACGGGGATATACCCGCCGCCGGTCGGCTTGACCCTTTGCCGTGTCAAAGTGGACCCAGCGAGGTCAGACATGAACGAATCCGACCGGATCCTGGAAAAACTGCTCGCGAGTCTCACCGCCGTCCACGACGGGGATCTCACCGCCCCGGCTGCCGGACGACGCGGAAGGCCTCCCCGGCGAGATCGCGGCCGTCTACAACCGGATGGTCGGTACTCCGCGACGGCCGGCCGGTAGCGGGCCGCGATCTCCAGGCCCGACAGCGTCTCCAACGGCGGCACCTCCGGCTGGATCGCCTGCTGGAGCCGGAGCACCACCCGGTTGCACAGCTCGGCCTCCGCCTCCGCCTGCGCGGCCGTGAGCCGTCGAAGCCGGCGCTCAGGGCCACCTCGGTGTGGTGCTGCGCCGTGACGTCCTGGTAGACCCCCGCCAGCCCGGTCAGCGCGCCCCGCGTCAGGACGGGCTCGGCCGCGATCTGGATGCGCCGGACCCCGCCGTCGGGCCGCACCACCCGCAGCAGCCCTGGGCCCCCTCCCGTCGGTCCGCCAGGGCGGCCGGCATCTCCCGCAGGACCTCCGCGTCCTGCGCGTGCACCCGCGGGCCGAGCGCGCGCAGCGGCAGCGGCTCCGCCCGGGGCTGCAGACCGAAGAGCGCGTACGCCTTCGAGCTCCAGCGGGACCGGCCGGTCACCAGATCGTCCTCGAACCAGGCGATCCGCTCCAGCCGCCCGAGCACGCGGACCAGCACCGGGCTCGTGTCGACGGTGTCCCACAGCACCACCGCCCGCTCCCTCGCGAGGGCCAGTACGCGCACGTGGGCCATGGACCCCGACTCGGGCGCCGGGCCGTCCTCCGGCAGGCAGGGGACGAACTGCGGCCCGCCGCCACCGGCGGCCGCCGCGATCAGCCGTGTCAGACCCTCGTGGGCGTACGGGAAGACCTGCGCGAGCGGCCGCCCCACGGGCTCGTGGACCCCGCCGACGGCTCTGCCGGCGGCCGGATTGACGTCCTTGACCACCGCCTGGGTCCCTACGGCCGCCCGGACGACGGCCGCGGGCTGTTCCAGCAGGTCCAGCAGCGCGGTGAGGCCGCGCGGCCCGCCCTCCTCGTCCCGCGCCCAGTCCAGGACGTGCGCCGCGGGCTCCGCCGGATCGGCGAACTCCCGGCGCAGCACCTCGTCCACGGGCACGGGCTCCTCCCACGCGGCGAGGAGCAGCCCGGCCGCCCCGCCCGCCGGCCGGAGCGGGAACAGCACCCGGGCGCCATGCGCCACGGCCCCCGGCAGCCGGGGCGACCCGGAGGGCGGGCCCTCGTCCGTACCGTCCGGCAGCCAGACGGGGACGCCTCCGTGCATCGCCTGGTGCAGTGGGCCCCCGCACCCGGGCGGCAGCCACCGCCAGTGCGCGGCCTCCGGGCGGCTCGCACCGGCCTGCCCGACCAGCTCCAGGCAGCCCGTCTCGGTGCGCCGCCACAGGAAGACCGCCCGGACACCGAGGGGGCGCAGGCCGCCCTCCAGCAGCGTGTCCAGCGCTTCGGCGGCGCTGTCCGCGGCGAGGGCCGCCGCCGCACTGCGCCGGGTACGACGTGCCTTCGACGCGGCGCCGGCCTGCCCGTCGGGGGCCTCGACGACCACGCTCCCGGCGGCCGCGTTGACGATGTCGGCCGCGGTGTCCACGGCCCCGAGCCCCGTGGACACCGCCGGCCGCACCAGGTGGTCCGCGGCCTCGTCGGGCGGGATGGCCAGCTGGGCCGAGAGCACCCCGGTGGCGAGGTCGAGCAGTCGCCGACGGCCGCGGTCGGCATGGAGCGCCGAGATCTCAGAGGTCAGCTCGGTGACGGCGGCGGCCAGGGCGTTGCCGACCGGGGCGCTGCCGGCCGGGACACCGGCCGGGCCGGGCTCGGTCATGACGCCACCTTCCGCTGGTCGGCCCCCGTGGACGCGCCTGCCCTCGCCCCTCGGTGTCAAACGCCGCCGCACGACTCCGCCATCGCCCGCCCGCGCTCCCGAGCACGGGATCGCGGTCAGCAGATCCGCGGGAGCTGCTCCCCGATCGGCAGGTCGACCACGCGGGTGCCGCCCAGCCGGGTGCGCGCCACGACCATGCCCGGGTGGGCCTCCACCGCCTCGCCGATCACGGTCGCCCCGCGGCCCAGCGGATGCGCCCGCATGGCGTCGAGCACGGCCTCGGCGTGCTCGCGCGGTACGAAGGCCACCAGCTTGCCCTCGTTGGCCACGTAGAAGGGGTCCAGGCCGAGGATCGAGCAGGCGTTCGCGACGGCCGGCGGGACGGGGACCCGAGAATCCTGGATGACGACGCCGGTGCCGGAGGCCGCCGCGATCTCGTTCAGCGAGGCGGCCAGACCGCCCCGGGTGGGGTCGCGCAGCACGTGGAGGTCCGGTGTGACCGCGAGCATGCTCCGGACGAGGCCGCCGAGCGCCGCGCAGTCGCTCTCGACGTCCACCCCGAACTCCAGGCCCTCCCGGACGCTCATGATGGCCACGCCGTGGAGCCCGATGTCACCGCTGACGATCACCACGTCACCGGGCACCACCCGCTGCGGGCGCAGGTCCACCCCCGCCGGGATGACCCCGATGCCCGCGGTGTTGACGTAGATGCCGTCGCCGTGCCCGCTCTCGACGACCTTGGTGTCCCCGGTGGCCACCTCCACGCCCGCGGCCCGGGCCGCGTCGCCCATCGCCCGGGCCACCCGGGAGACGACGGACAGCTCGACCCCCTCCTCCAGGATGAACCCGCAGGAGAGGTAGGCCGGTTCGGCCCCGCTCATCGCGAGGTCGTTGACCGTGCCGTTGACCGCGAGGTCGCCGATGCAGCCGCCGGGGAAGAACAGCGGGCGCACCACGTAGGAGTCCGTGGAGAAGGCGAGGCGCACCCCGCCCAGGGAGAGCGCGGCGGAGTCCCCGAGCTGGGCCAGGGCGGGGCCGCCGAACGCCGGGAGGAAGAGGTGCTCGACGAGCTCGGCGGACAGGGCGCCGCCCCCGCCGTGACCCATCACCACCCGGGGGTGGTCGCGCAGCGGGGCCGGGCAGGTCCAGCCGGTGATGTCCAGGGGTGCGGTCTCAGCCAACGGGGCTCGCCTCCAGCGGCGTCGTCGGGGAAGCCGGCGCGGCCTGGAGGTCGAGCCGGCGGTAGAGGTAGTACGCGGCGCAGGCGCCCTCGCTGGAGACCATCGTGGCGCCGAGCGGTGTGCGCGGCGTGCACAAGGTGCCGAAGGCCTCGCACTCGTGCGGCTTGATGAGCCCCTGGAGCACCTCGCCGCTGCGGCACTCGGCGGGCTCCCGCGTGGTGATCCCGGTGACCGAGAAGCGGTGCTCGGCGTCGAACTCGCGGTAGCGGTCCGAGAGCCGCCAGCCGCTGCCCGGGATGACCCCGATGCCGCGCCAGGCCCGGTCGGTGACCTCGAAGACGTCCTCCAGCATGGCGAGGGCGGCCGGGTTGCCCTCCGGGCGGACGGCGCGCGCGTACGCGTTCTCCACGGTGTGCTCGCCCCGTTCGAGCTGGCGCACGGTCCGCCGTACGCCTTCGAGGATGTCCAGGGGCTCGAAGCCCGTCACCACGATCGGCACCCGGTACCGTGCCGCGAGCTCCGGGTACTCCGCCACGCCCATGACGCTGCACACGTGCCCGGCGGCGAGGAAGCCCTGCACCCGGCAGCTGGGCGACTGCATGATGGCCTCGATGGCCGGGGGAACCCGGACGTGCGAGACGAGCAGGCTGAAGTTGGGGATGCCCAGCCGCTTGGCCTGATGGACCGTCATGGCATTGGGCGGCGCGGTGGTTTCGAATCCGATGCCGAAGAACACCACTTCACGGTCCGGGTTCTGGCGGGCGATGGTCAGGGCGTCGAGCGGGGAGTAGACCACCCGTACGTCGCCGCCCTCGCTCCGCACCCGGAACAGGTCGCGGCCGGTCCCCGGCACCCGGAGCATGTCCCCGAAGGAGCAGAAGATCACCCCGGGCCGGGAGGCGATCTCCAACGCCTTGTCGATGACCTCCAGTGGGGTCACACAGACCGGACAGCCCGGGCCGTGGATCAACTCCACCTGATCGGGGAGGAGTTGATCGATCCCGTGCCGGATGATGGTGTGGGTCTGGCCGCCGCAGACCTCCATGAGCGCCCAGGGGCGGGTCACCGTGGCGTGGATCTCGTCCAGCAGCCGGCGCGCCAGGTCCGGGTCCTGGAACTCGTCGATGTACTTCACGGCTGCACCCCCTCGCCGGCCTCCGCGGCCATTTCCCACGGGTCACCGAACTCCTCCTGCAACATGCCGAGTTCCGCGAAGAGCTCAAGGGTCTGCTTCGCGGACTCCTCGTCCAGCCGCTGGAGGGCGAACCCCACGTGGACGATGGCGTACTCGCCTACCTGGAGGTCCGGCAGGTACTCCAGGCACACCTCCTTCTGTACGCCGCCGAAGTCCACTGTGGCCATGCGGGTGCCGTCCCGCTCCCCGATGTCAAGCACTTTGCCGGGTACCGCCAGGCACATGGGCCTCTCCTCGCTGTGGGGGTTCGGTGACGTCGAAGGCGGCCGCCACCATGAGCTGACCGAGTGCCAGGCCGCCGTCGTTCGGCGGGACGTGGCGGTGCCGCAGTACGGTGAAACCGTGCCCGCGCAGCGTGCGGGCGCAGGCCGAGGACAGCAGGGTGTTGGCGAAGACCCCGCCGGTCAGCACCACCGTGTCCAGTCCGTGCCGCTCGCGCGCGAGGACGCACAGCCTGCCGACGAGCGCGGTCACACCGGCGTGGAAGCGGGCCGCGATCACCGAGGGGGCCGCCCCCGCGCGCAGGTCGGCGACCGCCGCCGCCAGCAGGGGCGCCGGGTCCGCGGTGACCGGGGCGTCGCCGGGGCCGGGTGCGTCGCCGGGGGTGGGCAGGTTCAGGGTGAAGGCGTAGGGGTCGGTGCCGTCGCGTCCCGCCGTCCGCAGTGCGGCGCTCTCCAGTTCCATCGCCGCCTGGGCCTCGTAGCCGGAGCGGTGGCAGATGCCCGCCAGTGAAGAGACGGCGTCGAAGAGCCGCCCCATGCTGGAGGTGGCCGCGCAGTTCAGGCCGAGCTCCAACTGGCGCGACAGCACCCGAAGTTCGTCATCGGGGCAGCTGTTCACGCACGGCAGGTCCGGATCCCACGGGATGCCCGCCGCCCGCAGGTGCGACAGGGCCATCCGGTACGGCCGGTGCACGGCGGCGTCGCCGCCCGGCAGGGGAACGTACGCGAGATGCGCGAAGCGCGTGTATCCGGCGTAGTCGGCGAGGAGCACCTCGCCGCCCCACACCGCGCCGTCGTCGCCGTAGCCGGTGCCGTCGAAGGCGACGCCGATCACCCGGCGGCCGCCGTCCAGACCGTGTTCGGCCATCGCGGAGGCGATGTGCGCGTGATGGTGCTGGACGCGCACCAGCGGCCGCCCGCCGGCATTGCGCGCCGCCCACCGGCCCGACCGGTAGCCGGGATGCCGGTCCGCGGCCAGCCGCTCGGGCGTGACGCCGGTGATGGACTCCAGCTGCTGCTCGGCCCGCTCGAACGCGAGCTGGGTGGCGAGGTCGTCCATGTCGCCGATGTGCGCCGACAGCCAGGCCCGACGGCCCTCACCGAGGCAGAGGGCGTTCTTCAGGTCGCCGCCGGCGGCCAGCGTGGCGGGGACCGGCAGCGGCAGCGCGACCGGCAGCGGGGCGTAGCCGCGCGCACGCCGGACCAGCAGCGTGGCGCCGTCGCAGACCCGTACCACCGAGTCGTCGCACGGCACGTGGATGGGGCGGTCGTGCGTGAGCCAGGCGTCGGCGAGGCCGGCCAGCCGCTCCAGGGCCTCGGCCTCGTCGGTGACGATGGGCTCGCCCGCGAGGTTCCCGCTGGTCATGACGAGCAGCCCGGGCCCCGGAGGATCGCCGGGAAGCCCGAACAGCAGGTGGTGGACGGGGGTGTACGGAAGCATGACTCCGAGGTCGGGGCTGCGCGGAGCGACCGCCTCGGCGGGCTCGGCCGGGCCCGGGACCCCGGCGCGCCTGCGCAGCAGCACGACGGGCCGGACGTTCCCGGTGAGCAGGGCGCGTTCCTCCGGGCCGATGTGCGCCAGCCGCTCGGCCTCGGCGAGGTCGCGCACCATCACGGCGAAGGGCTTGTCGCCGCGGGCCTTGCGCCGGCGCAGTTCCGCCACGGCCTTCGGCTGGGCGGCATCGCAGGCCAGGTGGTACCCGCCGAGCCCCTTGACCGCGAGGATCGCGCCCCGGGCCAGCATCCGGCGGGCCTCGGCGACGGGATCCGTACCGGTGAGCTCGTACGGGGCCTTCGCGCCCGCGGCGACCAGCAGCCGCAGCCGAGGCCCACAGGCCGTGCAGGCCACTGGCTGGGCGTGGAAGCGCCGGTCGGCCGGATCGGCGTACTCGCGGGCGCAGTCGGGGCACATCGGGAAGCCGGCCATGGTCGTGTGGGCGCGGTCGTAGGGCAGACCGGTGACGATGGTGAAACGGGGCCCGCAGTGCGTGCACGTGATGAAGGGGTGCCGGTGGCGCCGGTCGGCCGGGTCGGCCAGCTCGGCGAGGCAGGCGGCGCACGTGGCCGTGTCGGGGGAGACCAGGGTCCGGGCCGGCCCGCCGCTCCGGGAGGCGATGATCGAGAACCCGCCGCTGCCGCCGACCACCGGCACCTCGCAGTGGTCCACGCCGTCCACCACGGCCAGCGGGGGCGCGTCCGCCGCGAGGCGCTCGCAGAAGTCCGAGACGGCTTCGGGCGCACCCTCGACCTCGGTCACCACGCCTTCGGGGGTGTTGGTGACGTGTCCGGCCAGGCCGAGCCCGGTGGCGCGGGCGTAGACGTACGGCCGGAAGCCGACACCCTGCACCACGCCCCGCACGACGACCCGACGGCGCTGCACGCCCTCCATCAGCGGCTCTGCCGGCGCGCCGGCGCCGGCTTGGGCGTCGGCGGGTGATCGTGAGCAGGCCCCTGCCCGTGCGCGTGCGCGGGCCCCGCCCCGTGTACGTGTTCCGTTCCGTGCACATGCCCCTGCCCGGGCCCCGGCGCGTTCCCCGTCCCGTGCACATGCCCCGGCCCGTGAGCGTGCCCGGGCGCAGGTTCGTGCCCGTGGCCGCCCGCAGCCGCAGCCGCAGCCGCAGCCGCAGCCGCAGCCGGAGTCCCAGCCCCGTGCCCAGCCCCCGGGTTGTGCCCAGCCGCCGAGTCGTGCCCAGGCTCGGATCCTCGTCCCGGGTTGGGTGCCCGCCCGGGACCGTGCGTATGTTCGTGGTCGAGCCCGTGCACGTGTGCATGCCCCGGTCCGTGAGCGTGCCCGGGCGTGGGCCCGTGCCCCTGGCCGTGCGCAGCCCCAGTCCCCGGGGCGTGGCCGGGCTCGTACCCCGGACCGTGGGCGTGCCCGGCGGCGTGGTGGGCGTCCCGCGCGGGAGCGCACGCGCACTGGGTTGCCATCACCGGGGTGTGTGCCACCGCCCCCGCGCCGACCGCTTGCGCCCGGTCCAGCAGGATGCCCAGGCCCTCGCCCGTGCGGGCCGAGGTGAGCACCACCTCGACGCCCGGGTTGACCCGCTGGACGTTCGCGCGGAAGGTCGCCTCGTCGAACTCGACGGCCTGCGCGATGTCCGTCTTGGTGATCACGACCAGCTGCGCCAGACCGAAGGCGGTCGGGTACTTCAGCGGCTTGTCCTCGCCCTCGGTCACCGAGGCGAGGACCACGCGCAGCGACTCCCCGAGGTCGTACGAGGCCGGGCAGACCAGGTTGCCGACGTTCTCGACGAAGAGCAGCCGGGTCTCCTCGGGCAGCCATCCGTCCAGGTGCCGCCCCAGCATCGCGGCCTCCAGGTGGCAGAGCCCGTCGGTGAGCACCTGCTTGACCGGCGCGCTCGAGCGGGCCAGCCGCACCGCGTCGTTCTCGGTGGCCAGGTCGGCCGTCAGGGCGGCCACGGCCACCCCCCGCTCGCCGGCGAGCACCAGCTCCCGCTCCAGCAGGGCGGTCTTGCCGCTGCCCGGACTGGACAGCATGTTCACGACCGTGGTTCCGCGGGCGGTGAGTTCGGCGCGCAGCGCCTGCGCCGCCCCGTCGTTCTTGGCGAGTACCGCCTGTTGCAGGTCGACCACTCGGCACATGGTTCAGGCCTCCTCGGAGATCGGTGCGCGGCAGGGGACCGCGGCCTGGGCGTCGGGGTCCGGGGCGTCCTCCCAGGTCACGGTGAGGATGCGCAGCTCGCGTCCGGAGAGCAGCTCCACCTCCGTGGCCCGTCCGCAGGCGGGACAACACAGTTCGGGCGGCATGCCCACGGCCCATTCGCCCGTGCAGGCGGCGCAGCGCGCGCGGGCCGGCACGGACCGGGTGACGAGCTCGGCACCCTCCAGGACCGTTCCGGCGCAGGCCAGTTCGAAGCAGAAGGCGAGGGAGTCCGGGACCACCCCGGCCAACTCCCCGACCTGGAGCTCCACTCGGCTCACGACGCCCGTCGCGTCCGGGGCCGCCTCTTCCACCTGGCCGACGACGGCCATGGCGATCGACATCTCGTGCATAGGACTTGCGTCTCCGTCCTGCCGGGCTCATTACACCGGCAGGGCGCGGGCGGCGCGGGCGGCCACGCCGACGACCACTACGCCCCGTACGCCATTCGGGCGCCGGGGCGTACGGGGTCCTGGGGGCCCCACGGAGCCTCCGGGCGTGCGGGTTCACATGCCGCGGATGTGCAGGTAGCGCCTGATGTCGGGCAGCAGCTGCTTGAGCACGGCGAGCAGGGCGACGGCGGCGGCTCCGCCGATGACGGCCTTCTTCATGGGGTTCTCCTCAGTTCACGGCGGTTCGGGTCATCCACTCCGGCCCCGGGCGCCTCCTCCTGCCGGAGCAGGTCCAGGAGCATGCGTACGGCCTCCGGCACCGCGTCGGCCACCGGCCGGCTCAGACCGATGCCCTCCTCGACGCAGGCGGGTTCGCACCCGAGGACGAGCACGCGCCGGGGCGCGGCGGTGCCGGTCCCGGCGCACAGGGTGTCCAACAGGGCGAGGACGGTGTCGGGCGACATGTCGTGGCCGTCGAGGGCGGCCCCGCCAGGTGCGACGCGCGCGTCCCCGGTGCCGACCTCGATCAGGTACAGGGTGCCGGGGGCTCCGCCGCGTGCGGTGGCGTCGACGAGGACGACCGTGTCGTAGCCGTCGAGCAACTGGTAGGCGAGGTGGACCCCGCGGACCCCGAAGTCCACCGCCTCCACCCCCTGCGGCAGCGCGTGCGAGGACAGGGCCCGCAGGGTCTCCACGCCGAAACCGTCGTCGCCGAGGAAGACGTTGCCGATTCCGGCGATCAGGGTCCGGCCGTTCACGCCTGCTCCCCGGGGGTGACCTCGTCGGGCTGGAAGTAGAGGAACCTGCCCTGCTCCCGGCGGATGTCGGCGCCCGGATCGCCCTCCACGGTGACCGCGAGGTGCACGCCCCCGTCGACATCGTGCAGAACGGCCTCCACCAGGGCGGTGCGGCCCTGGAGGAACAGGTCCTGGGCGTCGGTCCGGCGTAGCCCGGGGCGAAGGACCACCCGGCTGCCGACCCCGACCCGGACACCGTCGACCGTGACGTGGTCGGGGGCCGGCTCGACCGGGTCCGCCCCGGCCGGATCCCACCAGGGGGTCTCGGGCCGGAACAGCGCGGCCGGGTCCTCGGCCCCGGCCCCGGGCTCGCCGGTGATGTCACGCAGCCCGCGGACGGCCCCGTGGAGCCGCTCCAGCACCTCGGGCGGCATCGAATCGGCCAGGTCGATCACGGCGGCCGCCCGGGGATCCGTCCCGCGCGCCTCCCGCTTCTCCTGGTCGGTGAGGGCGGCGGTGCGCAGGGCCAGGATCTCGTCGATCTCGGTGGCGTCGTACATGGCTCCGGCGCTCTCGGGCGCGATGGCAGGGTGGTCCTCCAGGATGATGGGGGAGGACAGCACCACGTCGGCCCGGCCGGGCTCGCCCGCCAGCACCGGCCAGGTGTGGCGGTTCTCGCAGCTCGCGACCGCCCCCTTGGCCCACTCGGGCGGGTCGGTCATCGACAGGAAGGATCCGGAGCTCAGCCCCAGCAGGAGGTGGGCGGCGACCAGCGAGCGGGGCAGTGCCTCCTCGCGCGTCGCGGAGCTGTCGTCCGGCACCCAGGAGCTGGTGTTCTCCACCACGGCCGCGAGCTTCAACACCCGGTAAGGGCCGTCGAGTTCGGCGGCGGAGAGCCGCAGCAACCCGCTGACCCGTTCCGTACGCCGCACCAGGCGGCCGACCGTGCGACCCTCGGCGTCGAGGACGGGCTCGACCTCCTCGCGGGCGGGCCGGGCGAACGGGAAGAGGGCCTCCGCGCCGGCCAGTTCGGCCACCGTCACGGACACCTCGACCCGTTCCTCGGCGCCCTCGTCCCAGGGGACCAGCACCCGGTCGGCCAGGTGCAGTTCGGCGACCTCCTCGAACGTGCCGTCCATGCAGGCCTGTTGGACCGTACGCCGCTGGGCGTGCAGGAAGCGCAGCTCCAGGGAGAGCGTCGCCGCGCCCCGGGGCTCCAGCAGGACCTCGGTCCGCTGGAAGGTGTGCTCCTCGTGCGCCGGGGCCCAGGCGGGCGGCACGAGCACGCCGAACTGCCAGCGCATCCGGTTCTTCGCGGCCGAGGCCCGGTACGGATAGAGGACGTACCCCTCGAAGAGGACGGCGTCGGCCACCTGCCGGGCCGTGGCGAAGCGGGCGTCCGGGGCCGTCCCGGACGCGGTCGCGGTCCTGCTCTCGGTCGTGGACGTGGTCGCGGTCACGGGGCCGTCCTCTCGGTGACGCGCGGCGGAGCCGCCCCCAACCGGACCGCGGGCGGCGGCGGTCCCGCCGCGGCCGCGGTGTCCAGGAGGGCGCGTACGGTCGCCTCCCAGGAGGGGAGGGCGTGCCGCGAGCGGAAGGCGAGCAGGTCGGCCATCGTGTCGGCGGGCAGCCGCAGCCAGCCGCAGCCGGGGAAGTGCTGCTCGACCATCTCCCGCCAGACCCCCACCGGCATCCGGTACGCCGCCTCGCTGTCCCAGGGCACCGGTTCGACGTGGAAGCCGCCGGCCCCGGTGAACGCGGTCCCGGAGAACAGCATCAGCAGCGGCACCTCACCGCCCTGGAGCGCGGCGAAGTACCGGGTCGCCGCGATGTCCATGTCGTAGGTGCACGGCACCACCAGGTCGACCTCGGTCTCCCCGGTGAAGCTCGGGACCATCAGCGACACCTGGGCGAACTGCACGGGCTGGAGCGTGGACCCCCAGCGGGAGGGCGCACCGAACAGGTCGGCCAGCCCGTCCGCCTCCACCGGGCCGTACCGCCGCCGGGCGGGTTCGACGCGGATCTGGCAGCGCAGGGCGATGGCGTGCATCCGCACCCCGGGCGAAGTGGTCATGCGCAGCCGGAACACCAGCGTCGGACCGGCGGCGTACGGGTCGGCGCGCACCCCCGTGCAGGCGAAGGCGAAATCCGTCATGGCCGGCCCGCTTCCACCGCGTCGGGCGCGAGTGCCCGGGACCGCCGCTCGACGCGTTCGAAGAAGACGCGCAGCGCCTCCCGGGCCTCCGCGCCCCCGTCGAAGCCCTGCCACAGCATCCGCATCCGCCCCACCAGTTCGTAGCAGATGTCGATGGGCACCAGGTGGCAGGTGGTGCGCCCCTCCGCGCGGTGCAGCAGCAGCGCCTCCACGTCGGGTTCCAGGAGGGCGGCCAGCCGTCCGGCGCCGAGCACGCCCTGCCAGGTCTCCGGGTCGAGCTCGCTCTCGGTGGCCCCGGCGGGGCTCGGGTAGAGCGCGACCAGGCGGTCCAGCGCGGCGTTGCGGAAGAGGAAGGCCACCCCGACGGGGATCTGGAGGGCCTCCCAGGCGCCGTCGTCGAGCCGGTGCCCCGGATCGGTCAGGTACCGGTCGGGGACGGCGCGGAAGCGGCCGGTGACCGCCCCCGGCCGGTCGAAGAGCAGCGCGCAGCCGGTACACGCGCAGACCAGGGCCCGCCGCTCGGTCTCCACCAGGTGGCGGTGTCCGTCCTCGGCCACCACCACCCCGCACAGTTCGCAGGTCTCGGGGCGTGGCGGGCGCGCGCCGGCGAACCGCCGCAGGCCCCGGGCCGCCGAAGCCGACCCGCTCACCGGACCCGTGCCGGGGCCTGCGGGCGGGTACCGATCTGCAGCAGAGCCGGGGCCGGGGCCGCCTTCTCCACCTCGACGGAGGTCACCTCGGGCGCGAAGGCCGCCAGGGCGTCCGCCACGTCGCGCGGCACACCGGACGAGCCGGCCTCCGAACTGCCGCAGCCGCAACCGCCGGTGGCCGCCGCGCGCAGCCGCAGCACACCCGAGGCCGCGTCGAAGTCCAGCAGCTCCACGGGCTCCCGTACGGAGCGCAGTGCCCGACCGATCCGGGCGTGTACGTCCTCGGGGTTGAGGTCGTGCAGGGCCAGCAGGCTCGCGACGAGCTCGTCGTCCAGCAGCGGGCGCAGGCCGTTCTCGCCGAGCCGCTCCGTGATGCGGGCGAGCCCGGCCCCGTAGAACTCCATGAGGACCCGGACCAGTTCCTCGGCGGCGGCGCATGCCGCCCGGTCGCCCGTGGCGGCGAGCCGGTCGAGCACCTCGTCCACCCGCTGCCCGGCCTGCCGCGCGTCCACCGCGACGCCCGTCTGCGCGGCGCTCATCCGCCCAGTCCGCTCAGGCCGGTGGGCACGTGCATGGTCTTGACGGTCTTGCCGCCGCCCACGTACATGTGCACCCCGCACGGCAGACAGGGGTCGAAGCTGCGCACCGCCCGCATGATGTCGATGCCCTTGAAGTTCTCCGGGGAGTTCTCCTCGAAGATGGGGGTGTTCTGCACGGCGTCCTCGTACGGTCCCGGAGTGCCGAAGGTGTCGCGGGTGCTGGCGTTCCACGGGGTCGGCGGATACGGGTGGTAGTTGGCGATCTTCCCGTCGCGGATCACCATGTGGTGCGACAGGACGCCCCGTACGGCCTCGGTGAAGCCGACGCCGATCGACTCGTTCGGCACCTCGAACTTCTCCCAGGTCTGCGTGCGTCCGGCGCGGACCTCCGCCAGCCCCTTCTCGGCGCAGTGCAGGGCGATGCCCGCCGCGTACGCCTGGAAGTAGGTGCGGGCGCGGTTGCGCTCCAGGGCGTTGCTCCACTTCGGGATCTGCCACTCGAAGCGGGTCTCGGGCTTGGTCATGGTCTTCGGCAGGTTGATGACCACGCTGTGCCCGGTGGCCTTGACGTAGCCGACGTCCACCAGACCGGACAGGGCCGTGGACCACAGCCTGGCGATGGGGCCGCCGCCGGTGTCGAGCGCCAGGTGGTCCTTGCCGTCGAACCAGCGGGGCGACATCACCCAGCTGTACTTGTCGTCGAAGTTCCGCTTCTGCGGGGCCGGGATGGTGTGCTGGTTCCACGGGTGGCGCGGGTCGACCGGGTTGCCGAGCGGGTCGTGCGTGACGAACTGCTCGCGTCCCTCCCAGTCGTCGTAGTACGAGCTGCCCAGCAGGATGCGGATGCCGAGGTTGATCTCGGTGAGGTCGTTGGTGACCAGCTTGCCGTCCACGATCACGCCCGGGGTGACGAACATCTTCCGTCCCCAGTCCGTCATGTTGGCGTACGTGAAGTCGCAGTACTCGGGGTCGTTGAGCGCACCCCAGCACCCCAACAGGACGCGCCGGCGGCCCACTTCCTCGTAGCCGGGCAGGGCCTCGTAGAAGAAGTCGAACAGGTCGTCGTGCAGCGGCACCACCTTCTTCATGAACTCCACGTACCGCATCAGGCGGCTCATGTAGTCGGTGAAGAGCTGGACCGAGGCGATGGTGCCGACGCCGCCCGGGTAGAGCGTGGAGGGGTGCACGTGGCGCCCCTCCATCAGGCAGAACATCTCCCGTGTGTACCGGCTGACTTGGAGGGCCTCGCGGTAGAACTCGCCCTCGATGGGGTTGAGCGAGCGCATGATGTCGGCGATGGTGCGGTAGCCGTGCTCGCCGGCGTGCGGGGCCTGGGTCCGCTCGGCCAGCTCCAGCACGCCGGGGTTGGTCTCGCGGACCATCTTCTCGCAGTAGTCGACCCCGACCAGGTTCTCCTGGAAGATGTTGTGGTCGAACATGTACTCCGCGGACTCGCCGAGGTTGATGATCCATTCGGCGAGGTGCGGCGGCTTCACCCCGTAGGCCATGTTCTGCGCGTACACGGAACACGTGGCGTGGTTGTCACCGCAGATGCCGCAGATGCGGCTGGTGATGAAGTGCGCGTCGCGGGGATCCTTGCCGCGCATGAAGACGCTGTAGCCACGGAAGACCGACGAGGTGCTGTAGCACTCGGCGACCCGCTTCTGCTTGAAGTCGATCTTCGTGTGGATGCCGAGACTGCCCACGATCCGGGTGATCGGATCCCACGCCATCTCGACCAGGCCGCTGCCGTCACCGGCCGCCTTCGTCTTCGGTTCCATCGTGTCTGCCGTGACCCTTCTTCAGTGTGGGGGGAGGAGGTGTGCCCGGGTCCGGAGCCGTGGCCCGGGCCCGGGGCCGGTCACCAGGGCGGGCGGTAGCCCGTCGTCAGCTTCTCGCCGGAGCGGCGCCACTTGGGCTCCTGGTCCACGGTGTGCAGCGTGATCGCCCGGAGCCTGCGGATCACCGCGCCGTACGCGCCGCTGGCGTTGGTGGAGACCGTGGCGCCCGGCGGCTTGTCCATGAACGGCATGAACTTGTCGGGGAAGCCGGGCATCGTGCAGGCGATGCAGATGCCGCCCACGTTCGGGCAGCCGCCGATGCCGTTCATCCAGCCGCGCTTGGGCACATTGCACTTGACCACCGGGCCCCAACAGCCGATCTTGACAAGGCACTTGGGGGAGTCGTAGGTCTCGGCGAACTGGCCCTGCTCGTAGTAGCCCGCGCGGTCACAGCCCTCGTGGACCGTGTTGCCGAACAGCCAGGTGGGCCGCAGCTTGTCGTCGAGCGGGATCATCGGGGCCGAGCCGGCCGCCTGGTACAGCAGGTACGTCAGGGTCTCCGAGAAGTTGTCCGGTTGGATCGGACAGCCCGGCACGCACACGATCGGGATCCCCGCGTGGGACTTCCAGTCCCAGCCCAGGTAGTCGGGCACGCCCATGGCGCCCGTGGGATTGCCCTCCATCGCGTGGATGCCGCCGTACGTGGCGCAGGTGCCGATGGCCACCACGGCGAGGGCCTTGGGGGCCAGCCGGTCGATCCACTCGCTCGTGGTGATGGGCTGGCCGGTGGCCGGATCGTCGCCGAAGCCGCACCAGTAGCCCTCGGGCTTGATCTTCTCGTTGGGGATGGACCCCTCGACCACCAGCACGAACGGATCGATCTCGCCCCGCTCGCCCTTGAAGAACCACTCGATGAACGTGTCCGCGCCGCCGACCGGGCCGCACTCGAAGTCGATCAGCGGCCAGTGCACGGCGATCCGGGGGAGCCCGGGCAGCGTCCCCGTCACGATCTCCTCGATGCTCGGCTGCATCGCCGCGGTCAGGGACACGGAGTCGCCGTCGCAACTCAAGCCCGCGTTGATCCAGAGGATGTGGATCAGGGGGTCCTCTACCGGGTCCGACGTTGCTGCATCCATGCGGATGCCTCCTTGCGAAGGGGGAGCGGGGAGCGGGAGCGGGGGTGGGAGGGGCGGCGCGTGACCGCCCGGGACCCATGGGCCCCACCCTTCTTGCTAGCAGCCGGCGGGGTCCCGTGCCCCGTCATGTACACCCGGTCCGGTGACGCGGGCCGTTCTCGCGGGCGGCGGGGACCCGTGCCGACCCGGTACGGGCCGGGCCAGATGGGGCGGGGTGGCGTCGGGGCGCTCCTTGCGTACGAAGGACCGCCGCAGCCCGTGGTACGGGGCCGTTCGGGTGAAGAAGGTCCGCCGCATCCGGTCCAGCTCGGCCGCGCGGTAGGCCGCCAGCGGGAGCTCCGCCTCGTCGAGCTCCCGGCGCGCCTTCTTCCCGGTGATCCGCGTGGCGGTGGCCGGGTGGCCGGCGAGCTGCGCCGCGAGCGACGCGGCCCGGTCGGCGAACTCCGCGGGCGGGCAGCCGATCGTCCGGTCGACCAGGCCGAGCCTCCGGGCGGCCTCTGCGCTCAGCGGCAGGGCCTCGGTGATGAGGCGCTCCGATACGGCCGCGCCGACCCGGCGCGGCAGCGTGTACGTCCAGAACTCCGAGCCGTACAGGCCCATGAGCCGGTAGTGCGGATTGAGGACCACGCCCGAGCGGCACCACACCTCGTCGGCGGCGAGGGCCAGCATCGCCCCACCGGCGGCCGCGTTGCCGCCCAGCGCGGAGACCACGAGCCGGTCGGTGGTGGTGAGGACGGCCTCCACCAGGTCGTCCATGGCGTTGATGTTGGCCCAGGACTCCTCGGCCGGGTCGGCCGCGGCCTCGATGACGCCGAGGTGGATGCCGTTCGAGAAGAAGTCCCGGCCGCCGCCGAGGACGAGCACCGAGGTGGGGCGGGTGCAGGCGGCGCGGTAGGCGTCCAGCAGGCGCCGGCAGTGGTCGGTGCCCATCGCGCCGCCGGGGAAGGAGAACGACAGGAACCCGGCCCCGCCCTCCTCGCGGTAGTCGATGTCGGACCAGGTCCGCGGGCCCGCAGCGGCGGGGAGCTCCGGCAGCGCGGGCAGCAGGTCGCCGAGCGCGAGCGTGGCGGGAAGCTTGGGACGGGCCGGTTGCCCCGGCGCGCGCCGGGCCCGTAGCTCCGGGATCCAGACGGCCCCGTCGACGGTGGCCCGGCAGATCGCCCCCGCCCTGGTGGCGAGCAGTTCTCCCGGCCGGCCGCGCAGCCGATCTTCGGGGTGGCCGCCGTGCAGGAACCACACGCCGCCCAGCAGCTCGTCCCGTACGCCGGGCCGGGAGTCGGCGGCCCGCAGCAGGCGCAGTACCCGCTCGGTGTC
Organism: Streptomyces sp. NBC_01351; assembly: GCF_036237315.1. Lineage (GTDB taxonomy): Bacteria > Actinomycetota > Actinomycetes > Streptomycetales > Streptomycetaceae > Streptomyces. The sequence continues at coordinate 632,385 of NZ_CP108356.1, read as the reverse complement.
GTCCCGCAGCCAGTCGATCCGGCGCTCCTCCTGGCGCAACAGCGGCAGGACGCGGCCCTCGCCCTGCGGCTCGGGGGCGTACGTGCCGGAGGCGAAGCGCTCCACGGCGAGCAGGACGGCTTCCAGGGCCGCGTCGGCGACCTCGCCCCGGTACCAGGTGCTCTTGGACACCGGAGGGCTCGGCACCGGGCATGCGACCGTGGCCCACACATCGCCGGCGTCCATCTCCGCATTGGCCTGCAGCACCGTGACACCCCACCGCGGGGCACCCTCGTGGACGGCCCGGTCCAGGGAGGAGGGGCCCCGGTCCCCGAGCGGACCGGGGTGGACGATCAGACAGGTGTGGGCGGACCAGACCTCCTCGGGCACGGCCGAGGTCAGCATCGGCGCGACCACCAGGTCCGGCCGGTGCCTGCGGACCGCGTCGGCGAGATCGGCGGACGGGAGCGCCAGCTCCACCGCGACACTGTGGCCGTGATCGCGCAGCTCGGCGTGGACCCGCTGGGTGAGGCTGTTGAAAGCACTCGCGACGAGCAGGACGTGCACGTGGTCTCCCTGCGACGGACCGGAGCCGCGGCCGCGCGGGGCCGGATCGGCAGTGCGTGACCGGGGCATGACCGGCCGCCTGAGATGTTCCGGTACGCGGACCGCGGGCGCGCGGAACCCGGCGGCCGTTGTCACCCGAACGCGCACTCGTGCGGGGCCGCTCGGCGGCAGGAGGGCGTGTGCGGCCTCCTTCTGCCCCTCGGTCCCGGTACACGGCGCGGATCAGCCCGGTACATGCCCGTCCGAACAGGGCCAGGTGTGCGTCGGGGCGTCCCCGCAGGTCCGGACATGGTCGGGTGTGCGGTGGGGCGTCCCCGCAGGGCGCGGCGCCCCGCCCAGTCACCCAGGCCCGGACGGGGTCGGGTGTGTGGCGGGGCGTCCCCGCAGGGCGTCGAACGCAACCCCCTCGGTCCTCCGACCCCTGGAACCGTTCGACGCCCGAGGAGACGCCCCGGCGCGCGCCCGGCCACGGCCGACCCCGACACCGACACCGACCCCGCCCCGGCTGAGCCCGCCCGCCCCACCGGCCGGCCCCGGTGCAACCGGCCGGGCCCGCTCCGCAGGAGACCGCCTAGCGCCCCCCGCCAGGCCACCGCTCCCAGGCCTCGGCGAACATCTCGTGCAGGGGCGCGGTCGGCAGCACCGGACCGAACGGGGCGTGGATCCGGTCACGCCACAGCGGGCGCACCTGGTGGCTCGTCAGCTTCACCGTCTCCAGCGGCAGGTGCGGGGCCTTCAGGTCGGTCCACTCCCCGGGCAGGAACACGGTCCGGCCCGCCCGCGCCCGCTTGGCCTCCACCACCGCGCCGGTGGCGAGGAGTTCCGCCCGGACCTCCGCCTGACGTTTGGTCGACCAGCCGTTCCACCGCCGCACGTTGCGGTCGGTGGGCGCGGCCAGCGTCGCCAGCTGGAGGTACAGCGCGGCGGCGTCCGGGCCCACGCCGAGCTGCGCCGCCACCCGCGTGACCAGCTCCGGGCAGGACTGCCGGGGATCCGCCTCGTACGCACCGTCGGGCACCACGCCCGACACGGCCCGGCGCATCATCCGGTCCAGGCCGCCGCCGGCCAGCAGCGGTGCCACCCGGTCCAGTTCCTCGGCGAGGTCGGTCACCTCTCGGACCCGCCGCCATACCTCGGGGTCGGCGACCGCGGCCGGCCGCAGGAAGGAGGCGCCGCCGGGCGCGCACACCACCAGCGGGCCGGAGTCGTACGCGGTCACCGGAACCGGCCCCTTCTCCGTGCGCCGGTCCATCGATACCGCAAGCAGGCCGGGCCCGAACCGCTCGGCGATCCGCTCCGAGGTGTCCTGTACCCGCCCGCCCGGCAGCGCCAGCAGCAGCTCCGGCCGCTCCAGCTCGGCCCGCAGCCGCTCGTACAGGGCCGTCGCGCCGGCCACCGCGGGATCCCCGACGGGCCGGTCCGTCCACGCCCACACCAGCGCGCTCGCGATCTGCCCGAGCGAGAGGCCCACCGGGGTGCGGTAGGGCAGCTCGGGCCCGGCCGGCGGCACGGCCCTGACCTCCACGCCGATGCCGTACGGGGTCGCCGAGAGCACCCAGTCCGTCGCGGGCACCGTCGAGTCCTCGGCGGCCTCGTAGCCGCCCGCCAGCCGCCTGGCCCACACCTCCGACAGCCCCAGGTCGGCCTCCAGGGCGTCGGCGACCTCGTCGTGCACGGCCGGCCGGGCCCCGATCCGCTCCCGCCACACCCCGGCCATCCGTTCCACGGCGGCCTCGATCCCGCCCGGCCGCCACAGCTCGGCCGGGTCCTCGGGCAGGCCGGCGGCCAGCACGGCCCGCCGACCGGCAGCTCCGAGCCGCGCGCGCAGGCGCTCGTACGACTCCACGGTCATCGGGGTCGCCTTGTAGGGGGCCTTGCGCGCCAGGGCGCTGTCCTCGTCCCGGTCGGCCCGGCCGACCAGACCGGCCACCACCAGCCGCGCCAGGGCCCTGCGCACGCCCGTCAGTTCGGCGAAGCGCACGGCCGCGGACTCCGGCACCGGGATCGGCCCGTGCGCCTCGACCGCCGCCACCAGGGCGCGCAGCCGGGCGGCGTCGTCCCGCTCCACCCGTACGAGCCGCGCGTCCGGGGCCTGCGCCGGCGCGCGGTCGCCGTCCGCGCCCTCGGCGGCGGGCGCGACGAACCAGTACCGCGCCCCTCCGGCCCGTACCGCGGCGGAGGCCACGGCGGTCCCGCCCGCACGAAGCCCGTCCAGGGCCCCGGAGTCGGAAACGCCCACCCACCACCGGCCGCCCGCACGGGCGAACGGCTGGTCGGCCCAGGTGTCCAGGAGCGCCAGCAGCGCCGCCCGCTCCGTGTCGGGGGTCGGTGCCACCGCCGCCCGCCAGGCCGCGGCGTCGATCGCGCCGAGCAGCTGCGACCAGTCGTGCGGGGGCGCCGGCGGGGAGATCCGCCGCACCTCCTCCACGATGCTCCCGGCCAGGCAGGCGCCGTCGGCGGCCAGCGCGCTCAGGGTCGCCGGCAGCGCCACCTCCCGGAGGCCCCGCCGCCCATCGCGCTCCCCGTCCGAGACCAGCCCGAACAGCGCCGGCACCAGCTCGGTGTCCGGCGCGGACCGCCGCGGCAGGGCCGGCGGCGCCTCGGCGAGCAGCGTGACGCGCCGGTGCAGGGCCCGGCGCCGTTCCTCCACCCGGGCGGCCCGCACGCCGACGGCCACCACGGCTTCGACCAGTACCGGGTCGGTGACCTCCGGCAACTCCCGGGCCACGGCCGTGCGCAGCGCCTCATCGCCGTCGAGGGCGGCCGCCAGCAAGGCGTCCGCGCAGTCCCGGCCCACGGTCCGCAGCGCCCTCGACCCGGCCGCGTCCCGGGTGCGCAGCAGGTACCAGAAGGCGGGCGGCAGGGCCACGCCCCCCGAGGCGGTGGCCCGCCGCTTCGGCTTCACCCGCGGGTGCCGGGGGGACTGGTGCCCGTCCAACTCCCACAGCAGCGCGCCGTCGGGGGCGTACGCGCGCACCCCCGTACGCGTCTGCGCCTCGGCGAGGACCACGTCCTCCACGGCGCCCTCCGGCGGCGCCCACAGCCCCCAGGGCTCCTGACCCGGCCGGTCGATGTCGAAGCGGGCCGTGCGCCCGTCCACGCTCTCCACCAGGTAGTGGTCGGGCGCGTGGTCGCGGTGCCGGGTGCGGAACAGCACCCGGGTCCCGACCAGGCCGTCCCGGCTGCCCAGCGGGGAGTCGGCCAGTCCGGCGGGCAGCGGGGCCAGCTGCAGGGCCTCCCGGGCCAGGGTCATGCCCGCCTCGGACGGTTCCGCGGCCGGATCGGCGCTCGCGGGGCGGCCCGGGAAGTCCGGCAGCTCCGTCGCACCGCACCGCTCCCCGGTGAGGGGGTCCGCCGGCTCCCACGGCCGCCTCCCGAAGACGGCGTTGGTCCAGATCCGGGAGCCGTCGCCGAGCTGCAGCTCGGCGCCGTCGATGCCCTCCGTGCCGCCGGGGCGCAGCGCCCGCAGGCCGCCGTGCCGACCGCCGCCGTCGGCGGTCTCGAACTGGAAGCCGTACGCCCCGTCCAGGCTGCCGCCGAACGGCACCAGACCGCTCAACTGGTCCGGCGCGAACGGCTCCTCGGGGCGTTCGGCCCAGACGGCGGTGTCGCAGTAGTAGGGGCTCGGCTTGAGGGTCCAGCTCACGAGGAAGGAGCCGCCCGCGTAGTGCACCGCGTACATGGTCGCGCCGTCGGGCACCGTGAAACGGCAGGAGGCGCGCACCCCGTCGGGGGCGACGGCGACGGCCCGGTCGCGCCCGAACACCGTGAGCACGGGCCAGGTGGAGGTCACCCCGGCCACCCCCGGCAGGATCTGGTCCGCTTCCCCGGGAGCAGCGCCGACCTCGGACCCGGCGTCTGGCTCGGGCGAGGCCTCGGACCCGGCGTCGCCCTCGGGCGCGGCGGCCGCCGCGAACTCCGCGTACACCGACTCCAGGGCGGGCCAGGCCAGTTCCTCCGGCAGACCGGCCGCCAGCGAGCGCCGCAGCGCACCTGCCGCTCCGGCCTCGGCGAGGGCGTCGGCGATCCCGCCCAGCGCCGACACGGTCGGCCGGTCCAGCAGCGTCTCCAGCTCGGCGACGGCCTCCTCGGCCCCGGCCATGCCGCCGCCCCCGACCGCGCCGACGAGCTTCCCGACGCGACCGGCCACCTCGTTCGCGATGCCCTCGTTGCCCGGCAGCAGCGTCACCGCCGACCCGGGCCGGCGCAGCCGAGCCACCGACGAGTTCGGGAGCAGACCCGCGTGTACGGTCCCCTCCAGTCGGGATCCGAACACCGGGTCGGCGGCCAGCGCGACGAGGTCCCGCCGGGACCGCTCGCCCCAGAAGCGCATCCGGACCTCCGGCCCCGGGTCGACGACCGCGACCCCCGCCGCCAGGCAGGCGTCCAGCACGTCCGCGTCGAAGCCCTGGTAGTGGTGCCGGGTGGTGTGCACCGTCACCGGGGCGCCCGCCGCCCGCAGCCGCGGCCCCAACCGGCCGACCAGGTCGAGGAATTCCCCGGGCAGCGGCTGCCGCCCGACCCCGCCGCCCGACTGGGCGGCGTACTGGTACATGCGTACGAAGTTCCCGACCCAGTGGTGCAGTCCGTCCTCCGGCACCACCCGCCCGGACTCCATCGCCCCGGTCGCACCGCAGCCGATCAGCAGCCGCAGCCATGCCCCGCCGTCGGTCACGCCCTCCGGGAACACCTCCAGCAGCCCGGCCGCGACCGGGTCCGCCGGGGGACGGGCCGCCAGGACCGGGCCGGCGGCGGTCAGCAGCGCGTCCGGCACCGACTTCTTCCGGGTGACCGACAGGATCGCGCCCACTAGCCGCGCGACCTCCTCGTCCCCGTGCCCGGCCGCCTTGGCCGAGGCCCGCACCCGGCGCACCAGATCCGCCGGCAGGTCCGCGGGCGAGCCCGCCCAGGCCGTCAGGAACGCGTCCAGGGCGGCGTGCGCCGCGGCCGGTTCCAACGTCTCGGCGAGGAACCGCTGATGGGCCCCGAACTCCTTGGCCGGCATGGCCCCGCCCCAGGCGAACAGCAGCGCGTTGGCCCGCCGGTAGCCGGGGTCCACCGGCAGCCCGTGCTCCGCCTCGGCCGCACGCGCCGCCGCGTAGGCGCGCCCGCCCGGCCGGCTCCCGTAACCGATCAGCCGGTGGCCCACGGTGTCCCAGAACCACGGCAGGTGCGCCGGCGGCAGCCGCCGCGCCCGCGCCGCCATCGTGTCGACGAACCGGCCGGGCTTGGTCCAGGACCGGCCCAGCTCGGAGCGCATGTCCGCGATCAGGTCGCGCGCGGTGCCGGAGGCGTCCGGATCGTGGGCGGCGACCCAGTCGGCGTAGGTGGTCGAGGCGTGGGCACCGGCGGTGGGCAGCAGGGCATCAAGCGAGTCGATCATGCCCCGGATCGTCGCACGCCCCACCGACAGCACCCCGTGGGAGCCCTGTAGGAGCCTCGGGGGCCCCACGGCAGGCGGACTGTCAGTGGCATGCGTCACAGTGGGGAGACCGGGCGGTGCTTCCCGCGGGGAAACGAGGTGATCCCATGACGCACGCGATCCGGGCCGAGGGTCTTGCCAAGCGGTTCAAGGAGACCCAGGCGCTGGCCGGGGTGGATCTTGAGGTTCCGGCCGGGACGGTGTGCGGCCTGCTCGGCCCCAACGGAGCCGGGAAGACGACGGCGGTGCGCATCTTCGCCACGCTCCTGCGACCGGACCGGGGACGTGCGGAGGTCGGCGGACACGACGTCGTACGGGAGGCGGGGCGGGTCCGGGCCCTCATCGGGCTGACCGGGCAGTACGCCGCCGTGGACGAGAACCTCACCGGTACGGAGAACCTGCTGATGATCGGCCGGCTGCTCGGGATGGCGCGCGGGGACGCCCGGGCGCGGGCGGCCGAGCTGCTCGACCGTTTCCATCTGACCGACGCGGCGGGACGGGCCGCCAAGGCGTACTCGGGGGGCATGCGGCGACGTCTCGACCTGGCGGCCAGCCTCGTCGGGCGGCCGCAGATCCTCTTCCTCGACGAACCCACCACGGGGCTCGATCCGCACAGCCGAGGCGAAGTCTGGGAGATGCTGCGGGAGCTGGTTTCGGAGGGCATGACCACCCTGCTGACCACCCAGTACCTGGACGAGGCCGACCGCCTCGCCGACAACATCGTGGTGATCGACAAGGGCCGGGTGATCGCCGACGGCACCCCCGACGAGCTGAAGTCGCAGGTCGGCGGCCAAGTACTGCAACTGCGCCCCGCCCACGCGGCCGATCTGGCCGCTGCCCACGCGCTGATCACGGAAGCGGCCGGGCCACAGACCAAGATCGAAGGCGAGGGGATCGCCGCCCCGGTCAACGATCCGGCGCTGATGCCGCACGTCGTGCGCCGACTGGACCAGGCGGGCATCGAGGTCGGCGAACTCACCCTGCGGCGCTCCTCCCTCGACGAGGTGTTCATGGTGCTCACCGGCCACCGTGCGGAGCAGCCCGGGCCCGCGGCCGCCCTCGCGGACCTCGACGACCAGTCCGTGAACGCCGGGAGCCCGTCATGACGACCACGACCACGACGATCGCCGACGGCCTCGGGCGCGGCGGCCGGGTGCGGCCCCTCGCGGCCGTGCGGCAGACGGCGACCATGGCCTGGCGCAGCCTGGTCTCGGTGAAGCACAACCCCCTGGAACTCGTCGACTACAGCATCACGCCGATCATGTTCGTGTTCCTGTTCACCTACGTCTTCGGCGGACAGATGGCGGGCTCCCCCCAGGACTACCTCCAGTACGCCCTCGCGGGGATCATCGTCCAGAACACCCTCTTCATGAGCATGTACACCGCCATGTCGTTGAACTCCGACCTCACGAAGGGGGTCTTCGACCGGCTGCGGAGCCTGCCCATCGCCCGTTCGGCACCGCTCTTCGGACGCATCACGGCCGACCTGGCCAAACAGCTCTGGGCCATGGTCCTGATGATCGCGCTGGGCATGGTGCTGGGCTTCCAGGTCAGCGGGGGCTTCGCGGGCTTCCTCGGTGGGGCGGTGCTGCTGCTGATATTCGCCGCCGCCGTCTCGTGGACGGCGGTGCTCATCGGGATGGTGGCCGGGGACCCGGAGAAGGTGCAGGTCTACGCCTTCACGGTGATCTTTCCGATCACGTTCACCAGCAGTGCCTTCGCCGAGGTCTCCACCATGCCCGGCTGGCTCCAGGCCTGGGTGGAGGTCAATCCCGTCACGCACCTGTCGGACGCCTTCCGCGGACTCCTGCTGGGCACCCCGGCGGGCGGGCCGATCATGTGGTCCCTGGTCTGGGCGGCGGGGATCGCCGCGGTCTTCATGCCGCTGGCGATGCGGGCGTACCGTTCGCAGGACCGCTGACGGACCCGGCTCGGGCAGGATGTCCAGGTGCACACGACGACGGAGCCGGTGACGGAACTGACGACGGACCTGGTGGCGAAGGCCGCCGCGATGGCCACCGGGGGCGGTCGGCGGATCCTCGGCATCGCAGGGCCGCCGGGGGCCGGAAAGTCGACCCTGGCGGCCCGGCTCGCCGACGCGCTGGGGCCCGAGAGGGCCGTGGTGGTCCCGATGGACGGCTTCCACCTCGCCCAGGCCGAACTGGCCCGGCTGGGGCGGGCCGACCGCAAGGGAGCCCCGGACACCTTCGACGCGGCCGGGTACGTCTCGCTACTGCGCCGCCTGCGCGGATCCGACGGGGCCACGGTCTACGCGCCGGCCTTTGACCGTTGCCTGGAGGAGCCGATCGCGGGCAGCGTCCCCGTCCCCCCGGCCGTACCGCTGGTGATCACCGAGGGCAACTACCTGCTGCACGACGCGGGGGAGTGGGCCTCGGTGCGGCCGCTGCTGGACCAGGCCTGGTATCTCGCGCCGGACGAGGAGTTGCGCGTCCGGCGCCTGGTCGACCGGCACGTACGCCACGGCAAGGACCCGGCGTACGCCCGCGCGTGGGTGGCGGGTTCGGACGAGCGGAACGCCCGCCTCATCGCCCCGGGCCGACACCGCGCGGACCTCGTCCTCGACGGAGGGTGACCCTGTCCGCCGTTTCCGTGCCGGCCGTTCGTGCGGCAGCGACCACCGAACGAGACTGTCCGTGGCCGCTGTTAGGGTGGCATGCGCCCGTCAAGGCGGGCCCTGTCATTCATTGGTATTCCAACGGGGGTTCAACGTGAAGCTTCGTCATGTCCGCGCGGTCGCAGTCTTCGGCATCGCCGTCTTCGCACTGACCGGAGCCCGTGGCTCCGGCGGTGCCAGCTGCGGCGGGAGCAGCGGTTCCAGCTCCAGCTCCAGCAGCTCCGGCGGCAGCAACGGCGACAGCAGCAGCAGCTCCGGCGGGAGCGACAGCAGCAGCACCAGCACCAGCGGGAGCACGGGCGGCACCACCACGACCGGCGGTTCCAGCAGTAACAAGGCCGAGCGTGACATCAGGATCGACAGCTGCAAGCTGGAGGGCAAGAACCTCGTAGCCCGGCTCACCGTCACCAACAGCGGTTCGCTGGACTCCACCTACAACATCACGATGAAGTTCCGCGGGGACGCGACGTCGACCGCGACTACCGCCACGGCCAGGGTGGCCTCTCTCAAGGTCAAGGCGGGCGCGTCCCAGCCGGCCGAGGCCACGACGCCGTACACCGGCAAGGGCGACGGCAGCGAGTACAAGGAATGCGTCGTCTCCACCGTGACGAAGAGCTGAGGCCTCGCCCAGCCCGCAGCAACTCCAGCAGGACCGCGGCCCCGTCGGTATGACACCGATGGGGCCGTTCCCGTGCGCGGCGCGTGCCGGATGTCGGGCCCCGGGGTCCCCTGTCGGGGTGAACGGCATCGGGGGCGGTTTCGGCGGCGCACATGGCCGGAACCGACTCCGGCATTGGATCAAGGGCCTGCTCACGCCCGAGCTCCGTGCAGGACGGCCCTCGAACGTGTCTGAATACTGTCAGTAGTCGGGTCAAACCCAACGCGAGGCAAGACCACTGCATCGAGGTAATAACAGCGTTCCTTCAAGGTCATTTGGGCTCAGGGGCCAATAGTCTTCCCCCGGATCTGGACGGATCCGCAGATATTCGCCCTCTTTTTCCTCTTTTACCGGCGATGCGCGCACGCGCGGATCGCCGCCCTTAAGAAGGAGAGCTCGTCCGATGACCGTTGACACCAGTCCCGAAGCACAGCTGGAGCCACCCCAGCAATCCAGCCTGAGCACGGCTGCTGCCCGCAACCTTGCCAGCACGACCAAGTCCGCCCCGCAGATGCAGGAGATCACCTCTCGCTGGCTGCTGCGGATGCTCCCCTGGGTGGAGACCAAGGGCGGCGCCTACCGGGTGAACCGCCGACTCAGCTACACCGTCGGCGACGGGCGCATCGATTTCGTCCAGGACGGTGCCGCGGTTCGCGTGATCCCCCGCGAGCTCGGCGAACTGGCGCTGCTGCGCGGCTTCGAGGACGAGGAGGTGCTGACCGCGCTCGCCGGACGGTGCGTTCAGCGCGACTTCCGTGCCGGCGAGGTGCTGGTCGAACGCGGTACGCCCGCCGAGCAGATCCACCTGATCGCCCACGGCCGGATCAGCCAGACGTCCGTCGGCAAGTACGGCGACGACGTCGCCGTCGCCGTACTCGCCGACGGCGACCGGTTCGGTGAGAACGCCCTGTTGGACGGTGACGCCGGCTGGGACTACACCGCCACCGCCGAAACCCCCGGCACCCTGCTCACCCTGTCCCGCGCGGACTTCGCCGCCGTACTGAACGCGGCCCCGGGCCTCCAGGCCCACATCCGGGAGTTCAGCTCGCTTCCCCAGCAGCGGCAGAACAAGCACGGCGAGGCCGAGATCGCGATGTCGGCCGGCCATACCGGCGAGGTCGAGCTGCCCGGCGCCTTCGTCGACTACGAACTGAAGCCGCGCGAGTACGAACTCTCCGTCGCGCAGACCGTTCTGCGGGTCCACACGAGGGTCGCCGACCTCTACAACGGGCCGCACAACCAGACCGAGGAGCAGCTCAGGCTCACCATCGAGGCACTGCGCGAGCGGCAGGAGCACGAGCTCGTCAACAACCGGGAGTTCGGCCTGCTCCACAACGCCGACTTCAAGCAGCGGATCCAGACCCACTCCGGCCCGCCCACCCCGGACGACCTCGACGAGCTGCTCTGCCGCCGCCGGGGCACCAAACTCTTCCTCGCCCACCCCAAGACGATCGCGGCGGTTGGGCGGGAGCTCAACGCACGGGGGCTCTACCCGGACCACGTCGACGTCGGCGGGCAGTCGGTCCCTGCCTGGCGCGGGGTTCCGATCCTGCCCTGCAACAAGATCCCCATCAGCAAGGACAACACCAGCTCGATCATCGCCATGCGAACCGGCGAGGACAACCAGGGCGTCATCGGTCTGCGCCAGACCGGTCTGCCGGAGGAGTACGAGCCGGGCCTGTCGGTGCGCTTCATGGGCATCAACGAGCAGGCGATCATCTCCTACCTGGTCAGCACCTACTACTCCGCCGCCATTCTGGTGCCCGACGCGCTCGGTGTGCTGGAGAACGTGCAGATCGCCCGCAGGCGCGACTAGAGGACCCGCCCGACGGCCGCCAAGGCAGTCGAAGCCGCGTCGGCCACCAAGGCCCCGACGGCCCGGACCTTCCCGGGCCGGCCGAGCACGCCCGGGATCCGGGACAGCCCAACCACCTCACCAAGGAGCCACGGATGCCCGATCCTGGGCCTTCCCCTCTGCAGTCGAGCCTGCCCGCCGCCGCGGCCCGCTTCGGGGCCGACGTCCTCGCCAACGCCCTCGCCCATGCCCCGTCGCAGGCCCAGGACCAGGCCCAGGACCCGGCCCGCGCCGCCGGAGTCCTGCCGTCCGCGCCGACCCTGCCCTTCGGCCGGGGCCCCGCCGCGGGGGACGTCCCGGTGGACGCACCCGTGGAGGCCCTCGTACCGGATCAGGGTCCCGGTCCTGCCCTGGAGCGGATCCTCCGCGGCCCCAGTGGCCTGGGTACGGCAGGGCTGAGCCTGGCCCGGCGCACGGAGCCGTCGACGCCCCCGGCACCCGGCGCGCCGCTCGCCGCCGCGGCGCCGGTGGCCGGCAATCCGATCCCGGGCCTCTACCACCACCCGGTCCCCGAGCCCGACCCGGTGCGGGTGGAGGAGGTCAGCCGCAGGATCAAGGCCTGGGCACTGGACGAGGTCGAGCTGTACCCCGAGGACTGGGAGGACCAGTTCGACGGCTTCTCCGTCGGGCGCTACATGGTCGCCTGCCATCCGGACGCTCCGACCATCGACCACCTGATGATCGCCACACGTCTGATGGTCGCCGAGAACGCGGTCGACGACTGCTACTGCGAGGACCACGGGGGTTCGCCGATCGGACTGGGCGGACGCCTCCTGCTGGCGCACACCGCCCTCGACCACCTGCACACGACGAAGGAGTACCAGCCGCAGTGGGCCGAGTCGCTGCACGCGGACGCCCCGCGGCGCGCCTACCGCTCCGCCATGGAGTACTTCGTCCAGCAGTCCACCGCCTCCCAGGCCGACCGCTACCGCCACGACATGGCCCGCCTGCACATGGGCTACCTCGCCGAGGCGGCCTGGGCCCAGACGGACCACGTGCCCGAGGTGTGGGAGTACCTGGCCATGCGCCAGTTCAACAACTTCCGCCCCTGCCCCACCATCACCGACACCGTCGGCGGCTACGAACTGCCGGCGGACCTGCACGCGCAACCCGCCATGCAACGGGTCCTCGCGCTCGCGGGCAACGCCACGACCATCGTCAACGACCTGTACTCGTACACGAAGGAACTGGCCGCCCCGGGCAAGCACCTGAACCTGCCCGTGGTGATCGCCGAACGTGAGGGAGTCTCCGACCGGGAGGCCTACCTGAAGGCGGTCGAGGTCCACAACGACCTCATGCACGACTTCGAATCCGAAGCCGCCGCCCTCGCCGTCGCCTGCCCCACCCCCAGCGTGCTGCGCTTCCTGCGGGGAGTGGCCGTGTGGGTCGACGGCAACCACTACTGGCACCAGACCAACACCTACCGATACAGCCTGCCCGACTTCTGGTAAGGATGGGACATTTTCATGACGAGCACCGATCTCTCCACATTCATCCCCGCCCCGGCCACGGCCTACCAGGGAGACATCGCCCGCTACTGGGACCACGAGGCCCGGCCCGTGAACCTGCGTCTCGGTGACGTCGACGGCCTGTACCACCACCACTACGGCATCGGCGACGTCGACCACGAGGCCCTCGGCGACTCCGAGGACAGCGCTTACGAGAAGAAGCTGATCGCGGAACTCCACCGCCTGGAGTCGGCGCAGGCCGAACTGCTCCTGGACCACCTCGGCCCGATCGGACGCGACGACACCCTCGTCGACGCCGGGTGCGGCCGCGGCGGCTCGATGGTCATGGCCCACCAGCGCTTCGGGTGCAAGGTCGAGGGCGTCACCCTGTCCGCCAAGCAGGCCGATTTCGGAAACAACCGCGCCCGCGAACTCGGCATCGGGGACCACGTCCGCGCCCGCGTCTGCAACATGCTCAACACGCCCTTCGAGACCGGTCAGGCCGCGGGCTCGTGGAACAACGAGTCGAGCATGTACGTCGACCTGCACGACCTCTTCGCCGAGCACTCCCGCGTGCTCTCGGTCGGCGGCCGCTACGTGACCATCACCGGCTGCTGGAACCCGCGTTACGGCCAGCCCTCGAAGTGGGTCTCGCAGATCAACGCGCACTTCGAGTGCAACATCCACTCGCGCCGGGAGTACCTGCGGGCCATGGCGGACAACCGTCTCGTACCGCAGGCCGTGATCGACCTGACTCCGGAGACCCTGCCCTACTGGGAGCTGCGGGCCACGTCCTCCCTGGTCACCGGAATCGAGGAGGCGTTCATCAACTCCTACAAGGACGGATCGTTCCAGTACGTCCTGATCGCGGCCGACCGCGTCTGACCGAGCGCTGAAGGGGCCGGGTCCGTCACCCGACGGGCCCGGCCCGCACGCCGTCACCGAACCCCTGACCCGGGCCTGGCGTCGCGCCCCGTCAGGGCTTGGTGTGGCGGGTCATCGTCGTCAGTCTGGCGCTGCCCCAGCGGCACAGCAGCCGCAGTCCGCAGATCACCGTGGGGACCCACAGGGCGGCGAAGACCCAGAGGACGGTCGGAGAGGCCGTGCTCAGGACCCGTACGAACGCCGCCGCGCAGGCGACGGCCAGGAGGCACGTGTACAGCCCGAGGCCGGGACTGCGGGCGTCGCTCCAGGAGCCCGTCCACGGCCTGGCGCCGCGGCGGAGCGTACGCAGCCTCCGGTCGAGACGCTGATCGGAACGCAGCTGGGCCTCGATGTCGTCGAGGATCATGCGCTCCTGCTGGGAGAGCTCGGGGCCGTCCATGCCTACACCTCCCGAGACTCGGTGCCTGCTCTGCGGTTACCCCGGTTCGGGACTGCTCACACGTTTCGCCTTCATCCCATGGGGAGGACCGGGGAAACGCGACGAGCCCGCCGAACGGCGCGTCATTCCCACGTGCGCCGATTGCGGTCCGGTACGGAGGTGAACGCGATGCATTCGACGTCGATGCTGTCGGCGAGCTCGCTCAGCACCTCGGCCAGGTTGTGCACGGTCGCGGCGTCGGCTGCCATTTCGCCTGCCTCCACCGAGTGCACCCAGTCGACCGCGATCCGTCGCAGTAGGGCGGTGACCTGGTCTGAGGGGATCAGCGGGCCACCCTGTGCGGTGGGGATGAGCGGTATGGTCACCTGGATCATGAAACCGCCTCCCGCGGCCGGCAGTGATAGTTCCACCGGGCGCTTACCCGGTGCGCCGGGAGCCAACCACCGGGCGAACCGCCGGGCCGGCCGTCACACGCCCGCCCGCACCGGCCGCCGGAGCAGGTAGCCGAACGCGGTGGCGACCAGGGCCGCCATGCAGGCGATGAACACCAGCCCCGCGCCCTCCAGCCCGATCGGGCCCACCAGCAGGCCGACGCCGATCACCGGGACCGAGATGCCGGTGTACGCCGCCACGAACAGGGTCGAGATCACCGCCGCGCGCCGGTCCGGGGGAGAGGCCCCGGCCACGGCGGCCAGGGCCCCGCGGAACGCCAGACCCTGCCCGGCGCCGCCGACCAGGGCGCTCAGCACCACCAGCGGCAGCAGGTCCCACCACAGCGCCCCCGCGAGCAGCGCCAGCCCGGTGAAGAGCGCCACACAGCCCAGGGGCAGCGACCGGCCCACCCCGACCCGGCCGACGGCCAGCTGCCCGGCCGTCGAGGCGAAGAAGGCGAGCGCGACGATCAGCCCGCTCACCGCGTGGTTGTGGACGTCCAGGGACTGCGCGAGGAACGCGGGGCTCACCGAGGTGAACACCCCGAACAGCGCGAACCCCACGAACGAGGCGATCGCCGCCGGCGCGAACACCGCCCGCACCTGGACGGGCAGGCCGGGCCGCTGCGGGCGTACGGCGCTCCACGGCCGCCGCCCCCGCACGGTCTCGGGAAGCAGCAGCAGGACGACAACCGAGCCGGCGATCAGGGCCAGGTGGACGAGGAACGGCAGGTAGAGCGGCCACGCGGCGTACTGGGCGAGCACGCCTGCGAGCAGCGGACCGCAGCCGAGCCCGCCCATGTTGGCGGCGGTCGCCACGAAGGTGGCCCGGGAGGCGCCGCCCGCCGGTGCCAGTTCCATGACGTACGCCGTGGCGGCTCCTGTGAACAGGCCGGCCGACAGCCCCGAGAGCAACCGCCCCGCGTACAGCCAGCCGAGCCCGGTGGCGCAGAGGAAGCAGACGGCGCTGGCCGCCGCGAAACCCAGACCCGCCAGCAGCACCGGCCTGCGGCCCACGGTGTCGGAGGCGTTGCCCGCCAGCAGCAGCACGCCGATCACCCCGAAGGCGTACACGGCGTACACGACGGTCACCGTCAGCTCGGAGAACCCGAACTTCTCCTGGTACAGGCCGTAGAGGGGGGTCGGCAGTGTGGTGCCGGCCATGCACACGGCGAACACCATCCCGCTGAGCGCGCACTGACGCCATCCTTGGCGATCACCGTCCATGGCGCAGACGGTAACCCCGCGCGCCGTCCCGGGCCGGGCGGGGCGCATCCCGGCGTGCCGCAGCGGGCGCGCCGCACACCCTGGCGATCGTTTTGAATGAATAGAGCTATACGATTGATAGATCTTGACGATCGGATCACGAGTTCATAGAGTCGGCGCGGCCTCACTCAGCCACAAGGAGCACCCCAGATGCCAGTTCGCCGCCCCCGGGCCCTGCTCGCGATGGTCCCCGAGCTTCTGCCCCGCCTGTTGGACGACGCCACCGCCCGCCGGCTCCTGGCCGTGGCCGAGCTCGATCTGGAGATGGTTGCCGACGACTTCGGCAGACCCGAAGTGGCGGCGGCCCTGGCGGAGGCCGAGATCCTGCTCACCTTCTGGGGATCCCCGGCCATCGACGCCGCTGTGCTCGCCGCCGCGCCCCGCCTCCAGGCGGTCGTGCACGCTGCCGGCTCCGTCAAGCACTTGGTCACCGAGGCCTGTTGGGAGCGAGGTATCGCCGTCTCCTCCGCCGCGCAGGCCAACTCGCTGCCGGTGGCCGAGTACACGGTGGCCATGGTGCTGCTCTCCAACAAGCGGGTGATGCAGCTCCGTGACGAGTACCGCAGCGTGCGCGGCGTCGAACACGCCTGGCACCTGCGGTACGGCCACGCGGGCAACTACCGCCGGACCGTCGGCATCGTCGGCGCCTCCCGGATCGGGCGGCGGGTGATCGAACTCTTGCGTCCGTACGATCTCGAACTCGCCCTCTACGACCCGTATGTGAGTAATGATCAGGCCGGGGCGCTCGGCGTGCGCAGCGTGGGCCTCGACGAGCTGTGCCGGATCTCCGACGTGGTCAGCCTGCACGCGCCGGCCCTGCCCGAGACCCGGTCGATGATCGACCGCCGACGGCTGGCGCTGATGCGCGACGGCGCCACCCTGATCAACACCGCCCGCGGTTCGCTCGTCGATTCGACGGCCCTCACCGAGGAGCTGGCCACCGGTCGGATCCAGGCGGTCATCGACGTGACCGAGCCGGAGGTGCTGCCGGCCGACTCCCCGCTGTACGACCTGCCGAACGTGCTGCTCACCCCGCACATCGCGGGTTCGCTCGGCAACGAACTGCACCGCATGGCCGATTCGGCGATCGAGGAGATCACCCGCTACGCCTCTGGCCTGCCCTTCCTCCACGAAGTCCGCCGCGAGGAGCTCGACCGCACGGCCTGACCGGCTGCACGGCCCAGCCCGACTCCGCCCCCACCCGTACGGCTGGGGGCGGAGTCGGGCTGGGCTCGCCCGAATGAATCATGGAACGGGACATTCGGACACCTATGATCTGATCGTTTTGATCAATAGTTCAGATGCTCTTGACGTTCAAGATTCGCGGGCGAATGATTCAAGCCGTTCAGCCCACTCGCCAAGGAGCAGTTCACATGAAGGCTCAGTCCTTGCGTGCCTACGGCGCGGTGGCCGCAGCGGTGTCCCTCGCCCTGCTGACCTCCGCCTGCGCCGGCTCTGATTCCGCCACCTCGTCCGCCGCCAAGGACGACGGCAAGCCCGTCACCATCACGTACTGGACCTGGACCAGCGGCGCGGAGGCGGCGGCCGCCGCGTTCAACAAGACGCACACCGACATCCAGGTCCAGTTCTCCCAGATACCGGGTGGCGCGGACGGCTACAGCAAGATCAGCAACGCCATCAAGGCGGGCGACGCCCCCGACGTGGCGACCATCGAGTACAGCATGGTCCCGGAGTTCGCGAGCCAGGGTTACCTGGAGGACCTCACGGCCACCTCCGGCAAGCTGGTCAAGGAGAGCTTCCCCGCCGGCGTCCAGAACCTGGTGACCTTCGGCGGCAAGACCTGGTCGGTCCCCTTCGACGCCACCCCGCAGGTGTACTTCTACCGCAAGGACCTCTTCGAGAAGTACGGCGTGACCGTCCCGAAGACGTGGGACGAGTACCGTGCCGCGGCCGAGAAGATCAAGGCCGCCGACCCCAAGGCGCGCATCGGCTCCTTCCCGACCGACACCCCGCTGGAGGCGGCCCTCTCCTGGCAGGCCGGCTCCAAGTGGTTCCAGATCAAGGACGAGGCCTGGAAGCCCGAGATCAACGACGCACCTTCCCAGAAGGTCGCGGCCTTCTGGGAGGGCATGCTCAAGGACGACCTCGTCTTCAACCACGGCGCCGGCACGCCGGAGGAGAACAAGTCCAAGGCCGACGGCACGTCCGTCAGCATCCTCGGCGCCTCGTGGACCGCCGGCGGCATGATCTCCGCCATGCCCGACCTCAAGGGCAAGTGGGGCGTCGCCCCCGTCCCCCACTGGGGCACTCCGGCCAGCGGGATGTACGGCGGCACCAGCTTCGCCGTGACCAAGGGCAGCAAGCACACCAAGGCCGCCGCCGAGTTCATCAAGTGGGTGACCACGGACCCGGCCGCCATGGAGGCCCGGATCGGCGCCCTGAAGAACCCGAGCAGCGCCCTGCCCGCGAACCCGGCGATGGCCGCGGTGGCGGCGAAGGCCTTCGACACCTCCTACTTCGACGGCCAGGACCTCTACAAGCTGACCGGCGACCAGATCCCCACCATCGTCCCCGGATGGACCTGGGGCCCGGTCTGGGGCAAGGTCAACGCCGACTTCAAGGACGAGGCGGCCAAGAACGGCCTGGCCAACGGGCTGGTGAAGGCCCAGGAATCGGCCCAGGCGGCGATCGAGAGCCGCGGTCTCAAGCTCGCCAAGTGACAAGCCGGGGGTGGCCGCCGGAGCTCCCGGCTCGTGGCCGCCCCCTCGTCGAAGCCCCCGCACCGCCAAGGAGCCTCCCGTGGCATCACCGCCCACCACCCCGGCACCCGCCGGAAGCACGCCGCGCCGCAACCAACGTGGCGCCGTGGCCCTGTTCCTCGTCCCCTTCTTCGTCCTGTTCGCCCTCGTCATGGTGGCGCCGGTCGTGTACGCGGGATGGATGAGCGTCTTCAGGGAGCAGTCCTCGGGGCTCGGGTTCGGCGGCGTCGAACGCACCTTCGTGGGCCTCGGCAACTACTCCTCCGTGCTCGGCGACCCGACGTTCCGGGCCTCCTTCCTGCACGTCGCCGCGTACTGCCTCGTCTACATCCCGGTGATGATCGGCGGGGCGCTGGGCCTGGCCCTGCTCGTGGACTCCGCCTACGCACGGGCCAAGCGCTTCTTCCAACTGGCCTTCTTCCTGCCGCACGCCGTGCCCGGACTGATCGCCGCGATCATCTGGATCTACCTCTACACCCCCGGGCTCAGCCCCGTGATCGACTGGATCGACGGCGCGGGCGGCAGCTGGAACTTCTTCTCACCCGGCCACGCCCTCTCCTCGATGGTCAACATCGCCGTCTGGCAGTGGGTCGGCTACAACATGGTGATCTTCTTCGCCGCGTTGCAGGCCGTACCGCGCGAGGTCATCGAGGCCGCCACCGTCGACGGCGCCGGCGCCTGGCGCATCGCCCTCGGCATCAAGGTCCCGATCATCCGCTCCTCGGTGGTCATGACCATCCTGTTCACCTGCGTCGGGGCCATCCAGCTCTTCACCGAGCCCAAGCTGCTCTCCGACAAGGCCCAGACCCTCGGCAACGACTGGTCGCCCACCATGTACATCGTCAGCAAGGCGTTCATCGACCAGGACTACGCCGGTGCGGCCGCGGCCTCGCTGCTGCTCGCACTCGTGGCCGGGGCACTGTCCTTCGTGGTCACCCGGATAGGGAAGCGGTGGCAGGAATCATGAGCACGCGAAGGGCCCCCCGCGCCTGGGCCTCCAAGGCCGCCGTGAACACCGTACTGATCATGCTGGCGCTCTACACGCTGATGCCGATCAGCTGGCTGCTCATCGCCGCCACCAAGAACCGCCGCGACCTCTTCGCCACCAACGGCTTCGCCCTCGGCGAGTTCAACCTCTTCTCCAACATCCACGAGGTCTTCACCCACAACGACGGCATCTACGGACGCTGGCTGCTCAACACCGTCCTCTACGCCGTCGTCGGCTCCGCCCTCTCCTCGCTGATCTCCGTCGCCGCCGGATACGCCTTCGACAAGTACGCCTTCGCGGGCAAGGAGAAGCTCTTCGGCGTGGTGCTGGCGGGCGTCCTCGTCCCGGGTGCGGTCCTCACCCTCCCGATGTACCTGCTGGCCTCCAAGGCCGGGATCACCAACACCTACTGGGCGCTCCTGATCCCCTCCCTCGTCAACCCGTTCGGCGTCTACCTCGCCCGGGTCTTCTCCGAGGGCTACGTCCCGTACGAGGTCATCGAGGCGGCCAGGGTCGACGGCGCGGGCGAGGTACGGACCTTCCGCAAGATAGCCCTGCCGATGCTCGCCCCGGGATTCATGACGCTGTTCCTCTTCTCCTTCACCGCGAGCTGGAACAACTTCTACGGCGCGCTCGTCATGCTGAACGACAAGGACCTCTACCCGGTCAACCTCGGCCTGCACATGTGGAACATCTCGATCACCGAGAGCCCCGAGATGTACTCCCTCGCCATCACCGGCTCGCTCATCGCCGTGGTGCCGCTGGTCATCGCCTTCCTCTGCCTCCAGCGCTTCTGGCGCTCGGGCCTGACCGCGGGCGCGGTGAAGTAGATGGAGACCCCCGGATGGCTGCGCCGCGCCGCCGTCTACCAGATCTACCCGCGCAGCTTCGCCGACGGGAACGGCGACGGCGTCGGTGACCTGGCCGGCATCCGCGCCCGCCTGCCCCACCTGGCCGAACTCGGCGTCGACGCCCTCTGGATCAGCCCCTGGTACGTCTCCCCGATGGCCGACGGCGGCTACGACGTGGCCGATTACCGGGACATCGACCCGCTGTTCGGCACCCTCGCCGAGGCCGAGCAACTGATCACCGAAGCCCACGCGCTGGGCCTGCGCGTCATCATCGACCTCGTCCCCAACCACTGCTCCGACCACCACCCCTGGTTCACCGAAGCCCTGGCCGCCGGCCCCGGTTCGGCGCAGCGGGCCCGCTTCCACCGCCTTCGCCCGCGGTACGGGGTTCACCTGCCTGGTCAACTTCGGCCCCGAGCCCGTCCCCCTGCCCGTACACCTCGGCCTCCTCCTGGCGAGCGGGCCGCTGCCGGGGGAGACCGCGGTGTGGCTGCGTACCGCCTGACGGCGCAGCCCCACGAAGGAGCCGGCCCGTGGTCGTGGGGCATACGGGCCGACTCCGCCCAGCTCCGAAGGAGAACGGCATGACCACCCGGCCCACGCCCGCACAACTCGCCTGGCAGCGGGACGGCTTCGGGCTCTTCCTGCACTTCGGCGTCAACACCTTCCACGGCCGCGAGTGGAGCGACGGCACCCTCGACCCGGCCGGCTTCGACCCCTCCGCGCTCGATGCCCGCCAGTGGGCGCGCACCGCCGTGGAGGCCGGCGCCAGGTACGTCGTGCTCACCGCGAAGCACCACGACGGGTTCTGCCTCTGGCCGACCGCCACCACCACGTACTCGGTCGCCTCGTCCCCCTGGCGCAACGGCCGGGGCGACGTGGTCGCCGAGCTCGCCGAAGCCTGCCGGGAGGAGGGTCTCGGCCTCGGCCTCTACCTCTCGCCGTGGGACCGCAACGCCGCCTGCTACGAGGAGACGGAAGCATACGACGCCTTCTACCTACGGCAGTTGACGGAACTGTGCACCCGGTACGGGCCGCTCTACGAGCTGTGGTTCGACGGCGCCGGCTCCGAGGGCCGGACCTACGACTGGGACGCCGTCACGGCCGTCATCGCCGAACACCAGCCGGACGCCATGGTGTTCAACATGGGCCGCCCGACGATCCGCTGGGTCGGCAACGAGGACGGTCTGGCATCCGACCCCTGCCGCTACACCGTCGACTCCACCGGGATCAGCATCTACGACGACGGCGCGACCGCCCTCGGCGCGACCCGATACCTGCCGCCTGAATGTGACGTCCCCATCCGCCGCCACTGGTTCTGGCAGCCGGACGACCTGCACACCCTCAAGAGCCGCGAGCACCTGCTGGCCGTCTGGTACCGCTCTGTCGGCCTCGGTGCCGGCCTGCTTCTGGGCGTACCGCCGGACCGCTCCGGCCGCATCGACCCGGCCGACCGGGCGCGGCTGCTCGAACTCGGCGCCGAACTCGACCGCCGGTTCGCGCGGCCCGCCCCGGCGACGCTGGCCGCCGGGCCGGACGGCGCGCTGGTGGCCCGGTTCACCAGGCCGCTCCTCCTCGACCACCTGGAGCTGGCCGAGGACCTGACGGACGGCCAACTCGTCACATACCACCAGGTGTTCGCGGACGGGGAGCTCATCGCGTCCGGCCACTCCGTGGGCATCCGCCGGATCCATGCCTTCCCGCCCGTGGAAGTCACCCGGCTGACCCTCCGCCTCACCGGCGCCGACGGCGCCCGCCTGACCGGGGTGCGCGGGTTCCACACCGGCCACAGCGTGACCCCCGAGCCGGAAGACCAGCCCGATGCCGGCGCGCAGAAGTTCGGCGCCGACGTCCACTGACCGCCCGCTGACCGTCCGCCGCCCCAGCCACCACCCCCCTCACGATTGGGACACCGACCGTTGATCACCCCAACCGGCACCGACCTCCGCCGCCGCGTCCTCGTCGTCGGCATCGACGGAGTCCGCCTCGACCTCCTCACCGCCGTGGCCACACCCCACCTGGACGCCGTGGCCGCCGCCGGATTCCTCGGCGCGATCGAGATCGACGAGGCCACCCCCACCATGTCCGGGCCCTGCTGGGCCACGATCGTCACCGGCGTGGGCGTGGCCAAGCACGGCGTCTACGGCAACCACTTCGCGGGCCACCGCCTCGACGTCTTCCCCGACTTCACCACCCGGCTCGCCCGGCAGGACGGCCGCAAGACCTTCGTGGCCGGCGGCTGGGAGCCGCTCCTGCTGGCCCGGGACGGAGGCCCGCTGTTCGCCGCCCCGAGCCGGCTCTCGTACATCGCCCCGCGCGCGGACACCAGCGAGGACTGGCTGGCGTGCGACGAACAGGTCACCGCGGAGGCCGTCCACGTCCTGACGACCGACGACCCCGAGGTCTCCTTCGTCTACCTCGGCTCGGTCGACGAGACCGGGCACCTCCACGGCTGCGGCGACGCCTACCTGCGGGCCATCGAGGCCGCCGACGCACTCCTCGGCCGGCTGCTCACCGCCGTCCGGTCGCGTTCCACGTACGCGGAGGAGTCCTGGACGGTCATCGTGGTCACCGACCACGGCCACCGGGACTCCGGCGGACACGGTGGACGCACGGCGCAGGAGCGTACGGCCTGGGTCGCCTGCTGTGGCCCGGACATCACCACCGGGCCGCCCGCCCGGCAGCTGCGCTTCGAGGACGTCGCCGCCCAGGTGTACGCCTCCCTCGACCGCCGGGCCGACTCGCACTGGACCCTCGACGGGCTGCCCTTCTCGGAACCCTCCGCACACCTCTCCCCGGCCGGGCACTGACGTGCGCGCGGTGTTCTTCGACATGGACGGGACCCTCGTCGACACCGAATCCCTGTGGTGGCGTGCGACCGAGGAAGTGGCCCGATACCTGGGGCACGTGCTGACCGAGGCCGACGTACCGGCCGTGGTGGGGCGTTCGATCGCCGACACGGCCGTGCACCTGCACACGACGAGCGGTGGCGCGCGCCCGGTCGAGGAGATCGGCGAGGACCTGCTGGCGGGCTTCCACGAGCGGGTCGCCCGTGGCCCCCGGCCGATGCCGGGCGCGCTGGAACTGCTCGACGCGCTGGCCGCCGCCGGGATCCCGCTCGGGCTCGTTTCCGCGTCCACCCGGTCGATCGTGGACCTCGTCCTGGCAGGACTCGGCCCGCACCGGTTCGCCGTCACCGTCGCGGACGGCGAGACCCCGCGGAGCAAGCCGCACCCCGACCCGTACCTCGCCGCGGCGAGGGCCCTGGGCGTCGATCCGCGGTCCTGCGTGGCCGTGGAGGACAGCCCCACGGGGACGGCCTCCGCCGAGGCGGCGGGCTGCGCCGTGCTGGTCGTGCCCTCCACGGTGCCGGTAGCTCCGGCGGCCGGGAGACTGGTCGTCGACCGGCTCACCGGGGTGGATCCGCAGCTGCTCCGCTCGATCAGCCCAGCGCGACCCTGATCTTCTGGGTCGCCCCGGCCTTCCCTGTGAGGTCACCGAAGGCGAGGGTCAGTGCGGAGCCCGTGGTCGCGGAGGTGACGGTGGCCGGCTTGGAGATCACCGAGGTCACGGGACGGTTCCACGTGACGGTGAAGCCGCTCTGCATCCGCATCGGATCGGAGACGCAGACCGTCGCGGTGCCGTCGCCGTGCTCCCGGACCAGCACGCAGGCCGGGGCGGTGGCCGTGAGCGCGCCGACGGTACCGGCGAACCAGAAGTTGACGGCGGTGACGCCGAGCGAGGGGACCACGATGCCCTGCTGGTCGTTGCCGTTGGCGAGGACGGTGAGCCAGCCGGCGTCGGCGGCCCGGGACGCGGTGGCGGTGGTGGTGGCGCCGGGCATCAGGATGTAGGTGCAGGCCGCGTCGACCGGGTCCACGCCGTGGTCGAACCACAGGGTCAGGTAGCGGCGGGTGATCGGATCCGTGGTGCCGCCCGTGTTGATGGCGCGCCAGGATCCGGTCCGGGCCTCGCGCAGCGCCTTGACCGTGGCCCCGCCGGGGAACACGTACCCGCCGTGACCGGCTATCTGCGCCCACTTGGCGCCGGTGAGGGTGGCGGACCAGCCGAGCGCGGTGGACCGGGCCGTGCCGTCGACGGTGAGGGCCTGGCTGCCGGTGGCGCCGAGGTTGCGGTTCTCGATCACGGTCTCGGCCGCGACGCCGTCGGTGGACCGGACGGATCCCGCCAGGCAGACGATCGAGTCGGCCAGGCAGAACCAGGACTTCTTGGCGTAGAGCGTGCCGGCCAGCCCGCGGACGAACTGGCCTATGGCGGCGTACTGCCCGTCCGTGGCGCCGCCCACCCAGTTGACGTCCGGTCTCGGCAGACCCCAGGCGCCGCCCTCGGCGTCCGCGAGCGTCTTCTTCGAGACCGTGGTCCCCGGCAGCCGGTACGGGTCCACGGTGGGCCAGAAGGCGTCCGTGTACTGGCCGTTGGCGTACGTGTCCCCCCACCACTGGAGCATCCCGGCCCCGGCGTGCCAGCCGCGCAGGTTCTCCCCGTTGCCCGTCTCGTACAGGCCCATGCGCTTGGAGGCCATGCTGATGGAGGCCGCCCAGCCGGGCCGGCGGTGGACCGCCCGGTCCATGCTGGGGAAGAGGCCGTGCGCGGTCGGCTCGGCGATCGCCGTGACAGCGTTGTCGTCCTGTACGGCCTTGAGCCGTGCGAGCGCCGCGACGCCCAGGTCGGTGTCGGTGAGTACGGGGCTGTAGTAGTCCCGCCGGGTCCAGCCCTTCACCAGGCCGCGCCAACGCTGGTTCTCGGTACTGCTCGCGGCCGTGCCCAGCAGGGCGATGGAGGAGAGGACGCCGTGGCCGCGGCCGTGGTCACCGCCCTGGAAACCGTACGCGTTGGTCCTCGGGTTGCCGCGGCTGGTGGCGCGCCCGGAGACCGAGTCCATCATCAGGCCGTTGTAGAGGAAGGGCGCGAAGGACTTCTCCACCGAGTCGAGGACGATCTGCCGGTTGGGGTCGGTGACCGCCCAGGCCGAGCCGTTCAGCAGGGAGAACAGGCCGGCCAGCCCGCCGAGCAGCACCGCGCCGTAGGAGCCCGTGTAGGAGAGGTAGGTGTGCTGGACGAAGGATCCGTCGGCGTAGAAGCCGTCTCCGGTGGTGACGTGGGGGAAGACGGGGGAGAGGGCGTCACGGGCGAGCGCGATCTTCGCCGCGTTCTTGCCGAGGACGCCGCGCAGGGCGAGCGAGCGGCAGAGGTCCACTCGGTTGGCGCCCGTGCTGGTGCCGGCGTAGTTGGCGACCGCGGAGTCGGGGACGAACTTGTCCACGGCGGCGAGGTGGTTGGCGAGCTGGGTGGCGGAGAGCTGGTCGTACAGGACGGTGCTGATGTCGAGGAGGGTCTGCGGGGAGCCGATCTGGAAGTCCCACCAGTTGCCGAACTGGCTCTTCGACGGGTTGTAGGCCTGGGCGTGGAGGTGGTCGAGGCCGGTCCTTATCTCGGTGAGCAGCGAGGCGGAACCCGTCAGGCCGGTGCCGGGCTGGGCGTACGCCTGGGCCATGGTGCCCAGCCGGTTGTAGCTCACGGTGATCGAACTGGAGACGGTCAGCGGAAGGTCGGGCCACAGGGACCCGCTGACGGGTGCCATCGTCGAGCGGAACTCGGTGGCCTGGGTGCCCAGCAGGGCCAGCTTCTCCGCGAACGGGGCGGCCGCCGGGTCGAAACCGGTGCCCAGCACCATGTCCCGCCACCGGAGCCGGAGGGTGTCGTAGGCGTCGGCAGCGAATGCGGTGCCGGTGGTGCCGGCCGAGTGGATCGTGCCCAGCAGGGCGGCGCTGGTGGACCGGAAGAGGAAGGAACGGCGGGACCATGGGGTGGACATGGAGCCTCCAGAAATGGGCGTGACCGGCTTGGCGGGAGGACGGCAGGCCACGACACGGGGCGGGGGAGGGGGGTGCCCCGCTGACCGGTTTCTAGCATGCGATCGAAATAATGCTCAAGAGGTGCGTAGGGATCGATTCGTTCAAAAGGTCACCGTGCGTGCGGCCGCACCCCCACAGGAATCGCGGACGCGCAGCTCGGGCAGCAACTCGACGTGGTGCCGCGGTACGTGCCCCGGCCCCCCGTCCTCGATGCGGTCGAGCCGGTCGAGCCGGTCGAGCAGCAGCCGGGCGGCCGCCGCGCCGACCGCGCGCCGGGGCGGGGCCACCGCGGTCAGTGCCAGCTCCGACAGCCCGGAGACCTCGTCGTCGTACACCACCAGCGCGAGGTCCTTGGGCACCCGGATCCCCACGGCCTGGAGGCGCGGGAGCAGGACGACGGCGTCGGCATCGCTGTGCACGAGCGCGGCGGTGACCCCGTGGTCGCGCACGCAGGAGCGCAGGTACTCCAGGGCGAGGTCGTAGCGGTGCGCCTCGGAGCCGGTGCTGCCCGGATCGAAGCCGGGCGCGGGCGTCGGAGGAAGGCCGAGGGCGGACAATGCGGCGGTGAAGCCGGCCTTCAACTGCCGGGCGTGCGGGCTGCTCTGGAGCGCGAGCGCGATGTGCCGGTGGCCGAGCCCGGCCAGGTGGTGGACGGCGGAGCCCGCGCCGTGGGCGGAGTCGGAGCGCACCCGGTCCAGGGCATCGGCAGGGCTGCCGGTGCGGGTCCAGCGCTCGACCAGCACGGTCGGGACCGGGGCCTCCAGGACCGCGTCCGCCTCGCCGGGGCCGGGCGCCCCGTCCTCCCAACTGGGTGTCACCAGAAGGCCGTCGGCCCCGGAGGCGACGAGTCGGCGGATCTGGCTCCGGTCCTCGTCGGCGAAGTAGCCGGACAGCCCGAGCACGAGCCGCGCCCCGCGCTCGGCGAGCACCGCCCGGGCGCCTTGCACGGTCTCGGAGAAGGAGTAGTGCATCGTCGGCACGACCATGCCGACCACCGTCCCCGCCCTGGTCCGGGGAGAGGCCGGAGCGGGGGCGGCCGGGGCGGGCGCCGGCCGCCCGGTCCCCGGCCACACCACCGAGCCGTGCACCCGCCCGAGCCGCCCCTCGGAGACGAGCAGTTCCGCGTCGCGGCGGGCGGTGACCCGGGAGACTTCCAGCTGGGCGGCGAGGTCGGCGATGCTCAGGCTGCCGTGCTCGCGGGCGATGGCTACCGCTCGTTCGTGACGTGCGCGGACGTGGTCTCGCACCTGGGCTCCCTCGTGACGGTGGGCGATTGTATCGATCGATCGCTCTTGACGTTCGTATCGACCATTCCCTAGATTTCGACGCGGCGGTAGTGTTTTCCGTCTCCTGGCCGGTACGGAACGAAGAGAGCAACGCGGATGCCTCAGTTCGACGTCACTCCCGGCGGCTTCCTCCTCGACGGGCGCCCCCACCAGCTGCTGTCCGGCGCGCTGCACTACTTCCGTGTGCTGCCCGAGCAGTGGCCGCACCGGCTGCGGATGCTCCGTGCCATGGGCCTCAACTGCGTGGAGACGTACGTCCCGTGGAACTTTCACGAGCCCGAGCCGGGTGTCCACCACGACCTCCCGGCGCTGGGGGAGTTCCTGACCCGGGCGGCGGAGGCCGGTCTGCACGCCATCGTCCGGCCGGGGCCGTACATCTGCGCCGAATGGGAGAACGGCGGGCTGCCCGCGTGGCTCACCGGCCGGGACGACGTCCGGCTGCGCTGCCTGGACGAGCCGTTCCTGGAGGCGGTCGACCGCTGGTTCGACGTACTGATCCCCCTGATCGCCGAGCACCAGATCACCCGGGGCGGCAACGTCTTGATGGTGCAGGTCGAGAACGAGTACGGCTCCTACGGCTCCGACCGGGCCTACCTGCGGGACCTCGCCGACGGGCTGCTGCGGCGCGGCATCGACGTCCCGCTGTTCACCTCGGACGGCCCCGAGGCCCACATGCTCACCGGAGGCACCCTGCCCGGCCTGCTCGCCACGGTGAACTTCGGCAGCGACCCCGAGGGCGCCTTCGCCGCGCTCGCCGAACACCGGCCGCAGGACCCGCCGTTCTGCATGGAGTACTGGAACGGCTGGTTCGACCACTGGGGCGACGACCACACCACGCGCGAAGCGGCGGACGCGGCCGACGTCCTGGACCGGATGCTCGCCGCCGGCGCCTCGGTGAACATCTACATGGCGCACGGCGGCACCCACTTCGGGACCTGGGCCGGAGCCAATCGCGGCGGCCCGGATCACGCCGGTGCCCACGCCCCCACCGTCACCTCGTACGACTACGACGCCCCCATCGACGAACGCGGCGCGCCGACCGAGAAGTTCCGGCTCTTCCGCGAGGTGCTGGCCAAGTACGCGACCGGACCGCTCCCGGACGTCCCCGAGCCGGCGCCCCTGCTCCCGCCCGGCGAGGTGCGACTGACCGAGTCCCTGCGGCTGTTCGATGTACTCGACGTGCTCAGCCCGGACCCGGTGGCCGTGTCGACACCGCCCACCTTCGAACAACTCGGGCTCACCCACGGCCTGGTGCTGTACCGCACCGCCCTGCCGGGCCCGCGCCCGCCGCTGCCGCTCACCCTGGACGGCATCGCCGACCGGGCGCACCTCTTCCTCGACGGGAAGTTCGCCGCCGTCCTCGACGAGGTCGGCCCGACGCTGGAGGTGGCCGTACCGGGGGAGCGGCGCTCGGTCGACGTCCTCGTCGAGTCGATGGGGCGGGTCAACTACGGCCCCCTGCTCGGCGAACGCAAGGGCATCGTCAAGGGCGTCCGGCACGCCCTGCAGCGGGTGCACGGATACGAGGTCCACCCGATCGACGTGGCCGCCGCCGTCGGCCTGCTGCCCTGGGGCCGGACCGGGGGCACCGACCCGTCCCTGCCCGAGGGAGGACCCGTCTTCCACCGCGGCTGGTTCGAAGTGGACGCGCCCGCCGACGGCTGGATCGCCCCGACCGGCTGGGGCAAGGGCTACATCTGGGTCAACGGCTTCTGCCTGGGCCGCTACTGGTCGCGCGGCCCGCAGGGCTCGCTCCACCTCCCCTGGCCGCTGCTGAGGCCGGGCCGCAACGAGATCGTCGTCCTGGAGCTGGACGGAGCGAGCTCCGCCGCCCTGGCGATCCGGGACGAGCCCGACCTCGGCGACCCGGCCCCCGCGCCGGGGCGGCAGAGCTGAAGCGGCGTCAGGTCAGACGGTCACCCCTCGGGGAGCCGCTGCGACGCCGGGCGCGGCGAGGCGGCCGGTGCGGTGCAGCCAGTAGAGGGCGCCGGCGCACCCCAGGCCCAGGGCGGACAGCGCCAGCCACGGGAGCGCGGACACGCCGGCGGCCCGGGCGGCGTCCAGCGCCGCGCCCGTGAGCAGGTTGCCGAGCGCGATGCCGACCCCGCAGATGGTGTTGTAGAACCCGTAGTGCGTGGCCACGAGGCGGTCTCCCGCGAGCCGGACGATGGTGTCCATCTCGAAGGGGTACGCGATCATCGTGCCCACCGCGAGCAACAGGGCGGCCAGGCCCGGGGGCACCGAGGCCAGCAGCCACAGCCCCACCCCGCCGCCCGGCACCGGCACGGCCGTCGCGGCCAGCAGGGGCAGGAAGGCCGCCGCCATCGTGAGCAGCCCCCACACCAGTGCCCGGCCCGGCTCCATGCGGACCTTGCACCAGGCGGTGACCCGGGTCTGGAACAGGATCGTGCTCAGCCCGGACACGGCGAACAGCACCGCCACCGCAGCCGTGCCGCCCGAGCCCTCGCCGCCGAGGCGCCGGACCTCCAGCGGGAGGGCCAGGTAGACCTGGAAGGTCATGACGTACGAGCCGATCATGGCCAGGGAGAAGAGCAGGAACGGGCGGTTGGCGAGGATGCCGCGCCACTGGGCGAGCACGCCCTCGCGCGCGTCGCCCGCCTCCTTCGGGGCCCCGGCGCCGTCCCCTCTGCGCGCGGGCAGCAACCGGATCTGTACGAGGCTCAGCACGGCGAAGATCCCGGCGGCGACCAGGCAGGTGACGCGGAAGTCGACCCCCGTCAGCACCATGCCCACCAGCGGGCCCAGCAGGATGCCCGCCTGGTAGAAGACGTTGAACAGGGCGAAGGCCTCGACCCGGCGCTCACCCGCGTCCACGGCCAGGTACGCCCGGGTGGCCGGGTTGAACAGGGCCCCGGCCAGCCCGGTCGCGGCGGAGGCGCCGATGAGCGCGGGCACGGAGTCGACCAGCCCGAGGGTGGCGAAGCCGGCGGTGCGCAGCACCAGCCCGGCGATGATCATCGGCTTGTAGCCGAACCTGTCGGCGAGGGTCCCGCCGATCAGGAACATGCCCTGCTGGCTGAAGTTGCGCACGCCGAGGATCAGCCCGATCGTCCAGCCGGCGAGCCCGAGCGGTCCTGCAAGGTGCGCGGCCAGATAGGGCATGAGCATGTAGAAGCCGAGGTTGATGGTGAACTGGTTCACCATCAGCAGCTGGACGCTGCGGTCGTAGAGACGGACCTGTGCGATGGTGCCCTTCATCAGCCCTGCTCCTCGGCACCGCTCGCGTCGGCGCCGGGCCCGTCCGCGCCGTGCCCGTCCGCGCCGAGGGTGAGCGGGTCGACCACCGCGGCGCAGCGGGTCCAGCGCGTGACCTCCTTCTCGTCCAGCCGGCCGATCAGGTCGGGTTCGGCGGCCGGAGGCCCGTCGAGCAGCCCGTGGGCCGCGCAGTAGTCGTCGTCGTACACGGTGCTGAGATAGCGCTGCGGCCCGTCGGGGAAGATCGCCGCGATGCGGGTGTCCGCGGGCAGGGACCGGGCCAGCCAGCCGGCGACGAGCGCGACCGCGCCGACGCTCCAGCCGCCCGTGGCGTAGTGGGACGCGGCGAGTTGCCGGCAGGCCCACACGGCCTCCGCCGGGGCCACCCAGTGCACTTCGGAGAACTGCTCGTAGGCGACGTTGCGGGGGTAGATGCTCGACCCGAGGCCGCGCATCAACCGGGTCCGGGCGGGCTGGCCGAAGATGGTGGACCCGACGGTGTCCACGCCCACCAGCGTCAGCTCGGGGTAGAGCTGCCGCAGCACGCGGGAGACGCCCGCCGAGTGCCCGCCGGTGCCGACGCTGCACACCAGGACGTCGATGTGCCCCAACTCGGTGGCCAGTTCGAGGGCGAGCGGGGTGTACGCCGTCGTGTTGTCGGGGTTGTTGTACTGGTCCGGGCACCACGCGGCGGGGTACCGCTCCAGCAGCCGGGTGACGCGGTCGCGGCGGGCCTGCTGCCAGCCTCCCGTGGCGTGCGGTTCGGAGACGACGTTGACCTGGGCTCCGTACGCGGTCAGCAGCCGGGTCATGGACGACTCCAGGCCGGGGTCGGTGACCAGGGTGACCGGGTGCCCGTAGACCATGCCGGCGAGGGCGAGGCCCAGACCGAGGGTGCCGCTGGTGGACTCGATGATCCGGGCCCCCGGCTTCAGATCCCCGCGGGCGCGGGCGCGCTCGACCATGTGGAGGCCGGGGCGGTCCTTGATGCCGCCGGGGTTGAATCCCTCCAGCTTCGCCCAGAATCCGCGTCCGGCCGGGGCCAGCGGCTCCGACACGTGGAGCAACGGGGTGTTGCCGACCAGACCCGACAGGGCCGTGCGGGCAGGGGGCGTCACGTCGGTGATCGATTTATGCATTTTTCCGCTCTCAATCGAAGATGCGTCAGGTGCTCTCTGGGCGGGAGCGGGCCTATACGCGCCATCGGCACACGCTGGTCAGCGTGGAGCGGCCGGATCGGTCTATCGGTGAGAGGTGCGCGTGGGGCGGCGCGACCGGGTCCGCCGACGAAGCGGGCACGGCATCGGCGACGGGGAGCGCGATCTCCGGCCCCACCGCACCCTGGGGCTGTGGGGTCAGGGCGGGGGTGGCGCAGGCGGAACCGTGCTCGGAATGCGCGGGTTCCTCGTGCCCCGCTGACGCGGTGGAGACGGTGTGCCCGCGGCCGTCGCCGTGCGGATAGGAAGAGCAGTGGAACGCCGCGAACAGCAGCGCGGTGAGGACGGCCATGAGCAAACCGCTCACCCAAGACGTGCCTGGGTGGGTGCGGACTGTGACCATGCCGTGATCGTAGCGTCTCCTTCACGTGATGACAGGCTGCGATCCGGTCAACATCATTCGGCGGTTTCCGTACGTTCCCACCATGCGGGGACGGGCAGTTGGCCCTCCCGCTCCTCCTGCCGCCGGCGGGCCCTACGCCGGCTGCCGCACGGCCGGCCGGGGCGCGGCGGTCGGCCAGACGAGGAGCGCGGCGGTGGCCGCGCCCAAGGAGACCGCGCCCAGGACGGCGGCGGTGACGGGAAGGCCTGCGCCCGCGGCGAGCCATCCGGCGAGCGGGTAGGTGAGCAGCCAGCAGCCGTGGGACAGCGAGAACTGGGCGGCGAAGGCGGCCGGCAGTTCGGCATCGGAGGCGCAGCCGCGGATCAGGCGCCCGCCCGGGGTGAGCACGGCCGAACCGGCGGCGCCGATGGCGGCCCAGGCGGTCAGCAGCGCGGGCCAGGACCAGGGGCCGGGGGCGGCGGAGGTGAGCGCGCCGACGCCGGCCAGGACCACGGGGAGCGCGAAGGCGGCCGGGAGCATCACGGCCCGGTCGGCGAAGCGGCGCAGCAGGCGGGGGAGGAGCAGCGCGGTGAGCATGGAGCCGGCCCCGTACGCGCCCAGCGCCAGGGAAACGGCGCTCGCGGGCCGCCCCAGGTGGCCCTGGACCAGTACGACGGTGTTCACGAAGACGATCGCTCCGGCGGCGGCGACCGCCAGGTGGAGGGCGAGCAGGGCCCGCAGTCGGGGAGCGGACCAGAACAGGCGGACGCCGTGCGAGGCCCCGGCGCGGACCGCGGCGTTCCGATCGGCTGCCGGGCCCGGGCCGGGGAGGACGGTGGACAGGATCAGGGCGGCGGAGGCGAGGAAGCCGAGGGTCGTCCCGGCGAACAGCCAGTCGTAGGAGACCAGGGTGAGCAGGGCCGCGGCCAGGGCCGGGCTGAACAGGCTCTCGAGGTCGTACGCGAGACGGGTCATCGACAGGGCCCTGGTGTAGTCGCGTTCGGCGGGGAAGAGTGCGGGGATGGTGGCCTGGAAGGCGGGAGTGAACGCCGCCGACGCCGACTGGAGGAGGAAGATCAGGAGGTGGATCTGCCAGATCTCTGTTACGAACGGCAGGCAGAGCGCGATCGCCGCGCGGACGAGGTCCGTCGCGATCAGCAGCGTCCGGCGCGGGATGCGGCGGGCCGCGGCGCAGGCCACGGGGGCGATGGCGACGTAGGCGATCATCTTGATCGCCAGCGCGGTCCCGAGTACCGCCGAGGCGCGGTCGCCGGCCAGGTCGTAGGCGAGCAGGCTCAGTGCGACGGTCGCGAGTCCGGTGCCGGTGAGGGCGACGGCGTGGCCGGTGAACAGGCGGCGGTAGGTGCGGTTGCGCCAGAGGGAGAGCATCGGCCCCGTCCCTGTCGGAGGTGCGGTGTCGGTACGGCGGTTCGCTGGTGGACGTCCATCGTAGCCAACGTGTGCGTACCTATGCACGTGTTAGTGCCCGGGAAACACGGCTGCCCCTCGGGCCTGTCCTCAGTCGTGCGGGGGCAAGGAGTCGAGCTGGTGATCGGCCACGTTCAGCGCCTCGTCCACCAGTCGCCGCAGATGCCCGTGGCGCAGGGCGTAGACGACACGCCGCCCGTCCTTGCGGGCGGTGACGAGCCCGGCCAAGCGGAGTTTCGCGAGGTGCTGGCTGACAGAGGGCCGGGCCGCGCCGCACGCCTCGGTGAGCGTGGTGACGTCCGCCTCGCCCCGGCCGAGCTCATCGAGCAGCGCCAGACGGGTGCGGTCGGAGAGCAGGGCCAGCACGGCCGCGGCGGCCTCCAGCCGGTCACCCCGCTGCTGCGCATCCCGCGCACCTGCCAGGTGCATGCCCTCACTCATGCGCACATCGTAGGGCGCGGGCGTCGGTACGTCCGAACGGAGGGGGGCGGGCCACCTCTTCGAGGGAACCGGGCGGCCCAGGCCATGGCCGCCGGCCGTCGGCTGCCGAAGGAACGGGGGATGGCCCCGGTCGGGGCCGTGCGGTGCTCCGGCTCCGCCGTGTCGTTACGAGGAGAAGTCACATGTTGCGTATGTGGAAGAACGCGGGTCTTGCCCTGGCGGCCGGTCTGGTGGTCATCGGCGGTGCGTCCGTGGCCTCGGCCGACGCCGTCGCCGAGGGCCTCGCGGCGGGCTCGCCGGGCGTGCTGTCCGGCAATGTGGTTCAGGTCCCGGTCCACGTGCCGATCAACCTGTGCGGCAACAGTGTGAACGTGATCGGCCTGATCAACCCGGCCGTCGGCAACACCTGCGTCAACGTCTGACGCCACCGTCACGACTCCCGGCTCGTCCCGGCCCGTGCCACGGCCGGGGCGAGCCGTGCGCGTTCCGGTGGCCGGCGTGGAATGCCGGGGCGCACGCGGAAGTTGATCAGGTCATGACTCAAGGACCTGCACCCCGCGCCCTGTCCGACGGCGACCTCTCCGAACTGCTGGGCACCCAGCGGTTCGGCACCCTCGCCACCAACAAGAGCAGCGGCCATCCCCATCTGACCACCATGCTCTACAGCTGGGACCCGGAAGCCCGCATCGTGCGGTTCTCCACCACCGCAGAACGCATCAAGGTCAAACAGCTCCGGCGCGACCCGCGTGCGTCCGTGCACGTTCCGGGAGGCGACGTATGGTCGTTCGCCGTGGCCGAGGGCGAAGCCGAGGTCTCCGAGATCACGACCACGCCGGGTGATGCGACCGGTCGGGAGCTGCTGGCGATGATTCCCCGGGCCGCGCAGCCGCAGGACGAGGACGCCTTCCTGGAGCAGTTGGTCGCCGAGCGCCGGGTGGTCATCCGGCTGAAGGTGTCCCGGCTGTACGGGACGGCGCTCGACGTCAACGGCTAGCAGGGGGGCTCTACGCGAGCGTCCGCACGCGCTGGTCGCGCAGCTCGTAGCGGGCGGCGACGACGGCCAGTTGGCCCCTGGCGACCTTCGCGGCGATGTCGGGCTCGGCCGCCAGTCTGCGGCGCACGGTGCGTACGTGCGCGTTGATCGTGGCGTCGACGCGGGCGTCCCCGTGCTGGGTGTGGTCTATGGACGGTCGTATCTGGTCGGCCAGGTACTGGATGTGCGCCGGGAGCGGCTCGTTGGTCTCGTCGGCGTGGACGGCCGCGGCGACGGCCCCGCAGGACTGGTGGGCCAGGACGAGCACCAGGGGTACGTGCAGTTCCAGGACCCCGTACGCGATGCTCCCGAGCACGGCCTCGTCCAGTACCTCGCCCGCGGAGCGGACGGTGAGGAGGTCGCCCAGGCCCTGGTCGAAGACCAGCTCCGGGGGGACCCGGGAGTCGACGCAGCCCAGCACGATCGCGAACGGGTTCTGGCCCTCGACGAGCCGGCGGCGCACGTACGCGGACTCGTGCGGGTGTTCCTGGCGGTGCGTGCGCCAGCGCTCGTTGCCCGCCGCCAGCCGGCGCAGCGCCTGCGCCGGGGTGGTGACACGGCCGCTGCTCTCCGCCTCCCACGAGGCGGCGGAGGCGGTGGTGGCGGAGCCGAGGGCGAGTCCGGCGCCGGCCACCGCCGTGCCCGCCACGGCGGTGCGCAGCAGGGTGCGGCGACTGGGGGCGGGGGCGGCTGCGGGGTTTGCGGCAACGGTGGTTCGCGTGTTCGAAGACATGGCGGGACGGTAACCCGGCCGACCCCGGCCGTAGTTGACCGCCCGGACGCAATGGCGTGAACCCCTCGGTGCGGGCCGGATCGGTTCGGGATCCTCTCAGGATGTGGGCAGGCGAGGGCGTGTGACCGTCACGTCACGCCGGGCCCGGCCCTATGCTGCCGAGATGATCAAGTCGATTGAGCTCGTGATATTCGACTGCGACGGGGTCCTCGTCGACAGCGAACGCATAGCGGCGCGCGTACAGGTCGCCCTGGGGGCGGAGTTGGGATGGCCGCTCACCGAACGCGAGGTCGTGGAGCGGTTCATCGGACGCTCCAGTGCCTCGATCCGCGAGCAGATCGCCGCGCGGCTCGGTGACGGCACGGCGGCGATCTGGTCGGAGCGGTTCGAGCAGCTGCACCGCGAGGCGGTGGACGTGGGCCTGTCCCCCGTCGACGGACTGCCCGAGGCGCTCGACGCACTCACCCTGCCGACCTGCGTCGCCTCCAGCGGCTCCCACGCGAAGATGCGCCACACCCTCGGCCGCACCGGCCTCTACGAACGTTTCGCGGGCCGCATCCACAGCGCCACCGAAGTCGCCCGCGGCAAGCCGGCCCCGGACCTGTTCCTGCACACCGCACAGCGGATGGGGGTCGACCCGGAGGCCTGCGCCGTGGTCGAGGACAGCCGCCCCGGCGTTGAGGCCGCCCGAGCCGCGGGCATGCGCGCGTTCGGCTACGCGGGCGGCCTGACCTCGGCCGAACGCCTCGAAGGCGCCGACACGGTCGTGTTCCACGACATGCGCGAGCTGCCGCGTCTCATCGCCGAATCAGGGCGCGTGCGGGCTACTTGAGGGCGGCGAAGGCCTTCGTGAAGGCCAGCGGCTGCTGGAGGATCGAGCTGCACGTGGCGTCCGCGTACGGCACCGCGCCCGACGCGCACTGCTTGTCGCGGGTCGCCGACCACATCGCCAGGCGGCCGATGCCCTTCGACGCCGCGAACTCCACCAGCTGCGTCGCGTCCGAGACGGTGAAGATCTCGCTCGTGACGTCGTTGACCCCGATCATCGGCGTGACGGCCACCGCCTTCCACGCCGCCGCGTCCGACAGCCCGAGGATCCCCTTCAGCTGCGCCTGCGTCGCCGTCGCCGCCTGGATCGCGTACTGGCCCATGTCCCCGCTGTACGCCGGTCCGTAGTCCATCGCCATGATGTTCACGGCGTCGATCCGCACGCCGTTCTTCCGTGCGTCGGCCAGCAGCGCCACGCCCGGCTGGGTGAGGCCCTCCGGCATCACCGGGAGGGTGAACGCCACGTCCAGGCCCGGGTGGGACTTCTGCAGGCGGGCGATGGCCTGGGCCCGGCGTGCGTTGGCCACCGTGTCCGGCAGGGCCGCGCCCTCGACGTCGAAGTCGACCTTCGTGAGCCGGTACTGGTCGATGACCTTGCCGTACGCGGCGGCCAGGTCGTCGACGGTGGCGCAGTTCAGGGCCAGCTCGTGCCCGGCAGCGCCGCCGAAGGAGACCCGGACGTCACCGCCCTTCGCGCGCAGCGCGCCGATCTGGGACGCGACCCGGTCGCTCGCCAGGTCCGTGACCCCGCCCCACAGCGGGGCGCAGCCGCCGCCGGAGGTGATGAAGGCAAGGTGGAACTCCTTCACGCCGGTCTTGGCCGCGGTGTCCACGAGGTCGTAGGCGGGGTACAGCGACGTGTCCACGTACGGGGCGAAACGCGCTCCGGCGAGGCCGCCGCCACCGGTGGGGGGAGGGGTGGTGGGGGCCGTGGGGGCCGGCGTCGGGGGTGCGGTCTTCGTCGGCGCGGGGGACGTGGCCGTCGCCGACGGGGTCGCGGTGGCGGTGGGGCGGGCGGTGGGGCGACCGCTCGGCTGGGCCGTCGCGCCCTGGTCCACCGAGCACTTCAGGCCGTTGATCCGGCAGCCGGTCGGGTCGCCGGGGGCGCCCGTACCGCTCGCGACGAAGCCGACGGTGACCGAGGCACCCGCGGCCAGTTCCCGGTTCCAGCTCGCCGGCTTCACGGTGACGCGCCGCCCCTCGACCGTGTGGGTGCCGTTCCAGAGGGATTCGATCCTCGCGCCCGCCGGCAGGTCGAACTGGAGCGTCCAACCCGCCTGCGCCTGGCCGGTGTTGTTGGTGATGACGTACTGGCCGGTGTAACCACCGCCCCACGCACTGGACTTCGTGTACACGGCGCCGACGGAGCCGGCCTGGGCCGTCCCGGCGAACACGAACGCCGCCCCGCCGATCACCGCCGCCGCGACGATCGCTCCCGTGACCTTCGCCCTGCGGCTCGTCCTGCGCCGGTGCCCGACTGTGTTGCCCATCGCGTGCCTGCCTCTGTGTTACCGGTGAGTTGGGGGTGCGGCAGCACGCTAGCCGCCCCGAAACGGACATTCGTTCGCTTCGGGGCAGTGCCTCAGAGGCTTAGGTTCCGCTTAAGGAAGTGAAAGGCAGGTGTTAAGGCTCAGCCGTGCGTTGCGTCGATGACGCAGAAACGATTTCCCTCGGTGTCGGCCAGCACCACGAAATCGGGGTCCTCGGGGTACGAGTCCCAGTCGACGTGCCGGGCCCCCAGCGCCACCAGCCGCGCCACCTCCGCCTTCTGCTCCGCCGCGTCCGCCGCGTACAGGTCGATGTGCACGCGCGGCCGCTCCTGTACGGGACTCACGCTCCGCCCCAGGGCCAGCTCCGGCCCGCTGCCGCCTTCGGCGGGGACCAGGACGGTCCAGCGCTCGTCCACCTCGCCGCCGCGCGGTACGTACTCCAGCGCCCGGCCCCAGAATTCAACGGCCCGCCGCACGTCCGCGGCTCCCATGACGATCGTTCGGATGCTCAGCATGATCCGATTCTGGCGCACGCCACGGACGCGCGAGCCGCTCGATCGCCACCATCGCGGCATCGTCGCCGAGGGTGCTGCCGACCACGTGGGCCAGCAGGTCGGCGCGGAGGTGGTCCAGGACGGCTCGGGGGTGCAGGCCGGTCCAGGCGGCCACGCGCTCGGTGAGGGGGTAGAAGTCCCCGGCCCGGTCGCGCGCCTCCAGCACGCCGTCCGTGTAGAGGAGCAGGACGTCGCCCGGCGCGAAGTCGAAGGTCTGCACGGTGACCGCGCCGTCCACGAGCCCGGCGAGGCCCAGCGGCGGCGACGGCTGGGTCACTTCGAGGGGAACGACGTGGCCGTCGCGCAGGAGGAGCAGCGGCGGCGGATGGCCGCAGCTGACGAGGTGCAGCACCGGCTCGTCGTCGGGGATGTCCAGGACGGCCGCCGTGGTGAAGCCCTCGTCCTCACCCGAGCCCTCACCCGAGCCCGGGCCTGAGTCCCAGTCCCGAGGCGGATCCTCGCCCATGTCCTCGTCCAGGCCCGTGACGTCGTACAGGTCGGGGGCGACCGCCCCCTCCAGGTAGTTCACCAGCCCCCGCAGATCCGCCTCCTGGTGCGCGGCGGCCCGGAAGGCGCCGAGGACCAGGGCGGCCTCCCCGACCGCGTCCAGGCCCTTGCCGCGGACGTCGCCGATGATCAGCCGCGTACTGGTGGCCGTACGGGCGGCGGCGTACAGGTCGCCGCCGATCTGGGCCTCGGCGGCGGCCGCCAGGTAGACGGAGGCGATGCGCAGCGGGCCGATCCGGTCGCGCAGCGGCCGCAGGACCACCTGCTGGGCGGTCTCGGCCACCGAGCGCAGCTGGATCAGCTCCTTCTCGTGCACCTCGCGCAGGTGGGCGAACAGGGTCACGAACACCGAGATCATGATGAGGGCGATGATCTGGAACGTGTGGTTCAGGTCGGTCAGGGTGGTGCGGGCCATCGCGACCACCGCCTGGGCGAGGACGGCGACCAGGCCGACGAAACCGGTCATCCGGGGACCGCGGAACGAGGCCGTGACGGCGGGCGCCGCCACCAGGAACGGACCGAGGTGCACATCGGGCGGGGCCAGGATGTCGACCACGGTCACGACGGCGATCAGCGCGAACGGAACCGCCAGCTGCGCGTGGCGCACCTGCCGGGATCGTTCCTGGGACGTGCGCGGCGGCCGAAGGTCCATCACACCTGAATACACCGCGAGGCCGCCCGGATCCGCCACGCGAGGCCGTCGGCCCCGTTCCTTCTCGGCGCGCGGGAAACCCGGCCTGATCAGGGAGGAGCGGCCTACGGGCGGCGGGGCGGCTTGCCGCGCTTGGCGGTCTTCGCGCCCTTGGGGCTCGCGGAGCCGCCGCGCGGGTTCTTGGCCCCCGACTTGCCGCCGGACTTGCCGCCCGCCGCGGGCTTCCGCTTCGCCGCGTCGCCCCGCTTGGCCTTCGGCTGCGGTGGCGTCGGCGTGCGGCCGCGCGTGCTGTTGACCGTACGGCCGCGGACGATGCCGATGAACTCCTCGACCAGGTCGGGGGTGGTGTCGGCCTGCGGCCACGACAGCGCGACGCGCGACTCCGGCGCGTCCGTGACGGGCCGGTACGTGAGGTCCTTGCGGTGGTGGAGGCGGGCCAGGGACTGCGGGACGACGAGGACGCCGATGCCCGCCGCCACCAGCTCGATGGCGTCCTCGGTCGTGGCGGGGCGCTCGAAGGCGGGCCGGCCCGGCAGCTTCTCCCAGTCGAGGGTGTCGTCGAGGGGGTGCAGCACGATCTCGTCGGCGAGGTCCGCCGTGGCGATCTCCTCGACCGCGGCCACGAGGTGGTCCTTGGGGATCACGACCACGGTGGTCTCGGTGTAGAGGGGGATGGCGCTGAGATCCGTACGGTCGACCGGCAGCCGGACGAAGCCCGCGTCGGCGGATCCGCCGCGCAACGCGCCGAACGCCTCGGCGGGGGACACCTGGACGAGGGTCAACGGGATGTCGGGCAGCCGCTCGTTCCAGATCCGTACCCACTTGGTGGGGGTCACGCCCGGTACATAGGCGAGACGGAACGAATGGGGTACTTCCGAGCCTGTCACCCCGCCAGGTTACCGGTCGTGGTCGGAGGTAGTGCACACGCTCGATACTCTTGACACCATGACGTCGCACCAGAACACCCAGACGATGAAGCCCGCGACCGCGGCGAAGAAGCTGGGCGTGTACCTCGAGGCCACCCCCGCAGAGTTCCAGGAGGGTGTCGTCTCGCGCAGTGAATTGAGTGCGCTCCAGGCCGAGCCGCCCCAGTGGCTGCAGGATCTGCGGGCCAACGGCCCGCACCCCCGCCCGGTGGTCGCGTCGAAGCTGGGCGTCTCCATCGCGGGCCTCGCCCGCGGCGGGGTCACCGAGCCCCTCACCACCGAGCAGATCGAGGCCCTGAAGCAGGAGTCTCCCGAGTGGCTGCAGCGCGAGCGCGCCACGCAGGCCGACGTGCGCAAGGAAGCGGTCCGCATCAAGGAGATGCAGGCCGAGAAGGCCCAGAAGGCAGAGAAGGCAGAGAAGCCCGGCGGTTCGCGCTCCTGATCCGCGGCCCTCGCCGACCCGTCCCGTCAGGCCCGGCTTCCCCACGGGGAAGCCGGGCCTGACGGCTTTCGTGCCCTCGGTCCGGCATTACCCGGGAGGTAATCGATCTTCCCCGAGCTTCCCGGCAGGGTTGGTCCCACCCGGTCCGGGCGAGGGCGCGGACCACACGGGGGACCGAGGAAGAGCGTGCCGAGATGGTGGCTGAGCAGCAGCAGGGTCAGGGGCAGCAGCAGGAGCGGACGGAGCGGGCCGGGGCGGGCCGCACGGGCGGGTCCGGCCGCCTCAGGGTCACGGTCGCGGTGGCCGTGGTCGCCGCCGGGCTGGCCTTCGGTGGGGTGACGGCCACCACCGCCCACCCCGCCCAGGACGCCGGGCGCTCCCCGCAGGGCGCGTGCGCCGAGGTACGGGACAAGGTCGAGCGGCTGGAGGGCCGGATCACCCCCAACGCCTGCGCGTTCATGAAGCGGCAGATCGCCTTCGGCGAGATGCCCACCGGGACCCCGCCGGGGCCCGGCGAGCTCAGCCACCCGAGGGTTCGGGCCTACCTCGACATCTTCGACGAGGAGGCGACCCTCTGGGAGGCGGGCGGTGCCCCGCAGCGCGGCCGGACGACGATCGGCAACTCGATCACCGGCTCCCTCCGGCTCGTCCCCGACCTGCGGTACACCGGCACCGAGGTGGTGGCCGACGGGGCGGTGATGATGTTCGGCCAGCGCAACGAGGTCACGGTCAAGGGACACGAGGTCAGCTACCCCCAGATCGCCCGCAACGTGCTCTCCGACGACGGCAAGACCATTCAGGCTCGGCGCTACTACGACCGCCACGCGCTCTTCGCGCCCATCGCCCCGGAATTGCGCCCCCTCTTCGAGGGCATCGCCGACGCCGGCCCCGCCACCGGCGGCCGGGCGCCGGAGCGCTTCCGGTCCGAGGAGCTCACGGCCCGGCTCGCGGCCTGGAACGGCGAGGACGCGTCCGCGCTGACCGCCCGGACGGGCAGTGCCGGGCTGACCGGCCCGGGACTTGCCCGCCCGCTGACCACCACGGCGGGCAAGACCGCCTACCTCCAGCGGTTCTTCGAGCGCGCGGACGTGAAGCTGCAGGCGGGCCAGGTCGCCTTCGGCGGGGAGACCGCCTACGTGGAGTGGCACGGCAAGGTGACCGGCCTCGAGGGCGTGGACGCGAACGGCCCCCGGGAGGTGGACATCCCCTTCGGGATCGTCGAGCGGTTCGGCCCCCACGGCGAGTGGGAGGTCTACTTCGACACGCTCCCGCTGATCGCGGACAAGGAGCAGATCGGCGCGCTGTACCAGCGGCTGGCCCAGCCCTGAGGCCGGGCCGCCCCCGGATCAGCCCTCGCCCTCGCCGTCGCCCTTGCCCTCGCCGGCCGTCAGCCGGCGCAGGGCCCGGTCGAGCCGGGCCTGCCGGGTCCCGGGCGTGAGGGCCTGGAGCAGCGGCAGGATCACCTGGTAGCGCGCGGACTTGTCGAGTGCCTCGAACACCCGCTTCGCCTCGGGGTGTGCGGCGAGCTCCGCCGCGAGGTCGGGCGGCACGGCCGCCGTGCTCTGCGCCTCGTACGCCGCCGTCCACCGGCCGTCCGCCTGCGCCCTGCGCACCTCGGCCAGCCCCGGTTCGCGCATGCGCCCCGCCGCCGTCAGCGCCGCGACCTTGTCGACGTTGACCTGCGACCACAGGCTCCTGGGGCGGCGCGGCACGTACTTCTGGAGGTAGTACCGCTCGTCGAGCGACCGTCGCTGTCCGGAGATCCAGCCGTAGCACAGCCCGATGTCGACGAGCTCGTCCTCGGTGACGGTCGGAATGCCGGACTTCTTCTTCGCCACCTTGATCCACACGCCCGCGTGGCGCTCGTGGTGTTCGGCGAGCCAGGTCTCGAAGGCCTCGCCGTCCGTGAAGGCGATGATCTCCACTCCGTCAAGATCGTCCATCCGGCCAGGCTATAGCCCCCGGCCGCTCGCGAGGGCAGGGACTGTCGACCCGGCCGGGCCCGGGCAGCGCAGGGCATCGGCGGTCACCGGGGCGCCCTCGGCAGTGTTGCGGTCGTAGGTGACGGTCTTGACCACGGCGGGCCGCGTGCCCACGAGGACGTCGAAGGCCTTGTCGTGGTCCGCGACGGCCCGCAGGCGAGCGCCGGGCAACGCGGCCGCGAGGGTGGCCGCGTCCGCTTCCCGGCCGGGAGCGTGGCTGATCACGGGAGGCCCTTCGTGGCGTACGGTCGGTGCGGACGGCGAGGTGTCGGTGACCAGGAACCCGCTGCGGCCTAGCGCCTCGGCGACGGTCGCGTCGTCCACGCGAACCGCGATCGAGGCGGGATTCGTTCCGGCCGGTGTCTCCGGTACGGGCTGGATGCGGGTGTCGCCCGTGATGGGGCGGTCGGCGCCCAGAGCGCTCCACAGCGCGGCGGAGCGGGCCTCGTCCCACAGCAGGGTGGAACCCACTCCGGGTACGCGGTGATCGAAGATCCGGATCGGGACGGTGGCGAACTCGGTGTCCGCCGGCCGCAGACGGCCCAGGACCAGGCCGATGCGGACCAAGTCGAGCAAGCCCGTCCGCTCGTCCGTGCGTACGGACTTCAGCAGGGTCCGGACCGTGCGCATCGCGCCGGCCGGGTGGGCCAGGGCGCCCTCGGCGGTGAGACGGGCCAGCAGGTCGTTCACCAGGCGCTGCTGGCGGCGGACACGGCCGAGGTCGCCGGGCCGTTCGACGTGCCGGGCCCGGGCGTAGCGCAGTGCTCCGTTGCCGTCCGCGCGATGGACGCCGGCGGCGAT
Organism: Streptomyces sp. NBC_01351; assembly: GCF_036237315.1. GTDB lineage: Bacteria > Actinomycetota > Actinomycetes > Streptomycetales > Streptomycetaceae > Streptomyces. Next base: position 588,507 of record NZ_CP108356.1, on the reverse strand, counting down.
GTCGAGTCCGGAGCCGTCGTCCTGGAGGGGCTTGTCCGTGCACACGGTCGCGCCGCCGAGGTCGTTGACCGCCCGCTCGAATCCGGTGAACCCGGTCTCCAGGTAGTGGTCGATGTGGAGACCGGTGGCCTTCTCGACGGTCCGGACGCTGAGCGGGCCGGCGCCGAGGGCGAACGCCCCGTTGATCTTCCCGAGGCGGGCGGGCCCGGGGGCGGCGGGCGGGGCCGTCAGATCGGCGTACTGCACGTAGGAGTCGCGGGGAATGGAGACGATGCTCGCGCGCCGCTCGTCCTCGGAAAGGTGTACGAGCATCATCACGTCGGTGCAGTTGCAGCCCTTGCCGCCCACGTGGAGACGGCGCTTCTCGGCGGCGGACAGGCCCGCGCGGCTGTCGATGCCGACGACGAGGATGTTCGTACCCCGTCCGCCGACGTGTGCCCCGCGCTCGGCGGAGAGGGCTTGCGAACCCGCGTAGGAGCCCCCGGCGAGGGTGGCGAGCAGCGTGAGGGCAACGGTGAATCGACGCATCACACATCCCCGGAAATCGTGCCAAAAGGTGCAGATCGTGACGGTACCGCCGGGGTGCGCACACGCAGGGCACCACGCGCCGGAAGCCGCGTCCGTGTCCCCCTCATCGGCGGTGGCCGCAGGCGAACACGGCGAACGCGGCCGGGTGCCACGGTGACTCCTGATCCCCGTGGCGGCTCGACCGCGCTCGCGACGTGTGCGGACCCGCACGGCCGCCGCCGCAGCAGTGTGCCGGTCCGCGGAACCAGCCGATCCGTACCCCTGTGACAGACCGGTGATCCTCGTCTTGCTACGAGCCTAGGGCCGGTCCGCGGCCCGGTGTGTGCATCGCGCGCACGGTCTTTTGATCATGCGTGCAACTGCTGTGACCGGCCTGTCTGCGCAGCTCGGTCGGGGTCAGTCCGTAGGCCTCGCGGAATGCGCGGCTGAAGACGGCGGCGTTGGTGAAGCCCCAGCGGGCGGCGATCGCGTGGACGGGCCGCGCGTGTCCTCCCGGGCGGACCAGCTCCGCGGCGCAGCGCTCCAGCCGACGGCGGCGTACGGACGCCGCGACGCTCTCCGGCTGCCCCCGGAAGAGCAGGTGCAGGCGACGCAGCGAAATGTGGTGGCGGCTGGCGATGGCCTGCGGAGTCAGCTCCGTGCTGTCGAGGTTGTCGTCGATGAAGGCGTTGATCCGCTCCCGCAGGGCCTGGTCGCGGACCTCGCCGGACAGGGCGTCGTACGCGTCGACGTGCTGGGCCAGGCAGGCGGTGGCCAGGTCGAGGGCGATCGTGCCGAGCCGGGCCAGCTCGTGTGGGCCGCACTCCGCGGCGTGCGCGCCCAGCGTGCCGATGAACCGGCTGAGGATCGCGCCCATCCCGCGCTCGCCGGGGATCCGCTGGGCGAGCAGCCGCTCGACCTTTCCCGCGGGCAGCGGCAGCGCGGACTTGGGGAGCTGGAGGATGACGGCCCGCACCATCTCGCCGACCCCGGACGGGGCGCCGGCCTCCCAGGGGTACGAGGTGTCCCACAGCATCATGTCGCCGACGACCAGCCCCGATTCGTTGCGGCGCTGGGACATCCACATCGGACTCCTCGTCACGAGCCCCAACTGGTACTGCTCCGGGTCGCCCTGCCGGATGAGCGCCGGGGTGCGGCGCGAGAGCAGGGGCGAGTAGGAGAACGCCGACACCTGCACCGCCGGGCCCAGGCTCGCCACGGAGACCTCCGCGCGGAAGGAGCCCGGATCCTCGACGCTGATCGACACGGGCTCCAGCGTGTTGGCGACCATGTCGGAGAACCACTCGAACCTGTCCGCGGCCGGCACGGCGGCGGAGGACATCGACGACCACATCTCTCGCTACTCCCTGAACGGCATCCCGGCCACCCCAAGCATGGCGGACCCCGCCCCGTCCCGGCTGGGCCGGCCGCCGCGTCCCGCTGGCGGCACCGCGGTCGGTGGGGTCCGCTGGAGGGGTGAGTGATCTTCCTGGGCGTGGCTGGTGGGCCGACCTTCCGCCGGCGGCGGGAGCCGCCGTCATGGCCGCCGGCATCCTCTCCGTCGGCCTGCACCTGACCGGGCACGAGGCCCTGTCGCTGGTGGCGCTGGCCGTCGCCGGCGCGCTGTGGCTGGTGCTGGCCGCCGATTTCGCCGCCCGGCTGCTGGGCGACCGACGGCGGTTCCGCGCGGAGGCCGACACCCCGGCCGCCCTCACCGCCGTGGCCGCCACCACCGTGCTGGGCACCCGGCTCACCGCGCTCGGCTGGCAGACCGTGGCCGCGGCGCTGCTCGGACTGGCCGTAGTGCTCTGGCCCGTGCTGACGCTGCACGTCGTACGGCACTGGCGGCGGCGCATGCCCGGGGTGGCCTTCCTGGTGTGCGTGGCCACCCAGGGGATCGCCGTCCTCGCCGCGGTCCTCGCCGATGCGGGGCACCACGAGTGGCTGGCCGAGGCGGCGCTGGTCTTCTTCGTCCTCGGGCTCCTCCTCTACCTCGCGGCCCTGCTCCGCTTCGACCTGCGGGAAGTGGAGGGCGGTGCGGGTGACCACTGGGTGGCGGGCGGGGCGCTGTCCATCTCCGCGCTCGCCGGTTCCAAGCTCACCGCGTCCCCCGTGTGGACCGGCGCCGCGCACACGGCCCTGCGTACCGTCACGCTGATCGTGCTCGCCCTGTCCCTCGTCTGGTACGTCGTCCTCCTCGGCGCCGAACTGCGCCACCCCCGGCCGCGCTACGACATCCGCCGCTGGTCCACCGTCTTCCCGCTCGGCATGACGGCCGCCGCCTGCCTCTCCGTGGCGGACCCGGCGGGCATCGCGTGGCTGCGTCCGCTGGGCGAGGTACTGCTCTGGATCGCGGTGGCCGCCTGCCTGCTCACCTGCGCCGCCATGCTGGCCTCCCACCGCCGACCCGACCGCCCGCCCGAACGCCCATCCGGCACGGGAGCAACGCCCTCATGACGGCGCCTCACCTCCTCCCGCCACGCCCCCGTTCCGGTGGCAGGACCGGGGGCACCTCAGTAGGGTCCCGGCATGGCATATACGTTCCAGGTGACCATCGACTCCGCCGATCCGCACACCCTCGCCGACTGGTGGGCCGACGCCCTCGGGTGGGAAGTGGAGCACAGCGACGAGGAGTTCATCCGCAGCATGGTCACCGCCGGCCACGCGACCATGGAGGACACCACCACCCACCGCGGCACCCTCGTCTGGAAGTCGGGCGCGGGAATCCGGCACCCCGAGGGGCTGGAGCGGGCGCCGCGGGTGCTCTTCCAGTTGGTTCCCGAGCCCAAGACGGTCAAGAACCGGGTGCACCTCGACGTCCGTACCGGTGACGACGACCCGCGGGCCGTGGTGGAACGCCTCATCGCCAAGGGGGCCAAGCACCTCCACGAGGGCAGCCAGGGTCCCTCCGTGTGGACGACACTCGCCGACCCCGAGGGCAACGAACTCTGCATCTCGCACTGACGGGGTCCTAGGGTGACCCCGTGAACGTCATCCTCTTCGGTGCGACCGGAATGATCGGCCGGGGCGTCCTGCGCGAATGCCTGCGCGACGACTCCGTCGACAGCGTGCTCGCCATCGGACGCACCCCGCTCGGCGTCAGCCACCCCAAGCTCCGCGAGAGCGTCCAGCAGGACCCGTCCGACCTCGCCGCCGCGGGCGTCGACCCGGCCGGCTACGACGCCTGCTTCTTCTGCCTCGGAGTCTCCTCCCTCGGCATGAAGGAGGAGGCCTACCGGCGCGTCACCTACGACCTCACGCTCGCGGTGGCCCGGCCACTGGCCGCCGCCAACCCGGGGCTGACCTTCGTCTACGTTTCCGGCGTGGGCACGGACAGCACCGAGCGCGGCCGGTCCATGTGGGCCCGGGTCAAGGGAAAGACCGAGAACGACCTGCTCGAACTGCCCTTCCGCGCCTACATGTTCCGCCCCGGCATCGTCCAGCCGGTGCGCGGGGTGCCCTCCAAGGCCCGCATCACCCGCGCGGTGTACGCGGTCGCCGGCCCGCTGATCCCGCTGGTCCGCCGGGTCGCGCCCAACCTCGTCATCCCCTCCGAGGCCATGGGCCGCGCCATGATCGCCGTAGCGACTCCCGGAACCGAGGTCCCGGGGCACGTACTGGGGCCGGCCGACATCAACCGCCTGGGCGAGAGCCGTGACCAGGCATAATTGAGTACCGGGCAAACCCTCCCGCGCGTCAGAATGACGCATCTCGATCCGGGAGGAACCCATGAGCCAGGAGACCCTGACTCTGCACGACCTGCTGCCCGCTCAGGCGCTCGATGAGGCCATCGACGCCGGGTACGTGACCCGCAAGACGCACCCCGCACTGCCGCTGTCCATCTACACGTACACGCGGACGGCCCAGTACGAGCACGTCTGGAACCAGGTCACCACACGCTGCCGCGGACTCGTCGCCGACGACACCACCGGCGCCATCGTCGCGCTGCCGTTGCCGAAGTTCTTCAACGTCAGCGAGCACGAGTCGGGCCGCCCCTACGCCCCCGCGCTCCCCGACGAGCCGTTCGAGGTGTACGACAAGGTCGACGGCAGCCTAGCCGTGGTCTTCCACTACGCGGGCCGCTGGCACGTGGCCTCCAAGGGGTCCTTCATCAGCGCGCAGGCCACCTGGGCCCAGCGCCGGCTCGACGGCAAGGACACCGCGGGCCTGCGCCCGGGCGTCACCTACCTCGCCGAGATCCTGTACCCGGGCAACCGCATCGTCGTCGACTACGGCGACCGGCGCGACCTCGTCCTCCTCGCCGCCTTCGGCCCGGACGGCGCGGAGGTGCCGCTCGCCGAGGCCGCGGCCCACTGGGAGGGCATCGGCTCCGTCGTCACGGTGTGGCCGGCCATGCCCCTCGACGAGCTGATGGCGCTGGCCGAGTCCAACACCCTGCCCGGCGGGGCCGCGGCGACCGGCACCGACGCGGAGGGCTTCGTCCTGCGCTTCGCCTCCGGCGTCCGCGCGAAGGCCAAGCTGACCGAGTACGTACGGCTCCACCGGGTGCTCACCAAGGTCACCGAGCGGGACATCTGGCGCGCCCACGGCATCCAGCGGTTCGCCGGCCTGCCGGTCAAGCAGCTCGCGCAGGGCCTGGGCTGCACGGTCGCGGAGATCGAGGCCTCGGGCGGCAAGCCGCTCGACGTGCTGCTGGACCAGGTGCCCGACGAGTTCGACACCTGGGTGCGGGAGCTGATCGCCCGGTTCGAGGACGAAGCCGACCGGCGCGAGCGCGCGGTGCGGGAGGCGTACGAGGGACTCGCGCACCTCGCCGCGGACCGGGGGGCCTTCGCACGCGCGGTGAAGGAGCTGCCCGACCGCGGTATCCGGGCCGCGATGTTCCTGCGACTGGACGGCAAGCACACGGACCTGGTCGTCTGGCGTTTCGTCCGGCCCGAGGCGTCCGACCCCTACACGAACGACGAGGAGAACTGAACCGTGTCCGAGGAGACACCCGCACCCGCGACCGAGGCGGCGACCGAAGCCGAAGCCGAAGCCGTGACTGCTGTTGAGGCTGAGGCCGTGGCCCAGGAGGAACGGCTGCCCGTCGTGCACGTCATGACCGGCCTGCCGGCCTCCGGCAAGACCATGGCCGCGCGCGCCCTCCAGGCCGAGGCCGGCGGCCGCATGCGCCGCGTCAACCTCGACGACCTGCGCAGCATGCTCGACCTGCCGGACCCGGAGCGCGGCCGTGGCTTCGCGCACGAGCAGACGGTGTTGGCGGTCCAGGACGCGGCGGTCCGCGCGGCGGTCGACGGCGGCTTCGACGTGGTCGTCGACAACACCCACCTGACCAAGCACATCCCCAAGCGGCTCAAGGCCGCCGTCGGGGGCCTCGCGACCTTCGTCGTGCACGACTTCACCGACGTGCCGCTGGAGGAGTGCCTGCGCCGGGACGCCGCCCGGGAGCGCAAGGTCGGCGAGGAGATCATCCGCATCCTGGCCGAGAAGCACCGACACGCCCGCAAGGGCGGCTGGCGGCTGACCTCGGAATGGATGAACGGCGGTTCCGGCGCGGCCGCCGTGCCCCCGGTCACGGAGTACGTCCCCGACCCGGCGCTGCCCGGCGCGGTGATGTGCGACATCGACGGAACCCTCGCGCTGACCGGCGACCGCGGGCCGTACGACTTCTCGCGCTGCGAGCTCGACCTGCTCAACGAGCCGGTCCGGCGCGCCCTGGACGCCTTCCGGCGCGCCGACGGCGACGTGATCGTCCTGCTGTCGGGGCGCAGCGAGGAGCACCGGCCGCAGACCGAGCTCTGGCTCGCGCGCCACGAAGTCCCGTACGACGAGCTGTGGATGCGCGCGGCCGGCGACACGCGCCGCGACGACGTGGTGAAGGCGGAGCTCTTCGACGCGCACGTGCGCCACCGGTACGCGGTGCGCGTGTCGCTCGACGACCGGGACCGGGTGGTCGCGGTCTGGCGCCGGATGGGCCTGCCCACCTGGCAGGTCAACTACGGCGACTTCTAGGCGCCGGGGCACAGGGGCACAAGGCCGTGGGGATGAGCGTGCTGATCGTGGACGCCGCGAACGTCGTCGGCTCGGTGCCCGACGGCTGGTGGCGGGACCGGCGGGGTGCGGCCGAGCGGCTGCGCGACCGGCTGGCCGCGCGCGACGCCGGCGAGGAGATCGTCCTCGTCGTCGAAGGCGCGGCCCGGGGCGTCGAGTCGGTTCCCGGGGTACGGGTGGACTCGGCGCCCGGCAGCGGAGACGACCGGATCGTGGAGCTGGCGGCGGCCCTCGCGGGGCGCGACGTCGTGGTGGTCACCGCCGACCGCGAGCTGCGGGCGCGGGTACGGGCGCACGGCGCGCGGTGCGTGGGGCCGCGTGCCGTGCGCCCGCAGGAGTGACCTGGAGCGGCCCTACGGCTCAGCGGCAGTACCTCACGTGGCCGAGGTTCTGGACGTAGCGGGCGGAGACCCAGCGCTTCGAGTAGGAGGCCTTGCGGTCGTCCGAGCCGCCGCCGTTCTGCCAGTCACCGTTCTGCCAGTCGCCGTTGTGCCCGGTGCCGTTCTCCGAATCGCCGTTCTCCATGCTGCCGTTCGGCTCGGCGAGGCGGTACCAGAGGTGGTTCCCGTCGACCTTCTCGCCGCGCTTCTTGCAGTCGATCTCGACCTTGGTGTGCGGGTACAGGTGGCCGACGAGCCGCGAACGGGTGGTCGGCTCGCTCCGGACCTTCAGCGGGCCCTTCGAGACGACCTTGCCGTAGGTGCGGGCCGAGGTCTGGAACCCGTCGTCCTCCGCGGCCGCGGTGCCCGCCCCGACCAGACCGAGCACCAGGCTTCCGGTGGCGAGAGCGAGGATGGTCCTGGTGGGCTTCAGCATGAGCCGGCTCCTCTACGAAGACGTCCGCCCGGCCGCCGGAGCGGCACGGGACGGCAACCGGGCGGTTGCCACGGACGACTATGACGAGAGCGGAGCCAACCCTTCCGGTGGCGCACCGTCGTTTAGCCCGATATGCCCAATCGGCGGCGTGGAACGATGCGGGCGATGCGCGTGTGCAGGCAAGCGGGGCCGTGCCCGCCCCCGAACGGGCACGGCCGCGCTGCGGGGGCCCCGGGGGGACTGGGCCGATGCCGGCCGGTGAACCGGCGTGGGTAAACGTACGGGCCGGGCGACCTGGGCCGCGCCCATCCACGGGTTGAAATCCGGCTACCCCCGAGGGGGGCGGCCCTGTACAACCATGGGTGTACACAAGGGGGGTGACGTGCACTTGGCCACACATTCGGCAACGGTTCGGCTCCGAGCCGTGCTTCCCGTGGTCGGCGAGATCGTGTGGGCCGTGGGTTCGCTGTGGATGTCTTCCACGCTGCTCCACAACTGGCCGGATCCGGAGGGCTACTGGCGGGAGACCGACGCCCTCGCCTACGCCCTGATCGCCGCGGTCTACCTGCCGCTCGTGCTGCGCCGGCGCCACCCCCTGGCGGTCATGGTGAGCACAGGACTCTGGGTCGGCACCTACTTCACCCTCGGCTATTACCACGTGGTCGCCGTGTGCGGAATGTTCACCGCCCTCTACACGGTGGCCTCACTGCGCCCCCGCCGGTTGTCCCTCAGGTGCGCGGCCGCCACGCTCGCGGTGCTCCTGTGGGGCACGCGGCTCGCCGAGCCGGGCGGCGGCGCGATCAGCGCCGCCTTCGTGACCGTCGCCACGGTCGTCTGCTGGGTCGCGGGCGACGGCTCGCGGCGGCTGCGCGATCTCACCCGCCGGCTGCGGCTGGAGCAGGAGGAGAAGGCCCGCCGGGCCGTCATGGAGGAGCGCATCCAGATCGCCCGCGAACTCCACGACGTGATCGCCCACCACGTCTCGGTGATCTCCGTCCAGACGGGGCTCGCCTCCTACGTGTTCTCCTCCGACCCGCCGACCGCCCGCCGGGCCCTGGGCACCGTGGGGGACAGCGCCCGCGAGGCCCTGGCCGAGATGCGCCGGATGCTGGTGGTGCTCCGCGAGGAGGGGCCGGATTCCGACCCGGAAGGGACGCGCGGCGAGGTGCAGGGGCTCGGCAGGCTGGACGAGCTGGTCAAACGGGTCGGGGCGGCCGGGGTGCCGGTGGACGTACGGGTCACGGGCGCGGCGTACGAACTGCCGCCGGGGATCGACCTGTGCGCGTACCGAGTGGTCCAGGAGGCCCTCACCAACGTGATCAAGCACGCCCCGCAGGCGCCCACCACCGTCCGGGTCCACTACGGCGCGGACGAGGTGCGCGTACGGGTCAAGGACGCCGGGAGCGGGCGGACGCCGGCCCCCGCACCGGCCGGCCCCGGAAGACGCACCGGTCAGGGCTTGATCGGCATGCGCGAGCGGGCGACGATCTACCACGGCACGGTGACCGCCGCGGCCGCGCCCGAGGGCGGATTCGAAGTCAGCTTGCGGGTCCCCGTACCGCGGCCAGGAGGGGATGACGCGGATGACGTCCGTACTCGTCGTCGATGACCAGTTCCTGATCCGATCCGGCCTGACCGCGCTGCTGACCGCCGCGCCGGGCTTCGAGGTCGTCGGCGAGGCCGAGGACGGCGAGGAGGCCGTCCGGCTCGCCGCCGAGACGCGGCCCGACGTCGTCCTCATGGACATCCGGATGCCGGGCACCGACGGGATCGCCGCCACCGAGCGGATCGTGGCGGCCGGCCGGCCGGACTCCGCCGGGGGCGGGCCCAAGGTGCTCGTGCTCACCACCTTCGACTCCGACGAGTACGTGCTGCGCGCGCTCCGGGTCGGCGCCAGCGGCTTCCTCGTCAAGGACACCCCGCCCGACCGGCTGCTCGCCGCCATCGCCACCGTGCACGCCGGCGAGATGCTGTTCAGCCCCCGCGCTCTGCGCGGGCTGATCGACGCCTACGCCGTCCCCGTCGCGGCCCGGGCCACCCACCCCGGCCTGGAGACCCTGACGCCGCGCGAGCGCGAGGTGTTCGGCCTGGTCGGAGCGGGCCTCTCCAACGCCGACATCGCTGTGCGGCTCGTGCTCAGCGGCGCCACCGTCAAGACGCACGTCCACCGCTGCATGAGCAAGCTGGCACTGGCCAGCCGCGCCCAGGCCGTGGTCCTGGCCCACGAGTTCGGCATGGTCGCCCGGACGGGCTGAGAGCGGAGCCCACCGCCGGGCGCCCGGTCGCCGGTCTCCGGATGCGGGAGGGGGCGGGCCGGGCGAGAGTGGGTGCCATGGGAATCGAAGACTACGGCGGCGGTCCCGGCGCGCAGGAGACCGGCATCCTCGTCGTGACCACCAACGACGTCCCCGGATACCGGGTCGAGCAGGTCATCGGCGAGGTCTTCGGCCTCACCGTGCGCTCCCGCCACCTGGGCAGCCAGATCGGGGCAGGCCTGAAGTCGATGATCGGCGGCGAGCTCAAGGGCCTCACCAAGACCCTCGTGGAGACCCGCAACCAGGCCATGGACCGGCTCATCGAGCAGGCGAAGGCGCGCGGCGCGAACGCCGTGCTGATGATGCGCTTCGACGTCACCGACGCCGCCGACGTCGGCACCGAGGTGTGCGCGTACGGGACGGCCGTGGTCCTGGTCCCCGCTTCCACCTGATCCCCGGTATCCCTGCCGGACAGCCGCCCGGCACGTAAGTCCAGGACGGCGCTCCGCTTTGTCCATGGGTTTGCCCTGCACGGGTCCGCAAGCTGACAGACCAGTGAGCGGACCGTTCGGGGTGTCTTCGCCGTGAGCGGTCTTCCGCCCAGGAAGCGCCGACTCCCGGAGGCCCCATGCGCACCCCTCTCTGGCCGCTCCGGCCCCTCTGGCCGGCCGCGGCCGCGCTGGCCGGTCTGGTCGCCACGCTGGTCGTGGCCGTGCCCGCCGCCCCCGCCGCGGCGGCCGCGCCCGTGACGATCACCTCGCCCGAGCTGTCCGTCAGCGTGGACAGCGGCTTCCCCCGCGTCATCGGCTACACCCGGCGCGCCACCGGGGACGTACTGCACGGCAACGAGGACCCGCTGAGCACCGTACTTGTCAACGGGACCGGCTACACGCCCACCGTGACCTCCAGCCCCTCCGCCTCCGGTGTGGACTACGTGCTCACCTTCTCCGGAGTCACCGTCAGATCCCGTATCTCGGTGTCCGGTTCGACCGTTGAGTTCAAGGTCACCGCCATCGAGGACACCCCCGCGCTGCGCGTACGCAGCTTCGCGATCCCCGACCACCACCTCGTCAGCGTCCGCAGCGACCAGCCGGGCGCCGCCCTCGCCACCGCGAAGATGCATACCGCGACCACCGGAACCGGGGACACCTTCACCCCCGTCACCGCGAGTACCCCCGTGGACTCCGCCGCGGCCACCGTGATGCACGGCCTGGCCAACACCGGCAAGCTGGCCGCCGCCATCGACTCCAACTCCCTCTACGACCAGCCCTCCGGCGGCACCGCACGCGAGAACGGCAGGATCAGCAAGCGGGTCACCGACAAGGGCGCCTACCGCCGCGCCGGCCTGTGGAGCGGTGCCTGGCTCCACAGGGCAGCGGGCGCCGCGGACACCGACACCGAGCCGCTCCCGTACGCCCGTATCGCGATCACGGCCGACCGCAACGCGGACTCCGTCGTCGACTGGCAGGACGCCGCCGTCGCCTACCGGGACATCTGGACCCCGCCCACCGGCTGGCAGCAGACCGCCGACCGGGTCGTCCAGCGGATCCCCTTCAACTTCGCCTCCCAGGCCACCCATCCCTTCGCGCAGACCCTCGACGAGACCAAACGGGTGAGCCTCGCCACGGACGGCCTCGGCCAGTTCGTCCTCCTCAAGGGCTACGCCTCCGAAGGGCACGACTCCGCGCACATGGACTACAAGAACATCGGCTCCAAACTGGGCGGCGCCGTCGACCTGAACACCCTCACCACCGCCGGCCACGCCTACAACGCCGACTTCGGGGTGCACGTCAACGCCACCGAGGAGTACCCGGTCTCCGCCACCTTCGACCCGGCCCACCAGAGCGGCGGACTCGGCTGGGACTGGCTCGACCAGTCCTACTACGTCGACACCCGCAAGGACGGCCAGTCGGGCGAACGGCTGAAGCGGTTCCAGGACCTCAAGACCGCCGCCCCCGGGCTCGACTTCCTCTACGTGGACGTCTGGTACGGCGACGGCTACGTCTCGCGCAAACTCCAGCGCGAGATCGCCGGCCTCGGCTTCCAACTGACCACGGAATTCCCCAACACACTCACCGAACAGTCTCTCTGGCACCACTGGGCCACCGACGTCAACTACGGCGGAAGCGACCTGAAGGGCATCCACTCCACCATCGCCCGGTTCGTCGCCAACCACGCCAAGGACGACTGGATCGCACGCAACCCGCTGCTCGGCGGCGCCGAGATCACCGCCTACGAGGGCTGGCAGGGGAAGAAGGACTTCACCGCCTTCCAGAACACCACCTTCGGGATCAACCTGCCGACCAAGTACCTGCAGGAATCCCCGATCGTGAAGTGGACCGCCGACACCGTCACCCTCGCGAACGGCACCACCGTCACCACCGCCGGGAACAAGCGCCAGATCAGCACGGGCGGCCGCACCGTCCTGTCCGGTGACGCCTACCTCCTGCCCCGCGACGGCAAGCTCTACCACTGGAACGACAAGGGCGGATCCACCACCTGGACCCTCCCCGCCGGCTGGAGTGCGCCGAAGCTGTACCGACTCACCGACACCGGGCGCCAGTTGGTCGGCGACCTCCCCGTCGGCGCGGGCAACGCGGTCACCCTGAGCGCCACCGCCAAGACCGCGTACGTCGTCACCAACGGCGCGGCCCCCGCCCAACCCGACCCCAAGTGGGGCGAGGGGACCCCCGTCAAGGACCCCTCCTTCTATGCGGGCAACCTCAGCGCCTGGACCGTCACCGGGACCGGCGCCGCCGTCGCCCGCAACGCGCAGGGCCAGAACGAACTCACCTTCGCCCCCGGCGCCACCCCCGCCGTCTCCCAGCAGCTCACCGGCCTCGCCCCCGGCACCTACGCCGCTTCCGTCTGGGTCTTCACCCCTACCGGCCGGGCCGCCACTCTCACCGTCACCCCGGCCGGCGGCAGCGCCGCCTCCGTGTACGCCGACTCCTCGACCCTGACGAACAGCCTCGGCGGGAGCGAGAAGAACGGCACCAGGATGCAGCGCATGAAGGTGTTCTTCGACGTCCCCGCCGGGCAGTCCACCGCCACCCTGAAACTGTCCGCGGCCGCCGGATCAGGCACCGGCACCGTCTACTTCGACGACGTGCGCGTGGTCCCCTCCGCCCGCACCCCGCTCGGCGGCCACTGGTTCGCCGAGGACTTCGAGAACGTCGACGCCGGCTGGGGCCCCTTCGCGTTCGGCGGGGCAGGCGGCTCGGCCACCGACCCGCGCACCCACATCGCCCAGCGCAACGCCCCGTACACCCAGGCCGGTTGGAACGGGAAGCTCGTCGACGACGTGATCAGCGGCCAGAACTCGCTCAAAGCGCACGAGGAACGCACCGGACTCGTCTACCGCACCCTCCCGCAGACCCTGCGCCTGACCCAGGGCCGCTCGTACCGGGTGAGCTTCGCCTACGAGACCGGCTTCAGCGGCGACTACCAGTTCGTCACCGGCTCCGGCTCCACCGAGACCACCGCCGCGCTGAACCAGGCCCGTACGCCCACCACCTTCACCACCACCTTCACGGCCGGGGCCGACGCCTGGATCGGCGTACGGAAGATCACCCCCGAGGGCTCCCACAACGAGGCCGACCTGATCCTCGACGACCTGACGATCGACGACCTCGGAACCGGAGGCGGCGGCGAACTGCTCGTACCCCAGGGACAGATGAGCGTGAAGGCGGTCGACAGCCAGGAGACCGTCGGGGAGAACGGCAGCGCCGCCAACGTCCTGGACGCGGAAGCCGCCACCATCTGGCACACCCAGTGGTACGCGGCCACCGCGCCCATGCCGCACGAGATCACCCTCGACCTCGGAGCCTCGTACGGCGTCTCGGCCCTGCACTACCTGCCCCGGCAGACGCAGGCCAACGGGCGCATCGCCGGCTACCAGGTGTTCACCTCCACCGACGGCGTGAACTGGGGGACCGCCGCCGCTTCGGGCACTTTCCCGAACACCACCGCCCAGCAGGACGTCTCCTTCGCACCGCGCGCCGCGCGCTACGTCAGGCTCAGGGCCACGAGCGAGGTGGGCGGCAATCCGTGGACCTCGGTCGCGGAGCTCAACATCGGCTACCGGCCCTGAGGCCCACGGACCCTGAGGCCCACCGGCCCCGAGGTTCACCGGGCGGGCCCCCGTACCGACTCCTGCGCGCGGAACCGGACGGGGGACATGCCCACCCGGCGGCTGAACAGCCGGCTGAAGTAGGCCGGATCCTCGTACCCGACCCGCCGGGCGATCCCCGCGACCGGCAGGTCGGTGCGGGCCAGCAGTTCCTTCGCCCTGCTCAGCCTGATCCCGAGGAGGTACTCCTTGACCCCCTCCCCGGTACTGCGCCGCACCGCCCCGCGCAGTTCGGGCAGGGGCATGCCGAGCCGGGCGGCGTGTTCGGCCACCGAGATCGGCAGCAGGGCGTCCCGTGCCAGGGCGTCCATCACAGCGTCCCCGTGCCGGGACACCTCGGCGCGGGCGTAGCGCAGGGCCACGAGCAGCGCGTGCACGGCGGCCGCCGCCTCGACCTCCAGCAGCGGTCCGCCGCGCCGCGCGGCCCGTACGATCCCGTCCACGATGTGCCGCACTCCGGTGGTCCCGCCCAGCGCGACCACCGGGTGGTCCGGGGTGACGTAACCCAGGTCCGTGTACGCGGCGACGCCCGCCCCCGAGAAGTCGACGAAGCACTCGTCCCAGCCGGTCCGCGGGTCGGGCCCGTAGTGGTGCTCCACCCCGGGCACCAGCCACAGCAGGGCGGGCGCGGTCACCGGCTGCGGAGGCCGGCCGCCGTGGCTGAACCAGCCCTGGCCGCGGGTGACGACCACGGCGACGTGATGGTCCAGCGCACGCGGTCCGACCACCGGCAGCAGGCCCTCCTGCACGCCCACGCCGAGGCAGACCAGGCCGAGCCGGACGTGGTTGGGGGTGGGGGAGAAGTAGCGCATCCAACTGCTGTACGGGGGCGCGGGGTGAGGGGGCGTCGGCATCTGCGGATTGTGATCCACGGGGCGGGGCGCCCTCAAGGGGCCGCGGTGGGTGCTGCCCCGCCGCTGCTGGGGCTCTGCCCCGGACCCCGCGCCTCAATCGCCGGCGGGGCTGGGTTTGCCCCCTGGGTCGGGACCGGTCGGTTGGGGTGGTGCCCCGGCGGAGTGTCTCCTCGTCCTCGCGCACTGAGCCGGTGCTTCGAGACGTGAGGGTGGTTGCGCGCTCGTCCTGCGGGGACACTCCGCCGTGTCCCCACCCCAACGCGCGCTCCCGGCCCAGCGGGCGGGGCACAACGGCGCCCCCTCAGCGCTGCACGCTCCCGGCCCACGGGGCGGGGTTTGGGCCGTCTGGCCGGTCCGCGGGGGCACTCCGGGGCGTCCCCGCAGGACGAGCGCGCAACCACCCTCCACTTCGAGAGGTGCCTTGGTGCGCGAGGACGAGGAGACGCCCCGGAGGGACCCCGCGGACCAACCCGAACCATCAAGGCCCCGCCCCGGGGAGACTCCCCAGCCCCGCCGGCGTTTGAGGCGCGGGGTCCGGGGCGGAGCCCCGGCAGCGGGGGCCGCGCCCCGCCCGAGGGGTCGGCCGTAGGCCCGCCGCCAGTCCCGCGATCACCACCAGCAGGCCCAGCCACACCGCCGGCCCCGGCACCCCGCTCCCCGTGCAGACCCCCGCCCCGGCCGCCGCGAGCGGGGCGACCCCGGTCAGCAGCCCGGCGCGGCCCGCGCCCACGGCGGCCACCGTGCGGTACCAGAGGAGGAAGGCCACGGCCGTCACCATGACGGCGAGGTACCCCGCGGCCGCCCACTGGGTCCCGGTCACCGACGCGAGGTCCGAGGGGCGCTCGAAGGCCACCGCGAGTACCGCGAACATCACCGCCCCCATCCACACCGCGTGCACCGACACCCCCCATGCGCCGTGCCGCCGCAGCACCGGCACGGCGAGCAGCGTGAACCCGGCCTCGCAGACCAACGCGAGCGCCGCCCAGCCCACCCCGGCGGCGTCCGTCCGGCCCGTGCCCTCGACCAGCACGGCCCCCGCCACGACCACGGGAGCCGCGAGCAGCACCTGCCGGCTGGGCCGGCGCCCCTCCAGCAACGGGCCGAGCAGCCCCAGCAGGATCGGTACGGAGGCCACCGCGACGGCGATCACCGCCGGCTCGGCATGTGCGACCCCCCGTACGACCGCGATGTTGAACAGCACCAGCCCCGCCGCCGCGATCCCGGCCAGCCACAGCCACTCCCGGCCGCGCGGCCGCAGGACCGGCACCCGCGCCGCCCGGGCCAGCGCGAGCAGGAGCAGCGCCGCGCCCGTGTACCGGACGGCCTGCACGGCGAAGAGCGGGGCGTCGACGAGGGAGCGCGAAACGGTGACACTGCTGCCGACCAGCGCCATCCCGACGGTGCCGGGGGCCAGGTCCCGCAGGGTGGAGGGGTTCTTCTTCATACCGACCAGCCTGGGACCACAATGGTCCCATGAGCAGGTCCAACGAAGGTTCCGTCGAGGGGTCCAAAGAGGGGTCCGCGATCGGTGCCGGAAGTCCGGCCGGGTCGGACTTCCTCCAGCTGGACATCGGCGGTGCCCCCGCCGGCGGCCGCACCGAATGGCTCGCCGGCCGGCTCCGCGCCGCCATCGCCGACGGCACCCTCCCGGTCGGCAGCCGGCTCCCCGCCACCCGCGTGCTCGCCGCCGAGCTCCGGGTCTCCCGCGGGCTGGTCACCGAGGCCTACCAGCGGCTCGCGGAGAGCGGCCAGGTCACGGGCCGCGGTCGGGCCGGCACCGTCGTGGTCGCAGCCCCGCCCCCGCCGGCCGCCCCCTCGACGCCCCCGGAACGCGGAGGGCTCGTGGACGCCCTGCGCGCCGTGCCCTGCCGGATCGACCTCTCGCCCGGGGTCCCCGACCTCACCGCCTTCCCCCGTACGGCCTGGCTGCAGGCGGAGCGCCGGGTGCTCGCCGCCCTCACCCCCGCTGACTTCGGCTACGGCAATCCGCAGGGTGCCGCCGCTCTGCGGGCTGCCGTCGCCGGGTGGCTGGCGCGCAACCGCGGCATCCGGGCCGACCCCGACGACGTGGTGATCGTCGCGGGTGTCGCCCAGGCCCTCGGACTCCTCGCGCACGTCCTGCGGGAGGAAGGCGTACGGCGCGTCGCGGTGGAGGACCCCGGCTCCCTCGGGGCCCGGCAGCAGCTGGAGTACGGCCGGCTGGAGACCGTACCGGTGCAGGTGGACGAGGCCGGGCTGGATGTGACGGCCCTGCGGGCGAGTGGGGCCGACGCAGTCCTGATGACCCCGGCGCACCAGTTCCCCACCGGGGTCGTCCTCGACGGAGAACGCCGCCGGGACCTGCTCGGCTGGGCGGCCGCCGGGGGACTGGTCATCGAGGACGACTACGACGCCGAGCACCGCTACGACCGCGCCCCCGTCCCCGCGCTGCGCGCCCTGCTCCCCGAGGGCGTCTGCTACGCCGGGAGCGTCTCCAAGCTCCTCGCCCCCGCGCTGCGGCTCGGCTGGCTGCTGGTCCCGCCGAGGCTGCGCGACCCCGTGATCGCGGCCAAACGCTACGCCGACCTCGGCAATCCGGTCCTCGCGCAGCTCGTCCTCGCCCGGCTGATGGACTCGGGCGAGCTGGAGCGGCACCTGCGCTTCGTCCGGCGCCGTCACCGCCGCCGCCGGGACGCCATGCTCCGGGCCCTCGCCGACCGGCTGCCCGGCGCCCGGGTGCACGGGACGGCGGCCGGCCTGCACCTCACGGTCACCTTCGACGGCGCCCGCTTCGCGGACACCGACCTGGCCGCGGCGGCCCTGGACCTCGGAGTGAAGGCCCATCCGCTCTCCTGGCACCGGATGCGACCGGGCCCGCCCGGCCTGATCCTCGGCTACGCGGCCGGTTCCGCGGGCGAGATCGAGGAGGGCATCGCCACACTGGGCACGGCCCTGGAGGGACTGGCGCGGGCCGGGCGGAAAATTCTTCGAGAAGAAAAGCAACCTCCACCGGGGTCGCGCGTCGTGCGGGGGTGAAGGGTGCGGACCCGCGCCCTCGACCCGACCGTGGAGAACCACCGTGAAGAACCTGAAGCGCGTCCCCCGCACCGTCCGCCGGGCCGCAGCCACCGCGGCCGCCGCCGGGGCCGTCGTCGCCCTCGCCGGACCGGCCTTCGCCACGGGGGCCGCGGGGGGCTCCGCCGCGCCCGCGCCCGCATCCAGTGCCTCGCCGAGCGCCGCGCCGAAGGTGCCCGCGGACGCGGTGAAGCCGAGCCCGTCGGTCAGCGTCCCGGGCAGCATCGCGCCGAGCGCCGCACCCAAGGCCTCCGCGTCCTCCGCGCCGAGCGCGGCCCCGAGCGCGGCGCCGAGCGTCTCCCCCTCACCCGCCTCGCCCGTTTCGCCGGAGGGCTCCGAGCTCGCGCATACTGGCTCCTCCGCGACCACCACCGCGCTGGGGGCCGGGGCCGCAGTCCTCGTCGCCGCCGGGGCGGGGACCCTGTACACCGTACGGCGCCGCGCCAACGGCTGAGGAACCCGTGCTGCACCTCGTACCGACCGCCGGCCCCGCCACGCCCGTCCTCGACCGGGTGTGGCGGGGCCTGTGGGCGTTCCTGCGCCGCGACCGCACCGCCCCGCCGGGATCCCCGCGGGCGTACCGGTCCTCGTACGAGATCTCGTACGGCTCCTCGTACGGGTCCGCGTACGACTCCTCGGACACCTACGACCTCAGCGGCCAGGGCGGCTTCGGGCAGCCGCCCACCGTCTCCGCGCTCTACCACGCGCACCGGCTGCGGATGGTGCGGCTGGCCGTGCTGCTCGTGGACGACCTGGCCACCGCAGAGGACGTGGTCCAGGACGCCTTCACCGCCCTGTACCGCCGCCACGGCGAGCACATCACGGAGGTCGACAACGCGCTGGGCTACCTGCGCACCGCCGTGGTCAACACCTCGCGCTCCGTGCTCCGCCGCAGGCGCACCGCCCGGGCCTGGACCCCGCCCGCCGCGGCCGAGATGCCGTCCGCCGAGGCGTCCGTCGTGCTCGACGAGGCGCACCGCGAAGTGCTGGCCGCGCTCGGCCGGTTGAGCCCGCGCCGCCGCCAGGTCCTGGTGCTGCGCTACTGGGCCGAGCTCAGCGAAGCGGAGATCGCCACCACCCTCGGAATCAGCCGGGGAGCGGTCAAGTCGAACGCGAGCCGGGGCCTGGACGCGCTGGAGCGGATTCTGGAGGGACGGATATGACGCCCACGACGCACGACGGCGAACACCCCGCGGAACGCTCCGTCGAACGCCCCGTCGAACGGCGGCTGCGGCAGGCCCTCGACGCCCGTGCGGCCGGGGTCGCCGTGCGCGCCCTGCGGCCCGCCGACCCGCCCGGTCCGCACGTGCGACGGCTACCCGCGGCCCTCACCCCGCTGCGGCGCCGCACTGTGTACCTGGCGGGTCTGGGCGTGGCGGCCGCCGCCCTGGGCGGGTACCTGGTCCTCGCCCCGGAGGCCGCGCCGGTCCGTCCGGCGCCGCCGGCCGCTCCGCCCGAGCTCGTCTCCCCGACCCCGGCACCGAGCCGGAACCCGACCCTGTCGCCGACCCCTTCGCCGTCACGGCCGCCGGGAGCGACGAAGGCGCCGGAGCCCGTGTCCCCGACGCCGAGTTCCTCGCCCGCCCCCGCCGTATCGGCGACCCCGTCCGCCGCACCCCCGGAGTCCTCGGCCCCGGCACTCAAGTCCCCTTCGCCATCCGTGCCTTACTCGCCGAGCCCGTCCCGCTGACCGCCGTGACACCCCATAAGGTGTTCCCTGTGGCAGACGTGAGCGGGGCGTTGGTCGGCGGCCGGTACCAACTCCTGGAACTGGTGGGCCAGGGCGGCATGGGGCGCGTCTGGCGGGGGCGCGACGAGACGCTCGGCCGGGAGGTCGCCGTCAAGGAGGTGACGCTCCCCCAGGGCGTGGGCGACGCGCAGCGCGAAGTCCTGCTCCGGCGCGTCATGCGCGAGGCCAAGGCCGCCGCCCGGCTCAACCACCCGGGGATCATCACCGTGCACGACGTGGTCGTGCACGAGGGAGCGCCCGTCATCGTCATGGAGTACGTGACGGGCACCTCCCTCGCCGCCGCCGTGGCGCAGGGCGGCCACCTGCCGGTGCGGCGGGTCGCGGAGATCGGCGTCCAGCTGCTCAAGGCGCTCGGCCGGGCCCACGCCGCGGGGATCGTCCACCGCGACCTCAAGCCCGACAACGTGCTGCTCATGGACGAGCGGGTGATCATCACGGACTTCGGCATCGCGCACATGGCGGACGCCACCACCGCGCTCACCCACACCGGGGCGATCATCGGCACGCCCTCCTACATGGCCCCCGAGCAGCTGGAGGGCGAGCCGCCGACCCCCGCCACCGACCTGTGGGCACTGGGCGCAACCCTGTACGGCGCGGTCGAGGGCGTCCAGCCGTTCTCCGCCGAAACGTTCACGGCGCTCTGCATCGCCATCGTCACGCAGGAGCCGCGCCCGGCGGAGCGCGCGGGGCCGCTGACCGACGTACTGGCGGCGCTGCTGACCAAGGACCCGGCCCGGCGGGCCACCGCCGACCAGGCCCTGGCCGCGCTGGAACCCGTCGCGTCCGGCGCGGTGCCCGCCCCGCGGGTTCCACGGAGGGCCGTGCCGCCGCCCACGCGCGGGCCCGCCGCGGCGCGGGCCGCCCGGCAGGCGCCGGTCGCGGCACGGCGGGCCCGCGCCGCGTCCACCGCGGCCGCTCCGGACCTCGCGCCCGGCCCGTCGACGCGTGCGCGCCGGGCCATGCTGCTGCGCGGCGGGGTCTGCTTCGCACTGGTCTGGCTGGGTGCCTTCCTCCTGCCCTGGTTCCGTGTGGAGCACTGGATCCGCCCCACGACGGCGCCGACCGTCCTCGCCGTGGCCTTGATCCTGGCGCTGGTCAACGCTGTGCTGCGGCCGCGGTTGCCCGCCGTGGTGGAGTGGATCCTGTTCGTGTGCGTGAACATGGGGCTCTTCATCGTCGTGGACCTGCTCCGGCAGATGGTGCACTTCACCTTCGTGCTCAACGGACTGTTGCTGGGTACGTGCTGCTTCATGCTGTGGCGCGCGGTCCCCGGCAGGCGCTAGGCGGCGCCGGCCGAGCCCCCCCCGGTCGCGCAGCCGCGTCCCCCGTGCCACGTTGGTACGGGAGACACACAGGTGCATGATGCGGAATCCGAGGCGGCACAGGAGGGTCCACGTCATCGCGACGGCAACCGTCGCCGCGCTGGTCACCCTTGCCGTCCCGAGCTGTACGGCCGCATCGGACGAGGCCCGCGCCCCGGCGGCCCCCGCCGCCCCGACGTCCGGCAGCGGCACCGGTGCCCCGCCCGCGGACGGCGTCGCCGAGCCCGTCCCTGAGGCAGCCCCCACCCCGTCGCCGCAGCCGAGCCACCCCCTCTCCACCGCCCCGCGGACCGTTCCGGCCGTACGGGAACACGCGCCCGCCCGGGGCCCCGGCTGGAAGCCCGCCCCGAACTCCCGGGTGGTCGTCCCGCAGGACGACAAGGCGGCCCTGTCCGATGAGGGCAGACTGCTCGCCAGTGAACTCGACATCGGCTACGCGGAGTCGACGGCCCCGCGCGCGGGCGACGTGGAACTGTCCCTCGGCGACGCGAAATCCGGACCGCCGGAGTCGTACACCCTCGCCGTGCAGGACGGCCGGGTCCGCATCACCGGACCGGACCAGGCCGGGGTCTTCTACGGCACCCGCACCCTCAAGCAGGCCGTCCGCGGCTCCGGTTCGGCCCCCGAGGGAACGGTGCGCGACGCCCCGGCCAAGCCCCAGCGCGGCCTCAACCTCGACATCGCGCGCAAGTACTTCACCCCCGAGTGGATCGAGGACCGGCTGCGCGAGATGGCCGACCTCAAGCTCAACCAGCTCGGCCTGCACTTCTCCGACGACCAGGCCTTCCGGATCGAGTCCGACAGCCACCCCGAGATCGTCTCCACCCCGCACCTCACCAAGGCCCAGGTGCGCGGCATCACGGCGCTCGCCGCCCGCCTGCACATCACCGTCGTCCCGGAGATCGACTCGCCCGGGCACCTCGGCGCCGTGCTCCGCGCCCACCCCGGCCTGCAACTGACCGACGTACAGGGCAGGGCGGTCAAGGGCGCGGTGGACATCTCCGACCCGGCGGCCGCCAAGCTCGTCGACGAACTGCTGCGCGAATACCTGCCGTTGTTCCCCGGCGGGGCCTGGCACCTGGGCGCCGACGAGTACCAGGCGCTGGTCTACCGCGACCCGCAGACCTCCTTCCCCCAGCTGGCGACCGCCGCGCGGCAGCGGTACGGGCCCACCGCCCGCGTACAGGACCTGGCGACGGGCTGGCTGAACGACCGCGCCGCCGTGATCCGGCCGTCGGGCAAGGCGCTCAAGGCGTGGAACGACGGATTCTTCACCGGCGGGGTGGCCACCGCGGCCAAGGACATCCAGGCCGAGTACTGGACGGGCAAGGAGATCGGCGCCCGCCCGCCGCTGGAGTACCTGCGCGAGGGCCGCGCGGTGGTGAACCTCAACGACGAGTACCTGTACTACGTGCTGGGCGAGCCGAACCAGTTCACCTACCCCACCGGCCGGCGGATCTACGAACAGTGGACCCCGCTCGTACTGCGTGGCGCCACCGCCGTCCCGGCCTCCTACGGGAAGCAGATCCTGGGAGCCCGCCTGGCCGTCTGGTGCGATCTGGCGGGCGCCCAGACCCAGGCGCAGGTCGCGGCGGGCATCCGGCTGCCGCTGGCCGCGCTCTCCCAGAAGGTGTGGGACTCCCGGACCCCTGATCTGCCCTGGCCGGACTTCAAGACCCTCGCCGACCGGCTGTCCTGATACGGCCGCGGGGCCGGCCGTATCAGCGCGGCACGTCAGGCGGTCAGCGCCGCGAGCTCCGCGTTCGCGCGCTCGGTGACCAGGGTGAGGACGCGGCCGGCGGCGGCCAGGTCCTCGGCGGGTATCCCGCCCCAGACGCGAGCGCTGATGGGGGCGGTCTCCGCGCCCACGGTGTCGAGCAGCTCGCGCCCCGCGTCCGTGGCGAGGAGGTGCGCTCCCTCCGCGACGAGGAGCCGCTTGGACTGGAGCACGTCGAGCGTGGCGCGGACGTCGGCCGGATCGGCCTTCAGGGAGCCCCGGACCTGGGCGACGAGCTCGTCCGGCGTCTGCGGGGACTCGGCGGTGACCGCGGCGCGCAGCGCGATCTGCTGCTCGAAGGTGACGCCGTGCCGGGCCAGGACGTGCTCCAGGACGCCGCGCGCGGCGTAGTGGGCCAGGCCGAGGGCGCGGGGCGTGGCGACGGGCGCGGTCTCGTGGCTGTTGCCGGCGGTGGTCGATGCGGTGGTGGTCATGGCGTTGCCCCTTGTGTGCTCTCGTCGTTCGGAACGGATGGATCGAGAGGTGCGTCGAGCAGGGTTCTCAGCTCGTCGGTGAACACCCGCGTCCGCTCGGCGTCGAGGCCGCCGAGCGGCTCCAGCAACTGGTCGAGCAGCTCCTGGACCACCGCGATGGCCTGCCGCGTGACGGCACGGCCCGGCTCCGTGAGGGCGAGCTGGACGGCGCGCGGGTCGCGGGGATCGCGGGTGCGCTCGATCAGGCCGGCCGACTCCAGGGCGCGCGCCAGCTTCGAGACGTACAGCGCCTCCAGGCCGGTGTGGTCGGCGAGCCGGCGCTGGCTGGGCCGCTCACCGGTGCGCTGCATGCCGTACAGCGAAGCGACCAGTGAGTACTGCGCGTGGGTGAGGCCCAGCGGGGCCACCGCGCGATCGACCGCGACGCGCCACTTGTTGGCGAGGCGCCATACCAGGAAGCCGGGCGTGGGACCCGGTGCTGAACCCTTGCTCATGGCAGATACGGTACATGGCTACTATGTCCATGGCTACTATTTTCTATGGAGATCATTCCTCCAGGTCGGCGGCGCTCGTTGGGCTTTCGGCTGATCGACTTCGGTGTCCATGGTCGGGAAAGCGCATTGCGTGAGGGGGTACCGGCGGATTGGATTGCCGGGTCGGGACGGCCGGTACAGAAGGAAGCGAATGACATCCATGCTCGACGGCTGTACGTCCTGGCCCGAGGAGTTCGCCGACCGTTACTGGATGGCCGGGCACTGGCACGGCAACACGCTGGACAACCTGCTGCGCGGCTGGGCCCTGCAGTACGGACCGCGGACCGCGCTCGTGCACGGGGGCACCCGCATCACGTACGCGAACCTGAACCGGCGCGTCGATCGCATGGCCGCCGGATTCCGGCAGCTCGGCTTCCGGCGCGGGCTGCGGGTCGTCGTCCAGCTGCCGAACGTCCCCGAGTTCGTCATCACCGTCTTCGCGCTGATGCGGGCCGGTGTGGTCCCCGTCTTCTGCCCGGTCCCGCACCGCGCGGCCCAGGTGTCCGACCTCGTGCGGCTCACCGAGGCCGTGGGCTACGTCGGTCCCTCGACGTACGGGGGCTTCGACCACACGGCGATGGCCGCGGACATCGCGGCCCGAGGACCCTTCCTGCGCCGGGTGTTCACCTTCGAGGCGCCGGGCACTTCGAACCCCTACGGCGGGTTCACGGTCGACGCTTCGGGCTGCCACTACTTCCCGCTGAGCTCCATCGACGAGCCGCCCGGGCCGGCGCCGGCGCAGACCGCCGACCAGGTCGCGTTCCTGCTGCTCTCCGGCGGTTCCGCCGCACCGCCCAAGCTCGTACCGCGGACGCACAACGACTACGCCTACCAGGCGCGGGCCGCCGCCGAGTTGGTGTCGCTCACCGAGGACGACGTGTATCTTGCCGCGCTGCCCGCCGAGTCCAACCTCACCTTCGGTTGCCCCGGCATCGTCGGCACCTTCTCCGTCGGCGGCACCGTCGTCCTGCTCGAGGACCCGGAACCCGCCGCATGCCTCGCGGCCATCGACCGGGAGCGGGTCACCGTCACCTCGGTGGAGCCCGCCCTCGCCGAGCGCTGGCTCGACGCACTGCCCACGGCCCGGACGGACGTGACCAGCCTGCGCCTTGTGCAGATAGGTGGAGCACCCTTGCCCCGGGCGATCGCCGAACGGATCTGCCGCGAACTGGGCTGCCGCCCGCAGCAGGTGCACGGCGCGGCCGAGGGACCGCTCACCCTCACCCGGCCCGCCGATCCGGACGAGACCGTGTTCACCACGCAGGGCCGCCCGCTCTCGCCCGACGACGAGGTCCGCATCGTCGACGCCGACGGGAAGGACGTGCCCGACGGGGAGCCCGGAGAACTCCTCGCCCGCGGCCCGTACACCCTGCGCGGCTACTACCGGGCGCCCGGCCACAACGCGCGCTCCTTCACCGCCGACGGCTACTTCCGCACGGGCGACCTCGCGCGGCGCACCCCGGACGGCAACCTGGTCGTGACCGGCCGCCGTCCCGGCGCCGCGCCCGCCGCGGCCGGCCCTGGCGACCCCGACTAGGGCCAGATGGAGTCGACCCACTCCGGGTGGTCGATGAACGGGTTCCGGTTGTGCTGGTAGGTGTCGTAGATGACCTGGTTGCGGCGCTGCTCGAAGGCGTCCGGCGGGTCCATCCGGTTCCACTGCTTCAGCACGCTGATCCGGCCGTGTGCCGGGGCGCTGCCGTTGTTGACCTTGTCGTTCATCTCCAGGTCGGCGAAGCCGTCACCGCCGTCGTAGCGGACGGCCATGTACAGCAGCATGCGTGCGACGTCGCCCTTGACGGCGTTGCGCGGTTCGAAGGAGTCGCTGTCGGTGAGGCTGCCCGGGGCTTCGCTGACCGGTCCGCCGCCAAGGTCGAAGTCCTTGTTGCCGCGGGTGCTGTTGACCGTGACGTCCTCGGGGCGCAGGTGGTGCAGATCGGTGCCCGGCCCGGTGGCGGTGCCGAAGTTCCCGTGGCTCTTGGCCCAGACGTGCTCGCGGTTCCAGTCGTTGGGGTCGCCGCCGTTGGTGGACTTCGACTGGGAGCGGCCGGAGTAGACGAGGATGACGTTGTTCGGGTTCGCCGGGTCCTGGTCGGTGACCTTCAGCGCGTTCCACACGCCGTCGTAACTCACCTTGGACTGCACCTTGATGATGTGGTGCAGGGCGGTCTTCAGGGCGGCGCCGGTCTTGCCCTCGGCGGGGGCGTAGTACGTGTCCACCGCGGTGGCGGTCGAAGCGGCGGAAGCCGCCGTGGCGGCGGTCGCGGTCTCGGGAGCCGCGGTGCGATCCTGGCCGGCGGAGGCGGCCGCCGGTATCGCGAAGAGGGCGGCCGCCGCGAGGCCGGCGGCCCACGGGGTCAGGCGGGACATTCTCATGACGTGGGGGTTCCTCTCCACAAACACCGTCCCCACCCGGGGTGTTGGCGGGGCATCAGGTGGCAGAGCGAGGCTCACATTGTCATGTGCCGTGCAGGTAAAGGCCATGTGTCCGGCGCGCGGACCTTCGGGTGTGCGGCGGCCGCGCCGCGGGCAGGGTAGCGGTGGCCCGGCGGGACCGGGCCGAGCGCGAACGCCGAACACCCCTACCGCGAACACCCCTACCGGGAGCAGCCCATGGCAGTGAAGATCCTCATCGTGACCGGCGACGCCGCCGAGTCCCTGGAGGTCCTCTACCCCTATCAGCGACTTCGCGAGGAGGGCTACGAGGTCCACATCGCGGCACCGGCGGTGAAGAAGCTGCGGTTCGTGGTCCACGACTTCGAGGACGGCTTCGACACCTACACCGAGAAGCCCGGCTACACCTGGCCCGCCGACATCGCGTTCGCCGACGTGGTGCCCGAGGAGTACGCGGCCCTGGTCGTCCCGGGCGGCCGCGCGCCCGAGTACCTGCGCAACGACCCCGAAGTGCGCAGGATCCTGGCCGCCTTCGCCGACTCGGACAAGCCGATCGCGCAGATCTGTCACGGCCCCCTGATCACGGCCGCGGCCGGTGGCCTGTCCGGGCGCAGGGTGACCGCGTACCCGGCGCTGGAGCTGGACATGAAGGCGGCCGGGGCGCAGTTCGAGGACTCCGAGACCGTGGTCGACGGCACGCTGGTCTCGGCCCGGGCCTGGCCCGACCACTCACGCTGGATGCGGGAGTTCCTGACGGTGCTGCGCGGCAAGGCCCCGGTGTCCTGATCCCTCCCCGCCCGCCCTGCCCCGCCCCGCCCGTGGTCCGACCCGGGCGGGGCGGGGGAGCGGCAGCACGGTGGTGAAGGGGAGGCTCCCCATTCCCTTGTGAAGTGTCCGGACGCGTACCTGACGGGGCGGGGGAGGTGTGCTGAGGTGGGTGGGTCAATCGACGCTGTTTTCAAAGCAGTTGAAAGGACACCACCGTGACTGGACCCTTGGGTCGGCGCAGGTTCATCGGCGCGGCCGCGGCCCTCGGCGGCGCCGCGCTCGCCGGTCCGCTCGCCCCGCTCGCCCAGGCCCGTACGACGGCGGCAGGGCCCGCGGCCACCACCTCGCGCCCCGACGCCATCGCCACCCCGGCCGGATTCCAGCCGGAGGGCATCGCCGTCTCCGGCCGCGGCACGGCCTACACCGGCTCGCTGATCGACGGCTCGATCTACCGCGTCGACCTCGCCACCGGGGCGGGCCGGATCATCACCCGGGGCGAGGGGCCGAAGTCGGTCGGCCTCAAGCTCGACGGCTACGGCCGGCTGCTCGTCGCCGGCGGAGACAGCGGGCAGATCCGCGTCGTCCACGCCGGCGACGGCCGGGTCCTGGCCACGCACCAGGCCGCCACCGGCATCGCCTTCGTCAACGACGTGGTCGTCGGATGCGGCGGAGCCTGGTTCACCGACTCCTTCGCCGACGTCGTGTACTTCCTGCCCGTCGGCCGCTCGCTCGCGGGAGCCGAAGCCGCACCGCGCGCGCTGCGCCTCGGCGGCGAGTGGGTTCCGGTGCCGCCCGGCGGGGAGTACTGGGGTGCCAACGGCATCGAGCGCACCCCCGACGGCAAGGCCCTGCTGCTCGTGCACGACACCGCCGAGGCGCTGTTCCGCGTCGACCCGCGCACCGGGACCGCCACCCGGACCGTCCTCGACGGCGGCTCGGTGGCCAACGGCGACGGGCTCGTGGTCCACGGCCGCACGCTCTACGTCGTACGCAACTGGGCCTACGCGGTGGACGTGTTCACGCTGAGCGGGGACGGCCGCCGGGCCCGGTTCGTCAAGCGGATCACCGACCCGCGCTTCGACGAGCCGACCACCGCGGCCCTGTACGGCGACCGGCTCTACGTGGTCAACGCCCGGTTCGACGCCGACTGGTCGGATCCGGCCACCGCCTCGACGATCGTCAGCTGCCCGGTGTGATCGGGGGGGCCGGCTCGTTCTTGTAGTCGGCGCCGAAGTTCTTCTTCACCGCCGCCTCCCACGAGCCGTCCTCGACCATCTTCTTGAGCGCGTCGTTGATCTTGCCCTGGAGCTCCTTGTTGCCCTTCTTGACGCCGATGCCGTAGTTCTCGACGCTCAGGTTCTGGCCCACCAGCTTGAACTTGCCCTCGTTGCCCTTCCGGGCCACGTAGCCGGCCAAGATGGAATTGTCCGTGGTGATCGCGTCGATCAGACGGTCCTGGAGGGCGACGAGGCACTCCGAGTAGCCGGCGACCTCAAGGGGCCTGGGCGACTTGGGGGCGACATTGTTCTTGAGGTTCTCGGCCGAGGTGGAGCCCTCGACCGAGCAGAGCCGCTTGGCGGGGTTGTTGAGGTCCTCGGCCTTGGTGATGCTCGTGTCGTCGGCGCGGATCAGCAGGTCCTGGTGCGCGACGAAGTACGGGCCGGCGAAGTCGACCTTCTCCTTGCGCTTGTCGTTGATCGAGTAGCTCGCGGCGACGAACTTCACCTCGTTGTACTGGAGGAGCAGCTCGCGGTCGTTGCTGTACACCTGCTTGAACTCGATCTGGTCCGGCTCGTAGCCGAGCTCCTTGGCGACGTACGTGGCGACGTCCACGTCGAAACCGGTGAAGGTGCCGTTCGACTCGCGCATCCCGATGCCCGGCTGGTCGAACTTGATGCCCACCGCGAGGGTCCCCTTGGCCTCGTCGTCGCCACTGCACCCGGCGGTGGCGAGGGTGAGGGCGATCACTGCGGCGATCGCGCCGGCCTGGGGAACCTTCATCTTGCACTCTTTCTTTGGACGCGGGCGTGCACCGGGATCGCCGGGCGCGGGAACCGCGGAGACGTGGGGGGACGTCGAGACACGTGTACGGAAGACGACGCGTGTATGAGGAAGCTAGGAAGGTGACGGGCCCACCGTCACTACATCTGAGCAAAACTTGAGGATAACGATCCGGATCGACCGCCGTTTGTGCGGCCGATCGGCGCGTGAGCGGGAAAAGGGGCGGCATGGGAACGGGTTCGGTACGGGTGGACGGAAATGCGCTGCTCCTGGGAGACGGGGTGCAGATCAGGTTCATCCGGACCTTGAGGCTGCCCGAATCCGGCACGCACTCGCTGCCGCCGGGGCTGGGGGAGTTCCCGCTGCGCCGGGTGGAGGACTACCCGGACACGGTGCCGCCGGAGTGGCTGGCGAAGGGCGGCGTGATGCTGCCCGTGTACCTGCGCGAGGCGATGTGGCTGAGCTTCGGCGGGACCCGTGAACCGGCGGCGCTCCAGGTCGGCGTCGGCAAGGTCTGCGCCGTCTCGGGCAAGCGCTGGACGGGACGACTCGCGCGCGGCCCGCAGAACTACCTCGTGCTGCCCCGGCAGCCGTGGCTGGACGGGATCAATTCCGGAGACGGGACGGTGCGCCAGTTCGTCGCCGTGCCGCTCGGGCTCGGCGCCACGGTCGAGGGGCAGGTGACCGGCGAGGAGACCACCGGCGGCGTGCAGCTCCAGGCGTTCCCGCTGGGGCCCGTGCCGCTCGCGGAATGGCGCCGGGCGGAGCAGGCGCGCCGCACGCCCCCGATGCCGGGCGCCCCCGCCGCGTACGGGGGTCCGCCCGTTCCCGGGGGCTTCGGCGGTCCCGTGCCCGCACCGATGCCCGCGCCGATGATGGCGCCCCCCGGTGGCGCGCCCGGCGCCGCTCCCCGCTCGGCCCTGCGGCGGGGTGCGGCCGCTCCGCCCGCGGCTCCGGCGATGGGGCTCGGCGTGGGCGGCTCGATGCACCAGGAGGTCTACCGGGACGAGCGCCCGCTGTCCGACTGGGCCGAGGAAGCGGACGCGCGGGTCTTCGTCCATCTGGTGACCCCGCCCGAGTGGCGCCGTATCACCGGGGAGGACGCCCCGCCCTCGCCGATCGACCGGGCCGCCTACACCAAGGCCGGGCTGCCCTGGTTCGACTACTACGACGAATCCGCCGCCGACCTCGCCCCGGCCGACTCCCTGAGCCAGGTCAAGCCGGTCGGGGAGTGGCTCGGAGACGACCACACTCCCTGGGTGGACCCGGCACCCGGCCAGGTCAAGCCGCTCGGCAACGCCCCGCGGCCGGGCAGGCCCGTACAGGACGGCGACTGGTAGCCGGAGGCGGGGCCGACTGGCCGGGAACGTACGGTCGCTCGGCCCTGCCCGGGCGCCGCATGGGATCATGGCCGAGCCATACCCGTTGGACGGAGGGGGAGTTCGGTGACCGGTGTACGCAAGGGCCTGGCCAAGGTGGAGGTCGCACTGCGGTGGGACCCCAGCCCGGCCGGCACGCCCGCGAACGACCTCGACATCGTCGCCGCCGTCTACGGGGCGGAGGACCTCCACCGGGATCCGGTCCAGCTGGTCCACTTCGGCAAGCGGTCGCCCGACGGCACCATCACCCTGAACCGGGACAGCCACACCGGCCAGGGCTTCGGCTTCGACGAGGTGATGACCATCGAACTGGAGCGGATGGGTGAGAAGTCGCGCCGGGTGGTCGTCGGCGTGGTGATACAGAACGCCCTCGCGGGAGCGGACTCGGGAGACCGGGCGAGGACCTTCGCCGACATCGCCGGTACGGGCTTCCGGATCCGCGAGGGCCACACCGACCTCGCCCAGGGTGACTTCGGGTCCGTACCGACCGCCACCGCGGCCACGGTCGCCGAGTTCCTCCGCGACGCCTCGGGCGCCTGGTCCCTCGACGCGCGGCTGCGCGGCTTCGACGCCGACCCGGAGGAGTACACCCGGGCCATGGGCTCCGTGCGCTAGACGGGCTTGTGGCCGCACGGACCGGGAGGCGGCCGCTCATCGCGTGAGTGGCCGCCGCCCCGTCCGGGTGGCGCGCTGCCGCCGTCCCCACGAGGCAGCGCGGGCAGGTCGCCGTCCGGTCATCGAGACGGCGGCCCGCCGGTTCAGGGGGTCGGGCCGCCCGAAGGCGCCAGACCCAGCGAGGGGAGCATGACCGCGTCGACGAACCGGACCAGGTAGTCGGCGTCCGCGTACCGGCCGTCCAGTACGGGCCGGATCCGGAGCACGCCCATCAGCTGCGCGGGCAGGAACTCGACGGCCGGATGGTCCGCGGCGATCTCGCCCCGGGCCACCGCGCGCTCCACCATCGCGTCGAAAGCCGTCAGTTCCGGCTCGACCAGCGCCTCGCGCAGCGCCGACTGCAGCTCCTCGTCACCGAGCACCGCCAGCCCGAGGGCCTGTGTCAGCCGGGTGTCCCGGCCGGAGGTGCCCGCCGCGATGCGGGCGGCCTCGCGCAGGTCGCCCGCCAGGGTCCCGGTGTCGACGGCGGCGAGCGTGCCCTGCCGGTTCGCCCGCAGGGCCGCCGCGACCAGCCGGGGCTTCGTCTTCCACTGCCGGTAGAGCGTGGACTTGCCGCAGCTCGCGCGGGCGGCGACGCCCTCCATGGTCAGGGCCTCGTAGCCGTGCTCGCGCAACTGCTCCAGGACGGCGTCGTAGAACTCCTTCTCCCGCTCCGGGGTGATCTTGGAGCGGCGCGCGGTGCTCGGCGGCGGCGTCGACGTCATGGGTGCGGCTCTCCTCGGGGCGCCTCGGCGGCGGGCTCTGGGAAGTCTACGGGAACGCGAGCGTATCGGTACACCTGCGTATCGATACGCAAATGTATCGATACACTGGCGTGTCGATGTGTGCGCATGTGAAACAGGAAGCGAGACCGGGGGATGAACGCCCAGACCACCGGGATATCCGGGGAGTCCGGTCAACAGGAGCCTCGCGAACGCCGGCCCGGTGAACGGGAGCCCGGTGGACAGCAACCCGGTGGACAGCAACCCGGTGAACGGGAGCCCGGCGAACGGCAGCCCGACGACCGGGCGCCGGCGCGGCGCCGGCTCGTACGCGAGCTGCTGCTCGTCGCGGGCCTGTTCGCCGTCTACAAGGCGGGCCGGACGCTCTCGACGGGCCGCACCGAGGAGGCCTTCCGCAACGCGGGATGGACCTGGGACGCCGAGCGGGCCCTGCACCTGCCCGGCGAAGGCGCGGTCCAGCGGCTGCTGCTGCACGGCGAGGCCCTCGTCCACACGGCGAACACCTACTACGCGGCCGTCCACTTCCCCGCGACCGCGCTCTTCCTGGTCTGGCTCTACGTCCGCCGCCCCGGCCACTACCTGTGGGCCCGCCGGGTCCTGGCGCTGCTCACCGGCGCCGCCCTCGTCCTGCACCTCACCTTCCCCCTCGCGCCCCCGCGGATGCTCGAACCGGCGCACCTCGTCGACACGGGCCAGGTGTACGGGCCCACCGTCTACGGAGCCGCGCCGGCCGCCGACACCATGGCCAACCAGTTCGCGGCGATGCCCTCCCTGCACTTCGGCTGGGCGCTGATGCTGGCACTCGGCATGATCGCCGCCACGTCCTCACGCCTGCGCGCGCTGTGGCTGCTGCACCCGCTGGTGACCCTGCTCGTGGTGGTCGGCACGGCCAACCACTACTGGCTCGACGCGATCGTGGCCACCGTTCTGCTCGGCGCGGCCCTGCTGCTGGTCCCGCGGCCGCCGCGGGCAACGGCCGGCGCCGGACGTGAGCTGCCCGGGCAGCGGAACGCCCCCGCTCCCGCCCTCGTAGGAGCAGGCCGGTGAACGCCACCGCCCTCGCCGTCGCGCTCTGCCTGGCCTCGGCCGCGACGTACGCGGCCGCTGCCGTCGCCCAGGAGCGGCTCGCCCGGGCCGCAGCCGCCCGCACCGTCGGCGCTCTGCTCGGCAACGGCGCCTGGTGGTGGTCGGCCGGACTGAACGCCACCGCCGCCCTCCTGCACGCGGCCGCCCTGCGGTACGGGCCGCTCACCCTGGTCCAGCCGCTCGGCGCGCTCACCCTGGTGGCCGCCGTCCCGCTGGGAGCGCGCGGAGCCGGGCGCCGGGTGGCCGCCACCGAATGGCGGGGCACCCTGGCCACCGTCGCCGGGCTCGGCCTGCTGCTGCTCCCGGCCTCCGGACCGGCCCCCGACGACACCCTCACCCTGGCCGAGGCCCTCACCGTCTCCGGGGCGACGGCCGCCGTGATCCTGGTGCTCACCGCCCGCAAGGACCCGCGCTCCGGGCTGCGGCACGCGACCGCGTCCGGGCTGGCCTCCGCGGCCGCCTCCGCCCTGACCCAGACCGTGGCCGTGGCGGGAGGCCGCGGCGGGGACCTGCTCAGCGTCCGGGTCGTCGCGGTGGCCCTGCTCGTGGTGGTGTTCGCGGTCGGCGGGATGCTGTTGTCGCAGCGGGCCTACCGGGGCGGGCTCGGTGCCCCGCTCGCCGTGGTGAACCTGTCCAACCCCCTCGCGGCGGCCGCCATCGGCATGCTCCTGCTCGGCGAACGCCTCCACGGCGGCGCGCTGGGCCTGTTGCTGGCGGTGGCCGGAGCCCTGGCGGCGACGCGCGGGGTGCTGCTGCTGACCCGGACCCCGCCCGCCGCGACGGTCCGGGCGCCGGCGGCGGCCACCGCCTGAGAACCGTTCCGGCCCCGGCTGCGTCCTCCCTGCAGAACGACCGAACACCGAAACGGAGTGACTGGGCATGGGGATCGTCAGCTGGATCGTCCTGGGACTGCTGGCCGGAGGCATCGCGAAGTTCCTGCTGCCCGGCCGTGACCCCGGCGGCCTGATCGTCACCACGCTCATCGGTGTCGCGGGCGCTTTCATCGGTGGCTGGCTCTCGGCGAAGTTCCTCGACAAGCCGATCCAGACCGAGTTCTTCGACCTCGCCACCTGGGGCTCCGCCATCGCGGGCTCGCTGGTCCTGCTGATCGGCTACCGGATCCTCTTCGGCAACTCCCGCCGCTGACACGGCTCCGCCGACCCGCACCGAGCGGCCGTTACGCTGGCCGCACGGCGCGACGTACGAGCGAGAACGAGCAGCGAGGAAGATCCAGCGACATGAGCGTCACCCTCCCCCAGCCACCGCCGGGGGTACCCCCGGTCCCCACGGCCGACATGTTCGACGAGTACGGCGAGGACCTCGGCATCTGTGCCACCCAGTTCCGGCAACTGGGCGGCCGCCGACTGTTCGCCGGACGCGTGCGGACCCTCTCCTGCCACGAGGACAACGCGCTGCTGCGCGAACTCCTCCAGGGGCCGGGCGAAGGTGCCGTCCTCGTCGTGGACGGCGGCGGCTCGCTGCGCACCGCCCTGGTCGGGGACCTCATCGCGGGCGCGGCCGAACGCAACGGCTGGGCGGGCCTGATCATCAACGGCGCGGTCCGCGACAGCGTGGCCCTCGGCGGGCTCGACCTCGGCGTCAAGGCCCTGGGCACGGTCCCCCGCAAGAGCGGCAAGACCGGCGCGGGCGAGGCGGACGTGCCCGTCACGATCGGCGGCACCACCTTCCGGCCCGGGGACACGGTCCACGCCGACGACGACGGCGTCGTCGTCCTGCCGGCCTGATCGGCAGGGCACTTCCCGAGTCCGGCGCTCCGGGCCGCAGGGGCGAGATCGCGCCACATCCGCCGCGCCGGCCCTGGCGCGGCCCGGGCGGGCCCGGTTTCACTGCGGGCCCATGAGACGACACAGGATCATGGGCCTGCTCGGCGCGATCGCGCTGGCCGCCGGCGCCCCGGCCGCCGCGGGACCCGCGTACGCCACCACGCACGCCGCCACCACGCACGCCGCGCCCGCTCACCCGGCGACCGGGCACCCGCCCGCGACGCCCGCGCCCGCGACGCCCGCGCCCGCGGCGCCCGCACCCGCGGCGGCTGGTCACCCCGCGTACGCGCCCGCGATGGCCGCGGCCGCGCCCGCCGGCGACCCGCCCGCCGAGTTCGGGACCGACTGGCACGACCCGCTCACCCCCGCCCCGCCCGTCACCCGGCCCGCGACCCGGTCCTGCCGGGTGACCCTCGCGGAGGCGCAGTTCCGCGACTTCACGCCCTACCGGGGCGACTACACACCGCCCACCGGCTGCGGCACGGCCGACTGGGCCAAGGTCGTGCTCCGCCTCGACGGCAAGGTCAAGGGCCGCCAGTACGACCGCCTGGGCAACCTCTCCCTCGGCGGCGTCGAGATCCTGCGCACCTCCACCCCGCAGCCCTCGCCCGACGGCATCACCTGGGCCGTGGAGAAGGACGTCACCCGCTACCGCGACACCCTCGCCCGCCCGCAGACCGTCGAGATGCTCATCGGCAACGTCGTCAACGACACCTACACCGGAGTCATCGACGTCAAGGTCACCCTGACCTTCCACGCCGCCGAGGGCCGTACCCCGCCGGCCCCCGACACCCCCGACCGCGTCCTGCCCCTCACCACCCCGTCGGTCACCACCCCGCGCAACACGGAGCGCCTCCTCGCCGAGGTGTACGCCACCGGCTCCGGCGGCGGCTGCGAGGAGTACTGGTACATGACCACCCCCGACGCGGCCCCCTACTCCTGCAAGGCCGCCGACGGGCCGCACCGCGAGGTCCGCGTCTCCGTGGACGGGCAACTCGCGGGCATCGCCGCGCCCTTCCCCACCGTCTGGACGGGCGGCTGGTCCAACCCCTTCCTCTGGTACGTCACTCCCGGCCCCCGTGCCTTCGACGTCCAGCCGATCCTCTACGACCTCACCCCCTTCGCCGCCCTCCTCAACGACGGGCTCCCGCACCGGATCGACGTGTCCGTGTCCGGCGTCCCGGCCGGGCAGAGCGGCTGGAGCACCCCCACCAACCTGCTGCTCTGGCAGGACGAGGCCCGCGAGGTCCTCACAGGCGCCCTGACCCGGCACGAGCCGGGCGAACCGACCGGCTCCTCCCGCTGGACGCCCGCCGCCCCCGGCGGTGAGCACCGCCTGGACACCGAAGGCGCCCACCGGCTGACCGTCGCCGGATACCTGGACACCTCGCACGGCCGGGTCGCCACCACCGTCACCCGCGCCGTGCGGGGCAGCTCCGTACACCGCTGGACCGACGGCGAGAACCGCGACGCGCTGACCGCGACCTGGACCGACGAGGAGAGCGTGACGCGCGGGCCGACCACCACCCGCACCGCCCGCACGTACACGATGGACGGAGAGACCACCCTGGGCGCCGGGGACCGGCTGCGCACCGTCCTCTCGCTCGGCGACCGGGCCGACACCACCACCCTGCGCGGTGGCCGAGGCGTGGACGTGACCCGGCTCGACGACCGGTACACGGGCGACGCCACCTACACCGCGAACGTCCCGCGCGACCAGCGCCACGCGGTGGCCACCACCTCCGCCCGCTACCGGCTGCACGGGTCCGGGGCGCCGGGCGGCTGCTACGACCGTACGATCACCACCGTCCAGGGCACCGTCACCGTGGACCGCCGCCGCTGCTGACACCGGCGGCGCCTACGATGACCGGCCATGGACACTGGTGAGGCCGGCAGACAATTGATCGACGGGCGCTTCGAACTGGTCGCGCCCCTGGGCAGCGGCGGCATGGGTACGGTGTGGCGGGCCCGCGACATCGCCCTGCACCGCGAGGTCGCACTCAAGGAGGTGCGCCCGCCGGACCCGGCGACCGCCGCCGCCCAGCCCGGCCTGGCCGACCAGTTGCGCGAACGGGCCGTCCGCGAGGCCCGCGCCCTCGCCCGCCTCGCGCACCCCCACGTGGTGACGATCCACCACATCGTCGAACCCCCCGACGGCGTCGACGGGCACCCGTGGATCGTCATGGAGCTCGTCCGGGGCGGTTCCCTGCACGAGCGACTGGCGGCCGGCCCGCTCCCGCTCGTCGACGTGCTGCGGCTCGGCCTCGACGTCCTGTCCGCGCTGCGCGCCGCGCACGCCGAGGGGATCCTGCACCGTGATGTGAAACCGGCCAACGTGCTGCTGCGGCCCGACGGCTCGGCGGTGCTCACCGACTTCGGCATCGCGGCCCTGCACGGATCGACGGGACTCACCGCGACCGGCGTGCTGATCGGCTCGCCCGAATACATCGCGCCCGAACGCGTCCGGGGCGAGGAGGGGTTGGCCGCCTCCGACCTGTGGTCGCTGGGCATGCTGCTGTACGTGGCCGCGGAGGGGGTCCACCCGCTGCGCCGGGCCACCAGCCTGGCCACGGTCGTCGCCGTGCTGGACGAGCCGATCCCGGCGCCCGTGCGCTCGGGCCCGCTGGGGTCCGTACTGGAACGGCTGCTCGTACGGGACCCGGCCGCGCGGCCCGACGGGGAGCAGCTGGAACGACTGCTCCGGGACGCGAGCGCTGCTCTCGGCGGCGCGGGCGCCCCGCCCCTGGCAGCCGCCGCCGTTCCGGCCGGGTACGGGCCGTACGTGCCGGCCACCCCGCCGCCGTTCGGCCCGGTCCCCACCCCGGTGGCTTCCCCCTACGCGGCCCCCACCGCGCCCCTTCCCGCGGAGCGGGCCCCTCGTCGCCGCCCGGTGCTGATGGGCGCCGTACTCGCGGCGGTGCTGGTCGCCGGAGTCGTCGGGATCGTCCGGCTGCTGCCCGACGGCACCACGGGCGACGGCGCCCGCGACGACGCGAAGGGCGGCCCCACGGCCGTGGCGGCCGGCACCACCCCGACCCCCACTCCCACCCGCCCCGCCACTCTCGGACCGAAGACGAGCACCCCCAAGGCGAGCGCGCCCCGGGGCAGCATGCTCACCCCGGAGAACGTCCGGATCGCCCTGGAGGCCTTCAAACAGCAGACGGGCACGACCACCTTCGTTGACCTGAAGGTCTACGACGGCTACGTCATCGCCGCCATCCCCACCGCCCCCGGTGCCAAGACCGTGGACTCCTGGCAGTACCGCGACGGCGCTGCCAAGCGCACGGGCCCGAACGGCACGGTCAAGGACGGCGAGCCGCTGATCGACATGGTCACGGTCAACTGGGACGCCCTGCCCGGTCTGCTGGAGCAGTCGCAGAAGGACCTGGGCGTCCCGAACCCGACCTCGCGCTACGTGATCGTCGACCCCTGGATGATGGACCAGGTCCCCTGCATGCGGCCCTACCTCAGCGACGAGCACGGCCGTGGCGGCTACGTGCTGGCCGGTATCGACGGGAAGGTCAAGAAGGTCGTCCCGTCCTGAGGCTCAGCGGGCGGCTCAGTAGGGCCCGTTGACGTTGTCGATGGAGCCGTAGCGCGCGGCCGCGTAGTTGCAGGCCGCGGTGATGTTGGCGACCGGGTCGTACGAGTCCGACGAGGTGCCCGGCACGTGGTAGGACCGGAAGGTCGGGTCGATGACCTGCAGCAGGCCCTTGGACGGGATGCCGTTCTGGGCGTTGATGTCCCAGTTGTTGATCGCGAGGGGGTTGCCGGAGGACTCCCGCATCACGTTGCGGTGAATTCCGTTGTAGGTACCGGGAATTCCGTGCTTGGCCATCACGGCGAGGGATTCGCGGATCCAGCCGTCGAGGTTGTTCGCGTAGGTGAGGGCGGGCCGGGCGGCGGACCGGCTCGCGCGGTCGGCCTTCGCCTCGGTGCCGAGCTTCAGCTTGATGCCGGGGCGGATGATCGCCGGGTTGTCGCCGATGGCGCTCCGGTTCGCCGCATAGAGCTGCTTCCAGCCGCCGCTCACGGAATGCTTCGCGGCAATCTCGGAAAGCGTGTCACCGGCGACCACGGAATAGGTCGTGGGAGCGGCCGCGGCGGCTGCGGTGGCCGTGGTGCGGGCCGCGGGAGCGGCGGTCGTCTCCACCGCCCCGGCGGTGGTCGCGCTGATCAGCGGGAGGGTGAGGGCCGCGCCACTCGTGCCGGCGAGGGCCAGCTTGCGGGTGATCGGGTTGTGCTTCGGCCGGCGGTGCTTTCCCTTGGCGGGCATGGCGGAATTCCTCACGTGGGGGGACGGGAGAGCCCCGGCGCCGGCCGGGATTCGGCTGCGGACCACCAGGAACGA
Organism: Streptomyces sp. NBC_01351; assembly: GCF_036237315.1. GTDB lineage: Bacteria > Actinomycetota > Actinomycetes > Streptomycetales > Streptomycetaceae > Streptomyces. Next base: position 549,898 of record NZ_CP108356.1, on the reverse strand, counting down.
GGTGACCGTAGGCGTTGCCGCCGGGCGGGAACAAGACCCGAATTCCACCGGTAGATCGACATCCCGTGACAGGTCCGGTAAATGACCTTGTCGGTGTCTCGGCGCAATAGCCGATTCCCTTTCCGGGGAAAGGGAATCGGCCTCCTGTTGGAAATGATGTTGGCGTATTCGGCGTGACTCACATCACGGGCCCGCGGTCGCACGGCCAATACGGGCAAGTCCACTCTCCGCAGGCCCTATTGGGGCGGCTCGTGCGTATGGTGCAAATCGCCCACAGTGGATGCTTTCCGGCGCGGCGCGGCGTGGCGTGGCGTGGCGCGGTCCGGTCCGGGCTAGGCGGGCAGTTCCGTCAGCCGCTCGAGAGTCGCCGCCACCGACGCCTCGGACGCAGGCAGCAGCGGGAGCCGTACGTCGGGGGTCGGGATCCGCCCCAGGGCGTGCAGGGCGCCCTTGACGACCGTCGGGTTGGGCTCGGCGAAGGCCGCCGCGGACAGCCGGGCCAGGGCGTGCCCCAGCAGTCGGGCCCGGGCCGCGTCCCCCGCCCGCCAGGCCTCCGCGAGCTCCACGAACCGGGCTGTCGCCAGGTGGGCCGAGGCGAGGATCCCGCCCGTCGCGCCGAGCGCCAGCAGCGGGGAGACGTACGCGTCGTCCCCGGCCAGCACCTCGAACCCGGGCGGCAGGTCGCCGAGCAGTGCGACCGTGTCCTCGCCGATGCCCCCGCCGGAGTACTTCATCCCGGCCACCCCCGGGAGCGCCCCGATCGCCCGCAGCGCGGCCGCGTTCAGCGGCTGCCCCGTGCGGTAGGGGATGTGATAGACGATCAGCGGTACGGGGCTCACCTCGGCCAGTCGCGTGAAGTGCGCCAGCACCCCCGCCGCCGAGGGCCGTACGAACGACGGGACCGTCACCAGCGCCGCCCGCGCCCCCGGCCACCGGGCCAGTCGGGCCAGGGATGCCTCGGCGGCCCGGGTCCCGCTCGCCCCGGCGCCGACGGTCAGCACCGCCCCCCGCTCCCGGCAGACCCGGGCGCACACGTCGGTGACGAGGTCGCGCTCCGCCTCGTCCAGGGCGGCGCTCTCCGCGGTGGTGCCGAGGGCGACGATTCCCGTGGCGCCCGCGTCGAGCGCCTCGTGGGCGAGCCCTTCGAGGGCTTCGGCGGCCACCTCCCCGGCCCGGTCGAAGGGGGTGACGAGCGGTAGGTGGATCCCGTGGAGGGAGGCGGCGGGGGAGAGGGTCCGGGCCGCGTTCTGAGTGGTGTCCTGTGCCATGCCGTAGAGCCTCGCCCGCCCGACCCGTCAGATCCAGTTCGCATTTCTTACCAGTCCCGTAAGCTGAGCCGATGCTCGATGTACGGCGCCTGCGCCTGCTGCGCGAACTCGCCCGCCGCGGCACCATCGCCGCCGTGGCCGATGCCCTCGCCTTCAGCCCTTCGGCGGTATCCCAGCAACTGGCCGTCCTCGAACGGGAAGCCGGCCTGCCGCTCCTGGAACGCACCGGCCGCCGGGTCCGCCTCACCCCCGCCGGGCAGCACCTGGTCGAGCACGCCGAAGCCGTCCTCGAACGCCTCGAACTGGCCGAAGCCGATCTCGCCGAAGCGCGCGGCGGCCTGGCCGGCGCCCTGCGCATCGGGGCCTTCCCCACCGCCACCCGGGCCATCGTCCCCGCGGCCCTCACCGCCCTCGCCCGGCGCCACCCGGGGCTGGAGCCCATGGTCTCGGAGACCGACCCGGCGGCCGTCGCGCACGCGCTGCGGGCCGGGGACCTGGACGTGGCGCTCGTCCACGAGTACGACTTCGTACCCGCCACCCAGGAGCCGGGCCTGACCACCGAGCCCCTGTACGGGGAGGCGATGTACCTGGCGGCCCCGGCCGCCGACGACCCGGACCCGGACCCGGTCGAGGAGGACGCAGGCACCGTCGCGGCCCAGGGTGCGGTCCTGCGTACGCACGCGGACGCACCCTGGATCACCGCCACCCCCGGCACCCTCTGCCACGCCATGACCCTGCGGGCCTGCCAGGCCGCCGGATTCACGCCGAGGGTCCGCCACCAGGTCGACGAGTTCGCCACCGTGCTCGCCCTCGTCGCCGCCGGCCAGGGCGTGGCCGTCGTACCGCAGCTCGGCATCACGGACCCCGCCGATCCGGCCGTCCGCCTCACCCGCCTGCTCATGGGGCGGCGCACCCAGCTCGCGTTCCGCAGCGGAGCCGCCGCCCACCCGGCCGTGGCCGCCTTCGGCGCGGCCCTGCGGGCGGCCGTACCACCGGAACTGGCGGGGGGCACCTCCGTGGGGGTCCCCCCGGACGGAATCCGGGGGAGGTAGCCGGGGGAGATCGCGCGGCGCACGGTGAGACAACTGCCCAGCCGGGCGCCGCCCGTGTACGTTCCGTCCTGACGGGAGCCAACGACACCAGAACGGGGTAGACGTGACGCATCGCGTACGAGGGGTCATCGCCCGGAGCAAGGGCGCACCGGTGGAGACGACGACGATCCTCGTGCCCGACCCCGGGCCGGGCGAGGCGCTCGTCCGGGTCCAGGCCTGCGGGGTCTGCCACACCGACCTGCACTACCGGGAGGGCGGCATCAACGACGAGTTCCCCTTCCTGCTCGGCCACGAGGCCGCCGGGGTCGTCGAATCGGTCGGCCCGGACGTCACCTCGGTGGCGCCCGGCGACTTCGTCGTCCTCAACTGGCGTGCGGTGTGCGGCACCTGCCGGGCCTGCAAGCGCGGACGGCCCTGGTACTGCTTCGCCACGCACAACGCCACCCAGCCCATGACCCTGGAGGACGGCACCCCGCTCTCCCCGGCGCTCGGGATCGGCGCGTTCGCCGAGAAGACCCTGGTGGCGGCCGGCCAGTGCACCAAGGTGGACCCGGCAGCCTCGCCCGCCGCCGCCGGACTCCTCGGCTGCGGGGTGATGGCCGGCCTCGGCGCGGCCCTGAACACCGGCAACGTCGGACGCGGCGACTCCGTCGCCGTCATCGGCTGCGGGGGAGTCGGCAACGCCGCCGTCGCCGGGGCCCGGCTGGCGGGCGCCTCGCGGATCATCGCCGTGGACCTCGACGACCGGAAGCTGGAGTGGGCCCGCGGCCTCGGCGCCACGCACACCGTCAACGGCCGTACGGAGGACGTGGTCAAGGCCGTCCAGGAACTGACCGGGGGCAACGGCGCGGACGTGGTCATCGAGGCCGTCGGCCGCCCCGAGACCTACCGCCAGGCCTTCTACGCGCGCGACCTCGCCGGCACGGTGGTGCTCGTCGGCGTGCCGACCCCGGACATGAAACTCGAACTCCCGCTCATCGACGTCTTCGGCCGAGGCGGCGCCCTCAAGTCCTCCTGGTACGGGGACTGTCTGCCCGAGCGGGACTTCCCGCTGCTCATCGACCTCTACCTGCAGGGCCGGCTCGACCTGGACGCGTTCGTCTCCGAGACGATCCCCCTCGACGGGGTCGAGGAGGCCTTCGCCCGGATGGAACGCGGCGAGGTGCTCCGCTCGGTAGTGGAGTTCTGAAGGGGCGCCGCCGGGCAGCGCCTAGACTCGGGCGGAAGCCACACCCGCACCCCGGCCGCGATCCGGCCGGGGCCGCGGGTCTCCGTACCTCGTACCCCAGGGGCCGTCCGTGACCGTCGAGCACAGCTACCGCCACCCCGGAACGGTCCTCACCGACCACCGGTTCACCGTCCCGCTGGACCACGCGCGCCCGGACGGGGAGCGGATCGAGCTGTACGCCCGCGAGGTCGTCGCCTCGGACAAGGACCCCGAGACCCTGCCCTGGCTGCTGTACCTGGAGGGCGGCCCCGGCTTCGGCGCCCGGCGGTTCACCGGCCGACAGGCCTGGCTGGAGCGGGCGCTCACCGAGTACCGGGTCCTGCTCCTCGACCAGCGCGGCACCGGCCGCTCCACCCCCGCGAACCGGCAGACCCTGCCTCTGCGCGGCACCCCCGAGCAGCAGGCCGAGTACCTCGCCCACTTCCGCTCCGACTCCATCGTGCGCGACGCCGAGGCCATCCGACCCGGCCTGACCGGCGGCGCCCCCTGGACGGTGCTCGGCCAGAGCTTCGGCGGCTTCTGCACGGTCAACTACCTCTCCACCGCGCCCGAGGGCCTCACCGCCGCCCTCATCACGGGCGGTCTACCCTCGCTGACCGCCACCGCGCGGGAGGTGTACGAGGCCGCGTACCCGCGCATGGAGCGCAAGAACCTGGCGCACTACACGCGTTACCCGATGGACGTCGACCGCGCCCGCAGGATCGCCGCCCACCTCACGGAGCGCCCCGCGGAGCTCCCCGGCGGCCACCTCCTCACCGCCCGGGCCTTCCAGTCCCTCGGCATCCTCCTCGGCGCCGGCGAAGGCAGCCACCAGCTCCACTACCTCCTGGAGGACGCCTTCGTCCCCACCCCGGCCGGCCCCGCCCTCTCCGACGGCTTCCTGGAGGCCGTCCGCGGGCAGCTCTCCTTCGCCGGGCACCCCCTCTACGCGCTGCTGCACGAGTCGATCTACGCCCAGGACCCGGGTGCGCCCACCGCGTGGGCAGCCGACAGGGTGCACGCGGACCGGCCCCGCTTCGACACCGCCAAGACCCTCGCCGGCGACGAGCCGCTCCTGTTCACCGGGGAGACCGTCCACCCCTGGCACTTCACCACCGACCCGGCCCTCGCCCCGCTCCGCGAGACCGCCGACCTGCTGGCCGCCCGTACCGGCTGGCAGCCGCTCTACGACCCGGCCCGGCTCGCCGCCAACGAGGTGCCGGTGGCCGCCGCCGTCTACCACGACGACCTGTACGTGGACACCGCGGACTCCCTGCGCACCGCCCGCGCGATCCGCGGCCTGCGGACCTGGGTGACGGACGAGTTCGAGCACGACGGGGTGCGCGCGGGCGGCCCCCGCGTCCTCGACCGGCTGCTGGCCCTCGTACGCGACGAGGCGTAGGAGGCAGCGCTCCTCCGCGACCGACTCCGCCGTTCAGCGCGGCGGGGGAGACCCCCGTCGGCGCGCAGGCCTGGACGCGCGTGCCGAAGGAGAACCTGTACCGCTGCGTTCGTAGCGTCGGTGGAGCGGCGGCAGGCGAGCCAGGCCATGGCGCGTTCGAGGGTCCAGCGCCGCTGGGAGGACTCGTTCTTCTTACGGCCGATGCGGTGGCGGATGCACGCTGACGTAACGATTTCTGCAGGTGGGTAGTCGTAGCCCAGCTTGGCGGTCAAGTGGGTCTTCGATCCGAACTTGCCGTGTGCGGCAGGCCGGCCCCACCTGCCAAGTTCGTATGGCCGGCAGATTCGCGTCCGGCAGGCGCAGATGACCGCCGCGGCCACCCACAGCGTCGCCACAGCGCCGGGATGGTCCACCAGCACCACGGACAGGCCGGATACCACCGCGACCAGCGACACCATCAAGGGACAGTCCTGCTTTCGGTACCGCCGACGCCGCGCGGCTACGGCCGCGTCGAGGCTCTCGCCGAGGAGCCCGTCGAGCGCCTCGGCCACGTGGTCGTCGATGAGGTCGTCGAAGCGGCCCTCAAAGAGAAGCGGATCGCCCGGCGGTGGGTTTTCCCTACCTCGAACTCGTGGGTTGTCCGAGTGCCGCTGACGCGGGCCACCCGCCTAGTGTTTTCGGAGTCAGCGGATGAATCGAGAAGCATGGGACCACGATGGACGAGTTCAGGAGTCGGGATGCCGGCCCCGACAGGTGGTGCGGGCCGGACCAGGTGACTGGGAAACCGAGTTCGCATACGGGGCCCGCAGGCCAGGTCCTGCCACGCAATCCCGTGCGGGCTCTGAAATCGCCCCAGCTGTGGTTGGCGTCCGCTCACCTGGCGGCCGACGGCATATCCGCGCTCGCCGGGTTCGCCGTGCTGATGCTGCTCGTGACCGGCATCTGCCTGCTGCCGGTCGCCCTCATCGGCGCACCACTGGTGATCGCGGCGGCCTGGCTTCTGCACCGGCTCGCCGGTGCCGAGCGCGACCGGTACGCCACTCTGTGCGGGCGGGAGATTCCCGCACAGCCGGCTCTGGAACTGTCCAAGAACCTGCCGCGCTCCACGCTCACCGTGCTGACCAGCCGCTCGACGCGGAGGCAGGTCTGCTACTTCGTGCTGCTGATCCCGGTGTCTGCTCTGAACGTGGTCGCGGTCGCCCTGGCCTGGGCCGGCCCGACGATGCTGGCCCTGCTGCCCTTCTACTACGCGGAGCTGCCCCTGGGGCGAGCCGCGATCGGTCCTCTGAACATCGACAACACGGGCACGGCCCTGGCCGTCGCGGCGGTCGGAGTGCTTGCCGGCCTGACGGTGTCACCGGTGGTTGTTCGCACCCTGCGGGCCCTGGACATCTCCCTCGCCCGCACTTTGTTCGCCCCCTCCCGGGACACCCGACTCACCCAGCAGGTCGCGTACCTGACGGCCAGCCGGGCACGGGTGGTCGACGCCGCGGAGGCCGAGCGGCGGAGGATCGAGCGCGATCTGCACGACGGCGCGCAGCAGCGTCTCGTGGCCATGGCGATGACTCTGGGCCGGGCCAGCTCGCGGCTCAGGGACGCGGGACACCCCGAGACGGTGGAGCTGATCGAGAGTGCCCGCAGCGAAGCCCGCCAGGCCATCAACGAGCTGCGCGACCTGACCCGGGGACTGCACCCGCCGGTCCTCACCGACCGGGGGCTGGACGCCGCGCTGTCCGCGGTGGCCGCCCGCTCCCCGATCCCGGTCACGATCGACGTCGATGCCGTACCGAGACCGTCCACCACGGTCGAGGGCATCACGTACTTCGTGGTGAGCGAGGCCCTGACCAACGTGGCCAAGCATGCCGCGGCGAGCACGGCCTGGGTGACGATCCGCCGTGTCGACGACCGGCTGGCGGTGACGATCGGCGACAACGGTATCGGCGGGGCGACCCTCGGGCGGGGCAGCGGCCTGAGCGGCCTCGCGGACCGGGTCTCCGGGGTCGACGGCAGACTGAGGGTCACCAGCCCGGTCGGCGGGCCGACCGTCATCGAAGTGGACATGAAATGCGTGTAGTGATCGCCGAGGATTCCACGTTGCTGCGGCAGGGGATCGTGCTGCTCCTGGAGGAGCAGGGCATCGAGGTGGTGGACGCGGTCGGCGACGGCGAAGCCCTGCTGAGGGCTGTCGCCGAGCACCATCCCGATGTGTGCGTTGTCGATGTACGCATGCCGCCCACCTTCGTCGACGAGGGTTTGCGCGCCGCACTGGTGATCCGTAACCGCTGGCCGGAGGTCGGGGTGCTCGTCCTGTCCCAGTACGTCGAGGAGAGCTACGCCATCGACCTGATCGGCAACGACACCCGTGGAGTCGGCTATCTGCTCAAGGACCGGGTCTCCGACGTCGACGACTTCGTCGACGCCTTGAAACGGATCGTGCTGGGGGACACCGTCCTCGACCCCGAGGTGGTCAAGCAGGTGCTGGCGCGCAGCCGCAAGCGGGACCCGCTCGCCACGCTGTCCCCCCGGGAGAAGGACGTCCTGTCAGGCATGGCCGAGGGCCGCTCGAACTCGGGGATCGCCGCACAACTGGTCATCGGTCCCGCCGCAGTCGAAAAGCACATCAGCAACATTTTCGCGAAGTTCGGACTGCACCCGGAGGACGGCGAGAACCGCCGGGTCCGCGCAGTCCTACGCTACTTGGGAGCTTGAAAGCAATGTCTTCTGTCAAGAGCCGGTTCATCATCAGCAGCGGCCTGATCGTCCTGCTCGTCGTCGTCGCCGTGGGCGCCTGGTCCGTGGTCAACGTAATGAAAGCCCGCGACAGCTTCTCCGCAGCCGACCAGGCCGACGCGTCCGCCGCCACCCTGCTGAGCATCGACACCGCGAACGCGGGCGTCTCACTGAAGGCGAGCAGCGACTCCTTCGTGCATGTCTCCGCCACCGGCAAGTACACCGGCAGCACCCCGCCGAAGCTGACGACCAGCACAGCCGGCGCGACCATCACCGTGTCCCAGTCGTGCACCGGCGACTGCGACGATTTCCGTCTCGACATCTCGCTGCCCGAAAAGCTCGCGGTGAAGGTGACCACCGTCGACGGGGGAACCACCGCGCGAGGCCTCGCCGGCAGTCTCGACATCAGGACCCGCTCCGGGGGCATCGACCTCACCGACCTCTCCGGGCCGCTCGCCCTGAACAGCACCACCGGCCAGATCCATGTGGCCGGCGCCACGTCCGACCGGTTCGAGGCCACGACGACGGACGGCGAGGTCAGGGCCGCATTCCGCACTGCCCCCACAATGACGAACGTGACCACCGGCAACGGCGGCGTCGACCTCACACTGCCGTCCTCCGGCTACTACATCCAGGCCACCAGTGCCAACAGCAACCCCAAGATCGACATCCCGGTCGACCGCAAGGCCAACCACACCGTGACGGTGAAGACGAGCAACGGCGGTATCGACATCCACCACTGATGAGCCGCCGCCGGTCTGATCCTGGAGAGGTCACGAGCCGTCGGAGCCCGCGACGGACAGCGGCCGACGGGCCGTGCGCAGACCGGCGGTGTAGGAGCTGCGCACGGCTGGCGCTCTTCGCTTCGCCCCGGCGCCGAAACGCCAACGCCACGGACGGCATCAGCCGCGGTACGTGTCTGACGTGATCTTTAGCCTGTGCGGCGTGGGCGCGGGCCGTTGACTTCTCCGCGGCGCGAAAGCCAAGCTCGTCAAGCACCAGGCGGTGCAGCTTGGCCCACACTCTGGCGTTCGTCCACTCGGTGAACCGTCCGTGGGCAGTTGCCCCTGAGGGCCCGAACGACGTTGTGGGCAATTGCTGCCATGTGCAGCCCGACGTGATCCCCACCACGCCCCACAGCCTGCCGAGTTGGCCCAAATGGGATGGCGTCCTAGGCGCACTCGATGAGCTCTGGAGGTTCGCTTGAGCCGCCGCCCGGAGGGCCGGACACCGATAGGGGGTTGTCCCCCCGGCCCGTAGGCTGGGTGACCACGTACCGACCACGGGAGGCACCCAATGTCTGCGACGACGACGCCCAGTACCGACTCCGTACCGCTGACCCGGGAGGCCGGCACCCGGCTGGTGGAGGGCTGGACAGCGCTCTGGAACGGAGACGTCGCCCTCGCCGAGCAGATACTCGCCCCCGACTTCCGGCTGCACTTCGCGGACGACTTCGACGGCGGCGGCTCCGCCAAGACGTTCGGCCAGGACGAACTGACGGCGTTCATCTCGGTCAACGGCCTCGCCCTCACCGGCCTGACGTTCGCCGCCGACGCCGCACCGCTGGTCGACTCCGAGCGCGGCGAGATGGCCTGCCGGTGGACCGAGAGCCACGACGACGGCGGCGGAGACGTCGCAGTCAAGAGCGGCATCGACATGTTCGCGGTCACGGACGGCCGGATCTCCGCCGTGTGGTCGCTCACCGGCAACCGCCGCTTCGCTGCCTGACCGGCACGGTCCGGTGCCGGGCGCCGGCCCCGGTGGGGCGCCGGCGCACCTCGTTCGGTTCATCCGTGCCCGTCGGCCACGGCCACGGTGTCCGTGGTGTCGGAGGCGTCCCGTCGAGGCCCTTCGAGGCTGTCCGTGGACGAGCGGCCCTCCCGAGCCCGTCGGCAAGTGGGACTTGCCGGTGCCGGAGTCCAGGATCAGCCTCCGTACCCGCTTCCGCAGGTGGGCGCCCCGAAGCCCGGCCAGGGCACTAACCCGGCTCCACGAAGGCCCGGGTCAGGTGCGCGGTGCCCAGCAGGGCGCCCTGCTCCACCGCCCGGGCCAGGACAGCCTCCCGGGATGCCCGGGCCGCGGCACGGTCCCGCTCGTGGGAGTACGGGATCGCCGGATCGGCCAACTGCACGGCGTGCACCAGCACATCGCCGGTGACCAGCACGTCCCGGGCCCCGTCGCCCTGTTCCACCAGCACCGACTGGTGCCCGGGGGTGTGTCCCGGCGTCGGGAGCAGCGTGATGCCGGGGAAGAGCCGGTGCACCCCCTCCACCTCGTGCAGCTGCCCGGCGGCCCGCAGCGGTGCCACCGTCCAATCCCACACCGGGTCGGCCCGGTCCAGCCCGGCGACCTCGGCGCTTTGGACGACGTACCGCGCGGCCGGGAAGTACGGCTCCCCGGCGGCCCCCGACGCCCACCCCGCGTGGTCCTCGTGGAGGTGGGTCAGGACCACCGCCTCCACCTGCGCAGGCTCGATCCCGGCCTCGGCGAGTGCGGCCGGCAGCCGCCCGGGGACCGGCGCCCAGGCGGCGGCGGGGGAGGCGGCCGGTCCGACCCCCGCGTCCACCAGTACCCAGCGGCCGCCCGGCCGGGCGATCGCGAAGCACCGGAAGTCCAGCACCCAGGACCCCTCCGGCCCGGCCGCGCCCGGGTCCAGCAGCGCGGCCCGCGCCCAGGCGGCCTCGCCGGCCCCGGGGAACGCGGTGCGCGCCGGCTCGAAGAAGCTCCCGGTGGCGTCGAGCAGCGCCACCACCTGCCCGTGGTGATCCATTCGCCTATTGTGCGACGTATGACTGAGCAGCAGGAACAGCACGAAGAGCACGAACAGCAGGAACAGCGCGATCAGCGGCCCCCGTTGCCGCCCATGCCCACCGACTGGCAGCGCGCACTCGCGGTGGTGGCCCACCCCGACGACCTGGAGTACGGCGGCGCCGCCGCCATCGCGAACTGGACGGACGGCGGCCGCGAGGTCGTCTACCTCCTCGCCACGCGTGGCGAGGCGGGCATCGACACCATCGCCCCCGCCGAATGCGCCCCGCTGCGCGAGGCGGAGCAGCGCGCGAGCGCGGCCGTCGTCGGCGTCTCCCAGGTGGAGTTCCTCGACTACCGCGACGGCGTCGTCGAGTACGGCCTCGACCTGCGCAGGGACATTGCCGCGGCCATCCGCCGCCACCGTCCCGAGCTGGTGATCACGCTGAACCACCGCGACACCTGGGGCGGTGCGGAGGGCGGCGGCTTCTGGAACACCCCCGACCACAAGGCCGTGGGCCGGGCCACCCTGGACGCCGCCGCCGACGCGGGCAACCGGTGGATCTTCCCCGAACTCCTCTCCGAGCAGGGCCTGGAGCCCTGGAACGGGGTGCGCTGGGTCGCGGTGACCGGGACGACCACCCCGACGCACGGGGCCGACGCCGGGCCGGGCATGGAGCGGGCGGTGAAGTCGCTCCTGGAGCACAAGGCGTACATCGAGGGGCTGACCGACCAGGACCCCGAGGAGTACGTGCGCGGTTTCCTCGGCGGCGTCGCCGAGCAGGCGGCGGCCCGGTTCGGCGGCCGCCCGGCGGTGCTGTTCGAGGTCTTCCCCCACTGACCCGCCACCCCTAGTCTGACGGTTCCTCAGATGATGTGGGTGAGGGGAGCGCGGGCCAGGTGATCGACACCGTCTCCACGGAGATCGCGGAGGGTGAGGAGCGGATCCGGCTGGACACGGCCGACGGGATCGCGGTCCTCACCCTGTGCCGCCCGGACAAGCTCAACGGCTGGAGCTGGGAGTCCACCCGGCAACTCGGCCTGCTCGCGGACCGGATCCGCTTCGACCCCTCCGTACGGGTGGTGCTGCTGCGCGCCGAGGGCCGGGCCTTCTGCGCGGGGATCGACGTGACCGCGCCGGGCGGCGCCATCACCGGGGCGTCCGCCGCCGAACGCACCCGCAACTACTACGAGGGCATCCGCTGGGTCCACGAGCGCTTCGCCGTCCTCAGCCGACTCCCGCAGCCGGTGGTGGCCGCGGTCCAGGGCTACTGCCTGGGCTTCGGCTTCGAGCTGGCGCTGATGGCGGACATCCGGGTGGCGGCCGAGGACGCCGTCTTCGCCCTGCCGGAAGCCCGGTTGGGCGTGGCCGTGGACGCGGGCGGCGACCTGCGCATCGCCCGCGAGGCGGGCGCGGGCTGGGCCAAGTACCTGGCCCTGACGGGCCGCCGCGTCGACGCGGCCACGGCGTACCGCCTGAACCTGGTCCAAGAGGTCGTGCCCGGCGACGAGTTGGAAGCGACCGCCCGCGCACTCGCCGAGGAGATCGCCGCGAACGCGCCCCTCGCGGTCCAGGGCATCAAGCGGGGGATCGACGCCTACGCGGACGCCGCCCTGCCCGCCGCCCTCGACGGCGTGGCGATGACCGCGGCCCTCACCCTCACCTCGGACGACATCCGAGAGGGCTACGGCGCCAAGGCGGCCCGCCGCCCGCCGCGCTTCACCGGAGGGTAGGTGCCGCACGTGCGGGGCTCATCCCTCGAACGGGCCGCGCCCCAGCTGTTCCCGTACCGGGACGACCTCGGGGTTCACCACGGTCCGGCGCTGCCAGTTCGCCCCGTCCACCACCAGCGTGTGGCCGGTGACGAACCGGGCGTAGGGGGAGGCCAGGAAGGTCGCGGCCCAGCCCAGTTCGCGCGGCGCACCGACCCGCAGCGCGGGCTGCCGGGCGTGCTTGGCATCGGGGGCGGCGCGCTCCAGGCCGTCCAGGATGTCCTCGGTCATGTCGGCGTGCGGGAACAGCCCCGGGACGAGGCCGTTGATCTGGATGCCGTACGGGCCCCACTCGACGGCGAGGGTCTCCACGAGGTTCTTCACTCCCGCCTTGGCGGCGGCGCTGTGGGCGAAACCCGGACCGCCCGTCCAGGCGTAGGACGCGCCGATGTTCACGATCGAGCCCGGCGTACCGGCGGCGAGGTGGCGGCGGCCGAACTCGCGGGTCATGAACCAGGTGCCGGTGAGCGTGATGTCGACCACCGCCCGCCAGGCGTTGGGCGACAAGTCCTCTGCCGGCGAAGGGAAGTTCGCGGCGGCGTTGTTCACCAGCACGTCCGGGAGGCCGAACGCCGCCTCGGCCGCGTCGAAGACCTCCGCGACCCGTTCCGGGTCCCGGATGTCGCAGACGGCCGCCGACACCCGGCCCGCGCCGGGTACGGCCGCCAGCTCCTCCCGCGCCGCCTTGAGCTGCTCGGCCCGCCGGCTCGCGATCACCAGATCGGCGCCGAGCCGCGCGAACTCGGCGGCGATGGCCTTGCCCAGCCCGGTGCCGCCGCCGGTCACGAGGACCACCTGCCCGGCGTACGTACCGGGAGGCAGGGCGGCGGCGCCGAGCGGGGGTGGCGCGGGCAGCCCGCGCAGGGGGGTCTCCATGCGCCCATCGATAGCGTGCGGGCGCTCAGATGACCATGCCGGGGACGGAATCAGCCCTGCGGCGCGTACGCCTGCTTGCTCGCGCAGGTCCAGATCACGGCGTTGGACACGCCGGTGTTCCAGTCGTAGAAGTAGCCGCCGACGCGGTCGTCGTCCGAGGCCGTGGAGGCCTCGCTGCGGGAGTCCTTGCTCGCCCCCGCCGGGTGGGGGAGGGCCAGCGCCGGGCCCCGGCCCGGCCAGTAGGCGGCCTGGATGTAGTTCGGGTAACCCTCGACGAAGGTGGCGGCCGTGCCGACCGCCACGTTCGTGGTCGGGCTGGCGGCGTCGAGCTCGAGGTGCTCGTACCCGGAGACCTTGCCCGGGTCGGCGGGCAGTGCGTCGTACGGCTTCTTCCAGACGGCAGCGGTCCGTTGCTGGTCGTCCCGGTAGCTGAAGTGCTCGACTCCGATGACCCGGCCGCGATCGTCGATGTCCCGCGCGTAGCTGCCGACGCTCCAGTGGCCCTCGTTCCACACCTGGAGGCTGTAGGGCGGGTAGCCGCCCCCGGCCGGCCAGACCACGGGGAAGGTCTTGGTGATGGTCTGGTCGTTGTCCGCGTCGTAGTACTCCGTGTGCGCCGTGCCGGTGATGTCACCGCGCTTGTTGATGCCCGCGATCGAGACGATCCTGGTGCTCGGATGGGCATCCGCGGGGACGGGCAGCACGCGCACGACCTTGCCGTTCAGCCATTCCTTGGCGCCGCCCGCGTCGCTGCCGACGACGTGGCCCGCGTCATTGACGTCCAACGCGACGGTGCCGGTGGCACCCGCGTCGAGCAGCTGGACGGCTTCGGCGCCCTGCTGGTAGGTGAACGCCGTGAGGGCGCGGTCCGAGCTGCGCTCCACGGTGCCCACCATCAGACCCTTGGAGTTCACGGCTTTGACCTCGCCGGACTGGAAGCCCTCGGGCAGTGGGACGGCGTGGGCCGTCCGGTCCGAGGTCCAGTACACAGGCAGGTTGGCGCTGGAGCCGACCGCCAGGCCGTTCGCGCCGAAATCCTTCAGTCGCCCGCCGCCCGAGGAGTCGCTGTTGATGCCGGGCAGCTTGATGACGTCCGGAGTGCACGGAGTGGTGGCCGCTGTGGCCGGGCCCGCCGCCGTGACGACGCCCGCGAGGGCTATCGCGGCTGCGGCGGCGGACGTGGTACGTCTCATGCGGCTTCTGTTCATCGGACGGTTCCCCCTGATGCTGCGTGTCATATGCCTTATGGCATCTGCCCGTTGATGCTATCCCCGCAGACCCGGAAAGATCACCCGATTGTTCGGGCGCGCCTCCGACGGGTTCACAAGAGGGCAAGCGACCGCTTAGTATGCCCGCGGAGCGTGATTCTCGACGGCGGCTGGAGGCCCCGGATGCAGGCATGGCGCGTACACACACCCGGCGAACCGCGCGAGGCGATGCGCCTCGAGGAGGTTCCCGAGCCGGTGCCCGGCGAGGGCGAGGTGAGGCTCAAGGTGCTCGCCGCCAACGTCAACTTCCCCGACGCGCTGCTCGTCCGCGGCCAGTACCAGATCCGCCCGCCGCTGCCGTTCACCCCCGGGGTCGAGGTCTGCGGCGAGACCGAGGACGGCCGCCGCGTCATCGCCAACCCGAGCCTGCCGCACGGCGGTTTCGCCGAGTACGTCACCGCGCCCGCCCGCGCCCTGCTCCCCGCCCCGGACTCCCTCGACGACGCCGAGGCCGCCGCCCTGCACATCGGCTACCAGACCGGCTGGTTCGGCCTGCACCGCCGCGCCCGGCTCCAGAGCGGCGAGACCCTCCTCGTGCACGCCGCGGCGGGCGGGGTGGGCAGCGCCGCCGTCCAGCTCGGCAAGGCCGCCGGAGCCACCGTCATCGGGGTCGTCGGCGGCAAGGCCAAGGCCCGCACCGCCGAGGAGCTCGGCTGCGACCTGGTGATCGACCGCACGGCCGAGGACCTCGTCGCACGCGTCAAGGAGTTCACCGCAGGACGGGGCGCCGACGTCGTCTACGACCCGGTCGGCGGCGACGCCTACACCGCCTCCGCCAAGTGCGTGGCCTTCGAGGGCCGGATCGTCGTCGTGGGCTTCGCCAGCGGCACCATCCCCGCCCCCGCCCTCAACCACGCCCTCGTGAAGAACTACGCCGTACTCGGCCTGCACTGGGGCCTGTACGCCACCAAGGAGCCCGCGGCCATCGGCGCCTGCCACGCCGAACTCACCCGGCTCGCCGCCGAGGGCGCCATCAAGCCCCTCGTCAGCGAACGCCTCCCGCTCGCCGCCGCGGCCGACGCCGTGCAGCGCCTCGCCGACGGGACCACCACCGGCCGGCTGGTCCTCGTACCGGCCATGGACGGAGCGTCCCGATGACCCGAAGCACCGTGACCGCCGAGGAACTGTCCAACCGAGTGCGGGACCTGCTCGCCGCCCACCCGCCCGCCACCACCGACCGCACCGACTTCCTCCGCGCCCGCTTCGACGCCGGACTCGCCTGGGTCCACTACCCCGAAGGCCTCGGCGGACTCGGCGCGCCCCGCACCCTGCAGGCCGTCGTCGACGCGGAACTGGAAGCCGCCGGCGCCCCCGACAACGACCCGCGCCGGATCGGCATCGGCCTCGGCATGGCCGCGCCGACGATCCTCGCGTACGGCACCGAGGAGCAGAAGCGCCGCTTCCTGCGGCCCCTGTGGATCGGCGAGGAGGTCTGGTGCCAGCTCTTCAGCGAACCCGGCGCCGGCTCCGACCTCGCCGCGCTCGCCACCCGCGCCGTCCTCGACGAGGCTGCGGGGGAGTGGGTCGTCGACGGCCAGAAGGTGTGGACCTCCAGCGCCCACACCGCCCGCTGGGGCATCCTCATCGCCCGCACCGACCCCGCGCTCCCCAAGCACCAGGGCATCACGTACTTCCTCTGCGACATGCACGCCCCCGGCGTCGAGGTCCGGCCGCTGCGCCAGATCACCGGCGAGGCCGAGTTCAACGAGGTCTTCCTCACCGGCGTCCGCATCCCCGACGCCCAGCGCCTCGGCGCCGTCGGCGAGGGCTGGGCCGTCGCCCGCACCACCCTGATGAACGAACGCGTCTCCATTGGCGGCATGCGGATCCCCCGCGAGGGCGGCATGATCGCCCCCGTCGCCGCCACCTGGCGCGAACGCCCCGAACTGCGCACCCACGCCCTCCACCAGCGCCTGCTCGAACTGTGGGTGGAGGCCGAGGTCGCGCGCCTGACCGGAGAACGCCTGCGCCAGCAGCTGGTCGCCGGACAGCCCGGCCCCGAGGGCTCGGGAATGAAGCTCACCTTCGCCCGGCTCAACCAGGAGATCAGCGGCCTGGAGGTCGAACTCCTCGCCGAGGAAGGCCTGGCGTACGACGACTGGACCATGCGGCGCCCCGAGGGCGTCGACTTCACCGGCCGCGAAGCCGGCTACCGCTACCTGCGCGCCAAGGGCAACAGCATCGAGGGCGGCACCAGCGAAATCCTCCTCAACATCGTCGCCGAACGCGTCCTCGGCCTGCCCCCCGAGCCGCGCGACGACAAGGACCTCCCCTGGAAGGACCTGGCCCGATGACCCTCGACCTGCTCTACGCCGAGACGGAAGAGGAACTCCGCTCCGCCGTACGGTCCCTGCTCGCCGACCGCTGCGACAGCGCGACGGTCCTCGCCCGCGCCGAGACCGGCCACCCGCACGACCCGGCCCTGTGGGAGACCCTCGCCACCGGGATCGGAGCCGCCGGTCTCCTCGTACCGGAGAAGCTCGGCGGCCAGGGCGCGAGCCACCGCGAGGCGGCCGTGGTGCTGGAGGAACTGGGCCGGGCGGTGGCGCCCGTGCCGTTCCTGACCAGCTCGGTGCTCGCCACGGAGATCCTGCTCGGCTGCGACACCCCCGAATCCGCCGAGCTCCTACGCGAGTTGGCCTCGGGCAGCCGGATCTGCGCACCGGCGCTGCCGCTGACCCTGGCCCCGGGCGCGCCCCTGCCCGCAGCCCTCCGCGACTCCGGCGAGGGGACCCTGAGCGGCTCGGTCACCTCCGTCGCCGACGCGGTGGCCGCCGACGTCCTCCTCGTCCTCGCCGACACCGGGCTGTACGCCGTCCCCGCCGCCTCCGCCGAGCTGACCGCGCAGGTCCCGCTGGACCTGACGCGCCCGCTCGCCACCGTGACCCTGCGGGAGGCCGCCGGCATCCGCCTCGCCGACCCCGCCACGGCGCGCGCCGCGGTCGCGGGGGCGCTGCTCACCGGGGCCGGGCTGCTGGCCTCGGAGCAGCTCGGGCTGGCCGAGTGGTGCCTGACGGAGACCGTCCGCCACGTCCGCGGCCGCCACCAGTTCAACCGGCCCGTCGGCTCCTTCCAGGCCCTCAAGCACCGCCTCGCCCGCCTCTGGCTCGACGTGGCCTCCGCCCGCGCGGCCGCCAGAGCGGCGGCAGACGCCCTGGCCACGGGGGCGCCGGACGCTCCACTCACGGTGGCCGTGGCCCAGGCGTACTGCTCGGGCGTGGCCGTCCGGGCCGCCGAGGAGTGCGTACAGCTCCACGGCGGCATCGGCATGACCTGGGAACACCCGGCCCACCTCTACCTCAAGCGGGCCAAGGCCGACTCCCTGGCCCTGGGCACGACGGGCCACCACCGCGGCCTGGTCGCCGACTTCGCGGAACTCCCCGCCCCCTAGGGGGCAGGCGTGCTCTCGTGGGGCTTTGCGAGGGCCTTCCCTGACGGTTCCAGGTACGGGGGGATGCTCTGCTGGGGACCGGCCGACACGACCGTCATGCGCTTGGCGAGCTTTCCGTCGTGTTCCCCGCCGTGGTAGTGAATGGTCGATTCCAGCATTCCGCCCTGCTCGGGGTCGATGATCAGGCGGATGCGCATGTCGTGGGTGTCCGTTTCCACGGCGGTTCCGGATCGGCCGGTGCTGTCCTTGACCGGCCCGACCAGCCGGAGCCCCGGCAGGTCGGCGAGGAGCTCGTACACGGCCGCCCGCTGCAGTGGTTCGAGGGGCGCGAACGCGAGCAGGCTGCTCAAGGTGTCCCAGTAGGCCAGGAACGGATCGGCCTCGGGGTCCGACCCAGGGCCTCCCGGGTAGAACCCCTCCAGGACCGCCTTGAGTGCCGCGGCGTCCGAGGGAAGCCGCTTCACCTCCTCCCAGCTGAGGCCTTCGGTACGGGTACCGGGGAGAGGCTTGATCCACCCGCGGCTGCCCGCGCCGGACTTGACGACCTGCCCGTCGGCTCCGGCCTGGAAGAACACGGAATCCGCCGAAAACCACTTGCTCACGTCGGAGACCGACGGTGTCTCGGAGTATTCGAGATCCGGGTTGCGGGGACTGCCCCAGCGGGACTGCACCGTGTGGGCCTTCCAGTACGGCGCGTCCGTGGCCGTGCCCCTGGCCTCCGTCGCCGCGACCTGGCGCAGGAAGCCGGCGGCGCTGGCGGTGGCCGCGGGCGGGGATCCCCGCAGGCCGCTGACCGGGTAGACGCTCACGCCCGCCGCGATCGCGGCTATCGCCACGGCCGAGACGATAAGCCTGCGGGTGCGCGGTCCGGGGCGTCGCGGCCGCAGCGGTACCACCTCGGGCGCGGCTCCACGCTCCGCCGCCGCGGCGGAGCGCACGGCCGACAGGGCGGCCCCCACGACCGCAGGGCTGGGCGCGGCCACCTCACCGGCCGTGCGCAGCGCGTCGGCACCGTGGAAGTCCAAGAGGTCAGGGAAGTCCGTCGTACGGTCCGTCATGCCATCTCTCCAGAAAGACGAAGGGAGTAGTCCGGGGAAGCGAGGGCGGTCCGCAGGCGGCCCCGGGCGCGGTGGAGCCGCGAACGCGCCGTTCCGGCCGGGATGCCGACCACGCCGGCCGCCTCAATAGGGGTGAGCTGCTCCCAGGCGACGAGCAGCAGCAGTTCCCGTTCCACGGCCGGCAGCCCGGCGAGCGTGTCGCGCAGCAGCGGCCTGCAGGCCGCGGCGTCCAGCCGCTGGTCCACCGCCTGCCAGGGGTCGCTGCTGTCGGCGCCCGGCGCAGGCACACCGGTTCGGTCCTGGGCGGCCCGCCGCCAGTGGCCCGAAAGTACGTTCCGGGCAACGCCGAAGAGCCAGGCCCGGGCCGTACCCCGCCGGGCGTCGAAACCGGCACGTCCGGCGAAGGCCTGCAGCCACGTCTCGGACAGCAGATCGTCCGCCGCGTCGGGTGCTCTGCGCGCCAGGTAGCCGTGCAGGCTCACCGAGTGCCGTACGACCAGCGTCTCGAAGGCCGCTGGGTTCTTCGCTGACCAAGTCAGCAATTGTTCGTCCGCGTCCACACGCGTTCCCCTCCCCGGCCGCGTGTCGTAGCGGCCTCACCCTGTACTTGTCGCGGCGCCCGTGAGCGTTCGCGCGGGATGGCCGAAGGGCCGATGCGCCGGGCGCGCGCGGTGCGGCAACCTCGACGGGTTGCCGTCACCGACCCCTGCCCCGTGAAGGAGGCCACGCCATGCTGCACGCCCTCTACCTCCTCGGCATGGCCGCCATCGACGCCCACGTCACCCCCGTCGCCGTCCTCATCCTCGCCGCCCTGACCGGGGTCACCGGCGAGGTCGTCCGCGACGTGCTCTGCCGGGAGTTCCCGCCGCTGCTGCTGCGCGAGGAGGTGTACGCGACCGCCGCCCTCGCCGGCGCCGCCTCCTACCTCGCCCTGCACTGGGCCGGGGCCCCGGACACCGTCAACACCGCCGTCTCCGCGGCCCTCGTCTTCGCACTCCGGATGGCCGCGATCTTCCGCGACCTCCACCTCCCCCGCCTCCAGCGCGTCCCTGCCTGATCCGTAGGGTGGCCGCATGACGGCCCCCATCAGCCCCCTCGACGCCACCGGCCTGCGCGCCCACCGCGAGGAACTCGCCGCCCTCCTCCTCGACATCGTGGCGAGCGGCTCCTCGCTCGGCTTCCTCGCCGATCTCGACCACGCGGGCGCCGCCGCCTGGTGGGACTCCCTGCTGCCCGCCGTGGAGGACGGATCCCTCGCCCTGTGGGTCTCCCGCACCGGCGGCGACGGTCGCATCGACGGCACCGTCAGCTGGTACCGGGAGTCCAAGCCCAACGGCCGCCACCGCGCCGAGCTGCGCAAGCTCATGGTCCATCCGGATGCCCGTGGCCGGGGCACCGCCCGCGCCCTGCTCGCCGAGGCCGAGGCGGCCGCCGCCCGCGCCGGGGTGGTCCTGCTGTTCCTGGACACCGAGACCGGCAGCGGCGCCGAACAGGTCTACCGCCGGGCGGGCTGGACCGAGGTCGGCACCATCCCCGACTACGCCACCGACCCGGCCGGCCGCCTGCACCCCACCACCCTCTTCTACAAGCACCCTCAAGGGTGACCTCGCCCGCCGCGCGGCGTTAGACCCGTAGCCGCCGGCCACCGAGCGAGGGAGACCGTATGTTGTCCGCAGCAACCGCCGCCGCACCACTGACCCGCCGCGCGATGCTCCGTACGGCCTTCACCGCGGCCGTGCTCGCCGGTACCGGCGTGGCCCTGGCCCCCGTACTGCGCGCCCGGCGCCCCCGGCAGACGCTGACGCCGGCCCCCCTCGCCGAGGAGGAGACCTACCGCGGCCGCCACATCTCAGTCGACCACGCAGGCGTCCGCATCGACGGCCGCCCCCTGCACGTCATGCGCCGCGCCGACGGCAGCTACCTCAGCGGGATCAACCACTTCCAGTCCTACGGGACGCCCCTTGAACTGGCCCGCGCCGCCGTCGACGAGCTGGGCACGGTCCAGCTGGCGTTCGCGCCGGCCACGCACCACGGCTGACACACGTACGGGAACGGGAGGAGCCCCGCGTTGTACACCCGGCAGAACCAGAAGGACCTGACCAGCGCACAGAAGAAGCGGTTCACGGCGGCCGTGCTGGAGTTGAAGCGCGACGGCACCTACGACTCCTTCGTGCGCACCCACGAGAAGTACTTCGTGCCCGACCGCGACCGCAAGCTCCGCGTCGGACACATGTCGCCGTCCTTCTTCCCCTGGCACCGGCTCTACCTGCTGCAGTTCGAAAAGGAGCTGCAGCGCGTGGACCCCGGCGTCTCCGTCCCCTACTGGGACTGGACCACCGACACCAGCCCGGTCTCGTCCCTCTGGGCCGACGACTTCCTCGGCGGCACGGGCAGGGCGAGCGACCGGAAGGTCATGACCGGTCCGTTCGCCTACGACAAGGGCAACTGGACGGTGACCGTCGGCATCACCGAGTCCGCCTTCCTCACCCGCAACCTGGGCCGGCCGCAGAACCCGATCGCGCTCCCCACCCCGGCGGAACTCCGGTGGGCGATCGACGATCCGACCTACGACGTCTCGCCCTGGGACTCCACTGCCAGTGCGGGCGGCTTCCGCAACAAGCTGGAGGGCTGGTCCGTGCCCAAGAGCGAACGCTGGCGCAACCACAACAAGGTCCACCAGTGGATCGGCGGCCACATGACGGGCGGCACCGCGCCCAACGACCCCGCGTTCTGGCTGCACCACTCCTTCGTGGACCTGATCTGGGACCGCTGGCAGGCGAAGCACCCCGGCTCCGGCTACCTGCCGGCCACCCCCCTCCCGTACGGAGACCTCCAGCGCGGCCGGGTCATCGCCCTCGACGAGCCGATGCCGCCGTGGAACCTCACCCCGCGCGAGGCGCTCAGCCATCGGGGCGTGTACCGCTACGCATGACGGCACGCAGCGGGCAGACGAAAAGGGCCCCCGCCGGTCGGCGGGGGCCCTTTCGACGATCAGCCGATCAGAAGATCAGGCGATCAGTGGCCGTAGCTCCCACCCTCGGTGTGGTGGTCGCCGCCGCCCGACGCGTTGACGCAGGTGTTGCCGAACGCCGGGTTGAGCAGCGCGATCACGTTGACCGTGTTGCCGCAGACGTTGACGGGGACGTGGACCGGCACCTGGAGAAGGTTGCCCGACAGGACACCGGGGGAGTGGGCCGCCGCACCGTGCGCTCCGGCATCGGCGACAGCCAGACCGGCACCCGCGGTAACGGCGCTACCGGCCACAGCGGTGATGGCGAATGCCTTCGCGATACGCGACATCAAAGATCTCCTCGTGAGATATGGGAAGCCACAGAATCTGCAGCATTTGACATGGCATACAACGCAGCGAGGGCCAAGGGGTCACGGCCCCTGCGCCTACCTGGTGACGGCGAACGCCACGGAGGCGAAGTACGGCCGCACCTGGGTGACGGTGCCCGGCCGCAGGACGGCGACCGTCTCGCCCTTGCAGCCCGGATCGCGGTAGAAGGTCGCCGTGGCCGGGGTCTTGTTGGAGACCGCGCGACTGCCGCCGCCCTCCGCCTCGACACAGCCCTTCGGCGCGGCGAGGCGGTGGGGCTGGTCGTCCTGGCCGAGGTACTGGAAGTCCGCTCCGGCTGCGGCGGCGTGACCGGCGCCGACGGCCAGCGCTGCCGCCGCCAGCAACAGGGCGGACAGGGCGGACAGGGCGGACAGGGCGGACAGGGCGGGCAGGGTGGGGTGGATACGCAGGGATCGCATGCTCCGTCCAACCAGACGGGTCCCGGGCACGGTCACGCCTTGTCACCCGTTGGAGGGCTGTGCGACCGTGCGCCGAGCACCGGCAACAGCAGGAGGAAGAGATGAGCGCACCGGCTGACGGGGACCGCGCGAGGCCCCGGGTCAGGACCGGGTCCGGCACGGTCGAGGGCCGGACGGACGTCCACGGGAGCGCCGTCTTCCGGGGCATCCCCTACGCCGCCCCGCCCGTCGGCGCCCTGCGCTTCGCGGCGCCCGCGCCCCCAGCCGCCTGGGAGGGCGTACGGGACGCCGGTTCCTTCGGGCCCACCGCGCCCAAGGTGCCCTACCCCGATACCTTCGCGGCGCTGCTGCCCGACCCGCGGATCCCCGGGGACGACTGCCTGACCGTCAACGTGTGGACGCCCGACCCGGCGCCCGCGGCCCGGCTGCCCGTCATGGTGTGGCTGCACGGCGGCGCCCACACCCGCGGCTCCTCGGCCGTGCCCGTCTACGACGGCGCCGCCTTCGCCCGCGACGGGGTCGTGCTGGTCTCCTGCAACTTCCGGCTCGGGGTGCTCGGCTACGGGCTCTTCCCCGACGCCCCCGCCAACCGCGGGCTGCTCGACCAGATCGCCGCCCTGGAATGGGTCCGCGACAACATCGAGGCCTTCGGCGGAGACCCCGCCCGCGTCACCGTCTTCGGCGAATCAGCCGGAGCCATCAGCATCGGCGCCCTCCTCGCCGCCCCGCGTGCCACCGGACTGTTCTCGCAGGCCGTCCTGCAGAGCGGAGCCCCCGAGGTGCTGCCGCGCGACAAGGTCCGCGCCATGGTGCGACGGATGGCCTCCCTGCTCAAGGTGGAGGCCACCGCGAGGGCGTTCGCCGCCACCCCGCTGTCGGACCTGCTCGCCGCGCAGGCGGTGGTGCTGCGCAAGTCGAGCCCGCTCATGGGCGGACCCGCCTTCGGTCTGGTGGCCGACCCGGACACGCTCCCCGTCGACCCCCTCGAAGGTGCCGCGGCCCGCAGCGAGGTGCCCCTGCTGCTGGGCTGGACCAGGGACGAGTACCGGCTCTGGCTCGCCCCCACCGGCGGGATGCGGCTCCTGGACCGGCTCGGCCCGCTCGCCGTGGCGCTGGCCCGCTACCGCAGCGGGAAGGACCGTGCCGACGTACGGGCGCTGCGCGCCGCCCTGCCCGGGGCGAGCCCCGCCGAGATCGCGGGGCAGCTGCTCACGGACCGGCTGCTGCGCGACCCGCTGCGGCGGCTCGCCGGGGCCCGGCGGGCCGCGCCGAGCTACGTGTACGAATTCGGCTGGCCCTCCGGAGTACCGGGGCTCGGCGCCTGCCACGCCCTGGAACTCGGCTTCGTGTTCGACACCCTGCGCGTGCCGGAGGCCTCGTGGCTGGCCGGGCCGGACGCCCCGCAGGCGCTGGCCGAGGAGATGCATGCGGCCTGCGTGCGGTTCGCGGTCGGCGGCGATCCGGGCTGGGCGCCCTGGGACGGCAACGGCCCGCCGAGGATGTTCGGCGGGCCGGAGTCGAAGGAGGAGCGGGTGGAAGGGCCGCGGGCTATTCGACGGGTCCTTCCATGACCTTGCTGATGAACTGGATCGGGCCCTCGCCCATGTTCGGGACGTAGGTCTTGGCGTTGTGCTTGCCGCCCGGGATGACCTTCAGGCTGGTGTGGACCGGCCCTTTGTTGCCGTAGGTGGCGATGAACTTCTCCACGTCCGGCAGGGTCTTCTTGTTGTTCTCGCTGTCCCCGACCTGGAAGGCGAGGTAGACGTCCGGGCCCTTGCGGTCGATGAGCTGCTTCGCCAGCACCTCCGGGTTGTTCTCGGCCTTCTCCTTGTCGTAGCCCTTCCACAGGGAGGAGTCCGGGACGATGTCCGGGCCGGAGGCGATCACGGCCTTGAACTTGTCCGGGTGCTTGAGCACGGCCTTCAGGCCCGCGAAGCCACCCGTGGACGAGCCCATGAAGGCCCAGCCGTCACGGGACTTCACGGTGCGGAAGTTCGCCCTCATCAGGTCCGGGACGTCCTCGGTCAGCCAGGTGCCCATCTTGGGCTGACCGGGGATGTCGGAGCCGTCCCAGTAGACGCCCTTGTCGTCGGGCCCGGGGTTCAGCACCGGCATGGCGAGGATGAAGGGCTTGCTCTTCCCCTCCGCGTACCACTTGCTGATGCTGGTCTGCAGCCCCAGGTCGGTGCCCATCCAGTAGTTGTTCGGGAATCCGGCACCGCCGGGCAGGGCGATCATGACCGGGAAGCCGCTCTTGGCGAACTTCGGGTCGTCGTACTCCTTGGGAGCCCAGACCCAGACCTTGCCCTTGAAGCCGGACTTCTTGCCGTCCAGCGTGGTGACGGCCACGTGCGTGCCGTCCGGCAGGGTCATCGAATTCTTGAACTCGGCGGCCGGCCCGGTGGGCATCAGCATCTTGGAGTTCGCGGGCTGCTTGGCCGTGCCGTCCTTCTTGCCGTTGCCGGCCGGGGGCTGCCCGAAGGAGACGGCGGAGCCCTTGTCGGTGAAGGGCGGTATCTCGTAGTGGTTCATCACGAGGGCCGCGATTCCGGCGAGCGCGAGGACCGAGGCACCGGCGATCACCCAGCGGCGGACCCGCGACCTGCGGGGCGGCGGCTCGGGTTCGTAGCCCTGGGGGCCTCCGTACTGGCCTCCGTGCTGATCCCCGTACTGGCCGCCGTACTGCGGCTGTTGTCCGTGCGGGGGCTGCGGCGGGTACTGCTGCCCGTCGGGTGAGTACGACATGTGCGGTGGCTCTCCGGCTGGTGCTGCCCCGAAGGGGCGGTGTGGTCTGGCGGCTGGGTCCGTCCGTTCGGAAGATGAACGAATGAGTGGCCGGGTTCCGCATTTTTCCTTCTCTTGGGGCTTTCCGGAGAAGGCCGTTACCCGGTGCCAGGACGGTCGGTGGAGTTCCGGTTCTGTCCACCGAGTACCCCTGGCCAGTGCACATGACCCTGGGTATGGTGCCCCCGCGCCGCCGCCAGACCCGCCTACCGCCCGGAGGAACGATGCCACCCCTGTCGCTCCGGCGTCGCATCCTGATTTTTGCCGCCGTCGTGGCCGTGCTCGCCGGGGTGGCCGGGCTGTCCTTCCTGCGGGCCGCCGATCGGGCCGAGCAGCGGAACCGGGTACAGGCCGGCGGCCCGCAGGCCACCCGCGGTGACCTATCGCTGACCGAGGGCGAGGACGGACCGCGGATCGTCTTCCGCAACCTGGCCTGGGGTCCGCACCGCGACGAACTCGTCTCCGTCCCCGCCGCCGCGCCCGAGGGAGCACGTACCGCCTCCGGGGTGAGCTGCCTGCGCTTCCACGCGGCGGCGGGCACCGGGATCTGCCTCCAGACGGTCAAGGGCGGGGTCCAGGAGGGCTACCGGGCCGTCGTCCTCGACGCCCGCCTGAAGGAGGTGGCCGCGCATGCGCTGGCCGGCATCCCCACCCGGGCCCGGGTCTCGCCCGGCGGGCACCTCGTCGCGTGGACCGTCTTCGTCGGCGGGGATTCGTACGCCGGTACGAACTTCTCCACGCGGACCTCGGTACTCGACCTGCGCACGGGCCGGCTCGACGCCTCCCTGGAGGAATTCACCATCCTCAAGGACGGCAAGGAGTACCGGAACGCCGACGTGAACTTCTGGGGGGTGACCTTCCTCGCCGATGAGCAGGCCTTCTACGCGACGATGGGCACGGGCGGCCGCACCCATCTGGTCCGAGGGGACCTGGCCGCACGCACGGTGACCACCCTGCGCGAGAACGTGGAGTGCCCGTCGCTGTCGCCCGGCGGGAAGCGGCTGGTGTACAAGAAGCGGGTGGAGGGCCTGCCGGCCGAGGCCCCGTGGCGGCTGCACTCGCTGGACCTGGCCTCCGGTGAGGAGACCCCGCTCGCCGAGCAGCGCAGCGTCGACGACCAGTTGGTGTGGAGGGACGACCGGACCGTCGTCTACTCCCTGCCCGGGGACTTCGGAGCCGACCTCTACGCACTCCCGGCCGACGGGACCGGCAACCCGGCCCGGCTCATGGCCTCGGCCCTCGCCCCCGCCTTCCTCGACTGATGGCGAGGGGGCGGGGGCGGGGGTGAGGGATGAGGGGCAGACGCGGAGATACGGAGATGCGGAGATACGGAGTGCCGCAGGACCGTTACGCCGGAACCAGCGTCTTGCGGCGGCGCTTGCGCGCGGCGGCGGGCGACAGTCGCAGCTCGATGATCGACCGCACGGCCGGCCACTCCTCGTCGAGGATCGAGTAGAAGGCCGTACTGCGGACCGCCCCGTCGAGCCCCCGCGAATGGGCCCGGCGGACCCCCTCGCAGGTGAAGCCAAGGCGTTCCATGGCGGCCCGGGAGCGGCCGTTGCGGGCGTCCGCGCGCAGCGAGATGCGACGCACTCCCCAGGTCTCGAAGGCATGGCGGAGCATGAGCAGCTTCGCCTCGGTGTTGATGCCAGTGCCCTGGGCGCCCGGGGACAGCCAGGTATTGCCGATCTCGGCGGCATCGGGGATCGCCGTTGCCGGATCGCCGAACGGGACGCCCGGCACGGCGGGCCACACCAGGGGCCCCTGCCAGTAGTCGAGTTCCAGGAACCGGGTCGACCCGACGACCCGCCCATCGGTGGCTCTGACCACCGCGAACGGGAGCGATCGACCCGCCGCCTGATCGGCGAGGGCACGTTCGATGTACTCGTGGGACGCCTGCACGCCGTGGGGTACGGGAGTGAAGGCGTAAGTCGTACGATCCTCGGCCCCGGCCACGGCCAGGGCCTCGGTGTGGTGGGGGGCGAGGGGCTCAAGCCGCACGGTGCGGCCGGCGAGAAGTACGGGTACGGGCACGGAGCCTTCGGTCCTTCTGGGCGGTGGGGTGGTTGCACAGTCTGCGTCCCTGACGTCGCCCCCCGTGCAAAACACGGGTGAAAGGCAACGGGCTGTCAGGTGAACGCGAGTGGCTCAATGTAGCCCCTTAAAGTCCTCTCATGAACCCCCAATTTGGCAATGGCGTGAACGTCTTTTTCGACGACTTGGGTCCCCGCGACGGAGCGGTCGTAATCCTCATCCACGGACATCCCTTCAACCGCACGATGTGGGCCCCCCAGACGGCCGCGCTGACCACCGCCGGTTACCGTGTGATTACCCCTGACCTGCGGGGATACGGGGAAAGTCCGGTGGTTCCCGGTACCGCTCTGCTCGCCGACCTGGCGGATGATCTCGCCGCCCTCCTCGGCCGTCTCGATATCGAACAAGCGGTCGTCGGCGGTGTGTCCATGGGCGGGCAGATCGCCATGGAGATGCGGTTGCGCCACCCGGGTCTGGTAAGGGCCCTCGTGCTCTCCGACACCACGCCGGTGCCGGAGACCGAGGACGGCAGGAAGCACCGCCGGGAGCTCGCCGAGCGGCTCCTCGCCGAGGGCATGAAGCCGTACGCGGAAGAGGTCATCGACAAGATGCTGGCGCCTTACAACGTGACCGGCATGCCCGAGGCGGCCGCCCGGGTGAGCGCCATGATGTGTGCGACCGATCCCGAGGGCGCGGCCGCCGCGCTGCGCGGGCGCGCCGAGCGCCCCGACTACCGGCCCGTGCTCGCCGCGGCCGCCGAGCCCTGCCTGGTGCTGGTCGGCGCGGACGACGTCTACACCCCGGTGGCGGAAGCCGAGGCCCTGCACGCACTCATGCCGCACTCGGTGCTCGCCGTCATCGACGGAGCGGGCCACCTGCCGGGGGTGGAGCAGCCGGAGGCCTTCAACCGGGCGCTGCTGGAGTTCCTCGCGGGACTGTAAGTGGCCCAGTAGGCGGAGCCTCGATTGTCTCTGCCCGGCAGGCCACCCCCACCCCGTTGGTCCAATGAGGGCGTGACGCTACGGATCCTGCCCCCGCCCGGGGTGCCGCGCCGACTGGCCGCGGCCCAGTGGAGCAACTCCGTCGGGGACGGCGCCTACTACGTGTGTTCGGCCCTCTTCTTCACCCGAGTGGTCGGTCTCTCGCCCGCACAGATCGGCCTCGGGCTCACCGTGGCCTGGACCGTCGGTTCCGTCGCCGGGGTCCGCTGGGGGCGCTCGCCGACCGGCGCGGCCCGCGCGGCACCTCGGCGGCGCTGGCGGCGGCCACCGCGGCCTCGGTCCTGTCCTTCCTCGTCATCCGGTCCTTCTGGCCGTTCCTGGCGGCCGTCGTCGTGTACGCCACCGCCCAGTGCGGGCTCGCGGCCGCCCGCCAGGCGCTGCTCGCGGGACTGGTGCCGCCCGAGCGGCGGACCGGGGTGCCGGCCCATCTCCAGGCCATGCTCAACGGGGGCCTCGCCCTGGGTGCGGCGGTGGGCGGGCCGGCCCTGGGCGCCGACACCGAGGGTGCCTACCTCGCGGTCTTCGTCCTGGACGTGTTGGGCTTCCTGGCCTGCGCGGCCGTGCTGCTGACCCTGCCCGCGGTGGCAGTCCGCCGGCTCCTGGCAGATCGGCTTCGCGCTCGCCCCCGCCGCCCGGATCGGCCAGTACCAGGGCTTCTTCGGCGCCGGGGTGCCCGTGGCGCGCACGGTGGGGCCGCCGGCGCTGACCTGGCTGCTGCTCGTGTGGGGGATCCCGGGGTGGCTGCTGCTGGGGGCCGTACTGCTCGCCGCCTCGTACGGGATGGGCCCGGCGGTGTGCCGGGCCGGGGCTTCTCACCGGGGTGGCCCGGCCGCGGGTGTCGTCGTAGAAGCGGGTGTCGTCGGAGAAGCCGTGCACTCCGGGGCGGGCCGAGCCCGAGGCGCCTGAGATCATCCGGGCATGGACGAGGTACTGCGCGCGCTCGCTTCCGTCGGGCCCTTCTTCACCGTGCCCCACGGGAAGGAGCCGCCCGGGGAGGGGTTCCGGCCGCTCGGCGAGCTGTACGGGGAGCGGCTGGAGCCGTACGTGACCGAGGTCGGGCGGCGGATCGGCAGCGGGCCCGGGCGGGTGGCCGCCTCGACGGCGCAGTTCGGGATCGCCTCGCGGCTGTGGTCGGTCGGGCTGGGCTGCGCCGCCCTGGCGGGGCGGGTTCCGGACCTGGCGCCCGAGCGGGTGTGGTGGCGGCTGCCGGGGGCCGGTTCGCTGGAGCTGTGGCTGCCCGAGCCCGGGGAGCTGCCGGCGGAGGCGCTCGGGGAGACCGTCCTCGGGAACCTGGCCGTGCTCGACACGGCGCTGCGCGAGCGCTTCGGGGTCTCGCCGAAGGTGCTGCGGGGCAATGCCGCGTCGGGGCTCGTCGGAGCGCTGCGGGTGCTGATGGACCGGGTGCCCGACGGCGCCGGCGGCGTGGCCGTGGCGCTGGCGGGGGAACTGCTGGCGGACGGCGGGGCGCTGGGCGGTACGGGCACCTTCATCCACGAGGAGGGGCTCGGCGTGGCCTTCGTACGGCGCAGCTGCTGCCTCTACTACCGGGTGCCCGGTGGCGGCCTCTGCGGGGACTGCGTGCTGCGGACCACGTAGCCGTCCGCGGCACGCAGTCCCCCGAGGACCGCTAGAAGGTGAGGTTCCAGGCGTCGATCTTGCCGATGTCGCCGCCGGCGTTGTCGTTCACCCTGAGCTTCCAGGTGCCGTTCGCGACCTCCGCGGAGGCGTTCACGGTGTAGACCTGGTTGATGTTGTCGGCGCTGCCGCCGGACCGGTTGTGGACCGTGTAGACGGTGCCGTCCGGGGCGATCAGGTCGACCTTGAGGTCACCGATGTAGGTGTGCACGATGTTCACGCCCACCTTGAGGGTGGCCGGCGCGTTGCCGGTGACACCGCTGACGGTGATCGGGCTCTCCACGGTGGTGTTGTCGCCGATGGCGAAGTCACCGAGGTTCTCGAAGTACTTGCCGGGCGGCGGAGTGGAGCCGACGGCCTTGAGGGCGTCGGTCTGGCCCTCGCCGAAGAAGCCGTTCTTCGCCGTGGTGCCCTTGCAGCGGGAGTCCGACGGGCAGGCGACGTCGTTGGCCTGGGTGGCCAGCTTGTCGCGCAGCTGCGCCGGGGTGATGCCCGGGTTGGTGCTGACCAGCAGCGCGGCCACACCGGCGACGTGCGGCGAGGCCATCGACGTGCCGCTCATGCTGCCGTACTTGCCGCCCGGCAGGGTGCTGTAGATGCCGGTGGCGTCGCCGCCCGGGGCGGTGATGTCGACCACGTTGAGGCCGTAGTTGGAGTACGAGGCCTTCGCGGTGGTGCCCATGGCCGAAACCGTGACCACGCCCGGGAGCTCGGTCGGGATGTCCAGGCAGGCGTTGGTGATGGTGCGGGTGACCGGCGTCGAGTCGTTCGGGCTCTCGGTGTCGGTCGTCTTGTTGGCCAGGTCGAGGTTGGAGTTTCCGGCCGCCGCGACCTGCAGCGAACCCTTGCTCTCCGCGTACTCCTGGGCGCGCTTGACGCCCTCGATGATCGCGGCCTGGTCGGCGTTGTCCGGGCAGTTGAACTGCCACGGGTCCGTGTAGTAGCTGTTGTTGGTGACCTTGAAGCCGTGGTCACCCGCCCACATGAACCCGCAGACGGTGTTCTCGGCGAAGAAGAGCGAGGAGCCCGGCTCGGCGATGCGCACCGAGGAGATCTTCACGCCCGGGGCCACGCCGATGACGCCCTTGCCGTTCTTGGCGGCGGCGACCGTACCGGCCACGTGCGTGCCGTGGGTGCCGACGTCCCGCCAGGCGCCGGTACGGGCGTCCGGCTTGCCGTACGCGCAGGACGCGGAGTCCGCCGCGTTGAAGTTCGGGGCCAGGTCCTGGTGCTGGTCGTCCACACCGGTGTCCAGGATGCCGACCTTCACTGAGGCGGAGCCGGTGGTGACGGCCCAGGCCTGGTCTGCCTTGATCTGGGTCATGTCGGCGCGGGTCGGCTCGCCCGCAGGGGTCGTCGACTGCGACGGGTTGGCGGGCAGCGCAGGGTTGTAGGCGTCCGCCGGCACGTCCGAGGTGCGGGTGGCGCCGACCTGCTGGACCCCGCTCACGTCGCGCATGGTGGCGGCGAAGGAGCCGGACGCGGAGTGGGCGGTGATCACGCCGATGGCGTCGTAGTACTGGAAGACCGTGCCGCCGTTGTTGGCGATGGCGGTCCGCACGGCCGTGGTGTCACCGGGAGCGGTGATCACGAGGTAGGCGCGGGTGCCGGCAACCCAGGTCGCACTCTGGGAAGTCGGCGCCGCTGCCGTGGCCGCCGCGGGGGCGGAGGCGGACGGGGCGGAGGGGGAGACGGGGGCGGTGCCGGCGAGCGCGGCGGGGGCCCCGAAAGCGAGTGCGGCGCCGAGCGTGGCGGCCAGCACGAGGGTACGTCGAGGTCGGCTGGATATGTGGGGTATCAATGCGTCCTCCGAAGACCCGGTGGTGCTCGTGGCACCTATCGGGTCGTACGAAACAAGTGGTCGAACGCAAGATGTCAGACGCGTGGCCTCGTATGGAAGTACCTTTTACAACACACGCGTTCTTCGGCCGATGGCTCAAAACCGCCTATAGCGGGAGGAGTAGTGGCCGACCGGGCTGGGTACCGTGGGGGCGAACCCTGCCCGGTCGGCCCGTACGGGCGTACCGGCTACACCGGTACGCCGTCCTTGGCGCCGGCCGCCTGGGGCGGCACGGGCTGGTCCGGCCGCGCGTCCGCCGGCTCCCCGTGGGCGTCGTCGACCAGCGTGGCCTCGTCGAACGGAAGCCGCCCCGCGAGGACTTCGGTGGCCCGCGCGTGGTCGAACTCCTTCGTCCACGTCCCGATGAGCACCGTCGCGATGGCGTTGCCCGCGAAGTTGGTCAGCGCCCGCGCCTCGCTCATGAACCGGTCGATGCCCACGATCAGGCCGACACCGTCGACGAGTTCCGGCCGGTGCGACTGGAGTCCGCCCGCCAGGGTGGCCAGACCCGCGCCGGTCACCCCGGCCGCGCCCTTGGACGCGATGATCATGAAGAGCAGCAGCGAGATCTGCTCACCCAGGGCGAGCGGCTTGCCCATCGCCTCGGCGACGAACAGCGAGGACATCGTCAGGTAGATCGCGGTCCCGTCCAAGTTGAAGGAGTACCCGGTCGGCACCGTGATGCCGGTGACCGGACGCGAGACCCCCAGGTGCTCCATCTTCGCGATCAGCCGCGGCAGCGCCGACTCCGAGGAGGAGGTCGAGAGGATCAGCAGGAACTCCCGGCCCAGGTAGCGGAGCAGGGCGAACACGCTGACGCCCGTGCACACCCGCAGCAGCGTTCCCAGCACCAGGAACACGAACAGCAGGCAGGTCGTGTAGAAGCCGATCATGATCACGGCCAGGGACTTGAGCGCGTCCATGCCCGTCGCCCCGACGACCGCCGCGATCGCGCCGAAGGCACCCACCGGCGCCACCCACATGATCATCGCGAGCACCCGGAACACGAGCTTCTGCACGTGCCCGATCCCGCGCAGCACCGGCTCGCCGGCCGCGCCCATGGCCTGCAGCGCGAACCCGCACAACAGCGCCACCAGCAGCGTCTGGAGCACCTCGCCCCCGGTGAGGGCGGACACCAGCGTGGTCGGGATGATCCCGAGCAGGAACTCCGGCGTGCTCTCGGCCCCGCCCGCCTTGGCCTGCGCCTCGCCGGCCCGCGCCGCGGCCTCGGTCAGGTGCAGTCCGCTGCCCGGCTCCAGCAGGTTCCCGACCAGCAGTCCGATCGCCAGCGCGACCGTCGACATGACCATGAAGTAACCGAGGGCGAGTCCGCCCACCGCCCCCACCTTGGCGGCCTTGCGGACCGAGCCGATGCCCAGCACGATCGTGCAGAAGATCACCGGCGAGATCATCATCTTGATGAGGTTGACGAAGCCGGTGCCCAGCGGCTTGAGCTCCACGGCCACGCCCGGCGCGGCGAAGCCGACGGCGATGCCGAGCAGCACCGCGGCGATCACCGCGATGTAGAGATAGTGCGTTCTGTCGCGCCTGGCGGCCACGATGCCTCCTGGTGGTGAATACGTTCCGGGAGACCATCACCCAGCGCTGTGACCCCGGTCACCCTTGCGTTCATTGAGTTCACGACCCGGTGCACACTGAGCGCCATGTTCCGCTTCCCCCGGCCCCCGCGCAGCCTCGCCGGCCAGCTCTTCGCCATGCAGGTGCTGCTGGTCGCCGTGGTCGTCGCAGGGTGTGCCGTCTTCGGGTACGCCACCGCCCGCGGCCAGGCCGAGGACGCGGCGCGGCGCCAGGCCGGGGCCGTGGCCCACGCCGTCGCCGACTCGCCATCCGTGCGCGAGGCCGTACGGGGATCCGCGCGCGGAGTCGACCCCTCGGTCGCCCTCCAGCCCTACGCGGAGAAGGTCCGCACCGACTCCGGCGTGGACTTCGTGACGATCATGGCCCCCGACGGGAGGCGCTGGACCCACCCCGACCCGCGCCGCATCGGCGAGGCCTTCATGGGCAACACCGCCCCCGCGCTGCGCGGCGAGACCTTCAGCGAGACCTACACGGGCACCCTCGGCCCCTCCATCCGCGTGGTCACCCCGCTCACCGACGACGGCCGGATCGTCGGCCTCGTCAGCTCCGGGATCACCGTCCGCGCGATCAGCGACCGGCTCGCCGCTCAGCTGTCCGCGCTCGCCTGGGTCGCCGGCGGCGCGCTCGCCCTCGGCGGCCTGGGCACGTACGTGGTCAACGCCCGGCTGCGCCGCCACACGCACGGCATGAACGCGGCCGAGCTCAGCCGGATGTACGACTACCACCAGGCGGCCCTGCACGGGGTGCGCGAGGGGCTGCTGCTGCTCGACGGGCAGCGCAGGATCACCCTGATCAACGACGCGGGCCGCGAACTCCTGGGCCTGCGGGGCGAGATCACCGGATCCGGCGCCGCGGACCTCGGCCTGCCCGCCCCGCTCACCGGGGCCCTGCTCGCGGACCGGCCCCGGGTGGACGAGGTGCACTTGACCGCCGACCGGGTGCTGGTGGTCAACAGCGCGCCGGTCGCGGGAGGCGGCCGCCGGGGCACCGTGGTCACCCTCCGCGACCACACCGAACTCCAGTCGCTGACAGGGGAGTTGGACCATGAACGGGGATTCACCCAGGCCCTGCGCTCCCAGGCCCACGAGGCGGCCAACCGGCTGCACACCGTGGTCTCCCTCATCGAACTCGGCCGCGCCGACGAGGCGGTGGACTTCGCGACCGCCGAACTGGAGCTCGCCCAGGCGCTGACCGACCAGGTCATCACCGCGGTCGGGGAGCCGGTGCTCGTGGCGCTCCTGCTGGGCAAGGCCGCCCAGGCGCACGAGCGGGGCGTGGAGCTGGTCGTCACCCCCGACAGCCGCAGCCTCGCCGACGGGGGTGATCTGCCGCCGGCCCGCGATCTGGTCACCGTGCTCGGCAACCTCATCGACAACGCGGCCGATGCCGTCACCGCCGTCCCGGGGGCCCGGGTCGCGGTGACCCTGCGCCCGGACGGGGACGGACTGCTGCTGCGGGTCGCGGACAACGGCCCCGGGCTGCCGGAGGGCGTGGACGTGTTCCGTCGGGGCTGGTCCGGCAAGGGCGAGGGGCGCGGCCTCGGCCTCGCGCTGGTGCGCCAGGTGGTGCAGCGCTACGGCGGGAGCGTCACCGCCGCCCAAGGTCCGGCCGGGGGCGCGGAGTTCACCGTACGGCTGCCCGTCGTGGGCGGTGCCCGGTGAGCGCGGGCGAGGTGCGGGTGCTGGTCGTCGAGGACGACCCGGTTGCGGCCGACGCGCACGCGCTGTACGTCGGGCGGGTGCCCGGATTCACCGCGGTCGGGGTCGCCCACTCGCTCGCCGAGGCCACCCGGACCCTGGAGCGGACCCGCGTCGACCTGCTGCTGCTCGACCTCACCCTGCCCGACGGGCACGGGCTGCGCTTCGCGCGCGGGCTGCGGGCCGCCGGGCATCCCGTCGACGTCATCGTGGTGACCTCCGCGCGGGACCTGGCCGTGGTCCGCGAGAGCGTCTCCCTCGGCGTGGTCCAGTACGTGCTGAAGCCCTTCGCCTTCCCGACCCTGCGCGAACGGCTGCTGCGCTACGCCGAGTTCCGCCAGACGGCGGGCGAGGCGGCCGGCCAGGACGACGTGGACCGGGCGATGGCCGCCCTGCGAGCCCCCCGCCCGGCCGAGCTCCCCAAGGGGCTGAGCGCGCCGACCCTGGACAAGGTCGCCGCCCTGCTGAGGGCGGCGACAGAGGGGCTGACCGCGGCGGGGGCGGCCGAGGCGGCCGGGATCTCCCGGATCACCGCCCGCCGCTACCTGGAACACCTGGTGGACACCGGCCGCGCGGACCGCACCCCCCGGTACGGCCAGGTCGGCCGCCCCGAACTGCACTACCGCTGGCTGGCGGCGGCGACCGGTTCGGTGTCGAAGGTGTAGAACTTCCGGTGGTCCAGCATGTCCGCCGGGGTCACGTCGTTCCACGGCCGCATGGTGTCGTTCAGGTCCACCACGTTCGCGGTGCCCGCCGCCGGCAGGTACGGGGACTGCGGGTGGCGGGCCTGCCAGTCGGCCCACAGCTTGTCCACGAACGCGTGGTGCATCCAGAAGACGGGGTCGTTCGGCGAGACCCCGGTCGCCATCTGCCCGCCGACCCACACGTGCACCCGGTTGTGCAGGCTGGCGCCCCGCCAGCCCTCCAGGTGGTTGCGGAAGCCGCTGGAGGCGCTGTTCCAGGGAGCCGCGTCGTACACGGGCATGGCCAGTACGGCGTCCACCTCCGCCCGGGTCGGCAGCTCGGGGACCCCCGCGCCCAGCGCCCGGCGCAGGTACGTGCGACCGTCGACCCGTACGTTCACGGCCCACTTCCCGGCGGCGTGGGCGAAGGGCCCGTCGAGCACCTGTCCGTCCCGGGCGCGGCCGGTGCCGCCGAGGAAGTCGGCGGCCCAGAGGGAGGAGCGGGCGGTGCGGTCCGCGGTCCAGTCCCAGTACGGGATGGCGACGCTCGCGTCCACTTTCTGCAGCGCCGCCTCGAACTCCAGCAGGAAGCGCCGGTGCCAGGGCAGGAAGGAGGGGGAACGGTGACCGACGCGGTCGCCGGAGTCGGTGTCGGCCATGATGAAGCCGTTGTGGGTGGTGACGAAGCGGTCGTACGTGCCGGTGCGCTTGAGCTCCAGCAGGGCCGCCGTGAAGGCGCGCTTCTCCTCGGGGCCGAGCGCGGCCTGGTTCTTGCGGACCGTCATGCCGCACCGCCGAACGGGACGAGTGCGGCGCCCTGGAGCTCGCGGACGGCGGCGCGGGCGAGGGAGCGCGGATCGGCGTAGGTCTCGTAGTGGTTGACCACGCTGATCCAGCTGCCGTCGGCGTTGCGCATCACGTGCAGTTCGCGCCCGTCTATCCGGACGGTGGGCAGTCCGGGGGAGTGGTGGCCACCGTGGTGGCCGCCTCCGCCCCGGGTGATCTGGATGCGGCGGCCCTGGTAGACCTCGTCGGTGGCCGTGGCCGCGGGGCTCTGGTCGAGAGGCTTCGCGGCGGGGGCCTGGGCGGCGTTGGCGGCGGTGGCCGCGATGCCGAAGGCGGTGAGTGCGCCGGCAGCGGTGCCCGTTAAGGCCTGTCGGCGGGTGATCTTGTTCATGACCCGAAGAGGTATCAGGGCGATGAGTACGGCTGACAGGTATCCGGACATGCACGGATAGGTTGCCGGTAGAACAAGTTGGATGATCTTCCCGTCCGAACCGGCTCCAGTGGCCCGGACGGGAAGACCTGTGGGCAGAACCCTACTCGACGGGAAATCCTCCGGTCGCACCGGAGGGCTATGGAGGGGGTCACACCGCAGGGTCGGCCGGAAGCGGCGGTGCGTGCCGGTCGGTCGTGATCCGTATCGCGCACCGTTTGTCCCATATAGTCCAGATATGCCTCTTCATGAGACGAAAGACGAACGCGCTCTCGACGCCGAGACGGATGTGTTCGCGTCCGCGCTGAGCGGCCAGATCCTCCCCAAGTACCGGATGCCGGAGGACCACTCGCCGACCGAGGTGGTCTACCAGCTCCTCCACAACGAGCTCCTCCTCGACGGCAACGCCGCCCAGAACCTGGCCACCTTCTGCACCACCTGGTCGGACGACGGCGTGCACCGCCTGATGAACGAGTGCCTCGACAAGAACATGATCGACAAGGACGAGTACCCGCAGACCGCCGAGATCGAGGCGCGCTGCGTCAACATCCTCGCCGACCTGTGGAACGCCCCCGCCGGAACCACCGCCACCGGCTGTTCCACCACCGGCTCCAGCGAGGCCGCCATGCTCGGCGGACTCGCCCTCAAATGGCGCTGGCGCGAGCGCCGCCGCGCCCAGGCCCTGCCCGTGGACCGCCCCAACCTGGTGTGCGGACCGGTCCAGATCTGCTGGGAGAAGTTCGCCCGTTACTTCGACGTCGAACTGCGT
Organism: Streptomyces sp. NBC_01351; assembly: GCF_036237315.1. GTDB lineage: Bacteria > Actinomycetota > Actinomycetes > Streptomycetales > Streptomycetaceae > Streptomyces. Next base: position 512,108 of record NZ_CP108356.1, on the reverse strand, counting down.
CAGGTCCCCCTGGAACCCGGCGCCACCGGCCTGCGCCCCCACCAGCTCGCCATGTACGTCGACGAGAACACCATCGGTGTCGTCGCCATCCTCGGCGTCACCTACACCTGCGTCTACGAGCCCGTCGCCGAGATCTCCGCCGAACTCGACCGGATCCAGGCCGAACACGGCTGGGACGTCCCCATCCACGTGGACGGCGCGAGCGGCGCCTTCGTCGCCCCCTTCCTCCACCCCGAGGTCGTCTGGGACTTCCGGCTGCCGCGCGTCGCCTCCGTCAACACCTCCGGCCACAAGTACGGGCTCGCGCCCCTCGGCGTCGGCTGGATCGTCTGGCGCACCGCCGAACTGCTCCCCGCGGAACTCGTCTTCGACGTGGACTACCTCGGCGGCGACATGCCGACCTTCGCCCTCAACTTCTCCCGCCCCGGCGGCGAGGTCATCGCCCAGTACTACCTCTTCCTGCGCCTGGGCCGCGGCGGCTACCGGCGCGTCCAGCAGGCCTGCGCCGACACCGCCCAGTACCTGGCCCGGGAGATCGCCGCGATCGGCCCCTTCACCCTGCTCTACGACGGCCAGGGCGCACTCCCCGCCGTCTCCTACGCGCTCACCGACCCGGCGGCGGCCGGCTTCACCCTCTACGACCTCTCCGACCGGCTGCGCATGCGCGGCTGGCAGGTGCCCTCGTACCCGCTGCCGGCCGACCGCGACGACACCGTCATCCAGCGCGTGCTCGTCCGGCACGGCGTGACCCGCGATCAGATCGCCCTCCTCGTCGCCGACCTCCGCCGGGCCGTCGAGCACCTCACCGCCACGCCCCCGCCCGTGCCCACCACCACACCCCGGTCGGGCTTCCACCACTGAGGCCCGGCGCCGGAGGACGTCAGCCGGACGCCGACCAGCGCATCCCCAGGGCGTCGAGCGCAGCCACCCGCTCCGGGGCGAGGGTGCCCGCCCGGGAGCGCTGGTTGGCGATCCAGGCACCCAGGCGCAGCTCCTGGTCGCCGACCGACTCCACGTGCTTGCGGGGCACCTTCAGGTGCCGTTCGCGGAGGTGGAACTGCTCGGCCGCCTCCAAGTGGTCCGCCCACGCCTCGGCGTGGCTGCGGCGCGGCGCCGGGCGCTCGTCCCGCGCCGCCGGGGTCGCGCCGAGCGCGTGCTCCAGCAGCCAGCGCTGCGCCCACGACAGCTTCTCCCAGTTCAGCCGCTGGAAGCGGACCCACGCGCCCAGGTCCTCGCCCTGGACCAGCACCTCGCCGGGGGCGAGCGGCAGCCGGCCGCCCGCGTCCAGATGCGCCCGCGTCAGGTGGAAGGCGCGCTGCCAGGAGATCTCCCAGGCCGGACACCAGGAGGCGTCGATGGCCTCCAGGGCCTCGCGTCGCTCCTCGGACAGGGCTCCCGCCCCCTCCCGGCGGGCGGCGGCCCGCTGGTTCTTCACCCACACCCCGACCGGGGCGCCCGCCCAGCTGGCCTCCACGGGCGGCAACAGGTGCCCGTGCTCCGCCGCCCAGGCGCGGGCCGCCGCCAGCCCCTCCTCGAAGGCCACGTCGAAGTGGCTCCACACCATGCCGAGTTCGTCGAGCTCGGCCGCCCGCTCCCGGCCCAGCGCGCCCCGGCGGTAGGTGCGCCGCACGTCCGCGATCCACTGGCCGAGCGGGAAGCGGGCCAGCCCGGGCGGCCACCCCTCGTCGCCCGCCGGCACCTTGTAGCCGAAGGGCACCTTCAGGTCCCCCGCCGTGGCGGCGTAGATCCGGGCGGCCTCGACCCCGCGCCGCCAGTGCTCGTGCTCCGGGTTCAGGACGCGCAGTCGGACGAAGGCGGCCAGGAGTGCCGGGTCCCGCGGCGTGGAGAAGCTCAGCAGGCTCTCGGCGCCGCCGCTCAGGCCGCCGGAGCCTCCCGGGCCCGGGGCGCCCGCGCCCGCGGCCCGGCCCGGCACCTGCGGCTGGGCCAGGGACTCCACCAGCCGGGTGTCGTGCGCCCGCAGCGCCTCCAGCAGCCGCGCCAGGTCCCCGTACGCCCGGGAGGTCAGCATCTCCTCCGGGGTCTCGCCCGGCCCCATCAGGACCGGCACCACCAGCGAGGCGACCTTGCCCTCGCCGGGCCGGATCCGCAGCGCCCGCCCGACCGCCTGGACCAGGTCGGGCATGGAGCCCCGTACGTCGGCCCAGAAGACGGAGTCGCACTCCTTGGTGTCCACGCCCTCGCCCAGCACCCGGACACTGCCGAGGAACGCCTTCTCCGCGACCCGGCCGTCCGCGAAGGCGCCCAGCACCCGCCGCCGGTGCGCCGCCGAATGCTGCCCGCACAGCCAGTCCGCCCAGACGCTGCGGGGATACACGGGCCGCGGGCTGCGGCTGGTCAGCCGCAGCCGCTTCGCCACCGCCGGCAGACCGGCCGCGAAGGCCTCGGCCTCCTTCGTCAGATGGTGGAAGACCAGCGTCCGCCGGAACCCCTGGTGCACAGCCGCCTTCACGAGCGCCGTCTGCAGGGCGGCCAGCCGGGCCCCGCGCACCGCGTCCGACCGCCCGTCGCGGCCCATCAGCACGGCCGCCTGGAACCCCGGATCGGTCACGTCCACGCACACGACCCGGTAGGGGGCGCAGATCCCGCGGTCGATGGCCTCGGACAGCGAGAGCGTGTAGCAGCGGGCGCCGAAGGGCCCCCGCGGATCGTCCTCCATGGAGGCGACCAGCTCGCCGCGCCCCTTGGCCCCGCTCCCGGCGCCCCGCTCCTCGTTCTCCTCGCCGTCCTGCCACACCCGCGGCGTGGCCGTCAGGTAGAGCCGCCGCACGGCCGGGATCCGCGCGTTGTCGTGCACGACCGCCCAGGGCTTGCCGATCCGCCCCGAGGTACGGTGCGCCTCGTCGACCACGACCAGGTCCCAGCCGGGCAGCCCGGCGAGGTGCGCCCGCTCGACGGTGCCCAGACCCAGCGAGGCGTACGTGGCGAACACGGTCACCCGGTCCACCGGGGGGCCGCCCCAGCGGGCCAGCTCCGCCGGATCGGTGGTCGTGGGCACCCCCGCGTCCTCGCCGCGCAGCGAGCACACGGCGAGGGACCGCCCGGTCCGGCCGCCGTCCCGCCAGGCCGCGGCCGTCTGCACCAGCAGGTCCAGGGAGGGCACCAGCACCAGCACCCGCCCGGCCCGCAGTTCCTCGGCCGAACGGACGGCGACCAGGGACTTCCCCGACCCCGTCGCCATGATCACCTGGGTGCGCAGCCCGGCCTCGGGAACCCGGCCCCCGGCGGGCAGCTCCAGAGCCCGCACCACCGCATCCACGGCCTCACGCTGGTGCGGGCGAAGTTCCGTCCTCGCCACCTACGCCACCCATCCCTGTGATCTGCTGATTCTTCTCCAGCCCCTATCCTGCCCTGATTTTGACGCAGATGCGGGGAGATCCGTGACCCGGGTCACAGCCGAGGGTGTCACGTCCGGCCGGGCAGTCTTGTCCCATGGGCATGAACGAGACCAAGAACGTACTGCTGGCCGGGGCGAGCGGAGTCCTGGGACGCCACGTAGCCGAGGCGCTCACCCGCGCCGGTTACACCGTGATCGGCCTCGGCCGGGGCGCCGGAGCCGCCGTCCGGGCCGACCTCATGGACCGCGACGGGCTGCTGCGGGCGGTCGACGGTCTCGAAGCCGACACCGTCGTGCACGCGGCCACCGCCCTGCGCGCCGCGCCGATGCGGCACAAGGACATGTTCGCCACCGACGACCTGCGGCTGACCGGGACCGGGCACCTGATGGAGGCGGCCCGCACGGTCGGCGCCCGCCGCGTCATCGCCGAGTCGATGGTCTTCGGGTACGGCTACCGCGACTTCGGCGACCACGTGATCACCGAGGACGCCGACCCCTTCGGCCCGCCCGGCGACCCCGCGGTGGAACGCCACCTCGAAGGGATGCGGGTGAAGGAACAACTGGTCCTCGGCGACCGGGACATCGAGGGCATCTCGCTGCGCTTCGGCCTCTTCTACGGCGCCGGCGGCACCGAGGCACTCGTGGAGATGCTGCGCAAGCGGAAGATCCCGGCGGTCGCCGACCACGGCAGGGTGCTGCCCTGGGTCGATCTCGCGGACGCCGGCCGCGCCGTGGCCCTCGCCGTCGAAGGCGGCAGCCCGGGACAGGCGTACAACATCGTCGACGACACTCCGATGGGCTTCGGCGCGCACGTGAAGGCGGTCGCCGAGCTGTTCGACACCCCGAAGCCGCTGACCGTGCCCACCTGGCTGATGCGCCCCTTCCCCTACGTCCACCGGGTGGTCACCACGAGCATGCGGGTCTCCAACGCCAAGGCGAAGGCCGGTCTCGGCTGGACGCCGAGCCACCCGGGATGCCTCGAAGCCATGGGCGCACTCGCCGGAAAGTGAGACGGATCTTGATCGGCCGGCCGAGCGGTGCCACCGTGGCGATCATGGACGACCCTTTCGAGACGAACCGGCGCCTGCTGTTCGCCGCCGCCTACCGCATGCTGGGCAGCGTCGCAGACGCCGAGGACATAGTGCAGGACGCCTGGCTCGCCTGGCACCGCGCCGACCAGGCGGCCGTCGAGAACCCCAGGGCCTACCTGGTGCGCACCGTCACCAACCTCAGCCTGAACCGGCTGAAGTCCGCCCAGGTCGTCCGCGAGGCGTACGTCGGGCCCTGGCTCCCCGAGCCCCTCCTCACCTCACCGGACATCGCCGAGGAGGCCGAACTGGCCGACACCGTCTCGATGGCGGTCCTGGTCGTCCTGGAGACCCTGACCCCGACCGAGCGCGCCGTGTTCGTCCTCCGCGAGGTCTTCGGATACTCCCACGCGGAGATCGCCGAGGTCGTCGGCAAGACCGAGGCGGCCGTCCGCCAGTCCGCGCACCGCGCCCGCGAACACGTACAGGCCCGCCGCCCCCGCTTCACCACGGGGGCCGCCGAACAGCGCGAGATCGCCGAGAAGTTCCGCGCGGCCTGCGCCGGCGGAGACCTCGGCGCGATGCTCGGGCTCCTCGCCCCCGACGTCGTCTCCTGGTCCGACGGCGGAGGCGTCGTCACGGCCGCCCGCCGACCGCTCCACGGACCGGACCACGTCGCCCGCTGGCTCTTCGGCGTCCTGGCCAAACCCGAGGTCCAAGGGGTCGAAATACACCCCGCCGAGATCAACGGCGAGCCCGCCCTGCTGCTGGTGTACGGCGGCGTCAACGCCGGCGCCCTCACCTTCGAGGCCGCCGACGGACGGATCACCGCGCTGCGCCTCGCCATCAACCCGGAGAAGCTGCGCGGCCTCCGGACCTGAGCCGGGGCCGCGCGCGCATCCGTACCCGGCGGTTACCTGGCGCCGAAGTTCTGCGTCCACCAAGGTCCGCCCGAACCCTGGTGTATGCCCACGCCGATGTCCTTGAAGGCGCAGTTGAGGATGTTCGCGCGGTGGCCCGGGCTGTTCATCCAGGAGTCCATGACCGACTTCGCCGTCGCCTGACCCCGCGCGATGTTCTCCCCGTACGTGGACCAGCGGTACCCGGCGGCGGTCGTCCGCTGCCCCGGGTCCGCGCCGTCGAGGTTGGTGTGGTCGAAGAAGTTCCGTGCCGCCATGTCGTCCGAATGTCCCTGAGCGGCGGCCCGCAGCTGCGAGTCCTCCTTGAGGGGACCGCAGCCGGCCGCCGCCCGCTCGGAGTTGACCAGGGCCACGACCTGCCCGGCCAGCCCCTGGGGGGCCGGCGCCGGAGCGGGAGCAGAAGCCCGCCGGGTCGGGGAGGCGGAGGTCTTCGAGGGGGTCGGCTTGGGGCTCGGACTCGCCGAAGCGGAAGGGGAAGCCGAGGCCGAGGGTGAAGGCGAGGGGGACGGGGAGGGCGAGGCCGACGTGGAGGGGAGGGGGGCTGGGGACTCGGTCGCGGCCAGAGCGGCCAGCGGGGCGGGAGCGGCCCCGTCCTTCGGGGCGTCGGAACCGGGGAGGCCGCCGAGGTACACCACGCCGCCGCCCGCCACGCAGGCCGCGAGCACCGCGCCGCCGATCACCCGGCGCCGCCGCTGCCGGCGCTTGCGCAGGGTGCCGCGGCCACCGCCCGCCGCGCCGGCCGTGTCGCCGACCTGGGTGAGCTCGCCCGGGCCTTCGGCGAAGGCAGAGGCCGTGGGGGCGAAGCCGGCCGCCCCGGCCGTACGGGCCCACGCGAGCAGCGCCGCCGAGAGGGGAACGAGCGCCAGTCCGGCCAGCAATCCCTCCGCCGGAACCAGACCGCTCCACAGGCCGGAGCATCGTACGCACTCACGCGCGTGGCGGGCTATTCGCTTGCGCCACAGCGCCGAGGGCTCGCCGTCCCAGGCCACCAGCACGGCCCGCAGCTCCTCGCACCGCGGCTGGGCGTCCAGCGCCCGCTCCACCACCCGGGCCGACTCCAGCTGCGCCTTCATCCGCTGCACCCGTACGGCCGCGTGCTGCGCGGGCAGCTCCAGGGCGGCGGCCACCTCGGCCCGGGTCAGCTCGCCGGCGCACTCCAGCCACCACAGCGACAGCAGCGCCCGGTCGTCGGGCTCCAGCCAGCGGGTGGCACGCGCCGTCTCGCGGCGCTGGCCCGACAGGTTCAGGCGCACGACCGTCAGGTCGACGAAGTCGGCCCCCGGGTCGGCCAGGTCGTCGGCCGCGTCCAGGGCGGTGCTCTCTCCGAAGCCGTGTTGACGGGCCTGCCAGTGCGCGCGGACCCGGTTCATCGCGATCGCCACCAGCCAGGAACGGAAGCTCTCGTCCGAGCGCAGGCCGCCCAGCCCGTCGAGCGCACGCAGCATGGTGTCCTGCACCACGTCGTCCACGTCGAAGGACCCGTTCAGGGCGCGCCCGACGATGTTGTAGACCAGCGGAAGGTGGGCGGCGACGAGCTCGTCCTGCGCCCGGGGGTCGCCCGAGCGGGCCGCTGCCACCAGCGCTGCCGTCTGCTGAGTACTCATGTGATGTCCCTGTCCGTACCGGCGGTTGATGATGCCCGATACCTGGGAGACCGTCGAGCCGGGTCCCGATAACAGTTATCCGGAAGCCGGATTCGCGACGTGCGCCGACAATCATCCCGGCCCGCCGTCACAGCAGCGGGGCCAGGGCTTCGGTTGCGGCGAGGAGCGCGGCCGCGTACGTCTGGATCTCCTCGCGGGAGACCAGGAACGTGACGGTCGTCACGCTCACTCCGCCGATCGGGCGGCCGTCCGGGGCCAGGACCGCAGCGCCGATGCAGCGGATGGCAGGCTCGTTCTCCTCGTCGTCGAGGGCGAAGCCGCGGGTACGGATCCTCGCGAGATCGGCTTCCAGGGCCTCTTCGGTGGTCAGCGAGTTCGGGGTCCGCCCCGGCAGGCCGGTGGCGGCGATCAGGGCCCGCACCTCTGCGGCGGGCAGGTGGGCCAGGACGCTCTTGCCGATCGCGGTCGTGTGCAGCGGCATGCGCGTGCCGACGCGGGAGGCCGTCCGGAACGGCTGGTCTTCGCCCTCCAGCTTGCGGATGTAGGTGATCGACTCCCCGTTGAGCAGGGCGAGGTGCACCGTCTGGCCGGTGGCCCGCCCCAGGTCGCCGAGGATCCGCCCGATGCTCGCCGGCTCCCCGCCGGCGACGAGGGCGGACAGCCCGCGCAGCCGGGGCCCCACCCCGTAGCGGCTCTCGGCTTCCTGGCGTACGAAGCCCTGCTCGATCAGCGAGGCCAGGATCCTGAAGGCGGTGGACTTGGGCACGGCGGCCGCCGCCGTCACCTCGGCCAGCCGGTGCGGACCGCCGGGGGCCGCCACCGCCTCCAGGACGCGCAGGGACTTCTCCAGCGCGGACCCGGCGGCAGAGGTCCGGCCGCCTCGCGGGGCGTGCGGGGCGGCGCCATGCGTCAGGGGCGTTGACACGCAAACTCCCGGTCTGGATAGGGTCTAGACCAATGGTTCCGCAAGACGATACCTCGTTCCGCTACGTGGAACGAACGGGAGGGTCCTTGTCCTGCCACCCGTACGACGTACTGGCCGCGCAGCGGCTCCTGCCGGTGCTGCGCAACGCCGACGCCGACGAAGCCGTCCGCGAGACCCGCACCCTGCTCGCCGCCGGCTGCCGGGCCGTGGAACTGACCACCTCCACACCCGGCTGGGCCGAGGCCCTCGCCCGCACGGTCCCGCTCGCCGACGCGCACGGCCGCCCCGCCCTGATCGGCGTCGGCACCGTCACCACGGCCGCGCAGGCCGAGACCGCCCTGGACGCGGGCGCCGCCTTCCTGATCTCCCCGTACCCGGCCCCCGAGGTCCGCGCAGCCGCCGCGCGCCGCGGAGCCGTCTTCGTCGAGGGCGGGTTCACCCCCGGCGAGATCGCCGCAGCCGTCCGCGCCGGGGGCGCCGCCAAGGTGTTCCCGGCGCACGTGGGCGGCCCGGGTTTCATCCGCTCCCTCAAGGCCGTCCTCCCCGGGGCGGTGATCATCCCGACCGGCGGGATCCGGCCCGCCGAGGTCCCCGACTGGATCGCGGCCGGAGCGAGCGCCGTCGGCATCGGCGGCGGCCTGCCCGCCGGTCCGGGGGAGCTGGCCGCCCTGTTCGGCGGGCTTGCCGCGCCGTGCTGCTGCGCTCCGGGGGAAGGGCGGTGAGCGGCTACGACGTCCTCGTACTCGGTGAGGTGCTCGTCGAGATCCACGCCGACACCGCCCTCCGGGAGGCCGCCAACGGCACCCCGGCCCGCATCTCCTACTCCGGGGACGCCCTCAACGCGGCCGCCGCGGCGGCCGCCGCCGGGGCCCGGACCGCGCTGCTGGCCGTGGTCGGCGACGACGAGCTCAGCGTGCCGCTGCTGCGGCGGGCCGCCGAGCTGGGCGTGGACGTCTCGCACGTACGCCGGGCCGCGCGGCCCAACGGCGCCTACCTGCTCAGCGCCGACACCGATGGCGACCGCGCGTTCGTCTACTGGCGCACCCGCAGCGCCGGTTCCACCCTCTCGCCCGAGCACGTCGAGTCCTGGCGCGGGCTGCTGACCGGCTGCCGGGCGCTGGTCACCAGCGGCATCACCGGAGCGCTGTCGCCGACCGGCCGCGACGCCGTACTGGCCGCCGCCCGCCTGGTGCACGCGGCCGGCGGGCACCTCTCGTACGACCCCAACTTCCGCCCCCGGATGACCGGCCGCGCCGAGGCCCGCGAGCTGCTCGCCCGGATCGCCCCGCTGACCGGGCTGCTCAAGAGCTCCTGCCCGGCCGACGCGCTGGCCCTCGTCGGCACCGACGAGCCCCGCACCGCCGCCGCCCGCTACCGCGCGCTGGGTGCCCGGGCCGTCGCGGTCACCGGGGGCGCCGACCGGCTGCTGCTGGACGAGGGCACGGGCGCCGCCGCCCGCTACCACCCCGTACCCGTCAATCCGGCTCCGGTCGACGCGACCGGAGCCGGGGACTGCTTCACCGGGACCGCCACCGCCCGGCTCGTCCTCGGCGACACCCTCGTGGACGCGGTGGCCTACGGGCTGGCCGCCGCCTCCCTGTCGGTGTCGGGGCGCGGGGGCACGGGACTGGTGCCGACCTTCGCGGCGACGGCGGCGCTGGCGGCCGTTCAGGCGGGGGCGGGTCGAGGTGCGGACGCCCGGACGCCGCTCACGCCGCGCTCAGGAGAGCGACCTCCTCCGGCGTGAGGCGCAGCGCGCCCGCCGCGATGTTCTCGACCAGGTGGTCCGGATTTCCGGTGCCGGTGATCGACAGGACGTGCGGTCCGCGGCTCAGCGTCCACGCCAGGCGCAGCTGCGCCGCCGACACCCCGTGCGCCTCGGCGAGGGCCCGCACCCGCTCGCCGTCGTCCGCCACCACGCCGGCCTCCTTGCCCGCGCCGGCGATGGCGAAGAACGGCACGAAGGCCACGCCTTGCTCCCCGCACGCGTCCGCGAAGGCGTGGTCCTCGGTGGGCGAGCCGATGCCGTACGGGTTCTGCACGCACACCACCGGCGCGATGGCCCGCGCCTCGGCGAGGTGGTCGGCGCGGGCGTTCGAGATGCCCAGGTGCCGGATCAGCCCGGCCTCGCGGAGCTCGGCGAGGGCCCCGAAGTGCTCGGCGATCGACCCGGTCGTCTCCCGGCGCTGGATGCGCAGGTTGACGATGTCGAGGTGGTCCCGGCCGAGCTGGCGCAGGTTCTCCTCGACCTGCCCGCGCAGCTGCTCCGGCGCCGCCCACCACCAGTTGCCGCCCGCGTCGCGGCCCGGACCGACCTTGGTGGTGATGACGAGCTCGTCGGCGTACGGGGCGAGCGCGCGGTTGATCAGCTCGTTGGCGGAGCGCAGCGGGGAGAAGTAGAAGGCGGCGGTGTCGATGTGGTTCACGCCGAGCTCCACGGCCCGCCGCAGCACGGCGGTCACCCGGTCCCGATCGCTGGGGGAGCCGTCGGCGAGGTGCGTGAGCCGCATCGCGCCGAAGCCGATCCGGTTGACGGTCAGGTCGCCGAGCGCCCAGGTGCCGGCCGCGGCCGCAGTGATCGTTTCTGTCATTGCGTGACCATACCGGGCTCGTTCACCCACCCGGCCGCCAGCACCAGCCGGGAGGTCCGGTGGACGGCCAGGAAGCCGAAGGGCCGGTCGAAGCGGACTTCGGCCCGGCGGACGCGGTACCTCAGCCGAGGCATGGCGCAACCGGGCGCCATGGCGAAGGCGGTGACGGCCGCGGCCTCGAACCCCTTCGCGGTGAAGCGGGCCAGCGCGGACTGGCGGGCCGATCCGATGGCCAGCGGTTCGGAACTGATACCGGGGAAGTGCCCGGAGTCCTTGTCGGAGGCGGTCTCCAACCCGAACAGCCGGGCCTGGCACAGGAGGTCGTGCTCGGCGCGCACCTCGAACGCGACGGTCGTGATGCGGAGCCTGGGCTCGGGGGACACGGCCGCCTCGGTAGCGACGAACAGTCCCGGACCGGGGTTCCCCTCGGGGAGCAGATGCGCGCCCGTGGACGGAAGGGCCCTCGTGACGGCGTCGATCCCGGTGCCGAGGGTTTCACCGGCGGGCGCGCCGGGTTCGCCCAGTACGAGGTGGACGTCCACCCCGGTGTTTCCGACGACTTCCAGCAGGGTGACCGGACCCGTCGGGCCGTGAGCCACTCGGGCCCGGTCCAACAGGGAGGTACTGCGATGCAGCATCCACAGCGGCCGACCGGCCCAGGGGCCTTCGTCCACGCGGCCGGGCAGTGCACGGAACGGCTGGATCCACTTCAGCTGGAGCGCCAGCGCGGAGGCCAGGACGAGCCGGGTCTCCTCGTCGAGGGTCACGGGCATGCGCTCGATCAGGCCGCCGGTCCGGTCCGACGCCCACGCGTCCAGCACCTTCGTGTCGGCCTCCGCGTCGTCGGTGAGCGTCCCCCGGGCGCCGGCCGGGAGCTTCGCCGACCAGGTCTCCTCCAGCGGGAGGTCGGCCTTGGCCCACAGCCCGGTCGCCGCCCGCAGACCCGGTACGCCGGTCAGACCGGCCAGCAGCTCCCGCGCGGCCCCGGCGGCGGACTCGGCGGGTATGGACAGGGCATCCGCCAGTTCCGCGCGGGCCGGACCGCCCGCGCCGTCCGCCAGCAGGGCCAGCAGCGGCCAGGCCCCGGCCGCGGTGAACACCGTGCCGGGGCCCTCGGCAGGAGCCTCGGCGGCCCAGCGCTTCGTGAGGCGGTTGACCGCCCTTACCGTCGAGTTCCTCATGCGGGGGAGGGTACGTGGAGTGGCACCGCCGGGCCGGGTGCTTTTCCGCGGCCCGGCGGCGCCGGTCTTGTGGCCGGTCAGCGGCCTGCTCAGCGGCCGCGCAGGCCCCGGTCCACGGCCGTCATCAGCTCGCCGTCGGCGGTGTCCGCGTCCAGCGACCAGACCATCGCCCCGCCCAGGCCGTGTTCGCGGACGTAGGCGGTCTTGGCGCGCAGCACCTGCGGGTCGTCGTACGTCCACAGGGTGTTGCCGTCGAACAGCCAGGCGTGGCCGCCGCGCCGGTCCCGGTACACCTGGTAGGTCCCCGAATCGGCCAGCTTCTTCAACGCCTTGTAGTCCTCGTACCCCGCGGACCAGGTGGCCGGCGCCGGGCCCGTCGCGGGCTGCCCCATGCCGTCCCCGCCGCCGCTCACGCCCGTCCAGCCCTGCCCGTAGAACGGCATGCCCACGACCAGCTTGTGCGCGGGCGCCCCGCGCTGTCGCCAGGCGTCCACGGTGCCGTCGACGCTGAAGTCGCGCCGGGCGTAGAGCGCGGACTGCTGGGCGGTGGTCGGCTCGCCCGAGACGTGGAAGTCGTAGCCCTGGAGGGTCACGAAGTCCAGGTGGCGCATGATGCGGCGGACGTCGAAGCCCGCGTCGATCTTGGCAGCGGCGGTCGGGACGAAGGCCGTCAGCTCGTACGCCGACTTCCGCTTCTGGCCGCGCGCGTACGCGTCGAGCTGCGTACGGAACTCCTTGACGAGCTCGGTGAAGTTCTCCTTGTCCTCCGGGCGGAACTTCGTGTCGGCGTCGCCGGCCGAGCCGGGCCACTCCCAGTCGAGGTCGATCCCGTCGAACACGCCCGCGGCCGCGCCCGCGCCACCACGGGTGCCGTCCTGCGGGAGGTTGCCCTTGATGTACAGGTCGATGCAGGACTCGACGAAGGCCTTGCGGGAGGCCGGGGTGAGGGCGGCGTCCGAGAAGTGCGTGGACCAGCTCCAACCGCCCAGCGAGATCAGCACCTTGAGGTTCGGGTGCTTGGCCTTGAGCTCGCGCAGCTGGTTGAAGTTGCCCGCGAGCGGCTGCTCCCAGGTGTCGGCGACCCCGTCGACGGAGTTGGCGGCGTCGAGCGGGCGCACGTAGTCGGCCCAGGCGTCCACTTCACCGGGCACGTTCCCGGTGAAGCACTTGCCTTCCGGACTGACGTTCCCGAAGGCGTAGTTGATGTGGGTGAGCTTGTCGGCGGAGCCGTTCGCCTCCAGGTCCTGGACCTGGAAGTCCCGCCCGTAGACGCCCCATTGGGTGAAGTAGCCGACCTTCTTGTACGCGCGGTCGTGGCCGCCGTCGACCTGCGCGGCGGCGGGCGCGAAGGCGGTCAGCAGGGAGAGGGAGCAGGTGGCGACGGCCAGTCTGCCGAGCATGCTGCGGCGCATGGGCTTCCTTTGCGGATGCGGGGAGTGAGGCGTGTGCGCGTGCGCGGTGCATGCCGGAAACTATTGGTCTGGACCAGGCGGGTCAAGGGGGTGGCGGAAACTCGCGGGCGCTCGGGTGTGCGCGGGGTGCCCGGTGCTCGGCTCGGAGCGCTACGAGAGGCTCCACTGGCCGACATCGTCCGCGAGACCGCCGTTCAGCGCGAACTGCACCGCTGCGAGGGCGGCGTCGTCCGGGAGGTGGAAGGTGACGAAACCCTCCGCCGTGCCGCCGGGATCGAGCGTGACGGTGTCGGGGAAGGCCGCCCCGGCGGTCGTGGGGGTGTTGAGCGCGGCGAACCGCCGCCCGGTGGAGTCGAGCAGGTGAGCGCAGGAGACGGGGGAGTCCGCGTAGACGACGGAGCCGGTGTTCTCCAGCCGGAACCGGACGGCGACCAGCCGGTCGTCGACCTGAGCGGCCGCCGCGTCCGCGGGGCCGGCGGGGTCGGCGGGGCTCGCGGGGTCGACCACCTGCGTCAGCGTGACGTCGAGCCGCTCACCGGGCTCCCGGCCGGCGAGCGGGATCGTCTCCCCGGAACCACCGGGTCCCGCCCCGAGCAGCACGGGGACGGTGAACGCCAGCGCGGCCAGGGCCGCCCGCAGCCGGAGGCGCCCTCGGCCTCGACCCCGGGGCATGGTGGAACCTTCCGATCCGCGGATCACCCTGCCCACGATCCTCCCCGACCCCGACTCTCGCCACCTGCGGCCGCCCGGGTGTCTCAGGGCTCGGACACCCCGGGAATTCGTTGGATCTCCACAGCCGGCCGTGCCATGGTTGGTTTCGCCGAAGGGGTGTAGCTCAGCTGGTCAGAGCGCTGGTCTCCAAAACCAGATGTCGCAGGTTCGAATCCTGCCGCCCCTGCAACGGAAGCGACCCGAGGCCCGCGTCAGCAGTCAGCTGCTGATGCGGGCCTTCGGCGTTTGCGGGAGCAGCGGTTTGCGTCTGGCAGACTGGGCCCCGATACCCCAGGCGGTGCAGGACAGGAAACCGGTGCGATTCCGGTGCGGTCCCGCCACTGTGACCGGCCATCTCCGTGAGGGAGGCCGGGAGTCAGACACTGACGCACCGCCTCTGCTCCTTCTTCACGTCGGCCAGGGGACGCGGATCCCCCGGAGAGGCTTCGCCATGTCGCGTTCCCGCACCGTTTTGCGTGCAATGTTTCCGTTGGTGCTCCTGATGCCCCTGGCCGCCTGCGGCGGTTCGGCGGAGGGCGGGGACGACCGGGCCCAAGGCGCGGCCGCCGCGCCCGGGTTCCCGTACACCGTCACCAACTGCGGTGTGACCAGCACCTTCCAGAGCCCGCCCCGGCGTGCCGTCGCCATGAACCAGCACGCCACCGAGCTCCTGCTCGCCCTCGGGCTCCAGGACCGGATCGCCGGTTCCGCCTATCTCGACGACGCCGTGCTGCCCGCGTACCGGCCCGCCTACGACAAGATCAAGGTGCTGGCCAAGGAGTACCCCTCCAAGGAGACCCTGCTCGGCGCCGATCCCGACTTCGTGTACGGCGGCTATGCGAGCGCCTTCGACAAGGCGCAGGGCCGCGACCGCGCGGGGCTCGCCCAGGCCGGCATCAACTCCCGCCTGAACGTGGAGTACTGCACCCCCGGCACCGTCGGTTTCGACCAGCTCAAGACCGAGATCACCGAAGTCGCCCGGACCTTCGGCGTGCCCGAGCGCGGCGCCGTGCTGATCGCCGACGAGGAACGCCGCATCGGCGCCGTGACCGCCCGGGTCAAGGACAAGCCCCGGCCGTCCGTCTTCGTCTACGACTCCGGCGAAGCGACCGCCTCCACCTCCGGAGGCGGCGGCATAGGCAACGAGATCGTCACCCTCTCCGGCGGCACGAACGTCTTCGCCGACCTCAAGGACACCTTCGGCGACGTGTCGTGGGAGAAGGTCATCGAGCGCAAGCCCGAGGTCGTCCTCATCTACGACTACGGCGGCACCACCGTCGAAGCCAAGAAGCAGCGCCTGTTGAACGACCCGGCGCTCGCCGAGGTTCCCGCCGTCAAGAACCGGCGGTTCGTCGTGCTGCCATTGTCCTCGGCCGTACTCGGCGTGCGCGTCGCCGACGCCGTCGAGTCCTTGGGGCACCAGCTCCACCCCGACGCCGCGTGAGGCTGCGCACGGCCGCCGTGCTGTGCGCGCTGGCTGCCGCGCTCCTTGCGGCGGCGGTCGCGGGGCTGGCCCTGGGGCCCGTACGGATCGCGCCCGGCCGGGTGCTCGACATCGTGCTCGGAGGGCTGTCGGGGGAGCGGCCCGCCGGGGCCTTCTCCGCCATCGTCTGGGACGTCCGGATGCCACGGGTGATCCTCGGCGCCCTCGTCGGCGCCGGGCTCGCGGTGGCGGGCACCGTGCTGCAGGCCCTCGTACGCAACCAGCTCGCGGATCCCTTCCTGCTCGGCGCCTCCTCCGGTGCCTCCGCGGGAGCCGTCCTCGTCATCGTCTTCGGCGCCGGATCCGCCATCGGGGCCGGCGCGGGCGTGGACGTGGGTGTCCCGCTCGCCGCCTTCGCCGGGTCGATGGGCGCGCTCGTCGCCGTCTACGCGATGGCGCGGCGCGGCGGCACCATGACCACCGGCCGTCTGATCCTCGCCGGGGTCGCCGTCCAGTACGTCCTGTCGGCCCTCACCAGCCTGGTCCTGGTGCTCGCCGCGCAACCCGACCAGCTGCGCTCCGTCCTCTTCTGGACCCTCGGCGGCCTCGGCGGGGCCCGCTGGGACGAACTCGCCCTGCCCGCCGCCGCGCTGCTGCTGGGAACCGGCCTGCTCGTCGCCCTCGCGCGGCCGCTCGACCTGCTGCTCGCCGGGGACGAGGGCGCCCACACCCTGGGCCTGGACACCGGGCGCTTCCGTGCCGCCGTGTTCGTCCTGACCTCCCTCGTCATCGGCGTGCTCGTCGCCTACAGCGGCGCGATCGGTTTCGTCGGGCTGATGGTTCCGCACGCGGCCCGGATGATCGTCGGCGCCGGGCACCGGGTACTGCTCCCGGTGGCCGCACTGGGCGGCGCGGTGTTCCTGACCCTGGCCGATCTCCTCGCCCGTACCGCGGCCGCGCCCGAGGAGATACCGGTGGGCGTGGTGACCGCGCTCGTCGGCGGGCCGGTCTTCCTGTGGATGCTGAGACGCTCCAGCCGTACCGAGGGGATCGCCGGATGACGGAACTCGTGGTCGAGGCCCTGCGTTACGAGACCGACGGGCACACACTGCTGCACCGCGTCGACCTCACCGCCCGGCCCGGTGAGACCGTCGGCGTGGTCGGCCCCAACGGCAGCGGGAAGACCACCCTGCTCCGGTGCGTCTACGGGACCCTGCGGCCCACCGCCGGCCGGGTACTGCTGGACGGCGCCGACGCGGGCGCGCTCACCGTCAAGGAGCGGGCACGGCGGATGGCGGTCGTCCCGCAGGACGCGAGCGGCACGTTCGGACTGACCGTCCGCGAGGTCGTCGCCATGGGGCGCAGCCCGCACAAACGCTTCTGGGAACAGGACGGACCGCTGGACGCCCGCCGGATCGCCGAAGCCCTCGAGACCGTGGGCGTGGCCCGCTTCGCCGACCGCCGCTTCGACGAACTCTCGGGCGGCGAACGCCAGCGCGCCCTGGTGGCCCGGGCCCTCGTTCAGGAACCGGGCATGCTCGCCCTCGACGAGCCGACCAACCACCTGGACATCCGCTACCAGCTGGAGATCCTGACCCTGGTCCGGGACCTGCCCGCCACCAGCCTGCTCGTCCTGCACGACCTCAACCTCGCCGCCGCCTTCTGTGACCGGTTGTACGTGCTGTCCGGTGGCCGGGTCGCGGCCTCCGGGCCGCCGGCCGAGGTACTCACCGAGGAACTGCTGGCCGAGGTGTACGGGGTCCGCGCCCGTGTCGAGGTCCACCCCGACACGGGCGCGCCCCACATCGTCTACCTTCCCTTCGCCGACGTCACCCTGGCGTGAGGGTGGATCGCGAGCGGGAGCGCGAGCGCCGGGGGCGCTACTCGGCCGCGTCCTCCTGATATCCGTACGGGCGCGTGATGAGCTCCATCCCGTGCCCGTTCGGGTCGAAGAAGTAGACCCCGCGGCCCCCGTCGTTGTGGTTGATCTCGCCGGGGAGCTTGCCGTGCGGGTCGGCGAAGTACGTGAGGCCCGCCGACCGGATCTTCTCGAACGCCACGTCGAACTCCTCCTCGGAGAGGAGGAACGCGTAGTGCTGCGGGGTGATGGACTCGGCCGGGATGGTCGCGAAGTCCAGGGTGACGCCGTTGGCGGTTTCGACGGGGATGAAGGGTCCCCACTCGGTCCCGACCCGGAGGTCGAGGATGTGCGCCAGGAATTCGGCGGACTCCCGGTTGTCACGGGAGTGGATGATCGTGTGGTTCAGTTCGACTGACATGGGTGAATGCCTCCGAAAGGCACGCCACGGCACCTCCATGCCTCACCCGGTCGGTGACCGACACGCGATGCCGTGATGACGATCCTAAGCGCGCCGTGCGGGTGTGGTCCACCGCCATACGGCCACCCCGCCCCACCGGACCTCACGAACCCCCGTACACCGCCTTGACGTTGTCCTGCGCCGGATGCGTCCGGCCGGCCGGGCCCGCCGCGAAGACCCGGAGCAGGTTCTCCGTCACCAGGGTCGTCAGCGCCCCGGAGCGCGCGTCCAGGCCGTGGTTCCGACCGTCACGGCCGTCGCCCGTCGCGTCCAGGGCCTCCACCCACCGCATCGTCCCGGTCGCGAAGACCCCCGCCCCGCTGGTCGTCGTGTAGTACGCCGTGTCCTGATGGCTCGGCCGCCCGTCGCACACCACGGGGGAGTGCGCCAGGATCTCGATCGGCCGGGGCGTGGGGAAACCGGTGTTCACCTTGTCGTACTCCACCCCGACCAGGTGCTCGAAGCGGTCGCCCGCCTTCGCACCGGTGCCCTCGAACAGCCAGTGGCCCGGGTTCGTCACCACGTACGGGGCGTCCACGGGATAACCGTCGTAGATCACGCCGAGGAGCGAACTCTCCGGGTCCGCGCCCGGCACCGACCGGAAATCGACCGTCGCCGGATGGCCCCGCTTGAAGGCCGGGTCCTGCGCGTACGAGGACTTGTAACAGACCAGCGTCCGGTCCGGGCCCAGGTCGGAGGCTTCGAGGCGGATCCGGCGGAAGCAGCAGTTCGCGCCCAGGACCGCGAGGTTGGTGCCCGCGTCGCGCGCGGCCGTGACGTGCGCCCGCTGCTCCGGCGACCAGTACTCGTCGTGCCCGAGCGACAGCACCGCCGCCGCACCTTCCAGCAGCCGCTTCTCCCGTGCCACGTCCGTGGTGGTCGCGTACGCCAGGGGGATGCCGAGGCGCTCGGCGAGCGCGATCAGCGGGGCCTCGTACACCAGGAACAGGCCCGCGCCGTCGTCGTACTCGTAGGGCCGGTCGAAGGTCACGGACAGCGAACGGGAGGCGTAGCCGCCGCTGGGGCCGTCGTAACTGCCGTAGCCGCCCCACCGGTTGTAGGCCTGCCAGGTGGCCACCGCGTTGACCACCACCGTACGGCCGGCCGTCGCGGCCGACCGGACGGTCACCGGTACGAAACGCTGGCCCTCGCCGCCCTGCGCGTCGAGCCGGAGGAGGTAGCAGCCCTCGGGCCAGTCCTTGGTCTCGACCGTGGTGGCGCGGGCCCACCGCGTGCGGACCATGCGGGTGCCGGGGTCCACGGTGTGCTCGGGCTGCCGGGCCCCCGGCAGCGCTTCGGAACGCCACACCAGCCGCGCCCGGGCCCCGCCGTACCAGCCCATCCGGTAGGCGGAGACGGTGAACCGGGGCTCGGTGGTCGACACGAACAGCCCGAACGACTCACCGGGCAGCACGCTGACCTTGTCCGCGAACCCCTCGATGGCGCGGTCCGGGCCGGCCTTGGTGACCGGCCAGTCGGCATTGCCCGGGCGGGCGTTCTCGGCCTTGACGTCGAAGCCGTGCGGCCCGCTCGCCGGCGGCTCCCCGCTCGGAGCCGCGGACCCTCCGGGCCGGTCCCCGCCCCGTCCCTCGGCGCCGCCGTCCCCGCCCGCGCAGCCGGATACGGCCCCGAGCCCGGCCACCGTGGCAGCCCCCGTCGCGAACGCGAGGAACCGCCGCCTACCAGCACCGTCGCGGCCCCCGGCCGCCCCGGCTATGTGCTCATGATCCATGGAGGGCACGGTATGTCACGCTTCGGGCCCCACTTTCACCGACCCGCCACCTCAGCGTGGGTGAGCAGCACTGCCTGAGTGCCCGCCGAATTACAGATGATCGATGTCCGGATGTGCAGCAATTTCGTCATTGCCGACAGTCGGCGCGGAGGGAACGATAGTGGCGTAACCGGCGCTCGCCCGCATTGCGTGGAAGTGAAAAGCGGGCGCGCGCGAATCAATAAACAAAGGGAGACATCATGCATGGCAAGGCGAGGAAGATTTCCGGAGTTCTGGCAGCTATGGCTTCGGTCGCCCTGCTGGCGTCCTGCTCTTCCGGTGCCGAGGCGGGGGAGGTCAAGGCCACTACGGCATCGACGTCCTCGACCGCGCCGGCGAACCCCGGGAAGCAGGCCCAGTCCGAGTTCCTTTCCTTCCCCGCCGTAGGCCATAAGTGGAAGGAACTTCCGGACTCGGGTGGGGTGAAATACGCGAACGTTCGGGGAGACCTTGCCGGAAACGGCCACTACGAGGCGTTCGTGTCCTTCCCCGCCGGCAAGGACAACCCGGAGCATTTCCACAAGCAAGACCTTCCGACGGTCGTACTCAAGGGCACGTTCTACGCGGAGATCGACGGAAAGCGCGTTCAGTACCCCGCCGGCTCCTACTACAACCTTCCGGCCGACAAGCCGCACCTGAGCGGTTGCGAGAAGGGAGACGACTGCCTGCTCTTCCAGTACCAGCAGGACCACTTCGGCCTGGTGCCCACCAAGAATTAGGCCTCGCTCTCATATCGGTCGATCGAATCCCGGGCCTCAGTCCACGTGTTCGCGGTAGCGCTCGATCACCTCCCGCAACACCTCGGAGCCGTCCCGTGCCCACAGCCCCGGGTTGAATATCTCCACCTCCACCGGGCCCCGGTAGCCCGCCGCGTCGGTCAGCTCCCGGAAGGCCCGCAGGTCGATGGATCCGTCGCCCAGCTGCCCGCGCCCCAGCAGTACGCCCTCCGGCAGCGGAGTCACCCAGTCCGCCACCTGGACCGACACGATGCGCCCGCTCTCGCCGGCCCGGCGCAGATCCGCGGGGAGCCGCTCGTCCCACCACAGGTGGTAGGAGTCGACCACCACCCCCACCTGCTCCGTGGGGAAGAGCTCGGCGAGGTCGAGGGCCTGGCCGAGGGTGGACACCACGCAGCGGTCCGAGGCGTACATCGGGTGCAGCGGCTCGATGCCCAGCCGTACCCCGTGCCCGGCCGCCCACGGCGCCAGTTCACCGAGGATGTCGGCGATCCGCCCGCGCGCTCCGACCAGATCCCGGTCGCCGCCGGGTAGCCCGCCAGATACCAGGACCAGTGTGTCGGCGCCCAGTTCGGCCGCCTCCTCCACGGCCCTGCGGTTGTCGTCGAGCGCGGCGGCCCGGCCGGCCGGGTCCCCGGCGGTGAAGAAGCCACCCCGGCACAGAGAGCTGACACGCAGCCCCGCCCCGGCGACCAGCTTCGCGGTCTCCCGCACACCGTGCCGGCGCACCGGATCACGCCAGAGCCCCACCGTACCCACCTCGGCCGCCGTGCAACCGGCGATCAGCTCGGGCAGCGACCACTGGCGGATCGTCTCCTGATTGATGCTCAGCCGTGCGGGGGAAGGGATCACGACTCCACCCCGTACACCGAGAGCAGCCGGCGCATCCGGTCTTCGGCCAACCCCGGATCGGGGAACAGGCCAAGGTCGTCGGCCAGTTCGTACGCGGTCGCCAGGTGGGGGAGGGACCGGGCAGACTGCCACCCGCCCACCATCGTGAAGTGCTCCTGGTATCCGGCCAGCCAGGAGAGCAGGACCACACCGGTCTTGTAGAACCGGGTCGGCGGGGCGAAGAGGTGTCTGGAGAGGGGGACCGTCGGATCCAGCAGCTCCCGGAAGCCCGTGACGTCGTCCCGGTCGAGCGCGAGAGCGGCTCGCGCCGCGATCGGGGCGATCGGGTCGAAGATCCCCAGCAGCGCGTCGCTGGCCAGCTCCCCGTCCCCGGCGATCAGTTCCGGGTAGTGGTAGTCGTCGCCCGTGTAGCAGCGCACCCCGGCGGGCAGTCGCCGCCGGATGTCCACCTCCCGCTCCGCGTCCAGCAGCGAGACCTTGATCCCGTCCACCTTCTCCGGGCACTCGGCGATCACCTTCAGGAACACCTCCGTGGCCTCGTCGAGGTCGTCGTGTCCCCAGTAGCCGGCCAGCGCGGGATCGAACATCGGCCCCAGCCAGTGCAGTACGACCGGTCGCGCGCTCTGCCGGAGCAGGCCGCCGTAAACCTCCAGGTAGTCCTCCGGGCCTTGGGCCGCCGTGGCCAGGGCCCGCGAGGCCATCAGGACGGCCCCCGCTCCGCACGCCTCGGTGTGCGCGAGCTGTTCCTCGTACGCCGCGGTGATCGTGGCAAGGGAGTGCGTGCCGCCGGCGGGGAGCTGGTCGGTGCCCGCGCCGCAGACGATCCGGCCGCCTGCCTCCCGGGCCTCCGCCGCCGAGCGGCGGATCAACTCGGCAGCGGCCGGCCAGTCCAGGCCCATCCCGCGCTGCGCGGTGTCCATCGCCTCGGCGACCCCGAGCCCCTGCGCCCACAGCCGGTGCCGGAAGGCCAGCGTGGCATCCCAGTCGACCGAGGGTCCGGCCTCGGCCGACGCGGCCAGCGGATCGGCCACCACGTGCGCGGCCGAGTAGAAGGTACGACTACGGGCCGGCCCGCAGTCGAGGGGCGTGAACGGGGCGGTGTTCGGGCGGTGGAGCCGGTACTCGCCGTCCGCCGAGGGGAGCCGGATGCTCACAGGGTCACCTCCGGGACCGGCAGCCGCCGACCCTCCGCCGAGGACCGCAGCCCGAGATCGGCGAGCTGCACCCCGCGTGCCCCGGCCAGCAGATCCCACTGCCAGGGCTCGTCGAGTACGACGTGCCGCAGGAAGAGCTCCCACTGGGCTTTGAACCCGTTGTCGGCGGGGGCATTGTCCGGAACCTCCTGCCACTGGGAACGGAAGGCCTCGGTCTGCGGCAGGTCCGGGTTCCACACCGGCTTCGGCGTCGTCGAGCGGTGCTGGACGCGGCACCCGCGCAAACCGGCGACGGCCGACCCGTGCGTGCCGTCCACCTGGAACTCCACCAGCTCGTCACGGTTGACCCGGACCGCCCAGGAGGAGTTGATCTGCGCGACCACCCCGCCCTCCAACTCGAATATTCCGTAAGCGGCGTCGTCCGCCGTCGCCTCGTACGGCTTGCCCTCCTCGTCCCAGCGGTGGCCGATGTGGGTGCGGTGCAGTGCCTGCACCGACTCCACCCGGCCGAACAGCTCGTGGAGCAGGTACTCCCAGTGCGGGAACATGTCGGCGACGATGCCTCCGCCGTCCTGCGAGCGGTAGTTCCAGGAAGGCCGCTGGGCGGGCTGCCAGTCACCCTCGAAGACCCAATACCCGAACTCCCCCCGGACGGAGAGGATCTCGCCGAAGAAGCCGCCCTCGATCAGCCGCCTCAGCTTGAGCAGCCCCGGCAGGAACAGCTTGTCCTGGACCACGCCGTGCTTGATCCCCGCGGCCGAGGCCAGCCGGGCCAGCTCCAGTGAGGACTCGAAGCTCAGAGCGGTCGGTTTCTCGCAGTAGACGTGCTTGCCGGCCGCTATGGCCTGCCGCACCGCCGGCTCGCGCGCTCCGGTGACCTGCGCGTCGAAGTAGATCTCGACCTCGGGGTCAGCCAGTACGGCCGTCAGGTCCGTGCTCACGTGCTCCAGCCCGTGCTGCTCGGCGATCGCCCGCAGAGCGGGCTCGCGGCGTCCCATGAGCACCGGTTCCGGCCACAGCACGGTGCCGTCTCCCAGGTCCAGGCCGCCCTGCTCGCGCAGGGCGAGCAGGGACCGGACGAGATGCTGCCGGTACCCCATGCGCCCGGTGACGCCGTTCATGGCGATCTTGATCGTCCTGCGTTCCACGATGTCCCTCCCGATGACAGAAAGCGCTTTCACTCACGCCAGGCTAGGGCGGGGAATCTTCGCCGCGCAAGACTCGAACGAGTGATAGAAAGCGCTTTCTCGATCTGAGACCATGGAGGTCCGCGGACCGGATGAGACGATGGCCCGGGATCAACAGAGGAGGGGTGCGGTATGGCGGTGACTCTCGCCGAGGTCGCGGTGCACGCGGGTGTATCGCCCGCCACGGTCTCGCGCGTACTGAACGGCGGATACCCGGTGGCCGGTAGGACCCGGACCCGCGTGGAACAGGCGGTCGAAGAGCTCGGCTACGTGGTGAACGGCCCCGCCCGCGCGCTCGCGGCCGCCACCTCCGACCTCGTCGGAGTCCTCGTCCACGACGTCGCCGACAGCTTCTTCGGCATCCTGGCCGGCTCCCTGCAGAGCGCCCTGGCGCCCGTCGGCAGGGGAGGCACCCGCCGTCTCGCCTTCGTCTGCAACACCGAGGGCGTCCCCGAGGCCGAGCTGGCCTACCTCGCCCTGCTGGAGGGACAGCGGGCGGGCGGCCTCGTGCTCACCGGCGGCGCGGTCGAAGACCCGGATCACACCGCGGCGCTCACCGCGCGCATCGCACGGGCTGCGGGCAACGGAGCCCCCGTCGTCCTCTGCGGGCGACCGCCGCTCCCCGTGCCCGCCGGGCTGCCCGTCGCCACCGTGATGTTCGACGACCACGGCGGCGCCTTCCGCCTCGCCGAGCACCTGCTGTCACTCGGGCACCGCAAGATTGCCTACGTCGCCGGGCCGCCGGGTCTGAGCACCACCCGTGAGCGGCTCGCCGGCCACCACGCGGCCCTGCTGCGGCACGACCCCGGCCTGGCCGCGGCCTGCGCCGAGCTCACCGTGCACGCCGGCTTCGAGCGCGCCGCAGGGTATGACGCCACCCGCGAACTCCTGCGCCGCGGGGCGCGCTTCACCGCCGTCGCGGCGGCCAACGACACCGTCGCCACCGGAGTCGCCGCCGCCCTGCGCGAGGCGGGCCTGCGCATCCCCGAAGACGTCTCCGTCGCGGGCTTCGACGACCTCCCGATCTGCGCCGACACCGCCCCCGCGCTCACCACCGTCCGCGTGCCCCTGCGCGAGGCCGGGGTGCTCGCCGCCCAACTGGTCACGGGACACAGACCGCTGCCGCCGGGCGGGATCACCACCCTGGCCACCGAGCTGATGGTGCGCGCCTCCACCGCGCCGCCCCCGGCGGAAGGGCCCGACCGGTGAAGTACGCCTTCTCCACCCTCGGCCTGCCCGGCACCCCCCTCGACCGAAGTGCCGCCCTCGCGGCGTCCCACGGGTTCGACGCCCTCGAACTGCGCGCCCATCCCGAGGAGCCGCTCCACCCCGGCACCCCCACCGCCGAACGCGCCGCCGGACTGCGGACCCTGACCGCCGCCGGCGTCACCGCCCTGGGGATCGCCGGATACGCCCGGGTGGCCGCCCCCGGCGAGGACGAGCCGGTCCTCGCCGAACTGCGCGGCCTGGTCAGGCTCGCCGCCGACCTGGAAGCCCCGTACGTCCGCGTCTTCCCCGGCGGTGGCGACCAGCCCGAGGCGGCCGCCGACGCCCATGCCGTCCGCCGGCTGCTGGCCGCCTCGCCGTTCGCCGAGCGGCACGGCGTGCGGATCCTGCTGGAGACCCACGACTCCCACCGCACCGCCGCCGCGGCGGCCCGTGTCCTCGACGCGGTCGCGCATCCCGGCGCCGGCGCGCTGTGGGACGTACTGCACACCTGGCTGGGCGGTGAATCCCCCGCCGAGTCGCGGCGGACGCTGGGCCCGCACCTGGGCTACGTACAGGTCAAGGACGTGGCATCGGCGCAGGAGCTCACCCCGCTGGCGCTCGGCGCCGGGGTGTTGCCGCTCGCCGAGGCGGTGATGGCGGCGCCACCCGGCGGCTGGCTCTGCTGGGAGTACGAGAAGCGCTGGTACCCCGATGCCGCCGAGCTGCCCGGACAGCTCGCGCGGGGCCGGGAGTACCTGGAGCGCTTGGCGGCGGGCCGGCCAGGCTAGGCGCGGACGGCCCGGGCGGACGGGGGCCCGCGCTCTTCAGCCGCGGATGGTCAGGAGCGGGAGCAGTTCCACGTGCTGCCGAGGGGTGTCCTCCGTGGCGCCGGCCGTCAGCCGGTCCAGCAGGAGCGCCGCCGCCCGCGCGCCCACCTCGCGCTTGGCCGGGGCCACCGCGGACAGGGGTACGTCGGCCATCCCGGCCACCTCGTCGTCGTAGGTGATCACGGCGAGGTCCTCCGGCACCCGCACGCCCCGGGCCTGGAGCCGGGGGATCAACATGATCGCGTCGGTGTCGCTGTGGATCAGAGCGGCGGTCACCCCGCCCTTCGCCACCGCGTCGCACAGGTAGTCCAGCGTCCGGGCGAACAGGTCCGCCTCCGAGAGCGGGCCCGGTCCGGACACCGGCCAGTCCGGCGCAGGATCCAGCCCGAGGGCGGTCACGGCGGCCTCGTACCCCGCCCGCAGTCGGGCCGAGGTCGGGGTGGACCGGCTGGCGAGGGCGATCCGCCGGTGGCCCAGCTCCACCAGGTGCTGTACGGCCCGGGCCGCGCCGTGCGCGTGGTCGGAGGCCACCCGGTCCAGGGCCGCCGCGGGGTGCCCCGGCGGCGCCCACCGCTCCACCAGCACCGTGGGAACGGGCAGTTCCGCCGTCCAGGCCCCCTCCCCGGGACCGGGCGACCCGGCCTCCCAGTTCGGCGTGAGCAGCAGCCCGTCCGCGCCCGTGGACAGCAGTCGGTCCGCCTGCGTCCGGTCCTCGCCCGCCAGGTACCGGGTCAGCCCCACGGTCAGCCGCGCGCCCCGCGCCTCGACGGCCTCGCGGGCCCCGCGCACGACATCGGCGTAGTAGTACTCGGTCGTCGGAACCACCATCCCGACCACCAGGCCCTCACCGCCGCTCCCGGCAGGCGAGGCGGCCACCGCCGACGCGGACGCCGACCCGGCGGCCGGCGTGCGCCCCGCCTCCACCCGGCTGATCACCCCGTGCATCCGGTGGATCTCGCCCCGGGCCGCCATCGCCTCGATGTCCCGCCGCAGGGTGACGGGGGAGATGCCGAGCTCCTGCGCCAGCTCCGCCACGCGCACGCTGCCCCGTGCCCGCACGAGTTCGCGCACCCGCGCCTGACGTTGGTCTACATGTGGTCTCACGTGGTCCCCCTGACGTGGTGACGGTCCGCTGTCGCGAGTCGGTACGCACCATCATAGGGAACCGATCCGATCGATACGATCGTTTCCGATCAACTGGTCATTGACGGGGCGGTCGGCGCGTTCATATATTCGGGCCCGACCCCGGCCACACCCCGGTCGTCACCCCTCCAGTGAGAGAAGCTCCTCACGTGAAGCGCACGAGTACCCGCCTCGCCGACGGCCGCGAGATCTTCTACTACGACACCGGAGAGGGCGCGGCACGAGCCTTCCCCGACACCCGTCCGCTCGACGCCTCGGCCGTCGCGAGCAGCTCCGAAGTACGCCGCGATCCGCTGCTCGGCGACCACGTCGTCATCGCCTCCCACCGGCAGGGCCGCACCTACCACCCGCCCGCCGACGAGTGCCCGTTGTGCCCCTCCACCGGCGGCCGCGCGAGCGAGATCCCGGCCCCCGACTTCGAAGTGGCGGTCTTCGAGAACCGCTTTCCCTCCCTCGCCGGCGACACCGGCCGCTGCGAGGTCATCTGCTTCACCCCCGACCACAAGACCTCCTTCGCCGAACTCGACGAGGAGCGCGCCGCGCTGGTACTGGCAGCCTGGACCGACCGCACCGCCGAGCTGTCCGCGCGCGAAGGGGTCCGGCAGGTCTACTGCTTCGAGAACCGCGGCGCCGAGATCGGCGTCACCCTCGCCCACCCGCACGGCCAGATCTACGCCTTCCCCTTCACCACCGCCCGCACCACCCGGATGCTCGCCGCCGTCGCCGCCCACCGCGCGCGCACCGGAGGCAACCTGTTCGAGGAGGTCCTGGCCGCCGAGCGCGCCGAACCCGCCGCGAGCAGCCGGGTCGTCCTCGAGGGGGAACACTGGACCGCCTTCGTGCCCTACGCGGCGCGCTGGCCCTACGAGGTCCACCTCCATCCGCACCGACGGGTCCCCGACCTGCCCGCCCTGGGCGACGAGGCGCGCGCCGAGTTCCCCCGGGTCTACCTGGAACTGCTGCGCCGCTTCGACCGGCTGTTCGATCTCCCCGACCCGACGCCGTACATCTCCGCCTGGCACCAGGCCCCGGCCGGCGACGGCCGCGAGGACTTCGCCCTCCACCTGGAGCTGTTCACCGTCCGGCGGACCGCGGACAAGCTGAAGTACCTCGCCGGGACCGAGTCCGGCATGGAGGCCTACATGAACGACGTCCGGCCCGAGGACGCGGCCGCACGGCTGAGGGAGGTGGCGAGCGCGTGAGCAGGACGGCGCAGGAGTTCAAGGAGCTGTACGGACACCCCCCCGAGGGGGTCTGGGCGGCTCCCGGCCGGGTCAACCTGATCGGCGAGCACACCGACTACAACGACGGGTTCGCCCTGCCCTTCGCGCTCCCGCAGCGCACCGAGGTCGCGGCCTCTCCGCGCACGGACGGCGCCCTGCGCTTCCACTCCGCCGACGCCCCCTCCGGAGTGGTCACCCTCGACCTCGCCGCCCTCGACCCGGCACGCCCTCCGCAAACCGCCGAGAGCTGGGCCGCCTACCCCGCGGGGGTCGTCTGGGCCCTGCTGGAGGCCGGGCTTCCGGTCAGGGGCGTCGATCTGCACGTGCGGTCCGATGTGCCGAACGGCGCCGGCCTGTCCTCCTCCGCCGCCCTGGAAGTGGCCACCGCGCTGGCCCTCACCGACCTGTACGGCCTCCCGCTCACCCGCCCCGAACTGGCCGCACTCGCCCGGCGCGCGGAGAACGCGTACGTCGGCGTCCCCTGCGGCGTCATGGACCAGATGGCCTCGGCCTGCTCGACCGAAGGGCACGCCCTCCACCTCGACACCCGCAGCCTCGAACAGCGGCACATCCCCTTCGACTGCGCGGCGGCGGGCCTGCGCCTGCTCGTCATCGACACCCGGGTCAAGCACGCCCTCGCCGACGGGGCGTACGCCCGGCGCCGGGCCTCCTGCCACGAGGCGGCCGCGGAACTCGGCGTACCGGCACTCCGCGACCTCCCGTACGAGGAGTTGGACCAGGCACTGGACCGGCTCGGCGACCCCGTGCGGCGCCGGCGGGTCAGGCACGTCGTCACCGAGAACGAACGGGTCGTACGGATCGAGGAACTGCTGCGGGCCGGGCGGCTGCGCGAGACCGGACCTCTGCTCAGCGAGGGGCACCGCTCGCTGCGCGACGACTACGAGGTCTCGTGCCCGGAGCTCGACCTCGCGGTGGCCACCGCCGAAGCGGCAGGGGCGTACGGGTCCCGGATGACGGGCGGCGGCTTCGGCGGTTCGGCGCTGGCCCTGATCGACGCGGACGCCGAGGAGCCGGTGACCCGCGCCGTGACGGAGGCCTTCGCCCGCGCGGGCTTCAAGCCGCCGTCGATCACCCCGGCCGCCCCGTCGGCCGGAGCGACCCGCCTCCTCTAGGTCGTGTCGTCAAAGTCTCGTCCGGCCGACGCCACTTTGACGACACTTCCTGGATGTGTGGTCCCCCGGGTACCGAGGGTAGCGGGGGCTGGCCCCACCCCCGATCGGCCGGACAGCCGTATGGCCCGGTGGATCCCGTGGCGGCGACGGTAGGGCGGTACCCAGCAAGTCGCCTACAGAGAAGGCAAGATCGTGCGCATCGTCACGGCCACCGCCGTCGCCCTGGCCCTCGTCGGCGCAGCCGCGCCGGCCGCCACCGCCCACCAGCCGGCCACCGACGGGATCTGGCGCACCGACGGCTACGGCACCGTGCTGTCCATCCGGAACGGAACCCTCCAGGAGTACCAGACCACCGCCGTCAGCTGCATCGCGGGCGACACCGCGCAGCGGACCGGCCCCGGCGCCTACACCACCCCCGAAAACACCGTCCTCACCGTGCGCACCCGCGGGGGCCGCGACCGCGCCTCCGTGCGGCTGGACGGCGACGTCGGCGAACGGAACCTGCGCCGGATGACGGAACTGCCCGACGCCTGCACGCGTTCGGCCCCCGGGGGTCCGCTCGCCTCCTTCGACGTCTTCTGGCAGTCCTTCGAGGAGAACTACCCCTTCTTCACCGCCAAGGGCATCGACTGGCACGCCGTACGCGACCGGTACCGGCCCATGGTCCACGAAGGGACGACCCCGGACGAACTCTTCGGCGTCTTCGGCAAGATGACCGAGCCGCTCCACGACGCCCACGTCGCCGTCTGGGACGTCGACGCCGACGCCGACGGCAGGCCCGACCGGGGCTTCGCACAGGTCCGCCCCGGCACCGTCCTGCCCGACGGGAACCTCGACGCCAAGGTCAAGAAGTTCGTCGTGGAGCGCGACCTCAAGGACGCGCGGAACCTCCAGGACTTCGCCGCCGGGCGGATCACGTACGCAGACCTCCCCGGCGGGCAGGGCTACCTGCGGATCTCCGGCTTCGGCGGCTACGCGGGCGACGGGGCCTCCTACGCCGCCGAGCTGGCCGAGCTCGACAAGGCGCTGGACACGGTCCTCGGCCGGGAGCGCACCCGGCACCTGAAGGGCCTGGTCATCGACCTGCGGATCAACGGCGGCGGCTCCGACGCCATGGGGCTCCACCTCGCCGGGCGGCTGACCGACACCCCCTACCTCGCCTACTCCAAGCGGGCCCGCAACGATCCCGCGGACCCCACCCGGCACACGCGCCCCCAGCCCCTGTACGTCACGCCCGCCCAGGGCCCCCGCTACACCGGGCCGGTCGCCGTGCTGACCGGCGGTTCGACCGTCAGCGCGGGAGAGACCTTCACCCAGGCCCTCATGGACCGGCCCGGCCGGACCGTGCGGATCGGGCAGCCCACGCAGGGCGTCTTCTCGGACGTCATGGTGCGGGGGCTCCCCAACGGCATGTCGGTCTGGCTGCCGAACGAGGAGCTGCTGACCCGGTCGGGCAGGACCTTCGACGGCGCGGGCATCCCGCCGCACCTCACCGAGCCGGTCTTCACCACGGAGGAGTTCGACCAGAACAAGGACTCGGCCTTCGACCGGGCCGTGAAGGTCCTCCGGGACTAGGACGGCTCCTGCCGGAGACGTCCCGGCCCCTGCGGCCCCGTCCCTCTCGGTCCCCTGGCGTCCGCCGCCGCCGAGGCCGCGCGCCTAGGCCGTCTCTTTCGGATCTTGCTCCCCCGGCTACCGCTGGGAGGTGCCCCCAGACCCGCGCCGCCCGGCACCGCACCTCGCCGCGTTGTCGGGGCACCCGAGTACGTCCAGTACACGGGCGCCCCTCCACCTTGCGAGGCACGGCACCGGACGACGCGGGCTTGACCGGCAAGATCCGAAAGAGACGACCTAGACTGAGCGACCGGTCGATCTTGTAGCCGACGAGTGTGGAGGAACGAATCACATGCGCCATCTCCCCCTGGGCAATTCAGGCCTCCAGGTCTCCGCCGTCGGCCTCGGCTGCAACAACTTCGGCGGCCGCCTCGACGCCCGCGCAACCCGCGCCGTGGTCGACGCCGCCCTCGACGCGGGCATCACGCTCCTCGACACCGCCGACATCTACGGCGGCCTCGGCGGTTCCGAGAGCCACCTCGGCCAGGCCCTCAAGGGCCGCCGGGACCAGGTCGTGCTCGCCACCAAGTTCGGCTTCGCCGGCATGGACATGAAATACGGGCCCGCCGCCGGAGCCCGCGGCGGACGCGCCTACATCCGGCGGGCCGTCGAGGAGTCCCTGCGCCGTCTCGACACGGACCACATCGACCTCTACCAGCTGCACAGCCCCGACCCGGCCACCCCCGTCGCCGAGACCCTCGCCGCGCTCACCGAGCTCGTCACCGAGGGCAAGGTCCGCTACATCGGCCACTCCAACCTCAGCGCCTGGCAGCTCGCCGAAGCCGCCCACGTCGCCCGCGAGACGGGCGCGGCACCCTTCGTATCGGCCCAGAACCAGTGGTCGCTGCTGGAGCGGTCGGCCGAACGCGAACTGGTCCCGGCGGCCCTGCACTACGGCGTCGGCGTGCTCCCGTACTTCCCGCTCGCCAACGGCCTGCTCACCGGCAAGATCCGCCGGGGCGCGCCCGTCCCCACCGGCTCCCGCCTCGAAGGCCGCGACGCCTACCTCACCGAGCAGCGCCTCGACGTGGTCGAAGCCCTCGCCGCCCTTGCCGAGAAGCACGGCCGCAGCGTCCTCGAACTCGCCATCGGCTGGCTCGGTGCCCAGCCCGGCTGTGCCTCCGTCATCGCCGGAGCCACCTCCGCCGAACAGGTCCGCGCCAACGCGGCCGTCGCCGACCACCCCCTGGACGCCGAGCTGCTCGCCGAGATCGACGCCATCGCCCCGGCGCCCACCGCGTGACGGGCGGCCCGCTGCTGCGCTGCGCGCTCCTCGACGACTTCCAGGGCGTCGGCGCCACGGCAGCCGACTGGTCGCCGCTCGCCGGCCGCGTCGAGGTGGAGAGCTTCCCCGAGCACACGGACGACGAGGACGAACTCGCCGCCCGGCTGGCCGGCTTCGACATCGTCGTCACCCTGCGCGAACGCGTGCCCTTCCCCGGCTCGCTGCTCGACCGGCTGCCCCGCCTGCGCCTGCTCATCGCCTCCGGCATGCGCAACACGGTGATCGACTACGCGGCCGCCGAGCGCAACGGCGTGACGGTCTGCGGCACTGCCAGCTCCTCCACCCCGCCCGTGGAACTGACCTGGGCCCTGCTGCTCGGCCTCGCCCGCGGCCTGGTCCAGGAGTCCGCGGCCCTGCGCGACGGCGGCCCCTGGCAGCAGACGGTCGGCGCCGACCTGCACGGGCGGCGCCTCGGACTGCTCGGCCTCGGCAAGATCGGCAGCAAGGTGGCCCAAGTCGGGCTCGCCTTCGGCATGGACGTCGTGGCCTGGAGCGGCAACCTCACCAAGGAACGGGCCGACGAGGTCGGCGTCGCCCTCGCGCCCTCCAAGGAAGAACTCCTCGCCACCAGCGACTTCGTCTCCGTCCACCTCGCGCTCGGCGAGCGCACCCGCGGCCTCCTCGGCGCCGCCGAGCTCGCCCTGATGCGGCCGACCGGCTACCTGGTCAATACCTCCCGGGCGGCCATCGTCGACCAGGACGCGCTCCTCGAAGCCCTGCACGCGGGCCGGATCGCGGGCGCCGGCATCGACGTCTTCGACGTCGAGCCGCTGCCCGCCGGCCACCCGCTGCGGACGGCGCCCCGCCTGCTCGCCACCCCGCACCTGGGCTACGTGACACGGGCCAACTACGCCACGTACTACGGCCAAGCCGTCGAGGACGTCATCGCGTTCCTCGACGGCTCACCCGTACGCGTACTCGGCTAGAACCCGGGGGTTCTCCCGTTCAAGGACGTCACGACACGATGTCCTTGCGGGAGAACCCGCGGAACGCCAGGGCGAACAGCACCAGCGCGTACGACACCGACACCGCCGTCCCCTTGATCATCCCGCCCCATTCCAGCTGCGGCTGCAAGGCGTCCGCCCACGCGAACTGCCAGTGTGCCGGCAGGAACTCGCGCCACGACCCGAGCGCGGTCACCGCGTCCAGCACGTTGCCGACGATCGTCAGCCCGACCGCCCCGCCCACCGCGCCCAGCGGCGCGTCGGTCCGCGTGGACAGCCAGAACGCCAGCCCCGCCGTCACCAGCTGCGACACGAAGACGAAGGCCACCGCGATCGCCAGCCTCGGCACCGTCTCCCCGGCCGGCAGCGCCCCGCCCGCCGGGAGCTGGAGCGGCCCCCACCCGTACGCGGCCGTTCCCACGGCCAGTGCCACCACCGGCAGCAGCACCATCGCCGCCAGGCTGAAACCGAGCGCCACCACGAGCTTGCTCCACAGCAGCCGCGCCCGAGGCACCGGCGAGGCCAGCAGGTAGCGCAGCGAGGACCAGCTCGCCTCCGAGGCCACCGTGTCCCCGCAGAACAGCGCCACCGGCACCACCAGCAGGAAGCCGGCCGAGACGAACAGGCAGGTCGCGGCGAAGTTCGCCGCCGAGGCAGTGGCCGTGTCGATCAGGGTGATCCGGCCGTTCCCGCCGTCCCGGCTGCCCGGCCCGCCACCCACCGCGAAGGCGATCATCAGGATGAACGGCAGCGCGGCCAGGATCCCGCCCATCACCAGCGTCCGCCGCCGGCGCCACTGCCGCAGCGCCTCCACGCGGAGCGGCAGCGTACGGCTCGCCCGGTAGCCCGGAGCCACCTCCTGCGCGATGCTTCGCACCGTGCTCATGCCGGTCCTCCGATCAGGGTGAGGAACGCGTCCTCGAGTCGCCGGTGCGGTCCCACTCCGGTCACCGGCACCTCCAGTCGTACGAGTTCGGCGATCAGCCCCGCGGCCGTCGCGCCTTCCAATCGCACGAGCAACCCGTCATCGGTGGCCGCCACCGAACCCACTCCCTCCAGTGCCGCCACCTTCTCGATCCCCGTCTCGTCCACCGGCTCCGCCAGCGACACCAGCAGGGTGTCCCCGCCGCCGGTGATCTCGGCGACCTCGCCCGCCGCCACCCGGCGGCCGCGGTCCATGACCACCAGGTGCGTGCAGGACTGCTCCACCTCCGACAGCAGGTGGCTGGAGACGATCACCGTCCGCCCACCGGCCGCGTACCGGATCATCACGTCCCGCATCTCCCTGATCTGCGGCGGGTCCAGACCGTTCGTCGGCTCGTCGAGGATCAGCAGGTCCGGCATCCCGAGCATGGCCTGGGCGATCGCGAGGCGCTGGCGCATGCCCTGCGAGTACGTGCGCACCGCCCGCTCCAGCGCGTCGCCGAGCCCCGCGATCTCCAGGGCCTCCGCCATGTGCGCGTCCTCGGCGGGGCGGCCGGTGGCCTGCCAGTACAGCTCCAGGTTGGCCCGGCCGGTCAGGTGCGGCAGGAATCCCGCGCCCTCCACGAAGGCCCCGACCCGCGACAGAACCGGCGCTCCGGCACGCACCGCGTGCCCGAACACCCGGATCTCCCCGGCGTCCGGCGAGATCAGCCCCATCAGCATGCGCAGGGTGGTGGTCTTCCCGGCCCCGTTGGGCCCGAGCAGCCCCAGCACCTGCCCCTTCTCCACGCGGAAGGACAGGTCCCGTACCGCGTACCGGTCCTGCGCCTTCGCGTACCGCTTCGTCAGCCCCGTGATCTCCAGCGGTACGTCGGCCAGTGCGGGATCCGGCTGCGCCGCCGCGGGCCGTCGCCCGGTCCTGCGGATGCCGAGCAGCGCGGCGGCCAGTGCCGCGGCGCCCAACGGCAGCCCCCACGTCCAGGCGGGCAGCCCGGCCGAGGCGGTCCGTACTCCGGGTGCTTCGGGGACGGTCAGGGCGCTCTGCGCCGAGACCGTGTACGTGGCCGGCGCGGCCGGGGTCGCGTAGCCGAGGTCGGTCGCGGCGATCACCAGCCGCAGCCGGTGCCCGGCCTCCACGGCGTGGTCGATCGCGGGCAGCCGCAGCTCGACGCTCGTACCCTGCTGGGCGTTCTCCACCCGTACCGGGGCGACCAGCTGACTCGGCAGCACCTGCTGCCGCCCGTCCGGCCCGACGTCGTACACCTTGCCGAACAGCACGGCCGATCCGTCCGCGGCTGTCGACCTCACGTTCAGGGTTACGGTCGGCGTCCCGGTGATCCGTACCTCGCGGGCCAGCGGCTCGGACTCGAACCGGGCGTTCTGCCCGGGGAAGTCCAGCGAGAGTCCGGCCCCGAAGACGGCGAGCTGCCCGCCGATACCGGGCAGCGAGGACAGCGCGGGAGGCGCCCCGCCCGCGGGGTTGGCGAAGCTCTGCTCGCGCCCGGTGAGGGCGAACTCCCGCGGGCCGGAGGTCAGCCCGGGGTACTGCTCGCCGCTCGCACCGCGCAACTGCACCTGGCCGTCGGTGGAGTCGATGCCGCCGGAGCGCGAGACGCGGAACACCGGGCCGGTGTCCGCGCTCTCGTCCCCCTTGAGGTGGCGGTCGAACCAGGTCGCGATCCGAGCCTCGACCCGGTCCGCCTCGCGCATGCCGCCGTCGTGGCCGCCGTCCGCCCAGTCCACGGAGACGGGCGCGCCGTTCGCCGCGATGGCCTTGGCCATGGCGTCGGCCTGGTCCAGCGGGAAGAGGGAGTCGTCCTGACCCTGCACGATCAGCGTCGGGACCTTGATCCGGGCGCCCACGGCCGACGGACTGCGCTGCTCCAGCAGGGCCCGGGCTTCGGGGTCCGGCTTCCCGGCCACCGCGACCCGCTCGTACATGGCGCACAGCTCGGGCTGGAAGCGGCCGCAGCCGGGGGCCGCGGGAGCCTCCCGCTGCGACCCGGCCTGCGCCTGCTGCTGACCGGTCGGCTGTTGACCGGCCTGCTGCATCCCGCTGACGGAGCCGGTGGTGAAGAAGATGCCGGACCACAGCTTCTTGAAGACGCCCTGGGGGAAGAGGGAGTCCGCGAGGTTCCAGTAGGTGATCTGCGGAGCGATGGCGTCCACCCGCCGGTCGTACCCTGCAGCGAGCAGCGAGACGGCCCCGCCGTAGGAGGCTCCGGAAACGCCGACGCGCGGATCGCCCGCCGCGTCCAGGCGCACCTCCGGGCGGGCCGCCAGCCAGTCGACGAGCCGCGAGACGTCCTTGACCTCGTACTCGGGATCGTTCAGCCCGATCTCGCCGCCGGAGCGGCCGAAGCCGCGCGCGGACCAGGTCAGGACCGCGTACCCGTCCCGGGCCAACCGCTCGGCCTGCTCGCGGACGTCGTCCTTGCTGCCCCCGAAACCGTGGCCGAGGAGGACGGCGGGACGTTTCTCCCCGCCGTCGGTGGTGAAGTACGAGATGTCGATCCCGACATCGGGAGTCTGCCGGCCGGGCGTCTTCGAGCTGGGCATGTCCAAGACGTGGTCCTGCCGGCGCACGGTCGGCTGGTCGCCGCCGCCCGCGGCCGACCAGGTGCCGGCCCCCGCGACGACGGCGAAGGCGGCGGCGCCCGCGAGCAGGCGGTCTCGGCGGCGCCGGGGCAATCGGAGCTTCATACGGGAACCCTAGACGCCCGGGCGCCCCGTATCCGAGCGCCCGGAGGGGGATGTCCAGCACTTCTCGAGGAGTACGCCGACGGCCCGCGCGTACCACGCCTGCGGTACGCGGCCACCGTTTCCGACCTGCGCCGCGCGCCCGTCGGCGGGAGGATGGCCGCATGCTGCTGGCCGAACTCGCGCGCGTGTCCCGGGAGGTCGCCGACACCTCCGCCCGCTCCCGGAAGACCGCCCTGCTCGCGGAACTCTTCGCCGCAGCGCCGCCCGAGGAGGCCGGCCTGGTGATCTCCTACCTCGCCGGTCGCCTCCCGCAGGGCCGCCCGGGCATCGGCTGGCGCGCCCTCGCGCAGGAGACCCCGCCCGCGCCCCGGCCCACCCTCACCGTGCGCGCCGTCGACGCGGCGGTCACCGAACTCGCCGCCACCAAGGGCACCGGGTCGCAGGCACGGCGGCGCCGGATCCTCGAGGCCCTGCTGGGCGCGGCCACCGGCGCCGAGCAGGCGTTCCTGCGCAGCCTGCTCTCCGGGGAGGTGCGCCAGGGCGCGCTCGACGCGGTGGCCCTGGAGGGCGTGGCCACCGCCGCCGGGGTGCCGGCCGCCGAGCTGCGCCGAGCCGTGATGCTGGACGGCTCGCTGCCCCGGGTCGCGCAGACCGTGCTGGCCCGGGGCGCGCAGGCGCTCGGCGAGTTCACCCTGCGCGTCGGACAGCCCGTACAGCCCATGCTGGCGAACACCGCCGCGTCGCTGGCCGAGGCCCTGGCGGCGCTCGGACCCTGCGCGGTGGAGGAGAAGCTCGACGGCATCCGGGTCCAGGTGCACCGCGAAGGCGACGAGGTACGGGTGTACACGCGCTCCCTCGACGAGATCACCGACCGGCTGCCCGAGGTGGCCGAACTGGCCCGGGCGCTGCCGGGGGAGCGGTTCATCCTCGACGGCGAGGTCATCGGCCTGGCCGCGGACGGCCGGCCGGTCCCCTTCCAGGACATCGCGAGCCGTGTCGGCTCCCGCGTGGACGTCGAAGCCGCCCGGCGGGCGCTCCCGGTCGTCCCCTGCTTCTTCGACATCCTGGCCGCCGGCGAGGAGGTGCTGCTCGACCTTCCGGTCCGCGAACGGTACGAGGCCCTCGCCGCCCTCGTGCCCGAGCACGCCCGGGTGCGCCGGCTCGTCGTGGAGGACCCGGTGGCGCAGGCGGCCGAGGCCGAGGCGTTCCGGGCCGAGACCCTGCGCCGCGGCCACGAGGGCGTCATGGTCAAGGCCCTCGACTCCTCCTATGCGGCCGGCCGGCGCGGGAAACACTGGCTGAAGGTGAAGCCCGTCCACACCCTCGACCTGGTGGTCCTCGCCGCCGAATGGGGCCACGGCCGGCGGACCGGGCTGCTGTCGAACCTGCACCTGGGAGCGCGGGCCGCCGACGGCACCTACGCCATGCTCGGCAAGACCTTCAAAGGACTCACCGACGAGATGCTGCGCTGGCAGACCGGCGCGCTGAACGCCCTCGCCACCTCGGACGACGGCTTCACCGTGCGGGTGCGGCCCGAACTGGTCGTGGAGATCGCCTACGACGGCCTGCAGCGCTCCCCGCGCTACCCGGCCGGAGTGACCCTGCGCTTCGCGCGGGTGCTCAGGCACCGCCCGGACAAGGGAGCGGAGGACGCGGACACGGTGGAGACGGTGCTCGGAGAGGGCGGTTTTGCCTCAGAGGCAACCTAGATTGCCGCGCAGGCAAGAATCTGGCTCAATCGGGGCATGACACCCGGTCCTGCCCCCGGCCCCGGTACCGGCTCCGGCTCCGGCTCAGCCCCCGGTCCCGAAGGCGCCCCCGACGAGCTGCCCGCCGTCGCCCCGCAACTGCGCGAACTGCGCCGCCGCGCGGGCCTCACCCTGGAGGCCGCCGCCGCCCGGGCCCGGCTCTCGCCCGCCCACCTGTCCCGTCTGGAGACCGGCCGCCGCCAGCCCTCGCTGCCGCTCCTGCTCGGCCTCGCCCGCACCTACGGCACGACGGTCTCCGAGCTCCTCGGCGAGACCCCCGCCGTCGCCGATCCCATCGTACGGGCCGGCGGTCCGGGTGCCCGGGAGGCCGACGGGTGGACGTACTGGCAGGCCGGCGGCTCCGGGCGCGGGATGCAGGCGCTGCGCGTACACGTCCCCCACGGCCGCAGCCAGGGCGAACTGGTCCGCGTACACCCCGGCGAGGAATGGCTGTACGTCCTCGCCGGGCGGCTGCGGCTGCACCTGGGGGAGGCCGAGCACCTCCTCGAACCGGGCGACAGCGCGCACTTCGACTCGCTCACCCCGCACCGGATCGGCGCTGCCTCCCCGGGCGGGGCCGAGCTGCTGTTCGTCCACACCCTGCTGCAGAGCAGCCTCGCCGGGCTGTGCCTCGGCGGAACCACCACGTCCACGCACCACCGATAGCCGAGGAGCCGCGCCCATGTCCCGAGGAGAGAACCAGGTGACCCCCGTCCGCCCCGTGACCATACGGGCCCGCATCGAATCGAAGTTCCCGCGCGGCCTGGTGATCCGGCTGATCGCCTACCTGTTCGTCGGCCACCTCTTCGCCTTCTTCGTCTACCTCCTCTTCGTCCTGGGCGCCAAGAACCAGTGACGCCGAGGGGTGCGTGACTGCACGCCGCACGACTCTGGAAACGTGCAGGTCCTGTGGCTACCCTCCGCGC
This sequence comes from Streptomyces sp. NBC_01351, assembly GCF_036237315.1. Lineage (GTDB taxonomy): Bacteria > Actinomycetota > Actinomycetes > Streptomycetales > Streptomycetaceae > Streptomyces. The sequence goes on along the minus strand of NZ_CP108356.1, from coordinate 473,260 downwards.
ATGATTCCCACGGTTGTCTGGGGCACCGGCAACGTCGGCCGTTTGGCCATTCGTGCCGTCGACGCCCATCCCGCGCTGGAGCTCACCGCCGTCATCGTCCACGACCCGGCCAAGGTCGGCCGCGACGCGGGCGAACTCGGCGGACTCCACCACCCGTTGGGGGTGGCGGCCACCGATGACATCGAGGCCGTACTGGCCGCCCGCCCCCGGGCCGTGGTGTACGCCGCCTCGGGCGACGTCCGCCCCGACGAGGCACTCGCCGACCTCACGCGGGCCGTCCGGTCCGGCGCGGTCGTCGTCAGCCCCGCCCTCTACCCGCTCTACGACCACCGCAGCGCCCCACCGGAGTTCCGCGAGCCGATCCTGGCCGCGATAGCCGAGGGCGGCGGCTCGCTCTTCGCCTCCGGCGTCGACCCCGGTTGGGGCAACGACGTGCTCCCGCTCCTGATCAGCGGACTCGCCACCACCATCGACGCCATCCGCTGCCAGGAGATATTCGACTACTCCACCTACGACCAGCCGGACTCCGTGCGCTACCTCGTCGGCATGGGCCAGCCCATGGACTACGAGCCGATGATGCTCATGCCCTCCATCCCGACCATGGTGTGGGGCGGCCAGATCCGGATGATGGCCCGGGCCCTCGGCGTCGAACTCGACGAGATCCGCGAGACCTCGGAGCGCCGCGCGCTCGACACCACCGTGACCACCCGCACCATGGGCGAGTTCGAAGCCGGCACCCAAGGGGCGATCCGCTTCGAGGTGCAGGGCATCGTCGAGGGCGAACCCCGCATCGTCATCGAGCACGTCACCCGTATCCACGCCTCGTGCGCACCGGACTGGCCGACCCCGCCCGACGGCGGCGACGGAGCCCACCGGGTCGTCATCGAGGGCCGCCCCCGCATCGAGGTGACCGTCGAGGCCACCGACGAGGGCGACAACCGCTCCGCCGGCGGCAACGCGACCGCCGTGGGACGCCTGGTGGGCGCCATCGACTGGCTCACCGAGGCGGAACCCGGACTCTACGACGCACTCGACGTCCCGCTGCGCCCCGCCATCGGCAAACTCGGAAGGAAACAGCGATGAGGATCGACATCCCCGAAGGCCAGCACCCCATTGAGTACGTGTGGGGGGACATGGTCCCCGGCATCGGCATGGCCGCGGCGAACTTCTCGCTGTCGGTGTATGCCCACACGACCCTGGGACTGCGCGAGTTCGAGGCGGCCCGGCTGCGCGTCGCGCAGATCAACGGATGTGTCTTCTGCCTCGACTGGCGCACGGACCGGGACGGCGAGAAGGTCGAGGAGGAGTTCCCGGAGGCGGTCACCGACTGGCGCACCACCGAGGCCTTCGACGACCGCACCCGGCTGGCGGCGGAGTACGCCGAGCGGTACACCCTCGACCACCACGGGCTCGACGAGGAGTTCTGGGACCGGATGACCGCCCACTACAGCCAGCTGGAGATCGTGGAGCTCACGATGAGCATCGGCTCCTGGCTGGCCTTCGGCAGGCTCAACCACGTGCTCGGCCTCGACAGCGTGTGCGTACTGCCCGGCCACTGACACGGGTCGTACCGCAGCGGCCGCCGTCGCGGCGGCTGCGGTACGACCCGTACGGGCCGGACGGGCCCACGGGCTCAGCGGTCTTCCAGTACCGCCCGGATCACGTGCCGGGCGTTCTCGGCCATCGCCGGATTCGTGCCGCGGTAGTACGGCAGCGCGATCAGCGCCTGGGAGAGGGTCCGGGCCCTGCCCCGGATCCAGGTCGCCCCGTCCACGCCGAGGGCCTCGCGGAAGACGGCCCGCGCGTCGGCCGGGAGCAGGTTCCACGCCGGGAAGAGGTCGCAGGCGGGATCGCCCACCCCCGTGCACCCGAAGTCGATCACCGAGGCCAGCCTGCCGTCGTCCACCAGCAGGTTGCCCGGCATGAGATCGGCGTGCAGCCACACCGGCGGCCCGTCCCACTCCGGTGCCCGCAGCGCGTCCTCCCATGCGGCGGCCACCGCGTCGCAGTCGACGCCCTCCTCCGGGATCCCGCGCAGTTGCCCGATCGCCGCCCGGGTCTCCGCGTCCTGCGCGGCGAGGGGCCCGCCGCGGTGGGCCGTCGGCGCCCTCGGCAGGGTGATGCCCCGCATCGCCGCCACGAAGGCCGCCAGGTCCTCGGCCAGCCGCCCGGGCCGGCTCAGCGCGCCCGCCTCGGGAGGCTCCCCGGCCCGCCACCGGTACACCGACCAGGGCCACGGGTACCCCTCGGCGGGCTCCCCGGCCCCGAGCACCTCGGGGATCGCCGTCGGGAGCCGGGCCGCGAGGAGCGGCAGCCACTGCCGCTCCATCGCCACATCCTCGGCTCCGCCCCGCACCAGGGGCAGCCGTACGACCATGCCGTCGCCCAGCCGGTACATGGCGTTGACCGTGCCGCCCGACGGGAACCGCTCCACCGCCAGCTCCGCCCACCGGGGGAACTGTCCGGCTACCAGGCGCCGTACGAGCTCCGCGTCGATGGGGTGCTGTCCGGGGTGCATCCGTGCTGTGCTCATGGGCCGCCATCCGATCGTCGGACGCCGATGGACGTCAAACGCTTTTCCGGCGGCCCGCGGCCCGTGCGGCCCCGCCCCTTACAGGTCGGTGGCGATGATCTTCTCGATGTTGCGTTCGGCGAGCGCCGTGATCGTGACGAACGGGTTGACGCTGACGTTGCCGGGGATCAGCGCTCCGTCGATCACGTACAGGCCGGTGTAGCCGTGCAGGCGCCCGTAGTTGTCGGTGGCCTTGTTCAACACCGCGCCGCCGAGGGGGTGGTAGGTGAGGGTGTCGTTCCAGATCTTGTTGCCGCCGAACAGGTCGGTCCGGTAGATCGTGCCCTCCTTCGAGTTGATCTTGTCGAAGATGGTCTTGGCCATGTCGATGGACGGCTGCTTCCACGACGTCTGCCAGCTGAGGTCGGCCTTGCCCGTGGCGGCGTTCCAGCTGAACTCGCCGCGGTTCGGGTTCTTCGTGATCGACAGGTAGAACGAGGCGTACGTCTCGATCCCGGTGGGCAGCGGCGCAACCTCGGCGAACGCGCCTCCGGCGTCCCAGTTGTCGATGCCGGAGCAGGGGATGGTCGCCTGGAGCTTGCCGGTCGGGTCCCACATGTGGTTGGCGCGGCCGCACATGACGTTGCCGTTCTCGCCCCAGCCCTTGCCGACCTCGCTGTTGAGGTTCGGCAGCGCGCCCGTGGCCTTCAGCTTGACCAGCAGCTTGCTGGTGCCGACGCTGCCGGCCGCGAAGAAGACCCGGTCCGACGTCACCGTCTTGGTGGCCACGGTGTCGCCGGTGGTGTTGATCTGGTCGATGGTGACCGTGTAGCCGCCGCCGGTCGTGGGGGTGACCGAGGTGACCTTGTGCAGCGAGGAGATGACGACCTTGCCCGTGGCCCTCGCCTGCGCCAGGTACGTCTGGACGAGGGACTTCTTGCCGTGGTTGTTGCCGTACAGGATCTCGCCGTCCAGCGCCGACTTGGTGGCCGTGCCGGCGGCCTCCTGCTTCATGTAGTTCCAGTCGTACACGTCGGGTACGAAGGTCCACGCGAAGCCGGAACGCTGGGCGTGCTTCCGGCCGACCCGGGAGAACTGGTAGCAGGCGGCCGTTTCGAACCAGGCCGGATCGATCATGCCGACCCCGAGGGCGGCGTTGGCCCGCGGGTAGTAGGTGTTGTACATCTCGTCGGCGTCCACCGAGGGCAGGACGGCCTGGAAGTTGGCGCGCTTGGGCGTGACGGCCATGCCGCCGTTGACCAGCGAGCCGCCGCCGACGCCGCGGCCCTGGTAGACCGTGATGCCGGCGAAGTCCTCGGCGTCGAGGATGCCCGTGTACTTGGGGACGTCCTTGTCGATGGGGAAGCCGAGGAAGTTGCTCAGCGGCGCCTTGGTCCGGGTGCGGAGCCAGAACGACCGGTAGTCCGGGCTGGTCACCTTCGGGAAGATCTTGCCGTCCGACCCCGGGGTGACCCAGTCCATGCCCATCTCGATCATCTGTACGTCCACGCCGGCCTGCGCGAGCCGCAGCGCCGCGACGGAGCCGCCGTAACCGGTGCCGATGACCAGGGCCGGCACGTGGGCGCCGCTCTCGATGGGCGCGGCGGCAGCGGCAGCCGCCGCCGCGGCCTGAGCCTGGGCCGGAGCGAGGTGACCGGCGAGGGTCGCGGCTCCGAGAATGGAACTCGTTCTAGCGATGAAGCCGCGACGTGAAAATCCATGGGAATCGTTTCCGGGCAGGGCTCTGTCACTCATGTGACGTTCCTCACTCTCGGCGGAATGGGAACGAGTTCTACTGCTGCCCTCGTGTGAAGTCACTAGATACGTCTAGGTAACTTTCGGTCGATCACAGCACGGGAGAACCGGCTTCCCGGCGCCGGACCCAGCCCAGCACCAGGACGGAGGCGACCGCCGCGAAGGCGCACCACGTGGACGCGAATTCCAGTCGCCACAGCGCTGAGCAGGCCAATGCCCCGGCGGCCAGCAGTACGCCGAGGAACCGCAGCCGCCCGTCCGCGGCGAGCAGCAGGGAGCCCAGGGTGGCGAACAGATAGCACGTCAGGACCAGCGGCATCCACGGAACATTCACGCCGTAGCCGAGGGTGTGGCCCCGGATCTCGGCGGTCACCGGCCCGGTCGCCAGGCAGTACGAGAGGACGGCCGCGGTGGCTACGCCGACGGCCAACGGCCCCCACAGCCTGCGCCGGGCCTCCGGCGCGGCGGCCAGCAGCACCCCGAGCGGCACCCACACGGGCAGCACGGGGAGGGCGATCACGGCCCAGACCGTGACGGCGGGGGACCGGCCGCCGCCCGAGGCCCAGACGGCGGCCTCCACCAGCTGGTGCGCGCCCAGCAGCAGCGGCAGCGCGGCGAGGGGCAGATCGCGGACGCGTCGCACCCGAACCAGACACGCCACTCCCACGGCTGAGATGACCGTGCCCGCCGTCAGATCGGCCGTCGCGCTCCAGCACATGGGCTCAGCCCCGGTCCGGCCCGCGATCGGCCGGGCCCGCTCCTTCCCGCGGTCGACCCCCGGCCTCCCTCGGGGGTTCGAGCGGCGGCGCGGCCACCGCGCAGTGCGTCTGGCACTCCGGGTGGCAGGCCCCGGGCGCGGGGGAGCGTACGGTCGCCCAGCCCACGACGGCCCCTGCCACGAACGCCCCCGCGCACCACAGCATGGCCGGCCCGAAGGCGGCGTCGAACTGGGCCGCCGAGCGGTACGACTCCGGCCCCATCCCGGCCAGCAGCGGCAGCGCCGCCACCGCCAGCAGCCCGGCCGCCCTCGCCGCGGCGTTGTTGATCCCGCTGGCCAGCCCGGCCCGGCCCGGGTCCACGGAGGCCAGTACGGTCGCCGTCAGCGGAGCCACCAGGATCACCAGGCCCAGGCCCATCACGGCCATCGCGGGCAGTACGTCCCCGGCGTACGAGGCATCCGGCCCCACCCGCAGCATCAGCAGCGTCCCCGCCGCGCACACCAGCGGCCCCACCGTGAGCGGGATCCGCGGCCCGATCCGCTCCCCGAGCTCGCCGGAGCGGGCCGACAGCAGCAGCATCAGCGCGGTGGTCGGCAGCATCGCCGCCCCGGCGGCCAGCGCGGAGTAGCCGGACACCACCTGGAGTTGGAGCACGACGAGGAAGAAGAACCCGCCGATGGCCGCGTACACGCACAGGGTGACCAGATTGACGGCCGTGAACTGCCGGGAGCGGAAGATCGCCGGCGGCAGCATCGGTTCCGCCCGCCGCCGCTCCAGCCAGATGAACGCACCGCCCAGCAGTACGCCGCCCACCGCCGCGGCCACCACCGGCGCCGTGGCGGAGTGCGCCTCGATCAGGGCGTAGGTGATCAGCGCCAACGAGGCCGCCCCCAGCGCCGCACCGGCCACGTCGAACTTCCCGTGCGCCTGCGGATCCCGCGATTCCGGTACGTGTCGCAGGGCAACCGGCACGCACACCGCGGCCAGCGGCACGTTCAGCAGGAACACCCAGCGCCAGCCGGGTCCGTCCACCAGCCAGCCGCCCAGGAACGGCCCCACCGCCGCGCCCACCCCGCCCATCCCCGACCACAGGCCCACGGCCCGCGACCGGTCCTCGGCGCGGATCGAGCCCTGGATCAGCGCGAGCGAACCGGGGGTGAGCAGGGCGCCGCCGACGCCCTGCAGGGCGCGGGCGGCCACCAGCACCCCGGCGTTCGGCGCGATGCCGCAGAGCAGCGAGCCCACGGCGAACCACATCACACCCAGGACGAAGATCCGCCGCCGCCCGAAACGGTCACCGAGCGCCCCGCCCACCAGGATCAGCCCGGCCAGGGTCACCAGATAGGCGTTGACCGTCCACTGGAGTACGGCCAGATCGGCGCCGAGGTCCTCCCCGATGCGCGGCAGCGCGACGTTGACCACCGTCGAGTCCAGCATCGCCATGCTCGACCCGAGCACGGTGGTCAGCAGGATCCACCGGCCGCGCGCGGACGCGAGCACGACCCCGGGCGCGCCGGGGCCGCCGGGGGTGCCGGGCTCGGTGGGTGCGGTCATGCCCCCAGGCTGGCCCTCGCGGCCGCGAAGGGCCACCCGGCGACCCCGCTGCCCCTGTGTGTGCGGCGCCGGGAACGCCCCGTCCCGCCGCCGACGAGCGCACGGACGCGGGGGCCCGGGGTGGGGCCGGGGCGGCGGACGGGCATTCGGGTGGCGGGCACGCGGACTCCGACGCGATGGGCCGCAGGCCCGGTGCGTGCCTCGTTAACGTGGGTGACCATGACGCTCCTGAGCGACCAGGCCGATGACATCCGGGCTCTCGTGGCGGCCGCCGACCCCGGGGCGGTGTGGGCGGTCGGCGACGCCGACGGCGTTCACGCGGGCTCGCACCACGCCGACGGCGGCGGCGGAAACCGCGATGCCGATGCCGACCCCGACCCCGAGGAGCCCGTCGACGTCGGCGGACTCCTCGGGGTACTGGCCCTCTGGCCGGTCGTCGGGAGCCTCGTCGAGGAGGGCGCGCTGCGGCTGCACACCCCCCTTGCGGCCTACGGGGACACGGACGCCCCCGCCGGGACCACCGTCCACCACCTCCTCACCCACCCCGGCGGAACCGCCGCCCTCACCCGGCTCGCCGAGCACCTCTCCGGGAGCGCCCTCGGCGAGCTCGCGGCCACCCGGATCTGGCGCCCGCTCGGCATGGCCGGCACCCGGCTCGCCGACGGCACCCTGTACGCACCCCCGGCCGACCTCGTCCGCTTCCTGCGCCACCTCCTCTCGCCGGCCCCGGCGCCGACACCGGAGGGCGGGGCGGCCATCACCCGCGCCTGGACCGCCGAGTCCCTCCGCATCCGCACGGGCGAACTCGCGCCCGCCCGCGGCCTCCTCTGGCACCCGGCCCCCCACGGCGTCTGGACCCACCCCGCCCCGGCGGACCACGGCCAGGCCCTGTGGATCTCGCCCCGGTACCACCGGTGGGCGATGCTCCTCCCGACGCCCGCCGGGCCGCGGCCCCTGCGCTCCGCCTTCCGCGAGGCCGTGTTCGCGCGGACCGGCGCTCGCGGACTCCCCGGGTGCGACGTACGGTGATGCCGATGTCACCGACCGTCGTTGTCCCGGCTGCGGAGGTACACGCATGCGTACGGTCCAAGGGGCCGCCCTCGACGGGCTCCGAGCCCGCGTACGGGCCCTCGGCGCGGAAGCTCCCGACCGGCGGACACCCGCCGCCCCCACCTTCGGCGCCCGCCTGCGCGACTTCGTCCGCACGGGCACACCACGCGCCTCCGCCGCCGCACTGAGCGCCCTGCGGGCCCGCCGAGGCGACGCCCCCGTCCTCGTAAGGACCCGGTCGGGCCGGACCTTCCTCGTCCTCCTCGACCCGCCGGACCTCCACCGCTTCTACGCCGAACCCGTGAGCCTCCTCGCGGCCGACCCGCCGGAGAAGTGCCGCGGCCTCGGCCTCGCTGAACCCGCCGGCACCGGCTGCGCCCGCGGCGAACTGCGCGCCCAGCGGCGCCGGATCAACGAAGAGGCGCTGGCCGCGGGCACCCCCGTGCACCCCTCGGGGGCCACCTTCCTGGCGGCCGTCGCCGAAGAGGCCCCGCACCTGACGGCCACCCGCACCCTCGACCTCGTACGCGCCCGCCACGCCGTGCACCGCGCCGCCCGCCGGATCGTGCTCGGCGACGCCGCCGCTTCCGACGAGGAACTCGCCGGCTGGCTCCGGCAACTGCGCGGCGGCCGGGCCCGAACCGCCCGCACCGTGTACGGCAAGGCCCTCGCCCGCATCCAGGAGTACGCCGCCCACGCCGACGGAAACACCCTCGTCGGCCGGGCCACCAGCCGGGCCGCCCCCTCCGGGGCCCTGGACCCCCTGCGCCAGGCCCACCACTGGCTGCTCGCCATGGACGCCGTCCCGGGCACCGTGCTGCGCACCCTGCTCCTGCTCGGCGCGCACCCCGCGGAACAGGACGCGGCCGCCGCGGAAGCCGCCCGGGGCGGGGCCGGTGGTGAACTGCCCCGACTGCGGGCCTGCGTACGGGAATCCCTGCGCCTGTACCCCGTGGTGCCCGACCTGATCCGCGTCACCCGCACCCCGACGGAGTGGCGGGGGGTGCGCTACCCGGCGGGCACCGCCGTGCTGCTGCCCGCCGCGTTCCACCAGCGCGATCCCGAACGGGTACCGGCGGCGCACGTGTTCGTACCGGGCCGGTGGAAGAACCCCGACGCCGACCGGGACGTCCGGATCGCCCCGTTCAGCCATGGCGACGGCCGCTGCCCGGGCGACCAGCTCGGACTGATGATCACCGCGGCGTTCTGCGCCGAGGTGCTCCGGGGCCACCGCCTCGCGGCCGCCCGGCCGGTGCTGGACCCGGTGGGACCACTCCCCGCCACCCTCGACCCGGGCGCCATCCGGATCACCCTCACCCGCCGCTGACGCCGCCGCACGTCCCCTCCATCCTCAGGCCCTCCCGGCCCTCCCCCCATCCCCCTGGCGAACCCACAAGAGGAACCCATGCCCGACGCCGTGACCGCGTCCTCCGCGTCCTCGTCGTACCCGACCTCCCCCGACCGGGACGCAGACCTGCTCGACGCCCTGTGCCGCGCGCTCGCCGAAGCCGCCGACGCGGTCGGCGAGGCCGCCCGGCACGCCTCCGCACTGGCACTCGGCCCCCGGCTCCCCGCCGCCGCGCTCGCCAGGGGAGGGCGCCACCGGCTCGGCTGGCGCACCCTGCTGCGCACCCTCACCGACCCGGCGGGCCTCGGCTGGGCGCCGCGCGGACGGGGCGCCGCCCGGGCGGGCCGGCTCGCCGGAATCCTGGCCGGCCGGGAGAGCCTCGCGATCAGCATCGCCGTCTGCGGGCTCAGGGCCCGGATCCGGAGCGCGGGCGCGGCCCGTCCCGAACTCCTCGCCGACCCGGGGGCGGCGGCCGTCCTCGCGGCGGTCGGGGAGGGCCGGCAGGCCGAGGCCGTCCGGCTGTTCCGGCACATCATGCGCGACCGGGGAGCGGAGCACGCCTTCGCGCTGCTCTCCCCGTACTTCGCGGACATCCTCGCCTGGAACGCCCTGACCGACGCGAACCCTTTCAACGACCACGCCGGCTGGCAGGTCGCCACGGGGCGGGCCCAGGCCGCCGAACCGCTCCTCGGACTCGGCGCCGCGTTCTGGGCCTTCTGCGACCGGGGCCAGGGCCTGCCGGAACGGCCCACCGGGCACCCCGCTCCGGCCCCCGGCCTCCGGCCTGCTCCCGCCGTACGGCCTGCTCCCGCCGTACGGCCTGCCCGCGCCGCCCGGCCCGCCCCCGCCCGGCAGCCCGCCCTCGCCCGCCGCCGAGCCACCGGGCCGCTGCCCCGTCGGGCCCCACGTCCGGTGCCCGAAGGCCGGCCCGGCCTGTGCGAGCACGCCGCCGCGCTGCGATCGCACGCCGTCCGGCTGCGCGCGGCGGTGGCCGCGCCGGGATGGCACGGCCCGGAGACCGACGGCATGCGCACGGAGGTCGCGACCCTCGCCGACCGCTGCGGGACGGCGGCCGTCGGCCTCGCCCTCGCCGCCGCGCAGCTACAGGACGCGTGACAGCAGCGGTACGGCGACCCCGAACCGGTTCCCTCAGTCCTCGGTGGTGCGGAGCTGACCCAGGGCCGTCAGCGCCGCACCGGTGATGTCCTCCGGGGATGCGGACACGTCGACGACGACGCCGAGTTCGTCCGCCCCGAGCGGTTCCAGGGTGGCGAACTGCGAATCCAGCAGGGTCGGGGGCATGAAGTGGCTCCTGCGCGCCGCCATCCGCTCCTCGACCAACGGGCGCTCACCGGTGAGGTGCACGAACACCGTCCCCGGTGCCGCGGCGCGCAGCCGGTCGCGGTAGACGCGCTTGAGCGACGACGCCGCCACCACTCCGCCGTGCAGCCGCGCGCTGTCGCGGATCCACTCGCCGATGGAGTCGAGCCACGGCCACCGGTCCGCGTCGTCGAGCGGGGTCCCGGCGGACATCTTGGCCACGTTGGCCGCCGGGTGGAAGGCGTCGCCCTCCGCGTACGGAACGCCGAGCGCCTCCGCGAGCAGCCGGCCCACGGTCGTCTTGCCCGTGCCGGCCACGCCCATCACCACGATGACGCGCCGCACATCGTCGAGGACGGCGATGTCGAGCTCGCCCAGCCGCTCCGGCTCCGCGACCACGTCGATCGCGGTGATCAGATCGTCCTCCACGGTGAAGCGGAGCACCAGGACCAGCTGTCCGAGCGGAGCCATCGCGAGGCCGACCATGCCGTTGACCAGCGCGCTCTGAGTGCCCTGGGCCCGCTGCATGGCGGCCATCGCGCCCGTGGCCACGGTGACGGCGCCGCTGATGGTGATGGCGGCGGGGGAGGGAATGACGGCCTTGTCGGCGGTGAGCACCACATCGGGGTGGAGCAGGGTGACCAGCGCGTCGAAGTTCCCGCCACGGGTGGCGGCCAGGAAGGCGTCCACGACGACGCGTTGACGGGTCAGATCGGCGTCGGGCACCAGCGGCACGCCCTTGACCCGGCGCCGGGCGCGGCTGGCGAGCTGCCGGGTCGCGGCCGGGGTCTTGTCGAGCATCGGGGCGATCTCGTCGAAGGACACGGAGAACATGTCGTGCAGGACGAACGCCAGCCGCTCGGCCGGCGCGAGCTTGTCGAGTACGACGAGCAGCGCCAGCCCGACCGAGTCGGCCAGCACCGCCTCCTGCTCGGGATCCACCCCGTCCTCGCGGCCCGCCGCCGGGTCGGTCGCGTACGCCTCGATGGACTCCTCGCGCCGGGTCTCGCGGCTGCGCAGCATGTTCAGGCACACCCGCGCCACGACCGTGGTCAGCCAGCCGCCGAGGTTCTCGACCTCACTGGTGTCGGAGCGGTCCAGACGCAACCAGGCTTCCTGGACGGCGTCTTCGGCCTCGCTGAGTGAACCGAGCATCCGGTAGGCCACCGCTCTCAGATGAGAGCGGTGCTCCAAGAAGCGCTCGGTCAGCTCTGAACTCTCGTCCACCTGTCTCGTCCCCCTTGTCGGCTGCCGATCATCAAAATAGATCACCGGCATACCGTCGACCGCCGATCCGGCCGGTCCGGTGACGCCCGGCATAATGGCGCCGAACAGCCGAAGCGAGCGAAATGCCGGGTCGAAGGGTGGCCGGGCAAGAGACGGAGCCCCTGATGGATGTGCAGCACTTCGAGCGGATCACCGCGTTCATCGAAGCGCGGCTCACCCCGCTGTTCGACGCGGAGACGGGGAGCGAGTACGGATTCTCCATGGACGACACCGGCCGCGCGCTGCGGGCGCTGCGCAACGCCGTCCTGGAGGCCTCCGCGATCAAGGGCCTGCTGGAGAAGCGCGAGTCGGCCGACCCGGCCATGCGCCGCGTCATCGACCAGTCGGTGGAGCACAACTGGGACGTCCTGCGCGGCATCGCCCGCCAGTGGGAGGACCACGCCGACTTCCGCCACGAGTTCAAGCACCACGCGTGGGAGCTCGACCACCACCACGCCTCCGCCTGAGCCCACCGGGCGGCGGTGCTCCGGTACTGCCGCCCGCCCCGACCCGCCCGACGGTCAACGGGCCGCCGCCAGCGCGAGCCCCGAGCCGTCGCAGGGAAGCAGGGTCCCGGCCCGGGCGGCGGTGAGCTCCTGGAAGGTCTCCTGCTCGATGGCCTGGATCGCAGTCGGCGAGATGTGGATGAATCCGGCGAAGGGCCGGTCGATCGTGTAGATCATCACGAGCGCGCTGGTCAGCAGGGCCGTGATCACCGTGAGGGCGACGAGCTGTGCGCCGTTGTTCCGGTGGGGGATGGAGATGCCGAGGCCGAGGATGGTCAGGGCCAGGGCGATGAGCAGGAACCACATGATCGGCGGGGGAATCGTGGGGCTGGCCTGGGCCAGCCGCTGCTGGCGTTGTGCGGAGCGGTTCTCGTCGGCGGCGACGAGCATGCCGAAGGACTGATCGGCCCGCAGTTCCCGGAACGACCGGCGGAAGTCGCCGCTCCACACGCCGGGTTCGGAGGCGCTCCGGCCGTCCGCCATCGCCGGCCATTCCATCTGCCGCACGGCACGCGCGTAGCAGACGACGTCGGACTGAAGCCGTGTGCGGTGGGCATCGGGCAGGTACGAGGCCACCTCGGCGAGGTGGTCGAGGGCGTGCGCTTCGGCGCGGGCGGCATCGTCCGCCTTGCTGTACGAGGCGGCCGAGGTGGCGAGGACGAAGGCCAGGAGCAGGACGGTGAGGGTCTGCATCGGTCCGATCAGCTCGCGGACGCTCATGCCTGGATCGTCGTCGCTCACCACTCTGGGCCGCAGGTAGCGGTTGGCGGCGATCGAGGCGAGGAGCGCGACCGCTGCCACCACGATCATGGTGGTCATCCGTCGGACCCTTCCAGGGAGCCCTTCCCGGCGACCGGACGCGCTCCGAAGTCAGCCCGTCCGTTCCCCCGAATGCACCCGGTGGGCCGCCGTCTGGCCCCGGTCGGGGTCACGCACGGTCACGCCGGGGGCTCGGTCGCCTTGCGGGGGGTGGTCTGCTGGACCGCCCAGCCGTTGCCGTCGGGGTCCGAGAAGTAGACGAACGAGCCCCAGGGCAAGTCCTGGATCTCGGTCACCTCGATGCCCCGCCCCCGAAGGTCCTCGTACGCCTCCTCGATGTCGGTGACGACGACCTGCATGTTGTCCAGTGATCCCGGAGCCATCCGGGTGAGCCCCTTGCCGACCGCGATCGAGCACTTCGACCCCGGCGGGGTCAGCTGCACGAAGCGGATGTCCTCGCTCACGGTCACGTCATGGTCGGCGTTGAAGCCGATCCGTTCGTAGAAGGCCTTGGCCCGGTCCACATCGGTGACGGGCACGGCGACGAGCTCCAGCTTGATGTCCATCACAGCATCATGCTCCCGAGGCCGGGACGGCGCCGCCCGAAGCCGGTACCCCGTCACCCCCGGCCGCGTCCGCCGTGGCGAACTGGGTCCGGTAGAGCTCCTCGTACCGTCCCCGAGCCGCCAGCAGCTCGGTGTGCGTGCCCCGTTCCACGATCCGGCCGTCCTCGACGACCAGGATCGTGTCCGCCGCCTGCACGGTCGACAGCCGGTGCGCGATCACCACCGCGGTCCGGCCCGCGAGGGCCTCGCCCAGGGCCTCCTGCACGGCCGCCTCCGAGGTGGAGTCCAGGTGGGCCGTGGCCTCGTCGAGGACCACCACCCGCTGCCGGGCCAGCAGCAGCCGGGCGATGGTCAGTCGCTGCCGCTCCCCGCCCGACAGGCGGTAGCCGCGCTCCCCGACGACCGTGTCCAGCCCGTCCGGCAGCGAGGCGACCAGCCCCTCCAGGCGGGAGCGGCGCAGGGCCTCCCAGATCTCCTCCTCGGTCGCGTCCGGCCTGGCCAGCATCAGGTTCGCCCGAACCGACTCGTGGAAGAGGTGCCCGTCCTGGGTGACCATGCCGAGCGTCTCGCGGATCGAGTCGGCCGTGAGGTCCCGTACGTCGATCCCGCCGAGGCGGACCGTGCCCGCGTCGGCGTCGTACAGCCGCGGCAGCAACTGCGCGATGGTCGACTTGCCGGCGCCCGACGAGCCCACCAGGGCGATCATCTGGCCGGGTTCGGCGCGGAAGGACACCTCGTGCAGCACCGGCGTCCCGCCCCGGGTGTCCAGGGTGGCGACGGACTCCAGCGAGGCGAGCGAGACCTTGTCGGCGGAGGGGTAGCCGAAGGAGACCCCGTCGAACTCCACGGCCACCGGCCCCTCCGGCACCCGGCGGGCGTCCGGCTTCTCCGCGATCAGCGGCTTCAGGTCGAGGATCTCGAAGACCCGCTCGAAGCTGACCATGGCGCTCATCACCTCGACCCGGGCACCCGCGAGTGCCGTGAGCGGCGCGTAGAGCCTTGTCAGCAGAAGGGCGAGGGCGACGACGGAACCGGCGTCCAGGGTCCCGCGCAGGGCGTAGAAGCCGCCGAGCCCGTAGACGAGCGCCAGCGCCAGGGCGGAGACCAGGGTGAGGGCCGTGATGAAGGTCGACTGGGCCATCGCCGTACGGATCCCGATGTCGCGCACCCGCGCCGCCCGGGCCGCGAACTCGGCGGACTCGTCCGCGGGGCGCCCGAACAGCTTGACCAGCGTCGCGCCGGGGGCGGAGAACCGCTCGGTCATCTGGGTGCCCATCGCGGCGTTCAGCGCCGCGGCCTCCCGCTGCATCCCCGCCATGCGGGTGCCCATCCGGCGGGCAGGCAACACGAACACCGGCAGCAGCGCCAGCGCCAGCAGGGTGATCTGCCACGAGATGCTCAGCATCACGACCAGGGTCAGCAGCAGGGTCACGGTGTTGGCGACCACTCCCGACAGGGTGTTGCTGAAGGCCCGTTGGGCACCGATCACGTCATTGTTGAGCCGGCTGACCAGGGCGCCCGTCCGGGTCCGTGTGAAGAAGGCGACCGGCATCCGCTGCACGTGGTCGAAGACCGCCGTCCGCAGGTCCAGGATCAGCCCCTCGCCGAGGGTCGCCGACAGTCTGCGGATCAGCAGGCCCAGCCCCGCCTCGGCCACCGCGATCAGCGCGATGAGCAGCGCGAGCCGGACGACCGTTCCGCTGTCCCGGCCGGCGACGATGGCGTCGACGACCCGGCTGGCGAGCACCGGGGTGGCCACCGCGAGCAGGGCGGTGACCACGCTCAGCAGGAGGAAGCAGGTGAGCCCGCGGCGGTGCGGGCGGCCGAAGGCGGCGATGCGGCGCAGGCTCGCCCGGGAGAGCGGGCGACGGTCCTGTTCGGCGTTGATCGCGCTGTGCAGCGAGGTCCAGGCGGTGACTTCCATGTCCATGGCTCGAACGCTACGACCTCAAGCGAACTTGAGGTCAAGGATTCGACCGCCGGCCACTCTCCTGAGCCGCCAACTCCTCTGCCTCGCAGGGAAATTACCGATCCCTGCCCGCTGTCGGTGCCCGGTGGCATCATCGGTTCATGACGCAGGGATCCGAGTCCGTACGCTTCGGCAAGAGCACCACCGACACCGTCCTGCACCGCTTCGAGCAGTGGGCCCGTGACGCCCCCGAGGCCCTCGCCCTCGTCGTCGGCGAGCGCAGCCTCACCTACGGCCAACTCGACGCGCGCGCCAACCAGCTGGCACACCATCTGCTCGCCGCCGGCCTTCCACCGGGCGAGCTCGTCGCCGTCGGCACCGTCCGGCAGGCCGAACTCGTCGTCGCCCTCCTCGCGGTCCTCAAGGCCGGCGGAGTCTACGTCCTCCTCGACGTCGAGCACCCTCGCACCGGGCGCCGGCAGCTCGCCGCCGCCGAGCCCTTCATCCTGCTCACCGACGTGGCCCAGCAGGCCGCCCTCGACCACGGTGGCGGGTTGCGGGTGATCCGGCTCGACGCGGAGGCCGCCGCCATCGTCGAGCGGCCCGGCACACCGCCGCCGCCCCCCGCCCCCGGCCGGACCGCGGCGATCCTGTTCACCGGTGCGGCCGAGCCGCGCGCCGTCCCCGTCGGCCACGGCCGGCTGCTCGCCGCCCATGACGGCTGGGCCGAGGCCGCCCGCCTCACCCCCGAGGACCTCCACCTGTTCACCGCGGGCCCGGACGTCACCGCCTTCGCGGCCGGCTGGACCAGGGCCCTGTGTACCGGCGGCGCCCTCGTCCTGCCCGAGGGCGCCACGTGGAAGCCCGAGGACCTCGCCCGAACCGTCTCCATGAAGGACGTCACCGTCCTCCACTCCGACCCGGGCACCGCCGTACGGCTGTTCACCCGGGACGCGGACGGCAGCCACACCGTCCCCGGCGGCCGGCGCCAACCCGCTCCCCGCCTGTGGTCCGTGCGACTGCTCGCCGTCACCGGGGACCGGCTCTACCTCGACGAGCAGATCGCCCTCCAGGACCGGCTCCGCGCCGGCGCCCGCGTACTGAACGTGTTCGCCCTCACCGAAGCCGCCGGCACCGGCACCTACTTCGAACTGCCCCAGTTGCAGCGCCCGCAGGACGACCCGGAGCGCACATCGCTGCTCGGCACCCCCTTCCCCGGCTGGCAGGTCCACGTCCTGGACGGGGAGATCCGGCTGACCCCGCCCGGCGGCGGTGACGCCGTCCCCACCGGGGACCTCGGCCGGCTCCGCCCCGACGGACTGCTGGAGTACGGCGGCCGCCTGCGCGACCGCATCACCAGGGCCGACGGCAGCGCGTTCGATCCGTACGCGGTCGAGTCCGAGATCCGCACCCACCCGGGCGTCGGCGCGGCCGTCGTGGTCACCGCCCCCGGCGGGCCGCAGGACAGGATCGCCGCCTACGTCGTCCCGCCGCCGGCCGCCCGCGACGGGGACCGGGTCGCAGTCCAACCGGACTTGGACGCGCTGCGCGATCACCTGTGGGGGAAGGTGCCCGCCGCCGACAGGCCGACCCGGATGGTCCGGCTGCGCACCCTGCCCCGCACCCGGGCGGGCGGGGAGGACCGGGAGGCGGTGCCGAAGCCCGTGCAACCGGAGGCTTCGGCCGGCGGCAGCGGCAAGTACGGGTCCGCCCGCACGCCGGGGCCGTCGGCGGTGGGCTGGCTGGAGGCCTGCCTGTTGCTTCCGGTGGCCGGGCTGGTCCTGCTGCTCACGTACGTGCTCTGGCCCGGCTCCATGGACCTCAGGGGGGTGCCCAGTCCATGGGCGACCCTGTTCTCCATCCTCTACGTCTTCGAGTCGTGGGCGTTCGTCGGGGGGATGCTGTTCCTGTTCGTGGGCCGGGGATGGGTGAGGGGCCACAGCCGTGGGCAGAGCGACGGCCTCATCGCCGCGGCCCACCTGGCCGTCGCCTACCTGCTGATCGCCTGGTGGCCACAGGACAACTTCTACCGGCTGGCGGCCAAACAGGACTGGCCGCGCCAGGCCGCCCTCGTGTACACGTTCAACATCCCGCTGATGATCGCGGCCTTCGTCGTGGTCCGCTTCCTGTCCTGGACACCCGGACCCTCCGCGGACTCCCGCGACGAGTCCTAGTAGTTCTCGACGTCCTGGAAGTCTTCGAAGTCCGCGCCGACTTCCCGTGCCCGGGACCGCACCAGTGCCTCGGCCGCGTCCAGCGCCTCCGCGCCGTGCGCGGCCACCAGCACGCCGAGCCAGGGCATCGGGTCGAAGGCGGCCGTCGGAATGGCGGGGACGAAGACCGCGTCGAGCTCGGCGCAGGCCCGCGCCAGGTCCGTGCACAGTTCGTCCAGCTGCGCCTCGGGCAGCCGCGCGCCGAGCTCCACCCGGTCGACGATCCGTACGAGGTGACCCGCGCCCCGCAGCGCGTCGAGCCGGGCCGCCACCATGAAGGCGATGGACGGCCCGGTCAGCCGCAGATTGGTCTCGGTCGGCGCGAGCCGCTCCGCGCCGGCGGTCACGAAGTCCACGTCGAACCAGCCCCGGTAGCCGGCGGCGGCCAGCTCCCGGCCCACGGCGGCGCCGAAAGCGGTGAGGGGCTTGCCGGCCCACTCGGGCAGCACCCCGGGGCCGACCGTGGCGCCCGCGTAGCAGCCGTCCCGGACGTCCATCACGGCGCCGCCGGCCTCGTGCACCCGGCCCTCGGCGTCCACGAAGCCGTCGTACGTGAGATCGCGCGGGTCCTCGTCCTCGGGCGGGGCGCTGACGTACTCCTCCACCAGCAGCGGCCCGCGCGGCAGCCGCCGCAGCAGGGCGCGGGCCCCGCCGGCCGCCCGGACCTGCGCGGGGGTGACCACCGTGGTGCCCGAACCCCCGACGCCGTGCTCCGATTTCAGAACGGTGATCTCGCCCGCCCTGGCCCGCGCCGACAGCAGCCGCACCGCCGCCCACCGGGTACCGGCCCGCCACTGCGCGGGCAGCACGATCCCGGGATGCCCGCCCTCCGCCAGGATCCGGCCGAACATCTCGTGCGACGCGGACTTCGACTCGTACCGCAGCTCCCGGGCCTGCCACGGCCGGCCCGCCAGCTCCGCGAACGGCTGCGTCAGCCCCCACGGTACGAGGGGCAGCCCGGCCCCCGTCAGCCGCGCGGCGAGCGCAGGCCGCTCCCGTACGGCGCCGAGGAACCCCGGACCCCGCTCGGCCTCCACCAGCCCGTCGTACACCTCCACCCCCGACCAGCCCAACTGGCGGCCGACGAGCGCCGTCCACTCCCGAGGCACCGCCCGCGGCAGCACCAGCACGGCCGGGTGCGGGCTGTAGAAGGCGGCCAGGCACGCGTAGTGGTGGGCGGGCCGCTGCTCCCGGTCCAAGGTGGCGTCGGCGAACTGCGCGTTGAACTCCGCGACGTTGCCCAGGTGCACGGCCTGGCCGCCGCCGGTCCACTCCCGCGCCCAGTCGGCGAGCGGGACGGGGGCCACCTCGAAGGGCACGAGGCCGTCGGGCCCGTGGCCCGTGTCCCGGCCACCCGGCGCGGCCACCGCCCCCATCGCCCGGTAGAACCCGGCCGCGTGCGGATCGGAGTCGATCGCCAGCCTGCGCACCCCCAGCTCCACCGCCCGTCGCAGCACGTCCGCGTAGAGCAGCCGCCCCACTCCAAGCCCGATGGCCGCCGGCTCCACGAACAGCAGTCCCAGGACACCCCGCGGGGGAGTGCCCTCCAGGGAGGCGAGTCCGAGCACCGCCCCGCGCTCGTCCTCGGCCACCACGATCCTGCGCACGACCACGTCCTGAGGGCGGATCCGCAGGTCATCCGCGCACGCGGCGAGGAACCCGGGGTCGTACCCCCAGTGCGCCTTGGAGCGCATCACCAGCCCCGTCAGGGCCTCCGCCTCGTCCGCCCGCGCCGCCCTGACCTTTGCCAATTGCCGACCTCCCCATGGTCCGCCGCAGGGCTGTGCGATACATTCGGCCAGCCCACGGCACATACTTATCCCACCCACGCGGAGACAGGCTTCTCAATGAGCGACATCATCAACGGACTTGGCCGAACCAGCGCCTACGGCGCCCTGGGCCTGGTCCTGCTGATCCTCGGCATCGTCCTCGTGGACGTGCTGACGCCCGGGAAGCTGCCCAAGCAGATCTGGGAGGAGCGCAACCGCAACGCGGCCGTCATGCTCAGCTCCGCGCTCCTCGGCATCGGCGGCATCGTCTTCACCTCGATCTGGACGACCTACGACGACTTCGGCAAGGGTCTGCTGTCGACGGCGGCCTTCGGCGTGCTCGGCCTGGTCCTGATGGCGGTCGCCTTCCTGGTGCTCGACCTGGTGACGCCCGGCAAGCTCGGCGCCATCGTGGTCGACCCCGAGCCGCACCCTGCGGTCTGGGTCACGGCCTCCTGCAACCTGGCCGTGGCCGCGATCGTCGCCGCCTCGATCGCCTGACACGCGCTCATACGCCATGACGAGAGCGCCGCTCCCCTCGGGGAGCGGCGCTCTCGCCGTCTGCGTCCCGGGTCCTACGCCAGGCCCAGTGCGAACACCGCGAACCCCGCCGCCAGCAGCCCCGCCACGGTCCGCCGCACCGCCCGGCCCCCGCGCACGCCCTCCGGCGGGTTCTCGAACCGGCGCGCGTACCGGGTGATGCCCACCAGCAGCACCGCGAACACCGGCATCCATGCCACCCGCGCCACGATCCACCCCAGGGTGTCCGGAGCCGTGGTCAGCCCCGCCACCTCTCCCACGAAGGAACCGGGAACGGCTGCGGCCAGCATGGCCGTCTGGTGCCAGCACAGGATCGTCATCGCGCACAGGTTGATCACGACCACCGGAGCCCACACCGCGGGCCGCGCCAGCAGGGCGGCCAGCCGGTCGCGCAGCAGGATCGCCGCCCCCGACTGGGCCGCGGCCAGGGCCAGTACCAGCAGCGACGGCGGGTGCGAGTTGGTGCGCGCCTCGCCCGGGACCCCCACCATCGAAGCCGGGTAGTGGAAGACCACCAGCAGTACGGCGAACAGCAGCGTCCCTCCCGCCAGCAGCAGCCAGGCCCCGCGCCGGCCGATCCGCCGCTCGCCCCACGAGACGCCCAGCTGGTACGCGAACAGCCAGCCCGGCAGGATGTTCAGCAGGGACAGCCAGGACGGCACGGAGCCGGCGAGCGGCCCGTAGCGCAGGACGTCCACCACGGCGACCGAAGCGAGCAGCGGGGCCGCCGCCCAGCCGCCGAGCCGCCCTGCCGCCCGCACGCAGTACGGAGTCAGCGCGGTGATCAGCACGTACACCCCGACGAACCACAGCGGCTGGATCACCAGCGTCGCCCCGGTCCGCAGCGTCGCCAACGGGACCCCGGCCGCGTACAGGACGGGCGCGGCCAGCGCCCACACGGCGGTCACCCCGAGCACCGGCCGGCCCAGCCGGGCGATCCGGCCCTTCAGCCACGTGCCCGTCGACCCCTTGCGGCGGCGGTACGAGAGCGCCGAGGCGTACCCGCCGACGAGGAAGAAGATGCCCAGCATCTGGAGGACCCAGCTCGCCGGGGCGAGGGCGCCGAAGGCCGACAGCGGGCTGGCGTTGTGCAGGCCGCCGTCCGCGTCGAGGGTGAAACCGCCGAGGAGCCAGTGGCCGGTCGGCACGGCGAGCAGCGCCAGGGCGCGCAGCCCGTCGATCGCCCGGTCGCGATGGGTGGGGGTCTGCCGGTCGATCCGCTCGGCGGTGCGCTTCAGAGCGGTGAGGGTGCTCATCGGACGTCTCCGTTCGCGATCGCGGCGAACGCCGCCAGGGACTGGGTGCCGGGCGTGAAGTAGCCGGTGTGGCCCTGCACGTCCGCGGCGGGCACCCGGCGGGCGCCGAACGCCGGGGAGGTGGGGTCGGCGCCGTGGCCGATCCCGGCGAACTCGACGTTCGGCACGTCGGCGATCCAGTCGGAGGGCCCCCGGGCCGCCCACACGCGGGCTCGGGTGTGCAGCGAGGCTGCGGTGTCCGCCCGCATGCCGGGGGTGCCGAAGGCCACGATGTCGGTGGCGTCCGTGTCCCGGGCGGCGAGCCCGCAGACCACCGAGCCGTAGCTGTGGCAGAACAGCACTGGGTCGGGCGCGCCGACCGCATCCAGGCCGGCGGTGAACCGGGCCAGCCGGGTCGCCCCGGCCGAGGCCAGCCGCCCGCCGGCCGCGTCCAGACCGACCCCGACCGGGGTCGTGTACCCGATCCACGCGACGACCGCGACGGCCCCCGAGGCCGCCCCGGCCGCTTGCGCGTCCCCGCTCGCTTGCGCGTCCCCGGTCGTCCCTGGCGCCCCGGTCGCCGCCCGCAGCGTCCGGGCCATCCCGGCCGGGCCGGTGTGCGGCTTGCGCCCGGCGTCGTAGGTACCGGCGTCGTTGTCCGAGCCGGGCACGATCACCGAGACGTGCCGCGCCCGCTCCAGGTCGCCGAACACCTCGGCGACCTGCCCCCGGCCGCGCGGGTCGAAGGCCAGGATCTGCCGGCCCGGCGCCGCGAGCGACGCGTAGCGGGCCTCGCCCGTGGCCGCGACGGCGATCCGGTTGGCCTCGTACCGAAGGGCGAGCGGCGCCCCGTCCAGGTTCCCCACGACGAGGGGGTGGGACCGTACGAGCCGCCGCCGCGCGGAATCGTCCAGCCCGGCGAAGAACCGTGCCACCTCCTGCGGGGTCGCGCCCGCCGGATCGGGCAGCGGCCGGCCGGCGACCGAGTCCGCCCGCCAGGCGGCGGCGCCCGGTGGCGGCCCGGTGACCGCCCGCTGGCTGTCGCCGGAGGCCCATCCCGCGGTACCCGCGACGACGGTCACCGCCAGCGCGGCAGTGACCAGCGTCCTTCCGAAGCGGCGCATGCCCCTTCTCCTCTCCTCGTGACGAGCGCCGGGGCGAGCCCCGTGACGAGGAGGAAGGTAGGAAGGAGGTACCTGAGCGGGCGTCGGACCGGGGAGCCAAGTCGGATGTCATACCCCGGTAGGGGGTGGAGGAGACGGCCCGGCCGTGCGAGACCGTACGGGGGGTCGCGCCGACCGGCTGCCGTCCACGATCGACCTGAAGGCGGACTGACGGCGGCGGAGATCAGCCGGAGTCGCCCGGCCGCACCAGTCCCGCCTCGTACGCGAAGATCACGGCCTGGGCCCGGTCGCGCAGGTCCAGCTTGGCCAGCACCCGCCCGATGTGGGTCTTCACCGTCTGCTCGGCGAGCACCAGATGGCCGGCGATCTCCTGGTTCGACAGCCCGCGCGCGATGAGCTCCAGTACCTCGGTCTCGCGCGGCGTGAGCCCGTTCAGCCGCAGCGCCGGGTCCTTGCGCGGCGCCGGCCGCTGCTGGACGAAGTCCGCGATCAGCCGCCGGGTCACCGACGGGGCCAGCAGCGCCTCGCCCGAGGCGACGACCCGGACCGCCGCGATCAGGTCGGTCGGCGGGGCGTCCTTGAGGAGGAAGCCGGAGGCGCCGGCGCGCAGGGCCTCGTACACGTAGTCGTCGATGTCGAAGGTGGTCAGCATCAGCACCTTCGGCCGGTGCACCACCCCCGGCGGAGGATCGAGGAGCTCCCGGGCTGCGGTGAGCCCGTCCATCTCCGGCATCCGCACGTCCATCAGCACCACGTCGGGATGTGTGGAGCGGGACACCTGCACCCCCTGGCGCCCGTCGGGCGCCTCGCCCACCACATCGATGTCGGCCTGCGCCGACAGCAGTGCGGCGAACCCCGCCCGCACCATGGCCTGGTCGTCGACAATGATCACCCGGATGGTCAACTGTCGTCCTCTGTAGGGTCGTTCAGGGGCAGTCTGGCGGCGACCCGGAAGCCGCCGTCGGGCAGCGGACCGGTGTCCAGCGTCCCGCCGGTCAACCGTACGCGCTCCCGCATCCCCACCAGACCGTGCCCCGTGCCCGAACTCTCCAGGGCCACCACGGCGCCCGGGGCGGGGCCGTTGACCACGAGGACCAGCACCTCGCCCCCGTCGACGGTCACCGACACCCGGGTCTGCGCCCCCGGCGCGTGCCGCACCACGTTGGCCAGGGCCTCCTGCACGATCCGGTACGCCGACAGGTCCACGGCCGGCGGCGCCGCCTCGGCCGCGCCCGCCGCAAGGGACAACTCCACCGGCTGCCCCGCCCGTACGGTCGTCTCCACCAGCTGCTGGACCCGGTCGATCCCCGGCTGCGGGGCCTTCTCGCCCTCGGCGCGTTCCGTACCGTCACCGCGCAGCACCGTCAGCAGCCGCCGCATCTCGCCGAGCGACTCCCGCGCACTGGCCGCGATCGCCGCGAACTCCTCCTGCACCGGCTCCGCCATGCCCGGCAGCCGGTAAGGCGCCGAATCCGCCTGGACGGTGATCACCGACATGTGGTGGGCCACCACGTCGTGCAACTCCCGCGCGATCCGGGTCCGTTCCTCCAGCAGGGTGCGCCGGGCCCGCTCCGCCTCGCTGATGACCTCCTGCTCGGCGATCCGCCGCTGCGCTTCGCCGAGCCCGCGCAACGCGCCCGTCAGCACCAGCATCACCCCGGCGAGCACGAACAGCAGCGCGGCGGTGTTCGTCGAACCCTCGGGCTGGGAGAACCCGAGCACCGCCCCCACCGCGCCGGTCGCCAGCCACACCCCGACCAGTGTCCGGATGGGCTCGCGCAGCCCCAGGCACGCCATCAGCAGCAGGTACCCGACGATGGCCATCGGCGTCCACGGCCAGACCTGCGTGCCCACCCGGTCGGCGTGGCTCAGCAGCACCGCGCCGATGGTGTCGGAGAGCAGGATCAGGGCCCACGCGGGCACCGGCCGGGTCACGGCGAGCAGCAGCGGCACGGTCTGCGCCACGCCCAGCGCGCCCGACCAGCCGCCGGCGAGCCCGTAGTCGGTGGTCAGTACCGTGATGGTCACCGGCAGCAGGGACGCCACGAAGACGCCGACGACCGCGTAGGGCAGCATCCGCTGCCAGAACTTGGGCGCCTGCGAGAACAAGGGCTGCGCCGCGCGGGCGGGCGTGCGCAGCACCAGGCCGAGCTGAGCCAGCGCGCCGGGCCCGCCGGTCCGGCCGGGCCGACCGGTCGTGGGAGTGCGGGGGCGCTCACGGGTCCGGCCGCCCAGCCGGATGCGGGGTCTGTCGCTCATGATCGGTCCAGCCTATGCGCCACCGGACCCGAAACGGGGGTACGGGTAGGCTGCCGGCCAATCGATCACGGGGGAGTGCGGTACGCATGGGTGGGGCAGCCGCACTGGAGAAACTGCTGCCGGTCCTGCTGGCATTCGGCGGCGGAGTGCTGCTGGCACGGCGCAAAATCGTTCCGGCGGAGGCCTCCAAGGCCTTCTCCGACTACGCCTTCCTCTTCGCCGTCCCCTGCTACCTCTTCGGCAACATCTACGCCGGAGACCTCGGCGCCCTCTTCGACTGGCGGGCGATCGGCGGCTACGCCACGGCCGCGGCCCTCGCGGTGACCCTGGTCGCCGTCGCATCGGTCGCCAACTCCGTACGGGACCCGCGCGCCGTCGCGCTGCGCGTGATGGGCGGAGTGCAGGTGAACACCGCCTACTTCGCCGTCCCCGTCTTCATCACCGTCTTCGGGACGGCCGCGCCGATCTTCCCGATCCTGCTGTTCCAGGTCTGCGTGCTGTCCCTGGTCGTGATCTCCCTCATGGAACTGGGCCGCACCGGCCCCGCCGAGGGAGGCCCGGGCCCTCGCCTGGCCCGCGCCGTCGGCGCTTCCCTGGCCACCCCGCTGGTGCTCTCCTGCAACGCGGGGATCCTGCTCAACCTGCTCTCCGTCCACGTCCCGGCCGTGGTCCTGGACGGCGCCGCCTTCGTCGGCGACAGCGCCTCGCCGGTGGCCCTGTTCGCCCTCGGCCTCCACCTCGGCGGCCTCGGCCTGGACGTCCGGGGCACCACGCGCGAGGAGCTGGCCCTGATCGCCTTCAAGTGCCTGGCCTTCCCGCTGCTGACCTGGGCGGTGTGCGGGATGCTGTTCGGGGTGCGGGGCGACTGGCTGGCGTACCTGGTCCTGCTCGCCGCGATGCCCACCCCGCAGAACCTGTTCGTCTTCGCCCAGCGCTACGACGTGGGCGTCGACCTCTCCGCCTCCCTCGTGATCAAGAGTTCGGTGGTCTCCCTGCTGTTGCTGCCGCTGTGGCTGCAGACTGTCGTCCCATGAGCGAACGTTCGATGCCCGCGATACCGGCGGCCGCCGCCACCCTCGGCCTGCTCGCCGCCTGGACCGTGCACGACCTCGAAGAAGTGGCCGCCATGGCCCATTGGTCCCGTACCCGGGTTCCCGTGCTGCGCGAGCGCCATCCCCGGCTGCCCGACCGGATCTGGCGGCGCCTCGAAGCGGTGGACGGGCGCGAGTTCGCCACCGCAGTCGGATGCATGGGGCTCGTGGTCGCGGCAGCGGCCGCCGACGGGTACCGCACCGGCGGGCGTTCGGCCTTCTACCAGGACTCCCTCAACGGCTTCGGACTGCACGGCCTCGTCCACCTCGCCCAGGCCGCCGCGACCCGCGGCTACACGCCGGGGGTGGTCACCTCACCGCTGCTGGTGGTCCCCTTCACCCTGTGGGCGCGCGGCCGGCTGCGGCGCGCCGGGGTCCTGCGGCCCACCCGGCCGCGCGAGTTGGCCCGCGGCCTGGCCCTGGCCGGCGCGGCCACCGTCGCCGCGCACGCGGTGGCCCGGCGGATCCGGTCGCACCCCCCGGCGGCGCCGGCTCGTTGACCCGGCATGGAACTGCCGACCATCGCGGCGCCGGGCGTCGATGAACGGGCCGATGCCGTGGCCGACGCGGCCTGCCACCTCTACGACACCGCCGTGCACGGAGGGTGGAGCCGGAGCGCCGCCGAGGACGCCGCCGAGGCGATCGAGACCACCGCGCACGCCCTCGCGCACATCGACCCGGGGGCGGAGGTCGTCCTCGCGCCGGTCCACGCGGCCCTCGCCGACCTGCGGCGCCGGCTCGGCCTCGCACCGGCGGACCCGCTGACCGGCGACGGGCTCCCGGAGGCCCCGCGTACGGTCGGCAACCCGCGCCGCACCCGCTGGGTACGGGCGTCGCGCCCCGAGCCGCCGCGCCCAGAGCCGTCGTGCCCCGAAGCCTCCCTCACCCCGCCGTCCCTCACCCCGCCTTCGCCTCGGCGACAGCCTTCTCGTACAACTTCCTGACGTCCTTGCCGAAGTAGGAGCTGTAGGAGACGTCGGCCGTGTCCCCGCCCGTCTTCCAGCCGCCGATGACCCCCACCACATCACCGGTCCGGGTCCGCGCGTCGTAGCGGGCCAGGAACGGCCCGCCGCTGGTCCCGCCCGGGTAGCCCGTGCAGCGAATGCGCAGGAACGATCCCGGGATCCCCGGATCGGAGCTGGTGAACTTCGTCGTCCGGTTCACGCACAGGCGCGGCCGGGCGGCGGAGGCCGGGTATCCGAAGAGCGACACCCGGGGGTGCGCGTAACCGGCCCCGGTGACGAGGCGGTTCCCGCCGACCACGTCCTCCACCGGCCTGCCGCCGGCGCCGGGCCCCACTTGCGCGAAGGCCACGTCGAGCGCGGCGGCCCGGTTGACGCCCTGCGAGCGGTAGCGCGGGTCGATCCAGATCCTGGACCGCCCGGCCGCGGTCCGCAGCACCGGGAACATGCCGTACGGCTGAGGCTTCGCCCGCGTGTAATGCGGTACGAAGGCCACCCGCTGGGAGCCGGCGCCGGTCAGGCAGTGGGCCGCGCTCATCACCAGGTCGCGGCCGGGGGAGGAGACCACGCTGGCGGTGCAGAAGTACGCGCCGCCGCCCTTGACGAGGTACATGCGGCCGACGACCGGGATGCCGTTGAAGTCCTGGCCGACGCCGGGGCCTGCGGCCGGCAGGCGGGGGAGGGCGGGGTCCGGGAGGGGGCCGGGCGTGGGGAGCGTGGGTGTCGGCGTCGGCTGGGGTGCCGCTCCGGGTGCCGGGGCCGGGGTTGGGGTCAGCGTCGGGGTCGCGGCCGGGGTCGGGATCGGCGGCGGTGATGCGATCGGCGCAGCCGGGCCGGACGCCGGGGCCGGGTAGCCCGCCGCCGGCGGGATCCCGGCCGCCACCTGAATGCCGAATGGCGCCGGGCTTCCGACCGGCACCGGATCGGCGGGCAGTGGTACGGCCGACGCCATCCGTTCGGCCGTCCAGAAGGACTCCGCCTCCCGGACGGACCAGCGCCCGACGGCGTTCTCCGCCTCGGCCACCGGCAGCGGCCCCCCGCCCACCAGCAGTGCGGCCGCCGCCGCGGCCATCGTCAACGTGCGTAGCATGCGCAGCTCCTAGAGGGCGTGGGGGAAACGGAACAACCGGTCGGGGTCGTATCGGCGCCGGGCCGTCTCCAGCCGGGCGAGGTTCGGCCCGTAGTACGCCTCGCGCCAGCCGGTGAGCTTCGGGTCGCTGTAGTTCTGGTACGCGCTCCCGCTCGCCCAGGGACGGAGGTCCTGCCAGAGCCCGTCGAGCCAGCTCTGGTGCCGGGCCACCTCGGCGGCCGGCGCGGACTCGGGCCAGTAGACGAGGTACTGGGCGAGGAAGGCGGCGGAGCGGTGCGCGAAGGCGGTGGTGGTGGCCGGCACCCGGTTCAGCGCGCCGCCGCAGACCCCGTCGAACTGCACCACCCCGAGCCCGCCCCGGGGCACTGCCGACGGGTGGCGCCGCACGGCGTCCAGGACCGCACCGATCGCCGCGTCCGGCAGCCCGCCGGCCGCCCAGAAGTCGGAGCGGGCGGCGTACGACTCCCGGCCGAGCCGCCCCCGCGGGTCCCGGCCGGGCAGCACCCCCGGCAGCCGGCACTCCGCGGGGCTCCGCTCCAGGCAGCCCGACATGGCCCGCACGGTGTCCCCGTACCCCCGTACGACGAGCCGGCTGTCCCGGACCGGCCTGCTGACCAGATCCGTCAGCCGGGTCAACTCCCGTTCCAGCTCGCGGCGCCCGTCGAGGCAGACCACGCGCAGCGCGGGCACGGCGGAGAGGCCGGCGCCGACGGTGAACTCCACCTGGCTCCAGAACGGGTCCGGCAGCCCGGCCAGCCACCGCTGCCAGCCCCGCAGCACCGCCGCGGAGTCGTCGCCCGGCCAGTGCAGTTCGGCGAAGGCCGCGTCGGCCACCGGATGCGTACGGAAGCGGAACTCGGTGACCACCCCGAAGTTGCCGCCCCCGCCGCCGCGCAGCGCCCAGTACAGCTCGGGGTCCCGGTCCGGGCCGACCTCGCGGACGGCCCCGTCGGGGGTGACCACCGTGGCCCCGGTGAGCCGGTCGCAGGTGGCCCCGTACGCCCGTGAGGCCAGTCCCAGGCCGCCGCCGAGGGTGAGGCCGGCGATGCCGACGGAGGGGCACAGCCCGGTCGGGATGCCCAGTCCGCGCCCGGCGAGAGCGGCGTTCACGTCCCCGAGGCGGGCACCGGCGCCGACCCGTACGCCGTCCCCCGCCTCGGTGCCCCCCGACCTGCCGGCCCCCACCCCGCCTGCCCCCGCCACGGCCACCTGCGCCAGGGCCCCGAGGTCGACGACCAGTCCGCCGGCGCGCGTGGACCAGCCCGCGTAGCCGTGCCCGCCGCCGCGCGGCACCACCGGGACGGCCGAGCGGCGGGCGAAGTCCAGGCAGGCCACCACGTCCGCGGCGTGCGCCGGATAGGCCACCGCGGCCGGGGCGAGGGAGTCGTAGCGCGGCTGGAACAGCTGCCGCGCCTCGGGGAAGTCCCGGTCGCCGGGGAGCACGAGCCGGCCGTCGAGCCCGCGGGAGAGCGCGCCGTAGTCGGGCCCGCGGCCCGCTGCCCCGACGGCGGTCAGGACGGCCGCGGCGGCACTGCCCAGGACCCGGCGGCGAGGAAGGCTCATCCTCCCTTCCTGCCACCGCCGGGCCCGATCCCGGTGCAGGCGGGCCCCCACACACCGGGGCGCCGCCCGAACGGCCCACGGCGGGGGGCCGCCGCCGAAACGCTTCAGCTCGTGGGATAACCGGTTCGGCCCGGCGGGCGGCGGTCGTACGCTGCCCGCATGTCTCTCGTGGATCTCGGCGCGCACGCCGAGGAGTTCAACGCCGACCCCTATCCCTTCTACGCCGCGCTGCGCCAGGCGGGCCCCGTCCACCGGATAGAGCTCGGTGGAGAGCGCACGTGGCTGGTCGTCGGCCACGAGGAGGCCCGGCAGGCCCTGACCCACCCGGTCCTTTCCAAGAACTGGCTCGGCTCCGAGCTGTTCGACACGACGCAGGCCTACGCCGCCAACCGCAACATGCTGGAGTCCGACCCGCCCCATCACACCCGGCTGCGCCGGCTGGTCGCCCGCGAGTTCACCTCGCGCCGCGTGGAGGCCCTGCGCCCCCGCGTCCAGCAGGTGACGGACGAGCTGCTGGACGCCATGGCCGCCCTCCCCGACCGCCGGGCCGATCTGATCCGCTCCTTCGCCGCGCCCCTGCCGATGACCGTCATCTGCGAGCTGCTCGGCGTCCCCGACCTCGACCAGGAGCGCTTCCGCTACTGGTCCGGCGAGATCGTGGCCCCGCAGAACTCCGCGGGCGCGGACGCCCGGGTCCTGGAGCAGATGACCGCGTACCTCTTCGAACTCGTCGAGGCCAAGGCCGCGGACCCTGGCGAGGACCTGCTCAGCGCCCTGATCCGGACGCGCGACGAGGACGGCGACCAGCTCTCCCCGGACGAGCTGATCGGGATGGCCTTCCTGCTGCTGGTGGCCGGCCACGAGACCACGGTGAACCTGATCGGAAACGGCGTACGGGCCCTGCTCGCGCACCCCGACCAGCTGGCGGCCCTGCGCGCCGACCCGGACGGGCTGATCGACGGCGCGGTGGAGGAGACGCTCCGCTACGACGGCCCCGTGCAGCACGCCACGTACCGTTTCGCCCTGGCCGACCTGGAGATCGGCAACACCTCCATCGAGGCCGGCTCCTCGGTCCTCATCGCCCTCGCGGGGGCAGACCGCGACCCGGAACGCTTCAAAGAACCCTCCCCGGACGTCTTCGACATCCGCCGCACCGGCCAGGGCCACCTGGCCTTCGGCCACGGGATCCACTTCTGCCTCGGCGCCCCGCTGGCCCGCATGGAGGGCCGCATCGCCATCCGGGCCCTCCTCGAACGCTTCCCGGACCTCGCCGAGGACCCGGAGGCCGGCCCCCGAGACTGGCTCCCGGGCACCCTCATGCGGGGTGTGAGCCGGCTCCCGCTGCGCTGGTAGCCGGGGCGGATCGGGGGCGGCGCTCAGCCCTTGCGGGCGAGCAGGAAGCCCTGCGGGCAGTTCTCGTTCTCGCCGGGCTCCCGCACCAGGCGGCCCACCTCGGCGAGCCCGGCGCCGGCCAGCAGCCCGGCGATCAGGTCGGGCGGCGTCCAGTACACGTCGAGGTCGACCGGGTGGCCGTACGCGTGCTCCAGCCGGACCTTCCGGTCGTCGCCGGCCTTGAAGGCGATCAGCGCGTGGCCGCCGGGCGCCAGTACCCGGGCGAACTCGGCGAACACGGCGGGCAGTTCCGCCGGCGGGGTGTGCACCGTGGAGTACCAGGCGAGCACCCCGCCGAGCACCCCGTCCGCGATGTCAAGCGCCGCCATCGCACCGACCTCGAAGCGCAGTCCCGGATAGGTCCGCCGGGCCACGGCCACCATCGCCGGGGACAGGTCGATGCCGAACGTCGGTACGCCGAGCCCGTCCAGGTGCGCGGTGACCCGCCCCGGCCCGCAGCCCACGTCCGCGACGGCGCGGCCTCCGCCGCGCGGGTGGCCCTCGGATCGGTCGACCCCGCGCCGGTCGCCGCGCACGTACTCGGCGAACGCGGCCAGCATGGCCCGGTCCAGGGGTCTGCCGGACAACTCCGGGCCGAGGAGCCGTGCGTAGTCGACGGCGACGGTGTCGTAGGACGCCCGTACGGAGCTCAGACCCGAGGTGGCTGTCATGCCCCTGGACAGTAGCCCGCCCGGCGCTCCGCTTCACCCCCCGGTCAATGAACGGCCGACGGCTGGGGCAGGTCCGCCCACTGATCACCGGGTACACCGGGGCTCAGCCGCATCAGGGTGAGCGCCTTGGTCGGCAGCGGCCCGGTCAGCAGGGCCTCGGTGTCGGCCGTGGCCGGCAGGGCCGGGGATGCCGCGGCGAGGTCCTCGCGCAGGGCGCCGGCCGAGCCCGCCGTGGCCCCGAGCGCCCCCGCCACCAGGGACCCGAACAGCTTGCGCCGCAGCACGGTCACGTCGTCGGTGATCAGCCGGCCGGACAGCGGAGGCACCGGAAGCCCGTGTCGGGCCAGCCGTGCCGGGCTGATGCGGATGTCGGCGAGGTCCCGGTAGACCAGCCGGAGCGGGCTCCCCGAGGCGGAGAGGACGACGAGGAGGTTCTGGCCGTGCGCCTCCAGCGCCACCCCCAGGTCCAGCACGCGAAGGCACACCGAGAGCGCGAGGCGGGCGAAGGCGGCGCGCCAGGCCGCCGAGCGCGCCTCGGGGAGCCCGGCGAGCGAGGCCACCGGGAGCACCCGTTCACCGGCCGCGGTGTCCGCGTACACCTCGGGCGGCTCCCGCAGCACCGCCGCGAGGTCGGGGCTGTACGCGGTCGCCGCGCCGAGGGTGCGCGTGATGTGCAGCCGCCCGTCGAGCCGCTCCGCGAGGGTCTCGGCGAAGGCGGAGACGGCCGCCGCCGTCTCGATGGAGTAGACGGAGATGTCGCGGACGGAGGAGGTCAGACGGGTGCTCAGCGCCGTCTTCACGTGCGCTCCGCCGGCGGCGGGTGCCAGTGTCCGCAGGGCCATCAGCGGATGCGCCGCGAAACCCGCCCGCACCGGCTCGTGCTTGAGGGTGTGCGCCGCCTGCCACGGGTGCACCGGGACCAGGACCCGCCCCCCGTCCCGCAGTTCCTCCGGCCAGCCCCCGGTGACCAGGCACTCCTCGGCCCGTAGGGCGACCAGCCCGAGCTCCACCACCGGCCGGTGCTCGGGCGCGTACGCCAGCTGCTCGGCCACCGAGAAGCCGGGCCGGGAGCGGCAGTTCGGGTGGTACGGATGCCCGTCCACGATCCGCTGCTCCCACTCCCAGGTGCTTCGCGCGGCGGAATCCTGCCCGGCCGCGTCCTGTCCTGCTGTGTCCTGCGCGGCGGGCGGCTGACCGGCCCGGGAGAGCGCGAGGTTGGCCGTACTGCCGTCCAGCTCGGCGGCGAACCCGTCCCCGTGCGGCACCCCGAGCGCCGCCACCAGGCGCGCTGCCTGCCCGTACGCCCGGCCGTCGAGCAGCAGCTCGGCCACGTACGGCCCGGTCGCGTACGGATCCGGCGCCGGGCCCTCCAGCCGCCCGCCGCCGTCCAGCAGCAGCACCAGCCCGCCCGGCCCCCGCTCCCGGTCCACCACCCACGGCAGCGGCTCGAAGGCCAACGCCCGCCACAGCCGGGTCAGCACGGCCGCCCGGGCGCCGTGCAGCGAGCCGGCGTACGCGGCGGCGAGGTCGGGGCGGACGCCGTCCAGCTCGGCGGCGACGGCCTCTTCGGCCGGCGAGGCGGGAAAGTACATGCTGCGGCTCCGCGGATAGTCGCTTCACGGGATGATCACGTCATCATCGCGGATACTGAAGATCACGGCCGGGTGGTCGCGTCCCGCGAACCCCGGCGCACCGGATGGACCGAATGGAACCAGTGGACCTCAACGCCGCCGCCGACGCATACGCCGCCACCCCGCTCCTGAACTGCCTGCTCAGGGAGGCCGCGGAACCTCTCGGCGGCGATGTCCACCGACTGCGCGGCAGCGGCCGGCTGCTCCGCGTGCACGGCGGGCGCCGGACCGGGAGCCCCGAACTGCGCACGGCGGACGGGTGGCATCCGCTGAACCACACCGAGCTGGTCAAGCTCATCTCCGACGAGCTGGGCCGCTTCACCGGAGTTCCCAACGACGAACTCCCCGTCGAGATCGTCGACAGCCGCGACGCCCTCGCCGCGCTGCTGGCCGCCCGCCGCGCCGCGGAGCCCCCGGCGGACCCGTACCTGCTCTCCGAACAGTCCCTCGTCATGGGCCACCCGCACCACCCCGCCCCCAAGGCCAGGGGCGGGGCCCCGGCCGCGAGCTGGCTGCCCTACGCGCCGGAGGCGCACGCACGCTTCCCGCTGGTCTTCCTCGGGCTGCGCGAGGACCAGTGCGTCGAGGAGGGCGGCCCGGCCGCCGCCGATGCCATCGACTCCCTCGCCGACTCCCTCAACGGGCCCCGGGCGCCCGCCGGATACCGTCTCCTGCCCGCCCATCCCTGGCAGCTCGACCTGGCGGCCGCCCGGCCCGCCGTGCGGGAAGCTCTCGGCGACGGACGACTCCTGCGCCTCGGGGAGACCCGGCTTCCGGCCTGGCCCACCGCCTCGATCCGGACCTTGTACGTACCCGATCCGGCCGCCGACCTGTTCGTGAAGTTCAGCCTCGACGTCCGGATCACCAACGACGTGCGCCGCCTGTGGCGCCACGACCTGCTGAAACTCCGCCGCACCGACGCGGCGGTCAAGTCGGGCTTCGCCGCCCTGCGCCGCTCCGGCTCGGGGGCGGCCTGGCTCGCCGACCGCGGCTACCGCACCGCCGGGTTCGCCTTCGAGGAACTCGCCGTCCTGGTCCGCGACGGTCTGCGCACGCACACCGCCCCCGGCTCCACCCCGCTGCTCGCCGCGGCCCTCGCCGAGGGCTACCCGGGCAGCCCGCTGGCCGACGCCGCCGACCCGGCCGCCTGGTGGCGGGCGTACCTGCGCCAGGTCGTGCCCCCCGTACTGGAGCTGTTCGACCGGCACGGGCTCGTACTGGAGGCCCACCTCCAGAACACCCTGGTCGCGGTGGACGGCGCGGGGACGCCCGTACAGGCCCTCTTCCGCGATGCGGAGGGGGTCAAACTGCTGCCGGACCTCCCGCGCGAGGCCGCCTGGCAGCGCCTGGTCTACTGCCTGGTGGTCAACCACCTGACGGAGATCGCGGGCGAACTCGCCGACCGCCACCCGCAGACGGCCGCCCTCCTGTGGCCCGCGGCCCGCGAGGAGTTCCTGAACTACGCCACCGGGCACGACCTCCCGGAGATCACGGACCTCCTCACGGCCCCGTCCCTCCCAGGCAAGACGAACCTCCTCCTGCGCTGGACCCAGGCGGACGGCGCGGACGCCCGCTACATCCCCCTGCCGAACCCGCTGCGCGGGTAGGGCCAGGGGCCCCGGGGTAAGGAATCGGCCAAGGTGGGCGGCGGGGGCGGTCACCCCCTCACGTATAGGTATAGACCAATGCTACGTTGGTCGGGCAGACCGCGCAGTCCTTGACCACCCGTCAGAGGAGAAGCCATGCCCTCCCCTTCGCGGGGCGGCGGCCCGGCCGCCATGCCCAAGTACCAGCGGATCGCCGCAGCCCTGCGGCGCGAGCTCGACCGCACCGCGCACACCCCCGGCGCCCGACTGCCCTCCGAGCGCACCCTGGCCGCCCGCTACCAGGTCAACCGGCAGACCATCAGGGCCGCCCTCCAGCACCTGCGCGAGGACGGCCTCGTCGTCACCGGCCGCCGGGGCAGCCGCCCCGCCGCCGCGACCGCACTGGCCGCGACCGCACCCGCCGCGACCGCATCCGCACCCGCACCGACCGCGCACGCCGCGCCCGCCCCCGTCCGCGCCCCGGCCGCCCAGAGCCGGCTCACCCTGGTCACCGTGCCGCCCTCGCTCGCCGGGCTGCTCGGCATGCGCGGCGGGGACCAGACCCTGGTGCACCACCGCCGCGAGCGCGGTCCGGCCGGGGAGGCCCTGCGGGACGCCGTCACCTACTTCAGCCCCGGCGCCGTCGCCCGGAGCCCCGAACTGGCCCGCTGCCGCGACCGGATGGGGTCCGTACGGGAGGAGGAGCTGAGGGCGCTGCAGAGCTGGCTCGACCGGGCGTCCGTGGACGGCCGGGTCGCCGAGACCCTCACCATGACCCGTACCACCCACCCCCCGGTCGGCGGCGCGACCAGCGGCCTGACCGTGCGCCGCACCCTGCACGACGGCTCCGGCCGACTGCTGGCCGTCACCGACCTGGCCTTCCCCACCTGGGACCGCCTGGTCCTCCATCGCGACCGGCTCCACTACGCGGCCACCGGCTTCCGCGTTACGTAGCTCACACCCGCGGACGCCCGGAGCCCGGGTCGAATCACCGGACGCGCACTGTGGCCTCCGACACGCCCTGGGCGGCGGTGCGCCGGGCCCGGCGGCAGGTCAGGCCCACTGCGCGTCCGATCCAACTCGGGTTCGGGGAAGCGCGCGCCCGCCCTCGGCGACCCTGCCCGTGGCGTGCACTCCCGCAGCAGGGTCCCGCGCCCCCGCAAGTGACGAGGATCACGCCTGGGTTTGCTTAGGCGAATGCATGCAGGGCATGGTCGACGGTGGAGCGGAACCATGCACTCCGGCCGTTCGAGCCGGAGGTGAGGCGCACACGGGCAGATCCCGTCCCGCTCTACGGCCCGCCGGTCAGCCCGGCGCGCGCCGTACCCGTACGACCCGTGAGGTTTATGTGTCCACGCTCCAAGCCGAGCACGTCTACAAGGTGTTCGGACGACGACCCGACGACGCGGTCCGCGCACTCGAAGGCGGCACCAGCCGCGAAGAGTTGCGCGCCGAAGGGACCACGGCCGCGGTGATCGACGCCTCGTTCAGCGTCGAACCCGGCCAGATCTTCGTCGTGATGGGTCTGTCGGGATCCGGCAAGTCCACGCTGCTGCGCATGCTGAACGGACTGCTGGAGCCCACCGCGGGACGCATCCTGTTCGGCGGCCAGGACCTCACCGCGCTCAGCGCGGGCGAGCTGCGCCGCGTACGCTCCACGAAGATATCCATGGTCTTCCAGCACTTCGCGCTCTTCCCGCACCGCAACGTCCTGGAGAACGCGGGCTACGGCCTAGAGGTGCAGGGCGTGCCCCGCGCCGAGCGCGACCGGCGCGCGGCCGAAGCCCTGGCGCTGTGCGGACTGGAAGGCTGGGAGAAGTCCTGGCCCGACGAGCTCTCCGGCGGCATGCAGCAGCGCGTCGGCCTCGCCCGGGCCCTGGCCACCGACGCCGACCTGCTGCTGATGGACGAGTCCTTCAGCGCCCTGGACCCGCTGATCCGCCGCGACATGCAGGACCAGCTGCTGGAGCTCCAGCAACGTTTCAAGAAGACCATCGTCTTCATCACCCACGACCTCAACGAGGCCATGCGCATCGGCGACGGCATCGCCGTCATGCGCGACGGCCGCATCGTCCAGCAGGGCACGGCCGAGGACATCCTCACCCGCCCCGCCGACGACTACGTCGCCTCCTTCATCCAGGACGTGGACCGTTCGCGAGTGCTCACGGCCGATGCCGTCATGGACGTGCCTCCCGTCGACGCGGACGCCTGCGACTGCCCCACCGTCCAGGCCGACACCTCGGTCGCCGACCTGTGCGGGGTCAGCGCCCGCGTCCCGCACCCGGTCGCCGTCACCGACGCGGACGGTGCCGTCATCGGCTCCGTGCCGCAGGACCGGCTCATCGCCTTCATCGGCGACGAACAACGGCCGCCCATGGCCTGCACGGAGGTGGCAGCCTGATGCCCCGCCTGCACCTCGGAGCCTGGGTCGACAGCGGAGTCGACTTCCTCCAGCGCCACCTGTCCTGGCTGTTCGACGCCATCAGCGCGCTCGTCACCGGCCTCTACGACGGCATCGTCGCCGTCCTCTCCGCGCCCGCCCCGCTGCTGTTCGCGGGCATCCTCGCCGTCGCCGCCTGGTGGCTGCGAGGCCTGCTCGCGGGCCTGCTCGCCTTCGCCGGCTTCGCGCTCGTCGACTCCGTCGGCCTGTGGGACGACGCCATGGCCACGCTGTCCCTGGTCCTGGTCGCCACCCTCGTCACACTGGTCTTCGCGATCCCGCTCGGCATCTGGGCGTCGCGGTCCGACCGGGTCAGTGCCGTCCTGCGGCCGGCCCTCGACTTCATGCAGACCATGCCGGCCATGGTCTACCTCATCCCCGGCATCATCTTCTTCGGGGTGGGCGTGGTGCCCGGCATCGTCGCGACGATCATCTTCTCGCTGCCTCCGGGCGTACGGATGACCGAGCTCGGCATCCGCCAGGTCGACGAGGAACTGGTCGAGGCCGCCAACGCCTTCGGTACCACCCCGCGCAACACCCTCGTCCGCGTTCAGCTGCCGCTGGCCCTGCCCACCATCATGGCGGGCGTGAACCAGGTCATCATGCTCGGCCTGTCCATGGTCGTCATCGCCGGCATGGTCGGCGGTGGCGGGCTCGGCGGCGCCGTCTACCGGGCCATCGGCAGCGTCGACATCGGCCTCGGCTTCGAGGCCGGCATCGCCATCGTCATCCTCGCCATGTACCTCGACCGGATGACCGGGGCGCTCGGCCGTCAGGTCTCCCCGCTGGGCCGGCGCGCCCTCGCCAAGGCGCGGTCCGCCGCCACGGGCGCGGCCAGGGTGTGGAACCACCGCCCCCAGCCGGCACTCGCCGTCACCGGGGCCGTCATCCTGGCCCTCGTCGCGGGCGGTCTGAACACCTTCGGCGGGGCCTCTGCCCAGGGGGACCGGCCGGCCGGCGCCGCGAACATCGGCAAGGGCCGCACCCTGTCCGTCGGCTACGTCCCGTGGGACGAGGGCATCGCCTCCACCTTCCTGTGGAAGGAGCTCCTGGAGCGCCGCGGCTTCAAGGTCGACGCGAAGCAGCTGGAACTGGGCGCCCTGTTCACCGGACTCGCGGGCGGCCGGCTCGACTTCCAGACCGATGCCTGGCTGCCCGTCACCCAGGCGGAGTACTGGGAGAAGTACGGGAACCAGCTGGACGACCTCGGCTCCTGGTACGGCCCCACCTCGCTGGAGCTGACCGTGCCCTCGTACGTCAAGGACGTGCGCTCGCTGGCCGATCTGAAGGGCAGGTCCGAGCAGTTCAAGGGCCGGATCATCGGCATCGAGCCCAGCGCCGGGGTCATGGGCGCGCTCAAGGAGAAGGTCCTGAAGGAGTACGGCCTGGACACGGAGTACCAGGTCGTCGACGGCTCCACCCCCGGCATGCTCGCCGAGCTCAAGCGGGCCTACGAGAAGAAGGAGCCCGTCGCGGTCGTGCTGTGGTCGCCGCACTGGGCGTACTCGACGTACGAACTGACCAAGCTCGAGGACCCGAAGGGGGTATGGGGCAAGGGCGACGGGATCCACAGCCTGGCCCGCAAGGGCTTCGCCGCCGACGAGCCCGAAGTGGCCCGCTGGCTGAGCTCGTTCAAGCTCACCGAGGAGCAGCTGACCAGCCTGGAGGCGAAGATCCAGGAGACCGGGAAG
The DNA here is from genome assembly GCF_036237315.1 of Streptomyces sp. NBC_01351. Taxonomy (GTDB): domain Bacteria; phylum Actinomycetota; class Actinomycetes; order Streptomycetales; family Streptomycetaceae; genus Streptomyces. The sequence goes on along the minus strand of NZ_CP108356.1, from coordinate 434,739 downwards.
GGCCAGGAGCAGCAGGCGGTCCGCGCCTGGCTGAAGGAGCACCCCGAGGTCGACGAGCTCGCCTGACACCGAAGGCGCCGGCGTGCGGGACCTCGTACGGTCCTGCACGCCGGCGCCCTTCATGCCTGCGCGCGGTGGCGCGGCAGACACCGTGCGGTTGCCCACCCGAACACGATCCCGTGGCTCAACCGACCAGGACCCGGTCCGGGGCGTGCTCCTGACCGGCGGCCTCCCCGGAAGGGCGCGGCCGCACCGGCCACCACGTGGACCGCCCCAACAGCGCGGCCAGCGCCGGCACCAGCACGATCGACAGGACGAAGGCGGACAGCAGGATCCCGAGCGCCGTCGCGAAGCCGATCTGCTGGGTGGACGGGGCAGGATTGACGGCCAGACTCCCGAAGGACGCGGCCAATACGAGGCCTGCCGTGGCGATGGCCGGCGCGGTGTGCCGGACCGCGCGGCCCACCGCCGCGCGGGCCGCACCCGGCCGCTCCATCTCCTCCCGGATCCGGTCGCCCATCAGGATGTTGTAGTCCGTGCCCAGCGCGACCACGAACAGGAACAGCACGAGCGGCAGCGTGAAGTCCACCCCGGGCCGGCCCAGCGCGTGCTGGAACACCAGCGTCGAGGCGCCGAGCGTGGCGGCGAAGCCCAGCCCGACCGCGGCCAGAAGGATCACCGGCGCGAGCAGACTGCGCAGCAGCGCGAACAGGATCAGCGCGATCAGCGCCGCCGCCACGGGGAAGACCACCTTCAGGTCCTTGTCCACGGCTGCCGAGATGTCGGCGAAGAGCGCCGGGGTGCCGCCCACGTGTGCCTCCGCACCGGCGGGCGTGTTCGCGGCGACCGCCTGCCGGACCGGTCCGGAGGCCAGGTCGCGCGCCTCCTGGCCCAGCGGTTCGGCCGTCAGGAACAGGTCGATCCGCGCCGCCCGCCCGTCCTCGCTCAGCACCGTGTCCGCGACCCGGCCCACACCGCCGACCTCGGCGAGCGCCCGGGACAGCCCGTCCAGCCGCCCGGCGCTGAGCGCGGCACCGTCGTTCGCCGTGACGAACACGCTGGTCGGGTCCGACACCCCGGCCGGCAGCGCGCCCGCGATCTCGGCCGCGGTTGCCGTCGCGGCGGTACGCTCCCCACCCGCACCGCCCTGCCCGTAGTCCATCCGCATCCCCAGCATCCCCGCGGCCAGCCCGCCGAGCAGCACCACCGATGCGAGGGCCAACGCGAGCGGCCGCTGTGCCACCAGCGCGCCCATCCGTGCGGCGGAGCCCGCCGGGGGTTCGCGCTTCAGGGCCCGCGAGGGCCAGAACATCTTGCGCCCGGAGACCGCCAGCAGGGCGGGCATGAAGGTCAGGCTGCCCAGCAGCATCACCAGTACGGACAGGGCGATGGCCGGCCCGAGCACCCGGAACTGGCCGAAGGAGGCCACCCCGAGCGTGGCGAACGCGGCGACGATGGTCAGCGCCGCCGAGGTGATCGCCGTACCCACCCGGCCGGCGACGGCGGCGGCAGCCTCGCGCCCGGACTGTTCCGGGTGCCGGCGCAGGTGCTCACGGAAGCGGAACAGCAGGAAGAGGAAGTAGTCGATGCCGATGCCCACCAGCACCACATTGATCAACCCCGGTGTGGAATCGGCCAGTCCGGTCCCGGTCAGCAGCGCGGCGCACACCACGACACCGGCCGCGGCCCCGCCGATGACGGAGACCGCCAGCAGCGGCAGCAGTGCCGCCAGGACACTGCGGAAGACCAGCACGTGCAGCAGGACGATGGCCCCGAGCATGAGGATGCCGACCACCATCGTCCTGGTCTCCTCGGCGTCCACCGTGTCCACGCTGTCGGCGAGCCCGCCGGTGAAGCCCGTACGCAGCCCTTCCCGTGCGAACCCCTCCCGCACGGAATCCCGGAACGCCCGATAGGTGTCCTGCACGCCGGGGTCGGCCGGATTGCCGGTCAGTTCGGCGGTCAGCAGCCGGAAGGAGCGGTCGGGCGCCGTCATGGCCGGGCTGATGCGCGGGACTTGCGAATGGTCCTGCACGAAGGGCGGCGCGTCCTCGTTGCGGGGCATGACGACCCGGGTCCCGGCCAGCCGCGCGGCCTCCGCGTCGATGCGGGCTTCGTCCGCGGCTGCGAGCGGGGACCCGTCCGACCGGGCCACCAGCACGGTCAGGGGATTGGCGTCCGGGTCGGCTCCGAAGTGCTCCTCGGCGATCTTCAGAGCGGCGGCCGAATCGTACTGCGCGGGCAGGAACCCGCCGTTGCCGGTCTGGGTGGCGCGGAAGACGAACGCCTGGCCGAGCATGGTCAGCGCGATTCCCAGGACTGCCCAGAGGGCGATGACCTTCCACGGATTCCTCGTCGAGAATCCGGTCAGGGCGCGGATCACTGGTCTCCTCCGGTCTGTACGGTGCCGGCCGGGGGTTCCCGACCGGACTCCAGACCATCAGGGCCGGGCGGGAGAAGCGTCAGGTCGGGGGAGGAACCGTCCGCCGGGACCCTGGTCCGGGCGGAGGCCGCGACCAGTACTCGGGTCCTGGTCCGGAACCCGCCCGGCGACCGGTGGCACGGTGCGGGGCCGGTGCCAGAATGGATCACCGGAGAGCGCGGCCGCGCGAACCCGGCACCCGCCGGGAGGAACGGCCGACGGGGAGGACCGGCGGACGATGGCGGCGGTGGGCGGCGAGGGGCCGGGGGATACGAATACCCGCGCGTACGGCGGTGCGAGCCGCGGCGCGGCGGCAGGCACGGACCGGGGAACGGGTCGAGGTGGGGCCCGGGGCACAACCGGTGGCGCGGACCGGGGAACGGGTCAGGGCGCGGACCGGGTAACTGATCGGGCCCTCGACGCAGGCGCGGACCGGGCCACGGCCCGGGGCGCGGACCAGGCCACCGGCCAGGCCACCGACCAATCCACGGACGCAGGCGCGGACCTCGGCGCCGAGGCACCCGTCGAGCGTTCGGCCTGGACGCGCAACGACGCCCTCGTGGCGGTCGGTGCCGCCGCCACCGACCTCATCGGCTTCTCCCTCGGCGCCCGGACCGACGGCGGATCCCTCACGATGGCCATCGTCCCGGTGCTCTCCGCGCTGCCCCTGCTGGTCCGCCGAACCCACCCGGTGGCGGCCCTCGCCGCGGTACTGGCACTCGGAGTGGTGCTGAACCTCGCCACCCCGCTGGCCCCGCACTTCCCCCTCACCCTCGTCGTCGCCCTCTACTCGGTCGCCAGATCCTGCCGCCCCACCGTGGCGGTGGCGTCGGCCCTCGCGGCGGTGCCGCTCATCTCCGCGGGCCAGAGCGGCTGGCCCGTGCCGTTCGGCTGGCAGGGCCTGCTCGCGAACGCCTTCGTCACCGTGCTCGTCGTCGGCGCGGCCGAGGTGGTCAACCGCAGGCAGCAGGAGGCCGAGGCCCACCGCAGGCTGCTCGCGGACCGGGCGCTGGCCGAGGAACGCCGCCGGATCGCCCGTGAACTGCACGACATCGTCGCCCACCACATCACCACCATGCAGCTGATGGCCGGAGGGGCGCGTGCCAATCTGGCGTACGACCCGGAGGCGGCGCGCGAGGCCCTCGTCACCCTGGAGGGCTCGGGGCGGCTCGCCCTGCGCGAGATGCGGCAACTCCTCGACGTGCTACGGGCAGGCGAGGAGCCGGAGGACACCCCGCCGGCTCCGCAGCCCGGAGCCGGGGACCTCGACCGGATCGTCGCCGAGGCCCGCCTGGCGGGGACGCGGACCGAGTTCACCGTGGACGGGCCGGTCCGCCCGCTGCCGCCGACCGTCGGCCTGACCGTCTTCCGCATCGTCCAGGAGGCGCTCACCAACACCCGCAAACACGCAGGCCGGGCGCGTGCCCGCGTACGACTCACGTACGGGCCCGACGAGGTCGCGGTGGAGGTGCGCGACGACGGAGGGGGAGCCCAGGCACCGGCAGCCACGCGGCCCGGACACCGGTCCGGGTACGGGCTGATCGGCATGCGCGAGCGCGTCGCCCTGCAGGGCGGAACCCTGGAAGCCGTCGCCCTCGACGCCGGCGGATTCAGGGTCGCCGCCCGCCTCCCGACCCCGCCCGACGGGTTGGAGCCACACCAACCACCCCATCCGCCCCAACTGGAAGAGAGCCGATGATCCGTGTACTCATCGCGGACGACCAGCCTCTGGTCCGCCGAGGCCTCGCGTTGATCCTCGCCCCCGACCCGGAGTTCGAGGTCGTCGGCGAGGCCGAGGACGGTGCCCGGGCGGTCGCCCTCGCCGCGGAGCTGAAGCCCGACGTGGTCGTCATGGACATCCGCATGCCGGTCCTCGACGGGGTCAAGGCCACCGAGGAGTTGGCGCGGACCGTCCCGGGGGCCAGGGTCCTGGTCCTCAGCACCTTCGACATGGACGAGTACGTGGTCGCCGCCCTGCGCGCCGGCGCGTACGGCTTCCTGCCCAAGGACGTCTCCCCGGAGGAACTCGGCGCCGCGGTCCGCATCGTCCACGCAGGAGAGGCCGCCGTCGCGCCGCGGCTGCTCACCCGGCTCATTTCGGCCTACGTACGCACCCCCGCGCGCCCCCGACCGTCGGCCGCCGGAATCCCGGCCGACCTCACCCCGCGCGAGCGGGAGATCTGGCAGCTGCTGGCCACGGGCCTGGACAACGCCGAGATCGCCCGGGAGTTGGACATCAGCGTCTCCACGGTCAAGAACCACATCACGGGCATCTTCGGCAAGCTGGGGGTCCGCGACCGCGCGCAGGCCGTGATCGCCGCGTACGAATCGGGTCTGGTCTCCGCCGCAGGCGGGAGCGGTTGATCACCAAGTGCCCGTAAGAGGACCGGAATCCCCCTGCCGACCACACCCCTGACCAGCGAAAACACTGGAGGATTCGCCCGTGCGGTGAGGGGCCCGTCCATGGCACAGTGCGATCAGTCCAACCGCACCAGCAGGGAGCCCCCATGAGCGATCCGCACTCCGCGCCCCTTGCGGCCGCCCCCGAACGTCGGCCGGAGCCCGGCCCGCTGCCCTGCTGTCCGGTGTGCGACGAGGCGCCGGACCGGATCTCCTGGCGCCAGCGCCCGGGGCAGCCGGTGGTCCTGCTCTTCGACCCCTGCGGCCACCGCTGGTCCTCCCCGGCCCCGCCGGTCCTGGCGGTCTCTCCGTTCTGAGTGAGCGGTGGCCCGGCCGCCCTATCCGGCCTTGTCCGCGCGGAAGGCGCGCCGGTAGGCGGCGGGCGTGGTGCGCAGGGCCTCGTGGAAGCGCCGGCGCAGGTTGACGGCCGAGGAGAGCCCGACCCGGCGCGCGATGGTCTCCACGGGCAGGTCGGTCTCCTCCAGCAGTGCCCGGGTGGCGGCGATCCGCCGGTCCAGCAGCCAGCGTCCGGGGCTGATGCCCAACTGCTCGGTGAAGCGCCGGGTCAGCGTGCGGGCCGAGACCTGGGAGCGGACCGCCATCTCGGCGACGCTGACCGGCTGGTCCAGCCGCCCGCCCAGCCACTCCAGCAGCGGGGCCAGCGAGTCGGCGACCGGTCCGGAGGTGGGCAGTTCGGCGTACTGCAGCTGACAGCCCTCGCGATGCGGCGGCATCACCATCTGCCGGGCGACCCGCATCGCGTACGCGGCACCCTGGTCGGAGCTCACCAGGTGCAGGCAGAGGTCCACGCCGGCGGCCGATCCGGCGCTGGTGGCGACGTCGCCGTGGTCCACGTAGAGCACGGCGGGATCGACCTGGACCTGCGGGAACCGGGCGGCCAGCTCGGCGGCGCGGTCCCAGTGGGTGGCGGCCCGCCGGCCGTCCAGCAGCCCGGCGGCGGCCAGTACGAAGGCGCCCGAGCAGATGCTGACGATCCGTGCGCCGCGCCGCCGCGCCCCGCGGACCGCCTCGACCACCGCCGGCGGCACCTCGGTGCCGACCGGCTGCTGCCAGCCGGGGACCAGCACGGTGTCCGCCCGCTCCAACGCGTCCAGGCCCGCCGTGACCAGAAGGTCGTAGCCGGCCTGGGTGCGCACCGGGCCGGGGTGCTCGGTGCAGACCTCGAACGCGTAGCGGGCGGGGATCTGCGGGCCGTGGCCGCCGAACACCTCGGACGCGCAGGCCAGCGCGAAGGGCGACTGCGGGGGCTGCAGCAGGGCCACCACCCGGTGCGGCGCCGGGGAGTTCGGAAGCGCGCGAAGCGTCATGGCAGGAAAGTACCCCAACATGTCATTCAGGACACTGGGGTCGCGTGATTGGTCCAAACCATTATCTGTGCTGTGACCACCTCGAAGACTCAGGCCAAGACCCAGACCCAGCCCAAGCCCCGAGCTCGGAGCGCCCGGCCGGCCACACGGCCGCCGTTGTGGGACCGGCGCTTCACGCTCTTCTTCACCGCCCGCACGATCTCGCTGGTCGGCGACGCGATGATGCCGGTGGCCGCCGCGCTCGCCGTCGGCGCGCTGTACGGGATCTCCGGGGTCGGCTTCGTCCTCGGCACCTGGACCGGGACGTTCGTGGTCCTGGTCCTGTTCGGCGGGGTGCTCGCCGACCGGTTCGGCGCGCGCCGGATGATGATCGGCGCGGACCTCGTCCGGGTGCTCACCCAGGGTGTGCTGGCCGTTGCGTTCTTTGCCGGGCCACCGCCGCTCTGGCTGCTGGTGACCATGGCGGCCCTGGCCGGTGCGGCCGTCGCGATGTTCCTGCCGGGGGCGAACGGGATGGTCCCGCTGGTCGCGAGCGAGCCGCAACGCGCCAACGCCACGCTCAAGGTCGCCGACGCGCTCGCCCATCTGCTCGGCCCGGCCCTCGCGGGGCTGCTGATCGCGCTGACCGGAGCCGGGACCGTGTACGCGATCGACGCCGGCACCTTCCTGCTCAGCGCCATGTGCCTGGCGCTCATCCGGTCCGGCACGGCGGCCGAGCCGACGGACTCCGCGGCCGGCCGCGGCCCCGACGCCGATGCCGACGCTGCTGTCCGCACCGGCAGTTCACTCCGTCGCGACCTGCGCCAGGGCTGGCAGGAGTTCCGCTCACGCACCTGGATGTGGGCGGTGATCCTGATCTGGATGGGATACGGCGTGCTGCTCTTCGGCCCGCTCGTACCGCTCAGCTCGGCGCTGGTCGGTGCCCGGCTCGGCCCCGACGCCTACGGCCTGGCGGTCTCCTTCCTCGGCTTCGGAACGGTGCTCGGCGGCCTCCTCGCCCTGCGGCTGCGCCCGGGCCGCCCACTGGCCGCCGGCGCGGTGGCGATGGCTTTGTACACCGTGCTGCCGCTCTGCGTGGCGGTGGACGCCGGCCTGCCGGTGCTGCTGGCGGGCCACGTCCTCGGCGGCGGCGCCTTGGCGTTCTGGTCGGTGATGTGGGCGACCAGCGTGCAGACCCACACCCCGTCCGCGGTGCTCAACCGGGTCTCCGCGTACGAGCTGGCCGGCTCGGTGTCCGGCATCGCGCTCGGCCAGATCCTGGCGGGCCCGGCCATCGCGCTGGCCTCCCCGGGGCGGCTGCTGCTGGTGTCGGCGGGCGCCTGCCTGGCAGGCTGCGTGGCGCTCCTCGCGACCCCGGCGATCCGCACCCTGCGCCGCGCCGCTCCCGCGGACAGCGGCAAGCCGGCGGCGCCGGGCAGCCCGCCCGGAGAATGAGCGGCCCGGCGGCCCCGCGGCCCCGCGGCGTTGTCGAAGGGCCCGTCGCCCGGTTCCATGCCCCCGCGGGTTGCGTCCGGTAAGCCGGTAAGCCTGATACGCGCTGCCGAGTTCGAAGCAGGCGGAGCGGTGGACATCCCTACCACCCACTCCGCGCGCCGCCCCACCGTGCTGTCCGAACGGCCCGATGCTCCCGGCCCCCGGGCCCGGAGGGCAGCCCGAAAGTGCTGCTCAGGGCGCGCCTCCTGCCGCAGCCTCGCCGGGGGATGTCTCCTTGACGTGGCACCACCCACACCGTCGCTCGCCATCACTGCGGAAGGCTGCCCATGCCTGTGGACCCGTCCATCGCCGCGCTCCTCAAGGAGGCCCATGCGGTCCCGAGGGGGCGCATCGCCTCGGCCGATATCGCGGAACTCAGACAGGGGGAACGCACCTCGAACGCCATGGTGGCGCCGAGAACTCCGATCGACGTCGGATCCGTGGCGGACGGCATGGTCCCGGGTCCTGCCGGTCCCGTACCGGTGCGGGTCTACCGGCCCGTCGGCGGCGGGCCGGTAGCGACCGTCGTCTTCTTCCACGGCGGCGGGTGGATCGTGGGAGACCTCGACACCCACGACCACGTCACCCGCCGCCTCTGCCACGACCTCGGGGCCGTCGTGGTCGCCGTGCACTACCGGCGGCTCCCCGAGAACACGTTCCCCGCGGCGTTCGAGGACTGCCTTGCCGTGGCCCGATGGGCGGCCGGCCACATCGATGAATACGGTGGCCGACGCGACCGGCTGGCCGTCGCGGGCGACAGCGCCGGCGCCGCCCTCGCCGCATCCGTCGCCCTCGCCTTCAGAGACGCCGGGCAATCGCTCGCAGCCCAACTGCTCGCCTACCCCGCCACGGATCGCGCCTCGGGCACCTACCCCTCCCACGCCGAGAACGGGGAAGGCTACCTGCTCACCCTCCAAGACCTCCGTGACCTCACGGCGATCCTCGTCGGCGGCGACCCCTCCGTCGCCACCGACGTCCGGGCCTCCCCGCTGCACGCCGCGAGCCACAAGGGCGTCGCCCCCGCCGTCATCGCCACCGCCGCCTACGACCCGCTCCGCGACGAGGGCCTGGCGTACGCCCGCGCACTGATGGACGCCGGAGTCGACGTCTTCGTCCGCAACTACGACGGCCTGGTCCACGGCTTTCTCAACATGTTCGCCGTATCCCAGGGCGCGGAGTCGGCCGTCACCGAACTCATCGGGGAACTCGAAGCGCGCCTCCGATGAACCGTCATGACGAAGGAACGACCGAGAGGGGGACTGCCGGAATCCTGTCGGGCCCCGGGTCGGTCAGCGGTCGCCGGCTTTGCCGAACTCCTCGATCAGCACCGGATACTGCTCCCCACCGTGTCCGGCGGCGATCGCGCGGTCTGCCATCGCCTTGAACAACCTCGGCAGTTCGGCGTTGACCCCCAGCGCCTCGCTCTCCTCGATCAGGTGAACCATCGCCCGCGCGTCCGTCTCCAGGGCGGACACCTCCGCCGGGAAGGATCCGCTGTCGATCTGCGCGGCGTACCCGGGCAGCCATTCCGCCACGCCGGCGGCGATCTGCCGCGCGAACGGGGCATACGTCGAGGCGTCGACACCGGCCGTCCTGAGCATGGCCGTGCCCTGGAGCCACGCGTTCAGGACGCTCCACATCATGGCGAGACCGGCCACGTCGTACAGCGATGCCAGTCCGTGGTCCGCACCGAGGTAGGTGGCGGTGCCGAGCACGTCGAGCGTCGACCTGTGCGCCTCGAAGTCCGACTGCGGCCCGCTGTGCAGAATCACCGCTTCGGCGGTCCCGATCACCGGCGGGACGGCCATGACGGCGCCGTCCAGGTAACGGGCACCTCGCTGTTCGGCCCATCGCGCGGCTTCCCGGGCCTGGGCCGAGTTCCCCGAGGTCAGGTTGACCAACATCGTGCCGTCGAGCGCGACATCGCTCGCGCCGAGCAGCTCGCGCACGGCCTGGTAGTCCGTGACGCAGATGATCGTCAGGGAACCGGCTGTGAGCGCGTCGCCGACGGTCGGCGCCAGGTGTGCCCCTTCGGCCACCAGCCGGTCGGCCTTGGAGGCCGTACGGTTCCACACGGTCGTGGGGTGCCCGGCCTTCAGGAACGCGCCGGCGAGTGCCTGGCCCATCAGCCCGAGTCCGATGATTGTCACAGGTGCATTTGGTTCGTTGTTCATGGCAGCATCGTCAACGTTGATACCGGTGTGAAGGTCAAGCGAGGTTTTCGATGCGGATCGGGGAATTGAGTCGCCGGACGGGCGTCAACGCCCACCAGCTGCGCTACTACGAGGCCCAGGGTCTGCTGGAGGCAGACCGCCGTGCGAACGGTTACCGCGCGTACGACGAGAGCGCCGTACTGCGGGTCAGGCAGATCCGGCACCTCCTCGGAGCAGGTTTGTCCTCCGAGGACATCGCGTACCTGTTGCCCTGCGCGGTCGGCGAGGCCCCGCAGCTGCCCGGGTGTCCCGAGTTGCTGTCCGCGATGCGGTCACGGCTGCAGCGCCTGGACGACCAGATGGAAAGGCTCGCCCAATCCCGCGCGGCTCTTGCCGACTACGTCGACGCGGCCGAGCGGATGGCCGGCGAGAGCTATCCCCCCTTCGACGACGCCCGCGAGGAGCCCGTTCCCGCCTGACCGGCCGCCGGGTGGGGCCGGTTCGGGCCGTCGGGCCGGCGGCCCCCGCGCTCACTGTGCCGGCGCGGCGCTGCGATGCTCCTGCGGGCTGATGCCGTACACCCGCTTGAACGCCGAGCTGAGCGCGAATCCGCTGCCGTAACCGACCTGCCGGGCCACGGTGTTCAGCGTGGCGTCGGATTGACGCAGCAGGTCGGCGGCCAGGGCCAGGCGCCACTCGGCCAGGTAGGTCATCGGCGGCGTGCCGACGGTGTTGCGGAAGCACTCGGCCAGCGTCGCCCGGGACACGCCGACCTCGGCGGCGACCCGCGCCAGCGTCCAGTCGTTCGCAGGGTCCTCGTGGAACAGGCGCAGCGCCTCGCCGGCCACCGGGTGGGCGTGGGCCCGGTACCAGGCCGGGGCCTCGTTCTCGGGCCGGTCGAGCCAGACCCGCAGCACCGAGATGAGCAGCAGGTCGAGCAGGCGGTCGAGCATGACGCCCTGAGCCGGGCCCTGTTTGGCGGCCTCGCGGGCCAGTACCGGGAGGAGCGTCGAGTCCCACGTGTCGTCGGACACGACCAGCAGCGGCGGCAGCACGTCGAGCAGGCGCTGACCGACAGCGCCGACCTCCTCGTACACACCGAGCAGCATCTGCATCGACCCGTTGGGGTTGCTGCCCCACGTGCGGACCCCCAGTGACATCCGCTCGCGCAGCTCGACGCCCTCGGGCGTGACGCACCGCTGGCCCGGATGCACGATGACCTGCGGCGGGGCGGCCACCTCATGGCTCATCAGGTAGGGGTCCGGCCCGCGGACGATGGCGACGTCGCCCGGGCGCAGCCGCACCGGCTCGCCGTCGCCGGGCTCGAAATACGCCTCGCCGCTGAGCATGACGGCGAGGCACAGCGGTGATCCGTCCTGGACCCGGATCGACCAGGGCGGGTCCAGCACGATGCGAAGGAGGAAGGCGCCGCTGGCCCGCGGCCCCTCGAGCAATCCTGCGAGTGCATCCACCCGGCCAACATTAGACGATTGATTATGGATCCTGGCAGCTCGGCCATGGACCGTCCAGATCAGTGCCGTTGAGACTGTTGGCATGACAACGAACGAGCACACGACGTTGGTCCTCGGCGGTACCGGCCGGGTCGGCCGCCGGGTGACCCGGAGGCTGATCGAGCGCGGAGCGAACGTGCGGGTCGGATCTCGCACCGGCGAGCCTCCGTTCGACTGGGAGGACCCCTCGACCTGGGCCGGCGCCTTCGCCGGCGTCCGGTCCGCCTACTTGATGTACTACCCCGAGGTCGAGTGGCCCGGAGCCGGCGACGACATCGCCGCCGCTTCCCGGCTGGCGGTCGACGCCGGCGTCCAGCGCCTGGTACTGCTGTCCGCCCGCAACCAGGACGAGGCCGTCCGGTGCGAGAACGCCGTGACGAGCCTCCCCGTCGAGTGGACCATCGTCGCCCCGGCCTCGTTCAACCAGAACTTCGACGAGGGCGTGTTCCTCGAGCCCCTGCGCCAGGGCGTGCTGGCCCTGCCTGCCGGTGGCAACGCCGACCCGTTCGTCGACGCCGACGACATCGCCGACGTCGTGGTGGCGGCCCTCACCGAGGACGGCCACGTGGGCGAGCGTTACGAGCTGACGGGCCCCCGGCTGTGGACCTTCGCCGAGGGCGTCGAGGAGATCGCCCGGGCGACGGGGCGCGCACTGCGCTACGAGCCGGTCACCCGGGAGCAGTTCGCCGACGCCATCGTCGACGACGGCGCCCCGCGCGATTTCGCCGAGCCGCTGGCCACGCTCATCTCCGAGTTCTTCGACGGCCGCAACAGCTCACTGGCCGACGGCGTCGAACGTGCCCTCCACCGCAAGCCCCGCGACTTCGCGGACTGGGTGGCCGAAATCGCCCGCACCGGCGTGTGGGACGCCGCCTAGCGAGCGGCCCGGGTCGTCGCGCCGGGCTGGGGTGGGCGCCGGGCATCCGGCGCAGGATGTCCGGGCAGTTCCCGGTGACGTGCCCGCCGGCGCCCCCCAATCCTCGGCAGCGGTTCGGCGGTTCGGGCTCCGACTAATGCTCAATAGTGCTTGATAGTCGCCAACTTCGAGCAGCATTCTTCAAACGGAGCCGGCGGGACGCTATGTTGCCGGGTGCATGCCAAAGAGCTGTGTCCGCGATCCGGACCGTGCGAGGAGCTGCCCCATGAGACTGCCCAGCACCCGAAGGAGCTCGGCGTTGGCCCGCCCGGCCTCCCGAAGCCGCCGAGGCCCCGGACGGTGGCCGCGCCGCACCCCGGCCGGCGCCGCCCTGTTCGCCGGGGTACTCGCCGTCCTGGGGTTGGCCGCCGCCGGGCCCGTCGCCACACCGGCCGCCGCCACACCGGCCACCGCCCCGGCCGCCCCCGCCGGGGCGACCGCCACGGCGGGCAACGTCACCGGCTTCGCCCAGTCCGGGAACACCTTCACCGTCACCGCCTCCGGCGGCGCCAAGGCCCGCGTCGTCGTCGCCCGCGCCGACATCTTCCGGCTCTGGCTCTCGCCGGACGGGGCCTTCACCAACGACCCGGCCGGCTCCGACCTCGCTCCCACCACGGACTTCGGTTCCGTCGCCACGAGCTACACGGACGCGGGTTCGTACTACCGCATCACCACCGGAGCCCTCTCGATCCGGGTGAACAAGTCACCCCTCCAGTTCTCCGTCTACCGCGCCGACAACACCACCCTCGTCTGGCAGGAGACCCAGCCCACCAGCTGGACGAACAGTCAGACCACCCAGTACCTGGCCCGCGGCGCGGACGAGCAGTTCTACGGCACCGGCCTGCGCCTGGGCGAATGGGCGCTGCGCGGCAAGACCGTCCCCGTGGCCGTCGACAACAGGTGGCGCGAGAACGACAACGCAAGCCCCGCCCCCTTCTACATGTCCACCAACGGCTACGGCGTCATGCGCAACACCTGGGCCCCGGGCTCGTACGGCTTCAACGCTCCCAGCACGCTCACCCACGACGAGAAGCGCTTCGACGCCTGGTACTTCACCGGCGACTCCCTCAAGTCCGTGCTCGACGGCTACACCGACGTGAGCGGCAAGCCGTTCATGGCACCCATGTGGGGCTTCGAGCTGGGCAATGCCGACTGCTTCAACGCCTCCAACCCCGACTACCAGGGCGACCACAACCGGCTGCGCCACCAAACCACCCCCGACGTCGTCGGGTACGCCACGGACGCGCGCGCCGCCGACATGCCCTCGGGCTGGTTCCTGCCCAACGACGGCTACGGCTGCGGCTACACCGCACCCCTCAAATCGACCGTCGACGCACTCAAGGCCAAGGGCTTCCAGACCGGCCTGTGGACCTCCACCGGGCTCGGGAACATCGCCGACGAGGTGGGCACGGCCGGCAGTCGGGGCGTGAAGACCGACGTGGCCTGGATCGGCAGCGGATACAAGTACGCCTTCGACGGAGTGAAGCAGGCGGTCGACGGCATCGAGAAGAACTCCGACGCCCGCCGCTACGTCTGGACCGTCGACGGCTGGGCCGGCACCCAGCGCAACGCCGTCGTCTGGACCGGCGACACCCACGGCACCTGGGACGACATGCGCTGGCACGTCCCCGCCATCACCGGCGCCGGCCTGTCCGCCCTCAACTACGCCGCCGGGGACGTCGACGGCATCTTCGGCGGCAGCCCCAAGACCTACACCCGCGACCTCCAGTGGAAGGCCTTCACCCCGGCCTTCATGACGATGTCCGGCTGGGGCGCGACCAACCCGTCCGCCGGCTACCAGGACAAGCAGCCCTGGCGCTTCGCCGAGCCGTACCTCTCCATCAACCGCAAGTACCTGCAGCTCAAGATGCGGCTGATGCCGTACCTGTACACGATGAGCCGCGTCGCCCACGAGAGCGGCGTCCCCAGCACCCGCGCGATGGTCCTGGAGTACCCCGACGACCCGGTGGCCCGCGGGAACCTCACCAGCGGCCAGTTCATGGCGGGCGACTCCCTGCTCGTCGCGCCCGTGGTCTCCGACACCACGGTTCGCGACGGCATCTACCTCCCCGCCGGCAGCTGGACCGACTACTGGACCGGCAAGACGTACGCGGGCCCCGGCTGGCTGAACGGCTACCAGGCGCCCCTCGACACGCTGCCCCTCTTCGTCAAGGGCGGCGGCATCGTCCCGATGTGGCCGCAGATGAACCACACGGGCGAGAAGCCCGTCTCCACGCTCACCTACGACATCCACCCGCGCGGCGCCTCCTCCTTCAGCCTGTACGAGGACGACGGCCTCACCCGCGCCCACCAGTCCGGGGCGTTCGCCCGCCAGCGGGTCGACGTCACCGCTCCCACCAGCGGCTCCGGCACGGTCACCGTCTCCGTGGGCGCCCCCACCGGCGCCTACACCGGCAAACCGGCCTCCCGCGGGTACGAGTTCAGCCTCCACGTGGCCTCCGCGCCCTCCGCCGTCACTGCGGACGGCGCCGCCCTGACCCGGCAGACCTCCAAGGCCGCCTACGACTCGGCCGCCACCGGCTGGTTCTTCGACGCCGAGGACCGCGCCGGAGTCCTCTGGGTCAAGACGGGTGCAAAGGCGGGCGCGTTCAGCGTCTCGGCCACCGGCACCACCGTCCCCGCCGCCGAGGCCCTGCCCTCCTCCTCACCGATCGCGCAGTCGGCCTGGTCCCTGGTCTCCGCCGACAGCCAGGAGACCAGCGCGGAGAACGGCGCCGCCGCCAACGCCTTCGACGGCAACCCGGCCACGCTCTGGCACACCGCCTGGTCCTCCTCGAAGCCCGCCCCGCTCCCGCATGAGATCCAGATCGACCTCGGCGCCCGCCACACGGTCGACGGCCTCGGCTACCTGCCCCGTCAGGACGGCGGGGTCAACGGCCGCATCGGCTCCTACGAGGTCTACGTGTCCGACACCACCGCCGACTGGGGCTCCCCGGTGGCGAGCGGCACCTTCGCCGACACCGCCGCCGCCAAGACCACAGCCCTCTCCCCGAAGGCCGGCCGCTACCTCCGCCTCAAGGCCCTCACCGAGGCCGGCGGCCGCGGCCCCTGGACCAGCGCCGCCGAGATCACCCTCACCGGCCGCCCGGCCCCGCTCCCGGCGAACGCCACTCTCCTCAACGCCGCCTCCGCGAGCTGCGTCGACCTACCGCACAGCGCCACCACCCCGGGCACGGAACCCACCCTCTACACCTGCCACGGCGGCCCCAACCAGCGCTGGACCCTCCACCCCGACGGCCGCCTCACCGGCCTCGCGGGGGTCTGCCTCGACGCCGCGAACCCCTCCCGGGTGACCATCCAGACCTGCAACGGCAGCGCGGGGCAAAGCTGGCAGGCCGGTCCCCAGAGCACGCTGCGCAACGCCGGCCAATGCCTCACCCCGGCCGGCTCCGCCACCGCCAACGGCACCCTCCTCACCCGCACCGCCTGCGCCAACACCCCCGCCCAACGCTGGACGTTCACTCCCTGACGCCGCTACTCGCCGAGCACGGCCTGGCACTCCCGCCAGGCCGGCTCGCTCAACAGGCCGCGGAACCGGCCGAAGAGGGCGAGCAGTTCGCCGCCCCACGCGGCCCGGAACGCCGGATCGACCCGCGCGAGATCGAGTTCGTTCGCCGCCGTCAGCTCGGCGAAGTCCCGGCGCAGAGCCCGGGCGGGGGAGTGGACACGACCTGTGAACCGGTCCCGGAAGGCCGCCTCCGCGTCGGCGAGCGACGGGTGGGAGGCCGCCCGGTCGCAGGAGGCGTACAGGTACACGATCCCTTCGGCCTCGGCGCCGATCACCGCGGTCAGTTCGGCCCGCCGTCCGAGCGGGAGCAGGGCGGTCGGGAAGCCGTCCGTACCGTAGAACGCGTGGCACAGTCCCGCCTGCCGGAGCGCCGGACGGGCTCCCCAGGAGGCGAGCAGCTCCCGTACGCGACACAGGTGCGCGAGGAGGTTTCCGCCCGGGTGCGCGATACGCTCCGCACCCAGCTCCCGCAGCCGGGCGACGGCTGGATCCGGCACGGCCGACCCCTTCGATGGTGGTGACGGGTCGGCACCCGTCCTCGCCCCCGCCTGGGGTCCGGACCCCGTGGCGAAGGCGCGGGACGGGTTGCCGCCCGGGCCTGCATCGATCTTGGGCCAGCCCAAAACCCAAGTCAATCCTCCGGTTTCCTCCCCACATCCAAGCGATACCTTGGGTCTCGTGACCCTCGATGATCTCCGTGTGTTCGTGGCCGTCTGCCGCGCGGGCAGTCTCAGCGCCGTCGCCCGCGACCTCGGCTGCACTCAGTCGGCCGTCAGCCAGCACGTCCGCAGGCTGGAGAAGCAGACCGGGACGAGCCTCCTGGAGCGGCACGCCCGGGGCGTCGTCCCCACGGAGGCGGGCCGCATCCTGCAAGCGGCCGCCGCCGACGGCATCGCAGGCCTCGACGGAGCACTGCGCCGCCTGGACGAACTCGTCCGCGGAGGCGGCGGTACGGTGCGCGTCACCACGGGCGCGACCACCGTGCGCCACTTCATGTCCGAGGCCGTCGTCACCTTCCGCCGCCGCCACCCCGAGGTGAGCCTGGAGTTCCAGACCGAGAACTCCAGCCGCAGCTGCTTCGACGCCCTCGCCGCCGACGACCTCGACCTCGCCTGGATCACCATCGGGGGACCGGTCCGCGGCATCGAACAGCGCCCCGTCATGGAGCTGCCCTGGGTCCTCGCGGTAGGCGCCGACGACCCCCTCGCCGCCCGCACCCGCATCGAGCCGGCCGACCTGGCCGCGATCCGCCACATCAGGCTGCCCGAGAACTCGGCCTCCCGCGCCCACCTGGACGCCGCCCTCGCGGAATCCGGCATCCGGGTCCGCTCCGACACCAGCGTGGCCGACTGGGACACGGCCCTGCTGCTCGCCGAACTGGGCCTGGGCCACGCCGTCGTGCCCGCGCTGCCCGGCTGGCGCGTGCCCGGCACCGACGGCCCGCTGCGGCTGGTCCCCATCCCCGCCCTGCCGCCCCTCGCGGTGGGCTGGGCGGTCCGCCGCTGGTCCGCCCTCGCCCCGCCCGCGCTGGTCTTCGCCGACGAGGTCGCCCGCAGCTGCACGGCCCGCGCGGCCGGGCCGCGGTCGGCTTCCGGTGCGCGGCCGCCCTCATCGCCGCACCCCCCATCCGACGGCTCGGCCGCGCCCGGGCCCTGCCCGGGCAGGCACTCTTGAAGGAGGAGGGGGAGGAGGGAAGGAGGCGACCCGCATGCGACGCATCGCGTTCCTGATGGCGCCCGAGGGCGTGGAGGAGACCGAGCTCACCGTCCCGTGGCAGGCCGTACTGGAAGCCGGCTGGATCCCCCGGCTGGTCTCCACGAAGCCAGGCGTGATCCGCGCCTACCACCACCTCGACAAGGCGGGAGCCCACGCCGTCGACCACGTCCTCGGCGAGGACGTGGCCGAGGACACGGCGGAGGCCTTCGACGCACTCGTGCTGCCCGGCGGCCTCGCCAACCCCGACGCCCTGCGCACGGAGCGGCGGGCCGTCGCGTTCGTCCGGCAGTTCTTCGAGACGGGCAGGCCGGTCGCAGCGATCTGCCACGCGCCCTGGACCCTGGTGGAGGCCGACGTGCTCCACGGCAGGACCCTGACCTCGTATCCCAGCCTCGCCACCGACATCCGCAACGCGGGCGGCACCTGGGTCGACGAGGAGGTCCACGTCTGCCACGCGGCGCCGGCCACGCTGATCACCAGCCGCAGACCGCGCGACCTCAAGGCCTTCTGCGGCGCCCTCGTCGCGGAGATCGGCGGCCGGGCCCCGGGCGGCGCATGATGGAGGACGGGGGACGAAGCCCGCAGGACGCGCGCGGAGGAGGTGCACGCGACATGACGGAGCACGACGGCGGTCCGTCGGCGAGCAAGCTGGAGGAGGGCAAGCTCCTGAGAGAGCTGGAGGCCATCCACCGCACGCGTCACGCGACCCTGCTGCACGGGTCCGACGACGCCCTGGTCACCCACACGAAGCGGATGAACGAGCTGGAGCACGAGTACGTACGCCGTCACCCGCAGCGGGCCCAGACCGCGTCCCGCACCCGCGAGGGCGCCCGCGCCCGCAGCGCCGGCGAGTAGGCCTACCGGCTCGCGTAGGGAAGCAGGGCCATCTCGCGGGCGTTCTTGATCGCGGCGGCCAGCAGGCGCTGCTGCCGGGCGCTGACCCGGGTGACGCGGCGGCTGCGGATCTTGCCGCGGTCGGAGATGAACTTGCGCAGCAGATCGATGTCCTTGTAGTCGATGTGCGTGATCTTGGCGGCGTCCAGCGGGTTGGGACGGGCCTTGACGGGCTTGCGGACGTCGGTACGACGGGCCACGGGGGACTCCTTGGGAGTGGCTGGGACGGGTACGGGTACGCGTCTTACGAGACGGGGTCGAGCAGGGCGTCGAAGGCGGCCGGGAGCCGCTTCCACCCCTCGCGCCCCGCGGTGTACTCGGCGTCGGTGAGCAGGCAGGAGTCGAGCAACCGCTCCAGCCCGTCGCGGTCGAGGCCGGGCGAGGTGAAGACCAGGTGCTGGCAGCAGTCGCCGTGCTCGGGGTGCCAGCTCAGGGCGGCGGCCGCCCTGCGCACGGGAGGCACCATCTCCCACGCGGCGTCCGGCAGCGAGGCCAGCCAGGGCCCGCTGTCCTCCACGCAGAGCGCGCCGCCCGCGGCGTCCCAGGCCAGCAGCGTGTCCGGGCGGTCGGCGAGCCAGAACCGGCCGCGACTGCGGGCCGCGGCGCAGCACAGGTCCTCCAGCGCCTCGTAGAGCCGCTCCGGGTGGAACGGGCGGTGGCGGTGCCAGACGAGGGTGGCGACCCCGGCCTCGTCCGCCTCCTGCGGCAGCAGCGCGCAGGCCGGGTGCTGGGCGGCGGCGGCCGCCTCGGTGTCGAACCCGGCGAAGGCCAGCCGGGCCAGTTCGTCCGAGCCCGAGCCCGTCTCCACCCGCCGAGCGGTCGGGTGGAGCTGGGCCAGCAGTGCGCGGTCCTCGTCGTCCGCCTCCCCGCTGTCGAGGAGGGCGAGGACGGGGGCGTACTCCAGCTGCCGGGCCCAGGTGTCACCGACGGTCCGCCGGTCGGTGGCGGCCGAGGCGAGACCCGCCTCCGCCAGGTCGTCCCCGTTGGCGAGGTACGGCAGGACGAGGGCCGGGTCGACGGCGGTGATCACGTTGGTCAGCTCCAGTGCCCCGCCCCCGTGCGCGGCGACGACCTCGGCCATCGCCCGGGGCTCCACGGAGTCCCACAGCTCGACGACGGCGAGCCGGGTCAGGCCGTCCTCGGCCAGCCGCCACAGTTCCGGGACCAGGTCCTCGCGCAGCGCGCAGCACGCGCAGTCGTTGACGAGCGGGGCCTCCCCCGAGCCCAGCGGCCCGGAGGAGTCGCGCACCAGGCGCCGGACGGTGCCCTCGGCCGCGGTGGCGAGGTCGTGGTGCAGGGCGACGCTGCCCGGGACGGTGGCGAGCAGCTGGTCCACCGCGGCACGGCGGGCGTCGGCGTGCAGCCCGCCGACGATCACGACGGGGAGCGTCACGCCTTGCTCCCGTAGCGGCGCTGGAAGCGCTCGACGCGGCCGGCGGTGTCCAGGACGCGGGCGGTGCCGGTGTAGAAGGGGTGGCTCGCGGAGGAGATCTCCACGTCTATGACGGGGTAGGTGTTGCCGTCCTCCCACTCGACCGTCTTGTCGCTGCGAGCGGTCGAGCGGGTGAGGAAGGCGAAGTCGGCGGCCTTGTCGCGGAAGACGACGGGGCCGTAGGCGGGGTGGATTCCGGGCTTCATGGGGTGGCTCTCTCTGGGGGTGGGGAGGGTCAGCGCTCTTCGCGGAAGTCGACGTGCCGGCGGACCACCGGGTCGAACTTGCGCAGCACCATCCGGTCGGGGTCGTTGCGCCGGTTCTTGCGGGTGACGTACGTGAACCCGGTTCCGGCGGTGGAGCGGAGCTTGACGACCGGGCGTATTTCGTTGCGTGCCATGCCGCTACTATACGACAACGGAAATCGTTTTCAATAACGAGCGGTGGGCGACGACGCTCCCGCTCGGAGAGAGGCAGGGAGCACTCCATGTCCGCCCACTGTCAGCTGACCGGCGCCCGGCCGGGCTTCGGCAACAACATCTCCCACTCGCACCGGCGCACCTCGCGCCGCTTCGACCCCAACGTCCAGCGCAAGCGCTACTGGCTGGCCGGTGAGGGCCGCTACGTCCGCCTGGTGCTCAGCGCCAAGGCGATCAAGACCGTCGACCTGATCGGCGTCGAGGCGGCCGTGGCCCGGATCCGCGCCCGCGGGGTGAAGGTCTGATGGCCAAGAAGAGCAAGATCGCGCGCAACGACCGGCGCAAGGTGATCGTCGAGCGGTACGCGGCCCGGCGGGCCGAGCTGAAGGAGGTCCTGCGCCGGCCCTCCTCGACCGAGGTCGAGAAGCGGGCCGCACTCGCGGAGCTGCGCAAGCAGCCCCGCGACGCCGGCGCGTCCCGGGTGCGCAACCGGGACGGCGTGGACGGCAGGCCCCGCGGGTACCTCCGGAAGTTCGGGCTCTCCCGGGTCCGGATGCGCGGACAGGCGCACGCCGGGCTGCTCCCGGGGGTCACCAAGTCCTCCTGGTGAGCGCCCGCGCTCAGATGATCGGGTAAATGAGTGGACCAACTTTGCCTCGGGTGAGACAATTTTGTATCATCCGAGGCGAAGGAGGCTCACCATGGTGCACGAAGAAGAACTACTGGACGCGGCCGCCCGCGTCCTCGCCGGCGACCACAGCGCCTCGATGGTGCAGATCGCCGCGGGCATCGGGACCAGCCGGGCCACCCTCAGCCGCCGCTACGCCACTCGCGAGGCCCTGCTGAAGGCCGTCGCGGTCCGGGCCATCCACGTGGTCGACGCCTGCCTGACCCCGGTGGACCTGCCGCAGAGCGCCGACGGGGCCGCCTTCGACGCCGCTCTCGAAGAGCTGGTCGTCGCTCTGATCCCCGCCGCGCACCTCTACGGCTTCACCTCGCGCGACGCCACCGTCCTCGCCGACCCCGAGTTCCGGGCCGGAGTGGACCGGCAGGACCAGCGGGCCCTCGCCTTCCTCGCCCTCGGCCAGCGGCTGGGGCGGCTGCGCGCCGACCTCCCGCCGTACTGGATCTGGTACTCGCTCTGGGGCCTGCTCGACGCGGCCGCCGAGGGCGTGCGCGACGGCCACCTCGCGCCCCGCCAGATCGGCCACCTGGTTCTGACGTCCTTCCTCGGCGGCACGCGGCCCACCGCGTAGCCCGCACCCGAATCCGAATCCGGCCCGAGCGCCGGATCGAACCCCGCTCAACCCTGAACGGACTCCCATGCACACCCCCGCGCAGGACCCCCGTCGGTGGATCGTCCTGACGATCCTCTCCGGCAGCCTCCTGCTCATCTCCATGGACACCACGATCCTCAACGTGGCCTTCCCCTCCCTCGTCGGCGACCTCCAGCCGGGCGCGGTCCAGCAGCTGTGGATCATCGACATCTACGCGCTCGCCCTGTCCGGCCTGCTCGTCACCGCGGGCGCGCTCGGCGACCGCTGGGGCCGCAAGCGGCTGCTCATGGTCGGCTTCGGAATCTTCTCGCTGGCCTCCCTCGTCGCCGTGCTGTCCACCGAGGCCTGGCACGTGATCGCGGCCCGCGCCCTGCTCGGCGTCGGCGGCGCGGCCATCATGCCGTCCACCCTGTCGATCCTGCGCAGCGTCTTCACCGACGCCAAGGAGCGCGCCTTCGCCCTCGCCGTCTGGGCGGCCGTCTTCGGCGGCGGCATGGCCTTCGGCCCCGTCGTCGGCGGTCTCCTCGTCCAGGACTACGGCTGGCACTCCGCCTTCCTCCTGAACCTCCCGGTCGCCGCCCTGATCGTCGCGGCCGGCCTGCACTACCTCCCCGAGTCGCGCGCCCCGCGCTCCACCGGCGCCTGGGACTGGTGGGGCGTCGGCCAGTCCATCGTCGGCATGCTCGCCCTCGCGGGCGGCATCAAGCAGCTCGGCAAGAGCGGAGTCGCCGACCCGCTGCCCTGGGCCCTGCTCGTCCTCGCCGCCGTGGCGCTGACCTTCTTCGTACGCCGCCAGCTGCGCGTGCCGCACCCGCTGCTCCAGGTGCGGCTGTTCGCGAAGCCCGCCTTCAGCGTCGCCGCCACCGCGATCTTCCTGCCCATGGTCGGCATGGGCGCGATCCTGTTCCTCGTCACCCAGTGGTTCCAGTACGGACAGGGCTACACCCCGCTGGAGGCCGGCCTTCGCCTGCTGCCCGCACCACTCGCGCTGATCTGCGCCTCGATGGTGGCCCCGTCCCTCATGCAGCGCTTCGCGATCCGCCACGTGCTCGGCGCCGGACTGGTCGTACTCGCCGCCGGCATGGCCATGCCCTGGGTGTTCCAGCAGTTCACCGACCTCGGCTACGCCGCCTTCGCCGTTGCCCTGACCGTCATGGGCCTCGGCGCCGGCCTCGCCACCACGGTGGCCTCGGTGACGCTGATCTCCGCCGCCCCCGCGGCCGAGGTGTCCAGCGCCGCCGCGATCGAGGAGACCTGCTACGAACTCGGCTCGGCCATGGGCGTCGCCATCCTCGGCTCCACGGCCGCCGCGCTCTACCGCGGCAACCTGCCCGCCCTGGAACTGGACGGACCCAGCGCGGCCGCCGTACGGGACTCGGTGGGCGAGGCGGCGCACACCGCCGAACGCCTCGGCGGCGCCGTCGGACAGGCCCTGATCGACGCGGCCTCGCACGCCTACACCCTGGCGATCACGCCCGCGTTCCTCATGGCCGGCGGCCTCGCGGTCGCCGCCGCGGCCACCACGTGGGCGCTCATTCCGCACGACCTCCGGCCCACCGAGAACCACTGATCCGGGCGGCGCCCGCGTCGAACGACGCGGGCGCCGGGCCCAGGGTGGTGGTGCCCGGCGCCGCCCGGTGCCCGAGCCCCGTGCGGTACGCGTCCATCGCGGCCTCCACCCGGCCCGTGCGCCGCAGCAGATCGCCCAGCAGCCGGCACAGGTCGGCCAGATCGCCCGTCGCCCCACTGCGCTCCAGCAGCGCCAGCGCCTGTACGTAGTGCTGCTCGGCGGCCTCGGTCTCGCCGCGCTCCTCGGCCATCAGCCCGAGGAGCCGGTGGGCGCCGCCCGCGTGCACCGCGCCGTGGCTGTCGCCCAGGTCCAGCAGCGCCGACAGCAGCCCGGCGGCCTCCTCGTAACGGCCGAGCCGGCGCAGTACGTCCGCCAGTTCCACCTCGACCTGCGCCGTGTACAGGGCGGCCCGCCGGGCGGAGAGCATCTCCCGGGCCGTGCGCAGCTCCCGCTCCGCCACCGCGAGTTCGCCGTTCTGGGCCTGTACGTAGCCGCGCATCCAGTGGCAGTGAGCCAGGTCCGTCCGCAGCCGCAGCTGTCCGTAGATCTCCTGGGCCTTGGCGAGCGAGGCGTCCGCGTCGGCCACCCGCCCCTCGGCGAGGAACGTCCGCGCCACCTGCCGGTGCATGCCCGCCACCAGCGCCGGATCGCCGACCTGCGGGGCCAGCGCGAGCGCCAGCTCGGCGGCGTGCGCGGCGCGGGCGTGGGCGCCCATGTCGATGTACGGCCCGATCACCGCGGCGTAGAGCAGCACCAGTGCCTCGGGATCGGCGAGCCCGCTCGCGCCCAGCTCGTCGATGGTGGATTCGAGGAGGTAGCAGGCGTAGCGCAGCTCGCCCGCGAGCAGGTGCGCGACGGCGCGGCCCCGGATCGGGCGGGCCCTGCGGGGAAGCGGTTCGTCGGCGAGGAGTCGCTCCGCCGCCTCGAAGTGGGCTATCGCGCCGACCAGTTCGCCGGATTCCAGGGCGCATTCGCCGAGCCCGAGCCGGGCCTCCGCCTGCTCGGGAGCGAGGGCGAGCTCCTCCGCCCGCGCGAGCAGGCCCAGGTAGCGGTCGGCGGCCGCGTCGGCCTCGCCCGTCGCGAGGGTCACCTGTGCGTCGGCGAGGGCCAGGCGCAGTTCGGTGGCCAGATGGGCGGGGCGGCCCGTGGCCAGTTCCTCGTACGAGGTGCCCAGCCGCCCGGCCAGGAAGCGCAGCGCAGTCTCGGAGGGGCGGACCTTGCCCGATTCCAGCGTGGAGATGTATGCGGAGGTGTAGGAAGGCTCGGCCAACTGCCGCTGGGTCAGTCCGAGTTCGCTGCGCATGCGCTGAACTCTGCGTCCGATGCGGGCCGGTTCGTCCATGGAAACCTCCTGAGTGCTCCAACTCCCCAGTATTCAGGGGGAGCAGGCCATTGCGTACGCCCCGGCACGCCACCTAATTTAAGCAGCTGATTCAGCACGCTTAACCACTCACTTAACTTTCTTCACGGGGGAGGACTTCATGGAACCGACACGACGCCACGGCGTGCGCGCGGTGCTGCGCGCCGTCGCCGCGGCGGCCTGCGCGACCGCCGTTCTGGTGGCCGCCGGACCGGCCCGCGCCGCGGACGGCGAGCCACCGGCGAAGGACCGGGTGGAGGTCGAGATACCCGGGCCCGAGCACGGCGGGGAGGCCGGATCGGGTCACGCCCTGGTGCCCGCGCGCGGCGCCGGACCGGCGAAGACCGCCGGCCGGCTCACCGAGGCGGAGCGGGCGGCAGACGGGGCGGTCACCAAGATCATCGACAACGGGCCCACCGCGGACCGCCTCGACGTCGTCGTCATCGGGGACGGCTACACCGCCGCCGAACTGGACCGCTTCCACGCCGACACGGCCGCGAAATGGGCCGAGGTGACGGCCGTCGAGCCCTACACCACCTACCGCAACCTCTTCAACGTCTGGACGGTCGACGCGGTCTCCCACGACTCGGGCGTCACCGGCGACCCCGACCGGGCCACCGTGCGCGACACCGCCCTCGGCTCGTCCTTCTGGTGCGAGGGCATCGAGCGGCTGCTCTGCATCGACCAGCCCAAGGTCGACGCGTACGTGGCCCGGGCGCCGGAGGCCGACCTGGTCATCGTCCTGGCCAACAGCGCCAAGTACGGCGGGGCCGGCTACAACGAGCCCAGCGCGACCCTCGGCTACGAGGGGATCTCGACGGCCTCCGCGGGCCACGCCAAGTCCGGCCAGGTCGCCATCCACGAGACCGGCCACTCGCTGGGCAAACTCGCCGACGAGTACTTCTACCCCGGAGTCCCCGGCTACGAGAAGTACACCGGCCCGGAGCCCGCCGAAACCAACAGCACCGTGCTGAGCGCGGAGCAGCTGGCCGCACAGCGCGCCAAGTGGTACCGCTGGCTGGGCGAGCCGTCGCCCGACGGCGGCGCGGTCGGGGCGTACGAGGGCGGGAACTACTTCGTGACCGGGCTGTACCGGCCGACCGACAACTCGCTGATGCGGGTGCTGGACAAGCCCTTCAACCTCCCCGGAATCGAGTCGATGATCGCCGGGTTCTACCGGCACGCGCGGATCCTCACGCCGCTCACCCCCACCGACCTCACCCTGCGGGCCCGCCACACGGCGGCGACGGCCGTGCCGGCGCTGACCGGCGCGGACGGCCGGCAGCTCGTGGTGCGCTGGTACCTCGACGGCAAGGAACTCAAGCGGTTCGAGGGCCGGACCGAAGTGCCCGTGTCGGAGCTGTGGCTCTTCGACTTCCGCAGCCACCGCCTGACGGTGACGGTCGAGGACCGGACCCCCTCGGTGCGCGACCCGAAGGTCATGCGGACCCTGCGCTCCACCGCCGAGTGGAAGGTCCGGCTCTAGGTCGTCTCCGGCGGAGCGTTTGAGGGGCCCGCGCCTACCCGCCGTTCGAGGAGAAGTGCTGGTAGTCCGGGTTGGACCAGTCGCCGCCCCAGTGCCAGCCGACCTCGCGGAACGCGGTGGCGACGGCCCCGTCCTCCGTGATCATTCCGGGGCGGACCGGGTCGCGCCGCAGGTGCGCCCGGCCCGCCGCCGGGTGCACCACCCCGCGCACGTCCACGTACGGGTTCTCGACCGGGTTGAAGTCCACCGCGAGGCCCCAGGAGTGCCGTGACCGCTTCCCGGGGTCCCCGGTCACCGGACGGCAGTTGAAGGCCGAGGTGTTGTCGTCGGCCATGGCCGCGGCGTCGTCGCCGCCGTACTCGGCCATCACGCGCATCCGCCGGATCGGGAAGCGGGCCTCGAAGGCCCGGCCCAGGACGTGCAGCAGTGGCTCGACCGCGTCGCGGTGGACGATCAGCTCGCCGCGGTGGACCGTGCCGTCGAAGCCCCAGTGGTTCACCCGGATCAGCCGCAGCCGGTCCGCCGTGACCGGGCACCCGGGCCGCAAGGTCGTGCCCAGCTTCGCCTGGGGCACGTCCGTGACCTCCGCCGAGAGGACCGGCGCGGCGGCCCGTACCGGCACCCGCGGCTGGTGCTGCGGACGCGCCGAACAACCGGGCGTCGCGCTCGCGCAGAGTAGGGCGGCCGCGGTCAGGGAGGCGTAGGCGGGGCGCGTGGGGCGCACGCGTCCACGCTACGGGCCGGGCTCCCCGTCGACCTGCGGGGTTACGCCGCCCGAGGCGCCGGCAGCGCCCGCAACGGCTGCTCCGTCGCTGCCGGGGCGGCGCCCGGCGCCGTCGTGGGCGGGGTCCCGGGCACGGTCCCGGGCGGGGTTTCGGGCTCGCAGGTGATCTCGTCGCGCGGGGTGTAGTGGGTGGTGCGTTCCTCGCGCTTGACCTCCTTGCCGTCCTTGACGAAGATCCGGCCGACCGTGACGTCGAAGCCCTCCATGGGCGTCTGGACCTCGCACGTCGGGCCGGTGCCCGGGCGCTTGGCGGGCGGGGTGACGTGGGTGCGCGGACCCTTGGTCGCGCGTATCTCGTCGTACTTCTTCTCGCCGAGGAGGGTGATCGTCAGCGAGGTGTCGGTGGACTCGGCCCGCACGTAGACCGGGTGCCCGGAGTCGTTGAGCCAGCGCAGATCGAGGCTGCCCCAGGCGACGGTCGCCTCCCGGCCCTCCGGGTAGCGCTCTATGTAGAAGGAGTGCGCCCCGTACTCGACCGGCTTGAGGCCGGCGAAGAAGACGGCGTTGAACATCGTGGTGGCGACGGCGGACACGCCGCCGCCGGGCGATTTCACGTACCGGCCGTCGTTGATCATGATCCCGTCGACGAAGCCGTTCTCCTCGGTGCGCTCCCCGACCGTGCCGTTGAAGCTCCACTCCTGCCCCGGCATGACCACGGAGCCGTTGATCAGCTCCACGGCGCGGCCGATGTTGGTGGACCGGTACGGAGCCGCCGGGAAGGCGACGGTGAAGGAGGAGAGCTTCTCCTTGATGCCGAGGCTCCGCGCCTCGGCATCGGTCAGCTCCGGCGGGACGGCCGTGGTGGCCACCTCGGCCCTCCGGTCGGCGCCCGAGCGGGTCAGTGCCGGCATCACGGCGCGGCCGAGGGCCGCCTCGGTGACCTGGTGCCCGGAGCGGCCGGGCTGCTCGACCACCGCGCGGCCGTTCGCGTCCAGGCCGAGCACGGCGTCGCGCGGCGGCGCGGTGGCCTCCCCGAGAGGCCCGGCCAGGGCGGGGTCGGCGAGCAGGCCGCCGGAGTCCAGGGCCGGCACCAGGCGGCCGGCGGCGTCGGCCGTCAGCTTCAGGTGCTCGCCGAGGACGACGGGGCTGACGGGTACGCGCGTCCCGGCCACGGTGAGGACGACGGGCCCGGACACCGCCGGCTGCGCGAACTCGCGCAGGGCCCGTCCGGTCTCGTCCGCCCCCACGCGAGGCTCGGCCTTCCGGACCGGCAGGACGACGGGACTGCCGTCCGGGCGGGGCGGCAGGTAGGCGTCCCGGAGGGTGTCGAAGGCCCGGTCCTGGACGAGGGTGACGCCGGTTCGCGCGGCGACCACCTGAGGTGTGCCGGCGTCGAAGGCTATGGATCCGTCGCGGACCTGCTGCTCGGTGCTCGCGCGCAGCCGGTCGACCCCGGCGCGGGCGGTGTCCTCGTCCGTGCGGATCACGGGCTCGACGTCCGCGTCGCCGAAGGCGAAGACCCGGCCGATGACGTCGACCGGCCCGAAGCCCGAGCGGGCGGCGCGGTCGGCGGTCGCGGCGGGGTCGAAGGACAGCCCCACGGAGGCGGGGGCGACCTGCTCGACGCGGTCGCCGACGCGCACGGCGATCGGCACGGCGGCGCGTGCCCCGAGGGTGGCGGCCAGGGTGTGCTCCGCCTCGGCGCGGCTCATGCCGCCGATGTCCACACCCCGGACCCGGGTGCCGGGCGCGCTGTCGTCGCCGACCGCGAGCCCGGCGACGTAGAGGCCGCCGAGTCCCAGGACGACGGCGCCTCCCGCCGCCGGCAACGCCTTGCGCCAGTTGTTCGTCCAGCTGCCCTCAGGTCGCACGTCTCTCCTTGTGGCGCCGACCGGTCGCCGAGCGGCTCGCAGGCCGCGGCAAGGTCGCGTAGATGACCGTTACGGTCATCCATCATGACGCCGGAACCACGCCATTCAGGTGAGAAGGTAATGGTTCTCACAAACCGGGCAAAGGGCCTCGGAGTGGGGTAGGCGGTCAGGGGGTGACACCCCGCTCCACGTTGGGTCGATGCCCTACGGCCGGTCAGCGGGGGGCGGTCCCGGACTCGGCGGCCCGAGTCGCCACCTGGGCGGCCAGGCCGTCCAGCAGCAGGCCGAGGCCCAGCTCGAAGCCGCGGTCGTCGAGCGCGGCCAGGCCCTCGCCGGTGGCCGCCGCGCCGGTGAGGGAGTCGGCGAGCGCCGGGTACGCGGGGCGGTACTCGTCGGCGGGGCGGGTGAAGCCCGCCGTGAAGGTCTCCAGTGCGGAGCCCAGGACGAGGTAGTCGATGGCTGCGGCGGCCTCGGCGGCGCGCGCCGGGGTACAGCCCGCCCGGACGAGGGCGGCGAGCAGGGTGTCGTAGCCGCGCAGCGCCCGGTCGGCCTCGACCTGGCGGCGGGCCGCCGGAGCGATCGCGTTCGGGTGGCGCAGGTAGACCCGGCGGTAGCCGCGCGCGTACGCGGCGATGCCCTCCCGCCAGTGCGGCCCGTCGAGCGGGCCCAGGTCGATCTCCTCGTTGATCAGTTCCGAGACCGCGTCGAGCACGTCCTCCTTGGACGCGACGTGGTGGTAGAGCGAGGCTCCCTTGACGCCGAGCCGGTCGGCGAGCGTGCGCATCTTGAGGGCCTGGGGGCCCTCCTCGTCGAGGAGTTCGAGGGCCGCGCGGGCGATGTTCCCGCGGCTGAGCAGCGGCTGGTTCGGTCGGCCCACGTGTGATCCCCCTCGTTCGTGGCCGCCAGATTACCCGTTGGCAGGGTCTTCCCCTGGAGTCCGGGTCGGGTTAAGGTCCCCGCAATCCCCAGAACCTAACAACGTTAGATTTAGTTTCCGGGACGCGTCGGCCGCCCCGTCGCGCCCCTGCTCCGTGAGAGGTACGCATGCCAGACCTTCCCTCCCCCGTCCAGGACGCGGACGCGGCCCGGATGACCGATCTGGGCTACACCCAGGAGCTGAACCGCAGCCTCGGTGTCCTCGGCAACATCGCCATGGGCTTCGCCGTCGTGTCGCCCGTCGTGGCCCTGTACGCCGTCTCCATGGTCGGCACGATGATCGCCGGGCCCGCCTGGGTCTGGGCGCTGCCGATCGTGCTGCTCGGCCAGTGCCTCGTCGTGAACGTCTACTCCGAGCTGGCCTCCCAGTGGCCGCTCGCGGGCGGTCCCTACCAGTGGGGGCGCCGCCTGCTCGGCCCGTCCTTCGGCTGGATGAGCGGCTGGGTGTGGCAGTTCGCCGTCATGTTCGGCAACACCACCGTCGCCTACCTGGCGGCCCCCTGGGTCTTCGCCCTCGTCGGCGCCACCCCCACGCCGGGCTCCATGGTCGCCGTGGCCGCCGGGATCCTGCTGGCCTGCATGCTGGTCAACGCGTACGGGATCAGGATCCTGAGCTGGTTCATCTCGCTGGGCATCGCCGCCGAGGCCGTCGCGTCCGTACTGGTCGGCTTCGCACTGCTGCTGTTCTTCCGCGAGCACGGCTTCGTCCTGCTCACCGAGACCCTCGGCGCCGAGGAGCTGTCCGGCGGGTCGACCGTGGTGGCGTTCCTGGCCGTGCTGGCCGTCGCGGGCTGGGGATTCATCGGGTTCGACGCCTGCGTCTCCACCGCCGAGGAGACGAAGGACGCCGGCCGGCAGGTGCCGCGCGCCATGTGGTGGGCGCTGCTGAGCGTCGGCCTCGTCGTCATCCTCAACGCGATGGCCGTCGCCCTCGCCCACCCCTCGCCGCAGGCCGTCGTCGCCGGTGAGGACCTCGACCCGGTGACCACCGCCGTCACCACCGCCTTCGGCTCCTGGTCGGACAAGCCGTTCGTCGCCGTGGTCCTCGTCGGCTTCCTCGCCTGCGCCATGGCCTCCCAGGGCGGCGCCGCCCGCGGCGTGTACTCGCTGGCGCGCGACGGCGGCTTCCCCTTCTCCCGCCAGGTGCGCAAGGTCAACCGCCGCCAGGCCCCCATCGGCGGGCTGGTCACCTCCACCCTCGTCAGCTGTACGGGGCTGCTGCTCGGCCTGAACGCCACGGCCATCGGCAGCCTGATCGCCTTCGGCACCGCGGCCACCTTCCTGCCCTTCTTCCTGGTGAGCCTGGCCGCCCTGATCGCCCGGCTGCGCGGTACCTGGGTCCCCTCCGGGCACATCCGGCTCGGGCGCAAGGGCACCTTCCTGAACGTGCTGGCCGTGCTCTGGACCGCCTTCGAGGTCGTCAACGTCTGCTGGCCGCGCGCCATCCTCGCGCCGCCCGGAGCCCCCTGGTACCAGATCTGGGCGGGCCTGCTCGGCACCGGCGCGGTGATCACCGTCGGCCTGGTCTACCTCGTGGTCAAGAAGCCCCAGCGCGCACTGCTCGCCGCGCAGGAGCAGCACGGGACGCGCGGGGCGGGTACCGCGGAGGGCGACGAATGCGAGGGCGTCCTCACCACCGAACGTCTCTGAATCGGGAGCCCCATGTTCCGGAATCCGCACCACACCGAAGGAGTACTGTCATGGACCTGCCACTCACGCGCACCCCGCGCACCCCGCGCATGACGCGCCGAGGCTTCGGCGCCGCAGCCCTCGCGGCCGCCGCCGTCCCCCTGCTCGGCCCCGCCGCCTCCGCCTCGGCGAGCACGGACCCCTTCCACGCACCCGCCGAATGGGAGCCCCACGCCGGCTGCGTGATGGCCTGGCCCGGGGACCGGCAGGTCGGGTGGGGCGGCCTGCTCGCCGACGTACAGGCCGAGATCGCCGGGATCGCCCGGGCCGTCGCCCGGTTCGAGCCGGTGATCATGGTGGCCGAACCGGGTACGGCGGCGCAGGCCCGCCGGCAGTGCGGCAGCTCGGTCACCGTCATCGAGTACCCGATCAACGACTGCTGGACCCGCGACACCGGGCCGATCTTCGCGGTCAACGCCGCCAGGAGTCAGCGGATCGGCCTCGACTTCACCTTCAACGGCTGGGGCGAGAAGTTCCCGTACGACAAGGACGACCTGCTGCCCGTCGGCGTGTGCGCGCACCTGGGTGACACCCGCGAGCCCGTCGACATGGTCCTGGAGGGCGGCGCCGTCCTCACCGACGGACAAGGCACCCTCATCACCACCGAGGAGTGCCTGCTCCACCCCAACCGCAACCCCGGCATGACCCGTGCGCAGATCGAGACCGAGCTGCTCGCCGCGTACGGGGCGAGCAAGCTGATCTGGCTCCCGTACGGACTCCACGGCGACGACATCACCAACGGACACGTCGACCTCGTCGCCGCCTACCTGGGCCCCGCCAAGCTCCTGCTCCACACCCAGCCCGACCCGGCCAACCCCAACCACGCCAGGATGGCCGCCAACAAGGCGGTGCTCGACTCGGCGACCGACGCCTGCGGGCGCCCCTTCGAGGTGGTGGAGCTGCACCACCAGCCGCACTTCCGCCAGAACGGGCTGATGGTGGAGACCTTCAGCTATACGAACTACTACCTGACCAGCGGCAGCGTCGTCGTACCCACCGCCGGGGAACCGGCCGACGCCCTCGCCCTCGCACAGTTCGCCGCCCTCTTCCCCGGGCGCGAGGTGGTCGGCGCCAGGGCGCGCGTCCTCGCCTGGGGCGGTGGCGGCGTCCACTGCGTCACCCAGCACGTCCCGGCGATCGCCGGCTGAGAACGCGCCGGCCGGGAACGCGCCGGCCGGTGTCCGCGGCGACGGGGGATCGCGGCGGCCACCGGCCGGTGTGCACGGGGGGAGTGAGCTACATGGGGTCCATGCCCCGGTCGTCCATCCGGCCCTCCTGCTCGCTCTGCTCCTGGAGACGGCGGGCCTTCTCCTTCAGCCGGCTGCGCTCTTCCGGGTCGGTCGCGCGCTCGGCCGCCTCGTTCAGCTCCTGCGCCTTCATGCGCATCTGCTGGGACCGGCCTCGGGACTCGCCTGAAACGCTCATCGATCGCTCCTCGGATCAGTGGGGGAGAGCGGGCGGATTCAGCGAACCAGTACCGCCGCGCGCCCGCATCTCGAAGCGTCACCGAGCGTGACCATGGCGGGGCCGGACCGTCCACGAGGCAAGCACGGCCTCAGCCCGAGTCCGCTCCCAGGGCGGTGGTGAGGGTGAACAGTGCTCCGTCCGGGTCGCGGAGGGTCACCCACCTCTCCTCGGCGTTCGAGGTGATGTCCGAGACGGGGCGCCCGCCGAGCGCGACGGCCGCCTCGATCGCCGGCCGCAGCTTCGGCACCCGGAAGTGGACGTGCCAGCGCGGCCGGGTGTGGGAGGAGTAGGAGGCCAGCTCGACCGGGCCGCTGTTCAGCCGGGCCACCGGCTGGCCCTCCTGCCGCAGCACCACCTGGTCCTCCTCGTAACTGACCTCGCAGCAGCCGGGGCGCTCGGTGGCCCACTCCAGCACCGCGCCGTAGAACATCGCCGCGTCCAGCGCGTTCCTGGTACGCAGTTCCAGCCAGGCCGGCGCCGGGCCCTTGCCCACCCGCCAGTCCGCCGCCACGTCGCCCTCCCAGATCCCGAACACCGCGCCGTCGGGGTCGGCCACCAGCG
Organism: Streptomyces sp. NBC_01351; assembly: GCF_036237315.1. Classification (GTDB taxonomy): domain Bacteria; phylum Actinomycetota; class Actinomycetes; order Streptomycetales; family Streptomycetaceae; genus Streptomyces. Next base: position 401,605 of record NZ_CP108356.1, on the reverse strand, counting down.
CCCCGCGGCCGCCCGACTCGAAGGAGACCGGGCCGACCGCGATCGTGCCGGTGCGCTCCCGGATGCGGTCCACGGCCACGTCGGCGTCGTCGACGGCGAAGTACGGGGTCCAGGCCACCGCGACCGCCAGGTCCCCGGCCAGCGCGCCGATGCCGGCCACCGGGACACCGTCGAGCAGCGCCACCGAGAAGGCATCGCCGAGGCGGGCCGGCCGGAACCGCCAGCCGGCGACGGCACCGTAGAAGCGCTGCGCCGTGTCGAGGTCGCGGGCCATCAGGCTCACCCAGCACGGGGCCCCGAAGACCTCCCGCGTCGAAATCTCCACCGTTCGCTCCGTCCCTCGTGAGCCCCCGGTCCCATTCTGGTCCTTTTGGTGACGACCTTCGCGGTCTACGGGTGATTTCGTATACGAGAAGTGGCCGAGAATCACGCTCCGTGGTGATCCCGCTCTGCCGCGGGCGGCGCTAGCCTCGGTCCCGGACGCTCGCCCGCACCCTCGGAAGGCAGGTTTCCCATGGCTCCGCAGGTTCCCTCCACGCCCGTCGTGCCCGTGATCGATCTCGGGCCGTGGCGGTCCGGCGACCCGAGCGCCCGGGCCCGTACCGCCGCCCGCGTCGACGAGGCCCTGCGCGCGGCCGGATTCCTGCTGGTCACCGGGCACGGGGTGGACCCCGGGCTGCCCGCGCGGATCCGGGAGGCGGCGGGCGAGTTCTTCCGGCTCCCGGCCGCGGCGAAGCAGCCGTACGCCGTCACGGTCGGCGGCCGCGGCTGGCTCGGACCCGGCGCCGAGGCCAACAGCTACGCCGAGGGCGAGCCCTCGCCGCCCGACCTCAAGGAGTCCTGGTCCTTCGCGGCCGACGAGCCCACCGGGGTCCCCTCCGTGGACGCCGAGTGGTTCCGGCCCAACACCTGGCCGGCCGAGGTGCCCGCGCTGCGGCCGCTGGTGGACGAGTACCTGGGCCTGATGCGGGCCCTCTCCGACGAACTGCTGGAACTCCTCGCGGGGGCCCTCGGCCTCGACGAGGACCACTTCACCCGCCACACCTCACACCCCACCTGGGGGTTCAACCTCAACTGGTACCCCGGCACCGACACCGTCGGCCCGCCGCTCCCCGGGCAGTTCCGCATCGGCGCCCACACCGACTTCGGCACGGTGACCGTCCTGGACCGGCAACTCGGCTCGGGCGGCCTCCAGATCCACACCGATGCCGACGGCTGGCAGGACGCCCCCTACGACCCGGCGGCGCTCACCGTGAACATCGGCGACCTCATGGCCCGTTGGACGGGCGACCGCTGGCGTGCGGGCCGTCACCGCGTCCTGCCGCCGCCCGCCGACAGCCCGTCCGAGGAGCTGATCTCCCTGGTCTACTTCTACGAATGCGATCCGCACATCCGCGTGGAATCCCTCCCCGCCCCCATCGGCCGCGTGCTGCACGACCCCGTCGACTCGCACGCGTACCTGCGGGGCCGGCTGGACGCCATCAGCGTGCCTACGACCTCGGAGTGACCGGGAGCCCTCCTCCGGTGGGATCCCCCTCTCCTCCTCGGAGTTGATGATCAGGCGCGTGCGGATCCGTAGGTTCGGGTCATGAGCCGAAACCGAACAGCCGCAGCCGTCGCGTTACTCGCCCTGCTCCTTCCGGTCCCGCTGGCCGCCGCGGGCACGGCGGCGGCAGCCGAGTCGACGGCCACCGCGACCAAGAGCCGGGGCGCGGCGGTGGAACTCCCGCGCCCCACCGGCCGCTTCTCCGTCGGGCTGGACACGCTCCACCTCGTGGACCACAGCCGTACCGACCCCTGGGCAGGATCAGGGCCGCGCGAGCTCATGGTGACCATGCGCTATCCGGCGCGGCGCGATACCGGCGGCACGGCGCGCTACCTCACCAGCGAGGAGGCCCGGCTGCTCCTGGTCGACCGGAAGCTGGACAAGGTGATCCCGGTCGAGACCCTGACCGGCACGGTGACCCGGTCCCGGACCAACGCCCGCCCCGTCGCCGGACAGTACCCACTGATCGTCCTCTCCCCGGGGTTCACCGTCCACCGCGCCACCCTCACCTCGCTCGCCGAGGACCTGGCCTCCCGCGGCTACGTGGTCGCCGCGGTGGACCACGCGTACGAGAGCGTGGGGACCGCCTTCCCCGGCGGCCGCGTGCTGGAGTGCCTGGCCCTGGAGAAGGTCAAAGCGGGGGCCGGCATGCAGGCGGTCAGCGACACCCGCGCCCGCGACGTGTCCTTCCTGCTGGACCGCCTCACCGGACACCACCCCGCCTGGCACCACGCCGGACTCATCGACGGGACCCGCATCGCGATGGCGGGCCACTCCATAGGCGGCGCCTCGGCGGTCGCCGCGATGGCGACCGACCCGAGGATCCGCGCCGGGGTGAACATGGACGGCGGCCTCGCCACGCCGGTCCCCGCGGCCGGGCTCGGCGGCCGTCCCTTCATGCTGATCGGCGCACAGGAACGCGGCCCCGGCGGCAGCCAGAGCTGGGACCGCGACTGGCCCCTGCTCGACGGCTGGAAGCGCTGGATCACCTTCGCCGGATCCGGCCACTTCACCTTCTCCGACTTCCCGGCGATCGGCGAACAGCTGGGCCTGCCGCTCGACCCCAAGGCCCCGCTGCCCGGCGCCCGATCCGTCGAGCTGACCCGGCGCTACGTCGGTGCCTTCTTCGACCAGCACCTGCGCGGCACACCGCAGCCCGTCCTCGACGGTCCGTCCGCCGACGCGCCGGAAGTCCGCTTCCACACCCCCTGAGCGGGCCGAGCGGGTCAGACCACCGTCACCGGGTGGCGCACCACCGCGTCGAACAGGTAGCCCTGCGCGTTGTGGACCGAGGTCTCGGGCTGCGTCCGCCCGGTGGCGTCGGTGGCGCGGGCCAGCAGCGCCGTCGCACCCGCCGCACGCGGGGTCCACGGCAGCGACCAGCGCACCCAGCCGCCCCGGCGCGGGGCGTCGTGCAGCCGGACGCGCTGCCAGTGGCCGCCGCCGTCGGTGCTCACCTCCACCCGGGTGACCGGGGCCCCGCCGGACCAGGAACGCCCGGTCAGCAGCCGGGTCCGGTGCACGGGCACGGTGGCGCCCAGCTCCAGCTCGAAGGCGCTCTTGAGGGTCTGCCGGGTCAGCGGGGCGCTGCCCTGCGCCGGGTGCTCCGGCCCGAAGAGCCGGTACGTGTCCGTGTTCCACGGCGAGTAGAGGGGCTCGGCGCTCACCTCGATGTCCCCGACCCACTTGATCGAGGAGATCCCGACCCACTCCGGTACGACGAGACGCACCGGGCCCCCGTGGTCGGCCGGCAGCGGCCGCCCGTTCATCTCGTACGCCAGCAGGACGTCGTCCAGCGCCTTCCCGACCGGCAGCGGTCGCCGCACCCGGCCCAGGTTCACCCCGTTCGCCACCACCTCGTCGTCCAGCCCGCGCGGCAGGACGTCGACGGCGCCGGGGGTCACGCCCGCCAGCCGCAGTACGTCGGACAGCCGCGCTCCGCGCCAGCGCGCGACACCGATCGCGCCCAGGGTCCAGGCGGTGCCGGTGACCGCCTGGCCCTGCTGGGTGGCGTAGAAACTGCGGCCGTTGCCCGCGCACTCGATGAACAGCGTCCGCTCGACCGCCGGCAGGGCGCGCAGCCGCTCGTACGAGAAGTCGACCGGGTCGCCCGCGAGGCCGTCGCCCCACACCTTCAGCCGCCACGCGGCGGCATCGATGCGCGGGGTGGAGGTGTGGTTGCGCACGAAGAACCGGTCGACCGGGGTGAGCGGGCCGGTGCCGCGCAGCGCCGCGAACTTCGTCTCCGCGTTGGTGCCGCGGAGGGTGAACAGCTCGGGCGGCAGCGGCTTGAGGATTCCGGGCGAGGCCGTGGTGGTGGCCGAGGCGCCGGTCGTGGCCGAGGCCGTTCCCGCCGCGCCCAGCCCCACGGATCCGGCCGCCGCGCCCGCCGCGAGCAGTTTGAGCAGGTCGCGGCGGTCCACTCCCGCGGAGCGGGCGCGGCCGCCCGCCCACTGCCGCAGGCGCGTGCGGTCGTACTGGCTCTCGTCCGACAGGTCGAGGGGCATGCTCGGACACTCCTTGATCGCGATTTCCGACGGACCGTAGCGGCCCGGGGCGGGCCGACGGAACCTTCCCGCCGGTCCCGCCACGAACCCGCAACACCGCCGCAACGGCCGATTACCGCCGAACGGACGAATTTCGGCAGGATGGGGTCCATGACCGAGATCCGTACCCCCCGACTCCTCCTGCGCCGATGGACCGACGACGACCTCGTCCCCCTGTCGGAGATCAACGCCGACGCGGAGGTGATGCGCTGGATCGGCGACGGCTCCACCCTCGACCTGGACGGGACCGCCGAACAGATCGAGCGGATGGAGGAGGAGTGGGACGACGAGGGCTTCGGTCTCTTCGCCGTCGAGCTCCTCGCCTCGGGCGAGCTGATCGGGGTCGTCGGGCTCTCGGTGCCCGAAGGTCCGCCGGAGGTCGTTTCGGACATCGCGATCAGCTGGCGCCTCGGCCGCCAGTACTGGGGCCAGGGCTACGCTTCCGAGGCCGCCCAGGCCACTTTGGAATTCGCCCTGCAGGACCGCGGCCTCGACCGGGTGGTCGCCGTGAACCGGGCCGGCAACGACGACTCCGAGGGCGTCATCCGCAAACTCGGCATGGTGCACGAACGCGACACCACCGACCCCGAGCACAAGTACCTCCTGCAGATCCACGGCATCGACCTCACCGAGTACGAGGCCTGATCCGGCGCACCACGCGCCGCTCCAGCCGGACCGCCCGTGGCTCCGGCCGCATCGGCCGATCGGATGACCCGGGGTCGTCCGGACCGCTCGCGGGCTCCGGCCTCCGGGCGGACCGGGCTCCGGCTGTGCGCGCGTGTACCCGCTGGACGGCCCGCACGAGGGCGTGACGACCTCCCGTGACGGCCGCACCGCGTACGTCACTGGCGGCTACACCCGCCACGGCTATCCGGGCTTCAGCCGCTGGTGAGTACTCTGGCCCGCCGGCTGATGCGGGCGGTTGTGCTGTTCGCTGGATGGGCCAACGACGGGAAGGGGTGGTGTCCCTCTCGCGCTCGAAGTCTGTGCCCGCTGGCGCGTGATCTCCTCCATCCGCTTGAGGCGCGCATCGTCGAACACTTTGCGCCGGTACTCCGCCACGAAACCAAGAGTGAGTGGATCAGAGAAGGGCACATACTTGTCTTTTTCGGATCTGGGTCATGTCGGCGCTGAGGCGTCGGCACGATGAGGGCGTGAAGGCGGACGCGGGGCGCAGATATCGGGCGTACCCCACCGTGGTCCAGGATCAGGTCCTGGCCGGGTGGGGGCATACGGCGCGCGCTCTGTGGAATGTGGCCCTGGAGCAGCGCATGTACCTGTGGGAGCAGCGCCGGTACACCCTGCGGTCGGTCGAGCAGTGCAAGTACCTGACGACGGCTCGTGCCGATCTGGACTGGATCGGTGATCTGCCCGCGCAGGCTGGGCAGCAGATCCTGCGTCAGCTGGACCGGGCGTACGACAATTTCTGGAACCCGGGGCATGCGGCCGGGTTTCCGGCGCGGAAGAAGCGCGGGCACCGTGTGACGGTTCCGTTTCCCGGGCAGGCGGTCGAGGTCCGCAAGCTGAACCGCAAGTGGGCCGAGGTACGTCTGCCGAAAATCGGCTGGCTGCGGTTCAGGCTCTCCCGCGCACTGGGTGGGGCGATCCGCAACGCCACGATTTCCCGGGACGGCAACGGCTGGCACATCTCCTTCGGCGTCCACACCGGTCGCAGGCCGGACGCGCCGAACGGGAAGCCCGGATGTGGTGTGGACTTCGGTGTCGCCGCCTCGGCCTTCGTGTCCACCGAGACCACACCGCGCTTCATGCCGCCGACGCTCCTCGTCAATGAGAAGAAGCGGCTCAAGGCACTGGAGCAGCGGAAGGCCCGCCAGATCGCCTACGCGAAGAAGCACAACGGAGGAAGGTACGGAAACCGCCTGCGCGCGACGATTGCCCAGATCGCAAAGCTCACCACCCAGCGGGCCAACCGACGCCGGGACTTCACGCACAAGCTCACCACTGACCTCGCCAAAAACCACGGCCTGATCGGTATCGAGGGGCTGCGCGTGAAGAACCTGACCGCATCCGCGAAGGGCACCGCCGAAGCGCCGGGGAGGAACGTCCGGGCGAAGGCCGGGCTGAACCAGTCGATCCTGGACAACACCCCTGGGGAGCGGCGGCGGCAGCTTGAGTACAAGGCCCGCATGTACGGGTCGCAACTCGTCGCCGTTCCGCCGTTCCACACCTCTCAGACCTGCGCCAAGTGTGGCGAGGTCGATCCCGAATCCCGTAAGGGATGCGGTCGGCTGTTCGCCTGCACCCGGTGCGGGCACGAGGACGATGCCGACCACAATGCCTCGGTGGAGATCGAGGCCCGAGCCCGCCGGACGGGTGGCTCGGACATCAACAGCACGCGCAGCATCTCCAGGGTGCGAGTCCCGGCCACCGGCCGGAGGCGGATGCGTGAAGCCCCGAGGCCCGCTCACGCGGGCTGAGGGGAATCGCCCCCGTTCATGGGGGCGAGGATCGTCAATGGAACGGCATCACGACCGCAGACCTGATCACGGGCAACGCCCACCGCCTCCCGGCGGGCACCCGCCCTCTGGGCGTTACCGTGCGCTGCCGCCCTCCGAGCCGAGCCGAGCCCTGCTCAGCCCGGTCCGATGCCCGGGGCCTGGGCGCCGTGGCCCGTGCTGATCGACGCGAGGGCGGCGGAGTGCAGGGCGGCCGGGGCGCCGTGGTGGGGGAGCGGGCTGCCGGTGAGGGTGTACCACTCGTCGGCGTCCTTGTACTGGACGTCGAACCGGACCAGGTCCCCCGGCACCGCCGTGGTGCGCAGGGTGAGCGGTCCGGTGACGACGCCGACCTCGTCGGTCATGGCGCCGCCCGGGCCGGCGGTCACATCGTCCTGCCAGTGGAGCGCGTCCGTCATGAGGCGCAGGTGTCCAGCATCGTGGTGAGCATCTTCTTCTCCGGTTCGGTCACGGTGAGCCCGTACGCGGACTTCACGGTCGTCCAGGCCCGTCCGTACTGGCACCAGCTCGACTTCTCCGGGGGCTGCCACAGGTCCGGGCTCTGGTCGCCCTTGGAGCGGTTCGAGGCGGCGGTCACGGCCAGCAGCTGAGGATTGGTCAGGTCGTTGGCGAAGGCCTTGCGCTTGGCGGCGTCCCAGCCGGCCGCGCCCGAGCGCCACCCCTCGGCGAGCGGGATCATGTGGTCGATGTCCATCTTCGCGGCGTCGGTGACGACCACCCCGTCGTACAGGCTCTTCCAGGTGCCGGAGACCGCCTTGCACTCGGCGTCGCGCGTGACGTCCGCGCCGTCGCGCTCGAGGATGACCTCGCGGGTGTCGCACTTGTTCCCCTGCTGGGTCCAGTGCGTGAACTTGTCCCGGCTGTAGCCGGCCATGGTGCCCGCCGGCGCCACCTTCAGCGCCGCCAACCGGTTCCGGGCCACAGCGGTGCTGACCATTCCGGGGAGCACGTCCCCCGCGGCGGGCTTCGCGTCGGGCGCAGGCGGCGCCCCCGCTCCCGACGGCTTCGCGTCCGGGGCGCCCGGCGGGGCCGTCGGACCGGAACAGCCGGCCACCGCCAGCAGCACCGCGGCCGCGACCACCGCACCACGCACACGTATATGACGTTCCATAACCCCACCCCGAGCCGGCCCCGCTCATCAACTGTCCCCGGAAGACTACCCAGAACCGGACATAAAACCGGCCATGGACCCTCCGTCGGGCGTTGTCAGTGCCTCTCGCTAGTCTCCCGGCATACCGCAGCTCAGGGGGGCTTCGTCCCCCCTGTCAGGGCTGCGCGGATCCGTTCGGTACAGGCGAGCAGGGGGCACGGGCTGATGGCATGGATGGCGGCGGGCGAGGGGTACGAGATCGCCCTCGTGGAAGGGCGGGTGGCGGCGCGCTCCACCACCGGCCGGGCGGCGGGCCGGCAGTTGAAAACCCTGCCCAAGGCGCTCAAGGACCATCCCGAGGTGGACCGGCTGCGCCGGCTGTCCGAATGGCTCGACCGGCACGCCGCGGCCTGCGTCGCCCAGGTCGACACCTGGATGGTGTCCTCGCTCCCGGTACCGACCGCGCTGCTCGCCCGCGTCTGGCCGGACGAGGCCTGGCAGTCCGCGCTGCGCGACCTGGCCGTCGTCGGTGATGACCCGGACGAGGTGGGCTTCCTGCGGGACGCCACCGAATCCGGCGAGCTGAAAGTGGTCAACCTCGACGGCGAGACCGTACGGCTCTCCCCGCGCACGGTGACCCTGCCGCATCCGGTGCTGCTGCCCGACCTGGACGACGTACGGGAGTTCGCCGCCGAACTGGGCATCGTGCAGCGGGTCGAGCAGATCCACCGGGCCACCTGGCGCAAGCCCGCCGAGCTCGCCGCCACCGCCACCGAGGTCCGCGACTACGCGGGAGGGGTCTTCCCCACCCGCTTCAGCCTCGCCGCCCGGGCCACCGGCCTCGGCTACCGGGTCTCCGGCGGCTACGCCACCTGCAAGGTCCGGGACTCCGGTGCCGGGACGGAGGCCGCGGTGTGGATCGGCGAGCCCTACTACGAGGACGAGACCACCACCGGCGCCCTGAGCTGGCACGACGAGGACGGCCGGGCGGTGCGCCTGCCCGAGGTCGGACCGGTGGCCTGGTCCGAGGGAATGCGGATGGCCGCGGCGCTGTACGCCGGGCGCAAGATCGAGGAGGGCGCGGGAGCATGAGCAAGAACACGGACCTGAAGGACGTCAACGGCGGGGACGAGGCCGGTGCGAGCGGCCCCGGCGAGGCCGAACTGCTGCTCAAGGCCGGCGCGGTGCTCCCGCCCGGCACCCCCGGCGCCGGGCCCACCGCCGTCGACCTGACCGCACGCGGCTACCGCCACCCCGCCCTCGGCGAGGACCGCGTGGTCGTCCGGCTCACCCCGGCCGAACTGGGCGCGGCCGAGGACCTGGCCGCCGGGTTCCTGGGACTCGTACCCGAGGAAGGCGAGCCGCCGGTCGTCGGCCTGAGCCGCCGCCAGGCACTGGGCTTCCCCGAATGGGTCCTCGTACACCACCCCGAGGACGGCCACCACGCCCTCGCCGTCGTCCCCGAACTCGACCGCATCGCGCCGCAGGCCAAGACCAAGCCCAAGGCCGCGCTCGACGCCTGCCACGAACTGGCCGGGCGGCTCGCCGCATCCGTCCCGCACTTCCTGCCCGTCTTCTACGAGCAGACCGCACGGATCTTCCTCGCCGTCGAGAACACCACGTACGCCGCCCAGCTGTTCGGCCGCGCCCGCACCGCCGAGGCCCAGCACGGGCTGAGCGTCGACGAGGACCGGCTCGACTCCGTCTTCCTCGAATTCGCCCTGGCCGGCGCCCTGCCGGTCAAGGTCCTCACCGGCTACGGCAAGGACCTCGCCGCCCGCGTCACCCCCGCCGAGGCGTACGACCGCTTCCGCCGGCTGTGCGTACGCCGCACCGCGGGCGGGCTGCCGCCCTCTGCGCAGGCCGCCACCGAACTGCGCCGGCTCGCCCGCGCCGCCGGACTCAAGGGCACCGGCGCCGAGCAGGAGTACCTCGCCGAGCTGCTGCCGCTGCCCGCCACCCTGCGCGCCGCGACCGGCTGGTGGAAGGCCCACCGCGGCGCGCTCGTCGCGCTGGCCCGCAGCGTCCCCGCGGTACGCGGCACGCTGCTCGGGCTGACCCCGCCCGGTGGCGGCGACAGCGTCGAACTCACCGCCCTGTGGCTCGAACTCCTCGAGGAGTCCGGCGCCACCGCGGGCCTCGTCTCCACGGAACTGCCCGCCGACGAGCAGTGCCCCGACGGCGCCGCCGGCTGGCTGGAGCGCTTCCACGCCGCCCGGCACGCCGGCTGGGGCCTCAGCCCCACCCCCCAGGCCCTGCTCGGCCTCGTCTCCCGCTGCGCGGACCGGCTGCGCGCCGAACTCGCCCTCCCCGGCCGCGAGGCAGGGCTGCGCGTGGGCGTCGAGGACGCCGACCTCCTCGACCTGCTCCTCACGCTGGAGGTCCCGGTCGCCGACCCCGACCCCAAGCAGAAGTCGCACCGCCACAACCAGCTCAACCTGCGCGACTGGGCCCGCGCCGACCAGCGCCGCGAGCTGCTCGCGATCGCCGCCGACCCGCGCTTCCACCCGGCCTTCCGTCGCGCCCTGAACGCCCTCGGCGACGCCGGCGCCGACATCATCCAGCGCGTCGCCGGCTCGGCCGGCGGCCGCCCGCTGCTGACCGAGTGGGTGCGCGACGTCGCCCGCGACTCCACCGCGGCCGGCCTGCCCGGGGTCCCCCAGGCCATCGCGCGCCTGTCCTGGCTGCCCGCCGAAGCCCTCGGACTCGCCCCCGGGGAGGTGGCCGCCGCAGCCGCCGCCGACCTCGCCGAGACCCTCGCCCGCACCCTGCGCGGCGGCCTCTTCGAAGAGCTCACCTGGCCCTCCTGGGAGAGCGCGGTCGCCGAACTCGGCCCCGGCCAGGGCCACCACGGCCTGACCCTGGTCGAAGCCTGGCCGTACCTGATCGTCGCCAACCACAGCCAGGTCCGGGTCATCGACGCCGACTCCACCGTCCTCACCCACGACCTGCGCGTCCCGGCCGGAAACTCGTACCGCCACTCCTTCCAGTACGTGGACGGCGAACTCCTCGTCTTCTGGTCCTCCTACAACAACTCCCAGGTGATCCAGGGCTACTGGCACCACTCGCCCGGCACCGTCCTCACCCTCGACGGCGACCGCCGGCACTGGGAGCTGCGGTCCGAGCACATCACCCTGCTGCTGTCCGGCGGCGGCCGCGCCACCGGCGGAGGCGTCCTGCACCGCGGTGACACCGCGCTCCCCGACGAGCTGGAACTGCTGTCCGACGGAGCCTCGTACTGGCTGTGGCAGCGCCGGGACCACGAGAACGACGGGGGCTGGCGCGAGTACGACCCTGCGACCTCCACCCGCGGCCGCTACTCCCGGCCCGCGTTCCTCACCGACGCCACCCGCGGACTCCCGTCGACCGCCGTGCTGTCCGAGCGCGCAAGCTGGCTGCGCCCGGCGCCCGACGTACCGGGATCGGTGCTCGGAACTCCCGCCGACGGGCTCCTCGGCTGGGCCACGGTCCGCCTCCCCGGCCACGGCTGGCACGGCCACGACACCGCCGGCCGCACCGTCACCGTGCCCGAAGGCCACGACATGCCCGTCGCGGCACTCACCTTCCCCGGCGACGAACGGCCGCGCGGCCTGTCCATGCGCTGGCGCGAACTGAGCATCATCGACCCGGACGGCGTGGTCACCGCCCGCTCGCGCGACGACCTCCACCGCAACGGAAACTTCGCCACCGGCAGCGTCGACCTCCCGCCGCTCACCCACTGGTACGCCCTGAGCCCCCGCGACCCCGAGGGTTCCGCCGCCCTGCGCGCAGCCGACCGGGACACCGTCGCCGCCCTGCTGAAGGCGGCAGCCGCGGCCGACCGGGTCACCGACCTGCCCGGCCTGGTGAGCGCGGCGCTGCCGCAGGTCACCGACCCGAAGCTGATCGGCGGCATCGTCGAGGTGCTCCGCTTCACCCTCGCCCAGCAGAAGTCCCTGGACGCCGTCGCTGCCCGGCTCCACCCGGACGCGAACCCCCGGCACGACGTCGAATCCGGCCCCACCGACATCCTGCTCGGCGACGCCCTCAACGGCCTCATCGGAACCGGCTACTACCGCTGGGGCGGCGACTGCGACGCCGCCCACCGCTTCCTGCGGGAACTCGCCGACGCAGGGGCGCACACCGACGCCACCGCGGCACCCGGGCGCCTGCACTGGGACATGCCCGCCCTGCGCCACTCCGCGATCACGTGGACACCCTGGCTCGACCAGCCCGCCGCCCTCGCCTACCGCGCCGCCGGGCTCTGCGTCACCGACGAGCAGCGGGCCGGCCTCCTGACCCTCCTCGACGCGGTGGACGCGCTCGGCCTCGACTCGGCCCAGGGCTCCGCCGACCGGTGGCGCCGGGTCCTGCTCCACCTCGACCAGCGCCACCTGCGGACCCCCGACGGCATCGACCGCGGACTCCATCACCGCAGCCTGCTGCCACTCGGCGGCGGCGCCGTCCTCGCCCTGACCGAGCACGCCGAATCCGTCCCCGACGGCCACGAGTTCGGCGCCCTGCTCCACGACCCCACCGGCGGCTTCACCGTCCCAGGCCCCTACACCGTGCGTGGCGAGGCACCGCTCGGCGACCGGGAGCGCGGAGCCGGGTGGCTGCGCGCCTTCCTCACCGCCGCCGCCGAACACGGCCCGGCGCCCTTCCTCCCGGAAGCCGCCGAGGAGTTCGCCCGCCTCACCGGCGTCTCCGGCACCCTCGCCCGGCTCGTGGTCGCGGGTCTCCCGCGGATGGACGACCGGCAGCACCACTTCCTGCCCGCACCGCTGCGCACCACCCTCGGCGTCAAGTCCGCCGAGGCCGGACACGCCCGCGACGAACTCATCGGACTCGACGCCGAGGTGCGGCGCGCGGTGGTCGGCGCCCTGCTGCCCGCCGACCCGGCACGCCTGTGGAGCGACGGCCCCGACGTGGCCGCCGCCGCGCAGGTCTGGAACCGGCGCGTGGGACGGCGTACGCCCGTACCCGACTGGCTGCTCACCGAGGCCGTTCGGGCCGTCCGCACCGGATGGTCCGTGCACCGCGCCCTGCCCGCCCTGCTCGACCCCGCCGCGGCGCCCGAGCTCTCCGTCGACGTGCCCTGGACAGTGAAGGGCGACCGCGCGGAGCCCCGCGAACCGGCCGCCCGGCCCTTCACTGCGCAGGTACTCACCGGAGCGCTCTCCATGGCGGCCTGGCTGGCTCACCGGCTGCCCGCCGGCGACCCGGTACGAGCGGCGCTGCCGCCCGCGCTGACGGCCGTACGGCAGCGGCTGGCCGCACCCGAACTGCTCCTTCTCATCGGGTACTTCACCGACCTCGCCGAATTCCGGAAGGCGGCCGGCACCCCGACCGAAACCGCGGAGGCGGCGGGGGCGACGGCGGGCGGGCACGGCTCGGACGGCTACGAGCGCTACGGTGCGGTCATCCTGCCCACGCACGACGGCCGGCCCATGCCCGTGCTGCGCCCGACACTGCTGGACTCCACCGGCCGTGACCCGTACCTGCCGCTGCTGCGCGGCGCCGACCAGACGCCCAACGGCATCGAGACGGCCCTGCGGCTCGCCCACGACCCGGCCTTCGCCGCGCTGCTCGCCGACCCGGGCGCCCCGGCCGCGGGCACGGCGGCCGCCGACGGCACCTGGTGGCCGCAGGACCCGAGCCGATCCGTTCCCGAGCTGGTCGCCGAGGCCGCCGGAGCACACGGCCTCGGCGCCGACGCGGCCGCCCTGTACCTGATGCTGCTCGCCATGCCCGACCCCACCGACCGCAACACCGCCCGCTGGACCGGCTGGAAGCCCGCCCGCCTCAAGGCGGCCCGCGCCGAACTCGCCGCCACCGACCTGGTGGTCCCGGCCTCCCGGAGCCGGGCGGGGCGCTCGCTGTTCCTGCCGGGCGGATGGTCGGAGATGTCCTCCCCGACCCTGCCCGTGGAGCAGTGGAAGCTCTCCATGTACGGCCCCCGGGCGGGGGGCTCGCTGGTGCCCGTCGAACCGGTGGCGGACCTCTACCGCAGGGCCTGGCAGCGGGTCCGCGAGGGCGACGGGCCGCGCTTCGAGGAACTCAAGGTCAAGCGCACCCGCGCACGGCGCCGCTGACGCCGCCGAACCCCGTACCGCCTCGTCCCGGTGCGGCGCGCCCCTGGCCGGGCGCGCCGCACCGGGTGCGCCCCACGTGGCGCGAGCCGGCCACCACGCCCGGCCTTCCTTCGTTCCTTCCTTCGTTCCTTCCTCCGTTGCTTCCTTCCTTCGTTGCTTCCTTCCTTTCAAGGACCCTGATGACCCTCACCGAACAGCCCGCCGCGGCGGCTCCCGCCCGCCAGGTGCTCCCGGCCGAGGAGCGGTACGCCGCCGAACTCGCCTTCCTCGCCGCCCAGGACTCGGGCCCCCGGCCGCCCGGCTGGGCCCTGACCCCGCGCGCCGTCGTCACCTTCGTCTGCGGCAGCGACGGAACGGAGCTCGCCCTGCCGGGCGGCGGCGCCAAACTGGCCATCGCCCCCAAGTTCGTCGGCGAACGCGCCCTGGTCGAACGCTGCGTGGTCACCCTCGCCGGAGAGCGCGGGCTCCTGCTCACCGGCGAGCCCGGCACCGCGAAGTCCATGCTGTCCGAGCTGCTGGCCGCCGCCGTCTCCGGAACCAGCGCCCTCACCGTCCAGGGCACGGCCGGCACCACGGAGGACGCCTTCCGCTACGGCTGGAACTACGCGCTGCTGCTGGCCCAGGGGCCGAGCGCCGGAGCCCTCGTCGACTCGCCGGTGCTCTCCGCGATGCGGACCGGGCGGGTCGTGCGCGTCGAGGAGATCACCCGCTGCCTGCCCGAGGTGCAGGACGCGCTCGTCTCGATCCTGTCCGACCGGCGGGTCAGCGTGCCCGAACTGACCTCCACCGAGGACGCGGTGGTCAGCGCGGCCCCCGGCTTCACGGTCATCGCCACCGCCAACCTGCGCGACCGCGGCGTCAGCGAGATGTCCGCGGCTCTGAAGCGGCGCTTCAACTTCGAGACCGTCGAACCGATCGCCGACGCGGACGCGGAGGCCGCGCTGATCCGCCGCCAGGCCGTCGCGGCCGTCCAGCGGGCCGGTGCGCCCTTCGCGGTGGACGATGCCGTACTCGACGCGCTCGTCACCGTGTTCCGGGACCTGCGGGGCGGGCGCTCGGCCGAAGGGTGGGACGTCGAACGGCCCGGTACGGTCATGTCCACCGCCGAAGCCGTGCAGGTCGCGGCCTCGCTGGGGATCTCCGCGGCGTACCTGCCGGGCGGGGACGCGCTCGACCTGCTGCCGGGGCACCTGCTGGGCGTGGTCCGCAAGGACGATCCCGCCGACCACGGCCGCCTCCTCGGATACTGGGACGGCCCCGTCCGCCGCCGGGCCGAGGACGGCTCGGCGATGTGGCGCCGCCTGTGGGACCTGCGCGGGAGCCTGCGTTGACGGCCGACCCGCGGGCCGCCCTGGACGCCCTCGCCTCCTCCCGCACGCCGTACCTCCTCGGTGTGCGCCACCACAGCCCCGCGCTGGCGGCGGTGGTCCCGGCCCTGCTGGACGCCTCCGGCGCGGACGTGGTCTGCGTGGAGCTCCCGGCGGACTTCCAGCCGTGGCTGCGGCACCTGGCCGACCCGGAGACGCAGTCCCCGATCGCCCTGGCGGGCACCTCCGGGGACGGCCGCCTCGCGTTCTACCCCTTCGCGGACTTCTCCCCGGAACTGGCGGCGATCCGCTGGGCCGCCACACACGGCGCGACCGTCCTGTGCTGCGACCTCCCGCTGTCGTCCGCCGCCCGAATCCCAGGAACCCCTGCCGAGCGGGGGACCCCGTCCGGGTCCCGAACCCCTGCCCCGGGCCCGGACCGGGATGTGGATCGGGCCGGGAGCCCGGACCCTGAGACGGCCGTCTTGGATCTGCCCGTACCGAAGCAAGCCCCGGCGGCGTCCGGGCCGGGCACGGGCTCGGCTCCGCAGCCCGGCGCGTCCCCGGACGGAAACGTCCCTTCCCGTGCCCGGGTCGGCTCGGGTACGGAACCGGCGCGGGGAGGTTCCTTCGCGGACGGCCTTGCCGCCGCCGGGACCGGGCGGGACGGGGAGGACTTGTGGGACCGGGCCGTCGAGGTGCTCGCACCCGGCTGCGCCCCGGAAGCCGTACGGCGTGCCGCGCTCGGCGTCGGATGGGCGCTCCGCGCGGACACCGCCGACGTCCCGGCGACGGACCTGGCCCGCGAAGCCCACATGCGCGAGGTGATCGCCGACGCCCTCGCCGCAGGCCACCGTGTGGCCGCCGTGATCGGAGCCTTCCACGCCCCGGCCCTCCTGACCGTACCCACCGCAACCGGCCCCACCGCCGCAGTTCTCGGCAGGGTGCCGACGGCCACCGAATCCGGCCCGGCCGCCACACCTCTTGGCGTGGTGCCCGCGGCCGCCGGAACCGCCTCTGCTGCCCAGCTTCCGGGTGGGGTGCCGGCGGACACCGAATCCGGTTTCGCTGCCTGCCTTCCCGGCGGTGCGCACGCGGATGCCGGATCCGGCTGCACTGCCACGGTTCCAGGTGAGGCGTCAGCAGCCATCGAATCCGGCTCCGCCGTCACGGTTCCCGGCGGTGCGCGCGCCGAAGCCGTCGCGGCTGCGGCAGCCGGGGCCGGGGAAGGTGCCCCGGCCGGCACGGCGCGCGGGGCCGGCTCTGCCCTCGAGGGGCAGCCCGGCGTCGGCTCGGCCGACTTGGGCACGGGCCGTGCGGCTGCGGCGGGCGTGCCCGGTCACGGGGACGGTGCCGAGCCGGCGGCAGGGGTCGGGGGGAGTTCCCCGCAGGCCGCGGGCCCCGGGGTTTCCGCCGGCGGGGAGACGGGCCGCCGGGCTGCCGCCGGGGTGGCGGTACGCGCGCGGCGGGGCGGCGTGGGGCGGGGCGCCGTCGGGGCGGAGGCCGGCGGGGAGGTCGTCACCTCTCTCGTGCCCTACTCCTTCGACCTGCTCGACTCCCGCTCCGGGTACCCCGCCGGCATCCGGGATCCGCTCTGGCAGCAGGCCGTCCTGGAGGCCGGAGGGGCCCCGGACCGCCTCCGGGAGGCCGCCTCACACGCGGTTACCCGGCTCTGCCGGGAGCTGCGCCGCGCCGGGCACACCGCAGGTACCGGCGAGGCCGCCGAGACCCTGCGGCTCGCCTGTGACCTGGCCGTCCTGCGCGGCCTCCCCGCACCCGGCCGCGGCGAGCTGCTGGAGGCCGTCACCACCGTGCTCGGCCAGGGCGAACCCCTCGGCCGGGGCCGCGCGCTGGCCCGCGCCCTGGAGGCCGTCCTCGTCGGCACCGGCCGCGGGCGGGTCAGCCCGCACGCCCCGCGTTCCGGCCTCGGCCCCGCCGTGGAGGCCGAACTGGCCGAACTGCGGCTGCCCGGCCCCGACGCCCCCGCCGGCGCCCCCCGCGAGCTCCGCCTCGACCCGCTCCGCTCCGCCCTCGACGCCCGCCGGGAGGTGCTGCTGCAGCGGCTCCTCGTCTGCGGCGCCTCCTACGGTGAGCCCGCCCCCGTGGCCGCCACCGGCGACGCCGCCGCCCTCGGCACCAAATGGCGGCTGTCCTGGACGCCTTCCGTACCGGCCCGGCTCGACCTCGCAGGCTGCCGCGGAGTCACCGCCGCCCAGGCGGCCGCCGGAACCCTCCGCGACACCGCACGCCGAGCCGCCGCCGACGGCGGGCCGACCCCGGCACAGATCCTCGCCGGGCTCGCCGCCGCCGCGCGGTGCGACCTGCCCGCGCTGGTCGACGTACGCCTGCACGAGGCGGCCACCGTCCTGCCGCAGACGGCAACCCTGCCCGAACTCCTCGACGCCCTCGACCTCCTCGACTCCCTTCACCGCGGCCACCTCCCCGGCACCTCCGCCGAGTCCCGCGCCACCGCGGCCGCCCTCACCGCCGACCTCCTCGAAGCGGCCGTACGCTCCCTGCCCGGCCTCGCCGGCAGCGAGGACCCGGCCGACGCGGCCGCCCTCGTGGCCCTCGCCGACCGCGCCGCCGCCCGCCACCTGGGCCTGCGCACGGACGACGCGCTCGCCGCCCTGGCCGCCACGGCCTCCCCGCTGATGCAGGGCGCGGCCCTGGCCGTACGGGTCCTCCTCGACCTCGACCCGGCCGCCGAACTCGGCGACCGCGCGGCCGGATGGATCGACGGCGCGGCCACCCCCGACACCCGGCGCGCCCTGACCCGCCGGCTCGGCGGACTCCTCACCGCCGCCGGGCCGCTGCTCCAGGCCTCCCCGGCCGCCCTCACCCCGCTCCTCGACCGCGTCGAGCACCTCGACGACCGGCTCTTCCTCGACCGCCTCCCCGCCCTGCGCGGCGGCTTCGACGCCCTGTCGCCCGCCGCCCGCGACCGGCTCCTGCACACCGTCACCGAACGCCTCGGCGACCGGATCGACCTCACCCTGGATGCCCCGCCCGCCCTGCTCGCCCTCTGGGCCGCCGCCGACGCGGCCGGACTCGCCGCGGTCGAGTCCCTTCCGCTCCCCAGGGCGCAGGCCCAGGTCCCCACCCTTGAGCCTGAGCCTGAGCCTGAGCCTGAGCCTGAGCCTGAGCCTGAGCCGGCGGAGCCGCCGCGCCGGCCCGTCCCGTCGCCCCACACGCGGCTCGTCCCCGCCGACCGCTGGCGGCTGCTCCTCGGCCGTGAACGCGACCGCCTTCCCGCCGGAGCCCGCCGCTACGCCCATTCTCTGGACGAGCTGTACGGCGCGGGACGCGGCGAGGGCGCCTCCGAGGCCGGCGGCGCCGGCGCGGGCCGGGGCGGCGGCCAGGAGGCCTCGTTCCCCACGGCCCGCGAGTGGTCCGAGGAACTGGAGTCCCTGTTCGGCGCCGACGTACGGGAAGAGGTGCTCGCCGGGGCCGCCGAAGCGGGCCGCACCGACGTACTCGCCCACCTCGACCCGGCGACCGTACGGCCCTCGGTGGAGCTCCTGAGCTCCGTGCTCTCCCTGGCCGGCGGTATGCCGGAAGCCCAACTCGCCCGCCTGCGCCCCCTGGTGCGGCGACTGGTCGACGAACTCGCCAGGGAACTGGCCACCCGACTGCGCCCGGCCCTCTCCGGCCTCGCCACCCCACGCCCCACCCGCCGCCCCGGCGGCACCCTCGACCTGGCCCGCACCCTGCGCGCCAACCTCGCGCACACCCGGCGCCGCGAAGACGGCAGCGTGGTCGTCGTCCCGGAACGGCCGGTGTTCAGCACCAGGGCGAGCCGCGAGGCCGACTGGCGGCTGGTCCTCGTCGTCGACGTATCCGGTTCCATGGAGGCCTCCGTCATCTGGTCGGCCCTGACCGCCGCCGTCCTGGGCGGCGTCCCGACCCTGTCCACCCACTTCCTCGCCTTCTCCACCCAGGTGGTGGACCTCACCGACCGGGTGGACGACCCGCTCTCACTGCTCCTGGAGGTCCGGGTCGGCGGCGGCACGCACATCGCGGCCGGGCTCGCCCACGCCCGCTCCCTGATCACCGTCCCGAGCCGCACCCTCGTGGTCGTGGTCAGCGACTTCGAGGAGGGCGCTCCGATCGGCGGACTCCTCGGCGAGGTGCGGGCGTTGGCCGCCTCCGGCGCCCACCTGCTGGGTTGCGCCGCGCTCGACGACGCCGGCACGCCCCGCTACAGCGTTCCCGTGGCCCGGCAACTCGTCGCGGCGGGCATGCCGGTGGCCGCCCTCAGCCCCCTCGCCCTCGCCCGCTGGGTGGGCGACCGCCTCCGTGGAGAAGCCAGTTGAGCACCGAACTGCCCGCCATAGCCCCCGAGGTGCTCGCCGAAGCCGTCGAGAACCTGACGGCACGGCTGCGCAAGAAGCTGGACGCCGCCGCCGATGCCTGCGGCGCGGGCGCCACCCGTACGGCGGACGGCAGCGTCACCGTCCGCTTCGGCGAAGACGCCCTGGTCACCCTGAAGCCGGGCCCGGACGGCACGGTCGGCCACGCCGAACAGGCCACGTGCAGCTGCCTGCTGGCGCCCCGCTGCCTCCACCGCGCCGCCGTCCTGGCCGCGTCCCCCCTGGCGGACCCACCCCCGGAAGCCGCCGACCCGACCCCGAACCCCGGTGCGGCCGGGGCCGCCGCGGACTGTGAGGGTGCTGAGCCCACCAGCCCCGATGCAGGGCCTGCAGAGAACCCCGAGGCCCCTTGGCCTACCGCCGACGCTGGGCCCGCAGGGAACCCCGAGGCCGCTCGGGCCACCGCCGACGCCAGGCCCGCCGCGCCGGGCGAGCCCGCTGGGGACCGCGAGGATGCCGAGGCCGCGGGGCCTGCCGCGCCCGCCGGCAACGCTCGCCGCGCCGCGCTCGCCGCGCCCACCGGCAACGCCGGGCCGGCCGCCAACGCCGCGGGCTCCACGCCGCCGAAGGCCCTCACCTCCGCCCAGGTCGGCGCCGCCGCCGGGCTTTGGCTGGCCGGGGCCGAGGCTCTGGCCGCCGGAGTGACGGCCGGCGGAGCCGTGGTACAGGCCGAGTTGCTGCGCGCGGCGCACACCGCACGCCTCGCCGGGCTGCCGGGCGCCGAGGCGGCCGCCCTCCGGGTGGTACGCGGCCTGCGCGCTGCCCGCGAGCGCCGTGCGGGCCAGCGGCTCGGCGACCTCACCGGAGCCTTTCGCGCGCTCCTGCACACCGCGGCCCTGCTGGCCGCCGGCTCCGGCGAGCCCGGCACGGCCCGCCGCGCGTACGCCCCGGGCGGCAGCCTCCAGGTGCACGGGCTGTGCCGGGAACCCGTCCTGTCCGCCACCGGGTACGGGGGAGTCGTCACCCACCTGCTGGCCCCGGACGGGTCCCGCTACTCGATCGCCGACGTGCGCCCCGGCGGCCTCGCCCGCGCCCGCGGAGCGGGAACCGCCTCCGTGGCCCTCGGCGGCGCCGTCCTCGACCAGGCGGGGCTCGCCCGCGGCGGTCTTCGTATCGTCGGCGCGACGGTCTCCCCGGAAGGCCGGCTCGGCGCCGGGCGCGAGGTCAGGGCGACCCCGCTGCCCGGTACGTCCTGGAGCGAGGGCCCCGCCGCCGCCCTCTTCGCCCGCCCGGCGGCCGAGGCCGTCGCCGAGCTGCTCACGGGCCAGGCGGACCCGGCTGGCCCGGCCGACCCGGCGGCAACCGAGTCCCCGCTGATCGGCTGCGACGTCACGGTCGTCGGGGCGGCGGGCGAGCACCTCCTGGTGCGCGAGCTGCGCGAGCACGCCCCGCTGCTGCGGCTGCTGCCCGCGCACCCCCACCCCGAGCTGCCCCACGTCGAGAACCTCCGCCGCCTCGGCTCGTACCCCGGACTCGCGCTCCGCGTCCTCGGCCGCCCCGACCTGGACCGCGCCGCCACCCTGCGCCCCCTCGCCGTCGGCCCGGTGCCCGGCGCGGAGCACACCCTGCGGCTGCCCGAGGAGTGGCTGGGCCGCGCAGATCTCGGGTACGACCGCCTCCAGGGTGGTCACTTCCCGGCCCGGCCCGACGCCCCCGAATCGGCCCCCGTACCGGTCCCCGAGCCGATCCCGGAGCAGGCCCCCGAGCCGGTCCCCGTATCCGGCCTCCAGGACCCGCTCGCCGACTCCCCGCTGTGGCGGACCCGTCGGCTCCTCGAAACCGGGGTCGCGGGCGGCCGCCGAGCCGTCGCCGAGGCGGCCCGCGCGGACGCGCCCCTGGCGGCGTACGGCCCGCTGCGCCGGGCCGGGCTCACCGCGGCCGCGGACCTGGCCGCCGCCCTCGCGGCCGAGGCCGACCGCCGCCCCCGTGACGCCTTCGGCCGCCTCGCCGACCCCTCCGCCGACGGCTACGCCCGGGCCTGGCTGGCCGCGGCCACCCACCTCGCGGCAGCGGAACGCCTCCTGGTGGCCGCCTCCTGGGCGGCTACCCGCTGAGCAGCCAGGCGCGCAGCGCGCCGACGTCCGCTCCGGTGAGACCCCGACCGGGATCGACGCGGAACAGCAGGGCCCGGCCCGGGTGGTGGGAGGCCACCCAGGCCCGGTCGGCGGCGCTGATCTCGTCGTCGACCCAGACGAAGGGGCGACCGGCGGCGTGCCCGACGAGGGCGGGGGTCTTCCAGTGGATCCTGCCGGGCCCGCCGTGCCCGCGGTACCCGCCGCCCCCGCCGGGCTCGTCCTCCTCGGACGGCTCCGGCCACTCCACCACCGGCAGCTCCGGCAGGCCGAGCAGCGGCGCGAGGCACTCGTTGGCCTCCTCCATCCACGTCGTGGCCCAGACCAACGCGCACGGCAGCGCCTCGAGCAGGGGCCCGAGCGCGCGATCGACCCTGGCGAGCAGCGGATTGGCGTCGGTTCCCCGCGGGTACGGGCCGGCCCCGAAGGGGATGAGTGGTCCGTCGACATCGAGGTAGAGCAGCGGGCGGGCCGCGAGTCCGGTCATGGCGCCACCGTAGGCCACCTGCGCGCGGGGACCACCTGCACCGGGCGTTGGACTAGCGTCACCGGAGTGACGGAGAACGTGGGTGTGATCGAACGGTTGTGGCGGTATCCGATCAAGTCCACCGGTGGTGAACGGCTGCGCAGCGCGGAGGTCGACCACCGGGGCATGGTGGGCGACCGGCTGTACGCGGTGCGGGACGCGGAAGGCAAGTTCGGCTCGGGGAAGAGCACGCGGCGCTTCCGGCGGATGGACGGTCTGCTGAACCTGAGCTCCCGCTACGCGCAGGGCCCCGCCGGGGAGCCGGGTACGCCGGAGCTGATCGACCATCAGGGGCGCGCGGTGGCCGATGCCACGGCTTACCTCCGCGCATATCTCGGGCGTGACGATGTCGAGTTGGCCCGCGAAGGCGAAATCTCGCACTTCGACCAACTGCCGCTCAGCGTCCTCACCACGGCCACCCTCGACTGGATACGCCGAGAGGTACCGGACGTCCCGACGGACGAACGCCGGTTCCGGCCGAACATCTTCGTGCGCACTCCGCCCGGTACCCCGCCGTTCGTCGAGGACGAGTGGGTCGGGCGCAAGGCCCGTGTGGGATCCACGGTGCGCATCGAGTTCCTGCGCTCCAGCGAGCGCTGTGTGATGACCAACCAGGCCCAGCAGGAACTTCCGCACTCGCCGTTGATCCTGAAGACCATCGTCACGGCGCACGGCAACCGGCTCGACATGCTCGCCGGGGTCGTCACACCGGGAAGGGTCCGGGTAGGCGAACCGGTCGTGCTCGAATAGCGGGCGCGATCATGGGGGCGTGAGGTGGGACCGCGGGAGGTGCCGGGGGCCGTCGTCACGGAGAGCCGGTGCCCCTCGGCCACCACGCGTCCCAGAGCGCGCAGTGGTGTTCGGCCCGCGCGTCCACCGTACGGATCCCCTCCGCGCCCGGCGCCAGTGACAGCACCGAGTCCGGCGCCCGGTACCGCGGCCACTGCGCGCCGCCCGGGCTGCCGGTCCGGGCGAACGCCGACCAGTAGCCAATCATCCGGTCCGCCAGCTCCCGCTGCGGCGCCGCCAGGGGAGCCATCGTGAACAGGTAGGGCAGTTCGAAGCCGTGCGAGGCCCCGTACGGGAGCCCGGCGACCTCCGGCAGCCCCGTGAAGTTCGGCGCGTCGCGGTCGCTGAACCGGTAGCCGTACGTCGGCACGTGCCGGGCCAGCGCTCCGCTGTCCCGCAGCGTCGGGCAGGTGAACGAGGCGTCGGACAGCAGGGTGGCCCAGGCCACCGCCGGCGTCGGGTGGCCGGACACCGGGTAGGCCGCCTCGACGACCCGCGCGGTCGCGGCGCCGAAGGACTGCTCCAGCCGGGCCCGGTAGGAGGCCTCGTCGGCGACCGGATGGGCCGCGAGCGTCTGCGCGACGAAGATCCGCATCTCGTCGAGCGTGGTGCCCTGCATCACCGGCACCCGGTGGAACCGCCCGCCTTCCAGGGCGCGTCGGGGCTCCAGCGGCAGCAGGCCCTTGCCGTAGGGGACGAGGGAGAACCGCTGCATCAGCTCGGGCGTCGCGAGCGTACGGGCGTCCAGGCTGCGCAGACAGTCCACGACCCCGCCCGCCGGCCGGTCGCAGCCGAGCCGCCCGGCCGCCTCGGCCCCGTCCGCGACGACCCGGCCCTCGGGGACGAAGGGCTCGTACGTACCGAGGTCCGGCAGCAGCGACCGCGCGGGCATCGTGGTCGAGCAGGAGCCGCTCTGCACGATCGCCTTGTGGAACAGGCCCGCGGAGGCCGGGGAGACGAGGTGCGCGCACACGCTGAGGGCGCCCGCCGACTCGCCGAACACCGTGACGTTGTGCGGGTCCGCCCCGAAGCGCGCCGCGTTCGCCCGCACCCAGCGCAGCGCCGCCTGTTGGTCCGCGAGGGCGAGCGCGGGGGCCCCGCCGAGCTCCGGGTGGCCGAACAGGCCGAAGACGCCCAGCCGGTAATTGACCGTCACGACCACCACGCCGCCCCGAACGGCGAGCGGCTCGGGCCGGTAGAGGTCGCCGGCGCCGTTGAGGAAGCCGCCGCCGTGGAACCACACCATGGCGGGGAGCGGCCGGGAGTCCCCGCTCCTCGGGGCGGGTGCCGTCGGCGCGGTGACGTTCAGGAACAGGCAGTCCTCCGAACCGCTCGGCCCGCCCGTCCCGATCGGCGGCAGCTGCACGCACCGCGACCCGGCGGCCCCCGCATCGCGGACGCCCGCCCACCGGGCCGCCGGCCGCGGCGGCAGCCAGCGCAGCGCGCCCGTCGGGGGAGCGGCGTAGGGGATGCCCTCGAAGGTCCGGTACGAGCCGTGCGCCCGCCCGCGGACCGGCCCCCGATCGGTGTCCACGACGAGGGGTCCGGGCGCGGGAAGGGGCACGACGGCAGGCGCAGGCGCAGGGGCAGGCGTAGGCGTCGGCGCCGGGCCGGCGCCCGTCACTAGCAGCAGGACCGCGGGCAGGACGAGAGCCAGGAGCGGTGCGGACCACCGCCGGCGGACGGCATGCATGTCGGGCACGGCTGACGGCCTTTCCCCGTGGGGACTGGTCGGGCCCCCGTTTGCCCGCCCCGAATGGCGCAGCGAGCGGATTCAACCGTAAATGTAACAAAGCGTGCGCTTCCCATGACGCACGATGACCGCCGCGCGATGTGTAGACCCGTGCGTCGGCGAACGGAGCTTTCCATGAATGACCCCATCACCCTCGCGGCGACGGACCACGAAGACCGCCACGGGATCCCCGACACCGCCGCCGCACCGGAAGCGTCCGATCCGGTCGAAGCGTCCGAAGCGCCGGGCGTCCGGCCCATACGCACCCTGCTGGAAACGGCGGTCACCTGCCGCCCGATCGAAGAGGTCACCGCGCTGGTGAGCCTCCTCAAGGAGGACGCCAGCCTCCCGGACGCCGGACACGAAGCGCTGCGCACGGCCGCCGTCACCCGGCCCGTGCAGGACGTGCAGCGGATGGTCGCCCTCCTCGGCGAGCCCCCGCACGAGACGGTCGAAGCGGACATCACGCTGCGCGCCGCCGCCGTCGGGCGCTCGATCGAGGACGTCGCCCTGCTGGCGACCATCCTCGGCCACGAGGAGAACCGCGTACCGGACCGGCGGCGCGACGCGGTGGCGGCCTCCGCCTCGGCCTCGTCCTCGGCCGAGCCGGAGGCCCCCGCCGTGGTGTACGACGAGCTGTACGAAGAACCGTACGAGCCCGCCTACGCGGAGATCTACGACGCCCCGTACCATCAGCGGCCCGGGCGCACCGCCCCGGCTTCCGTGCCGGTCGCCGAACCGGCGGGTCGTTCCCAGGTGCTGCGGCACGTGCTGCGCTGGCCCGTGGCGATCGCCCTGCTGGTCAGCGGCGCCCTCCACCTGCCCGCGGACCTGGCCGCCCTGCCGTCCGCGACCCCGGGGCAGTGGCTGCCGTTGCTGGTCACCGTGGTCTGCCTGGGACTCGGCGCGCTGCTGGCGCTCCGGGACACCGCCGCGGTGTGGCGGGCCGGAGCCGTCGCCGCCCTCGGTGTCGTCGCCCTGCACGTGGTGGGCGGCGTCGCGGACTTCGACCCGCTGGCCGGGGCGGTGGGCGGCTCGCTGGCGTGGGCGGGTGTCACCGCGATGCTGTGCGCGGCGGCCGGCGCCGTCCTCGCCGGCCTGGCGCTGAGGACCGGCCAGGAGAGCTCGGCCTGACCCCGGCCGACCCGATACGAAGCGGCACCCGGCGCTCCGAGCGCGGGGTGCCGCTTCACGTGGGCCCGCACGGCGGGCGTGGCGACACGTTGACATTATGCAGGTAATTACCTGCATAATGGAGAGGTGAGCCTCGAACCGAGAGAGGTGGACTCGGTGTTCAAAGCGCTGGCCGATCCCACCCGACGACTCCTGCTCGACCGGCTGCGCGAGCAGAACGGCCAGACGCTGCGCGAGCTGTGCGAGCACCTGGACATGGCGCGCCAGTCGGCGACACAGCACCTGGACGTCCTCGGACAGGCCGGCCTCGTCACCGTCGTGCGGCGCGGGCGAGAGCGGCTGCACTACCTCAACCCGGCGCCGATCCACGAGATCGAGGAGCGCTGGATCTCAGGGTTCGACAGGCCCCGGCTGCAAGCGCTCGGCGCCATCAAGAACAAGGCAGAGGAGTACGCCATGACCCGCGGAAGCACGACCGTGCCGACCTACGTCTACGTCACCTACATCCGAGCCGACGCGCGGCAGGTGTGGCAGGCCCTGACCGATGCCGACCTGACGGCGCGCTACTGGGGGCACGCCAACGTCTCCGACTGGCAGCCCGGATCGACCTGGGAGCACCGGCGGGTCGACGGATCGGGCGCCGTCGACGTCGTCGGCCGGGTGATCGAGTCCGAGCCCCCGACGCGGCTGGTCGTCACCTTCGAGGACAACCCCGACGTCGAACCGGCGCGCGAGCCGTCCGTCGTCACCTTCCTCGTCGAGCCGCACGAGGACATCGTGCGCCTCACCGTCACCCACGAGAACCTCCCCAACGAGGAGATGCTCGGCGGAATCTCGCGCGGCTGGCCGGCGGTGCTGGCGAACCTCAAGTCGCTGCTGGAGACCGGCGAGGTCCTCCCGCAGGCCCCGTGGGAGATGTCCCCGTCGCACACCTGAGGCGGCCGTTGCCCGCGGCGCCATCACCCGACCGGAAGGGAACAGTCATGCAGGACACCGCCGCACTGCGGGACGCCTACCGCGAACTGCTGTACGCCGCCGAAACGGTCGCCGCCTCCGGCGACCCGAGCCCCGTCCCGCCACCCGGGGAGTGGAGCGCCGACCGGATCCTGGCCCACGTGTCCCTCGTCGGGGCCGCCACCCTCGTCGCCGTCTCCTCGGTCGCGTCGGGCGCCGTCACGACGTACGACAACCGCGTGGCGCAGGACACCTGGACCCTCGACCGGGTCATCGCACTCGCCGGCGGCAACGAGGGGCTCCGCCGCCGCATCCGGGCGCAGGGGGAAGCCCTCTGCGCCCTCGGCGGACCGGCCCTGAGCGAGGCCGAACTCGACACGCAGGTACCCACCCTGCTGCTGTCCAACGGCGTGGTCCTGGTCGACCGCCCGCTCCCGCTGCGGGACCTCCTCGCCGGCCTCGCGGAATCGGAGCTGCCGGGCCACGCGAAACAGCTCCTGGCCCTCCTGCCGGCCTGATGCGGCAGGCGGGCCCTAAGGGGCACGACGGGTGCGGGTCCAGGTCAGCAGCTCCTCCGCCGACCAGGTGTTGATCACGCGCTCGGGCGGCACCCCGCACTCCACGGCCCGTTCGCAGCCCAGGATCTGCCAGTCCAGCTGGCCCGGGGCGTGCGCGTCCGTGTCGATGGCGAAGAAGGTGCCGGACGCGACGGCGAGCCGCAGCAGCCGGCGGGGCGGGTCCAGCCGGTCGGGGCGGCTGTTGATCTCGACGGCGGTACCGGCCTCCGCACAGGCCGCGAAGACGGCCTCGGCGTCGAACCGGGACTCCGGCCGCGTCCGCCCCGTCACCAGCCGCCCCGTGCAGTGGCCCAGTACGTCCATCAGCGGGTTGCGCACCGCCGCCAGCAGGCGGCTGGTCATCGCGGGCGCGTCCATCCGCAGCTTCGAGTGCACCGAGCCGACCACGAGGTCCAGCCGCTCCAGCAGCTCCGGCTCCTGGTCCAGCGAACCGTCGTCGAGGATGTCGCACTCGATGCCGGTCAGCAGCCGGAACGGCGCCCAGGCCTCGGCCAGTTCGGCCACCACCCCGAGCTGCTCGCGCAGCCGCTCCGGGGAGAGCCCCCGGGCGATCGTCAGCCGCGGCGAGTGGTCGGTGAGGACCGCCCACTCGTGGCCCAGCGCGGCGGCCGCCCGCCCCATCGCCTCGATCGGGCTGCCGCCGTCCGACCAGTCCGAGTGCATGTGGCAGTCCCCGCGCAGCGCCGCCCGCAGGGCGGTGGCGGCAGGGGTGGCAGGCGGTGCGTCGGGGAGGGCGGCGGCCTCGTCCTCCAGGGTCCGGAGATAGGCCGGAACCTCCCCGGCGAGTGCCTCGCGTACGACCTGGGCCGTCTTCGGGCCGATGCCCTTGAGCTGCTCCAGGGAACCGGCGGCCGCCGCGCGCTCCGCCAGCTCCGGCCCGCCCATCGCCCCGACCGTGGCCGCCGCCGTCCGGAAGGCCCGCACCCGGTACGTGGGCGCCTGTGCGCGCTCCAGCAGGAAGGCGATGCGGTCCAGCGCCGCAACCGGATCCATCGCGCACCTCCTGGCTCCCGGACCCAGTGTCCGGCGCGGGAGGCACTCGCGCCTCCTACACCGCCTACGCCTCCTCCGGCGCGGCGGCGTCGAGGGCGGCGGTGAGGCGGTTCAAGCGGGTCTGGAGGTCGATGATCTCGCCGAGCTCGAACCCGGTCGCGGTCGCGATCCGGCGCGGTACCTCCACGGCCCGGGCGCGCAGAGCCGCGCCCTCCTCGGTCAGGTGCGCGTGCACGGAACGCTCGTCCTCGGTGCTGCGCTCGCGGCGCACCAGTCCGGCTGCCTCGAGTCGCTTGAGCAGCGGGGACAGCGTCCCCGAGTCCAGTCGCAGGTGCTGCCCGATCTGCTTGACCGGCATCTCCCCGTGCTCCCACAGCACCAGCATCACCAGGTACTGCGGGTAGGTGAGCCCGAGGTCCTTCAGGACGACGCGGTACAGCCCGCCGAAGGCGCGGCTCGCGGCGTTCAGCGCGAAGCAGATCTGGCCGTCCAGGCGCAGGAAGTCCTGGTCGGGGTGGGTGGCGGTCGGCTGCTCGGTCATGCGGCCAGTGTACCCGGGAGAACTTGCGAGGCATTGAATTGTGCACAACTGAATTGTGTGCTCTACTCATGGAGCGAGGTCGACCACCGGCCGCCGCACCGTTGATTTCTGGGAGAGGAACTCCGATGGACGCGCTGTACACCGCTGTCGCCACCGCCAACGGCCGCGAGGGCCGCACCGTCAGCTCCGACGGTCAGCTCGACCTCGCCCTGGCCATGCCCCCGGCGCTCGGCGGCAACGGACAGGGCACGAACCCCGAGCAGCTCTTCGCGGCCGGCTACGCCGCCTGCTTCTCCAGCGCGCTCGGCCTGGTCGGCCGCCAGGCCAAGGCCGACACCAGCGAGGTCTCGGTCACCGCGGAGGTCTCCATCGGCAAGGACGGCGCGGGCTTCGGCCTGGGCGTCGTCCTGCGCGTCGAGCTCCCCGAGTCCCTCGCGGGCGAGACCGGCGCCCTGCTGGTCAAGCAGGCGCACGAGGTCTGCCCGTACTCCCGCGCCACCCGCGGCAACATCGCCGTGGACCTCGTCATCGAGTAGGTCATCGAGCAGGTCATCGACCGGGTCGTCGATCAGGGGCCGCCGACCGTCCGGCATCGACTGAAGATGCCGGACGCCCGGCGGGCGCCCACCATGGAGGAGCACCGACTCGTACGGGGACCGCACGCCGGGAGGCGCCCATGGCGCACACCTACGCAACGGACGTACTCGTCGCCGGCGCCGGCCCCGTCGGGCTGACGGCGGCCGTCGAACTCCGCAGGCGCGGTGTCTCCTGCCGCATCGTCGACCGCCTGCCCGCCCGGCTGCCGTTCGCGAAGGCCGTCGGCATCCAGCCCCGCACCCTGGAACTCTGGGACCGCATGGGCCTGGTGCGCGCCGCGCTCGACGCGGCCGTCCCGTTGCGCGGGCAGCTGGTCTACGTCAACGGCGTCGAGCAGCCCCGCCTCGACATGCTGCTGCCGCCGGAAGTCCCGTACGGATTCGCGGCCCTGCCGCAGTACGAGACCGAGCGCCTCCTCGCCGATTTCCTGGCCCGCTTCGGCACCGAGGTCGAACGCGGCACCGAGCTGGTGTCGTTCGCCCAGGACGCCGACGGAGTGACCAACCGGGTCCGTACCCCTTCCGGAGCGGAGGAGGAAGTGCGGACCCGGTTCCTCGTGGGCTGCGACGGTGCGCACAGCATCGTCCGCAAGGGGCTCGGACTCACCTTCGAGGGCGGAGCCTTCCCCGAGGAGTTCATGCTGGCCGACGTCGAGGTCGACTGGGACCTGCCCCACGAGTACGGACTGCGCTCCATGCACCGGGACGCCTCCGGCGCCGTGGACGACGTACTGGTGGGCATCCCCCTGCCCGGCCCGGGCCGCTACCGGATGTCGATGAAGGTCCCGCCCGAACTCTCCACCGCCCAACGGGTGGGCGCGGACCCCGACGGCGTCGCGCACGGACTGCAGAGCAGCCGCGCCCCCGAACTGCCCGACATCCAGGCCGTCCTGGACCGACTGTCACCGCAACCCACCACGGCCTCCGGCATCCGCTGGACCTCCGTGTTCCGGATCAGCCACCGCATCGTGAACCACTACGGCGACGGCCGGGTCTTCGTCGCCGGGGACGCCGCCCACATCCACCCGCCGACGGGCGCCCAGGGCATGAACACCGGGATCCAGGACGCCTGGAACCTGGCCTGGAAACTCGCCCTCGCGGTCGGGGGAGGCACCCACCCCCGCCTCCTCGACAGCTACGACGCCGAGCGCCGGCCCGTCGGCGAGGAAGTCATCGGCCGCACCGTCCGGCACGCCAAGGAGGGCATCCAGGCCGACCCGGAGGACCCGCGGACCCTGGTGCTGCGCGAGGCCCAACTCCTCGTCGGCTACCGCGGCAGCCCCCTCACCGACCCGCCCGGCGTGGGGCAGGGCCCCCGCCCGGGGGACCGGGCACCCGACTGCGTCGGCCTCACCGGGCAGATCGCGGCCTACCCGCTGCGCCTGTACGACCTCCTGCGCGACCGCGACCACGTACTGCTGCTCTACGCGGACGGCCGCGGGCCCGGGCCGGACCCGGGCGAGCTCGCCCGCGCGGCCAGGGAGGCCACCGGCGGCCGCATGGAGACCCTCGTCCTGCTCGCCGCAGACGCCCCCTCCGCCACCCCTTCCACGGACGGCCTGCCGGTCTACCGGGACACCGCGACCCAGTTCGCCCGCCGCTACGAGGCGCAAGGCCCGACGGCCTTCGTCATCCGCCCGGACGGCTACCTCGGGGCCCGCCTCGCCCCACCCACCGTGCGGGCACTGCGCACCCACCTGGCCGACGTCTTCGCCCCCACGGATCAGGGGTAGTCCCACAGGGCGTCGACGCACCCCAGCAGCTCATCCCGGCAGCCTGGATCGGGCCCTCTGCCCCCGCACCCGGATCTCCGTCCGGATAGCGATCGCCACCCCCTGAAATCCGGTGCCGGGATCACGTTTTGGATTGACGGACGATCCTCAATACGATCCGGCGATGATCACAAGAAAACGGCTTGCGGCCGGGGCGTGCGGCCTGCTCGCCGCCCTCGCCGTCGGGCTCTTCCCGGCGAGCGCCAGCGCCGCCGACGGACAGACGGCGAAGGAACCCCCCAAGGTCGATCTCGTCCTCGACGTCAGCGGCTCCATGCGGGCCAACGACATCGACGGCCAATCCCGGATGTCCGCCGCCAAGCAGGCGTTCAACGAGGTCATCGACGCCGTCCCCGACGAAGTGCGGCTCGGCATACGTACCTTGGGCGCCACCTACCCCGGCGAGGACAAGGCGCTCGGCTGCAAGGACACCAAGCAGCTGTACCCGGTAGGCCCGCTCAACCGCACCGAGGCCAAAACCGCCGTGGCCACCCTCGCCCCCACCGGGTGGACGCCGATCGGTCCGGCCCTGCTGGCCGCCGCCCAGGACCTGGAGGGCGGCGAAGCCACCAAGCGGATCGTCCTCATCACCGACGGCGAGGACACCTGCGCCCCGCTCGACCCGTGCGAAGTGGCGCGCGACATCGCCGCCAAGGGCATCAACCTGACCATCGACACCCTCGGCCTGGTTCCCGACGCCAAGATCCGCGCCCAGCTCACCTGCATCGCCGAGGCCACCGGCGGTACGTACACCGCGGTGCAGCACAAGGACGAACTCTCCAGCCGCGTCCGCCAATTGATCGACCGGGCCGCCGAGCCCGTCGTCAACCCGGTCGCCACCGAGGGCGCCAAGCAGTGCGAAGGCGCCCCCCTGCTGAAGCCCGGCCTCTACAGCGACCGCGAGACCTTCGGCGAGCACCGCTGGTACCGGGTCGAGGTCCTCCCCGGCCAGGAACTGCGCGCCTCCGTGAGCATCGCCTCCGACCGCGCCGTCAACCGGGACTACGGAGTCCTGCTGCGCGCCACCACCCTCCACGGCCGGGAGATCGTCCGCGGCGCGGAGGCCGGTGACGGGCGCACCGACGTCATCTCCACCGGCCTGCGCTACCCGAAGGCCGAGATCGACGGGGTCGACGCGGACACGAAGCCGGCCGCCGAGACCGTCTGCGTCCAGGTCAGCAACTCCTTCTCCGCACCCGCCTCCGTCAAGACCGCCCCGGGCATGCCCGTCGAGCTGACCATCGACCTCGTCGACGGACCCGACACGGCCTCCGACACCGCCTCCTTCGGCCTCGGGCGCGGCTGGTGGCTCCTGGCGGCCCTGGCCCTCGTCGGACTGCTGGCCGGTCTGGTGTGGGGCTGGATCTCGCGCTGGCGCATCTCCGTCTGGAGGACCAACTGATGCGTACCGTACGCACACTGACCGCGGCCCTGCTCGCCGGCGCCACCGCCCTCGGCGTGGCGGGCTGCACGTCCGAGGCGGACACCCCGCCGGCCACGTCGTCGGCAGGCTCGGCGGCAACCCCTGGCCCCAGCGGGAGTTCGGACAAGACCGAGCAGTCGGCGCCGACCGAGGCGGGCACCAGCTTCCGCACCGCCACGCCCTTCCGCCCGGGCCAGCAGGCCACGGCCGGGGCGTCCACCGGCGACTACCTCTACTGGGTGCTCCCCGTCGACGCCGAGCAGCGCGCCACGGTCAAGGCCACGGTCACCCTCCCCGAGTCCGCGACCCGGCACGGCGCGGAGACCTGGCAGATCGACGTGTACGACGGGCTGCGCCGCCGCCAGGCATGCGCCTACGGCACCCAGACCCGCGCCGCCGCCAAGGAAGCCTCGACGGTCGAACTGTCCTGCACCCTGCGCACCGTCCGCGCCACGGCCGAGCAATGGGCCAACGACCCGCTGCCGGGCAGCTATTACGTGCGCCTGACCGTCGTCTCGCTGCCGGACGAGGACAAGGGCCTGCCGGTGCGCGCCGCGGTCCAGGCCGAGGTGGCGGACGCCGGCGGCGCCCACGCGGTGGACGGAGCCCTCTCCACCCCCCTGGTGCCCGCCACCGTGACCGGTACCCTGCGCGAGCCGGAGGACGGCTGGTCCGGCGGCTGGTGGTCGGACCGCTGGATCTGGACCGCGGCCGGCGGAGTCCTCGCGGCCCTCGCGGGCCTCTTCGGGTACTCCCTCACACGCGGTTCGGGCCGCCCCTCCAGGGTCCCGCCGCAGGCCTGACCCGGCAGCGGTTGGGGCCGTACGGCACTCCCGTACGGCCCCGGCCGCACACGTACGTCTAGGGTTGACTCAACATCACGAAAAGCAAGGGGAATTGATGAACGGGGACGTGGCGGGCGGAGTCTTCCAGCCATTGGAGGGCGATGATCCGCCGATGGTGGCGGGCTACCGGATCGCCGCCAGGCTCGGCTCCGGCGGCATGGGGAAGGTCTACCTGTCGCACACGCCGGGAGGCAGGCCGGTCGCCATCAAGGTGATCCGGCCCGAGTTCGCCGAAGACCCCGAGTTCCGGCGGCGGTTCCGCCAGGAAGTGCAGTCCGCGCAGCGGGTCCAGGGCCTCTACACCGCCCCGGTCATGGACAGCGACACCGACGGCCCCAACCCCTGGCTCGCCACCGCCTACGTACCGGGGCCCACCCTCTCCGCGGCGGTCGCCGAGCACGGCCCGCTCCCGGCCGGGACCATCCTGATGCTCGTCGCCGGCATCGCCGAGGCCCTCCAGGTCATCCACGGCGCGGGCATCGTCCACAGGGATCTCAAGCCCTCCAACGTACTGCTCGCCGCCGACGGCCCCCGGGTCATCGACTTCGGCATCGCCCGGGCCGCCGACGCCACCTCGCTCACCGCCAGCGGAGTCGCCGTCGGCACCCCCGCCTTCATGGCCCCCGAACAGGCCGCCGGCCGTGCGATCAGCGGGGCCACCGACATCTTCGCCCTCGGCCAGGTGGCCGCGTACGCCGCGCTCGGCGCGCCCGCGTACGGCGACGGGCCCTCGCACGGCGTGCTGTACCGGATCGTGCACGAGGAGCCGGACCTCTCCGGGATCCCCGCCGAACTGCGGCCGCTGATCACACGCTGCCTCGTAAAGGATCCGGCCGGGCGGGCCTCGCTCACCGAGATCCTCGACCTGTGCCGGACCGCCGCCGACCAGACCCAGCTGCGGCGGCCGGAGGACTGGCTGCCCGGAGGGGTCGCGGCGGGCATCTCGAACCGCCAGGAGGTCCCGGCCCCGGTCCCGACGACCTCGGTCCCGACCGCGCCGACGACACCCCCCGCCGCGGCGAACACCGCGCAGGCCGTGCCCCCTCCCGCCCCCACCCACGCCCCGCAGCAGCCGACGGTCCCCACGGCAGCGAACGGGTACCCGTCGTCCGGGGCCCACCCCACCGTCCACCCCACCAGCCCTCCCGGCCGGCCGGGGACCCCGCCCGGCCCGCACGGCTACGGCCCGCCCGGAGCCTTCGGGCCGCCGCAGGCCACGTACGCGCCGCGGCCCGCGGCAGCGCCCGTCCAGATGCCCGTCATCCAGATGCAGATGCCGCAGCCCCCGAAGCCACGCAACCGGACCGCGATCATCCTGGTCTCCGTCTTCGGCGGCCTCTTCCTCCTCCTGGCCGGCTGCGGCGCCATTCTCAACGCCATCGGAGACAGCACGACGTCCCGCGACAGCCTGGGCGGAGCCTCGCCCACGGGCTCGGCCACGGCCGGCGGACAACCGCGTCCCGACCCGCAGCCCATCGTGTCCAAGGACTTCAAGCTGACCAGCAACTACCATCTGAAGTTCGCCGATGACGTGCTGGAGCCGCACGACAGCACCAAGGACGACTTCTACTACTACTGCGCCTTCCAGGACTGCAGCTTCGGCGTCAGCACAGCCAAACTCGCCCGCCTGGACAGCGGGACCGAGGGCTCGCTCCAGGCCTGCCGTCAGGAGACCCGCTTCGCGAGCAAGATCCCCGTGGAGGCGCTCTCCAAGGGCGGCGCGATGTGCGTGAAGACCGAGGAGGGGACCATTGCCCTGGTCGTCTACAAGGGCAGTTCGGCGAAGAACGACCCGAGCAAGTACGTGACCCTCGACATCACGGTCTGGCGCGGCGCGGCCCGCAAGGACTGAGGGCCGCGCGCTCACCCGCCCCGCGCTACCGCAGGCGGGTGAGCCTGGTCCCGAACGACGGCTCGGCCAGGTCGCCCCGCACCGCCACCGGCACGCTCTTGGCCCCGTCCCCGTCGCCCACCGTGAGCACGCCGACCTCGGCCCCGTCCGTCGCGGCATGCGGGACGGCCCCGGCGCCGGCCCCGAGGGAGAGCCGCATCCGCTGCCCGGGTACGCCGATCACGTTCAGGTCCTTGGTGGCCACGAGCGGGGTACGGCCGCCGAGCCCGTCGTCCAGGTACCCGACCGTCTGCCCCTTGCGGACGGCCGGGGAAGCGGCCAGCGCAGCCCGCACGGCCTCGATCACCTTCCTGCTGTTCTCCTTCACCAGCACCAGGCTGTCCCGGCCGTCCGGGTCCGGGCCGTCCGCGTGCTGGTCCATCATCGTGCCGAGCACCAGGGGGGTCTCGTCGCCGACGGACTTGTACGCCGCCCACATCAGCGTCCCGCCGGCCGGCGTGCTCGAACCGGTCTTGATGCCCCTGATGCTCAGGCCGGCCGCCGTGAGCAGGCTGTCGTTGTTGTTGTAGATCGGTTTGGGCAAGCCCTTGACGGTGGCGTTGGGCATCGCGACGACCGCGCGGAACGCCTCGTCCTTCATGACGGCCTCGGCGAGCTTGAGCTGATCGACGGCGGTGCTGACGGTGGCCGCGTCCAGACCGCTGGGGTCGGTGTACACGGTGTCCTTCATGCCGAGTTCCGCGGCGGCGGCGTTCATCTTCGCGACGAACGCCGTCTCGTCGTTGGTGCCGGCGTCCCACCGGGCGAGCAGCCGGGCCACGTTGTTGCCCGAGGGGATCATGAGCATCTTGAGCATGTCCTGCTGGCTGAACTTCGTACCGGCGGTGAGCCCCTCGATCCGGGACTCGCTCTCGGCGGTGCCGTCCGCCACTGCCTTCGCGTCGACCTCGATGGAGGGCCCCGCGTCAGCCTTGCCGCGCAGCGGGTGGCCCTTGAGGATCACGTAGGCGGTCATCACCTTGGCGACACTGGCCGTCGGGACGGGCTTCTGCTCGCCGAAGGTGCCGATGTCCCCGGATCCCGGGACGCGGACGGCCCCCTGCCCCTGGGCGGGCCAGGGGATGGAGAACTGCCCGTCGAGGGCGTGCACGGGCTCGGCCGCGACGAACTTCGGCTCGGGCAGCGGCCGCAGCAGCTGCGCCCCGACGAAGGCGCCGCCGAGGAGCAGGAGGATCGGCGTCCACACCTTGACGCGCCGCACGACGGTCCGCCGAGGCGTCTCGGGCGGGGGAGCGGTATTGGTGAGCTCGGCCAACAACCCCAAAGCGGGGCCACCCACCCCACCCCCGCTTCCCCCAGCGGCCCCACCCGGCTGTCCGCCGTGCCCCGCAGCCAGGTCCGGCGCGGCGCCCGACCCCGCCGCCAGGCCTGGCCGCGCGTAGGGCCCTGCAGCAACGCCTGGCCCGGCACCTGCCCCCGCCGCAGCGCCCGGCCGTGCGCCCTGCTCCGCCGCTACGTCTGGCCAGGCACCTGACCCCGCCGCTACGTCCGGCCAGGCGTCCGGCCCCGCCGCTGCGCCCGGCTGTGTGCCGTGCCCCGCCGCCACGTTCGGCCACGCGCCTGGCCCGGCCGCCAGGTCCGGCCCGGCACCCGGCCCCGCCGCAGCGCCCGGCTGGGGGCCTCGCTCCGTCGCCAGGTCCGGCGCAGCACCCGGCCCCGCTGTCAGGCTTGGCCGTGCGACGGGCCCGTCCGGCCGGTCCGGCCGTGTGCCCTGCCCCTCCGCTGCGTCCGGCCCGGCGTCCGGCCCCGCCGCGGTGCCTTTCCCGGCACCCGACCCCGGCGCAGCCTCCGGCCGTGCGCTCTGCCCCGCAGCCATGTCCGGCATCGCGCCCGGCCTCGCCGCAGCACCCGGTCCTGCGACCGGAGTTGAATCCGGGTGTGCCTCCGGGACTGCGTCCGGGTGTTCTCCTGTGCCTGACTTCGCGCCCGAGGCCGGGCCTGCGTCCGGCCCCTGGCCCAGGGTCGGGGTTGACTCCTGCCCCCCAACCGCCTGGGCAGACCGGCCCCTCAGCTCGGCCTGAGGTCCTGCCGCGGCGGTCTGCTGGACATCGAGCTCCTTGAGCGCGACGAACTCACTGGTGCGCGCGGCATCGGTATCCGCCCCACGGGCCCAAGAGGGCACGCTCCGCTCACCGTTGGCCCCTGAGCCTCGCTCAACCGCGCCGGGGCCGTCCCCCCTGATCCCGTCCCCAACTCCACGGGGAGCCCCGTCTCCGACGTCCTCAGGACTCCCGGCCCTGGCTTCGCCTCTGGCCCCGCCTCCGTCTGTGGTCCCGTCCCCGTCCCCGTTCTCAGTGCCGGGGCCGGTGCTGAGCGCGACTCCGGTCCCGGTCCCGGTCCCGGCGCTGAGCGCGGCCCCGGCCCCGGCCTCACCTTCAGCCTCTGTCCCGACCCCCGTTCGGGCTCCGTCCTCGGTCCCGGGCTCGTCCGGGATTCCAGCCTCGGCCCCAGCCCCGGCCAGGGGCTCGGCGCTGCCTCCGGGCTCGGCCCGAGCCCCAGCCCTGGCTTCGGGCTCCGTCCCGGACCCGTGCCCGGGCTCCGCCCAGGTCTCGTCCCCGCCTTCGGCTTCGGCCGCTTCTTCGAGCTCCGTGCTGCTCTGGGTTCCGAACTCGGTGCCGGTCTCGGTCCGGGCAAGCTCGGAGTGGGGTGCGGCGATGCCATCGGTCCCGCCCTCGGAACGGGCTCCGGCCCCGGCGCTGGATTCGACCTCCGTCGGGCCTTCGGGCTCGGCTTCGGCTTCGGCTTCGGATTGCGCCCGGTCGTCGGGCTCCGGGCCGGTCCGGGCTCCGGACTCGGAGTCGGCCTCCGTCTGGGCAACCCCGGTCCCGGCTCCGGGTGCCGACTCGGGCCGGGGGGACTCGGCCCTGGGTTCCGACTCGGGACGGGCCCCGGGTTCGGCGGCCTGGGCCGCGGTGGGCTCCTCCGTCTTCCGGTCGTCCGAGGAACCGCCCGCCGCCGTTACTGCCTTCATCCCAGCCCCGCCTTGCCGCTCGTACCCGGTCGCCGCCCCACCGCCCACGCGGTGCCCGGTGGCGATCCGGTCGTTGCCGATACCGTGCGGCGAGGACCCGACGGGCCCTCGCCGCATCCCAAGATGTCCGCGGTGCCGCGCCCGTTCCCCGCGTCCGATCCTGTGACCGTTCGGTCATATTCGGCGCCGTGGCGCACCACGAAACCGGCCGGCACCCTCAGCGCGTGCTGTGTCCGAGGACGACGTGCGCCGCGACCGCCCGGTCGGTGTCCGTGTCGATGAAGGACACGACCACCGGGGTGCTGCCCGTCGGCCCGCCGGCGGTCGCGCGCATCCGGTAACGCTCGGTACGGACGGCATCGCGAGCGAGCGACGTACCGCCCGTGAAGAGGGACAGCGGCTTGGCGTCGTTGGCGATCCGCAGGTCGGCCGGGCGCCAGGAGCCCGAGGCGGCGTGGAACCGCTCCAACAGGAATCCCGGTCCGCTGCCAGGCTGGTCCCCGGGTTCACCCACGAGGAGCTCCATCTGGAACGCGACCAGCACGTGCCGGTACTCGGCGGAGTTCCCGTTCCTCAGGGTGACGGTGAACTCCTGTGCGGCCCCGCCGCGCACGAGGGCGAGCCGCCCGCCCCGGGTGTCGACGGACACGGTCAGCCGGGTCGGTGACGGCGGGCGCGGCGCCGGCGTACGCGAAGGCGAGGCCGACACGGAGCCGACCGCCGACGGCGACGGCGAAGCGGCCGCCGTAGCGGAGGCCGAGGCGGAGGCAGACACCGAACCCGACACCGAACCCGAAGCCGACAGCGAACCCGACGCCGACACGGAGCCCACGGCCGAAGCCGCCGGCTTGCCGCCCTTGTCCGCGCACCCGATGGCCCCCGTGAGCAGGGCTGCGGCCACGGCCGTGGCGGACAGGGCCCGGACGGCTCCTCCGGATGTGGGCATGCGATCGCTCTCCCCGAGCTCGGTATCGCCAGGAACCTAGCAAGCGGGCCCGGCACCCACGAGGCCGAGCGGGCCTCGGACGGGCGACGTTTCGGTCACGGCGCCCGGCCTTGCCCCGGCCGCGAGAGGCCTCGGGCTCTCAGGCCGTCAGGGTCGCCTCGAGCACGGTGACCGCATGCCCGGAGAGCAGCACGCGGTCCCCGCGCAGCGCGGTCCTGACCAGGCCGGTACGTGCCGAGGCCTGGAAGCCGACGAGTTCGGTGCGGCCGCCCATCCGCGCCGACCAGAAGGGCGCCAGCGAGGTGTGGGCACTGCCGGTGACCGGGTCCTCGGGTATCCCGTTGGCGGGCGCGAAGAAGCGGGAGACGAAGTCGTGGCCCTGCCCGGTCTCCGCCGCGACCGCAGTGACGATGACCCCGCGCAGCCCTTCGCGCACGGTCAGCGCCGCGATCGCCGCGAGGTCGGGGCGAAGCGCCCGTACGGCGGCCTCGTCGGGCAGCACGGTGAGCAGATCGCCCAGCGCGCCGGTACGGAAGGTGCCCTCGGGCCGCACCCCCAGCGCGTCGGCGAGGCCCTCGGGGACGGGTACCGCGTGCGCGGGGGCGGCGGGGAAGTCCAGCGTGAATTCCCCGCCCTCCCCGGCGTGCGCGATCAGCACTCCGTTGAACCGGCTGCGGAACCGCACCGAGCCGCCGGTCAACAGCCCCTCGCGGCGCAGCGTGTGGGCCGTGGCCAATGTGGCATGGCCGCACAGATTGGCTTCGACCAACGGGGTGAACCAACGGATCTCCCACTCGGCCGCGTCCCCGCCGTCGCCCCCGGCCGGGAGCGGCAGCGCGAAGGCCGTCTCCGGATGGTTCAGCTCGGCGGCGATCCGCCGCAGCCAGGAGTCCTGCGGCCAGGGCCCGGCCGGGAGCAGACACACCCCGGCGGGGTTTCCGGCGAAGGGGCGAGTGGTGAAGGCGTCAACGATGTGGATGCGCATGCAGCGAACGTACCGAGGCCAATCACCGCTCCGGCAAGGCCAATTCGACGAAAGTGGCCTGGCCTGGCCACGCACGCCAGGCCCCGCGTCTCAGCCGAGCGGCTTTTCGAAGCTGAAGGCGGTCACGGCCATCCGCTCGCGGAAGTAGAAGCGGTGCGCGTCGGCCCGCTGGGTCCCGGAGTCGAGCGTGAGCGCGGCGCACCCGGCCGCCCGGGCGTGCTCCTCCAGGTGCCCGAGCAGCGCGTGGCCCACGCCGCCCGAACGGGCGGTGGAGGCGGTGACGAGGTCGTCGACGTACAGCTTGCGGACCAGGTGGGTGTTGGCGACGACGCGCCAGCCGGCAGCGCCCACGCACACGCCGCCCTCGTCGTACGCGGCGGTGAAGCGCAGCCCCTGGCCCTGTGCCTCACCGAGGATTTCGAGGAACA
The DNA here is from genome assembly GCF_036237315.1 of Streptomyces sp. NBC_01351. GTDB lineage: Bacteria > Actinomycetota > Actinomycetes > Streptomycetales > Streptomycetaceae > Streptomyces. The sequence goes on along the minus strand of NZ_CP108356.1, from coordinate 360,995 downwards.
GCTTCTCGGTGAGATGGGGGCGCAGTTCACGCAGGACGGGGAGCAGGTCCTCGATCAGTCGCGGGTCGCCGGGCTCAAGGTCAATGATCTTCATGAGATCAGACTAATCCGGGAAGTCGTCCGCATGCCGGACATGGTCCACCGTTGTCAGACCCCCCGCCTACTCTTGATCACGTGAGACCGACCCCTGACACCGAAACCCATCCCGCCCCCGAGCGTCCCCTCGCCGAGATCAACGCCGACATCCGAGGCCTCTTCGCCCGCGCCGACGGCCGCCTGTCCGACGCGGAGCGCGTCCGACACGCCTCTCTGCTGCAGGAGTGGGCCGCCGCGATACGGGCCTCGGTCGTACCGGCCGCGTAACGCCCGCAGCCGTGTCGGACCGATGAACTCGCGGGCCGACGGCAGTCTTCCTCTCGAGCACCCGACCCGCGCACGGCGCGGACGAGAGGAAGAAGTGGCCCATGAGCGACCTGCGCAGACTTCTGGAATCGCACGTCGAGGCCGGACCGATGCCCGGCGCCGTGGCCCTGGTGGGCCGTGGGGAAGACGTCGAAGTGGCGGCCGTCGGCTCCCTCGACACGGCAGGCACCGCCCCCATGGCACGGGACTCCCTGTTCCGGATCGCCTCCCTGACCAAGCCGGTGACCGCCGCGGCCGCGATGATGCTGATCGAGGACGGCGTGCTCGCCCTCGACGCGCCCGTGACCCGCTGGCTCCCGGAGCTCGCGGCGCCCGTGGTCGTCCGTACGCCTTCCTCACCGCTCCACGACGTCGTCCCCGCCGAGGGCCCGATCACCGTCGCCGACCTCCTCACATTCCGTGCCGGGTACGGCTTCCCGGCCGACTTCTCGCTGCCGGCCGTGGCGCCGCTGTTCACCGAGCTGAAGCAGGGGCTGCCGCAGCCCGGGCAGACCGCGGCGCCCGATGAGTGGATGGCGACCCTGGCCCGCATCCCGCTGCTCCACCAGCCGGGACGGGCCTGGCTGTACAACACGAGCTCCGACATCCTCGGCGTGCTCATCGCCCGCGCCGCCGGAGCGCCGCTCCCGGAGTTCCTGGCCGCACGCGTCTTCGCGCCGCTCGGCATGCGGGACACGGCCTTCGCCGTCCCGCCGGGGCAACTCCACCGGTTCACCAGCTGCTACCGGGGCGAGGCACTGGACCTGGTCGACGCCCCCGACGGGGAGTGGAGCGCCCTCCCCGCGTTCCCTTCCGGCGCGGGCGGACTGGTATCCACCGCCGACGACCTCCACGCCTTCGGCCGGATGCTGCTCGCCGGGGGCACGTACGAAGGCCGCCGCCTCCTCTCGCCGGACTCGGTACGCCAGATGACCACCGATCACCTCACCGCCGCCCAACGCGAGGCGGGCGAGCTGTTCCTGGAGGGCCAGGGCTGGGGATTCGGCGGCTCGGTCGACGTGACCCGCCGCGCCCCCTGGAACTCGCCGGGACGCTACGGCTGGATCGGCGGCACCGGCACCGCCGCCCACGTGGTCCCGACCACGGGCACCGTCATGGTGCTCCTCACCCAACGCGAACTCACCGGCGCGACGCCGCCCCGGCTCATGCGCGAGTTCTGGACGTACGCGGCAGGCAGGGCGTGACCATCGGCCGCTGATCGGGTGAAGCCGCGGAACCTGGCGGGATCGGCGCCGTTGATCAAGGCGCTCACCACCCTGCACTCGTGCAACAGAAGGACCAACGATGATCAAGAAGATGATGGCCACCGCTGCCGCCACCGCGTCCATCCTCGGCGCGGGCGCTGCCGTCGCCGCACCGGCCATGGCCATCGGCAACGACAACGGCATCAACAGCGTCAACGGCAACAACGCCCAGCAGGTCTACGGCAACCAGAAGACCCACGGCGACCTGAGCCCGCAGCTCGGCCTGGTCCAGGGCACCCTGAACAAGCCCTGCATCGGCCTGCCCGCCAAGCTCAACGCGCAGTCGATCCTTGCCGCGGTCAACGTCGGCGTCCAGGACATCAACGTCCTGTCGAACCCGCAGAACCAGCAGTGCACCGAGAACTCCACCCAGGCCAAGGGCGACGAGCCGCTCTCGCACCTCCTCAGCAACATCCCGGTCCTCTCCGGCAACGTCTCGGCCGGCAGCTGACCCGGTTCCCTCCGCGAGCCGGGGCCTCCGACGCCTGCGCGAGTGCCCACGGGGCCCCGGCCCGTTCCACCACATCAGCAGGCGCGCGTCGGCCGCGAGGCCGTCGCGGTGGGCGCCGATCCACACCTAGGCACGACACGGAGCCTCCCGCCCGAAGACGGGGCCGGAGGCTCTTTGCCGCGACGGCTGCCCCGCGGCCAGACCCCGGTGGGGCTCCCGCGGCGCGTACGAAAGATCGGGTAGCTTCGAGACATGACCCCTGAGCCGCAGAGCTTCGAGATCCTGCTGGTACCCGAGCACATCGAGAACCTGCGCGGCGGCTCCGCGGCCGACAGGGCCCTGCGCTCGGCCGTGGTCGAGGCGACCGGCGAGACCGGCTCCTCCGGCTACCCGCACTACCGGGGGCAGGGCATGGAGGCCGACATCGACCCGCGCACGCGCTCCGTCGAGGCGCTGCTCGTCGACGGTGCGGAACTGGACCTCGGAATGCGCGCCATGATCGCCCCGGAGAGCGGGACGGGCCGCGGGCGGCCGACGCCGAAGCAGACCTAGGCGCCGAGGCTCGGAGACGCGCAGGCCGGTGCGGCCGGGCAGCGCGACGCGTTGACCCGTGGCGGTCCGCGCGATCAGGATCCTCGTATGACGATCCCCGGACTTCCCGCCGACGACCGCGAGTTGAGCCCGTACACCGGCTACGCGCGCGACCACTGGGAGGCCGCCGCCGACGGGCTGCTGCGCGCGGCCTGGCGCTGGGCCACACCGAGCGGGGCCCTGCTCGACCTGCCGGGACGGCCTTCCGCCTCCGGGGTCCGCTCCGACGGGCTCGAAGGGTACGCCCGTACCTTCCTCGCCGCCGCCTTCCGGGTCGCGGGCGCCGACGGCAAGGACCCGTACGGCTGGCTCGACCGGTACGCGGAGGGGCTGGCGGCCGGCACCCGCACACCCGGCCGCGACGACGCCGAGTCCTGGCCCGCCGTGCTCGACTGCCACGTCCAGGGCCAGCCGATGGTCGAAGCCGCGTCCGTCGCTCTCGGGCTGCGGCTGACCGGCACCTGGCTGTGGGACCGCCTCGACAGCGGCGTACAGGACCGGGCCGAGCGGTGGCTGCGCGGAGCCCTCAGGCACCTGCCCTCTCCCAACAACTGGTACCTCTTCCCCCTCACCGTGGCCGGATTCCTGGAATCGGTGGGGCGAGGGGACGCGGAGACCGCCGGGGCGCGCCGACGCGGACTCGACCTGCTGGAGGGCTGGTACCGGGGCCAGGGCTGGTACGCGGACGGCGACGGACGGGCCTTTGACCACTACAACGGCTGGGCCCTGCACCTGTATCCCGTCCTCGACGCCCACCTCGCGGGCGGAGCGGGCGGAGCGGAGACCGCCGGCCCGCACGGCGACCGGCTGCGCGAACACCTGGACGGCCTCTCCCTGCTCTTCGGGGCCGACGGCGCGCCCGTCCACTTCGGGCGCTCCCTCACCTACCGCTTCGCCTCCGCCTCCGCCGTGGGCCTCGGCGCGGTCACCGGCCACACGCCGCTCACCCCGGGCACCTCGCGCAGGCTGCTGAGCGGATCCCTGCGCTACTTCCTCGACCGCGGCGCGGTCGACGCCGACGGGCTGCTCACCCTCGGCTGGCACGGCCCGCACGAGGCGACGCTCCAGCCCTACTCCGGACCCGCATCGCCGTACTGGGCGTCCAAGGCCTTCGTCTGCCTGCTCGCGCCGGCCGGCCACCCGCTGTGGACCGCGCCCGAGGCGCCCGCGCCGAGCGAGGGCCCCGACCGCGTACTGGCCCTGGCCGCCCCCGGCCTCCTGCTGCAGAGCACCCGCGCGGACGGGATCGTACGCCTGCACAATCACGGCAGCGATCACGTCGGCCCGGCCCAGGGCGAATCGGCGGCCGAGGAGGACCCGCTGTACGCCCGCCAGGCCTACTCCACCCGGACCGGGCCGACCGCGTACTCCAACGCCCCCGACAACCACCTCGGCGTGGAAGTGGCCGGCGCGCGCAGCGCCCGCCGCCGCATCCACCCGCTCGGGGCCGGGCAGGGCGACGGCTGGGGCTGGGCCGGCTCCTGGCACCTGCCGGTCTTCGGCAGCGGCCCGGCCACCGTGCCCGGACTGCGCGTGGAGAGCGTCATCGTGGCCAGGGGACCGTACGAGCTGCGCGTCCACCGGGTGCTCGGCGCACCGCCGGGCGCCCGCGTCCACCAGACGGGCTGGGCCACGGGCCCCGCCGAAACCCTGCGCTCCGAGCTGCACCCGCTGCACGGCTGGTCCGGGGCGGACGCGGTGCGGGCGCCCGCCGGGACCGCCTACACCGCGTCGGCCCGGATGCCGAGGCTCTCGGCCGACGCGGAGGGAACCGCCCTCTACGCCTGCCTCGCCAGGCTCACGGACGATGCGCGGACACCGCCGGCGTCGCCCCTGGCCGAAGCGGTCGCCGGGGTGGAGGCGGTCGGGGCCGAAGCCGTCGAGGTGCGCTGGGCGGACGACGGATCGCTGACCCGGATCCGCTTCGGGCCGCTCACCGTGGACGAGGGCCCGTAGCGGGCCCGGCCGTCACCGCGGCACGGGCTGGAAGGTCGCTCCGTAGGCGGGGAGGTGGATGGTGGAGCCGTAGCGGGCGAGCTGCTCCCAAGGGCGGTTGAGGCCCGCGCTGCCGTGGGTGCGCACCCGGGTGACGGCGTCGAGGTCGAGGACGTCGACGAGCACCTCCTCTCCGCCGCCCGCCTGCTGGCGGACGATCCCCTCCGGGTCCACGATGGCGCTGGCGCCGACCGCCGCCGGGTCGGCTCCGTTGACGTTGACCACGTAGACCTGGTTCGTCCAGGCGTTGGCGCGGGCGCAGACCAGCTCCATCTCGCGGTCCCGCGTCGTGGTGAGGGTCGGCTGGATGATGATCTCGGCGCCGAGCCAGGCGAGTTGGCGGGCGGTCTCCGGGAAGGAGCCGTCATAGCAGATGGCCAGCCCCGCGCGGCCGATGCCGGGCAGGTCGAAGACCACGAACTCGCCCCCGGGCGCGGTGGTCTCGTACGGCTGCCAGGGGAAGACCTTGCGGTAGACGGCGGCGATCTCGCCCTCCGGGGAGACGGCGATCGCGGTGTTGTGGATCCGGCCGTCGGCCGCCCGCTCGTAGAGGGTGCCGGGGACGAGCCACAGCTCCGTCTCGCGGGCCAGGGCGCAGATCCGGTCGGTGAGCGGGCCGGGGACGGTGACGGCGGCCTCGTGCATCCAGTCGGACCGGGCCTGGAGCAGCGGGGCTTCGGCGGCGAGCAGCAGTTCCGGGACCACGACGAGCCGGACGTGCGCGAAGGTGGCGCGGACCGCGCGGACGCGGTCGGCGTAGCGCTCCCAGGTGGCTTCGAGGTCGTAGGGGACGGGAGTGGTCTGCAGGGCGGCGATGGCGAGGGTGCGCATGGGGATCAGTTGTCCTTGACGGTGAGTGCGGCGACGGCGCTGCGGCCTTCGCGGAAGAAGCGGGGGAACCGGGTGGCGACGACGAGCGTGACGACCGCGCCGAGCGCGATGGATCCGGCACCGAGCAGGAAGACCCCGCCGATGCCCCCGAAGGAGGTGGAGCCGTAGGCGGGGTCGACCATGTCGTAGGCGGTCCGGGCGAAGGCGGCGAGCATCATCAGGCCTCCCGCGAGGGGCATGACGCCCTTGAGCACCAGGTCCCGGACGGAGCCGCGCAGGCCGTGGCGGAAGTGCCAGGCGCAGGCCAGGCCGGTGACGCCGTAGTACAGGGCGATGAGCAGGCCGACGGAGAGGATCGCGTCCCCGAGGAAGTCCGCGGAGACCAGGGTCAGCAGGGTGAGCAGGAGGGCCGCGGCCGATCCGAAGAAGACGGTGCCGAAGCTCGGGGTGCCGTGGCGCGGGTGGATCCGGGTGAACCGCCGGGGCAGGGCCTGGTGCGTGGCCATCGAGAGGGTGCCGCGGGCGCTGCCGACGACGCAGGTGAGCAGCGCGGAGACGGCGGAGACGCAGACCGCCAGCTCGACGACCTTGGCGAGTGCCTCGCCGAGGACGGAGGGGGCCAGGGCCGCGAGGACGTCGGGGGCGTTGTCGGGGTTGCCGAGACCGCTGCCCGTGGCGCCGGCGCCGGCGTAGGAGATCGCGGCCACGGCGGTGAACAGGTAGGTGGCGAGCAGGATCACGGTGGACAGTACGGCGGCCCGGCCGGGGGTGCGGGTGCTGTCGGTGGTCTCTTCGTTGACCGTGATCAGGGCGTCCCAGCCCCAGTAGATGAACAGGCAGAGCAGCACCGCCTCGGCGAACGGCCCGAAGCCGTCGAAGGCGAACGGATCGAACCAGGAGAGCGAGGGGGTGGCGGCGCCGTCCCGGGAGAGCGCGGCGACGCCGAAGGCGAGCAGCGCCAGCAGCTGGAGGCCGAGCAGCGCGTACTGGACGGAGGCCGCGAGCTGCAGTCCGCGGCGGGCGACCAGAGTGACGAGCGCGATCAGCAGGACGGCCGTTGCGGTGACCGCCAGGGCGTTGTCGGCGAGCGCGTCGAGGCCGAGCAGCCCGAGCAGGTATCCGGCGCCGACCCTGGCTAGGGCGGTCATCGCGATGAGGGTGGCGCACTGGACGACCCAGCCGCCGGAGAGCCAGCCCGCGAAGGGGCCGAAGGCGCGGGTGGTCCAGACGAAGGTGGTGCCGCAGTCGGGCATCTCCCGGTTCAGCTCGCGGAAGGCGTAGGCGGTGAGCAGCACCGGGAGGAATCCGAGCAGCAGGGCGGCCGGTGCGGCGGTCTGGGCGACCACGGTGACGAAGCCGAGGGTGACGGCGATCGAGTAGGCCGGGGCGACGGAGGACAGGCCGAGGGCGACCGACCCGAGCAGGCCCACCGTCCCGGGCCGCAGGCCTTTGCCGGGTGGTGCCGCCGCTGGGTCCTGGTGTCTCGCGGTGGTCGTCATGAGGGCCTCCGGGGTGCGCTGGATTTGTTAAACGCTGATTTAAGGAAATGGCGCGCGGTCCGTCAATAGCTGGTCGGGTATCGTTACGCTCAGGTTCAGAGACGAAGTGGTGGCAGGCGGGAGACGGGGCCGTGGGGCGACGCAAGGACCAGGAGGCGCGGCGCGCCGAGCTCGGCGAGGCGGCGCAGCGCGCACTGCTCAGCCGCGGGCTGGAGGGGCTGCGCCTCAAGGACGTGGCGGCCGAGGCCGGAGTCACGCCGGCCGCCGTCCTGTACTACTACGGCGACCTCGACGAGCTGATGTACGAGACCTTCCAGCAGGCCATGGAACGCTTCTGCCGCGAGCGCGAGCAGGCCGCCGAAGGGCTGCCGGACGCCCGTCGGCGCCTGGCCGGCTGCATCTCCTCCGGCGTGGCCACGGGCCCCGACGACCTGTTGCCCCGGCTGCTCTTCGAGTACTGGCCGCGCAGCCTGCGCGACCCCAAGGCGGCTGCCCTGGACAGTGCGCTGACCGAACGCCAGGTCGCGGTCTACTACGGGATCCTGGTCCTGGGGGAGTCGCAGGGGCACTTCCGGCTGACCGACTCGCCGCGGCTGCTCGCGGCGAGCCTCGTCGCCATGGAGGACGGCTACCAGATGGAGATCCTCGCGGGCCGCCGCACCCGCTCCGAGGTCCTCGCCGCGCTGCACGCCTACGCCCGCGTCGTCACCGGATACGACCCGGGCGAGGAGACTCCGTAGCGACCGGATGCGGCGCCGCCCGACCGGGCGGACCCTGGATCCATGTCGCACCAGGAGCCTCCGCCCGGATGGGGACCCGGACAGCCGCAGCAGCCGCAGCAGCCCCAGGGGTCCTGGGGGTCGCCGCCGCAGCCGCCCGCGCCGCCGAAGCGAAATACGGGAAAGATCATCGGCTGCTCGTGCCTGGGAGCGCTGGCCCTGGTGGTTCTGCTCCTCGTGGCAGGCCTGCTGATCGGTGGCGACGTGGCGAACGAGCCGGATCGGATCACCCCGTCACGGTCCGCGGGGGTGGCGACCCAGGAGAGCGGGCCGGAGGGCGATGTGAAGATCACGGGGTGCGAGGTCAGCTCCGTGACGAAGTGGGCCAGTGCCAAGCTGCTGATCGACAACCGCTCCAGCAAGAGCAGCGACTACAGCGTCGAGGTCGAGTTCGTGAACGCGGCCGGCAAGCGGCTCGGCGAGGGTTACGCGTCGGCCCTGAGGTTGGCGTCGGGCCAGAGCGCCGAGGTCACCGCCCAGGGACTGGACGAGATCTCGGAGACGATCACCTGCCGGATCGTCAAGGTCCTCCGGTTCGCGTCCTGACCCCGAGGGCGACGACCCGTCCTCCCCCGGGCGGGGGAGGCGGACCGTACGTGCGGAGGACGTCCCGCGGCGACCTCCGCAGCAGCATGGAGTCATGAACCGATCACCCGGGACCCAACGGATCGCCGCGCTCACCGCCTGCGCCGGAGCGCTCGCCTACACCGTCAGCAAGGTCGACCTCGCCCGGAACGGCGAGCTGGGCATGCCGGGCTTCCCCGCTCCGCCCGAGGCCTACGCGTCGATCGCCGATGTCACGGCCGCCCAGTTGGGCAACGCCGGTCTGGGTCTGGTGATGGCTGTTGTCGCGCTGCTGCTCGTCCGTCCGCCGGCCGCCCGCCGGCTCCGGCTGGGCGTGGTCGTCGTCTCGTGGTTCGGCATCCTGATGATCGGAGCCGGAGTCATCGGCTTCGGTGCACGGGCGGCGGGCCTCGCACCCGCCTTGGGCGCGACCCCGCCGGCCATGGGAACGGCCCTCGCGGCGCTGGCCGTAGGCGCCGTGTGGGTGGCGGCCTGGTCCGTGGCGGCGGTCGGAGCCGTCAGGAGGACCACGGGCTGAACGGGTCCGGCCCGGTCCCCGCGGCAGACGGGGGCCGGGCCGGACTTCGGGCGGTGGAGCGGGTGTTCAGGCGGGCGTCAGCTCACCTGGACTCGACGGTCTCGGCCGGGGCAGATCAGCCCCGGCGGTGAGCCGTCAGCAGCAGGTACTCCCACTCCATGACGCCGTCCGACGTGAACTCGGTCACGAGGGAGTCGAGTTCAGCGTCCAGCGCGGCGGCCCGCTCGGGTGCGTCGGCGAGGGAGCTGTAGACGGCGATGGTCGGCCCGTACAGGGCCTTGAAGAACTCCCGGAACTCCGAGGGCTGCTTGAAGCGGTCCACGCGGACCGTCTCGCGGCGGGCGACCAGATCGGCCACCCCGTCGCCCAGCAGCTCGTGGACGTGCTCCGGGTCCCCCCACAGCGGGGGCGGCTGCGCCCCGGGCGGTGGCGGGGGAGCGTAGGGCTTCATCGTGGCGAACATCCGGCCGATGAACCCCTGCGGGGTCCAGTTGAGCAGCCCGATGGTGCCGCCGGCGCGGCAGACGCGCAGCAGTTCGTTCGCGGCGGCCTGGTGGTGCGGTGCGAACATCACACCGAGGCAGGACATCACGGTGTCGAACTCGCCGTCCGCGAAGGGCAGCGCCTCGGCGTCCGCCTCCTGCCACTCCAGCTGGGCCCCGCGTACGGCGGCCAGGTGCCGGCCGACCTCCATCAGGTCGGGTGTGAGGTCGGACGCCACGACATCGGCCCCGGCGAGCGCGGCCGGAATGGCCGCGTTGCCGGCGCCCGCGGCGACGTCGAGCACCCGGTCGCCGCGGCTCACTCCGCACTCGCGGACGAGTACGGTGCCCAGGTCCGGGATGAGGTGGGAGGCCACGGACGGGTAGTCGCCCAGGGCCCACATCGCACGGTGTTTGGCCTTCAGGGCGCGGTCCGCCTGGGCCGCGTCGTTCGACTCGGTCATGACAGCGGCCCTCCAGGAGTCGGGTCAACCTCTCTTCCGAGCATAGGTACGTTCCGCGTCGGCGGCCCGTCGGCGGCCCGTCGGGGGTCTGTCCGCGCGGCCCGTCGGCGGCTGTGGCCCGGGCCGGGGCCCGGCCCTACGGGAGCGGGATCTCGAAATGGACCGTCCCGTACCCGCCGTGCTCGCCCGTCGTGCGGGCGTCGCAGACCTCGGTGGCCAGGCTGCGCCAGAACCCCTCCGCACCGGGGATGTCGACATTGGTGTGCAGGTAGACGCGCTCGTAGCCCGGAACCCCGGCAGCGAAGGCGCAGGCCGCCCGCACCATGGCGCGGGCCAGTCCGTGCCGCCGGTGCTCGGGGCGCACGTACACCCGCAGGAGCTGGGCGGTGCGGCCCGACGGGTAGCGCTCGGTCAGCCACCGCGGGTGCGGTGGGTGGGCGGGCCCCCGGGAGTGCACGGCGCAGGTGCCCACCACCTCGCCGTCCCGCACGGCCACGACGAGGGCGTGACGCGGGTCGTCGAGGTAGGTGCCGCGGATGTCGACCACGTCGGCGTGCCACTCGGGCACGTACCCGTAGTCGAACTCCCGGTAGAAGGTGTCCAGCATGACGCTGCGGGCGCCCCGCACGTCCTCCGGTCCCGCGTGTCGTACCTGGTAGGCCCCCAGGTCGTGAACCTCCGCGGTCTGACGCTCTCTCAGATCTTCCATGATCCCACCGTAGCGGAAAATCGCGGTATTGGAAATGAAAACGATTTCCGATAGCTTCCTTTCGGTCGGACCGGACGCCGCCTGCCAGGCGCTCGCCGTTCCGCACGTATGCCCGAGAGCTGTGACAGCGGTCGAGAGGAAGTCCCGTGGGACACGTACTGGTTATCGAAAGCTGGGTGGGGTCGATGAGCAGGCTCCTGCCCAGGGCGATCCGCGAAGGCGGACACGAGTTCACCTTCCTCACCCGGGACCTGCACCACTACCTGCGCTCCGCCCCGGCCGACGGCGGCCCGCACCCCCTGCTCCTGGCGCGCAACCTCATCACCGCCGACACCAACGACGTGGAGGCCCTGCTCCCGCTCGTCGAGCGGCTGCACGCGGTGCTCGGCTTCGACGGCGTGGTCTCCTCCTGCGACTACTACCTGCCCGCCGTGGCACGCGTCGCGGAGCGACTGGGCCTGCCCGGCCCCGCGGCCGGAGCCGTCGAGAACGCCTGCCGCAAGGACCTGACCCGCCGGGTGCTGACCGAGGCGGGGGTGCCCGGACCGCGCTTCGCGCTCTGCGCCGACACCGAGGAGGCGCTGACGGCCGCCCGGGGGATCGGCTACCCCCTCGTGGTCAAGCCCGCCGACCTGTGCGGCGGCATGCTCGTGCGCGAGGTCGGAGACGAGCGCGAGCTGGAGCGGGCCTGCCGGGCCCTGGCCGAGTTCCCCGTCAACGCCCGGGGGCAGCAGCGTGCCCCGGTCATCCTCCTCGAAGAGCTGCTCACCGGCCCCGAGGTCAGCGTCGAGACCGTCTCCTTCGACGGTACGACGCACGTGGTCGGCGTCACCGACAAGAGCATCGGCGGGGCGCCCGCCTTCATCGAGACCGGCCACATGTTCCCGGCGGACATCGGCCCGGAGCGGGTGCGCGAGGCGGCGGACACCGCCGTGGCGGCCGTCTCCGCACTCGGCCTGGACCACGTCGTCAGCCACACCGAACTCAAACTGACCCCCGCCGGGCCGCGCCTGATCGAGGTCAACCCCCGCCCCGCCGGCAACCGCATCACCGAACTCGTCCGCCACGTCACGGGCGTCGACCTCGCTGCCGCCTGCGTGGACGTCGCCCTCGGCCGCACGCCCGACCTCACCGTCCGCCCGACCGGGGTGCACAGCGCCGCCATCGCCTTCCTGCTGCCCTCCGACGGCGGGATCCTGACCGGCGTCGAGGGAGCCGACGAGGTGCGGGGCGAGCCCGGGGTCGTGGAACTCACCCTCGCCGAACCGGGCCGCGCCGTGCGGCCCGCCACCAGCAACAACGAGTACCTCGGCCACGTCATGACCGCCGACACCGAAGGCGCGGGCGCCCGCGCGCGGGCCGAGCGGCTGATCGCCCGCCTGCGCCCCGCCTACGAGCTGTGTCCCGCCGAGCAGACCGCGGCGGTGAACGCGTGACCGCCCCCGCACCCACCTCTCCCCGCACCTCCGCCCCCACCCCGCACGAACCCCGGGTGCGTACCGTCGACGACCTCCTCGGACAGGTCCGCGCCGGTGCCTACGGCCCCGACCCCGCCGGGCAGCGCGTGGCCCTCGCCTTCACCACCGCCCAGGCCGTACGCCACGAAGGCCGCGCCTCCGGCTACCGCAACGAGGTGCTCAGCCTGCGCCTCGCCGCAGCCGTCGGCTCCTGCGCCGTGGAACCCGGCGCCCTGCCCCCGGCCGCGCTCGACGACTGCGTCGGCGCGACCGTCGCCGACCTGCTCGACCACCCGCTCCGGCCCGTACGGATCGCCGCCCTCGACGCCTACCTGACGCACGTCCGCCCGCACACCCCCGAACACGGAGCCCGCCCCTACGCCATCCCGGCCGGCACCTCGCTGCTCCGCTCCCGGGCCCGCGCCCGAGCCGTCGTCGACCTCCTTCCCGAAGCCGGAGTGCGCCGCGTCCTGGTCGTCGGCGTCGTCAACTCGCTGCTGGAGGGGCTCCGCGAGCGCGGGACCTCGTACACGCCCTGCGACCTCAAGGGCGGCACCACCGAATGGGGCGAGCCCGTACGGACCGACGCGCTCGCCGAGCTCGCGCACTGCGACGCCGTCCTCGCCTCCGGCATGACGCTGGGCAACGGCACCTTCCAGCCGCTGCTCGACCACGCCGCCGCCACCGGCAAGCCCCTCGTCATGTTCGCCCAGACCGGCAGCGCCGTACTCCCGCGCTTCCTCGGCGCCGGGGTGCACGCCGTCTCCGCCGAGCCCTACCCCTTCTTCTGGCTCGACGGCGGCCCCGGCGTCATCCACCGCTACGGGGGGATCCGGTGACCGTCACCCCGATCCTGCCCCGCCCGCAGACCCGGACCGCCAACCCCGACCTGCTGCCGCTCCTCGGCCGCACCCCGCTCGCCCGGATCCGCGCCGACCTGCCGCACCGCCACCCCGGCTTCTGGGCGAAACTCGAATGCCTCGGCGCCGGCGGGATGAAGGCCCGCGCCGCCGTCTCCATGCTGACCGGCGCCCGCGCACGCGGCGAACTGCTGCCCGGCGCCCCCGTCGTGGAATCCACCTCCGGCACCCTGGGCATCGGCCTTGCCTTCGCCGGCCAGGCCCTCGGCCACCCCGTGGTCCTCGTCGGCGACACCGAACTCGAACCGTCCATGCGCCAGTTGCTGCGCAGCCACGGCGCCCGCCTCGAACTCGTCGACCGCCCGGCGGCCGAAGGCGGCTGGCAGGCCGCGCGGATCGCCCGGCTGCGCGAGGTGCTCCGCTCGATGCCGGGGGCGTACTGGCCCGACCAGTACAACAACCCGGACAACGCCGCCGGCTACCGCTCGCTGGCCACCGAACTCACCACACAGCTCGACCACTTGGACGTGCTCGTGTGCAGCGTCGGCACCGGCGGCCACAGCGCCGGACTCGCGGCCCCGCTGCGCCGCCGCTGGCCCCGCCTGAAGGTCATCGGCGTCGACTCCGTCGGCTCGGCCATCTTCGGACAGCCCGCCCGTCCCCGCCTGATGCGCGGACTCGGCAGCAGCATCCACCCCGCGAACGTCGCCCACGAGGCCTTCGACGAAGTGCACTGGGTGGGGCCCGCCGAAGCCGTGGACGCCTGCCGCCGGCTCGCCCGCTCCGCCTTCGTCAGCGGCGGCTGGAGCACCGGTGCCGTCGCCCTCGTCTCCGCCTGGGCCGCCCGCACCGAGCCCGGCGCGGTCGTCGCCACCGTCTTCCCCGACGGACCGCACCGCTACCTCGACACCGTCTACGACGACGACTTCTGCCGCACCCACGGCCTGGACACCGCCGTCCGCGCCGTCCGCCCCCTGGAGATCCCGCACCCCCACGCCGTCGAAGCCACCGGCTGGGCCCGCTGCAAGGCCGTCCTCGCACCAACCCGCGGAGGCGCCGCGTGAAGCTCACCCGGCACACCGCCGGCCTGGAACTCGCCGAACCCCTGCGCATCTCCCGCTCGGTGATGTCCCGCCGCGACGCCGTCGAGGTCGTGATCGAGCACGGCGGGCTGCGCGGCCGGGGCGAGGCCGTCAGCAGCGACTACCTCGGGCTGCCCACCGCCGCCATCCACAAGCACCTGGAGTCGGTGCGCGCCGCCACCGAGCGCTTCCCCGACCCGGAGACCGCCTGGGCCGAGACCGGCAGCGGCCACCCCGCCTGGGACGGGCTGCCGCCCGGGGTACTGGCCGCCGTCGAGGCCGCCCTGCTGGACCTGGTGGGCAAGCGGGCGGGCGAGCCCGCACACCGGCTGCTCGGCACGCCCACCGCCCCCGCCGCCGCGACCGCCCGTACGATCGGCATCACCGCCCCGGTACCGGCCGCCGCCCAAGCCGCCCGGCTCGCCATGAGCGGCTTCACCGTCCTCAAGGTCAAGGCGGGATCCCCCGATCCGGCCGAGGACCTCGCACGCGTGGAAGCCGTACGCACCGGAGCGCCCGGGGCCGCCCTGCTGCTCGACCCCAACGGCGCGTGGACGGAAGCCCAGGCCCTCGACCTGCTGCCGCGGTTCGCCGCGCTCGGCGTCGGCGCCGTGGAACAGCCCGTCGCACCAGGCCGGCCCGACGTCCTGGCCCGGGTCGCCAAGGAATCCCCGATCCCCGTGATCGCCGACGAGGACGCGGTCTCCTACGAGGACGCCGTCGCGCTCGCCGGCCTGGTCCACGGCGTCAACGTCAAACTCGCCAAGTGCGGCGGGGTGCGCGCCGCCCTGCGCATCCACGAAGCCCTGCGCGGCAGCGGCACCGACCTGATGCTCGGCTGCCTCACCGCCAGTTCGCTCGGCATCGCCCCCGCCGTGCACCTCGCCGACCGGGCACGCTGGGTCGACCTCGACGGGCACCTGCTGCTCGCCGAGGACCCGTGGACCGGCATCGGCGGCGCGGACGGGACCGTACGGGCCGCGAACCGGGCCGGACTCGGCGTCAGACCGGCCCGGGCGGGGGCCGGACGGTGAAGACCCTGAACGCCGTCCGCGGCTTCCCGCTCGCCGTCCGCCTGCTCCTCGTCAACCAGCTCGGCGTCAACACCGGCTTCTACCTGCTCATCCCGTACCTCGCCACGCACCTCTCCCAGGACCTCGGGCTCTCCGCGGCCGCCGTCGGCGTGATACTCGGCCTGCGCAACCTCAGCCAGCAGGGTCTCTTCCTGCTCGGCGGCTCGGCCGCCGACCGGCTCGGCGCCCGCGGGGTGATCATCGCGGGCTGTGCCCTGCGGACGCTGGGGTTCGCGATGTTCGCACTCGGCGACGCGCTGCCGCTGCTGCTCGCCGCGTCCATACTCAGCGGGCTGGCGGGGGCCCTCTTCAACCCCGCCGTACGGACCTACGTCGCCCAGGAGGCCGGCGAGCGCAAGGCCGAGGCCTTCGCGCTGTTCAACGTCTTCGCCACCACCGGGGCCCTGCTCGGCCCGCTGCTCGGGACGCTGCTCCTCCTGGTGGACTTCCGGGCCGCCGCCGTCACCGCGGCCGGGATCTTCGCGGCGCTCACCCTCGCCCAACTCCTCGTGCTGCCCGCGCGGGAGGTCCCGGCCCCGGAGACGCGGCTGACGGGCGACTGGCGGGAGGCGGCGGGCAGCCGGGGGTTCCTCGCCTTCTCCCTCGCCATGATCGGCATGTACGGACTGGAGAACCAGCTGTACCTGCTGCTGCCGCACGCGGCGGTACGAGCCTCCGGCTGGGACGGCTCGATCGGGCTCCTCTTCCTGGCCGGCACCGTCGCCAACCTCCTCCTCCAGCTCCGCATCACCCGCAGGCTGAAGGGGACCGGCAGCCGCGCCCGCTGGATATCGGTGGGTCTGGCGGTCATGGGCCTCGGCTTCGTCCCCCCGATGCTCGTCGCGGGCGCCGGATCCCCGCACCCGGGGTACCTGCTGCTCGTGCTCGCCGGCGCGCTGCTGCTGCACTTCGGCGTGATGATCGCCCAGCCGTTCGTGATGGAGCTGATACCCGCCTTCGGC
This sequence comes from Streptomyces sp. NBC_01351, assembly GCF_036237315.1. Lineage (GTDB taxonomy): Bacteria > Actinomycetota > Actinomycetes > Streptomycetales > Streptomycetaceae > Streptomyces. The sequence goes on along the minus strand of NZ_CP108356.1, from coordinate 344,991 downwards.
CGCCAGAGCCTCACCGGCACCTACTACGGGCTCTTCTACGCGGTGTCCGGCATCGCGGCCGCCGCCGGCAGCGCCGCCGTCGGCTGGGCCATGGACACCGCCGGACACACAGGCCTGGCCTGGCTGCCCTTCGCCTGTTGCCTCGCCCTCGGCCTGGCCTCGGCGGCGGCCGTGGCCCGTCTCCACCGAAGACGCGCCCTCCCGGAGGCCGCCGCGTCGGCCGATTCCGCCGGGGCGACCGGAACCCGTCCTGACGCGCCCCGGCAACCGTCGCCCGCCGAGGCCGTGCCCGAGGGCCCTGCGCCTGCGAAGGCCGGGTCCGCGGGAGATGCGCCTGCCAGGGCCGTGCCCGCAGGGTCTACGTCCGGCGGGGCCGTACCCGAGGGTCCCGCGCCTGCGCAGGCCGCGTCCGTAGGAGGTGCCCCTGCCGGGGCTCCGTCCGCGAAACCTGCGCCTGCCGGGGCCGTGCCCGCAGGGCCTGCGCCCGCCGGGGCCCTGCCCGGGGAACTTCCGCCCGCCGGGGCACCGCCCGCCGAACCGGCGCCCGCCCAGCCCCCGCCCGCCCAGCCCCTGTCCGCCGACATCCGTCAGACAAGCGAGAGCCGATGACCACCTCCGGCAACCTCCTCACCGACCACCCCGAGCTCTACGAGGAGCGCTTCCCCGACCCCGACCACCTCGCCGCCCGCTGGGCCGAGTCCGTCCTGGCCCACCACGGCGCCGGGCCCCGCGTGCTCGACGTGGGCTGCGGCACCGGACGCGACGCCGCCTGGCTGCACCACCGGGCCGACCGCGAGGTCACCGGCATCGACACCTCCGAGGCGATGCTGGCCCACGCCCGGGACCGGCACCACGGACCGGCCTACCACCGCGCCGACATGCGGGACTTCGACCTCGCGCCCCGGACCTTCGACGCCGTCGTCTGCCTCGACAGCGCCCTGCTCTACTGCCACACCAACGAGGACCTCACCGCCTTCCTCGCCCGCTGCCGCGCCCACCTCACCCCCGGTGGACTGCTCGTCGCCGAAATGCGCAACGGGGCCTTCTTCCTCGGCAACACCGAGCTGCTCGACGGCCCGCGCACCGCCGGGTTCACCTGGCACGGCATCACCTACACCTCCCGCACCACCCTGCACATCGACCACGCCGCGCAACTCCTGCGCCGCCACCGGATCTGGTCCGCCGACGACGGCACGCCCCCGGCCGAGCAGCACTCCGCCTGGCGTCTGCTCTTCCCGCAGGAGCTCCGCCACTTCCTGGACACCGCCGGCTTCGAGGCGCTCGACCTCAACGACGGGCCCGGCCCCAGGACCGACCCGCCCTGGCGCGAGGGCGACGCCCCGCACGCGACGGCGAGCGCCGACCGGCTGCACCTCGTAGCGCGCCTGAAGCCCCATCACCACAGCAACGGAGACAGCACCTCATGAACGACCGCCGGACCGGCTTCGCCCGCAGGACCCTCCTCATCGCGGGCTCCGCCACCACCCTCGCCCTCGCCACGGGCTGCGGGACCCCCAAGACCACCGCGAGCGACGCCAAGGGGGGAACCGGCACGCCCAAGCCCGGCGGACGCCTGCGCGCGGCCTTCGCCGGCGGCGGCGCCGCCGAGACCCTCGACCCGCACGCGGCCAACCTCTTCGTCGACGCCGCCCGCGCCAAGGCCCTCTTCGACAAGCTCGCCGACTTCGGCGCCGACCTCGCCCCCGTACCGCGCCTCGCCGAACGCTGGGAGCCCAACGAGACCCTGGACACCTGGCGGATCACCCTGCGCAAGGCCGCCTTCCACGACGGCCGGCCCGTCACCGCCGAAGACGTCCTGTACAGCTACCGCCGGATCGCCGACCCGAAGGGCACCTTCCGCGCGAAGGCCTCCCTCGAACCGATCGACCTGGCGGCGAGCCGCGCCGTGGACGCCTCCACCGTCGAGTTCCGGCTCAAGCGGCCGTACGCCGAATTCCCCAACACGCTGGCCGCCTTCGGCGCGTACGTCGTCCCCAAGGACGCCACCGACTTCGCGCAGCCCGTCGGCTCGGGCCCCTTCACCTTCGTCTCCTTCAAGCCCGGCAGCAGCCTCCTCGTCGAGCGCAACCCCGCCTACTGGGAGGGCGCCCCGCACCTCGACGAGCTCGAATTCGTCATCGCCGCGGAGGAGTCCGCGCGGGTGAGCGCGCTCCTCGGCGGCCAGGTCGAGTACGCCCACGAGCTCACCCCGGCCAGCGCCCGCGCCCACGAGGGCAAGGGCAGGATCGAGGTCGTACGGCTGCCCGGCAGCGCCATGCAGGGCTTCGTCATGAAGACCGACCGGCCGCCCTTCGACGACAAGCGGGTCCGCCAGGCCTTCTTCCTCATCGCCGACCGCAAGGAGCTCGTCGACGGAGCCCTCTCCGGGGCCGGGGAGATCGGCAACGACCTCTTCGGCAAGGGCTGCCAGTACTACGCGGCCGGCCTGCCCCAGCGCACCCAGGACCTCGACCGGGCCCGCGCCCTTCTCAAGGAGGCCGGCGCCGAAGGCCTCAAGGTCACCCTCGACACCGCCCCCGCCGCCACCGGCTTCATCGAGGCCGCCGGAATCTTCAAGGAGCAGGCGGCGAAGGCCGGAGTCACCGTGGAGGTCAAGGTCGGCAACAAGGACACCTACTGGAAGGACATCCTCTCCGGCGGAACCTTTGCCTCCTACCGCTCCGGCGCCATGCCCATCGAGTCCCACGTCAACCAGCGCCTGCTCACCGGATCCACCACCAACGCCACCAAGTGGCAGCACAAGGACTTCGACGACCTCTACCAGCAGGCCCAGTCCACCCGCGACGAGAAGGAGCGCACGGCCCTCTACGAGCGCATGCAGCGCCGGCTGCACGACGAAGGCGGCTTCCTGATCTGGGGCTTCGCCGACTGGATCGTCGCCACCTCGCCGAAGGTGCACGGGGTGTCCAAGACGGCCCCCGCCAACACCCTCGACTGGGCGCGCTTCGACAAGACCTGGCTCGCGTGACCACGGGACTTCCCTGGATCGGCCGCCGCCTGCTCCTCGGCCTGGGGCAGACGGCGGCCGTCGTCCTGATCATCTTCGTCCTCACCGAGGCACTGCCCGGCGACGCGGCCGTCGCCCTCGCGGGCGACCAGCCCGACCCCGAACGCATCGCCCGGATCCGCGAGGCCATGGGACTGGACCGGCCCGCCGAGCAGCGGCTCCTGGACTGGGTCGCGGGGATGTTCCACGGCGACCTCGGCACCTCCCTGGTCACCGGACGGCCCGTCACCGGACACCTCGCGGCCGGTCTCGGCCCCACCCTGATCCTCGCCGCCGCCACCCTGACCCTGCTCGTGCCCCTCTCGGTCGGCCTCGGCGTCCTCGCCGCCCGCCGCGAGGGCGGCCCGGTGGACCAGGCCGTCAGCGCCGTGACGCTGGCCGTGCACGCCGTACCCGAATTCGCCCTCGGCGTGCTGTTGGCCGCTCTGTTCGCCCTCCACCTGGGCTGGCTCCCGGCCACCGCCGTCGGAACGGACCTCGCCGCCGACCCCGTCGTGCTGGTGCTGCCCGTACTCGTGCTCACCGCCCGCCCCGTGTGCACCCTCAGCCGTCTCGTGCGCGCCGGGATGATCGAGGCCATGGCCTCGCCGTACGTGGCCCAGGCGCGCCGGTACGGCATCTCCGGCTCCCGCATCCGCTGGGCGCACGCCCTGCCGTGCGCGCTGGCGCCCGCCACGCAGCAGCTGGCGCGCACCGTCGACTGGCTGCTGAGCGGGGTCATCGTCGTGGAGGCCCTGTTCGTCGTCCCGGGGCTGGGTACCGTGCTCATCGAGGCCGTCGCCGCCCGGGACGTGCCCGTCGTACAGGGCATGGCCGTCGTCTTCGGAGTCGTCACCGTCCTGGCCAACCTCGGCGCCGACCTCGTCGCCCGCCGCTTCGCCCCACGGGCGGGGGTGGCCGCGTGAAACGCGCTCCCGCCCGGTACGCCCTGGCCGCCGCACTCGTCGCCGTACCCCTGCTGCTGGCCCTCCTCGGACCGCTCTTCGCCGGGCCCCCCGGACCGCGCTCCGTCTCCTTCGCCTCCGGCCCGGACCACTGGCTCGGCACCGATTTCAGCGGCCGCGACGTCTGGCGGCAGGTGCTGCTCGGCGGCCGCTCCGTGGTGCTCGTGGCCCTCGCCGCGACCGCGCTCGCCTACCTCGTCGCGCTGCCCGCCGGCCTCGCCGCCGCGCTCACCCGGCGCGGCTGGCTGGAGGAGGCGCTGATGAGGCCGCTGGACGTGCTCAGCGCCGTGCCCTCGCTGCTCCTCGTACTGCTCGTGGCGGCGACCCTGACGCCCGGACCCGTCGCGCTGACCGCGCTCGTCGGGCTGGCCGCCGTACCGGACGCGGCCCGCGTGGTCCACGCGGCGGCGGTGGAGGTGGCCTCCCGGCCGGCCGTCGAAGCGCTGCGCATGCAGGGCGAATCCTGGTGGCGCACGGCGCTCGGCTACGTCGCCCGGTCGATGCGGCGCACCCTCGCCGCGGACGCCGGCATCCGTCTCACCGGGGCCCTGTACCTGGTGGCCACGGCCGCGTTCCTGGGCGTCGGCGTCCAACCGGACGCCGCCGACTGGGCGGTGATGGTCGACCGCAACCGCACCGGGCTGTTCCTCCAGCCCTGGGCCGTGGTGATACCGGCGGCCCTCATCGCGGCCCTGTCGACCGGCGCCAACCTGCTGTTCGACGCGGCCCTCCGGAAAGGAACGGGAAAGTGAGCACGGTCGCCGAAGTACGGGACCTACGGGTGGAGATCGGCGGCCGGGCCCTCGTCGACGGCGTCAGCCTCGCGGCCCGCGCCGGCCGGATCACGGCCCTCATCGGCCCCTCCGGCAGCGGCAAGACCACCACCGGCCTCGCGCTCCTCGGCGAGTACCCGCCGGGCGCCCGCGTCGAGGGACTCGTACGCACCCGGCCGGGCGCGGTGGGGTACGTACCCCAGCACCCGGCCGCCGTACTCAACCCGGCCCGGCGCGTCGGCGCCCTCCTCGGGGACATCGCCGCCCTCGCGGGAGGCGGCCGCCGGGAGAGGCTGCGGCGGGTGCACGAGGCGCTGCGGCTGGCCCGGCTCCCGGACCCCGAGCAGGTGCTGCGGCGCTTCCCGCACCAGCTCTCCGGCGGCCAGCAGCAGCGCGTGGTGCTCGCACAGGCACTGCTGCTCGGGGCCTCGGCGATCGTCGCCGACGAACCCACGACCGGTCAGGACGCACACACCAAAGCGGGCATCGTGGCCGAACTGGCCGCCCTCGCCGCGCGGGGCATGGCCGTCGTCCTGCTGAGCCACGACCTCGACGTGGTGCGGGAGCTGGCCGACGAGGTCGTGGTGATGCGCGGCGGCCGGATCGTGGACCGGGGACCGGCCGACGCCGTGCTCGACGCGCCGAGCCCGCAGGCCTCGCCCCGCATTCCGCGCGCACGCCGGCCGACAGGCACGGTCCGCATGGAGGTCGAGGCCCTGACGGCCTCGCACCGCACGGCGCGCGGCGCAGTGGACGTGCTCCACGACGTCGGGATCTCGGTCGCGGCGGGGGAGTGCCTCGCCCTGGTCGGCCCCTCGGGCAGCGGCAAGACCACCCTGGGGAGGTGCCTGGCGGGTCTGCACGCCGAGCACCGGGGCCGGATCCTGCTCGACGGGGCACCGCTGCCGAACAGCCTGCGGGCGCGCAGCCGGGCCCAGCTGGCGGCCGTCCAGTACGTGTTCCAGGACGCGAGGGCGGCCTTCGACGAACACCGGCCGGTCCTCGACCAGGTCGCCCGCACCGCCGTCCGGCTGCGCGGAGCGGACCCGGCGGCGGCCCGCGAGGAAGCCGCCGAGGCGCTGACCGGGCTGGGCCTGAGCCCTTCCACGGCCGCCCGCCGACCGGGAGCGCTCTCCGGCGGGGAACTCCAGCGGGCCGCGCTTGCCCGGGCCCTGCTCGCCCGGCCGAGGCTGCTCGTCTGCGACGAGATCACCTCGGGACTGGACCCCACCACCCGCGGGGCCGTGCTCGAACTTCTCGCGGAGCTCCGCGAGCGCACGGAGCTCGCCCTGGTGTTCATCACCCACGACCTGGCCGCCGCGGCCGCGCTGGCCGACCGTACCGCCGTACTGGACGCGGGACGCATCGCGTCACCGGCGGAGGAGGGGGTCAGCGCCGGCTGTTGACCGCGGCGAGGAGGCCGCGGCGGGTCCGCACCACTGGGGGAGCCACCAGATGGGAGGGGGCCCGCTCACGCCACCCGGGCGTCCGCCCGGCCGGGGCCGAAGTCCCGCTCGAAGCCCTCCCGGAAGCCGGGCCGCTCGACCGCCCGCTCGAAGGCGAGCGTGGCGCGCGCGAGCCCGGCTTCGTTCTCGTGGGCGGCGGCGAGCTCGGCGAGGTACGCGCGCAGGCTCAGTCCGCGGGCCGTGGCGAGCGCGGTGAGCCGCTCGTGCACATCGGTGTCGACCTCGACTGTGGTGGTGTCAGCAGCCATGCTCCGAGTATGCGCGTCCGCGGCCCGGCCGGGGGCCGGTTCACAGCGAGCACATGTTCACGGTGTCGCTCCCGGGCGCGGGCCTGGGCACCGTACGGCTCGGCGGGGGGAGCGTGCCGCCCGGCCCCGTCCAGGCGGTCAGCGCGTCGAAAGCCGTCCGCAGGCACGGGGACATCGGCCGGACCAGCTGCGGGAAGGGTGCCGCCAGGCCGTCGGAGTGCGTCCCGTCCGCGATCCGGTAGTAGCGGTGCAGACCGCCGCGCCCGGAGTCCTCGACCATCCGCGCGTAGACGTCACCGCTCCTGCTGATCGGCAGGAGGGTGTCGAGGGTGCCCTGGAGCGTGATCAGCGGCCGCCCGATCCGGCCGGTCAGCGACAGCCGTTCCACCGTCCTGTGCACGCGGCGCGGACGGTCGGCGTACACGTAGTCGGTGTCGCAGCCCGGCTGAACTCCCGCCGGGCAGAAGGGGAACCCGGCCTCCCGGTCGCCGTCGTACCCTGGGTCGATCTCCTCGCGCATGATCCGCTGGAGGGAGTCCCACTGGTTGCGGTAGTGCCATTCCCACAGGGGCCTGGTCCCCTCCGGATACCCGGCGGCGTACATCTCCTCCAGGGCGCCCGGCTCCCCGGCCGCGTAGCGCGGATAGGCGCGCAGGGCGGCGGGGGCGGTGTCCAGGACGTTGGGGCTGTCGGGGGTGAGCAGCAGGCCGTGCAGCTCCACTCCGCCCGTGTACAGATCCGGGCGGTTCTCCAGCTGCCACCGCACCAGATAGCCGCCGGCCGAGGCGCCGGCCATGTACGTGTGCACGGGCGCCCGGCCGTAGTGGCGCGCGGCCGTCCGCTTGGCGGCCACCGTCAGCTGCGTCACCCGGTCGTGCCATTCGGCCACCGCGTCGCCGGGGCGCCGTCCGTCCGTGTGGATCCGTGCACCCGTATTGCCCTTGTCGGTGGCCGCGTACGCGTACCCCTGCGCGAGCACGTGGTCGGCGATCAGGCGGTCGTTGGCGTACTGCTCGCGGACACCGGGCGGTCCGGCGACGACCAGACCGCCGTTCCAGTGGTCGGGCAGCCGGATCACGAACTGACTGTCGTGGTTCCAGCCGTGGTTGGTGTTGGTGGTCGAGGTGTCGGGGAAGTACCCGTCCAGCTGGACCCCCTTCACCCCCGACGGATTGACCGCGCCGGGCGCTTCGAGCCCGGCCCAGTCGGCCGGATCGGTGTGCCCGGTCACCGTGGTCCCGGCGGTGGTGAGGTCGGCGAGGCAGGCGCCGGTCACGTACTCCGCGCCGGGGACCCGGGCCGTGCACGCCGGGTGCGGTGCCGGGGCCGCGTTCGCGCCCGGGGGCACCAGGAGCGCGGTCAGCAGCGTCGCGCCAACGGCCGCTATCGGTCGGGCGATTCGCATGAGGGGCATCGGGAGCCATCCCTGTCTTGTCGGCGGTCTGCGGTGAACCGGACCTCGACTGTCATCCGGCGCTCCGAGGCTAGGAACGCCGAGGCGCCGGCCCCCAGATGCCGAGCGGCCACACCCGGTCGGGACACCGTGGCCGAACGGCACATGACCTCCGGCCAAGGTCCGTCACGACCCGACGCGCGCGCTCCCGCCCGGCCCCGCCCCGCGCGTATCGTTCGCGGCAGCCGAAGCCCACGAGGGGGAGCCCATGAGCGCGTCGCCGACCTCGGCCACCCGGCCCCCGAGGCCCCTGCCGTGGCTGCCGCCCCTCGTCCACGCGGTGGTTCTCGGGGGCGGCGTGTACGCCGGCACGGTGGCGGCCGGGCCGCCCGCCGACCCGCTGCGGCTCGGCGGGTTCACCACCTGCCTGCTCCTCCTCGCCGCCCTCGACCGCGCCGAAGCCCACCGCCACCCGGGGCGGACACCCTTCCATCCGGCCCTCCTGCTGCTCCTCGCGCGCATCGCGCTGTCCGCCGTCGCGGCCGCCCTCGACGGCTCGGGCGTGGCGCGGGCCCTGTTCGTCCTGCTGCCGCTGAGCGCGTACTTCGCCTTCGGCCGCAGGGCCGGCATCGCGCTGGGCGTGGGGTGCGGGGCGGTGGTCCTCGCCGGGAACACCCTGTGGGCGCCCGGGTGGTACGTCCGGCCGGGCGAGATCACCGACCTGCTGATGTCCGGCCTCGCCCTCGTCCTCGCCGTCTCGATGGCCACCGTCGCCGCAGGGGAACAAGAAGCCCGCCACCGGCTCACGCACACCCTGGACGAACTGCGCGACGCGCACGGACGACTGACCGACTACGCGGCCCGGGTCGCGCGGCTGTCGACCGTACGTGAACGCAACCGGCTCGCCCGCGAGTTCCACGACGGCCTCGGCCACCACCTCACCGCGATCGCCGTACAACTGGAGAAGGCGTCCGCCTTCCAGGATCGGGACCCCGACACCGCACGGCAGGCCCTCGCCGACGCCCGCCGCTCGGCTGACCAGGCGCTCGACGACGTCCGTCGGTCGGTACGGGCCATGCGCGACGAGGACGGGCCGGAGCCCTTCTCGCTTTCCGCGGCCCTCGCCGACCTCGCCCGCCAGGCGGACGGCGGCGGGCCCGCTGTCACCCTCGACCTGTCCGGGGACGAACACGGCCACCGTGCGGAAGCGCTCACCGCCCTGTACCGCGCGGCCCAGGAGGGGCTCACCAACGCACGCCGCCACGCGGGCGCGACGAAGGTCCGGCTGTCGGCGCGGTACGGGGAGCACGAAGCCCGGCTGGTCGTCGCCGACGACGGCAGCGGCTTCCGCGCCGATGCCCGCACGGGCGACGCGGGCGACGCGAGCGGGTTCGGCCTGCGCGCGATGCGCGAGCGGCTGGCGCTCCTCGGCGGTCGGGTCGAAGTGGACACCGGACCGGGCCGCGGCACCACCGTCACCGCGCGCGTGCCCCGCGTCCCCGCCCCGACACCGGAGACCGACCGATGACCACACCGGCCCGCCCCGACGTACGGGTGCTGGTCGTGGACGACCAGCAGCTCGTCCGCGAGGGGATCGCCTCCCTGCTCGGCATCCAGCCCGGCATCACCGTGACCGGGGCCGTCCAGGACGGCCGCCAGGCAGTCGAGGCCGCGCTCGCCGACCGGCCCGACGTGGTCCTGATGGACGTCAGGATGCCCGTCATGGACGGGGTCACCGCCGTCGGGGTCCTCAGCCGCCGCGCCCCGGACTGCAGGGTGATCATGCTGACGACCTTCGACGACGACGAGTACGTGGCCCAGGCCCTCGCCGCGGGAGCCGTGGGCTACCTGCTCAAGAACCTGCCCTCGGCCGAACTGGCCGCGGCCGTACGCCTCGCACACGCCGGGGTGGCCCAGCTCGACGCGGCGGTTGCCCGCCGCCTGGCCGCCAACGCGGCCCGCCCCGCGCCCCCGGAACCGCCCGCGGTCGCCCCCGCGATCCGCGCCGCCCCCGTCGGCCTCCCCGCCCTGACCGAGCGGGAGACCGACGTACTGCGCCTCATCGCCACGGGCTCGACCAACCGGGAGATCGCGGCCCGCCTGTTCCTCAGCGAGGGCACGGTCAAGAACCACATCTCCCGCGTCCTCTCGCGCCTCGGCCTGCGCGACCGCACGCACGCCGCCATCTACGCCCGGGACCACGGCCTGCTGTAGCCGGGTCGTCCTGGCAGCGTGTACTTCAGCCCGCCCAGTGCCCCGTCATGAAAGTGACGGCCACCAACGTGGACAGCGGGCCCGCGACGCACAGGTACGCGGTCCGGACACGCGGACGGCGCAGGCTCCAGCCGGCCAGGGCGATCCACAGCGGCCACCACAGCAGCGTGGAACGGGGGATGGAGGTGTACCAGTAGGAGGTGCCCAGGGCCCACAACGTCAGGGCGATGTACAGGGCCTCGGGCCACTGCCGGCGTCGCACGAGCAGCACCACGAGCGCGATCCCCACCACCATGGCCAGCAGTTCGGCCTGCCACATCAGGGCGTACCCGGTGGGCTGGGTGTGCCCGAAGGCGGCGTCCCAGGTGTGGGACCAGGCCTCCCACGGGGCGTGGAACTCCCGGTACCAGCCGCGTTCCTGGGCGTGCCGCCACGCCATCCAGTCCCCGGTCTTCGCGTGGAGGTACCAGCTGTACGCGGCCGGCGCGAGCGCGGGCAGACACAGCCACGGGGCCGCCCGCCAGTCGCGGCGGCTCCGCGCGGCGAGGACGAACCGGAGGACGAGCGCGGCCACCAGGAACAGTCCCGAGGCGCGCACCGAACAGGCCAGGCAGGCCAGCACCGCCGCCGCGGGCCAGTTCCCGCGCTGCGCCGCCGACCAGGCGGGCAGGGCCAGGGCCAGGAACAGTGCCTCGGTGTAGCCGGCGGCGAGGAACACCGCGCACGGCGAGAGGAGGAAGAACAGGACCGTGCGCCGGCCGGCCTGCGCGTCAGGCAGATGCCGGCGGGCGATGCGCGCCAGGGCGAGGACGGCCACTCCTCCCGCGAGGAACGAGATCAGTGCTCCCGCCGCGGCCCAGTGCGGGACCACCGCGTGGACGGCGCGCAGCGCGAGCGGGAACCCGGGCAGGAAGGCCTCCCGGTTGTCCCAGCCGGCGGTCCACGGGCCCGCGCCGGCGGGGAAGTAGCCGTCCTGGGCTATGTGGAGGTAGTGCCACCAGTCCCACTGCTGCCAGGGCGAGAGCAGCGGGCCGGGCCGCGGGGCCCGGTCCCCGCCGGCGGGGAACAGCCAGCGGACGGCGCCCGCGGTCGTCCAGATCCCCACGCGGGTGAGCACGTACAGCCAGAGCACCTCGCGGTCGTCCGGGCCGAGCCGCGGTCTGCCCGGGACGGCCTTCGTGTACCGCGCTGGAGCGGGGGAGCGGGGTGTGACGGCCGGCCGCTGCGCGGCGGTGACGGGCATACGGGATCTGGTCTCCTGATCTGGCTGCCGCAGGGCTGTTCAAGGCGCCTGTGTGGCGGTGGCAGTGGCAGTGGCGGTGGCGGACGCGCCCGGTTCCGCGGTCCCGCTCGGCGGCGGCCCGACGGGCGGTCGCGTCGTGGGCGGTCGGGTCTCGGTCGGCGCCGGGGAGGGTGCCGGGGGAGGGGGAGTGGTCGCCGGGAGGGTGGGGCCCGCCCCCTGCGGCAGGAAGGCGGCGACGGCCGCGCCGGAACCGGCGAGGACGAGGCAGCAGGCCAGGGCGATGCCGGCGATCCGGCGCCGCCGGGCCCGCTCCCCGCGCCGGGCGATGACGGACACCGGCGCGAGGGCGGCTTCCGACCGGCCGGCCGAGGCGGCTTGCCGGAACAAGGACCGCAGCGGGTCCTGGTCGTACGCGTCAGGCATCGGGAGCCTCCTCAATGCGGGGGTCCTGCAGATGGCCGGCGAGCGTGGCCCGGCCGCGGGACAGGTGCGTCTTGACCGTGCTCGCGGACAGCGAGGTCTCGGCGGCGATCTGCTCGACGGTCAGATCGCACACGTAGTGCAGCGCCATGGTCCGGCGCTGCTTCAGGGGAAGGTGCCGCAGCGCCGCCACGAGGGCCACGACCTCAGGCCCGGGCCCCTCCACGTGCCCGGCGGGCCCGGTGCGCCGCCAGGCGTCGGCGCTGCGCCGCCGCCCGCGCCAGCGGCTCACGGCGAGCCGCCAGGCGACGGTACGGATCCAGGCCTCCGGCCGGCCGTCCCGCTCCAGCTGACGCCTGCGGCCCCAGCCCTTGACGAAGGCCTCCTGCACCACGTCCTGTGCCTCGTGGTGATCGCCGAGCATCACGTACAACTGCCCGGTGAGCCGTCCCGCCGCCTGCGCGTAGAACTCTTCGAACTCCTCGACGGTCAAAAAATCGCTCCCGAATCCATGTATCCCTCTCACCGGGCATACGCCCGGCGCGGTGGATCCGGTCGACACCGGAGGCCGGGAAGTTCATGTGAGTGCGGTCACACGGCGGGCGGCTGCCCCAGCCCGGCATCGTGCACGATCAGGGCCACCTGGACCCGGTTGGTCACGTCGAGCTTGGCGAGGATGCTCGACACGTGGGCCTTGACCGTGGGCAGGCCCATGTACAGCTCGGCGGCGATCTCCGCGTTGGTGCGCCCCCGGCCGACGGCGAGCGCCACGTCGTACTCGCGCGCCGCCAGCCGCTCCAGCCGCGCACGCGCCCTCGTACGGGAGTCCGTACGGGCGTCGCCCTCCGCGGCGGGATCCGCCACCCGGGCGATGAGCTGCTGGGTCACGGCCGGGGACAGGACGGGCTCGCCGGCCGCGACGCGGCGCACCGCGGCCATGATGTCGGCCGGCGGGGTGTCCTTCAGGAGGAAGCCCGCGGCCCCCGCGCGCAGCGCGCGTACGACGTACTCGTCCGGGTTGAAGGTGGTCAGGATGACGATCGCGGGCGGCTCGGGCAGGGCCCGCAGGGCCCCCGTCGCGGCCAGCCCGTCCATCACGGGCATCCGGATGTCCAGCAGGACGACGTCGGGCGCGTGCTCCCGGCCCAGGGCGACGGCCTGCTCCCCGTCGGCGGCCTCCGCGACGATGGAGATGTCGTCGACGCTGCCGAACATCAGCCGCAGCCCCATCCGCACCAGCGGATCGTCATCGGCGAGGAGTACCCGGATCATGCCGACCACGGTATCCACGCCTGTACGAGGAAATCCCCGCCCGTCGGGCCGTGGCGCAGCTGACCCCCGGCGAGCGAGGTGCGCTCGGCCAGGCCGATCAGGCCCCGGCCGGACCCCGGGATCTGCGACCGCGCGGCGGGAAGGTCCCGCGCCGGGACCGGATTGCGGACGATGACGTCGATGCCGCCGCCGGGCTCACCGTTCACCTCGACGTGCACGGCGGAGCCGGGGGCGTGCTTGCGGGCGTTGGTCAGGGCCTCCTGCACGATCCGATAGACGGTACGGCCCGCGAGCACGGGCACCGCGTCCGGGTCGTCGACGCGCACCTCCAGCCGCAGGCGCATCCCGGCGGCGCGGGACTCCCGGCCGAGCCGGTCGAGGTCACCGAGGACCGGCTGGGGCGCCTCGACCGGAACCTGCTCCGCCGGCACGCCCGGGACGGCATCCGCCACGGCACCCGCCGAGGCGCCGGGCCCGGTCCCGGCGTCCGGCGAGCTCAGGACGCCGATCACCATGCGCAGGTCCTGGAGCGCCTGATGGGCGTTGTCCCTGATCACGCCCGCCGCCCGCCCCACGTCGGCCGGATCCGGGGACTTGTTGAACTCCAGCGCTCCCGCGTGGACGCTCAGCAGCGACAGCCGGTGCGCCAGTACGTCGTGCATCTCGCGCGCGATCTCCTCGCGGGCCCGCAGCTGCGCCTCCAGCGCCTGCCGGGCCGCCTCCTCCTCCGCCCGGCGAGCCCGCTCGGTCAGCGAGGCGACCAGCATCCGGCGGGAGCGTACGAACAGCCCCCACCCGACGGCGAGCGCCACCAGGGTCCAGGCGATGAGCAGGATGCCCATGACGGAGAGCCCGCTGCTCGGGGCCTCGGCGAACAGCATGGTCAGCGGCACGGGGAGCGCCGCGGCCGCCGCGACCCACGTGGTGGTCCGCACCGGCCGCAGCGCCGCCACCGTGAACAGCGCCACCATCGCGGAGACCGTGACCGCCGACGAGACCAGCCCGAGACCCAGGGTGACCGCGACGACCGCGACCGGGAAGCGCCTGCGCCACCACAGCGCGAGGGCCCCGCACACGCCGACGAGGGGCCCGCTGCCGTAGAAGGGGAGCCGGACCAGGTCCTCGACCGGGCGCAGCAGGCCGGCGCCCATGGGCATGCGCGGGAACATCAGCAGCGGGTTCGTGGCCGCCGCCGCGAGCGCGAACGACAGACCGGCGGCGAACAGCACCACGGCGAGGTCGACGGACCGCTCGCGCCGGGTTCGGGACGTGGAGGGCATGCGCCAAGACACTACTCGACCGAATAGGTGCAAATCACCCGGCCGTACTTTCGGCGGCGGAGCCCGTACTTTGGTCACCCTGCGGCCCCCGGACCCGGCGCCGAAGGTCGGGGGCAGCCGCAGACTTTGCCCCGATGCCCCAGGCCGGACGGCCTGCCTAGCGTCACCGACATGAACCAGACCAACGAGTCGAGCCGGTCGAGCCGGTCACACCGGACGGACGGGCCCGCGCTGAGCGCCGTAGGCCTCGGCCGCCGCTACCCGCGCGGCTGGGCGCTACGGGACTGCACCTTCCAGATCCCCGCCGGCCGCGTCTGCGCCCTCGTCGGCCCCAACGGAGCGGGCAAGAGCACCCTGATGTCCCTGGCCGCCGGCCTGCTCACCCCCACCGAAGGCGCGATCGGTGTCTTCGGCGCCTCGCCCGACACCCACGAGGCCCGCCGGTCGACCGCTCTGCTCAGCCAGGACAAGCCGCTCCACCGCGGCTTCCGCGTCGCCGAGATCCTGCGCATGGGCGCCGAGATGAACCCCACCTGGGACCGGGCGACCGCCGAACGCGTCATCGCCGGCGGGAACATCCCGTACGCCGCACGCGTCGGCTCGCTCTCCGGCGGCCAGCGCACCCGCGTCGCCCTCGCCCTGGCCTTCGGCAAACGACCCCGCCTGCTGATGCTCGACGAGCCCATGGCCGACCTCGACCCCCTCGTACGCCACGAGATGACGGGACTCCTGCTGGCCGAGGCGGCCGCCCACGGAACCACCGTGCTGCTCTCCTCGCACGTGGTCGCCGAGCTGGCGGGCGCCTGCGACTTCCTGCTCGTCGTCGGCTCCGGCCGGATCCGCCTCGCCGGCGACATCGACGAGCTGCGCGCCGCCCACCACCCCGGCGGCGACGGCCCCGCACCCTCCCTGGAGCAGCTGCTCATGACCTACCTGCGCGACCCCGAGCTGCCGACGCTGATCACCCCGGCCGCCCGGCCCGAGCAGGCAGGGGCGGCGGCATGAGGCTCGTACGAGGCGTGACATGGCTGGTCGTACGCCAGCACCGCACCGCGATGTGGACCCTGCTCGCCGGATCCGCCGCCCTCGCCGGGTACTTCCTGCTCGGCCGCTACGGCGCGGCCGACGCCGTCGCGCAGCAACTCGCGGGCTGCACGGGCCCCGCCGCCGAGCACTCCCCGCGGTGCGCGGACGCGCTGACCGCGTTCCAGCAGGAGCACCAGTACCCGCTGCGCCAACCCCTCCAGGCCCTCGCACTGCTCCCGCTCGTCCTCGGAATCTTCCTGGGCGGCCCGCTGTTCGCCGCGGAGCTCGAATCCGGCACCTACCGCACCGCCCTCTCCCAGTCGGTGACCCGGACCGGCTGGTTCCTGGCCAAGCTGGCCGTCCCCGCCGCCCTGACGGTCCTCGTCAGCGGGCTGGTCACGGTCACCGCGACCTGGTGGTGGCACGAGGTGGCCGGCCCCCTCGGCAGCCGCTTCCCGTGGCACGGCTGGATGCCGTACGACGCCATAGGCCCCGCCGCGGTCGCCAAGGCGCTGCTGATGCTGATGACGGGGATCGCGCTGAGCCTGGTGCTGCGCCGGACGGTGGCGGCCATGGGGGCGACCCTGGCGGTCGGCGCGGCCCTGCTGTTCGCCCTGGAACGGGTGCGGAGCTCCCTGTGGCCGGCGGTCGTCACCCAGTGGCGGGGCACGGAGGGCTCGGACCGGCTGGGTGACTCGTGGGTGCTGGGCCAGGGCCTGCTCACCTCCGCGGGACAGCGGGTCGGGGACCTGCCGCACTGCCTGCGTGCCGAGGACTTCCAGCAGTGCCTCGCCCGGAACGGGATCGTGGGGGAGTGGGCCCGGCACCATCCCCCGTCCCACCTGTGGCCGCTCCAATGGGCGGAAACGGGCCTCTGCCTCGTACTGGCGGCGGTCCTCGGACTGTTCTGCTTCTGGTGGACGCGGCGCCGTCTCACCTGACCCGGGGGCCCCACGGCACGCACGGAGGGGTCCGGATCCGGCCGGATCCGGACCCCTCCGTCAAGCGACGATCAAACCCCCTGGTGACAGTGCGTGCAGACGTGTACCTTCACGGGTAGCTGTCGTGGTTCCAAGTGCCTTGCCCGCACCCCTGGGTGTGGGCAGTTTTGCTGTGTTGTGCCGTAGGACCAGGGCGATCACCTCCGTTTCCCACGTGGTGTGGGAGACGTACGTCAACGGGAAGGCATGAACATGGCTACGGGAACCGTGAAGTGGTTCAACTCGGAAAAGGGCTTCGGCTTCATCGCCCAGGACGGCGGCGGTCCGGACGTTTTCGCGCACTACTCCGCGATCAACGCCTCCGGCTACCGCGAGCTCCAGGAGGGCCAGGCCGTGACGTTCGACATCACGCAGGGCCAGAAGGGCCCGCAGGCGGAGAACATCACCCCCGCCTAATCTCCGACGCCTGTCTTCCGAGGGCGAGGAACCGTTTCGGCACCACGGTGCGGAAACAATAGAAGTAATACATCAGGGCCGTGCGGCGTTCGCCGCACGGCCCTGATGTCGTGATGCCCGCGTGTATGCCCGGATCTGCGCGGGCGCCGCTCTGCGGAGCGCTGGGCGGACGACATCCGCTCCGGGCTCTCCCGAGCCCTTTACGGGGTTGTCATGTGCAGGCACTTCCATGTCGCAAGAACTTGCAGCAACATTCCGGCTGGATCTTCACTCCCATCATCCCCGTCCGCTTGGCCCTTGAGGCTGTCCGGGGCCAGGCCGGAAGCCCTGGAGACGTGAATGACCGTCCCCCTGGGGACCGCGGCCGGGCTCCAGGCCACCTTCAACAACGGCAACGGCGTCTGGGACAACAACGCCGGCCGCAACTACGCCCTCGGCACCGGAGTCATCACCGTCAAGGACGTGGTCGTGGCCCACAGCGACCCCTGCACGGGCACCGGCACCGGGCCGGGCACGAACACCGCATCCGTCTACTACTCGACCGCGACCGTCGGCTGGACCACGACGAACCTGCACTACAAGCCCGAAGGCGGCGCCTGGACGACCGTGCCGGGCCTGGGGCGCCGGCCGCGCCCGCCGGCACCCCGCTGGGCACCGACCCCCGCAAGGACCCCGTCTACTTCGTGCTCACCGCCCGCGTCGTCACCGACGGGAACCTCGCCGTCGCCGCCCCCGGCAAGGGGAACCTGCGCGTCTACGTCCTCAACGGCCCCGGGAAGATCGGCGACGCCGGTCCCCACCTGAAGTGGGCCCCCACCCCGAAGGGGGCCGAGAGCCCCTGCCGGAAGCAGGAGGGCCGCGACCCCGTCCGGATGGGGCATGATCGGGGGATGTCCGAACGCATCATTGCCGCCTGTGACGGAGCGGCGAAAGGTAATCCCGGCCCCGCCGGATGGGGATGGGTCATCGCCGACCCCCAGGGCCGTCCCGAGCGCTGGGAGGCCGGCCCGCTCGGCCGGGCCACCAACAACATCGGGGAGCTGACCGCCCTCCAGCGCGTGCTGGAGGCGGTCGCTCCCGGGACGTCGATGCAGGTACGGATGGACTCGCAGTACGCGATGAAGGCCGTCACGCAGTGGCTCCCGGGCTGGAAGCGCAACGGCTGGAAGACCGCCTCCGGCCAGCCCGTGGCCAACCGCGAACTCGTCGAGCGCATCGACGAACTGCTCGCCGACCGCGACGTGACGTTCCTCTACGTCCCCGCCCACCGCGAGGACGGCGACCACCTGAACGCCATCGCCGACCAGGCCGCCAGCGACGCGGCCGTGACGCAGCAGGCCGCCGGCACGGCCCACGGGCACGCGGACATCCCGGTCCCCGCGCCCGTCGCCCCCTCGCGCCGCAAGTCCGCGGCGCCGAAGAAGCGTACGTCCGAAGGCGCGTCCACCGGCCGCGGATCCCGGGCCATCAAGGCGAAGTTCCCGGGCAGCTGCCCCTGTGGGAAGCCCTACACGGCCGGCGACATGATCGCCAAGCACGGCAGCCGCTGGGGCCACGAGGCCTGCGCCACCGCCGCGTCCGAGGCCCTGTAGCCCTCACCGCGACCGGCGGACGCGCAGGTGCGCCACCTCGAAGGACATGCGCGACACGTCCGCGTCGGGCGCCGGGTGGTAACGCCCGGCGCACACGGAGAGGTTGACGATCAGGTACGCCCGCCAGCCGCGCCCCACGCCCCGGCGGTCGGCGAAGACCCGTGATCCGTTGACCCACCACACCACCGAGCGCGCCCCGAACTCGACCTCCAGGTCCACCCAGCCGCCGGGGGAGACGGCCGGGTCCCGGTGGTAGCGCTGCCCCCCTTTGACGTGGTTGGAGAGTTCGAGCAGGTCGGGGTTGTCCGGGTGGTACTCGAAGACGTCGACCTCGTTGCCGCCGTCCCGCCAGGTCCAGACCGCCGGCCAGGCCCCGAGCTCGACCGGCAGCCGTACCCGGGTCTCCAGAACGTCCCCGGTCCTGACCGCGAAGCCTTCGTCGCTGCCCTCGGTGGTCAGCAGGCCGGCGTCCCAGTTGCCGTCCGTCCGCCGGGTGGCCAGGAAGGTGCCGGTGCGACTGTAGGAGGGGTCCTCCACCAGGTGGTCGAGCTTGTTGTCCCCGGGGTTGGTGGGCCCGCCGTCCGGATAGGCCCAGGAGCGGCCGGCGACCCACTGGGTGGTCGACCCGAAGTCGGCGGTGAACACCACGGCGCCGCGGCCCCTGCCGGTGCGTCCCCCGAGTTGTCGTACGAGCCGGGCGAGAAGCTGAGTGGCCAAGGCGTTCCTTTCCACGCTGCGGACGCCTGCCTCATGCCCCGCCGGCGCGGGCGCGCACACCGGCGCACAGGGGCTCGCTTGCAGCAGATCGTACGAAATCGTATAGTCCGAAATTATGTATTCCGAAATCGAGCCATCGGACTGGTCGGCGCTCCTCGCGCTGCAAAGAGCCACCCACGCGACCCTGCAGGTGCTCGCCGCGGACCTCGTCGACCTGGACCTCACCCCGTCCGAGATCAATGCGCTGGCCAACCTGGCTGACGGCCGCGGCCGGACCGTATCCGAACTCGGCGCGGCCGTCGGAACCCGCCCCACCACGCTGACCAGCGTCCTCGACCGGCTGGAGCGGCGCGGTCACATCACCCGCGGCACCCGCCCGGGGGACCGCCGCGCGGTGCTCATCGAGCTCACCCCTTCCGGGCGGGTGGCCGCCGCCACCATCCGGGAGACCATCACGGCCCTGGAACGCCGTGCGCTGGACGGCCTGCCGCCCGAGGCGCTCGCCGGGCTGCGCGCCGCCCTGCGGGCCCTGACGGAGGTGTCCGCTTGAGTACCGGGCCCACCGCGTTCGACACGCTGATGGCCGAGGTGACGGCCTCGGCCGGACGGTTCGGCCACCGCGAACACGTCCACCTCACCTGGCTCGCCGTACGGCGCTTCGGCGGGCCCGAGGCCCTGCGCCTGCTCGACGAGGGCATCCGGCGCACCGCCACCGAGGCGGGAGTGCCGGAGAAGTACCACGCGACCGTCACCCGAGCCTGGGTGGAACTGGTCGCCCACCACACCGGCCCCGACGGCGGCGAGGACTTCCCGGCCTTCGCCGACCACCACCCCGACCTCCTCGACAAGCACCTGCTGGAGCGCTTCTACTGCCCGGGCACCCTGGCAGCACCCCACGCCAGGACCGCCTGGACCGAGCCCGACCTGGCCCCGTTCCCCTTCCGCCTCACGTGACCTCCGCCCCGTGCGTGCGGGCGATGAGCAGGGCCACGTCGTCGTGGGTGTCGGGGCGGCGCAGAGCCCCGAGGAGGAGGTCGCAGGTCTCCTCGATCGGGCGGTGGGGGACCGCGAGCAGATCCGTCAGGGTCTGGATGCGGGCGTAGATGTCCTGGTCCCGGGTCTCGACCAGCCCGTCGGTGTACAGGACCAGTTCGTCGCCGGGACCCAGCCCGATGGTGGTGGTGCTGAACGGGATGCCGCCCACGCCGAGCGGCACCGCCGTCGCGAGCTCCACGAGCTGCGGGCGCCCCGCCCGGAGATGGATCGGCGGCAGGTGGCCGGCAGTGGAGATGTGACACAGCCGGGTGTGCGGGTCGTAGACGGCGTAGATGCAGGTGGCCATGGCCTCGCCCAGGTCGGCGGTGGCCTCGTCGAGGTGGCTGAGGACCGTCGCCGGCTCCAGCCCGAGCCGCGCCAGGGTACGGGCCGCCGTGCGCAACTGGCCCATGGTGGCCGCGGCGTTGATGCCACTGCCCATCACGTCCCCGACGACGAGTGCCGTACGGTCGCCGTCGAGCGGGACCACGTCGAACCAGTCGCCTCCCGTCTCGTCCGCCGCGCCGGCCGGCTGGTACCGGTAGGCGATGTCCAGCCCGACGGCCGTGGGGGGATGCTGCGGCAGGAGGTGGCGCTGGAGAGCGAGCGCGGTGTGCCGCTGGTGCTGGTACCAGCGGGCATTGTCCACGGACACGGCGGCGCGCGCGGCGAGTTCGGACGCCAGCAGCACGTCGTCCGTGCCGAACGGCTCGGGGTTGCGGGCCCGCTTGAGGTCCAGCGCGCCGAGCACCTGGCCGCGCGCGATGAGCGGCACCGCCAGGTACGAGTGCACCCCGGCCTCGGCGAGGAGCCGCACGGCGTGCTCGTCGCGGGCGATGCGCGGCAGGTCCTCCGGCCGTACGCGCGGCAGCAGTACCGGACGGCCCGTGCTCGCACAGCGCGACACCAGCCGGGTGGGGCCGTACAGCGCAACGTCACCGACGGGGTCGGCGGCCTCCTCGGCCGGGCTGCGGTAGGCGGATTTCACCGCCAGTGCCCGGAACCGGACGGCCTCCCCGTCCGCGCCCTCACCGGGACGGGGCCCCGCGAGGACGGTGTCAAGGATGTCGACGGCGGCGATGTCGGCGACCTCGGGCACCGCCACGTCCGCGAGCTCCCGGGCGGTCACGTCGAGGTCGAGGGTGGTGCCGATACGGACCGACGCGTCCGCGATCAAGGACAGGCGGCGGCGGGCATGGGCTGCGGAAACGGCGGCCAGGTGCTGCTCCGTCACGTCCACGACCGAAACGGCCACCCCGATCACCTGCGAGGCCTGGTCCTCCAGCCGGTACACCGACGAGAGCCAGGCGTGATCACTCTCCGCGTCCGGGGAGATCCGTCCGGTGGTGAAATCGTCGAGCAGGGGCACTCCGCTCTCCATGACCTCACGCATCCGTGCCTCGATGCTCGCGCCGTCCAGGAACGGCAGGACCTCGGTGATCCGCCGCCCCAGGTGCCGGGCGGCCGGCACCCCGTTGATGCGCTCCAGCGCCGGGTTGACCAGCACGTACCGCAGATCCGTGTCCAGGACGGCCAGCCCGATCGGCGACTGGTCGACCAGCCTCAGCGACAGCGCCAGGTCCCGCTCGACCCGGCGCAACGTGGCCCGGTCGGTGGCGAGCCCCAGGGCGAAGGCGCTGCCGCCGTCCGCCTCCAGCCGCATGTTGCGGAACTCCACCAGTACGGTCGTCCCGTCGCGGCGCCGGACGGGGAAGGCCCCGGCCCACGCGCCGTCGCCCGCCATCACCTGGCCGAACAGCCCCAGCACCACGTCCCGGTGCCGCTCCTCGACCAGCAGCTGCGCGGCGTAATGGCCCCAGGCCTCCTTCGCCGTATATCCGAACAGGTGCTCGGCTTGTGGGCTCCACAGGGTGACCCGCCCCTCACCGTCCAGGACGATCGCCGCCACGCCCAGTACGTCCAGCAGTCCGCCCGCCGCGAGCGCCACGTCCCCCGCTCCGGAGTCAGGGACCGACGGAAGGGGCTGGTCAGTGGCCATCAGCGGCCTCCTCACCCGTACACGTCCGCCGGGCAGCCCGGACGGACCCGGGCCTCCTTCCATGCTGCGACCCCGCGCACCGCCCCGCGACCTCGGAACGTGTCGCACCGGGCGGCTATGGTCCAGGGCGGCAGTGATCGCATGGCTATACGGGGGATGTGACACATGAGCGAGACGGAACGGCTGGCGCGGCGCTTCGAGGAGCACCGCTCCCATCTGCGAGCGGTGGCCTACCGGATGCTGGGTTCGCTCAGCGAGGCCGAGGACGCCGTACAGGAGGCCTGGCTCAAGCTGAGCCGCTCCGACGCCGCGGCCGTGGAGAACCTGGGCGGCTGGCTGACCACGGTGGTCGGCCGGGTCTGCCTGGACATGCTGCGCTCGCGGGCCACCCGGCGCGAGGACCCGCTGCACGACCAGCACGGACGGCTCCGGCTCCCCGACCCGATCGTCAGCAACGCGGACGGGCTGGACCCCGAACAGGAGGTCCTCCTCGCCGACTCGGTCGGCATCGCGCTGCTCGTCGTCCTCGACACGCTCGGCCCCGCCGAGCGCCTCGCCTTCGTCCTGCACGACATGTTCGCCGTCCCCTTCGAGGAGATCGCGCCCGTCCTCGGACGTACGCCCGCCACCACCCGGCAGCTCGCCAGCCGCGCCCGCCGCCGCGTCCAGGGGTCGGCCCCCGCCCCGGACACGGACCCGAACCCGGACCAGCGGCGCCGGATCGTCGACGCCTTCATGGAGGCCGCGCGCGGCGGGGACTTCGACGCCCTCGTCGCCCTCCTCGACCCCGAGGTCGTGGCCCGCTCCGACGGCGGTACGCTGCGCCCCGGCCTGCTCCGCCGGGGCGCCGCGGACGTCGCCTCGCAGGCGATCATGTTCGCCCGCTTCGCCGAGGCGGCCCGCCCGGCGCTCGTCAACGCCGCGCCCGGCGTCGTCTCCTTCGCGCGGGACGGCAGTCCGCTGTCGGTGATGGCGTTCACCATCCGGGGCGGCAGGATCACCGCGCTGGACATCCTCACCGATCCGGAGCGCCTCGCGCGCATCGACCTGAGCGTCCTCGACGGCTGACCACCCGGGCCCGCCCCCGCCCTGCCGGGGCGGGCCTGGCCGCCGGACGCGGGCGCAGACAGTAAGGTCCGTTCCGTTCAGTGCCGTTCGGTGCCCTTCCGTCCGGCGCCGGTCATCCGCACCCAGCAGGGGAAGACATGACGATGCGTAAGTTGAAGCTCAAGGCGGTGCTCGTCACCGCGGCCGTAGGCCTCGGCGTCCTCGCCACGGCGGCGTGCGGCAAGAACGGCCAGGAGGCCGAGCCCGCCGCCCCCGCCACGCCGACGGCCGCTTCCTCGCCTGCCGCCCCGTCGCCCGCTGTCTCGTCCCCGGCCGCCACCCCGACCCCGGCCGCAACGGCGGCCACCCCCACGGGCGGCAGGCCGCAGGTCACGCTCACCGATGACGAGGAAGCGGCCTCCATCGAGCTGATCCGGCTCAGGAAAGCCGGCTGGTTCAACCCGAACAAGATCGAGTACGCGGACGACGCGGTCATCGCCCTCCAGCAGTTCAAGCGCTGGCTCGACGCGGGCTACATCGCGCCGGACGGCAGCTGGACCGCCGAGGGGCTGGCCGCGGTGGAGCGGGCGAACAAGTCCGGCACCCCGCTGTAGGTCCAGGGGGTGCGGGAACGGGCGGCCGGGCTACGCGGCTCCGCCGCCCACTCCCGAACCACCGGTGTACGACGCGGTGTCCCGTACCTCGCCGAACCGGGGGAAGATCCTGCGCACCGCGAACTCGTGCTCGTCCGCCGCGAAAGCGGACATGGCGTCCTCGACGAACTCGATCTCGTAGCCGTGGTCGCTCGCCGCGCGCGCGGTGGACTCCACCCCCATCGTCGTCACCAGACCGGCCAGCACCAGCCGGTCGACGCCGAGCGCCCGAAGCCTCTCGTCCAGGCCCGTGTCCTGGAAGGCGCCGACCGTCCGCTTGACGATCTCGATGTCACCGGGGTGCGCGAGGCCCTCCACCAGGCCACTGCCCGGCGGCTGTTCGGCCACGTTCGGCCGCTCGACGCGGACCAGGACCACCGGGCGCCCCTCGGAGCGGAACGCCTCGGCCAGCCGCGCACAGCGGGCCGCGACCTCCTCGCCGGAGTGCGGGGCCACCGGAAGGGCGACGATGCGGGGCATCAGGTCCACGAGGACGAGAGCGGTGCCGGTCGAGGTCTGCGTCACGCGGTGATCATAGTCAGCGCCCCCGCGCGGCCGGAACGGCTATTCGGCCTCGAACCGCGCGGTGTCGCCCGCTCCGCGGCGTACGATCTCGGCCTCGCCGCTGGAGAAGTCGATCACCGTGGTCGGCTTGGTGCCGCAGTCACCCGAGTCGACCACCGCGTCCAGCACGTGATCGAGCCGCTCCTTGATCTCCCAGCCCTGGGTCATCGGCTCGTCCTCGTCGGGCAGCAGCAGCGTGCTGGACAGCAGCGGCTCGCCGAGCTCCGCGAGCAGGGCCTGCGTGACGCCGTGGTCGGGGATGCGGACTCCGACGGTCTTCTTCTTCGGGTGCAGCAGCTGACGCGGCACCTCCGAGGTGGCCGGGAGGATGAAGGTGTACGGCCCGGGCGTGGCCGCCTTGATCGCGCGGAACACGTCGTTGTCGATCTGTACGAACTGGCCCAGCTGAGCGAAGTTCTGGCACACCAGGGTGAAGTGGTGCTTGTCGTCGAGGTTGCGGATCGAACGGATCCGGGTCACGCCCTCGCGGTTGCCGAGCTGGCACCCCAGAGCGAAACACGAGTCCGTCGGGTACGCGATGAGAGCGCCGGAGCGGATGCTGTCTACCACGCTGCTGATCGTGCGCTGCTGAGGATTCTCAGGGTGCACGTCGAAGTACTTCGCCATCCGCCGAGACTACGTGATCCGCCCCCCGGACCCGACACCTCGTGTCGCACCGCGCGCGGCCGCGGCGACAGGTCGATAGTGGGGCCTGTGAGCGACTCCGCGCAGGGCCCGGCACAGGACGGCGCCGCACCGGGAACGGACTGGTCAGGACGGGAGGGGGCGCGCGCCTTCGCGGCAGTGGAGGCCGCCACCGACTGGCTGCTCGGATATCCGTTCGTCTTCCGGGCCCTCGCCCGCCGGCTCGGCCCCGGCGCGGTCCTCGTGGACTACGGCTGCGGACCGGGCAAGGTGGCCGACGCGGCGGCCCGCCGGCTGGGCGCACGCGTCCTGGGCGTCGACACCTCCCCGCAGATGCTGGAGCTGGCCCGCGCCTCGGCTCCCGCGGTCGCGGAGTACCACCTCGTCGAGAACGGGCGGGTGACCGGCCTGGCGGACGGCTGCGCGGACGCGGTGATGTGCAACCACGTCCTCGCCTCGCTGCCGACCGAGGAGGCCCTGCTCGCGGTGTTCACGGAGGTCCGCCGACTCCTGCGCCCCGGGGCACCGTTGGTGCTGTTGACCACCGACCCCGCGTGCGCCGGCACCGAGTACGCCTCCCTGCGGATCGGCGACCCGGGCACCGCGTACGAGCCGGGCGAGCCCCTGACCGTACGTCTGCGGCGAACCGACGGATCCTGGCAGGAGGTACGCAACCACGCGTGGCCGGTCGATCTGTATCCGGCCCTCCTGGAGAGCGCCCGGTTCCGGGACGTCGTCCAGCAGCGCCCGACGGTCGAGGAGGCCCTCGCGGTCGCCGACCCGGAGTTCGCACGCGGCCGCGCGTGGGCGGCGGAACGGGCGCGGCCGCCGCTGGTGGTCACCACCGCGTCGGCGGCCTGAGCTCACACCTCATTTGGCCTTGGGTGCGATCGGCTTGTGGCCGGGGAACACGTGGTCGGGGGTCACGATTTCGGTGACCGCCTCGCCAAAGAGGGTGCTCGGCTCCTGGCCCTCGGTCGTGATGTCGGTGTTGAGGAGGACGACCAACGTTGCCTTGTCCTCCGGGAGGTAGATCGTCAGCGACTCGTACCCGGGCAGCGAGCCGTTGTGCCCGATCCAGCCTTGGACGTTGAAGATGCCCAGCCCGTACCCGTCACCGGGAATGTCCATCGGGGTGGTCTTCAGCCGCTCGGCCTGGGTCGCGGGCGTCAGCAGGGTGCCGGTGGCCAGCGTGTGCGCCCAGCTGCGCAGGTCCATCAGATCGGAGATCATCGCTCCCGCGGACCAGGCCCAGGAGGGGTTCCAGTCGGTCGAGTTCACGACCTTGCCGGAGGCCGACTGGTTGGTGTAGCCCTGCGGGTGCGGATCGGGGAAGTCCGCGTCGACGGGGAAGACCGTCCGGCGCAGCCCGGCCGGCTCCAGGACCTCCTGCCGGATGAACTCGTGGAGCGGCCGGCCGCCGATCTTCTCCACCACGAGCCCGAGCAGGATCAGGTTGGTGTTGGAGTAATCGAACTCCGCGTCGGGCGCGAACTGCACGGGGTGCTTGAAGGAGTAGTCGAGCAACTGCCGTGGCGACATGTAGGTGTTGGGGTTGGTGGTGAACACCTTGTCGAAGTCCGGGTCATCGCTGTAGTTGAACAGCCCGCTGCGCATTCCGGCCAGCATGCGCAGCGTGATGCGGTCGCCGTTCGGGACGCCCTCGATGTACTTGCCGATGGGGTCGTCCAGGCCCAGCTTTCCCTGGTCGACGAGGGTGAGGAGAGCGGTGACCGTGAACGTCTTCGTCTCGCTGCCGATCCGGAAGTTGAAGCCCGTCTCCATGGGAGCGCCGGTGGCCTTGTCGGCGACACCGAAGGTCCGCACGTAGCTTCCCTTGCCGGGGGCCCACAGGCCCACGATCACGCCCGGCACCTGCGTCTCCCCCAGCACCTTCCGTATCGCGACGTCCAGTTGGGCCGCGACGGCGGGGGTGAGCTGCGGGAACTCGGAGTCGCCGCCCGGGGTGGGAGTGGGGGAGGGGGCGGCGGTGACGGAAGGACCGGGTGTGGGCGCCCCGTACGCGGAGCCGGCGGTGGCCGGGACGACGAGCAGAGCCGCGGAAGCGGCCGCCACACAGGCCCGGCGAAGTCGTGTGTGCGTCGACCTCACGGCATGCCTCCTGTCGTACGGAGTGCCAGGGCAAGGCAGTGGCACCAGCCTAGACCTGGCCGATCCGGCCCGCGACCGCGGAGCGGATCGGCACGTGAGCTGCCCGGTGCCGAGCCGCTCGCCGACGTCGGGCCGAGTCAGTTCTTGGTCTCGTGGTCGCCGACGTTCTTCGAGACCGCCTGCAGCAGCGGGTCCAACCGGTCCACCAACTGTTGGTAGTCGGCGACGCGGCCGTCCGACCACTGCCCCAACCCCACCACCATGGCGCGGCCCTGGCCGGTGAAGGCCTGCACCATCCCGCTGTCCGGCGGCAGCGTCCGCAGGCCGGAACCGGGCGGCGGCGCCTGCGCGCCCACCTGGTAGTCGTCGAAGGCCATCGCCAGCCGCGACACCAGCATCATGGTGTCCTGTGGGTCCTTCATGGTGAAGACGGCCAGGTTGAACTGGTTGTTCTGTGCGTCCTTGTAGAGCGCGACCTGCTCGCCCACACAGCCCGCACTCCCTTCGATGAGCGCGGCCAGGGTCGGTCCGACCGAGTCGGGCTCGGTGCAGGAGGCCAGCGCGACCGAGCCGACCCTGGTGAAGGTCGCGCCGGTGGCGTCCTTCACCTGGGCCGGGAACGCGTCCGCGAGCGGGATCATCGGCCGGTCGGCCGCGCCACCCGCAGGGGCGGCCTTTTTCGGTGATGCGGGGGAGGGGGAAGCGGAAGCGGAAGTCGCGGGTGCGCCGGAGCCGGCTTCACCGTCGGACGACGAGCCCGTGAGCTTCAGGCCGAGGGCGGCCAGCGCTGCCGCCGACACCACCAGAACGGCGGTCAGTGGCCACACCCGCTTGCGGCGGGCCGGGGTGGCGGATTCGTACGGTATCTCGTAAGGGTTGGACACGGTGAGACCTTAGTGATCACCGCCGTGGATCTGAACATCCCCAGGTCACAGCCTCATCACTATGCGCACGACGGGCGGGCCGGTCGAGGTGTGCCGGGCACCATGATCAGATGGACATCGAACATCGGATCGTCAGCTCGGGATCGCCCCTCGAACCGCAGATCGGCTTCTCGCGCGCGGTGCGGACGGGGAACTTCGTCGCCGTCGCCGGAACGGCGCCCATCGCCGACGACGGCTCCACCGCCGCCCCAGGCGATGTCTACGCCCAGACGGTGCGGTGCCTGGACATCGCCGAGCGGGCGCTGCGCGAGGCAGGGGCCTCGCTCCAGGACGTCGTGCGGACCCGCGTCATGCTGACCGACGTGACGCGGTGGAAGGAGTCCGCGCGGGCACACGGAGAGCGGTTCGCCTCCATCCGGCCCGTCACCACCTTCGTGGAGGTTTCCCGCTTCATAGATCCCGCGTGGCTCGTGGAAGTGGAGATCGACGCCGTGGTCCGTGCGGGTTGAGTTCGGGGTCTCGTTCGGCGGCACAGCCGGGTTGGTGATCATCGTTCAGGCCTCTTGTCCGTTTTGATGCCCTCTCCGGGCTCAGGCGGTTCAGGGAGGGTGTGGTCATGCGGCGGGCACGACGGACACGGATGGCGGTTGCGGGTGCGGGAGCGAGTGTCCTGCTGATGGTCGGTGCGGCGGCCCCCGGCCGCGGGCCCGGCGTGGACGAAGCGGGTCGGGACCCCGGGGTTCCGGCGGTCGGCCTGCTCGTGGGCCGGGTGCTGGACGAGGGCCGCGGGGCCGTCCGGCCGGGTGGGGAGCAGTGCACGGTGGACGTGTTCCGGCTGGGCATGTGCCAGGGCTGGCGGGAGGAACGCGTGCTGGCCACCGCCGGCGGGCACGGAGTCGTCATCCCGGCGCCGCTCCCCGGCGGCGTGTCCCACCGGGCCGCCCCGGGGACGGACGCCGGCGGGCCGCTGGAGATCGCCGTGGCCGAGCCGGGGCAGGGATCCCTGACCGACGTGTCGGTCACGGACGGCCACGGCCGCCACGTGGCGGGCGTGCTCGGCGCGGGCGGCGGCCGCTGGGTGAACGTGGAGTCCTTGCGCGCAGGGGAGTCGTACACGGTGCGGGTCGGCGCGCAGGACGCGGCGGGGACCGCGGTGGGTGCGACCCTGGTGTTCCGGACGGCGCCGCCCGCGGACGGCGGCCGGCTGACGGCGGACTTCGGGCCGCGCCCCGGTACGTATGGCGCGGGGGAGATCGTCACGGCGGAACTGAGCCGTCCGGTGCCGGCCGACGACGGCCTGGCCCGGACCCGCGTGGAACAGGCGCTGGAGGTGACCTCCCACCCCCGCGTGGAGGGCGCTTGGCACTGGGTCGACGAATCGACCCTGCACTACCGCCCCCGCACGTACTGGCCCGCCCACACGAAGGTGAGCGTCCGCAGCGGCCTCGACGGGGTAGAGATCGGCGAGGGCGTCTACGGCGGGCCCTCCGACGGCGTCGAGTTCACCGTCGCGGACCGGATCGAGGCGGTCACCGACTCGGCCGCGCACACGATGACGGTACGCCGCAACGGACGGGTCATCAGGACGATTCCGGTCACCACCGGCAAGGCCGGATTCAGGACCCGCGCCGGTGTCAAGGTCGTCCTCCGTAAGGAATCCAAGGTGCGGATGCGCGGGGACTCCATCGGCATCAAGAAGGGCACGAGCGAGTTCTACGACCTCCCCGTCCGCTACGCGACCCGCGTGACCTGGAGCGGCGAGTACGTGCACGCCGCGCCCTGGTCCGTGGAAGCGCAGGGCGAGGAGAACGTCAGCCACGGCTGTACGGGCATGAGCACCGAGGACGCGGCCTGGTTCTTCGAAACGGTCCGTGAGGGGGACATCGTCGAGGTCGTCAACAGCGGCGGCCCGCGCATGGAGCCCTTCGGCAACGGCATCGGCGACTGGAACATGGACTGGCCGGCCTGGCAGGCGGGCAGCGCCCTGGCCACCACCTACGGCGCCCCCGCGCCGGCCGTGCCGCCGGTGCCGTCCCGACTGTCCCCGATCACCTGACGCATCCCTGAAACCGGGGGAGGCGCGGCGGGCGTCCCCCCTGCGGGGGTGGTGTTCATGTCAGAGCCGGAACCGCGCGCGTGGGGGCCGACCGCGGCCCTGCCGGCCGTCGCGGCAGCGGTCGTCTTCGCGTGGGCGTACTGGTGCTTCACCAGTTCCTCGGCGCCGTCGACCACCGTGGCCGTGGCGGGCGTGGCGATCCTGCTCTGTGCGGCCTGCACGGTGTACTTCGCACGCGTCGGGGGCAGCGGTGGCTTCTTCGGAACGCTGTTCCTCGCCCTGGGGCTTCTGGCGACGGTGGCGACCGCGGACCAGACGACGGCGCGCGGGGAGGTCGCCACCTGCGTCGTACGGGAGGTCCAGGCCAAGGACCAGCACGCCCACGGAGAGGGCTCCGCGACGAAGACCCTGTACCGACTCGCGCTGACCTGCCCCGGCGGCTACCCGGCCGAGGTCAAGGACGCGCCCCGGGCCGCGGTGGGCGCGGAGATCCGGGTCTCCTACGACCCGGAGCGCCGCGTGACCCCGTCGGTGGAGGGCGAGACCTCGCCGCGGACTACGGCCCTGTGGGCGCTGATCCTCCTCGCAGCGTGCACTGGCCTCGCAGGGCGAAGGAGGCCCGCTCCCGCCACTGCGTCCCGTCGCAGGCCATGAGTCCGACCGAACAGACGCGGAGCCACGGTCAGATGCGGCACGACCTCGGCGAACCGGCCGAACGGCCGGCGCGTTCAGACCCCGCCGCCGAAGTCCCAGGCTTCGATGTCGCGGTAGTGGATCGGCCCCGGGCCGCGGCCGATGTTGCTGCCGACCAGGTGGAGCCGTTCGGCCTGCCATGGGCGGCCCGTGAAGGCGCTGAGGCCGGCGGCGGCCTCCACCGCGTGGGGCGGCTCGTTGCGGCGGGACCGGGCCAGGGTCAGATGGGGGCGCAGTGGCCGGCCCTCGAAGGCGATGCCGCACTCCCTGACCGCGGCGCGCACGTTGTCGGCGAGGAGGTGCAGCCCGTCGAGGTCCCCGTCGATGCCGGTCCACAACACCCGCTCGTCGAAGTGGCCGCCCCCGCGCAGCGCCAGTCGTACGGGCCGGTGACCCGCCGCGAGCTCGGCGAGCGGCGGCCGCAGCAGCTCGACGGCTCCGACCGGGAGCTCGCCGAGGAACGCCAGGGTGATGTGCCAGTCCTCGATGCGGTTCCACCGCATGCGCGGGTACGCCTCGTAGGCGGGGAGCAGCTCCCGCTCCAGCTCCTGCTTCGCGTCGTCCGGCGGGGCGAGTGCGATGAATATCCGAACGGTCGCCGGATGAGTCTTTTCCTTCACAGTGCACTTAGTACCGTGCCGCAGGCGGTCCGGTCATCTTCTGTCCCCGCTCGCCGTGCGCCACACTGGACGCGGAGGTGACGCGGGTGGCGGAACCGATGGAGTCGGAGCGGAGCGCGGCGGACGGAATGCGGGCCCCGGTCCGGGAGACGTACGGGCCGGCGGACCTCAGCTCGGTGCCGGTGTTCGCCGGCGGATTCATCAACTTCGGCTACTGGCAGGCCATCGACCTCACCGGGCCGTTGTCCGTCGCCGACCGCGTCCGCAGCCAGCAGGACCTGTACCGGCACGTGCTCGGCAGTGCGGCCCCGGTCGAGGGCCGCCGGATGCTGGAGGTCGGCTGCGGCCTCGGCGTCGGCTGCGCGCTGGCCCTGTGGGAGTACGCCCCCGCGCACCTCACCGGGATGGACATCCACCCGCAGCAGCTGGAACGCGCCCGGCAGGCCAACGCGGCGCTGCTGGAGGCCGGTCCGGCGCGGATGCGGTTCGTGCGGGGCGCGGCGGAGCGGATGCCGTTCGGCGACGGCGAGTTCGACCGCGTGTACAGCGTCGAGGCCGCCCAGCACTTCGACGACCTCGACGCGTTCGCCCGCGAGGCGGCCCGGGTCCTGCGGCCCGGAGGCCGGGTGGTCGTCGCGAGCTTCTTCACGCCCGACGACGCTCCCGGGCACGGCGCACGGCTCGCCGAGCTCCTCGACTCGTACGCCAGCGGACTGGACATCGCCCGCCCCTTCGCCTCCCTGACGGAGGCGTTCACCGCGGCCGGTCTGACCGGCGTCAGGGCCACGTCCATCGGCCCCGGAGTGTGGCAGGGCTGGGACCGCTGGCTGTCGGACCAGTGGAAGCCCGGCACCTGGCCGCGCAACTTCCTGGCCGCCTACCGGCAGGGCATCCTCGACTACTACGTGATCACCGCGACGCGTCCGCGATCGTGACGCCCCCGGGACGGGCGGGAGGGTCCGGCGCCCGTGGGCGACGCGACGGTGCTCGAGTTCACCGTGCGCACACGCCCTGGCCGCCCGGCCAACAGGCCGCGGCCATCCCGTGGACCGACGCTCAGCGGCGACCAACTCTTCATCATGTACCTGACATTGGAGTCCCTTCGTGACCCTGCCACGTCAGACCCGCCCGGCCGCCCTCGTCGTGGGCGCCGCCGCGCTGCTGCTGGCCTCCGGAGTCAGCGCGCCGGCCCACGCCACTCCCACGCACGCCGCGGCCTCCCGGGCCGCCGCAGGCTCGCTCCCGGCCGTGACGCCCGTCGCCGAAACCGCACCGCTCTTCGACGACGAGGAGGGCGGCAACGCCAACGCCGACGACCCGGCGATCTGGCGCAATGGCGCCGATCCCGCGCGCAGCCTGGTCATCGCCACCGCCAAGGAGGGCGGCCTGCGGGTCTACGACCTCGACGCGGCCCAGGTACAGGCCCTTGCGGCGCCCGCCGGCCCGGGCCCGGACGACGCGCCCGGCCGGTTCAACAACGTGGACCTTGTCCACCGCATGCCCCTGACCACGGGCCGCGCGGACATCGCGGTCGTCACCGACCGCGGCAACGACCGCCTCCGCGTGTACCGGATCGACCGGAGCCGGCCCGGCGGCCCGCTCACCGACATCACCGACCCCGCCGCCCGCCCGGTCTTCTCCGCGGACCAGGCCGAGATCAACGACCAGCGCACCGCCTACGGCCTGGCCACCTGGACCGACCCGGCCACCGGCCGCTCGTACGCGCTGGTCAGCCGCCGCCACGAGACGACCGTCGCCCTGCTCGAACTCGTCGCCGCCCCCGGCGGCACCGTCGGGTACCGGAAGATCCGCAGCCTGGAACTGCCGGCCTCCTTCCGCATGCCGAACGGCACCTCCTGGACCCCCTGCGCCGAGCCGGGCGAACGCCCCCAGGTCGAGGGCATGGTCGTCGACCCGGCGAGCGGCACGCTGTACGCGGGTCAGGAGGATGTCGGTATCTGGCGGGTCCGCGCCGACCTCGGCGGCCGCCCCGAACTCGTCGACAAGGTCCGGGAGTACGGTGTCCCGGCCACGTACGACGAGGAGACCGAGGAGTGCGCGGCCGGCGCCGACCCCGGCTTCGGAGGGCGCCGCCTCTCGGCCGACGTCGAAGGGCTGACCCTGATCACCGAGTCCGACGGCGACGGCTACCTCATGGCCTCCAGCCAGGGCGACAACACCTTCGCCTTCTACGACCGCGAACTCGAAGACGACAACGAGTACGAGGCCGGGCTGCGCATCACGCCCGGCTCCCGTGACATCGACGGCTCCGAGGAATGCGACGGGGCCGCGGCCCTGAGCCAGCCCCTCGGCACCAAGTTCCCGCGCGGCCTCCTCGTCGTTCAGGACGGCCACGACGGCCCGCACGACGGCGAGCGCACCGCCACCAACTTCAAGTTCATCGACCTCGGCAAGGTGATGGACCGCATCGACGACTGATCCCGGCGTCCGGCCGGACGGCCAACCAACCAGCCGGTCGAGGGCGAGGGCGAGGACGAGGGCGAGGACGAGGACGAGGTCACGCACGCGCGAACACATGAGCGTGGGAACCGCCGCAGCCGGGTCAGCGGCCATGCCCTGATGACCTCGTCCTCAGTCGACCGTGCTCACGTCGTCGCACACCGCAGGGGCGGCAGCCTGGGGCGCCTGCGCCACCGCCTGCTTCCAGTGCGCGACCTCGCCTTCGACGCCGCGCCGTACCGGCTGGGCGTACGCCACCCACGCTTCCGTGCCGGGCTCGGCCATCGTCGACCCGAACCGGACGGCGACGACGTACTGCCGACCGGGCTCCAGGACCGCGTTGCGCTCCGGTTCCCTCGACACGTAACGGCCGGGCGTTCCGCCCTGCCGCACGCTCTGTGTGAGCGGCAGGGTCGCCGGGAAGCGGCCCTTCAGCGTCCTGAGCACCCTCACCTCGGTGGTGAGGAACGCGCCGGGCCGAGTCGACTCGTCGTCCTGGTAGCGGACGTTCCGCACGGCCTCGACGACCGCGATGCCCCGCGCCGCCGAGGCGACACCGACGTCCGTCGACAGATCCGCGGTGCTGTCGCAGACCGCCGCCGCCGTGACCTCGCCCGGCCCGGCGGCCGCGTACCAGCCGCCCGCCGTGATCCCCCCGGCCACGGCCAGTCCGGCAACCGTCCATACCCCTGCGCGCATCAGCCCCACAGCTTTCGGTAATTGGCCTTGTCGACGGCCTGCGGCTCCGTGAACAGCGAGTGCGCTTCGGTCCACATGATCGACCGCACATAGGCGGGGCCGCCGTTGCTCTTGTGGCACAGGCCGAGCGCGTGCCCCAGCTCGTGCAGGGCGACCTGCCGCTTCATCGCGGTGTCGTAGCCGTCCATCTTGGCCCTGTTGAACCGAATGTAGTCGGTCGCGCCGATCTGCGGACGCCGCTGCCAGTTCCCGGCGGCGGAGTCGGCGGCGTTCGAATAGTCGACGAACTCCAGGTCGCTGACGGTCGTCGCCGAGTCCGCGAGGATCTTGATCTTCGCCCCCGCGTACTGCCAGCGCTTGATCGCCCAGCGGAACGCGTCGTCGTACTTCGTCGACTCCGTCCACCGGATCTCGCCCTCGTCGACCGAGGAGTCCTCACGGGTCTCCGTCGCGTCGCTCCCGCTCTTGGCGACGCACGGCGCGGGGTTCACGACGACGGCGGCGGCCGGCGGTGGCGCGGCCAGCAGCACAGCGGCGACCACCGCGAGACCACAGCGCAGTCTGTTGCTCACCGCCCCGTCATACCGCCCGGCTCGCAGCCGACTCGGCACCCTGATGGGCCGGGTCACCCGACCGGGTGACCGAAGGAGCCGCCTGCGGGCGGTGATGCCTGGTCGAGGTCGTCGAGGAGCTGCCGGAACGGTCGGCGGAGGGCCACGGCGAGGGGTCGGGAGTCTTCGCGTACGTAGCCGGCCAGGCAGTCCCCGGCGGTGATCAGGGCAGGGCGGGCATTGCCGCCGGACAGGACTTCTCCGATGGCCCGCGAGGTCAGCGCGGCAAGTTCGGGCAGTCGGCCTCGCGCGCGGGCGAGGTCCGCGGCCAGGTCCTCCCGGCCGGTGAGCACGGCGACCTCCCTGGCCAGGGTCCCCAGAGGGGTGGTGAGCCCGTCGGCGGTGGCGATGCGCCGGGCCTGGAGGCGTACCGCGTCTCGGTGGCGGCGGCGCAGGGGGTTGAACCTCATGGCGCGTTCGGCTTCGCGGGCGCGGGCGGCGTTGGCGTGGACCGCTTCGATGTGGGCGTTCACCAGGGTGAGGTTGTCGTGGGCGGCGGCCGGTCCGGCACCCAGGGCGGCCGCGGTACCGGTCAGGGCCCGGATCAGGTGCACCCGGGTGTCGTCGACGATGGCCGTCAGGACCCGGTGGGGATCGGGCGGCCACAGCAGCGGGGCCAGCAGGATCGTGACCGCCGCTCCCTCGGCGGTCTCCCACGCGCGGTGCAGTGCGTAGGCATCGGGCGAGGTGCTGGCGAAGACGAGCAGCGACGACGCCGCGACCTGGATGTTCAGCCCGCCGCCGGCCCGCAGGACCATGCCGATGCCCAGCCCGATGGCGACCACCAGCGTCAGCGCGGCGGTCGACGGGCGCAGCACGTTCAGTACGGCGAGCCCGATCAGCACGCCCGCGACCACGCCCAGCGCCCGCTGGAGCGATGTGCCCAGGGCCGTCATCGGATCGCCGCGCAGGGCCACCAGCGGGACGACCGCCGCGAAGACCGGCGGCTGGTCGGCGCCCAGCCACAGCGCGACCTGCCAGGCGACCGCGACGGTGACCACGATGCGGGCCGCCGCGGGGCCTTCGGTCCGTACGATCTCCCGGGCTCGGTGGCCCCGGTCGGCCCGGTCGGCCCGGTCGGCCCGTGCTGCTCCGGCATCGGCGAGGTCGCTCATCCGTGCCTTTCGACGAGGCGTCCGTGCGCGCCGGCAGGTCGGACGCTCCGAGATCCGTGCGGTCGTACGCCGCTGCTTCCGCCGTTTCCGCTGCCTCAGCGTGCGGTGCCCCGCCCGCCCGACGCCGCCATTACACCGACAGCGGCATGTCACACACCGTCAGACCGACCGGGACGCGCGGCCTCGGGCTTCCACCCCCAGGCCGTGAGCATCCCCGGCGACAATCCGGTGCACCGGGGGGAGTCCAGGTAGCGCACGGCCTCGTCGAGCCCGGCGTCGTCGATGAGCCCGGTCGCCACCATGGCCGCCCGCGCCCGCTGCCAGGTGTCGGCCCAGAAGCGGCTGATCGCGCTCCCCGCCACGAGCGGTGGTACGTGGATCTCGGCGGCCACCGGTTCCAGCCCGGCGGCCCGCAGCAGCTCGGCACGGTGGGGCACCTGGGAGACATCGGTCCCGATGCTGTCGCGCAGCCCCTGCCACATGGCCCGCATGGCGCGGGTGTACGGGGTCAGGGGCGTCGAGTCCGTGGTCAGGTCGACCGCGTCGCTGACCACCAGGACCCCGCCGGGAGCGAGCAGCCCGGCGAGCTTGGAGACCGTCTGCTGTGGGGCGGGCAGGTGCATGAGCACGAACCTGGCGTGCACCAGCCGGAACAGCCCGGGGGAGAACTCGTCGGACGTGATGTCCGCCTGGAGCGTGCTCAGCCCCGGCAAGGGGTGCTCCGCGAGGAACCGTACGTCGCGGTCGACCGCGAGGACCTGCGCCACCCCCGCCTCGTCGAGCAGCCGCCGCGCCACCGTGCCGGTGCCCGCGCCCACCTCCAGGCAGGTCCAGCCGGGCCCCACGCCCAGCTGCCGCAGCCGGGCCATGGTCGTCGCGTCGTAGGTGAGGGCCCCGAGGTCGATCCGCTCGTCCTCGCCCCGTTCCTGGGGACGGAAGACGCGCTCACCGTAACGGCCCTCGCTCGGGGGCCCTGCACCGGCCATGTGGCCATTGTGACAAGCGGGAGCGGAACCCACATGTCCTACGGCCCCACCGCGTTGGCGGAGGCCGTGGCTGTCGGTGTCAGTGGGAATCGGCTTGAAGCGGGAGCGGGAGCGGGAGCGGGAGCGGGAGCGGGAGCGGGAGCGGGGGTGAGGGGGTCGTTTCGGCATCGCGGAGGCCTTGGGTGGTGACCCGGGAGGCGAGGGGGATCGCGGCGAGGGTGAGTCCGACGGCTGCTGCGATGAAAGTGGCACGGATCCCCAGGCTGCGTCCGAGGAGGCCGCCGCCGAGGGCTCCGAGGGGGACGACACCCAGGACGATGAGGCGGTAGGCGGCGGTGACGCGGCCGAGGAGTTCGTCGGGGACTGCTGCCTGGCGGAGGGTGCTGACGACGATCTGGTTCAGTGAGGTGGCAAGAGCGGCGCCGAACATGGCGACCAGGGCCAGGGGCGTGCTGTGGCCCAGCCCGAGGACGGCGTAGCCGGCGGCCGGGGTGAGGGCGGCGAGCCAGGTGGTGGGGCCGCCTCCGATGCGGGGCACGACGTGTTCGGCGAGCAGTGAGCCGGCGATCGCGCCGGCTGCGGGAACGGCGATGAACAGGCCATAGCTCGACATGGCCAGTTGGTACGGGCCGGTGATCAGCAGGACGAGGAGTCCACCGGTGGCCGCACTGAAGAAGTTGATTGCCGCCGAGATGAACGCGACTCGGCGCAGCAGTTCGTGGCGCCAGAAGTGGGCCCATCCGGAGCGTATGTCCTGGGTGATGGTGGTCGGGTTCGAGCGGCGGTTCTCGTGTTCCTTGCCGGTGGGGCGGAGCGCGGGCAGCAGCAGGGCCGCCAGGCCGGCGAGGGCGAACGCGGCCGCGCCGGTGTAGAAGGCCGCCGATGCCGCCAGCGCGAACAACGCCGCGCCGGCAGGCGGACCGATGAAGGTGTTGATGACGGACTGCGTGGCGAACAGTCTGCCGTTGGCGCGCTCGAGCTTCTCGCGGGGCAGGAGACGGGGCGGGATGGCCAGGGCGGCGTTGTCGACCATCGTTTCGGCACAGCCGGCAATGAACACCGCGGCGTAGAGAAGCGCGACGTGGCGCCATCCGTCGGCCAAGGCGAGGGCGAGCAGCGCGAAACCCGCCGCGCGCAGCCAGTTGCCGAGAATGAGTATCCGGCGTCTGTCCATGCGGTCGGCCATTGCGCCGGTGGGGAGGGTCGCGAGCAGCCAGGGCAGGAACTGCACCACCGTCATGCCCGCCACCACGAGCGGGTCACGGGTCAGCGTGGCGACGAGCAGCGGTGCGGCTGCCTGCAACACCCCGTCGGCGAGGTTCGAGGACGCTTGGGACGCCCACAGTGCGGTGAACGGCCTGAGGGCGGCGACGGACACGATCGTTCTCCTCGGGTGCTCTCATGGGTGATTGGCTGATGGGGAATGATGCCAAGAGGATCACCTCACATGCAATCATGGCTTTGCCCGTGAGGGTCGCCTCGCGGGCGCGAGCGCCTTTGCCGGCGAGAGGAGCTGATGGTGAGGTTCGGCCACATCGCGGGTGACCGCATGCTCGACCTGGTGAACACCGTTGCCTGGCGGCTCGGCGGACCCGAACGCGTTGAGGCCCTGAAGACCTTCTCCGACGTCGTCGAGTGGTGCATCGAATCCGACCTGCTCAGCACGGATGAGGCCGCGTCCTTGCACGACCTCGCCGGCCGGGACGGAGCCCGGGCCGAGCGGGAACGGGAACAGGTCGTCGAAGCGCGCGAGAAGGCCTACGGAGTTCTCTTCGACAACGACCGCGAAGCCGCCGCAGACCTCGCGAGCATGTACCGGGCGGCGATCGCCGCAGCCGACATGGTCCACACGGACGGCCGCTGGCAATGGCAAGACCGGGACGCCGACCTCCGCCTGCCCCGCAATCGCATCGTCCGCGGGCTCGTGACTCTCACCCAGCGCGACGACCTCGATCGCCTCCACCAATGCGAAGACGCCAAGTGCGGCTGGGTCTACCTCGACACATCACCGCGGCGGAACCGCCGTTGGTGCAACACGAAGGACTGCGGCGACCGCAACCGCGCCCGTGCCTACTACGCCCGGCAGAAGGCGAAGAGTCCTCAGCCCTGATGCATTCACCGGATTCCTCGCAGGATGCCCGGACTCCGAGGCCGGCTGAGACCGGCCGTGGACGTGGCAGAACAGCCGCTCCACGGGCATGGCGCGTCCGACCGTAGTCACGGTGAGACGTCGACGGCTAGGACGCGGCGCCCCATCCGGAGCGTCACCTCCACCGCCGGGTGCACCGTGCCCGGCGCACGCCGCACTGCCGCGACCGCCAACCCGAACGAATGAACGGCGTACCCGAACGTCCGCACCGTAGGACGTCCGTAAATGACTGGCGCGCCATCGAGATGCGGCGGATCATCCGCAGGGGCCGGGAGCTTCCCCGAGCCCGCTCGCTCCGTCTGCCGAGGGGATGCCGTGATGACGGTTGTTGCGTCTGAGCTGTCCGGGTCCGACCCCGAGGTCCGCGTGGTGGCCGGGGTGGTGCGGGGCAGCCGGGAGGCGGGTGTTGCGGTATTCCGTGGCATCCCGTTCGCCGAGCCGCCGGTCGGCGCGCTGCGTTTCGCCGCGCCGCGGCCGGTACGGGGGTGGGACGGGGTGCGCGCGGCTGTGGCGTACGGGCCGCCGCCCCCTCAGGGCGGCCATTTCGGCATGGACGCGCTGGCGCTGGACGCGGCGGGCGACGACTGGCTGACGGTCAACGTCTGGTCGCCCGCGCCCGGCCCGGACGCGGGGCTGCCGGTGATGGTGTGGATCCAGGGCGGCGCCTACACGATCGGCATGTCCGGTCTCCCCGAGTACGACGGCGGCCGCCTGGCCCGTGACGGCGTCGTCGTGGTGACGTTCAACTACCGGGTGGGCCTCGAAGGTTTCGGGCAGATCGAAGGGGCGCCAGCCAACCGGGGGCTGCTCGACCAGGTCGCCGCCCTGGAGTGGGTACGTGACAACATCAAGGCCTTCGGCGGTGACCCGGACCGCGTCACAGTCTTCGGCCAGTCGGCGGGTGGCGGGTCGGTCGCCGCGCTGTTGGCCGTGCCGCGGGCGGCCCGGCTCTTCGGCAGGGCCGTCGCACAGAGCGTGCAGGGCACGTTCTTCGCGCCGGAGCTCGCCGCCGACATCGCCTCCGCGTGTGCCGCCGAGTTGGGGCTGCAGCCTACGATCGCCGACCTGCGCACGGTGGAACCGGAGCGGCTGTCGGCCGCCGGCGATGCGGTCGGCGCCAAGATGGACCGGTGGGCGGATCGCTGGGGCCGGGCCGCGCACCGGTCGATCCCGTTCTCGCCGGTCGTCGACGGTGACGT
Source organism: Streptomyces sp. NBC_01351 (assembly GCF_036237315.1). Lineage (GTDB taxonomy): Bacteria > Actinomycetota > Actinomycetes > Streptomycetales > Streptomycetaceae > Streptomyces. The sequence continues at coordinate 304,451 of NZ_CP108356.1, read as the reverse complement.
CCTGCCGGTCACGCCATGGCAGGCCCTGGCCGACGGAGCCGGCCGCGACATCGAACTCCTCGTCGGCCACACCCGGGACGAACAGCGGCTGCTCACCGCGCTCGACGGCCTGCTCGGCCAGGTGACACCGGACCAGGCGGCGACCGCCCTGCGCCTCTTCGCCCCCGGCGGCCAGGACGGCGCGCGCCGATACCACGACGGCTTCCCGGCCGCGGGCCCCGATGAGCTGTACGAGCTGGTCCACTCCGACTGGCTGTTCCGCATGCCGAGCCTCCACCTTGCCCAGGCCCAGACCACCGCCGGCGGACGAGCCCACCTCTATGAGCTGACCTGGCCCGCCCCGGGCATGGGCGGCATCCTGGGCGCCTGCCACGGCCTCGATGTGCCGCTGGTCTTCGGCAACCTCGACCGCGGCCAGCCCGCCCTGCTGATCGGCGAGGCACCCTCCCCGGAGGCCGAGGCTCTGTCCGCTTCGATGCGCGCCGCATGGACGGCGTTCGCCACACACGGTGACCCCGGCTGGCCCGCGTACGACACCGAACGATGCCTCCTACAGCTCTTCGACACCCGGCCGAGCGTTACCGCCTATCCGGAGGAGACCTCCCGCCTGATCTGGCAGAACCACCCGTTCCCCGTACTGCCGCTGACCGGCCGCGGCTGAGGTTGTCCGTGCGACCCGCCGTCCCGGCTCCTCGTACCACCCGAGGGCGGCCGAGATGCTGACCGCCCACCCTCCCCCTTGCAGGTGGGGGAGCCGGACTGATCACACGCAAGGAGCTGCCGGCCGGCGCCCAGGCAGCCCCGACCATGACCATGACCGTCCCTACGGCGGCGCGAGCCGTCGTTGCGCGACCAGCGGAGCATGAAGGCCCGGGCGGGGCTGGTGGGCTGAGAGGCGCCGTACCTCCCGGCGGGCGGTCGTCGTGTTCGACATCGGATGCCCGCCGGGAGGTACGGAGTCCGGTCCGGGCTACGTTGCGGGGACGGTGACGGCGGCCTCGATGCAGGGACCGCCGCGGCTCACCCGCCGCGACCACCGATCGGCCAATTCGGCGAGCGCGGGCACGTACGCGGGGTCGATGAGTCAGTCGTTCCTGCCGTGGGTCCTTGAAGCCGGACAGGGTGTGGCCAGCGTGATGGTGCTGTCCAGTGGCCGATCGCGCTGCGTATCGCTCGCGTCTCATGCGGTCCCAAGATGCGGCACGGGTTCGCTCGCCATACGCACGTTGGGCAACCTGCCTCGCCACAGCTCACGCTGGCCCGTGAGCTGGAAACCGTGGCGCTCGTAGAACCGGATTGCTCTCCCGTTGTACTCAGTCACCCACAGGTGCATGGGAGCTCCGTCCGCCCATAGGAAGAACTCACTCATCAGCTGACCGCCGATGCCCTGGCCTTGGGCTTCGCTCAGCAGATACATCGGTCCGAGGGTCACTGGTTCGTCCCGGCGGCCACAGAGGACACCAGTAATCTCAGCCTCGGATCGGACGACACGGCAGAAGAGCCGTTCAGGGTGGCGAGCGACCTCGTCAATGAACTCTCGCCACTGCGCAATGCCCTCGGCGGTGACAGCGGACCCTCGCTGCTCGCGGATCCACGTCTCATCAATGCCGGCTTCTTCGTTGGGGTAGGTCTGGAGCCAGGCCGTGAGCTGCATACGGCCCAGGGATGCAGCATCGTCGGGACTGGGCGCTTCGATTCGGTGGACCATGGCGCCATTCTCAGGGGTGCAACTGACCTGCCGCATGCGGTTATGCCACTGCTGGCCCCGTCGATCGACTCCTGCGGCGAGGGCGTGGAGGCTGGGAAAGCCTTCCTCCCGGACGGCGTCGAACCGTCACCCAGAGTGATCGCTTCACGGAAGCGGAAGTTGAGCCAGAACCTGAGAACTGGCAGTACCTGGGGGCAGCCCCGGGGCGGCGTGAAGCAGGACGGCCAGTTTCGCGCAGTAGCCGCAGGCTCGTTCGGCTCCGTGGAAGGATGAGCGGATGTGGTTGCGACTGCCGTTCGGGGATGGGTTAAGGGCCGAGCTGGGATCGCCCAGGCGCTCTCGCAGACTGGGCAGCAGCCCGCGCTCGCGCGTGTGGCGCGTCGAGTTGCCAGAGGCAACGGCGGTGGTGAAGCAGATCGTCGACGGTCCCGATGCCGACGAGCGATACGCCCGTGAGGTGTCCGCCCTGAGGCTCGCCGCCCGAGCTGAAATGCCCGTGGTGCCCGCGTTGCTGGCCACCGATCCCGGCGAGCGGGTCTTGGTTCTGGAGCATCTGGATCACCGACGCCCGGCCGGCGACTGGATCGTCGACTATGCAGCCACATTGGCGCGGCTGCATGCCACCGCCCGTCCGGAGGACGTTGGGGTACTTCCCCGGTGGCGGGGCCCGAACCAGGCAGATATCGCCGCTTTTCTGCGGCTGGCCGTGGCTCTGGACGTTCCTGTCGCCTCTGGCGTGTCCGGCGAACTGGATGACCTGGTCAACCGGCTCGGCCAGGCATCTGGGCATGCCCTTCTCCACGGGGATCCCTGTCCCGGTAACGATCTTCATACCGCCACGGGGATCCGATTCATCGACTTTGAGCAAGCGTCGCTGGGCAGCGGCTTGATGGAGCTCGCCTATCTACGCATCGGGTTTCCGACTTGCTGGTGTGTCACTTCAGCGTCGGAGCCGCTGCTGGAACGGGCGGAGAGCGCATACCGCGATGCGTGGCGCGCCGCGACCGGCTCCGAAACCCAAGATGACCTCACTGACGCGTGCGCCGGCTGGCTGCTCCGCGGCGACGGGCTGGTTGAGCGAGCGCGCCGCGAAAGCACTGATCATCTGGCCCGGATTCCGCACCGGGACTGGACGTGGGGCACCGCGACCGCCCGGCAACGGCTGGTCCACCGGCTCGGGGTCGTTGGCCAGATGACGGCCGACCACGCATCGCTTAGCGGCATGAGCAGCCTCAGCACCGCTATGCGCCAACGAATGCTCGCTCGCTGGCCCACGCTTCAGCCAGTCCCGACAAGGCGACCGTAGAAGTCGGCTGACACCCCCAGAATCGTTGACGAGTCACTGGCATGCCGACCTAACGATGACTTGTTGCTCGGCGCGAGCGCGGGTGGTGCCGCAGCGGCCTTCGCGAAGCGGACGGTGCCAGCGACCGTGTCCCGGTCGGTGAGCGCGAGCGTGCCGATCTCGCGCTCAGCGGCACGTCGCACAGGTCGGCGTGTGCGGAGCACCTCGAACGCATGGCGACGTCCGGTTGCTGTGTGGTGGTTCGACCAGGTGGCCGGCGCGTGATCTTGGTCGTCTGTACAGGTCACCGCGGAACGTCCCGGATCTACCGTACTGGCAGGGCCGTTGACCGCTCGGGGCCGCACCGCCGGCCGGCCGGTGCCGCGTCGTATCCAGGACAACAGCCGGACGGCGGGCGTGAGGCCCGAACGGCTTAAAGAGCAGGGGGATCCGACATGTTCAAGGTGGTCTCATCAGACGGCACGGCAATCGCCTGTGAGCGGCACGGCGACGCGGGTCCGGCGCTGATTCTCGTCGGCGGCACCTTGATGACCCGGGTCCGGCACGCACCGCTCGCCTCGCTGCTGGCAGGTGACTTCAGCGTCATCAACTACGACCGCAGGGGTCGCGGTGACAGCGGTGACAGCACCGTCTACGACGTTCAGCGCGAGGTCGACGACCTGGACGCGCTGATCGAGCGGGTGGGCGGGCCGGTGCTGCTCTTCGGGATGTCCTCCGGAGCCGTCCTGGCCCTGGAGGCCGTGGCCAGGGGTAGCGCGGTGTCCGCCGTGGCCCTGTACGAACCGCCGTTCATCGTCGACCAGACCCGCCCACCGCTGCCCGCCGACTACGTCGACCACATGAAGGCGATCGTCGCTCGGGGGGATGTAACCGAGGCCCTTACCCACTTCCTGACCGTGGGCCTGGCCATGCCGGACGAAGCCATCGCCCAGATGCGGCATACCCCAGTCTGGGCTGCGTGGGAGGCCGCCGCCCCGACCCTGCCCTACGACGGTCAGCTGATGGCCGGCACCATGTCCGGCCGGCCGCTGCCCACCGACCGCTGGCGGTCCGTGAAGGTGCCCGTGCTCGTCGGCTACGGCAGCGCGGGCGAGACGTACATGGCCAACGGGGCGAAGGAACTCGCCGCCCACGGGGACAACTACACCCTGCACGCCTTCCCTGGCCAGAACCACAGCGTCGACCCACACGCCCTCGCGCCTGTGCTGACCACGTTCTTCACGGCGGTGCGATAGATCTCGGTCGAGAACGGCCCTCGCGATCAGCGCGTCCAACCCCGCCTGGGATTTGTCGGTCTGCGTCGTCTAGGTGCGCCGGGCGTACGCACGGGCGGCGCGGGCAGGGTCGCCGCAGCGGGTGGAGCACCAGTGGCGGCGTCCGTGGCGCGGCAGGTAGTGGTTGCCGGGGTGGAGCCGCAGGCGGTGACGCGGTCGGCGTCGGGGCCAGGCCGTCCCCGTCGGTGAAGACGGGCCACTTGCCGATGAAGGCCCACTGCTGCCGGCGGGCGTCGGTGAATCGGACCTCGACCAGGCCGGGCTGGGGTTCGTCGTTGACCCAGCGGACCGCTTCACAGCTCAGGAAGGCCTGGGGCTGACTCTGCCAGTCACGGCCTGAGACCGGCCAACGGGCCGGAAAGGGGCTGCCAAGCACGGCGGTTGAACGTGATGACCGCCAGGGCCTACGACCGTTCACGGGCGCCACCGTGTTCTTGGCTTCGCGAAGCCGATCGAGGCCCACGCCCGTGCCCACGCTTGACAAGTAGGGCGAACCATACGGCGTGGGCACCGAGTCCGTCGCCCGGGCTGACGGTCTCGAGGCCTCCAAGCGGAGTGGTCTCACGGGCGTCGCAATGGCCGTGCACGTCGTTGCCGTTGCCGGGAAACGTGTGCTCACCAGGGGGAGACGGGTCCGTCCGCTTCGAGCCCGTACTGGTGGAGCTCACGAACTCGGGGCCCAGACCCTTCCTTGGGTCCGTCCGCGGACATGGTCACGGTGGCCGCGGCGTCGGTTCTGTCCTGCAGCCCGCAGCCCGCAGCCCGCAGCCCGCAGCCCGCAGCGCCGACGCGACGCCCGCGCGACGCTGACGATCCTGATGCGGCGTCGCGGCTCGCGCTGAGGGCGTCGGCGGAGGCTGGGGATGTGCTCCGGGGCTCCGCCGACGGCTCGGCGCTGGTGTCGGACCCCCGTGCCACACTGCGGTCCATGTCTCTCGCCGAACTCACGCTCGACCAGTGGCGGTCCGCCGACCTGCCCACCGCACGCCGGATCGCCCAGCAGGCAGCGGAACTGGTGGCGGGCCGCGTGGTTTCCGTCGAGACCGTCGAGCACCTCGGCGGCCCGATGCACCAGGTCCGGATCGAGCGCGCCGGCACCGAGTTGGCCCTGATACCCGGCGGCACGGTGGCCCTCGGGTTCGATCTGGACAGCTGGCGGCCGACGCCCGAACAGACTGCCGACTACGCGCAGAGCCTGAAGCAGGGCTTCGGGTACGGCCCCGACCTCCGGGCGCACCTGGCGGAGGTGCTCAGTCCGCACCGGAGCGCCACCTTGGCCGCGGTGCTGATGGCCGTGGAGGCCGAAGCCCTGACCGAGCTGCCGGCCGACATGCCGGCCGTGCTCGCCGCGCGCGGCCTGCGGATGCCCACGGCCGACGAGTGGGAGCACGCGTGCGGAGCGGGAGCGGCCACCCTCTTTCGGTGGGGCGACGACTGCCCGCTCGACCGCATCCCCTATGACCACCTGACCGGACCGCACAGCGGGCTCAGCGCGTTCGGCCTGCGCATCGCCCACGACACCTACAGCATGGAGCTGACCAGCGACGTCACGGCGGTACACGGCGGGGACGGTGGCGAGTCAGCGTGCGGCGGGTACGGCAACCTGCTGGCGTGGCTGCCCCTGGCCACCGCCAACCGCAATCCCTTCATGGCCGAGTTCGTCTACGGCCCGGACGGTGAGGACCTCTGTGAGGACTTCTCCACCCGGCCGGTACTGCAGCTCTGAACCCTTCGGCTCATGTCCGCGGACAGAAATCGGGCGGCGGCTTGGGCGACCCCGCGGTCGTGGAAGACGCCGCCCGCCTGGTGCGCAGCGTCGTGCGGGTAGCGAGGACCCCCTGGCAGAAGCACAGCGTGCAGTCGTGGTGGACGCGGTGAAGGACCCCACCCCCTGCTACGAAGGCGACAGCGCCCAGGCGTACGGTCGACTGTTCGACAACAGCCTGGACGACGCGGGGGAAGCGCTGCGGTGAACGAGACGACGAACCCGGCACGGCAAGGCCCCGGTGGTGGGACCCGGTTGGTGGGCACCGTCGTGTGCACCCTCCTCCTCGCCCTGGGCAACCTGGTGACCGGCTACCTCGCGTTCCTGGCGTACGCGGTGGGGCCGGCCGGTCCCTGGGACACCGAGGGCCTCGCCCACGCCGAGTACGCGGCGGGCCTGGGGCTGGCCCTGGCCGTGGCGACGGCACTGCTCTCGTGGGTCTTCGTGAAGGCCGAGTGGGTGGGCCGGGGATGGTTCGCCGCTCCGGCGGTGCCGGCCGTGGCCGCAGTCCTGCGCCTGACCCTGCTCGCGCCCGGACTCTGACGCGACTGAGGGTCTCAACCCCGGAGTACCGAGGTGGGACCCATGGGGAGCCGGTTGTTCCGGCGCGCTGGCTGCCATCCTCGGAATCGGCCTGTCGTGCTCCTGTACGAGGCTGGACGTGCCTCGCCGCGGAGGGGTTCCTTCAGGCCCCGGCCGGTACCGAAGCGGGTGTCGGGTCGCTCCTCAGCGCAGCGGAGTACCAGTGGCGGTGCACGAGCGGCTCGACGCACAGCACCGCGGCGCCCGCGACCGTACCCACGAGGAGCGAGGCCACGCCGCCCCCGCGCACGAACGAACCGACGCAGGCGGCGGCGATCACCAGCGGCCGCAGCAGGGTCAGGGGGCCGAGGCCCGCCACCACGGCCAGGGTGCTGGCCCGGAACGGCAGGAAGAAGTACGCGGCCAGCGACAGCAGCACCGCCGACGCGTAGCAGGCCAGGGGAGCCAGGTAGCCGATGCCGCCCTCGGTGAGGGTCGCGTACGTGCGGTCGCGGTCGGCGGCGGTCAGTACGACGCCGCAGGCCGTGAGCACGGGGGCGAGCAGCAGCACACTGCCCACGGCCAGGCCGCGCAGGGAGGCCCGGGCGACGGCGCGGTGCTTGCGGATCCGGGCGTCCCGTCCCGCGTACGCACGGAAGCCGCTGAACGCCGAGTCCACCAGCCCCAGCGCGGCGAGCGCCAAGGCCACGGCCGGGGTCCCGCCCAGCGCGGTCATCGCGGCGCCCCGCCGAGCTGCTCGGGGCCCACGAGCCGGCGCGCGGCGCGGCCCATCGCCCGGCGCAGGGGAGCCTCCAGTTCGGGGCGGACGCCGAGGACCGGCCGCAGGGTGGTGCAGAACGGGTTCGCCAGCCCCCGGGGCTCGTACAGCAGCGGCCGCATGCCCGGCGCCGCCGCCGCGTGCAGCAGCGTCTCGTCGGTGTGGGCCCGACGGGCCGAGGCGACCCCGTCGTGGCGGCCGAGAGGATGTCGCATCCGCGCCCGGTGGAACACCCAGGCCCCGACGGGCGCGAGCCGGGTGGCGGCGATGTCGAAGTGGCAGAAGGCGAGCGCGGGCGAGGCGGCCTGGGCCCGGAAGAACTCCGCGAGGTCGGGGCCCCGGAAATGGTGCAGCACGCCCGTGGACACGTACACGGTGGCGGCTTCGGGAAGATCGAAGGCGTTCCCGTGGACGAAGCGACAGTCCAGGCCCTCGGCCCGGGCCAGCCGGCCGGCCTCGCCGACGAGCGCGGAGTCCAGGTCGACGCCCACGAGCTCGACGTCCGGTCCGAGCGCGCCGTGGGCGGCGAGCCAGCGGATGACGTAACCGAGACCGGAACCGATGTCGACCAGGCGCAGCGGCGTCCCGCCGCCCGCGGACACGGCCGTCGCGCGGATGGCGTCGAACAGCGGGCCGAGCACGTGGACGAGCCGCTCGCCGATGCGCAGTTCCTCGCTGAGCCGCTGCAGCTCGGTGTGCACGTCGATCATCAGGCGGTCAACGGCCGCCGGGTCGAGCACGCCCTGCCGGTCGGCGGGCAGCGCCTCGACTATGCGGGCGCCGCGCCGGTCACCGGCCTCGTGGAGTCGGCGGATCACCTCGTCCCGGCGCACGGGCAGGCGAGCGCCGCTGTGCGGGTCCGTGGCGGTGATCAGGTCCGATATCTCAAGGTGGGGCACGGTCGAGAACCCTAACCGCTCCCGGTCCGGCCCGGCCCGGACGCGGGTCCGGGCGGGGGCCCGGACAGGGGCCCGGCCGGGCCGGCGTGGCCGCACCCCTCGGATCGGCCGACTTGGCCTCCCCGGCGCGTAGGCTGCCCGCACCGACAATTCGTTGTGAAAGGAATGAAAGTGGCCTCTCGTCTCAATCCGTACATCAGCTTCGCCGGTGACGCGAAACAAGCCATGGAGTTCTACGAGCAGGTCTTCGGCGGCACCCTGGCCGTCCACACCTATGGCGACTTCGGCTCCGAGGCGCCCCCCGGATACGCCGACAAGATCATGCACGGCATGCTGGAGACCCCCAGCGGATTCACCCTGATGGGCGCCGACAATCCGCCCGGCACCCAGCACGAGCCCGGGAACAACATCGCGGTGAGTCTGAGCGGCGACGACGCGGACGAACTGCGCGGCTACTGGGAGAAGCTGTCCGGCGGCGGCACCGTGTCCGTCCCCCTGGAGAAGCAGATGTGGGGCGACGTGTTCGGCATGTGCACGGACAAGTTCGGCATCACGTGGATGGTCAACGTCAACGAACGGCAGAGCTGACTCGCCGCCCCTGCCGCCCCTGCCGCCCCCGCCCCCGCCGCCGCCGCCGACGACGCGTCGGCGGCCGCTCGCGGTCGGACGCGGGTTGAGCGAGCCGTTACCGGGTCACCCGTACGGTCACCGTCTTCGGCCGTTGGTACTCGTGCAGGGCGAGGATGCTCAGGTCGGTGCCGTGGCCGGACGTCCCGCGCCCTCCATGGGGGAGTTCGGCCGTCTGGACCAGATGGCAGTTGAGCCATGCCTCGCCCGCGTTCAGGCGGGCGACCAGATCGAGGCCGGTGGTCAGGTCGGTGGTCCACACGCTGGCGGCGAGCGCCTGCGGAACGGCGTTCGCCATGGCCAGGGCCGCCTCCGTGTCCGGTGCCTGCTGCACGGTGAGGAGGGGACCGAACACCTCCTCGGTGATCGCCGGATCGTTGTACGGGAGATCGGCGAGCAGGCGTGCCGGGCGCCAATGTCCTTGCACCCCACGGGTGTCGGGGGCGTCGGGGGTGATGTCGGCCGCGAGGCCGGCCGCGAGGTTGCGCTTGGCCGCGGACGAGGCGACCAGGCGGTCGTAACGGGCCGCCTGGTCCGGATTGTTCAGCGGGCCGAAGTCGCGGCCGGCCAGCCGAGAACCCAGCGCTGCCGCAAGCCCGGCAACGGTGGCCTCGTAGTTCTCGGCGAGGGTGATCACCCGAGCCGGGGCGGCGCAGCTCTGGCCCGCGTTGTACGTGGCGGCCTCCGCGAGGGACGCGTAGGTGTCGGCCGGGGAGTCCGGGAGGACGATCGCCGGTGCGTTGCCGCCCAGTTCCAGGCTGACGCGGCGGGTGCCCGCGCGTACGGTCACGTCGGCTCCAGCCCGGGCGCTGCCGGTGAACGCGATCATGTCCACCGCGGACTCCACGAGCAGGCGGCCGGTGCGCCGGTCACCAGGTAGGCACTGGAGCACCCCCTCGCCCAGGGCCCCCGCCGCGTGCTCCGCGAGCAGTTCCAGGCTGTCGGGGGTCGTCTCCGCGGGCTTCGCCACCACCGTGTTCCCCGCGGCGAGGGCCGGTGCGCAGCGCCAGGCGGCCATCAGCAGCGGGTAGTTCCACGGCACGATCGCCCCGACCACGCCGATCGGCTCCCAGCGGACCCAGCTTTCGTGGCCCGGCACCAGCTGCCCCGAGGCCGGGGCGGTCCGGGTGCGCGCGGCCGTCGCGTAGAAGCGGAACAGGTCGGCCACCTGCTCCAGCTCGCCCGCCGTCTCCGCCGAGGGCTTCCCCGTGCCGGCCTGCTCGCGGGCCGCGTACTGCTCCGCGTGCTCCTCGATCAGGGCCGCGAGGCGGTCCAGTCGGCGGCCCCGCTCCTTCGGGGTCAGGGCCCTCCAGCCGGGGAGTGCGGCGCGCGCCCCCGCCACGGCGCCCGCCACCTCGGGCTCCCGCGAGAGGGGGGCCGTACCGCGTGCCCGCCCGGTGCGGGGGTCGGTCAGCTCGGTCAGCTCGGTGGGTGGGGTGTTCATGGGCGCCCTTCGCGGGTCGGGGTTCGATCGGAACTCATACGTCGTACGACCTCAGCCACAGCTCCAACGTCAGCACCAGCCACAGCTTTCCGCCCTGGCGCGGCAGCAGCGTGCCCTCGCCCTTCAGCCAGGTGCGGATGGTGTCCGGGCGGAACAGGCCCCGCTGCCGGGAGCGGCGGCCGAGGAGGAGTTCGTGGCCGAGCTCGCGCAGCGGACCGGTCAGCCACTGCTGGACCGGCACCCGCATCCCGCTCTTCGGGCGGTCGACCACGGTGCCCGGCAGCAGGTCCCGTACGGCCTCCTTGAGGATCCACTTCTCGGCCGTGCCGCGGAGCTTGTATCCGGGCGGGGTGGCGAAGGCGTGGTCGATCACCGACCGGTCGAAGAGCGGGGAGCGGCCCTCCACGCCCTGGGCGGACGTCAGGCGCTCCACCTTCGTGAGGATGTGGTGCGCCCCCTTCGTCCGCAGATTGCAGTGGAGAAGGCGGTTGAGGAGGTGGTCCATGGCATACGGGCCGCCGGCGCCGGCCTCCGGCAGCAGGTACGGCTCCACGTGCCGTTCCAGACGCGGGGCGTCCCGCAGGGCGTCGAGGACCGGGGCCGTCAGCAGGACGGGGAGGTCCGTCCAGCACTTGCGGTACGAGCGCAGGTACGCGGTCGCCCGGTCCTCGTCCCACGGCGCGCCCGGAGTCCGGTGCATCTCCTGGACCAGCATGGGGAGGTTCTTGGGTCCGCCGAAGACGGGGTCGCCGCCCTCGCCGTTGAGGACCACCGAGGCGCCGTCCGCGGCCACGGCTTCGGCCAGCATCAGGTTCGGCACGGTCAGCGGGTCACCCACCGGACTGTCCAGCAGCGCCGCGGCCTCCGCCAGCCGCGCGGCCACCGCCGCCCCCGAGACGTTCAGGATCCGGTGCCGGGTGTGGCAGTGGGATGCCACCAGACCGGAGTAGCCCAGCTCGTTGGGGAGGTCGTCGCCGAAGCTGATCGAGTACGTGTGGACGGGGTGCGTGTGGAGCTTGGCCGCCAGGGCCGTGACGAGGGAGCTGTCGATGCCCCCGGACAGCAGCACGGCGGCGGGCTCCGCGACCGGCAGCCGGGCCGCCGTCGCCTGCTCCAACAGGGCGCGCAGGGCCAGGACATGGTCCGTGGGGTCGGCCGGGACGGGGTCCTCGACGTACTCCCGGGGCTCCCAGTGGACCGTTTCGGTGACCCGCCCGTCGCGGGCGAGGCGCAGCACCCGGCCGGGCAGCACCTCGCGGACCCCGGTGAGCAGGGTCTCCTCCCCGGGCAGGTACGCGAAGGTGAGGAAGGAGCGGACGGCTGAGAGGTTCATGGACGTGCCGAGGGCCGGCCAGCGGCGCAGTGCCCGCAGCGAGGTGGAGGCGGCCCAGGCGGCGCCGGCCCGGGCGTAGTAGAGGGTGCGGGCGCCGACGTGGTCGCGGATCAGGACCAGGTCGGGCCCGTCGAGGACGGCCAGTACGAACATCCCCTCGGCGAGGGCGACCCCGGCATCGCCGAGCAAGGCCCAGCAGTGGAGGAGGAGTTCGCCGTCGGAGCAGTCGGGCGGTGGTGGCGGAGCGGCGGTCCGGGCCTTGAGGGCGGCGAAGAGCAGCGGGCGGTTGTGGAGGGTGACCTCACCGACCGCGGTGCGCCCGTGCGCGGTGAACGGGCCGGCGGCGCGGCCGGGTTCGCCGGGGATCAGGCTCATCCCGGCGCCCGGCACGTCCACGGGGGAGCGCCCCGGTCCTGCGGCGCCCATCGCTGCCAGATGGGCAAGGGCCTGCCCCGTGGTGTCGGCCAGGCAGGCGCAGAAGCGTGCCACGGACGGCTCCTTTCCCTTGGTGCTCACGTACTGATCGTGTACTGATCGCGGACTGCTCCGTACTCCGTGCCCGTGCCCATGCCCATGCCCGTACTCCGGCTCAGCCGAAGTCGTCGTCGCTCCAGGCGTCCCCGTCGCTGTCCCAGCCCGCTTCCCAGCTGTCGTCGCCCGTATCCTCCCCACCTCCCGAATCCCCGCCGCCGCCGGAGGACGACGACGCCTGGCTCTGCTCCTGCTGGCGGCGCAGGGCCTCTTCCTCCGCCGGGGTCATGTTCAGCGGCGGCAGATGGGCGGCGGTGATGGCGAGGGTCGCCACCCCCAGACCGGCCAGGAGCACCCCCATCCGGCCGCCGAAGGAGCTCCGGTTGACGGTGACCCGCTCCCCGCGAGCCCACACGGTGCGGCCGTAGCCGATGTCCCGGGCGTAGGTGGCGGTGCCGTCGGCCAGGGTGCGCTTGATGACGTGGTTGCCGAGCAGTTCGTCGGTCCCCGAGGCGCCCCGGTTGTCGCGCCAGCGCACCAGGTGGGGGCGGCCGGGGGTGCGGCTGCGCCACTCCTCCAGGCCGTCTTCGTACCTGCGGTGGACCGTGCCGTCGGCGAGGAGTTCGTCCGCGTAGCCGATCTCTTGGGGCCGGATCATCGTGTGCGTACCTCGGGTGTGTGGAAGGGGTCACGGGGGCCGTTCACGCGGTGGGCCAGGTCATGAATCCGGCGGTGCGCAGACCGCTCAGCTCGCCCCACATGGAGTCGCGGGTCGGCCGCGGCCCCCGGGTCAGACGCAGTACGGTCCGTACGAGCCGGGCCGGCGGTACGGCGGCCACCTCGGCGAACCGGCCCCGTGCCAGCCACGCGGCCTCGCGCGGCCGCAGAGCCGCCGGCCAGTCGGCGCCCGCCGCCGGGGTGAGGCCCGGGCCGCGTCCGGAAGGCAGCCGTAGGGTGGCGGCGTGCCGCGGTACGAGCCCCAGGGAGCCGACCCGGACCCCCGGGACGGGGCCGAGCGCGGCCCGTACCCGGGCCGGGAGCGTCACGCCTTCGGGGCTCGCGTCGTGCAGGACGTGCACCGTGGCGCCGTCCGCCCGCTCCAGCGCGGCGAGGAGCCGGGGATCCAGGGGCAGCGCGTCGGGTAGCGCGAGGACGGGGCAGGCCGCCTCCAGGTGGACGTGGTTGGCGAGCAGCATCGCGGCGATCGAGTGGTCCTGGCAGAGCAGCAGCCGGGGGAGTCCGTAGTCGTACAGGTCCGGTTCTGCCGGCCGGTGCTGCCCAAGGCCCCCCGCGGTGGTGGGACGGGTGGCCGGCAGCAGCCCCGGTACGGTCTGCCGGCCGCGCGCGTCCAGGGCGCGGGTGAACGAGGGCAGGCGCAGGGTCGGTGGTGGTGAGCCGGGGACGCGGCGCAGGAGCGGGGCCGCAGGGCTGAGCACCCGGCAGGTCTCGTAGTAGAGCTGACGCTCCGTGAACCGGAGTCCGTCGGGGTCGGCCGCGCGGACGGCGGCCGCGCCGATCGCCAGGTCGAGGAGGCGGTCGCCGAAGGCGGGTGTTCCGTTGCGGGTGGACGCGGAGCGAGGCCGACCCGTACCCCTGCTCGTACTCGCGCTGGTGCTGCTGCTGGTGCCGGTGCTCATGTGGTGGGCGCGCCTTTCGTCCCGGGGGTGTCCGGCCAGGTCAGGAAGCCGTACGCCGGCGCGGAGTCCGGCCGTGCACCTGTCGAGGCCACGGCCCGTTCGACCGCCTCTTCGACCACGGTGGCGAGCAGCGGCGGGGGTACGGCCGCGATCGGGCTCCAGAACCCCTCGGCCAGCCAGACGGCGTCCTCCTCGGACAGGCCCGCCACCGCCCGCAGTTGCTCGGCGTCGACGCCCGGGACGGGCGAGATCCGGTGGACCGCGCCCTTTCGTCGCCGGACCACGGTCACCGGCAGCCCGGCGTCCACCACGGTCCGCTCCGGATGGGCGATGCGCAGGAGGGGCGCCAACAGCGCGCCGAGCGCGCTCGCGTCGTGCAGCAGCACGACCGGGAGCGTGCCCGGTACCTTGACGAGGGCGTCGTGGGCGGATTCCGGTTCCGCCTCCACCAGAACGGCCCCCAGACGCAGCGGGAAGTCGTTGGCCCGGAGGAACACCGCGACGGCGCGGTCCGTGCACAGGAGCACGGCCTTGGGGCTGGTCGGCTGGGGTCGGGTGGGCCGGGGGGTGAACCGCTCGTCGTTCACCACGCCTACGGGCAGGGCCCCGTACGCCTGCTTCCAGGCACCGGTCATCATCTGCCGGAAGGGCTCCTCGGCGGGGCTGATCCACCAACCCGCGCGAAGGGCCGATTCGTAGGGGATGCGTCCAGCCACCAGGAGGACGGCCACGATCCCGCCCCAGGCCAGGGCCGTGAGGGCGCCGGTGGTGCGGGCTCCGCACACCAGGAGCGCGGCGCAGACGGCCCACGCCGCGGTCCAGCGGATGCCGGGCCGGATCCCGCGTGCTTCGCGCGCACTCCATGCGCTGCTCCGGGTACGGGAGTGGTACCAGAGCTGGGTGACGGTCACCTGGAGCCGGCCGCCGTCGGTGATGGACTCCACGCACCGGCGGATCCGCAGGTCGTGCATGCCGAGGCCGTGCCGCTTCGGGTCCAGGGCGAAGCGGCGGTGGCAGTGGGAGCAGACCTGGCCCGTGCGCTCCGTACGCTTCAGCTCGGTCGAGCAGTTCGGGCAGATCATCGTCCGCCCGCCGGATCCGGGCCGTCCCCGGCCGCCCCCGGCCAGGTCATGAAGCCGACCTCCGAGGCGTCGCGCCGCTCGCCGTCGACACTGCGGCCGATCTGCTCGGCGAGCCGGTCGAGCACGCTCAGCAGCCGGACCGGAGGGACGCCGACCAGCGGGAACCGCCAGCCTTGTGCCAGCCACTTCAGCTCCTCGGCGCTGAACTCGCCGAGCGCGGTGAGCCGGCCCACCTCGTCCGCCGTGGGCTTTCGGACGGGGTCGCGGTACGCGACGGCTTGCGGCAGGCCGCGGATCGTACGCAGCGACACTCCCGCGTCGATCACCGGGCGGCCGGGGAAGTCCGCGCGGAGCCGGCGCACGAGCAGTTCACCGCCCGCGTCGGCGTCGCGGAGCACCAGGACCGGACCGCGCGGCGGCAGGTGGGGGAGCAGGGCCCGCACGTGCTCGAGTCCCTGGACGAGGGCGATGCCGTGGCGGTCGGGCAGGCCGTTGGCCGCGAGGAACACGGCGATGGAAGGATCGGGGCAGACGAGCACGGCGTTGGGGTTCGGCGAGTCGGCGGCCGGCCGCGGGGGCCAAGGACGGCCGCTGTTGTCGACCACGCCCGGCGGCAGGCTCCCGTACACGCGCTGCCACTCGGCGAGCGCCTCGGAGCGGAAGGCTCCGCGACTCATGGGCAGGATGCCCCCGCCCGCCCCCAACTGCCGGGCGATCACGATGCCGAGGGCCGTGGCCAGCAGGGCCCCGGAGACGTACAGCACGAACGAGGCCTCGGCGACGAGGCCCCAGATGGTGACGAACCCGGCGCCGACGAGCGCCCCGCCCGCGCATCCGGGCGCGAACCCCCTTTCCCCGATCCGCTTGCGCGACAGTGCGTACCACAGCTGGTCCGGGGTGATCCGGACCCGGCCGTTGTCCGTCAGCGCGGCGGTGATCCGCTGTACTCGGAGGTCGTTGAGGCGCAGGGGGTTGGTCTTGGGGTCCAGCGCGTAGCGGCGCTCGCAGTGACTGCAGGTGTTGCCGGTGCGCTCCTTGCGGAGCAGGCTGCGTTCGCAGTGCGGGCAGATCACCGGCGGACCTCCAGCGCGGTCGCCGCCCGGCGCAGCCGTGCGGCCAGCCGCTCGCGGACGGTGGTGCCGGCGATGCCGTGGACCCGCTGGGCACGCTCGATGTCGCGCAGTGCGGCGGCGAGCACCTGGTAATCGGTGGACGTGGACGTGGACGTGGACGTGGCGGCGGCGGTGACGACCGCCGGCGCGCCGTGCCCCACCAGGCCGGTCCGTACCAGGCCGGCGGATGCCCGTCGCTCGGCTTCCGCCGCGGTGATCGCGTAGTCCTCGTGGTCGATCCCGTACCCCGTGTTGGCGGCGAGGATGGTCAGCGGAGCGTCACCCCGGTTCGCGAAGGAGTGCGGCATCATCTCCGGAATCCGGATCAACATGCCGGGCGCGAGCCGGACTTCGTTGACGCGACCGCGGTCCGGGTCATAGAGCCCACAAGCGGCGTGACCGAGGCTGAGGACGAAGTGCTCGCCCCCGTGCGCGTGCGGGGTGAAGGCACTGCGCGGGCTCACCACCCCGAGCTTCACGGTGGCGTTGGAGGGCCGCTCCGGCGAGGTGGCGGCGTCCCCCACGAGGTAGTGCGCGAACTGCCCGTCGTCGATGAACCGCAGGAAGTCCCGCTCCGGCCCCAGCTCCCGGGTCCCCTCCCGGTCTGCCAGGACGATGCCTCCGTCCGGACCGAGCAGGTACAGCTCCACCCCGCCGGGCAGCCCCCGGCCTGCGTGGTCGGGCAGGGTTTCGGGTATCTCGTGCGGTCCGGGTGTGCGGTCGTACGGTCGTGCGGCCATCGCGCCTCCCCCTGACGCCCCGCTGTGCGCTCAACGCGCCTCGCACGCGCATGGTAAGGCCCTGATCGCTACGAACGGGAGCACTCAGGGCGTACTCGATGCAACCGGCAGATGACCGGCCGGTGCGCTCCGTTCAGCCGACCTGGTAGTCGAACCAGATGCGATGCGTGCCGTCGGCGTCGACGGCCATCCCCCCGGCCCCGGATATTCCGGCCAGCTCGCCGGTGCCGCTCGACGGCACGATGGTGAAGAACTCCGCCGTGCGGTCGGTGCCGGACGTCGTCGCCGAGTGCACGAAGTTGAAGGATCCCTCGCGTCCCTGCACCGAGCCTTCGAACGACTCCATGGCCACGTAGGCCCCGACGCCGGTCTCATGGTCGAACGCGGAGGTGAACAGGGTCGCCGAGCGCCCCACGGCCTCCCCCTCGAAGTGCTTCTCCATGGTCGCGACACCGACCGGCAGCCCAGTGGTCACGACCGGCTCGGGCTGCAGCTCGGTGGGAGCGAATGCCTTGACGCTGAACGTTGCCGTAGCTCTCATGCACCGACCGTACCGAAGGGGTCTGACAATCGCGGCGCGACCGCGACCGGCTCCCGGCTGGCCGGACCAGACCGTTCCCCAGCAGCTCCACCTCTGCTTCGCGGTGCCGGACCTGGCCGAGGCCGAGGCCGAGTTACCCGAGGCCAGTTGACAGGAGCCCCACCCTTGTAACACCCTTTCACTACTTACCTAGTGAAAGGGTGTTGTTGGCGTGCTGGAATACCGCATCGACCGGCGCAGCGGCATCGCCACGTACCTGCAGATCGTCCAGCAGACCAAACAGGCCCTGCGTCTGGGCTTGTTGGAACCCGGGGACAAACTGCCCACCGCGCGCGAGGTGGTGGAAGCCACCGCCATCAACCCGAACACCGTCCTCAAGGCCTATCGCGAGCTGGAACGCGAAGGACTCGTCGAGGCGAAGCGGGGCGTCGGCACCTTCATCAGCAAGTCCCTGGGCAGCGCCCCGGCGGACTCCCCGCTGCGCGACGAACTCGCCGACTGGGCGCAGCGCGCCCGGGAAGCCGGGCTGGAACGGGACGACGTGGCCGCGCTCTTCACATCCGTACTGGAACAACACTTCAAGGGGGACGGCGACGCATGACGGACACCGTGATCGAGGCGGAGGGCCTCGGCCTGCGCTACGGACGCCGGGGAGGCTGGGCCCTGCGGGACTGTTCCTTCCGCCTGCCCGAGGGTCGGGTGTGTGCGCTCGTAGGCCCGAACGGGGCGGGCAAGTCGAGCCTGTTGGCCATAGCGGCCGGGCTCGTTCGTCCCACCGAGGGCACCCTTCGCTCGACGCCGCGCGAGACCCTGGCGTACGTGGGCCAGGACAAGCCCCTCTACCCGCAGCTCACCGTCGGCGAGACCCTGCGCATGGGCGCCGAGCTCAACCCGGGCCGCTGGGACGCGAAGACGGCGCAGCGGATCGTCGAGGCCGGGGGGCTCGACCCCCTCGCGAAGGTACGCAGTCTCTCCGGCGGCCAGCGCACCCGCGTCGCCCTGGCGCTGGCCCTCGGCAAGCGGCCCGGCCTGCTCCTCCTGGACGAGCCGATGGCCGACCTCGACCCGCTCGCCCGGCACCAGCTCATGGGCACGCTGATGGCCGACGCGGCCGATAACGGCACCTCCGTGGTGATGTCCTCGCACATCCTCACCGAGCTGGAGGGGGCCTGCGACCACCTCCTGCTCGCCGACGGAGGCCGCATCCGCCTCGCCGGTCCCATCGACGAGGTCAGCGCGGCCCACCGGTTGCTGACCGGCCCCGCCGACGCCTCGGCCGAACTCGCCGCCCACACCGTCGTCGAGACCCGTACGACGGGTCGTCAGCTCACCGCACTCGTCAGGCTGGGGGGATCCGTCGACAGCCGGACCTGGCAGACGGCGCGCCCGTCCCTGGAGGAACTCTTGCTCGCCCATCTGCGTTCACCAGACGCCCCGCCGTTCGCCACCGACGGCTCCCTCACCACCACGGGGGTGCGGGCATGAGCGCGCTGACGCTGAAGGGCCCGTACTGGGTCACGGTGCGCCAGCACCGGCGCGCGCTGTGGGCGCTGCCCGCCCTCGTGGCCGCCGGGCTCGCCGCGGTGGTCGCCCTGCGCTCGTGGGCGGGCGACCCCTACTCCGACCCGATGTCGTACACGGGCCGCGGGTACGGAGTGCTGCGGATGTTCATGGAGTACGCGGGCACGAGCCTGCTGTTCCTGCCGTTGCTGGTGGGGGCCTTCGTGGCCGGACCGATGATCGCCCGCGAGCTGGAGAGCGGCACCTGGCGGCTCGCCCTCACCCAGTCGTCCACCGCGAAGTCCTGGCTCGGCGCGAAGGTCCTGGCGGCTGCGACGGTGTCGGTGCTCGGCGCGGTCGCGCTGGCCGGGGTCTACCGTCTTGGCTGGGCGCGGGTGTCCGGCACGTGGCAACTCCACTGGGCCGACCGCGGTCCGTACGAGGCCGCCGGACCGGTGCTCGTCGCCTACTGCCTGCTCGGCGTGGCCCTCGGTGCCCTCGTCGGCCAGCTGGTCCGGCGCACCGTCGCCGCCATGGCGGTCACCGGTCTCCTCACCGGCCTGACCCTGTTGGTCCTCGGCGCCCTGCGGTGGTCACTCCTTTCCGCGGAGACCAACACCATTCCCCTCGCCGGGAGCCCGGTGGAACTGATGCCCCACTCCGCCCTGCTGATGGACTTGGGACTCGTCACCGCCTCGGGGCAGCGCCTGTCCGAGAACGCCTGTTTCGAGCGGACGCAGAACCTCACGGTCTGCCCCGCCGACATGAACGTCACCGGCCAGTACGCGGACTTCCACCCGGTCTCGCACTACTGGCCGACGCAGCTCATCGAAACCTCCATCGTGCTGGCCCTGGCCGCCATCGCCCTCTACGCCGCCTTCCGGCTCGTCCGCGTCCGCGACACGGCGATCGGCGCCGGGCGAGGAGCGGCCTGACGTTCGGGACGGGACGGGCGGCCGAGCCGAAGTGCGCGAGGCCGCCCGGGCGCGTTGTCAGACCCATGGGCCAGGATCGTGTTCATGAAGAGCATTCACGCCGATGAGGCGCTGTCCGTCATGTCCGGCCGCGAAGACTACGACGCCGCCCTCGCCCGCCTGCGCGAGGTCTCCCAGGCGTACTACGGCGATGGCGACAGCCCGCTCGACGACGCCGCGTACGACCGGCTCCGGCTCGCCGTGCTGGCCTGGGAGCAGGCGCACCCGGACGAGGTCGCCGCGGACTCCCCGACCGGCCTCGTCGGGGACGGAGCCGCCCCGGTGGGCGATGTC
This sequence comes from Streptomyces sp. NBC_01351, assembly GCF_036237315.1. GTDB lineage: Bacteria > Actinomycetota > Actinomycetes > Streptomycetales > Streptomycetaceae > Streptomyces. The sequence continues at coordinate 284,444 of NZ_CP108356.1, read as the reverse complement.
GCGCACACCACGCGACTGCTCAGCCTCGATAACGTCTTCGACCCGGCCGGCCTCGTCGCCTGGGGGACGTCCCTCCAGCGCCGCCTGGGCCACGAACCCGCCGGCGGGTTCACCGTGGAGCCGAAGATGGACGGCGCGGCCGTCGCCGCCCGCTACCGGGCCGGGCGGCTGGAGCAGATCGTCACTCGCGGCAACGGCACCCACGGCGAGGACGTCAGCCACGTCATCGGCACGATCGAGGGCCTGCCCGAGCAGCTGCCCGTACCGGCCACGTTCGAGGTGCGCGGCGAGGTCCTGTTCACCCGGGAGCAGTTCGAGACCGCGAACGAGGTCCGCACCGCACACGGCGCGCAGGTCTTCGCCAACCCGCGCAACGGCACGGCCGGCACCCTGCGCGCGAAGGACCGCCCCTACCGCCTCGCGATGACGTTCTGGGCGTACGGAGCGGTCGAGCTCGACGGCGTCGCCTTCGCGCCCTCCGGGGCCACTCACGCCGAGACCCTGGCCGCCGTGGCCGACGCGGGGGTACGGACCACGGCCGGCACCCCCGCCGGACTGCACGTGGTGGCGACCCTCGCCGAGGCACAGCAGAAGGTCGACGCGATCGCCGCGCTGCGCCCGGACCTGCCGTTCGGCATCGACGGCGTCGTGATCAAGGCGAACGACGCCGGGGAGCAGGCCGCGGCCGGGTTCGGCAGCAGGTTCCCGCACTGGGCGATCGCCTTCAAACTCCCCGCGGTCGAGCGCCACACCGTTCTCAAGGACGTGACCTGGGAAGTGGGGCGTACCGGAGTGCTCGCCCCGACCGCGATCCTCGAACCGGTGGACCTCGACGGTTCCACGGTCACCCGGGCCACCCTTCACAACCCGGCCGACATCCGCCGCCGCGACCTCCACCTCGGCGACACCGTGACGGTCTACAAGGCGGGCGACATCATTCCCCGCGTCCAGGCCGCCGTCGTCGGACTGCGACCGGACACCGCGCAGGAGGTGCCACTGCCCACGGCCTGCCCCAACTGCGGTGGGGAGATCGACAAGAGTCAGGAGCGGTGGCGCTGCGCCAAGGGCAGCGCCTGCGCCCTGCCCGCGCTGATCGAGTACGCGGCCGGGCGCGACATGCTCGACATCGACGGCCTGGGCAAGACCTACGTCAATGCCCTGATCGAGGCGGGCGCCGTCACGGACGTCGCCGACCTGTTCGTCCTCACAGAGGAGCAGCTCACCGCGGCTTCCGGCAGTGCCAAGCGCGGAGCGAAGCTGGCCGAGCAGATCGCGGCCGCCCGATCCCGTCCGCTCAGCCGCGTCTTCTGCGCCCTCGGCATCCTCGGCACCGGCCGCAGCATGTCCCGCCGCATAGCCGCGCACTTCGGCACCATGGACGCGATCCGCCAAGCCGACACGGCGCTGATGAAGGAGGTCGATGGCATAGGTGAGGAGAAGGCACCGGTCATCGTCGAGCAGGTCGCCCTCTTGGCCCAGGTCATCGACAAACTGGTCGAGGCCGGGGTCAACATGACGGAACCGCAGGAGCCGAAGGCGACCGGCGACGGCCCGCTCGCGGACGCGACGGTCGTCGTCACCGGCAAGATGAGCGGTCCCCTGGAGAACCTGGGGCGCTCCGAGATGAACACCCTGATCGAGAAGGCCGGCGGCAAGGCGGGCAGCAGCGTCAACTCCAAGACGACCTACCTGGTCTGCGCGCCGTCCCCGAGCGGCAAGCCGAGCTCCAAGGCCCTCAAGGCGGCTGACCTGGGCGTCACGGTCCTCACACCGGAGGCGTTCGCCGAACTCGTCGCGGACCACCTCGGCTGATCCGCCGGGTAGTTCGACGGCACACGTCAGGAGCCGGGCCCGCCCCCGGGCCCGGCCGGCGCGCTCACCGCCGAAAGCACGGTGCGGTGCGAGAGCCAGCCGACCAACTGCCGCCCTTCCGCGTCCAGTACGGGAAGCCCGTCCCCCTCGTACGCGGCGAACCGCGCCAGGGCCTCCTGCAGACTCTCCTCCTCGCGCACCCCCTTCGGCATGTCGAGCACCGTGGCCACGGGCTCGTCCGTGGGCGTCCCCGCGGCGAGCGCCTCCGCCGCGACCACCGAGCTCACCGTGCCCTGATAGCCGCCGGTGCCGGAGACCACCGGCAGGCACCCGCTGCCCGTGGCCAGGAGAAGACCGGCCGCCTCCTGCAGTGGCGTTCCAGGCTCCAGCACGGCGGGCGGAGCCGTCATCACCGACGTGACGCTGATCGCGGCCGGCCCGGTGAGGTCCAAGTCCACTCCTCTGCGCAGCAGTTTCGCGGTGTAGACCGTCTCGTCGCTCAGGGCCCGGCTCACCCCGGTGGCCACGGCGATGGCCGCCATCAGCGGCAGGATGATCCCGTAATCGCCGGTGAGCTCGTACATGATCAGCACCGCGGTGATGGGAGCGCGCGCGGCGCCGGCGAACACGGAGCCCATCGCGATGATCGCGTACGCGGTGGGCGACCCGGTCACACCCGGCGCCAGGTGATGGAGGCTCTGCCCGACGGCACTGCCCAGCATCGCCCCCACGAACAAGGTCGGCGCGAACACCCCGCCCGACCCGCCGATGCCGATCGTCAGGCTGCAGGCCAGGATCTTCCCGATCAGCAGCACGAGCAGGAAGCCGACCGCGTACCCGCCGCTCACGCCCTTCTCCAGGACCGGATAGCCCACCCCGTACATCTGCGGAAGAGCCAGCAGGAACGCCCCGAGGAGCACACCGCCCACGGCGGGACGCAGCCACTCGGGCCCCCGCCACACCGTGTCGCACGCGTCCTCCACCAGGTACAGCACCTTGGTGAACAGCACCCCGACCGCGCCGGCCAGCGCGCCGAGGAGGACGAAGAACACGTACGAGGCGAGGTGTTCGACCTCCACCTCGGGCAGCTGGAGGAAGGTCTCGTCGCCCAGGATGGATCGTGCGATCACACTGGCCGTCACGGACGACAGCACCACCATGCCGAAGCGCGGCGCGGTGAAGTCCCGCAGGATCAGTTCCATCGCGAAGAAGACCCCTGCCAGCGGCGCGTTGAACGTCGCCGCGATGCCACCCGCCGCCCCGCACGCGACCAGCACCCTCAACCGGTCCTCGCCCACCCGCACCAGCACGCCCAGGCTCGACCCGAGCGCCGATCCGATCTGGACGATCGGCCCCTCCCGGCCCACCGAACCGCCGCCCCCGATGCACAGCGCGGACGCGAGCGACTTCACCACGGCGACCCGAGGGGGGATCCGGCCACCCAGCCGGGCGACGGCGAACATGACCTCCGGAACGCCGTGGCCACGGGCCTCCCGCGCGTACCTGTACACCAAAGGCCCGTACAGGGCGCCCGCCACCACGGGCGCGAGGAGCACGAAGTACGGGCCCAGCCAAGGCACCAGGGGGTTGGGCTCGCCGGCCACGGCGGAGTAGTCCGGATAACCGGACAGCACCCGGGTGACGCCTTCGATCAGCCACCGGAAACCCACCGCCCCCAGCCCCGCGCCCACGCCCACCAGCACGGCCAGTACGACGAAACCGCCCTGGGTACGGCGCAGGGCCCGGAGGAGGCGGCTCGGACCGGAGGCGGCCGTGAGTTTCGCAAACATGCTGCTCATGGTGGACAGACGAGCGAGCCGAGCGGCCCCGGCGCCGGTCACCGGGGCCGCCTCCTACCCGTATGGCCGCCCTCGCCCCGCCCTCCGCCACCCGCCGGCCCGGTCGGCAGTGCACCGTGATGCGCCGCGCCGACGCGAGGCCGACGCGAGCACGACCGTCAGCGGCGCCCGCGGGCGTTGAGCCGGGCGGCCTGACGCGTCAGATGGTCGCGCTCGGCGAGGTTCGGTGCCTTCCGGGCCGCCTCCACGTACAGCCGTGCCGCCGTCGCCAAGTCGCCGTCGCGCTCGTGGAGGTACGCCGCCACCGCGGTGTGGCGCGGCAGCGACTCGTCCAGCGCCGCGAGCGCCGCCAGGCCGGCGCGCGGGCCGTCGGCCTCGCCGACGGCCACCGCGCGGTTGAGCCGTACGACCGGGCTGTCGGTCAGGCGCACGAGCTCGTCGTACCACTCGACGATCTGCACCCAGTCGGTCTCCTCGGCGGTGGGCGCGTCCGCGTGGAGCGCCGCGATGGCGGCCTGGGCCTGGAACTCGCCCAGCCGGTCGCGGGCCAGCGCCGCCTGCAGGATCCGGACGCCCTCGGCGATCGCCCCGGTGTCCCACCGGCCGCGTTCCTGCTCGGCCAGCGGCACCAGGCTTCCGTCGGCCGCGGTCCGGGTGGCGCGCCGGGCGTGGTGCAGCAGCATGAGGGCGAGCAGCCCCGCCACCTCGGGGTGGTCGATCGTCGCCGCGAGCTGTCGCGTGAGCCGGATCGCCTCCGCGGCGAGGTCGACGTCGCCGGAGTAGCCCTCGTTGAAGACCAGGTAGAGGACGCGCAGCACCGTGGCGACATCGCCGGTCCGGTCGAACTGTACGCCCGAGACCGTACGTTTGGCCCGGCTGATCCGCTGCGCCATCGTCGCCTCGGGCACCAGGTAGGCCCGGGCGATCTGGCGGGTGGTCAGCCCGCCGACGGCGCGCAGCGTGAGCGCGACCGCGGAGGACGGCGTCAGCGACGGGTGGGCGCACAGGAAGTACAGCTGGAGCGTGTCGTCCACCGCGGGCGCGGGCCCGCGCTCCGGCTCCTCGCCGACGAGGTCTTCACGCCGGCGCCGGGCCGAGTCCGCCCGGGTCGCGTCGAGGAACCGGCGCCAGGCCACGGTGACCAGCCAGCCCTTCGGATCCCGTGGAGGATCGGCCGGCCAGACGCGGACCGCCTCGACCAGCGCGTCCTGCACGGCGTCCTCGGCCGCCGCGAAATCGGCTCCGCGGCGGACGAGGATTCCGAGCACGCTGGGAGTGAGGCTGCGGAGCAGGATCTCGTCCAGTGCGGAGCTCACTCCGTGATGGTCGGCGGCGCGGCCAGGAAGGGGCGCAGCTCCAGCCACTCGTGGATCGGCTTGCCGCCCGCCCCGGGGGCGGCCGACAGCTCCCCGGCCAGCTCGACGGCGCGCTCGTAGCTGTCGACGTCGATCACCATCCAGCCGGCGATGAGGTCCTTGGTCTCGGCGAACGGGCCGTCGGTGACCGGCGGGCGCCCCTCGCCGTCGTACCGGACGAACGTCCCCCCGGGGGCGAGCGCCTGCCCGTCGACGAACTCGCCGGTCTCCTCGAGCCGGGCCGCGAAATCGTGCATGTACTGGACGTGGTCCGAGATCTCCTCCGGCGTCCACTGGTCCATCGGTACGTCATTGACCGCGGTCGGGGCGCCACGGTAGTGCTTGAGCAGCAAGTACTTGGGCATTGCTCTTCTCCTCGGTGCTGGTGCGAACCATTGTGGTCGCGTTCACAGCAGGGACGGAGCGGGCCACGGGTTCTCGACATCGCCGGCCGATGATTTTTCGGCCTCTCGGGCGGCCTCTCGGGCGGCGTCCCGGTGCACGGACTGGCGGGGCGGCCCTCCGGGGAGGATCGTGGATGTCGGCTGCAGCCACGGGACCTCGGGGACGAGCCCACCGGGAGGAGCAATGCGCCGTGTACCGGCCTCGCTCTTGGCAGCACTCGCGCTCGTCGCGGGCGGAATGGGCGCGCAGGCGTCCGCAGCGCCCTCCGCAGCGCCCTTTGAGCCCGTCCCCCTGGGGACGACCGTCACCCTCAACGGCCAGAGGGGCGAGAAGGTCGACGTCACCGTCCTGAAGGTGGTCGACCCGGCCGCATCGGCCCAGGAGTTCTTCGAGCCCGATCCGGGGAACCGCTACGTCTCGGTCCAGTTCCGGCTCAAGAATTCCGGAACGGTCCCGTACAAGGACAGCCCGGTGAACGGCGCCACCCTCATCGACACCGAGGGGCAGCAGTTCGACGCGGACGTCGTGGCGAAGACCACGGCAGGGCCGCGGTTGCCCGTGTCGCTGACCATCACGCCCGGCAACACCGCACTCGGCTACCTCACCTTCGAACTGCCCGACGGGTCCAAGCCGGCCACTGTGCAGTTCACCCCGAACAGCGGGTTCGCCGACGACGTGGGCGAGTGGAAGCTGGACGGCGGAGCCGTGTCGGGAACCCGCAACGATGCTCTGGCCCGGTTCTGAAGGTCGCTGCCGCGCGGTCGGCGTGTGGGGCCTCTGCCGTCTCAGTCCAGTGGCTGTTCGACGGCGCTGGTCCCGCTGCCTTCCTGGGACTCCCACACCCACGTCTCTTCCAGCCGGAGGCGGCCGTCGGGGAGCTTCGTCACCAGGGAGACGCAATGCCCGGAGGCGGTCGTGCCGTCGTGGCGGAGCTGGACGTAGCGGAAATCGACGGTGTCGTCCGCCCGGGTGCCGACCAGGAAACCCTTGACCACGTCCCCGCCGGAGTAGTCGGCCCAGATGCGGCCGTCCTGCTCGTGGTACTCGAAGCGGGTCTGTCGTCCGACCTGGCCGGGTGCCTGGTCGGCCACGGGGACGAAGACGAGGCCGTCGAGCGAGTGCGTCATGGGTGACTCCTGTAGGAAGGCGGTCCGTTGCCGTCTCCCGGCCGCGCGGACTCTCCGGGCCACCACCCTAGGCTCCGGGCTCGGGACGCGGACAAGTGGCCGGGCATCCAGCCCGGCCACCAGTCGCTCCGCGTCGCAGCCGCGTCGCTCCCGGGTCAGCTCTTCTCCAGGCTCACCTTCGGCAGGATGCGGGCCAGCGGGGCGGGCATCCACCAGGTCCAGCGGCCCATCAGCTGCATGGCCGCGGGCACGATCAGCAGACGGATGACGACCGCGTCCACGAAGATGGCCACCGCCATGCCGAAGCCGGTCTGCTGGAGCAGTCGTTCGTCGCTGAGCATGAAGGCTCCGAAGACCGCGACCATGATCGCGCCGGCCGCGCTGATCACCGAGCCGGTGTGGCCGAGGCCCTCACGGACCGACAGGGCGTGGTCCTTGGTCTTGATCCATTCCTCGTGGATGCGGGAGACCAGGAAGATCTCGTAATCCATCGAGAGACCGAAGACCACCGCGAAGATCATCACCGGCAGGAACGCCTCGATCGGGCCCGGCTCCACACCGAACCAGCCTTCCTGGAAGACCAGGGTGATCGCACCCAGCGCGGCGCCGATGCTCAGCAGGTTCAGGATCGCGGCCTTGAGCGGGACCAGCACCGAACGGAACACCATCATCAGCAGGATGAGCGAGACGCCCACGACGATCGCCATGAAGAGCGGCATCCGCTCCGCGACCTTCTCCGAGTAGTCCTCGGCGACCGCGGTTCCGCCGCCGACCAGGTACTCGGCACCGCTCTGCCGCGTCACCTCCGGCAGGACGTCGTCCCGCAGGTCGGCCAGCAGCCGTGACGTGCCCTTGTCCTGCGGCGACGTGGTCGGGAAGGCGATCATGGTGGCGACACCAGGGTGCCGGGTCGGGATCGGCGGGGACACGGCCTCGACGCCGGGGATCTCCTTCAGGGCCCGGGCAGCGGCCGCGCCGGCCTGCTCTGCGTTGCCGCCCTTGCGGTCGTCGACCACGACGATCAGCGGGCCGTTGAAGCCCGGTCCGAAGCCCTCGGTGAGCATGTCGAACGCCTTGCGGCTGGTGGTGGTGGGTGCGTCGCTGCCCGCGTCGGCGAAGCCGAGCCGCATGCCGAAGGCAGGCAGGCACAGGGCGCCGAGCGTGACCCCGGCGATGAGCATCGCGGCGAGCGGCCGCCGCTGCACCTTGGCGGCGAGGTTGCGCCAGACCGTGCCCTCGGGGGCCTTGCCCTTCGCATGCCGCTCGGCGGCGCGGGCGGTGAACTGACGGGCGAAGCGCGGGCCGAAGACGCCGAGCAGTGCGGGCAGCAGGGTGAGCGAGGCCGCCATCGTCACCAGGACCGTCAGCGCCACCGACAGGGCCATGCCCTGGAGCGAGCCGAGGCCGAGCGCGACCAGGCCGAGCAGGGCGACGATGACGGTGCACCCCGCGAAGAAGACCGAGCGGCCCGCGACATCGAACGCCACGACGGTCGCCCGCTCGGAGTCCTCGCCCTTGACCAGTTCCGCGCGGTAGCGGGCGAAGATCAGCAGCGCGTAGTCGATCCCGACGCCGAGGCCGACCAGCATCATCACGTACGGCGTGTAGTCGGCGATGGTGAACACGTGCGAGGCCAGGATGATGGCGCCCAGCGTCGAACCCACCGCGAAGACGGCGGTGATGATCGGCAGACCCGCGGCGATGATGGTGCCGAACATGAAGACCAGGATGACCAGGGCCGCGAGAATGCCCGCGCCCTCGGCCGCGCCGCCGCCTCCCTTGGCGAGTAACCGGGCCGCCTGACCGCCCAGTTCGACCTCAAGGCCGTCGCCCGCCGCCTGCTGCGCCGTGTCCAGGAGTCGCCGGGCGTCCTCCTTCGGGATCTCCTTGGAGGGAAGGTCCAGCGTGACCGTGGCATAGCCGACGGTGCCGTCGGGTGCGACGGCGGCGGCATCTTCGTACACACTGCGTACCGACTGGACGTGCGACTGCTCGGCGACTTCGGTGAGCATCTCCCCGACGCGCTGCCGCACCTCCGGGTCGTTCAGCCCGCCCCGGTCCCGGAGGACGATCTGTACGGTGTCACCGGCGCGGGCAGCGCCGTGCTCGGACAAGAGGTCGGCGGCGGCCTGGGATTGCGTGCCGGGGAGGGAGAAGTCCTGGCGGTAGTCGTTGCCCAGCGCCGAGGCGGCGGTCCAGATTCCGACCATCAGCGCAACCCACAGCAGCAGCGCGAACCGACGGCGGCGGTGGGCTAAGGCGGCGATGCGGGCGAAGGCGCCGGCTTCAGGCTGTGGACGGCCGGATTCCGGTCCGGAGGCATCCGATGAGAGCCTGTCGGTAAGGGTCATGATCTCGATTCCTGGAATCTGTATCTGTCAATGACGTGCGGATGCACGGCCGCGCCGGGCTCCGGGCGCACGTCAGCTGCGAACGGCAACGCCGGGCATGGAGGGCAGCGCGAGCGGCAGGGAGGTTTCAGAGAGACGCAAGGCCAGGCCGCTGCGGCCGGCAGGTCCGTCGTGGGGTCACCTCACCGCAAGGCCCGGGCGGCAGGGCGGCGGTGGAGGAGGGCATCCGCCGGTCGCGGGGCACCGAGACCGGCGGACGGTTCGGGGATGGCGGGGATATCGGGGATCGGGCATCGGGGTTCGGGCATCGGGGTTCGGGGTTCGGCGTTTCGGCGTTCGGGGGTTCATTTCCACGCCCCCAATGTCGCCGCGAGGCCCCCCTCGCCGCGTCGGCCGTCGGGCGACACCGCGGCTACCCCACGGGTTGTGGCCCGCAGCCGGGGAGTACTCCCGGAGTTGCGGGCAGGGGGTCAGCTGAGCCAGCCCGGGGTGATCATGCCGGACTCGTACGCGAGGACGACGAGCTGGGCGCGGTCGTGGACGTCCAGTTTGGTCATGATCCGGCTGACGTGGGTCTTGGCGGTGGAGGGGCTCAGTACGAGCCGCTGGGCGATCTCGTCGTTGTTGAGGCCGAGACCGACCAGGCCCATCACCTCACGCTCGCGCTCGGTCAGGGCCTTCAAGCGGGGGCTGGGGTCGGGCACCTTGACCCGCGAGGCGAACTCGGCGATCAGACGGCGCGTCACGGTGGGCGCGATCAGTGCGTCGCCCCGGGCGCAGACCCGGATGCCGTGGAGCAGTTCCATCGGCTCGGTGTCCTTGACGAGGAAGCCCGAGGCGCCCGCGCGCAGGGCGTCGTAGACGTAGTCGTCGATGTCGAAGGTGGTGAGGATGAGGACCCGTACCTCGGCGAGTTCCTTGTCGCCGACGATCCGCCGGGTCGCGGCTATGCCGTCCTCTTCGGGCATCCGTACGTCCATGAGGACGATGTCGGGCCGAAGTTCGCGGGCGAGGGCGACCGCTTCCGTGCCGTTCTGCGCCTCGCCCACGACCTCTATGTCGTCCTCGTCCTCGAGGATCGACCTGAACCCGGCCCGAACCAGCCTCTGGTCATCGGCGAGCAGCACTCTGATACGCGCGATCATGGCTCCAGCCTAGGCCCTCGCCGTCAGCTCGCCTTCGGGGAGCCCGCCGCGGCCACGGCCTCACGTGCGGGCACGGCGTCACCGGAGCCGAGGGGGAGACGGGCCGTGACGCGGAAGCCCGACTCGGTTTTGGCCGCGGTCAGTTCGCCGCCGAGGGCGCGGGCGCGCTCGGTCATTCCGGCGATGCCGCTGCCGCCCGCGGTGTCCGGTGTGCCCCGACCGTCGTCGTCGATGCGGACGCGCAGTTCGTACGGGCCGTAGTCGAGGTCGATGCGGGCGCCGGCCGCCTCCGCATGGCGGGCGATGTTGGTGAGGGACTCCTGAACGATGCGGTAGGCGGCCAGTGATATCTGGGGGGACACGGGGATCGGGTCTCCGCTGACTTCGAGGCTGACCCGCAGGCCCGTGGTGGCGGCCCGGTCGACGAGTTCGCCGAGCCGCTCGAGGCCTGCCGCGGGCGTGGTGGGCGCCGTGTCGTCCACCTGGCGCAGGACCCCGAGCGTGGCGCGCACTTCGCGCAGGGCGTCCCGGCTGGCGTCGCGTACGAACTCCAGCGCCGTGGTGAGTTCGGCGGTCTCGCCGGGACGCTTGGCGCTGCGGTGCAGGGCTGCGGCGGCCTGGATGTTCATGAGGGAGATGTTGTGGCCCAGTACGTCGTGCAGTTCGCGGGCGATGCGCAGGCGCTCTTCGGTGGCGGCCTGAAGCGCGCGGGCGTCCCGCTCGCGCTCGGCGGCCAGGGCACGTTGCTCGGCCTCGGCCTGGTAGGCCTGGCGTACGAGCATGGCGTGGCCGAAAGCGATCACGCTGAGGAACCAGCCGGCGAGCAGGGCGATCGACATGTCGTCGACCTTGCGCTGGTCGCCGACGTCGATGAACTCGCCGTAGCCGAGGATCAGCATGACGACGGCAGCGAGCGAGGCCACCACGGCCAGTCGCCCGACGCGGGCGAGGGTGTACAGGGCCACCATGAACACGATCAGCGGCGAGGGACCGTCGGCTTCGCCGATCAGGTAGTACCCGACGGCCGCTACGAGACCCACCACGCCGACCGCTACCGGGTGGGAGAAGCGGAAGCCGAGGACCAGCCACCCGATGAGCGCCAGTCCCCAGCCGAGCACCGTCCTCCAGGACGTGTCAGGGTCGGCGCCCAAGCTCCGCAGCGCGCAGTCGGCGACCAGGACGACACCGCTCGCCAGGACGACTCGGTCCAGCCGGTAGGCCCGCACCACTTCGGAAGGCATGACGTCCAGGGTACGTCCCGGTCGGCTTTCCACCCTGTCCGCCGTCGGTCTCCGGCTACTTCGGGTCGCGGTTGAACAGCGACTTGGACCAGAGGTAGCCGAGCAGGGCGAGACCCAGGCACCAGGCGGCGGCGAGCCAGCCGTTGTGGCCGATCTCGCTGCCGAGCAGCAGGCCCCGGAGGGTTTCGATGGCCGGGGTGAAGGGCTGGTACTCGGCGATCGGCTGGAACCAGCCCGGCATCGCTTCGACCGGAACGAAGGCGCTGGAGAGGAGCGGCAGGACCATCAGCGGCAGGGCGTTGTTGCTCGCTGCCTCGGCGTTCGGGCTGGTCAGGCCCATCCCGACGGCGATCCAGGTGAGCGCCAGCGAGACGAGCGCCAGCAGTCCCACCGCCAGGACCCACTCCAGGGCGGTGGCAGCGGTGGCGCGGAACCCGATGGCCACCGCCACGGCCCCGACCAGGATCACGCTCATCACGCACTGCAGCACGCTGCCGACGACGTGTCCGATGAGCACCGACCCGCGGTGGATCGCCATCGTGCGGAAGCGGGCGATGATGCCCTCGTTCATGTCCGTGGAGACGGATACCGCGCTGCCGATCGTGGTGCCGCCGATGGTCAGCATCAGGATGCCCGGGACGAGATAAGCGAGGTAATCGGACCGGTCCGCCCCGCTTTCCCCGATACCGGCGCTCATCACGTCGCCGAAGATGTAGACGAAGAGCAGCAGCAGCATGACCGGCGTGAGCAGCAGATTCAGTGTCAGGGACGGGTAGCGGCGCGCGTGCAGCAGATTCCGCCGCAGCATCGTGGACGCGTCACGGACGGCCAGGGAGAGGGAGCTCATCGGGCAGCCTCCTTGGGCTGGTTGTTCTGGGTGGGGACGGTGGTGGTGCCGGTGAGGGCGAAGAACACGTCGTCGAGGTCGGGGGTGTGGACGGTGAGTTCGTCGGCTTCGATGCCGGTGGTGTCGAGCCGGTCGAGGATGGTGCGCAGGTCGCGCTGGCTGCCGTCGCTGGGGATTTGGAGGGTGAGGGCTTCGTCGTTGCGGGAGGCGTCGTGCAGGGTGTGGGTGGCGTTGCGGTAGTCGGCCGGGTGGGTGAAGCGGAGGCGGATGTGGCCGCCGGGGATGAGGCGCTTGAGTTCGTCGGCGGTGCCCTGGGCGGCGATCTTGCCGTTGTTGAGGACGGCGATGCGGTCGGCGAGTTCGTCGGCTTCTTCGAGGTACTGGGTGGTGAGGAAGACGGTGACGCCGGTGGTGACCAGCTCGCGGATGATCTGCCACATGTTGTGGCGGGAGCGGGGGTCGAGGCCGGTGGTCGGCTCGTCGAGGAAGATGATTCGCGGGCTGCCGACGAGGGTCATGGCGATGTCGAGTCGGCGCTTCATGCCGCCGGAGTAGGTGGAGGCGGGCTTCTTGGCGGCTTCGACGAGGTCGAAGCGTTCGAGGAGTTCGGTGGTGACCCGGCGGCCCTCGCTGCGGGAGAGGTGGTGGAGGTCCGCCATGAGGAGCATGTTCTCCTCGCCGGTGATCAGGCCGTCGACCGCGGAGAACTGGCCCGTGACACCGATCGCGGCACGGACCCCCTCCGGCGACGTGGCGAGGTCGTGTCCCGCGACCTGGGCCCGCCCGTCGTCGACGGCGATCAGCGTGGACAGGATCTTCACGACGGTGGTCTTGCCGGCGCCGTTCGGGCCGAGCAGCGCGAACACGGACCCGGCCGGAATGCGCAGGTCGACGCCATCGAGCACGACTTTGTCGCCGTAGGACTTGCGCAGACCGACGGCGGAGACGGCGACCGGCGACGGGCCGCCCTCATCGCGAGTGGATGTGGGCATGACAAACGAAGGCATGGGGCCCTCCGATCGAAGGCTGAAGTGGTGGGGGAGGAGCGGGTGATCGGGACTGGTTCTTCGGGGTTTTCCGGTTGTTCTGGGGTCAGGCCTTGGCGCGGCGGACGTCGATGTTGCCGTGCCGGGTACGGGCGCGGACCTTGACGGTGTCCTCGGAGGACTCCGGCGCCTCTGACGCGGTGAGCGTGTTGCGTACCTGACCGGAGCCCGAGCTGACGTCGAGCCAGGCGGCCGTGCCCTCGCGGACGCCGACCTCGATGGCGCCGTAGGAGGTCTCCAACTGGACGGTGCCGCGTGCCACTTCACCCACACGCAGGGTGCCGTGCGCGGTGGTGGCGGTGACCGAGTCCTCCGCGCGCCGGATCTCGATGTCACCGTTGGCGCCGCTCACCCGCAATTCGCCGGTCGCAGCCCCGATGGTCGTGCTGCCGTGCGAGTTCTTCAGGACGGCGGGGCCGTCGACGAGGCCGACGCGCAGGCTTCCGGAGCTGGTCGTGATCTCGGCCGCGCCCTCGACCCGGTCCACGGTGATCGAGCCGTGCGATGCGGTCAGATTCAGCGGGCCGGTGGTGTCGAGGCGGACGTCGCCGGACGAGGTCTTCACGTGGACCTCGCCGAGCCGTCCCTCGCCGAGTACCTGGGCCCAGGCGCCGGTCATGTCGATGCGCGAGCCCGCGGGCAGTTCGACCGTCACGTCGACGGTGCCGGTGCGGCCGAGGCCGAACAGATTGGACTTGGGCGTCCTGACGGTCAGTACGCCGCTCGCGTACGTGACCTCCGTCTGGTCGGCCGCCCGCACGTCCAGGTCCCGCTTCGGGTCGCGCGGCCGCACTTCGACGACGGTGTCCAGGCGCTCGCCCGCGGTGAACTGGATGGCACCGGCCTCCACGCGAGCGGTGACCGAGATCGGTTCGGGAGTGTCGAAAGAAGGCATGGCTGTCCCGTCCTCTTGGGTCTTCAAGGCGTCCCCGCTGGTGGGACGTGGTGTGGGTGAAGTGGTGCGGGCGACGCGCGGCTAGCGCACCCAGCCCGTGAAGCTCTGCCCGAGGCTCTGGGCCTTCTCCGTCGGGCGCGGCCGGGTGCCGCCGTCAACGGCGGCCGATACGGCCCGCACCAGCCACGCGTTGACCGACAGGCCCTCGCGGCTCGCGGCCTCCTCGGCGCGTGCCTTGAGGTGGGCCGGCAGGCGCAGATTGACGCGGGCGGTGCCCCCCTCGTCGCCGTCGGCCGGGGCCGGCGCCGTGAAGGGTTCGACGGGTGTGGCCGGCTCCACGGGGGCGCCGCCGTCGGTGGGCGGCAGGGTCACCACGAAGTCGGGGTCGAGGCCGCGCAGCCGTACGTCGACCGATCCGGGGGCGAGCTCGCGGGTGACCTCGGCCATCGCGGCGGAGAGCACGTTGAGCATGGTCAGCCGGGTCGCCGACTCCAGGGGAGCGGTGAGCCTCTCGGCCAGCTCGCGGGCTTCGTCGCCTCCGGCCTCGGCGGCCACCGCGAGTTCGCGGCGAAGAGTGTCGACATACGGGGTGAGGTCCATGACGCCATGGTGACACCACTCTGGCGCCATGTGCAAGCCTGTCAGGTGTGCGTGTGTGCGTCGACCTTGCCTGCAGGCTCTCTACCTGCGTAAACGAGGAGATCCTGCCTCGATTCGCTGTGGCGCCATGCGCACTCATGCGGCTCCGCGGGGTGCGGAGTGCCACCGAATGGAGCCAGGTGGCACTTAGGTGGCGCCGTGTGGTGCCACGGTCGGGCCGGCTGTGAAAATCGCTCTCCGGATGGCGGAGCACGGTGATAGACAGCCGAAGTGGAAAAGACTCTGGACTTCCCCATCTGCTGCGGCTGATCGACGAACGATCGACCGCCTTCCGTGCCGTGGTCGCCGCGTCCGCTCGACCTGCTCTGGGCCTGGGACCCGTCCGAGTAGGACGTGACGATGCGCCACCCCGTACGACACGGCCAGGATCCGGTGGTGTCGCTCTCGGTGCCTTCCATGCCGCTGACGGTGATGCCGGGCGAGAGCCGCAGTGCAGCTCGACGCCGTCGAAACCCGCCTCGACGGCGTTGCGGGCGGCCGCGGCGAAGTCCTCGACCGTCTGCCGGATGTCGGCCTCCGTCATCTCGCGGGGCGTTGACCCGGGCTCAAGGAATTCGGCGGGGGCGGCAATTCGTTGAGCCCGGTTCAACGGTGGGGCATGATCATCTACAGCGGTGCAGGTACCAGGGGGAGTGGGCGGACGATGGAACGTGCGGAAATGGAGATGTTCCTGACTCTCTCCGAGGAACTGCATTTCGGCCGCACGGCCGAGCGCCTGCACGTGACGACCGGGCTGGTCAGCAAGACGGTCAAGAAGATCGAGCGCCGCATCGGTGTGACGCTGTTCGAACGCACCTCCCGCCATGTCGCATTGACCCGGGTGGGGCGCGTCCTGAGGGACGACCTGCTGCCCCTGTACGAGGGGATCAGGCGCGCGATCGACCGCGCGGAGCTCGCCGGGCGCGGCATCACGGGCACGCTGACGGTGGGGTTCATGGGCACGCAGGCCGGCCGGATCGTGTCCGCCGCGCGTGAGGTCTTCGAGCAGCGGCACCCGCAGTGCGGCATCCGCGTCGTCGAGACGCACCTGCACCACCACGCGACGCAGTTGCGCGACGGCACCGCCGACCTGCTGCTGATGGCCCTGCCCGTCGACGAGCCGGACCTGACGGTCGGCGCGGTGGTCACGCGCGGAGCCCGGTACCTCTGCCTGGCCTCGGGTCACCGCTTCGCGGGGAGTGATGCGATGTCGATCGAGGACCTCGAAGGGGAGACCTTCATCGGCGTGCCCGATACCCTCCCCGACTACTGGACCGACTTCCACCTGCCGCGGTGGACGCCCGGCGGCCTGCCGGTCGGCAGGCACGCCGAGCCGTGCACCACGTATGCCGAGGCGCTGGCGCTGGTCGCCGCCGGGCGCGCCGTCGTGCCGGGCGACGGGCAACTCCTGGTGCTCTACCGGCGGCCGGACATCGGCTTCGCCCGGGTCGTCGACGGCCCGCAGATCGAGCACGGGCTGGTGTGGCGCACGCGCGACGACGGCGACCTGCGCGTACGGTCCTTCGCGGACGGGGTCATGGAAATCGCCCCCGCACTCTTGCCGCCCGGCATGCCCCCCGCGGTTCAGGGCAGATGAGCGAGCATCCCTCGCCGGGCGAGAACGGCAGGCGCAGGCCCGACGCTGCCGCGGCCTGGGCCGAGACCATCCGCGTTCTCCCCGTCGGTGCACGCATCACCGGCGAGGTCGTCGCCCGTCGGCCCTTCGGCGTGTTCCTCTCCATCGACGGGTGCCCCGCCGCCGTGGGCCTGGCCAAGGTGCCCAGGATGCCCACGTGCATGGAGCTGCCGGCCGTGGGGGAGCGCGTCACCGGCGAGGTCGTGTGGCACGACGACGGACACCGGCAGGTGGCGGTCGTGCTCGCCGAGTGGGCCGAGCACGAAGCCCTGCTGCCTCGATTCCGCCCCGGTCAGATCGTCGGCGGGGGCATCGTGACGATCAGGTCCGTCGGAACCTTCGTGGACCTCGACGACTGCTTCGTGCAACTCCTTCGGTTCACCGAGCCGGTTGCCTCCGCCGAAGTCTTCCGCGATGGTCAGGAGGTGTCCGTACGCATCGTGACGGTCGACCGCGAGCACAACCGGATCCTCCTGGTCGAACCCGCGGCACCTGAAGGCCGCGCGGGGCCGGTCCCGCCCAGCCTTTCCCGGGCCCGACATGATCCGAATGGCGCGGCCTAGAGTGCGCCGGTCGCCGCGTGCTCCAGGGTGAACCCGTCCAGGGACATGGCCTGGGCGCTCGCCGGGTTCAGTGCGACGGGGATGTCGTGCAGGACGGCGACCCGGACCAGCGCCAGGACATCGTGCACGTGCGGGGCGGCCCACAGGGGATCCCAGAAGAACACGAGCGAGGTCACCTCGCCCCCGATCACCATCGAGCCGATCTGCTGGTCGCCTCCGTGCGGCCCGGACTCCACCGCCCGCACGGTCAGCCCGAGTTCCCGTCTGAGCAGCCAGGCCGTCGACCGGGTGGCCACCAGACCGTGCCGCACCACGTGCTCGCGGTTGGTGCGGACCCAGTCCAGGAGATCGGACTTCCGGTCGTGCGCGACTGGAGCGATCGTCAACCGACGGTAACCCCGGAGGCCAATACCCGCCATTCGGACGAAAAATGTCCGTATGTCAGACACTGCACCCGCTCATCGGTCGCTCGGAGCGGGTGCACCCAGCCCCGCGGCCTGTTCCAGGGCCTCCAGGACCGTGTCCCGGAACAGCGTGGCCTTGTACCCGGTCTGCGGCAACGGCCGGCAGCGGGCGAGTACCGTCGCGGCCGCCGCGGCGAGGAGCCCGGGGGTGGCCTCGCGGCCGATCAGGGCGCCCTCCACCTCCGTCAGCCGCAGCGGGACCCGCGCCACCCCGCCCGCCGCGACGGCGGCGTGCGTGATGGTGGCGCCGTCGAGCGCGAGGCGGGCGGTGGCCTCGACCAGCGGCCACTCGGCGTGGGCCCGGCTGGTGGCCCGGTGGCAGGCGGCGCGTTCGCCGGGCAGGGGTGCCGGCAGCCTGACCGCGGTGAGGATGCGGTCCCGCGCCAGCAGGTGGTCGGTGCGGTAGAGACCGTCGCCGTCTCCGTACAAGTCGGCGACGCTGCGCGGGGATTCGCCGTGGATCTCGGCCGCGGCGTCGTAGGTGAGCAGGGCCATCGCGAGGGTGGACGGGTGCGGGGTGATGCACGGGCCGTCGCCGCTGACCACCCCGAAGTGGTGGTCGCCCTCGCGCGCGGGGCAGCCGGTGCCGCCCTTCTGGAAGCAGCTGACGTGCGGATTGCGGTAGTACCAACAGCGGTTGCGCTGCAGCAGGTTGCCGCCCAGAGTGCCGGCGGCGCGGACCTGCGGGGTCGCCGCGGTCCCGGCCGACGCCGCGAGGGCCGGCCAGCCGGCGCGTACCTGCGGATCGGCGGCCAGCGCGGCGAGGGTGGTCAGGGCGCCGATCCGCAGCCCGCCGCCGGGCAGCGGCGTACAGCCCCGGAGGTGGACGGCGCCGCCGAGGTCGGTGAACGGGCCGGGGGAGACGCCGCTGCGCTGCCGGGCGGTGGTGTCGGTGCCACCGGCGCGCAGCTCTCCGCCGCGCGCCAGGACGGCGGCCGAGAGGTCGGTGAGGGCGGGCTCGGTGCTCACGTACCCAGTCCTTCCAGGAGACGGTCGGGGCGGATGGGCATGTCGTACGGGCGCCAGCCGGTCGCGTCGTGGACCGCGTTGGCCAGGCACGCCGCGGTGGGCAGGGTGGCGATCTCGCCGAGGCCGACACCGCCGCCGGGCACGTGCTCGAAGCCCTCCTGATGGAAGTGGACGGTGATCTCGGGGGTGTCGCCGATGCCGGGGATGCGGTAGTCCTCCAGGTTGTCCGTCAGCACCCGCCCGGTCACCGGGTCGACACGGCGCTCCTCGAACAGCGCGTAGCCGACGCCCTGGATGACGGCTCCCTCGCACTGGCTGCGGGCGAGCCGGTCCTCGTGGATGCGGCCCGCGGAGATGCCGCTCCACACGCGCAGCGGGCGGATCCGGCCGAGCCGCGTGTCCACCTCGACCTCGGCGACCTGCACCGATCCGGTGAAGCCGCGGCCGATCGCCACGCCCCCCATGGTGAAGGGGGTCACGAAGCCCCGCCGGTCGCGGGGGCGCCGGCCGGTGACCCTCACGCCGTCCGCCATGTCCAGCTTGGCGGCGAGGTCACCGCCGCCGAGCGCGTCGCGCAGCCGGGTGGCGGCGTCCGCGGCGGCGGGTACGAGGGAGGGGGTGGTGCGGCTGCCGCCGGAGGTGGGGCCGTGCACGGTGTCGCTGTGGCCGACCTCGGCGCGTACCCGCTCCTCCGGCAGGCCGAGCCCCTCGGCGACGGCCCGGCGCAGCACGGTCCGCGAGCCCGTCCCCATGTCCTGTACGGCGCAGCGGGCGACGACGACCCCGTCCTCGACGGCGAGCTCGACCTCGGTGACGGGATCGAGGAAGTACAGCCAGTTGGCCGCCGCGACGCCGACCCCGCGGCGGAACCGCCCGGTGCCCCCGCGGGAGCCCGACCAGACAGGAAGCGCGGCGGCCCAGTCGTACAGGGCGTGCCGCTTGGAGTTGCCGTCCCAGCGGCGGCGCAGGGCGATCGGGTCCTCGCCGAGCCGGTGGGCCATCTCGTCGACGGCCTGCTCCAGGGCCCAGCACATCGTGGGTCCGCCCGGGCCGCGGAACGGGGCGCCGGGCGGCTGGTGGGTGACCGCGTCGAAGTCGCGGAGCCGGCGCGGGGCCTTGCCGTACATGAACCGGGCCAGCGCCGCCACCGTCCCGCCCACCGAGACCCCGCCGTCGCTGTGCGCGTCCATGGCCAGGGCACTCAGATCGCCGGCCGCGTCCGCGACCATCGCCAGCCGGATCCGGGTGCCGGGCCGGTACCCGCCGTCGGTGAGCTCCTCGTCCCTGTCCAGCACCACCCGTACCGGGGCGTCGTACAGCCGGGCCAACTCCACCGAGGCGACGACGTCCGAGGTCAGCCCCATCTTGCAGCCGAAGCCGCCGCCCACGTGGACGGCCCGCGCCACCACCCGTTCGACGGGCAGGCCGAAACGTTCGGCGGCGAGCTCGGCCGTGTTCTTCACCGACTGCGTGGACACCTCCAGATGGAGGGTGCCGTCGATCCACTGGGCCAGACAGGCGTGCGGTTCGAGCGGGGTATGGGTTTGCGCGGCGGTGGTGAACACGCCCTCCACCACCCGCTCGGGGTTCCGGCTCCGGGCCTCGGTGATTCGGCGGACGGCCGTGGCGGGGCGCTTGCTCATGGCGGACGGGCCCCGCAGGTTGCCGCGCCAGCGGGCGGGCACCAGCTGGGGGGTTTCGCCGGACCCGGGCGCCCGCTTGCGCGCCGCCTTGTCCTCGTAGACCACCGGGCCCTCGCCGGCCCGGGACCGCCGTACGTCGAGGGCCGCCGGCAGCACTTCGTACTCCACCACGACCCGAGCCGCGGCCGCCCGTGCGGAGGCCCGGTCCGCCGCCGCGACCGCGGCCACCGGCTGCCCGACGTACCGCACCACACCGTCGGGAGGCAGCAGCGGCACCAGCGGGAGGTCCCCGGCCTCCAGGGACCGTACGACGGCATGGGCGTGCGGCGAACGGATGATCAGCCCCTCCAGCAGCCCCTCGGGCCGCATGTCCGTCGTGTACCTGGCCGATCCGTCGATCTTCTCCGGGGCCTCGGTGCGCGGGACCGCCGGCGCTTCCCCGTCGGCGGGCGACCCCTCACCGGTCGGCGCCCCGTCACCGGTCGGCGCCGTGTAGTCGCCCGCGCAGGCCGCGGCCACCGCGCTGAAGATCCCCTCGTACGCCCCGCAGCGGCACAGGTGGCCCGCCAGAGCATCCGCGATCTGCTCCCGCCCCGGCCGGGTGCGGCCGTGCGCGGCCCGCCACCGCTCGAAGAACGCCGCCGCCTCGACCACGAACCCCGGGGTGCAGTAACCGCACTGGAGGGCGTCCTCGGCGGCGAAGGCACGCGCCACCGGGTGACCGGCCAGTCCCTCCACCGTGGTCACCCGCCGACCGGCCAGCGCGACCGCCGGCGTCAGGCAGGACACCCGGGGCTCACCGTCGACCTGGATCGTGCAGGCCCCGCACACCCCGCCGGCGCAGACCAGCTTCGTGCCGGTCAGCCCCAGCCGGTCGCGCACCACCTCCACGGCGGCCGGATCGTCGTCCACGTCCACCGCGCGCCGGGCGCCATTGACCTCGAACTCCACGAGACGTACTCCTCAGCCGTGGGGCGGCGACCGCTCGGCCTCGCGCTCACCTTCACGCTCCTTGATATCCCGCTCCCGGGCTCGGCGCAGTTCGGCGCGCGCCCGGCAGGTGAGCCGAGTCGGGGATTCGGCGGCAGGAAGTCGTCCGGCTGACGGAGGCCTCGTGATTCCCGTGGCGTTCGCGCGGATAGGCTCGGCGCATGACTGTGCTCGTGTACGAAGACTTCGGGACCGGACGCCACCGCGAGGCCTCCCT
The DNA here is from genome assembly GCF_036237315.1 of Streptomyces sp. NBC_01351. Classification (GTDB taxonomy): domain Bacteria; phylum Actinomycetota; class Actinomycetes; order Streptomycetales; family Streptomycetaceae; genus Streptomyces. The sequence goes on along the minus strand of NZ_CP108356.1, from coordinate 263,300 downwards.
GATCCGCCATGCCCTGGGCAGCGTTCACGCCGAGGAGCTCGTGGCCGGCCTGGCCGGGGGGATCGGCTTCATGTACTTCGTCTTCGAGTACGAGGGCCGGCTCCCCATCGCCACGATCGTGGCCCAGTCCCACCCCGAGCCCTGGGTGCAGGTCGCCCTCGGCCGCCTTCAGGTCCCGTACGACGCCACGCGCGCGATGAAGCCCCGCTGGGGACGGGTCCGTGCCGCGCTCGACGAGGGGCAGCCCGCCTTCTGCGTGGTCGACCGCTCCTCCTTGCCCTGGCACGAGGCCGACCCGGACGCCGAGATGACCGGCGCCGACCCGTACACCGTCGTCATCGCCGGGTACGACGGCGACGACCTGCTGATCGAGGACGGTGCCGAGACCCCGTACCGGATCGACCGCGAGGAGTTCGGTGCCGCCTGGACCGCGCACCGCAAGGGCCGCCACCAGCTGATCGTGCCCACCGGGCCCGCCGAGGGGGAACCGGACGTGGCAGGGGCGATCGCCTCCACCGTCACCCACCTCACCGGGCCGGTCCTGGGCAACAAGTTCGACGTGAACTTCGGCTTCACCGGGATGGAGAAGCTCGCCGCGCAGCTGCGCGACAGCACCACCAAGACGGGCTGGGAGCGCCGGTTCGGCAGCTCGCCCGAGGCCTTCCGGGCCGGCACCGGCCGGCTGTACGCCTGTCTGGAGGAGGAGTGGACCGCTCCGGGCGCGACCCGGCCGCTGTACGCCGACTTCCTCGACCTCGTCGACCGCCCCGAGGCCGCCGCACTCTTCCGGGAGTCCGCCCGGCACTGGTCGGAGCTGGCCGCGCTCGCCCGCGACGCGGACCAGGATGCCGGCGCCGGAGGCCGGCGGGAGCTCTTCGACGCGTGTGCGGAGAAGGTGGACCGCTGCGTGGAGCTGGAGCAGCAGGCGGTCCGGGTACTGCAGAAGTAGCGCCCTCCGAGCCGAAGGCGGTACCCATGTGGTGCCGTCGCCGAGTACGGCGACGGCACCACATGGGTTGCGGTACCCGGCGCTCAGGATCCGGGCCGCAGCCCGCTCCCGGCACCAGACTTCAGGCTTCAGGCGTCCGGCATCCCGCGCCATCTCCGTAGCCGCGGCAGGAGCAGCACCGCGGCTATTGCCAGCACACCGGCGCCCGACCCGGCCAGACCCGCCTTCAGACCCGGCGGGACGTACGTGCAGGCGATCCGGTCCGCTCCGTCCCCGAGGGGAACACCCATGAGCCCCTGGTGGGAGACCGGCGGGCGGGCGGGACCGCCGTCCACCGAACAGGTCCAGCCCGGCGGCACGGTGGTGGCGACGACCGCGGTGCCGACCGAGCCCTTCGGGAGATCGGCGCTGACCGAGTGGCCACCCACCCGGACCTGCGTGGCGCCGGTGGCCCGCAACTGCCCCACGACCGCGTCGAAGGCCGGCACGTCCAGGCAGCCGAGCGCGTCGGCGGGCAGCACCTGAACGTCGTCCCCGGTCCGGACGGTAAAGGTGAAGCGGCCGTCGGCCGGGACCTCGCCCAGTTCCTTGAGCGGGGCGAGCCGCACCGGCGGATCGCCGTGGAACCCCTCCGACGAACCCCCCGCCAACACGTCGGCGCGCAGCGCCGGGGCGTGGAGGAAGACGCGCGAGCCGGGGGCGCAGCGCGCGGTGAAGGTGTTGCCCTGGTCCGGATCGCCGCTCTCCGCCCGCCTCAACGGCCGGCCCGCCGGGGTGTGGGCCACGCCCGGGTCTTCGTACGCCAGGTCCGGCACGGTGTACACCCGTGCGCCCAGCGCCGCGTTCCGCTTGGCCCACACCGATCCCTCGGGAGCCCCGTGGGCCCGGTCGCTTCCCGGCGCTCGTACGGTGACCAGGGGCGGCGCGGGCACGGTCCGCAGCCGGACCCGGTCCGGGCCGGGGACGTCGAGGGTGGCGCCGACGCCGAGCAGGGCGTGCAGCACCGGATCGCGGACGGGCCACAGGTGGCGCCCGCCCATCGACTCGCCGAGGCCGAGGCCTCCGAGCCCGCTCGCGGTTTCCGGGGTCACGTAGCTGCTGTAGTACGAGCCGCCCTGGGAGCGGAGCAGCATCGCGTCGTTGTTGGTGACGAAGACCTCGGGACCGGCCACGGTACGGGTGTCCGGCCGGCCGCGCCGGGCGGACAGGGCCTCGTGGGCCTCGATGCCCAGGCTGGTCATGGTCTGGGTCCGGGAGTGGCCGCGGCGGTTCGGGTCCTGCACCAGGGTGACGGCGTAGACCGAGTAGGCGGTGCCGGCGACGACGGCCACGGCCAGCGAGCCGACGACCGCGGCCCTGGCACGGCGTCGGAGACCGCGCGCGTACAGCAGGAGCAGCCCCGTGAAGACGGCGCCGCCGACGAGCGTGCCCGTCAGTGCGTGCCGGTTCACCGCCTGCGCGTCGTAGGCCAGGGCGATCAGCAGGCCGAGCAGCGCGGCACCCGCGAGCAGAGCCCGGGCCCGGGGCATGCGGGCGAGGCACACCCACGCGGCCATCACCAGCAGACCGCTGAGAACGAACGACTCCCGGAACGGCGCGCCGTGCGGCAGCGCGAACCCCTGCCAGGCTTTGGCGGTGGGAGTGAAGACGAAGGAGAGGGCGGTGAGCACGATCAGGAGCGACCAGGCCAGGCGCTCGCGAGCGGGGACCCTCGACTGGAACGGCAGCGCGAGCGCGAGCACGAGGACCAGGGTGCCGACGAACACGTTCGGTGCGGTGGGGCTCGCGAGGCTCCCCGGCATGAACATCGCCAGGTAGTTCAGGAAGGGCGTGTGGACGCTGACGACGTACCTGTCCGTGGGCTGGGCCTGCGCGTTGGCGAGGCCGCACACCAGGATCACGGGGGCCGCCAGCAGCAGGCCGGTGACGGTCATGGTGGCGGCCCGCCACAGGATCCGGCCGCGGACGCGCCAGTCGACGTCGGCCGTCAGCAGCCGCAGGAACAGGACGAGAGCGACGGCCATGGTGGCCATGGCGGCGGTGTAGAAGTTGGCGAACCAGCAGAACGCCACGAGGAAGCTGCCGAGCACCCAACGGCGTTCGGTCAGGCACCAGTCGGAGGCTATGCCGAGCAGTGGCAGGGCCACCAGACCCCACATCCACATGGGGACGACGGCCCCCTCCGCGACGTTCCAGCCGCAGACGGCGTAGCCGACGGCGAGCAGGGCGCGGAGCCAGGGCGATCCGGGGCGGAGCCTGCCGAGGAAGACGGTCATCAGCGCGGCCGCGAGGCCGGTACTGAGCAGGCTGACGACGAAGACCGCGAACTCGACTTCGCCGCGCGGGAAGAGGCCGGTCAACCAGGAGAAAGGATTCGTCAGATAGGTGAGGAAGTCGCCGAGGAAGCCGACGCCGTAGCCGCTCTGCCAGTTGAAGAAGAGGTCACCCTGCACCTCACCGTGCTGGAGGTCCCACAAGTACGTGTGGAAGGGAACGTACTGATGCCGCAGGTCGTTGTCGGCGCGCGGCGCCGGACCGAAGGGGAAGGTCCCGTGGGCGGCGAGTCCCGCACAGTACGCGGTCATGGACATGATGGCCGCCACCAGCGCGGCGACTGCCCCGACCCGCCTGCCACCGCCCCTCACGGTGCCGCCGCGTGCGGCGCGACGGTCAGTCGCGGTGCTGCCGAGGGCAGGGGAGATGGCCGTGGAGCTCATGCGAAGTGGACCCTCGTGTGATCAGGCGCCCGGCCAGGTCGGAGGGCCGCAGGTGCCCTGACCATATGCAAACGCCGAATGAATTCGCCAGAGATTTCGAGTTGCGGGTCCTGCCCCACCTGACGCAGGGCCAGAATGCCGCTGTGAGTCGGGGTCAGAGTGTCGAAGAACACACGCCGGCCGACCAGTTGCTCCGCCGTGCCGATCGCGCGACGAGGCCGGGTAACCCGGCCCCCGACCCTTCGCCCGGGGCGCCCTCCGGCACGCGATTCGCTTCCGGAAGAATCAGCGGCATGAACGTGAAACCGTCCGACGCCCCGGCCCCCGCCCACACACGTGCGGGTGGCGAGGGCGAGGACGGACAGGTCCGGAGCGACCGATGCCCGTCCCCGTCGCCCCGGCGGTGGACAACGAGCGCGCCGTTCCCTTCCGCCACCGGCCCGCTCGCCGCGCGCCCGCACCGCACGGCGACGCAGGCGCGGCACGAGGGAATCCCGCGCGAGCCGGCGCACCCGCCACGCCGAGCGTCCTGCTCGGCCCGCGAGGACGCCTGCGTGCTCACGCGGCAGGCCGGGGAGAGCTGCCGATGAGCGACGCGGACGCGCGGCTCGACGCCGTTGACTGGCCGGCGCTGAAGCACGCATACGGCACGGCCGGGAATGTGCCCGGCATGCTGCGAGATCTCCACCGGCCGCAGAAGGCCGCCCAGGCTGCCGACGATCTACTCACGCACGTCCACCATCAGGGCGGCGGGGTCTACTCCTCGGCTCCGCCCGCACTCCCGCACGTCCTCGAAGCCGCAGCCGACCCGGCCATCGCCACGGACGTCCGCCAGGACCTCCTCTACCTCGTCAAGGCCCTGGCCACCTCGGCGAACACCGCGAAACCCCACTTCGTCGCCCCGGCCTGGCACACCGCGTGGGACCCGGCGGTGACGCACCTGCTTCCGCTGCTCGACGACCCGCTGGCCGTGCACCGCACCGGCGTCGCCAACGCCCTCGCCGAGGCCCACCACCGGGCCGACGAGGTGATCGCGGCGCTGCGGGCACGCTACGCCGTGGAGCCCGAACCGGAGACGAGGCTCCAGCTCATCGCTTCGGTCGGCTCGTTGACGGTCCACGCCGGTGAACAACGGGGCAACCCCCTCGGCTGGCTTCGGGAACTCACGCGCGACGGAGCCGAGCCCTCCGTACGCCTCGCCGCCGTGCGGGCCCTGCGCCACGCGCTGCCGGGGCAGGACGACACCGCGTACGCGCGCACGGTCTCCGACGTGCTGTCCGGCAGCGAACCGGAGACGTGGCGGCCGGGCGGCGCGGCCGAGAAGACGGTCGTCTGGGCCCTCGACCTGCTGGAAGAGGACCGGTCCGGCCTGGCCGGCGCGATCCGCCGACTGCTCGGGCACCCGGACCCCGCCGTGCGCGCGGGAGCGCTGCAGAAGGCCGCCGCGGAGCTCAGCCGTCGGCGTTCCGCCGTGCCGGAGCTGCTGCCGGCCGTGGCCCGTTCCCTGTCCGACCCCGAGCCCGACAACCGGCTCTTCGCCGTCCGGGTCCTCGGCATGTGCGGGCACGCCGCCCGCCCCTGGGCGGACGCGCTGGCGGCGATGGTGACGGACGAGGGCGAGCCGTACCCACCCGCCCGGACCCACGCGATCTGGGCGCTGTCCCGGCTCGGCGACGCGCGGTGCGTACCACCGCTGGTGCGGCGCCTGGCGGGGGAGCGGCACGGGTTCGCCAACGGCTCGACCTACGCCAACGGCTGGTGGACGTACGCGCTGAGCCTGGCCGAGGTCGCCGGAGGCCTCAGCGCCCACGCCGACGTGCTGCTGCCCCCACTGCGGGCCCGGCTCGCCGCGGCCTCCACCCTCGGCGACCGCGGCGGGCTATGCCAAGTACTGCAGGCATGGGGCGCCCCCGCGGCCCCCGCGGTCCCGGAACTGATCGGCCTCCTGGACACCGACTGCGCGGAGTGGGCTCTGGACGCCCTCGCCGCGATCGGGCCGGCCGCGGCCGAGGCCGTGCCCAGGGAGCGCCTGCGGGCCCTGCTCGATGCCGCGGCCGCGGACCGGCCGGCCGAGCTGGATTCCCTGGCGCTCTCGTACGGGCGGCTGACCGGCGACCGGGAGCCCGCGCTCGCGCTGCTGCTTCCTCGGCTGGGCGAGTGGACCGGCCGAGAGAACGTCGCCACGCTGCTGGGGGAGCTGGGGCCGGCGGGCGCCCCGTACGCCGAACGGCTGCGCGAGCTCCTCCCCCTGCACGAGCGGGGCTGGCCGCTCCTGCGCATCGGCAGGGCGCTGTGGCGGATCACCGGGCGGGCCGACGAGGTCGTCCCGGCCCTCGTCCGGGGCATCACGCCGTTCGCCGAAGGGGGCCGTGCTTCCCGGGCGGTCATCGAGACGGTGCAGCTGCTGGCCGAGATCGGCGCGGACGCCGCCCCCGCGGAGCCCGCCCTCATGGCGTTCCTCGACACCGACGACCGGCCCGTCAGGCCAGGATCCTGGCGATCCGTCCCGGAGGACGACGAACTGCGCGCCGCCGCGCACGCAGCCTTGCTCGCCATCTCCGCACCCACCGCCGCGGCTTGACGGGTCGGTGGGGTCCGAGCCGCACGAGTCTTACAGTCCTGTCGTCGGGTCCTGCCCGTGCCCTGGAGCTAGTGGTTCTTGAGCAGTGCGCAGGCGAAATCCTCCTGGACCGTGCGGAGCCGGGCGAGGAGGGCGGGCTTTTGGCTCTTGCTCGTCTGGGTGTTGATGGAGAACGTGAGGGAACGGCTGCCGTCGGGCGTGGCGGCGGCGAGCTGGGTGTAGCCGGGGAAGTTGCCCGTGTGGCCGTGGAGCACGCCGCAGCGAGTGGTGTACTGGAAGATCGCGAGGCCGGCGGCGTTGGTACCGGGGCCTGCCGGCTCGGAGGAGTCGCCGGGGCGGAAGGTGAGCTGCTCCTTGCGGGTTTCCTCCGACAGCAGCGCGGGGCCGCCGTACGCACGGATGAAGGCGCCCAGTTCGCGGGGGGTGGACACGATGCCGCCGGAGGCCCAGATCCCCGAGACGCCGAGGACCTCGCTGATGTCCTCGGGCTCGGCGGGCGGGTTGACGTCGTAGCCGTGCAGGAACGGGTGCGGGAGGCGGTAGCCCAGGGGCAGACTGGTCCGGCGCAGCCCGACGGGGCGGTACACGAGGTCTTTGAGGAGGTCTTCGTAACGCCGGCCGGTGGCCGCTTCGGCCATGAGGGCGACGGCGATGTTGTCGGAGTTGGAGTACTCGTACAGGGTGCCCGGGAGGAAGTGCAGCGGCTTGTCCGCGACGAAGTCGAGGAGCGTGCGCGGGTCGAAGACGTGGCGGGGGTCGGCCTGAAGGATCCTCAGGAACTCGGGGGAGGCCGAGAAGTCGGGCAGGCCGCTGGTGTGCTGGAGGAGCTGACGCAGGGTCACAGCATGCCAGGCGGCGGGCTGGGCGGGCAGCCGGCTGCCGATGGTGTCGTCGAGGGAGAGGAGCCCCTGGTCGACGAGCCGGAGCGCGACGGCCCCGCTGAACGCCTTGGCGATGCTGGCGATGCGCATGTGGTCGTCCGGGTGGGGCGGTCGCCCGGTGGCGATGTCCCCGACGCCGGCGGTGTACACCTGCGTACGGTCGCCCCTCGTGAGCACGGCGATCACCCCGGGCGGGCCGTCGTCCTGGGCGACCAGCCGTTCGAGCTGCCGCTGAAGGCGCTCGTCGTCGTACGGGTGTCCGCCGGCGGGGCTGGGATCCGAGCCGGCCGCCTGCGCGGGCGGCAGGAGCGTGCCGAGCGCGGCGGCGGTGAGGGCGGCGACGGACAGTCCGACGCGGAAGCGGCGTACGGAGGCGCGGCTGGGCACGGGTGTCTCCCGGTGTGAGGCGGTGCGGCTGACGGCCGGTGCGGGCCTGCCGGTTACTGATTGCCTAGCAGCCGGACGGGAGCTCCAGGCCCGCGGCGCGCGTGGCGGGGGGCCGGTCAGCGGACACGGGGGTCCCCCGTGCCGGGCGTGTCGCCTGCCGGCGCCGGACCGAGCCGCCTCGCGACGCCTCGCGTGCACCGGCTCGCGAGGCGAGCCCCGGGAACTGCCACGAGCCCCTTCAGCAGGGCCTCGGCGCCCGCAGCCGGACCCGATCGTCGGCCGTGGTGCTCTACTCCGTGACGGTCAGGACGACCGTGCGGCCATCGGGGTCGGTCAGGTCGTGCCTGCCGGCCGCCCGGGCCAGGGAGCCGCGCGCGGGCGCCGTCAGCCCGAGGCGCAGGTAGCCGGTCTCCGGTCGACGCGTGGCCGGGTACAGCTCCAGGACTCCTCCGCCGGCGAGGATCGCGGCGTAGTGGTCCGGCCCGTTGCCGTGCCGCTCCGGTACGAGGTCCAGGCCGAGGCCGGCGTAGAAGTCGCGGCACGCCTCCAGCCGGGTCGTGTAGATCACGAGCAGGTCAATAGTCATGAAGCGCTGTCCGCGGCGGCCGCGGGGGTGGGAGCGCCGGCGGGCGCGCCCCTTCTCCAGTGGAGCCGGGCGAGGTAGACCCGCGCGCCTACGATCACCGTCACCGCCACTGCCCAGATGGCGGTCCACAGCGGTGGGACGTCACCCAGGAAGTGCACCAGCCCCAGCAAGAGCGTGCCGAGCGTGAAGGCGGTAAGGGTGAGCGCGTTGTTGTACCGAATGATGAACTTGAGCATCCGTTTCCCTTCCATCAGTTGGGTGTGACGCGTCGCGGTTGCCGTCGGGCGTCCGGCGTTCGTACACCCCGGCCCCGTCCTCCAACTCGGCGCCCGCGGTGGGGCGATGCCGTACGGAGCGGACCGTGCGCCCCCGCGAGACGGACCTCGGCCTTGGTCACGAATTGGACGACCCGGACGCACAACCGCCTGGCGCCGTGGTGTCCGTACTGCGACGACGGTGATGAGGGCGACGACGAGTCGCCGGTGGCCGACCCCACCGATGGATGGGATCGGCCCGTGCCCGCATGAGCCCCCCGCACGGCTTCCGGCAGGCTACGCGGCGCCCGCCGCTGCCAGCACCGCGACCGGCAGGAGCAGGATCCACTGCGGCAGCCGGAGTAGTGGTCTGCTCCAGCCGACGGACAGGGTGACGACCAGGAAGGCTGCCGCGTACGCGATGAAGTGCCCGGCCACGAACCACGCCACCATGCCGGTGCCCGGCGTACCGTCCGTCAGGGAGAGGTAAAGCAGGGCGAGTCCGGAGAGCGCCAGGTCGACGCTCACCATGTGCCACACGGCGTGCAGGACGCGCTTGGGTTCCTCCGCGAGCCCGCAGGACAGCAGCGGGCGCACCACGTCGCGGTGCCCGCCGGCGATGTGCACCGCGGCCACGCCGATCGCCGTGATCCCTGCCGTGAGAAGCCAGCCGTTCATCGGACCTCGATTCCCTTGGCCACGACAGCGGCCAGCAGTGCGGCCAGCTGCTGGTCGGGGTGCTCCCCGACCAGTCCCACATGGAAGAACACGGCTCCTGCCAGGGTGTCCAGGACCAGGTCGACAGGCGTATCGGCCGCGATCTCCCCGCGCAGCACGGCCCGTTCGAAGACAACGAGCAGCCGTTCCTTCGACGGGGCGAGGAAGTCGCCGCGGATGCGCGCCTTCAGTTCCGGATCCGCGGCGAAGTCGGCGAGCAGCCCGGGGAGTGCCGCCGCGGCGGCAGGTGCGCGGAACTCGTCGACCAGGCCCTGCAGCAGCACGGTCAGATCCCCGGCCAGCGTTCCGGTGTTCGGGGTCGGCGCATCGTCCGTGGTCGTGAAGACGGCCTCGAAGACCAACTCCGGCTTGCCCGGCCACCGCCGGTAGATCGTGTCCTTCCCGACGCCGGCCCGCGCGGCCACCGCCCCGATCGATGTCGCGGCGTAGCCGACCTCGGTCAGCAGCTCTGCGGTCGCGCCGACGATCGCCTCGTGCGAGCGGGGATCCCTGGGACGCCCCCTGGAGGGCTGAGAGGAGCTCATGGCATTAACCTTACGGGTCGACCCGTAAGGTTAACAACCGGCCCAGTCCTTGTGGTGCAGATCACATGCGCATTGCGGAATTAATGCTTCCGGCTTTGCGTGATCCTGGCCCGATTCCCCGCCTTTCGCTCCTCGCTACGTTCCTTTCGCGCCACTCGAGTGGCGCGAAATCAACACAAGCGAGGGGCAATGACGGCTATTCAGTCCGATCCCGCGGAGGAACGCGGGCGGCTGTGGTCAGGGCGGAGTCTGCGCCATGTCGCAGGATCCATCGCCCTGGTCATGGCGGTCGCCTTGGTGGACGGCACCACCGCGGCGATGGCTGCGGAGGATCGGCAGCCCGCCGAGGCGAAGCCCGAGGCGGTCACACAGGCCGCCGACATCCCATCGGCCCGTGTGGCCGCACGGCTCTCGGGCAAGCAGGTCGAGGCCCTTTCCGAGCGCACCGAGACCTCCACGACGTGGGTGAACGAGAACGGATCGCTCACCACGGAGCTGAGTGCCGGCCCCATCCGCTTCAAGGACAGGGTCACCGGCGACTGGCAGACCGTCGACGTCGCCCTCGCCGCCGATGCGAACGGTTCTGTGGCCTCGAAGGCCCACCCGCGCGGTCTGAAGCTGTCCGGCAAGACCGGATCTCCCAGCGCCTCGCTCAAGGCGGCCCAGTCCTCTCCCGCCACCGACCTGGTGACGCTGGGCGAGGGAGACGAACAGATCGCCCTCCAGTGGAGGGGCGGGCTGCCCGCGCCGCAGATCGACGGCACTCGTGCCGCGTACGTGAACGCCGTACCGGGTGCGGACGTGGTGGTCGAGGCGACCCGTACCGGTTTCGAGCAGTTCGTGGAGATCAAGGCGAAGCCCGGCGCCGAGGGCTTCTCTTACACGATGCCGCTGAAGACCAAGGGGCTGAAGGTCGAACCCCAGGCCGACGGCAGCGTGCTCTTCACCGACAAGAAGTCGAAGGAGTCGGCCACCATGCCGGCCCCCGTGATGTGGGACGCGACGGTCGATCCCGTCTCGGGCGAGCACACCCACCGGTCGAAGGTCGCCTTGAAGGTGGTCAAGGCCAAGGACGGCGTCGATCTGGTCATCACCCCGGACGCGGGCTTCCTCGCCGATCCGAAGACGGCGTACCCGGTCACGGTCGACCCGTCGACGTCCTCGCTGGGCAACCTGTTCGACACCTACGTCCAGCAGGGCGAGACGGTCGACTGGTCGGCCGACACCGAGCTCGACCTCGGAAACCCCGGCACCGTCAACGCCAACGGCACGCCGCGTACGGCGCGGTCGTTCATCACCTGGAACACGGCTCCGGTGGCGGACGCGCTCGTCTCGGACGCCAAGCTCAGCCTGTGGAACTTCCACTCCGGGAACACCGCGTGCACCGCGCAGCCGTGGGAGGTGTGGACGGCCAACAGTCCCACCACCGCCTCCCGGTGGACGAACCAGCCCGCGATGGTGGCCAAGTACGCCACCTCCACCGAGACCAAGGGCAACGCCGCGTGCACCGCGGACGGCTGGATCAACGCGAACGTCACCAACCTGGTCCAGCACTGGGCGAACAACAAGTGGACGTACTCCAGCATGGGCCTGCGGGCCTCTTCGGAGACGGTGACCGCGCAGTGGAAGCGGGTCAATTCCGCCAACGCCGCGGCGAACCCGCCCAAGCTGGTCGTCACCTACAACTACCGGCCCAAGACCGGCACCAAGCAGGAGGCCGGCCCACCGTACTTCTCCTACGGCGGCGCCTACACCGTCAACACGGTGACGCCGACCCTGCGCGACACGTTCGTGGACGCCAACGGTGACACCGTCCAGGGCGCCTTCCAGATCTTCGACACCGCCACCGGCATCCAGGTGGGCGACGTCCTGCGCTCCTCGTTCGTCTCCTCCGGGCAGGTCGCCTCGGTGAACGTTCCGGCCGGGGTCCTCACGAACGGCAAGACGTACGAGTTCCGCAGCTCCCCCTACGACGGTACGCACTACAACCTGGGCTGGTCGGCGTGGAAGACCTTCACGGTCGACACCGCCGCCCCCTCCGCCCCGACCGCCATCACCTCGACGGACTACCCGTCGAACGCCTGGGTCAAGGGCGCCGGCCAAGCGGGCACGTTCACGGTGACCCCGCCCGCCGCCGACCACAACTGGCTCGAGTGGTCCCTCGACGGCGTGAACTGGACCAAGGTCGCCACCGGCGGAGCCGCCGGCGCCAAGGCGATCTCCATCGCCCCGGCCAAGGACGGCACCCACACCCTCCAGGTGCGCGCCGTCGACAAGGCGGACAACAAGTCCGAGGCGATCGAGCACACCTTCCACGCCGGACCCGGCGGCTTCGTCCAGCCCGCCCAGGGCGAACGCACGGCCCGCCGCCTCGCCCTGGCCGCCGAGGCGGACGGCACCAAGTACGACAATGTCTCCTTCTCCTGGCGCCGCTCCGAAGCCGACCCCTGGGTGCAGATCCCCGCAGGCCACGTGACCGCCGGCGGCACCCCGCTCACCTCCTGGCCGGTCCCGATGACGGGCGGGAAGAACCCGCCCCTGGTGTGGAACGCCACCGACACCGTCGACCCGGACGGCACCGTCCAGATCAAGGCCGACTTCACCGGTCCGAACTCCGCGACCGGCGCCACCGAGCCGCTGGCCGTCATCGTCGACCGGAACGCGGCCGGTGCGGCCACCGACGAGGTGGGCCCCGGTTCGGTCAACCTCCTGACGGGCGACTACACCCTGTCGGCCTCCGACGCCTCGGCCTTCGGGATGTCGGTGGCGCGCAGCGTTTCCTCCCGTACCCCCGACAAGGGCGCCAAGCAGGAGGGCCAGGCCGCCATCTTCGGCAAGGAGTGGGCCTCCGGAACCGTGGCCGAGGTCACCGATTCGGACTACTCCCACGTCCGGCGGATCTCCGACACCGCGGTCGACGTGGTGCTCTCGGAAGGCGAGGCCATCCACTTCGCCGCCAACGCGGCACGCACCGGCTGGATCCCGGAGTCCGGCTCCGAGGACCTGACCCTCACGGGCAGCGTGACCGGTTCGTTCACGCTCTCGGACACCGACGGTACGGTCACCGAGTTCACCAAGCCGGACCAGGCCGCCACGACGTGGCAGGTCTCGTCCACCCTGCTGGACGGGCTGGCCAACACCACCACGACGGTGGTCTCCGAGACCGTCACCGTGAACGGCAAGACGCTGGCCCGGCCCAAGAGGATCATCGCCCCGAGCTCGGCTGCGTCTGCCGCCACCTGTACCGCGACGCCGTCCACGAAGGGCTGCCGGTCGCTGGAGTTCGTGTACGCCACCAGCACCACCGCCGGCACGCTCACCTACGGCGACTTCGCCGGTCAGGTCAAGGAGATCCTCCTGCGCTCCACGGAGCCGGGAGCGGCCTCCGCGACCGCCCGCACCGTTCAGTGGTACCAGTACGACGACTCCGGCCGGCTGCGCGGCACCTGGCACGACGTGATCGGCCTCAGCACCTTCACCGAGTACGGCTATGACGGCGACGGCCGCCTGAACATGGTGCGCAACGGCGGCGATCTGGCGTGGAACCTCACGTACGGCAAGGCGGGCGACTCCGTCACCGCTGGTGAGGGCATGCTGCTCAAGGCCTCCCGCTCCGGCCTGAAGCAGGGCACCACGGACGTCACCGAGGGCACCGCCGCGACCTCGGTCGTGTACGACGTCCCGCTCACCGGCGCCGGCGCGCCCTACGCCATGGGCGCGGCGGACGTGAAGGCGTGGAGCCAGACGGACGCCCCGACGGACGCGACGGCGGTCTTCCCGGCCGACTCCGTCCCCGCGTCGCACGACGGCGCGGCCCTGACGGCCACCGCCTATCAGCGCGCCAACGTCATGTACCTCGGCGTGTCCGGGCGCTCGGTGAACTCCGCGCTGCCCGGCGGGCACATCGGCACCACCGAGTACGACCGGTTCGGCAACACCGTTCGGGAGCTGTCCGCCGCGAACCGCGCCGTCGCCCTCGGCCTGAGCGCTGCCGACCGCGCCGTACAGGCGGATCTGGGCATCGCCCAGACCGACTCCGCCGAGCGCGCGGCGCTGCTGTCCACGGTCTCCGTGCACAACGACACCGGCACGCGCGAGCTGGAGGAGCTCGGGCCGCTGCGGCGGATCGAGCTGACTGCGGACCTCAAGTCCGGCAGCACCGTCCTCGTACCGGCCGACACCGCGGTGACGGCCCGTAGCTGGACGGTCAACGAGTACGACGCCGGCCGCCCGACCGACGGCACGGCCAAGATCAAGAACCAGGTCACCAAGGCCACGACGGGCGCCCAGGTGCGTGAGCACCCGACCGTCCTCGGCGAGAGCCGTGCGTCGCAGACCGTGTTCGACTGGGCCAAGGGCCTGCCCGTTCAGCGGATCAGGGACTCGGGCGGGCTCGCACTCACCGAGACCACCGAGTACGACGCCCAGGGCCGCGTCACCAAGCAGCTGGCGCCGGGCGCGTCCGGCTCCGACGCGGCGACCCGGGTGACCACCTACTGGTCCGCGACCGGCACCGGAGCCTGCCAGGGCCGCCCCGAGTGGGCCGACCTGCTGTGCTCGACGGGACCGGCGGGCGCGATCACCGGTGGAGGTGCCAACCCGGCGAACCTGCCGACCAGCACCACCGAGTACGACTGGTGGGGCCACCCGGTCAAGGTGACCGAGACCGCCAACGGCACCACCCGGACCACCACGACCACCTACGACAGCGCGAACCGCCCGACGAAGACCACCCTCACCGGTGGCCTCGGCCAGGCGGTACCGGAAGTGACCACCGAGTACGACTCGAACACCGGGCGGCCGGTCAAGACGACCTCCCCGACCGGCGGCACGATCACCAAGGCGTACGACAAGCTCGGCCGCCAGATCTCCTACACGGACGCCGACGGCGGCACGACCACGACCGAGTACGACCTGCTGGGCCGCCCGGTCAAGGCCACCGACAACACGCCGTCGACCACCACCTACACCTACGACCACACCGCCGAACCGCGCGGTCTGGCCACGAAGGCCACCGACTCCGTCGCCGGAGTCTTCCAGGCCACGTACGACGCGGACGGATCCGTCAGCAGCGAGAAGCTGCCCGGCGGCTACACCGTCACCACCGCGGAGGACACCGCCGGCGCCACCACCCGCCGTACCTACACCCGCGACAGCGACTCCGCCGTCGTCTACTCCGACACCGTGACGGAGTCCGTCCACGGCCAGGTCACCAGCCACGCCGGCTGGTCGAGCCAGAAGTACCGGTACGACGGCACCGGCCGCCTGACCACCGTCGAGGACACCGCGGACACCGTCTGCACCAAGCGCACCTATGCCTTCGACGGCCGCAGCAACCGCACCTCCCTGAACACGGCGTCCTCCACACCCGGCGCGGACTGCCCGGCCACCGGAGGAACCACCACCAACCACACCTACGACAGCGCCGACCGGCTGGTCGACACCGGCCACGTCTACGACAACCTCGGCCGCACCACCACGCTGCCGGGCCACGGGACGGTGGGCTACTACGCCAACGACCTCGTGCACCAGCAGACCGCGGGCGGCCAGCGCCAGACCTGGCAGCTCGACTCGTCCATGCGCCTGCGCTCCTGGAAGACGGAATCCGGCAGCGGCAGCACCTGGAGCCAGACCGGATCCAAGGTCAACCACTACGACAGCGACGGAGACAACCCGCGCTGGATCACCGAGGACACCGCCACCGGGGAGCTGACCCGCAACGTCGAATCCGCTTCCGGTGACCTGGCCGCCACCACGAGCAAGACCGGCGACACCGTCCTGCAACTGACCACCATCCACGGCGACGTGGCCCTCCAGCTTCCGCTGGACATCGGCAAGGCCCCCGTTGCCCTCGACAACGACGAGTACGGCAATCCCCGCGCCGGCCAGCCGGTGGCGCGCTACGACTGGCTCGGAGCCAAGCAGCGGTCGAGCGAGACCCTCACCGGCCTGACGCTCATGGGAGTCCGCCTCTACAACCCGGTCAGCGGACGCTTCCTGTCCGTCGACCCGGTCCACGGCGGCAACGCCAACGCGTACGGCTATCCCGCCGACCCCGTCAACGAGTACGACCTGGACGGCCGCTTCGGCTGGGGCAAGTTCCTCGACCGGGTCGGCACCGGACTCGCCATCGCCGGAATGTTCGGTTGCGGCGCGTGCGCCCTCGTCTCCGCGGGGATCAGCCTCGGCCGGGGCATCTACAAGGTGTCCCGGGGCGACCGCACGGGCTGGATGGACATAGCCGGAGCCGCGACCTTCGGAGCGGGACGCGCGGTCACCAAGTTCAACAACGTCCGCAGAGCCAGTCGGATGGCCAAGGCCCCCAAGGGCGTCCGGGGCAGGTCACGGGCCCACAAGCGGGCCCGGAGCAGGGCCAGCAAGGCTCACAGACGCTACAACCGTCGCGTCGTGAGGAGGGTCAACCGGGTCGACTGGTACTACGGGGGCTTCAACACCGGCTACACGCTTTACGGTGAGTGGAAGGACTACCGCCGCCGCTGATCAGCACGGACCGTGAGCGGGGCGGTATCCGTACCGCCCCGCCCGCGGCCGGACATGGAAAGGAGCGGGCATGCCTTCGGAGCAATCGAAGCGCGCAGTCCCGTCGAAGGGCCCCTTCCAGTGGGCCGACCGCATGATCACTTGGGCGTTCTTCCTGGCTTCGGCGAAGGGCGACCGAGCGGAGGCCGCGCGGGAACTCGCCGAGACGGAGGAGGCCATGGCGGCGACCAAGGCCGCCCGTGCCGGAGGGATCGGCCGGAAGTCCGAGCCCGTGTGGGTGCAGGCCATGTCGACGCTCGGGTTCCGCGCGGGCGCCTGGTTCGTGATCGCCGCACTCGTGCTCGTCGGCGGGCTGTTCCTGCCCCGTACGGAGCCGGCCGGGTACCTCACCGTGACGGTCGCGGCCTTCCCCGCGGCCCTGTGCGTCTCCCGCGAGGCAGGCCACGAGATCGCCCGCTCGGCGCTGCGCCGGGCCAGGCTGACGGAACGCGGCAGGCTCTGGTACTCCCGCGTGCAGCACGACGGGTTCGTCGCGCTGCTGGTCCTGCCCCTGTGGGCGGCCTGCGCCGCGGCCGTCCAGCCCTGGGCCTGACCCCCGCGTGCCGCGGCTCCCGTTCCGGAGCCGCGGCACTGCCGGCGGTATCGCCGGTTGCCCGGGGCCCCGTTCAGTCCACAAGCACACCGGGGTTGAGGATGCCCCGCGGATCGAGCGCTCCCTTCGCGGCCCGCAGGGCGAGGGCGAATGGCTCGGGACGCTGGCGGTCATAGCCCGGACGGTGGTCCCGGCCGACGGCGTGGTGGTGGGTGATGGTCGCCCGGTGGCGGTGCAGGACCTCGACCGCGACGGCCTTGAGGTCGTCCCAGAGGGCGTCCTCGTCACCGGCCCGGCCGGCAGCCAGGACGGTGAAATAGGGCGCCGCCCCGTCCGGATAGACGTGCGTCAGACGGCAGTTGACGGTGGCGGGGTGGCCGGTGGCCTTCAGCGCCGCCGCACCGACCTCGGTGCGCACCGCGTCGATCAGGCCGGGTATCCGGTCCCACGTGGCTGCCGTCTCGAAGGTCTCCGCGACGGCGCCCATCCTGGCCAGACCGTCGCGGAGGTAGGGCATCCGCAGAAAGGCCGAACGCCAGGCGCCCACGGCCTCGTCGCCGCCGGGGCCCTCGCCCGTACCGGAGGTCCCGCCGTACCGGCCGCCGTGCGAGCGGGCCAGGCCGACGGCCCGTTCGAGCCGGGCGGTCACCGGTTCGTCCGCCGACTCGAACCCCAGGACCAGCACGGCGGAACCGTCCTGCGCCGCGCCCGACAACGCGGCCTCGCCGGCGTCCAGCAGACGGCAGTTGGCGGGGGAGAGGTCGGACTGCGCGATGGCGCGCACCGCCCGGAGCGCGTCGTCGAAGCCGGCGAAGAAGACCGCGGCCGACGCCTTGTGCCGGGGCCGTTCCTGTAGACGGACCCACGCCTCGGTGATGACGCCGAGGGCACCTTCGGAGCCCAGGAACAGCCGGTCGGGGGAGGGACCCGCCCCGGAGGCGGGCAGGCGCCAGGAGCTGCTCGTGCCCGCCGGGGTGACAACACGCAACGACTGCACGAAGTCGTCTATGTGCGTACGGCCAGTGGCGTAGTGGCCGCCTGCGCGGGTGGCGAGCCAGCCCCCGAGGGTGGAGAACTCGAAGCTCTGCGGGAAGTGCCGCAGGGTGAGTCCGTGGGGCCGCAGCTGGTCCTCCAGGCTCGGCCCGAGGGTGCCGGCCTGGATGCGCGCGGCCCGGCCTTCGGCGTCCACCTCCAGGACGCGTCCCATGGCGGTCAGGTCGAGGGACAGCACCGCCCGGTGGGCGTCGCCGCGGTACTCGACGCCCCCGGAGACCGAGGAACCCCCGCCGTACGGGACGACGGCGACCTGCCGTTCACCGGCCCACTCCAGCAGGTCGGCCACGTCCCGCTCGTCCGTCGGGCGGGCGACGAGATCGGGGATGCGGCCGGGCCGCCCGCGCAGGGCACGCACCACGTCGCGGTACGCCTTCCCCATGGCGTGGGCGGCGCGGTCCCCGGGCTCGGCGCTGACCAGGTGGGCGAGGCTCCGCGGGGGTTCGACCGCGGGGGCGCCCATGCCCAGGTCGCGGACGCGGGGGACGGGGAGCGGGCGGGCGAGGGTGCCGGGGAGCAGGGCGCCCATCGCGGCGCATTCCGCGTCGTCGGGGTGCGCGTCCGTCCAGCCCCATCCCCACCAGGAGCGGGTACGGGACGTCGGCTGCGGGGTGGTGCCGGCCATGGATGCGCTCCAGAGATCGCGGGAACTTACCTGTAGGTAAATTACCTACTGATAATATCGACGCATGGCAACCCCGATGGCAACCCCACCTTCGAAAGCCGGTACCAAGGGAGTCCCGCGAGAGCGCCGCCGGGAGCAGTTGCTGGAGGCCGCCACGGAGGAGTTCGGCACCCGCGGCTACGCGGCCGCGTCACTCCCCGCGATCGCCGCGCGCGTGGGCGTCACCAAGACGCTGCTGCACCAGTACCTCGGCACCAAGGAGGATCTGTACGTCGCCTGCCTGGTGCCCATCGGGGACCGGCTCCTGGAGGCCATCCGGACGGCGATGGGCGCCGACGGGGGAGCGCCGGAAACACCCCTCCGCGTGCTGCGCGGCATCTTCGAGGCCCTGGAGGGACAGCGGGAGGCGTGGTTCGTGGTGTACGACACCACGCTGCCCCCAGGGGGTGAGGCCGAGCGCCGGGCCTCCGGGTACTGGTCGGCCATCGACCGGCTTGCCGCAGGCGGTACCGCCGAACTGCTGCGAGCGGCCGGATCCGCCGACCCGCTGGACGCCGACGCGCTCAAGTACGTCTGGCGGGACCTGGTCGCCACCCTCGTCCGCTGGTGGGTCAAGCACCCGGAGCAAACCCCGGAGGCCATGACGCAGCGCTGCGCCCGCCTCTTCGCGGCCGCCGCGACCCTCACCTCCGACGGCCGCTGAAGCTGCAGGCGAAGCCCGGCCCTGCCGGCCCTCCTCCGTCCGCAGGGCCTCGTCGCCCCGACCTCTACCTCTACCTCGCGCCACGCGCTTCCCACCTGTGCGCCGCGCGGAACCGGGTCATCATGGATGGAGGCCGCCGGACCTCCGTCCGGCCGCCGGGCCTCCGCGTCGCGGCAGGCCCGATTCGGGAGGTGACTCGCGGACATGGACGAATCGCGCAGAGCCTGGGCCGTGATCGGCGTCGTCGTCGCCGTCATCCTCCTGAACCTCGCCGCCATCGTCCTGATGAACGCCATCGGACTGTGACCGTGTGACGCTCGCTCGTGGCGCCACGGAGTCCGCGGCATAGCGGCACTCGCCTGCGGCGGTGCTCCCGCGGCTCAGGCCGCCTTTGCCCAAGCCCTGCTCTGCCTCGCCCGACGCCGAGAAGACGTCCTCTTCGCCATGCTCCGTGACGGCACCTTCTGCCCATCCCGGCCCGCGGTAGCCGTCACATGACCAGTGGCTCGGCAAGGAGGGCGACTCGGGTCGGCCTCACCATCGAAGCCGAGCAGCGGATGGCCGTAACCGCCCTGCGGATCCATCGGGACCGGCTTGCCCAAGCACCGCCCGATCTCCCGCAAGAAGCCGCAGAACACATCCAGTCGCTCCTGACCCTGCAACTTCCGCAGGCCAACGTCAAAGTCAATGACCTCGTCGAGAGTGGGGGCCCCGCCACGCAGGGGAGTGACGGCCCCTTGCCGCTCGCCCATTCCTGTCTATCCGTCAATTTTCCTCATGAGAGCGGTAGTTAGTCGACATCTGGCCAAGGAAGGGACTGCCTGGACCCTTGCTGCGCCGCCCCATTTCGCGAATGATGCTCCCGGTGTGTCGGCCGACGGTGGTCGTGATCCGCCCGCCATCTCGAACCCGACCGGCCAGGAGGCACGCTTTGCGGACGAACCGTCACATCCGGAGATCGTTAGTGGTCGTCGGCGCCGCCCTCGCGCTGGTGGTCGGCGTTCCCCAGGTGGCCTTCGCGGCGCCACCCCCGGCCCTGCCCAGCCAGGCGGAAGCGATCGAGCTGGCCTTCCAGCCGGCCTATGACTACGACACCGACGGCTGCTACCCGACGCCTGCCATAGGCCCGAACGGAGCTCTCAACGGCGGCCTCAGTCCTACCGGTGCCCTCAACGGCAATTGCCGGGACGCCTCGGACCTCGACAACACCAACGGCTACTCCCGCTGGAAGTGCAACAACGGCTGGTGCGCCGTGATCTACGCCCTGTACTTCGAGAAGGACCAGGCCATCCCAGGCATCAGTCTGGGCGGCCACCGCCACGACTGGGAGCACGTGGTGGTGTGGGTCCAGGGCAACGAGGCCAAGTACGTCTCGACTTCCGCCCACGGCGACTTCGTCATCCACACACGCGACCAGATCCGCTGGGACGGCACCCACCCCAAGATCGTCTATCACAAGGACGGCGTCGGCACACACTGCTTCCGCGCGGCGAACACGAACGACGAACCGCCCGAGAACCACCGCCGCGCCTGGCAGTACCCCGCCCTCGTCGGGTGGTCCGGCTACCCTGCGACACTCCGCGACAAGCTCAGCCAGGCCGATTTCGGCAGCGCGCATTTCGGCCTGAAGGACAGCGCCTTCGCATCCCACCTGGCGGAAGCCAAGCCGGCGGGCATCACCTTCGACCCGTACCTGTAGTCGGCCCACCTGGCCCCACCTGGCGGCCCACCTGGCACACCGCGGGCGCCGGCCCCCTGCTCTGAACGGGACCGGTCCCCGCGGCGTCGCGCACCCGGCACGCATCGTTGCCTGCCTCGGTGCCCACCTCGCCCTTGGCGACGGAACATCATCCTCCGCAGGGCTGCTCTCCTCTCCCCGGTCGGTTGCCGTCCGCGGTGTGCCTCGGGAATGGCAGGCCCCGCATGTTCAAGAGCCGCGAATTCGCCATGGGTGCCGGTCACCCTGCGTCGGTGCTCTGCCGCATGATGACCTCATGAACACCGAGATCGTCGTCCACGTTGAAGACAAACGAGGCTCAGCCGACCCAACGTGAGTACGGCAGCGTCCCGGGCCCGCACCACTGGGGATCACAGCTCGGCTGTCGGGCGTTGGAAGGTCAAAGGGAGCGATCTGTTGCACACACCGCACCACCCGAGCGATGAGGAGGATCCGATGAGCACGGCCGACGAGGGACGGCAGTGGCCGGACGAAGTGAGTGTCGACAACGTGAGGACGACGTTGCTGCAGCTCCTCGCTCGGGCGGGAGTCCCTCACGGTGACGCGCGGCACCTGATCGGTCTCCTTGAGGCGGGTGCATTGGCCCTCGCGCACGAGGAGCTGAGCGGTGATCGGAGCGCGCCGGGGGACAAGGGCGAGGCCTACGAGTCGGGCTGGCTCGACGGCGCCGGGGACCTCTTGGGGGAGCTCGGCGCCGTCGTCGAGCGGACCCTGCTACGGGTCGTGGGGCCAGACGACCGACAGGACCAGGCGGGGGAGCGTCCTCGGGTCGGGCGCATGGAGGTGGAGTGGGCGCGGGTAGCGGTCACACCTCTGCACCTGTCGTTCACCGAGGTCTCGGAGCTGGATCCGGAGGTGACCGAGGAGGTCCTCGGCGCGGTCCTCGGCACGATGAGCCCGCGGCAGCGGGCCGGGTACGCCGGGCGGCTGACGGAGTTCGTCGCGGCCCACCGGGTCCGGCTGGAGCGGCTGTTCGCGGCGTTCGGACCGGGCAGTTCCATCACGGTGCACGGCCGCTATTCCCTCCTCCACTCGGTCACGAGCATCGCCGTGCTGGAGCGGCTCGTCGCCGCACCCCAGGAGCTGCGCGAGGAGTGGGACGCGGCAGAGCTGCCGCCCGCGTGGCTTGACGGGCTGACGGCCGCCTGGAACGCCCCGGCCTGACCGCCGTCTTCGGAGCGGTCATCGCCGCCCTGGCCCGGCCGCAGCTCGTAGCCCTCACGGTCGAAGCCGGAAGAGGGCCCGCGGCCCTGTCCGGTGGACAGGAACTCACGGAACACTCGTGCGGAGCGCGGGTTCTGGCTGCACTGCCAGACACCGTGCGGGCAGTAGTCGGTAATGCTGTGGTAGAGCGGCTTGTGCTTGGCGATCCAGGCCAGCATGTGCCGCATGTAGTCGGGGTTGTCGCCGTTGCGGAACAACCCCCACTCGGGGTACGAGATCCGCTTGCCGTGCGCCTTCGCGAAGTCGACCTGCTGCTGGAGTCCGTACGGCTGGGTGACCTGCTCGTCGAACGTACGCCCGGGTTCCTGGTCGTAGGAGTCCATGCCGATGACGTCGACCACGTCGTCGCCGGGGTAGCACCTGGTCCAGGCGATCGCGTCACCGCCGCGGTTGGGGGAGAAGTCGAAACGGAACCGCTGCCCCTCCACGGTGCGCATGACAGCCACGATGCGCCGCCAGTACCTCTTCCAGTTCTCGGGGTCGGGCCGGCATCGGTGGGTGTAGTTGAAGCCGTTCATTTCCCAGCCGAGCACGATCACCGTGTCCGGCACCCCGAGGGCGACCAGACGCTCGGCCAGCCGCCGGAAGTGGTGGTCGTACGAACCCTGCGCGCCGGAGCGGATCAGTTCGGCGACGCGGCCGTCCGGGACGCCGGCCTCGTTGCGCTCCAGCATGGGGACGTTCAGGACGAACAGCCGATCGGCTCTCGCCTTGCGCCACCGTGCCCAGCTGCGCAGGGAATCGGGTGCACCCTCGATGTTCGACCAGGTGTCGCCGGGCAGGTAGGTGTGCCCGGCTCGCAGGTCGGTACCGCCGAGCCAGCGCGAGAGCTCCTGCATCCGCTCGACGCCGGGCGTGCCGTAGTGGAGATAGGCGCCGATCGCGACGTCGGTCCCGCCCCTGCTGCCGGAAGACTCCTGCGGGGGCGTGGCGAGGGAGCCCCCGGTAGCGAGCAGGCCGGCGGCGACCGTACTCACACAGGCGCCCGCCAGCCGGCGGCCTCGATGGGGCATGACGCCTCCACAAGCTCTGCGAACCGATGTGTCGGACACAGCGACGTTAGGCATCTCATCTACCCTGCGGCCTCTCCGGTGGCCCGATGCTGGGCCATTCGCGGCGGCCGACCGCCTCCGCTTGGCCCGACCAGGTGAAAACCACCACCCTCATCCGCGCGTCGGGGCATGCAGAAGGGCCCGGATCGTCGAGGATCCGGGCCCTTCTGGTTAGTAGCGGGGACAGGATTTGAACCTGCGACCTCTGGGTTATGAGCCCAGCGAGCTACCGAGCTGCTCCACCCCGCGTCGGTAAACCTCACCCTACGGCACTGCGGGCCGCCCCCTGACCACTCGTCCCGGCGTCGGTGTCGACCGCGGTCGACAGCGTCCGCAACGAGGGCCCCACCCGCTGGACCCGGCCACGCCTTGAGCCGGGCTCCAGCACGCCGATGAGCCGGGCCCGTGGCACGGCCGTAGAACGAAGCGACGCCCACCCTTCGCCCCCTCGTCGGTTCGCGGAGTGGAGTCCTCGCGAGGCAAGTGGTCCGGCCGGCTGCCGCCGGCGTCGTCCGCCCCGGCCGGTGTTCCGGACGTAGCGGTGCTGCCCGGGCGGCAGTGCTGGGCGTTGATCTCCCCACCACCGCGGAATGTCGAGGGCGAAGCCGTGCTACGGAGCCTGGCCGGGGTGGTGGACGGTCTGATGGTCACGTGCGTGGGCGGAACGGACGACCTGGACCGGATCGCCGAGCTCAGCCCGGGCACCCCGCTGATCCCCGTCATCGACAGCGCCGAGGCGCTGCGCCGAGCGCCCTCGCCGGCCCGCCACCAGGCCGTCGTACGGCTCGGCTTCACCAGCCGTCACGCCTGCCCGGACTTCACCGACGGCATGCTGTCGGTGCAGGCCACGGCCGCCTGGGTGTACCGGATCGTCGCCGCGGCCTCGGCGGCCGCGCATCTGCCCGGTCCGGTGGGCGGAATCTGGCCCGGCCCGCGGCGGTGGCGGGCGAAGCGGCCCGGACGGCGGCCGAGGGCTTCACCGGCTACTGCGTCTCCCAGCCGGAACACCTGGCGGACGCAGCGGCCGCCCTCGCCTCGCCCGCTCGCAAGCGCAGCGGGAGCCGCGGCGTGCACCGGGTGTCCGCGCGACTGGGGGCAGGGGCAGGGGCAGGGGCTGCGGCACCCTGATCGCGGTCGCCGACCCGGACGCGGCATAGGTGCGCGGGCCAGGGGCGCCGTTCACGGTCTCCGCCCCGGCCGTCCCCGCGCGACCGACCTCGACCTCGGCTCCACCGCTTTCCCGCCCCGCCCGCCCCGCCCGCGCCCTGCGCCGAACCGCGCCTGCGACCGGCGGATGACGGCGGGTCGGCCGCCCCCGCGCCCCCATGTCCCTGCCGCATGCGATCCAGGACGCCCACCGCGTCACGGACCCGGAGCGCAGCCCCTGGAGCCGTACGGCGATACTGGCGCGATGCCGGACACGCCGACCACTGCCCTGGACCCGGAACCCATATCCGCCGATCCGCCGCACACGGCGGACCGCCCGCTGCTCACCCAGTCCTGGCTCGACCTGGCCTTCCTGCACTGGGCGGTCGACCCCGCCGACGTGGCACCGCTGCTGCCGCCCGGAGCCGTGCCCGACACGCTGGACGGGGTCACGTACGTCGGTCTCGTCGCCTTCCGGATGCACCGGGTCGGCTGGTTCCGCCTGCCCGGGATCCCGTACCTCGGCAGCTTCCCGGAGACCAATGTCCGCCTCTACTCCGTGGACGCGCACGGGCGACGGGGCGTGGTCTTCCGCTCGCTCGACGCCTCCCGCCTGATCCCGGTGGCCGTCGCCCGGGCCGGGTTCCGCCTGCCGTACGTCTGGTCGCGGATGGCCGTTTGCCACGAAGGTGACACCGTCACGTACACCAGCAGCCGGCGCTGGCCCGGGCCGCGGGGCGCGCACAGCAGGATCGCCGTACGGGTCGGCGAGCGCATCGAGGCCCCCACCGCGCTCGAACACTTCCTCACCGCCCGCTGGGGCATGCACAGCGCCTTCTTCGGACGGGCGCTCTACCTCCCAAACTCCCACCCCCGCTGGCCGCTGCACCGCGCCGAACTCCTCGACTGTGACGAGAGCTTGGTCGCGGCAGCCGGCCTGCCCGCACCGGCCGGACCGCCCGTGAGCGTGCTGTACTCACCGGGAGTCCCGGTCAGTTTCGGACGTCCGCCCAACCGGCCCGGCGGCATCCCCACTCCCTGAATTCGGCCGTGGCCGAGGTCCGCGAGAATGGGGACCTCTTCAGACGCTGTCCCGGCGTTGCCATCGGCTGTGCCTGGCCACGTCTGCTGGGAGACACCAGATCGAGGCAGGAGCACTGTGACCACTACCAACCGCTGGCACCTGCAAGGCACCGGTGGTCACGCCTACTCCGGTGAGGAAGCCAGACAGCTGCTTCGACATCGGTGGGACTGGGGGAGCCAGGAGACGTGGTTCGAGGATGACGCGGGGCGGCTCTTGGCCGTGGTCACCAACGGAGAACGCGCGATGGTCGTGTTGCTGGAGAGGGAAGACGAACCGGGTGAGCATCTCGTCGATCCGCGAGGCGAAGGCTTCTCCGGTGACTATCGGCTGTCCAACGGTCAGGTCGACACCTACGCCGACCGGGACACGGTCGCCTTCGATGTCGCCGGCCACGCCCTGGCGCACTTCATCGAGCACGACACCTGGCCCACCGAGGTGACCGTCGAAACCGACTGCGGCTGCGGCGAAGACCGCAGCTGAAGAGACCCTGCCTCACCTCGCCGGAGGAGAACCCGTCCGCAGAGGTCAAGAGCTTCTACCTCTGATCTTGGCCAGTGCTCCGCCCTTCAGGGCGGGGGTGAAGGCCATCCCTGACCCGGAGGCGCGGAGCGCCGGAGTCCTCTGCGCCTCCGGGGTGACGGTCAGACGGGACGCTGCTGGTTTTCGATGTACTGCTTGACGGCGGTCAGGGGTGCTCCGCCGCACGATCCGGCGAAGTAGGAGCCGGACCAGAAGTGCCCGCCCCACAGGTACCGGCGGACATGGCTGGCGTACTCCTGGCGGAGCCTGCGGGAGCTGACGCCCTTGAGGGAGTTGACCAGTTTGGAGAGCTGGACTTTCGGCGGGTAGTGCACGAGCAGGTGCACGTGGTCCTGTTCTCCGTTGAACTGTTTCAATTCGGCCTCGAAGTCGGCGCAGACCTCCCGCATGATCTCTTCGGTGCGGGTCAGCATCGCGTCGGTGAACGCTTCCCGCCTGTACTTGGTGACGAAAACCAAGTGAACGTGCAGGTTGTAGACAACATGGCGACCGGTTCTGACATCGGGATGAGGGTTCCAGCGCGGTGACATAAACCAATGCTAGGTTCCCGATTGTGAGTCAAGACACCCTGGTCAAGCGGCAGTTCGGGCATCGCGCCCGGCTTTTGCTGTCGCCTGCCCAGGTGTTGAGGACTGACGGCCAGGCCCACGCGGCCCGTACGATGTGGAACCTTCTCCACGCGTGGTGGCGGATGATGCCGAAGGAAATGCGGACTCTCGCGAACGCGGACGCCGCGATCCGACAAGCCCGCGAGGACATCGACTTCCTGGCCGTCCTTCCCGCGCAGGCCGCGCAAGCGGTACTCAAGACGTACTTCCAGGCGTGGAAGAACTGCTGGGACGGCCGGGCCGACGCCCCGAACTTCAAGGGCCGGTTCCGCACGGTGATGTCCGTGGACATCCCGCAGGGCCGCGACCTGAACATCACCCGCGTGCACCGCCGCTGGGGCATGGCCAACATTCCCAAGGCGGGCCGGGTCCGCTTCCGGTGGACCAAAGACCTTCCAGTCGGCAAGCGTGCAGGCGCGGAGAACCGGATCACCGGGGCCCGGCTGGTCAAGGACGCGCTCGGCTGGCACATCGCCTTCCGTGTCCAGACCTTGGAGGCCAAGCCCGCACCCCACCAGGGACCGGACGTCGGCATCGACGTGGGCGTCACCGTGCCCCTCGCCCTCTCGGACGGGACGACGCACGAGCACGGCGAGTGGCTGACCGGTCGAGAGAAGGCCAAGCTCCTTCGTTTGGAGCAGCGTGCCGCGCAGCGTAAGCGCCACCGCAAGCCCGGCGAGCGCACCAGCCGTCGGCTGCACCGCACCTATGACCAGATCGCAGGACTCCGCGCGAAAGCCAAGCGCAGAGCCCTGGACTGGCAGCATCAAACAACCACCGCCATCGCCCGCACATACGGCACCGTCGTGGTCGAAGCACTCACCATCACGAACATGGTCAAATCCGCCAGGGGAACCACCGAGGAACCGGGGAAGAACGTCGCCCAGAAAACCGGGCTGAACCGCTCCATCCACGGGGAGGCATGGGGCCGGACGGTCAGCATGCTGGCGTACAAGACCGCCCAGTACGGCGGCACCCTCGTCAAGGTCCCTGCCCCCGGCACCTCGCGGCGCTGTTCCGTCTGCGGCTTAACCACGCCCGGCAGCCGGGAGTCCCAGGCCGTGTTCGTGTGCAAGAACCCGGACTGCGGATGGTCGGGCAATGCCGACCACAACGCAGCCCGCAACGTCCTGCACCTGTACCGGATGGGCCTCGCGCTCATCCCGGCTGCCGGAAGGGCAGTCGTCAGGCGCGCGAAGCGCGTCAAACCCGCTACCGCAAGGTAAGCAGGAATCTCCCGGCTTCAGCCGGGAGAGCACTTCAATTGGGAGCCACCCGGCAGGCGGACACCGCGGTCCCGTTGGTCACGCCGCCCGCGGTCAGGCCTGACACGCACTCGTCGTGGCCACCGCCAAGTCCGACGTAACACGCCGCCCGGATGGAGGCCGGGGCCTCCCCGCCCTGCAGCTCCCGCTCGACCTGGTTGATGCAGGCCGTGACGTCGGCGTGGGCGGCGGGGGCCGTGAAGGCCACGCCACCGAGCGCGAAGGTCAGGCCGGTGAGGACACTTGCGATACGGATGGACGTGCGCATGGGAGATACCTGCTCTCCGGGATCGTCGCGCGGCCCGGGAGCTGAGTGTTGCCGGATCCGCGTGGGAACGGCGCCGAGCACATGAGGGCCCGCGCGCAACCAGTGGCCCGCGCTCGGCTGGGATTCCGTCCCCCCCTTCGATGCTAGATCAGCCCCCGCCTGCCGCACCCGCTACGCCTTCCGCGCGGACGTCCAGCCCCGGCGGCGGAGGCTTTCGAAGCCGTCCAGGAGGAGGTCCAGGGCGAATTCGAACTCGAACTGGTCGTCGCAGCCGCCACCGACCGTCGAGCCCCCGTCGTGCGCGGCCGTCGCGGCCAGTTCCGCGATGTGCGGGTAGTGCGCCGCCAGCCCGGGGTCCGGAGGCCCGGAGGGGCCCGAGGTGTCGAACAGCTCCTGGCTGAAGCCGAGCAGGCGGCTGCCCATCGCATGCATGACGTGGTGCGTGAGGTCGGCGGAGAGGCCGCCTTCCCGGAAACTCCCGGCCATCGAGTCCAGGTACGCCAGCACGGCCGGGGTGGGGCCGGTCCGCGACTCGATGACCCGGGCCGCCCAAGGGTGGCGCAGCAGGACCCGCCGGGCCGAGAGGATCCGATCGCGGACCACGCGCTGCCAGTCGGTGCCCGCGGCCGGCGGGTCGATCTCGCCGACGACGGCGTCGGCCATGCCGTCGAGCAGCTCTTCCTTGTTGGCCACGTGCTTGTAGAGGGCCATCGGTACGACGTCCAGCTCCTGCGCGAGCCTGCGCATGCTGAGCGCGTCGATGCCGGTGGCGTCGGCGAGCGCGACGGCGGCGCGCAGGACGCGGTCCCTGTTCAGGGGGATCCGTTGCGTGTGCGTGGCTTCCTGCCGGGTCATTCCGGTTCGGCCCCTTCCCTCCTCGACGGCGGCCTCTGCTTGACGAGTGTACGCCGTACACCCTAGGGTCACTGCCAGGTGTACGGCGTACACCACACGCTGAGCGAGAGGTGCCGAGAAGATGAGTCCGGACCGGAGAACCGCGGTGGCCACCGGGTCGCTGTTCCTGCTGACGGAGGTCGCCGCGATAGCCGGGGCGATTCTGTACCGCCCCTTGCTGGGCGCGGCGGACGGCCGGCTCGCGCAGGGCGCAGACACGCAGGCACTGCTCGGGGTGCTCTGCGAGGTGGCGCTGGTGGTGGCGGTGGCCGGTACCGGGGCGGCGCTCTTCCCCGTCCTGCGGCGCCACGGCGAGGGGCTCGCGCTCGGGTACGCCTTCGGGCGGCTGCTGGAGGCGGCCGTCATCGCCCTCGGAATCGTGGCCGTCCTGGCGCTCGTCACCCTCCGGCGGGACGCGGGGGCATCGGACGGCGCCGACGCCGCGCTGATGGCCGTACACGACTGGACGTTCCTGCTCGGACCCAACATCGCCCTCGGCCTGAACACCGTCGTGCTCGCGTATCTGGCGTACCGCACACGGCTCGTGCCGCGCTTCATCGCCGTGCTAGGCCTGATCGGCGGGCCGCTGATCTGCGCCTCGGCCGTCGCCGTGATGTTCGGGGCCTATGCGCAGCTCTCCGCGGCGGGGGCGGTCGCCGCGCTCCCGGTGTTCGCCTGGGAGCTGGGGCTGGCCGGGTGGCTGATCGTCAGGGGGTTCGGGCCCGGCTCGGGCACCGCGTCCCGGGCAGACGGAGAAGTGGCTGATCCGACAGGCGCCCGCCGGTGAGGCCACCCCGAGTTTGACGGCGGTACCGGAGGCGCGACGCACCGGGACTGGCGTACTCGGATCGGCTGAGGTGCGTCACGCTCCGCTTCGCTGATCCAGTCGGGCAACAAGTGACCTGTGCGTTCGCGGACCAGAGCCTGGCCGGGCCGGAGGCAGCGACACTTCCGCGGAGGCGGCGCCGCTCAGAGGGTCTCGCCGGTACACGACTCGTGGACGCCGCAGGCATAGCAGGTGTACCGCATGCATCCGGTGCACAGTCCGATGTTCTCCAGGCGGTACCGGTTTCCGCAGGTGTCGCACGCGGCCCGGTCCCGCAGCATGGCCTCCCAGCCGTTGCTGCTCCCGATGGCGTCGTAGGAGGCGGCGACGAACTCTGCCCACGTGATGTCGTGGTCGGTCCAGTGCTTGAGGTGCCAGGAGTACACCGCGAAGAAGGCCCTGCCGGTCAGGAGGTGGTCGCGCCCACGTCCGTCGCGGATCCACAGCCGGACGAGCTCCCTGATCCGTTCCTCGAACGGCAGTCCACAGTCGAGGATCATGTGGTTTCTGTTCACCGCGGCATTATGCGGCCGAACCGCCTTGCGGGCAGACCATACGGCCACTGTGGCTCGGAGCCTTACCGCCTTCACCCCGGGCTACGCAGTCGACCCGTCCGCAGGAAGGCATTCGCGGAAGCATGACGTTCACCGCGGGGTGATGGTCGGTCAGTAAACGTACGGGCAGCGGCCCGCAGGCACGGTGCCTGCGGGCCGCCGCCGGTGGATCAGTGCGCGTTGTGCTCCGGCAGGTCGGCCTCGGCCGGGGTCGAGACCGCGGAGGACGGGACGTCATAGGCGGAGGAGAGGCCACGCGCGGTCGCCGCCGCGGGCTTCTTGCCGCAGAACGCCGCTTCGAGCGTCCCGCCCAGGGCCGTGTTCGCCTGCCCCCGATTCGAGGTGTTCGCCATGGCGGTCAGGCTGCGCTTGCCGTCGCGGGTGGTGAACGCGTAGGTGTAGAAGCCCTGCACCGTGCCCGTGTGCCCGTACACGGACGTGCCGCAGGAGAGGTCGTAACGGCGCAGGCCCAGACCGTAGAAGCGGGTGTTCGTCGTGTCGGTCGGGGTCATCGTCAGCATCGCGTCCAACTGCGCGGCCGGCAGGAGCCGACCGTTCACCAGCGCGGACATGAAGGTGCTGAGGTCGGCCGCGTTCGAGATCACCGCGCCGGCGGACTGCGCCCAGGACACCGTCTGCTCGGTGGAGTCGACCAGGGGTGCGCCGGCCTCGTCGGGGGTGAGGTAGCCCTGGATGTGCAGCCCCTTGATCTCCGTCCGGGGGTGCACGTACGAGGTGTTGCGCAGTCCGAGGCGCTTGATGATGCGGCGGTCGTACTCCTTGGCGACCGGGTGCCCGGTCGCCTTCTCGATGAGCATGCCGACGACGACAAAATTGGTGTTCGAGTACTTGTACGACACGCCGGGCTCGGTCGTGCGCGGCTCGCTGAGCGAGAGCTTGACCAGATCCTTGTAGCCGAACACCTTGTTGCGCACAGCCTCGAAGCCGGGCACGGTGTCGGCGAACATGGCGTTCGTGTAATCCGCCAGCCCGCTGCGGTGGTTCAGCAGGTGGCGCACGGTGATCCGGTCGTCGGGCAGCAGACCCGGCAGGTAGTGGTTGACCGAGGTGTCCAGCTCGATCTTCTTCTCGGCGACGAGCTGCAGCAGCACGACGGTCGAGAACGTCTTGGTGACGCTGCCGATCCGGAATCGGGCCTTGGTGTCCATGGCCTTACCGGTGGTCGTGTCGCGTACGCCCACCGTCTTGCTCTGCACGCCGTCAGGGCCGGTGAAACGGGCCATCGCGCCGGGCGCCCCGGCGGCGGTCGTGTTCGTCAACGCCTGGACCAGGGCCTCGAGGTCGGGTGCCGGCGGGGTCGGCGCCGAGGTCTGTGCGACACCGGAGGGCAGGGAGGGCGCAGCCTGGGCGGTGGTGGCCGGCCCCACCCCGGCCACCACGGCAAGCAGGGCGGCGCTGATGGCCAAACGTCGGTTGATGGGCAGGAGCACGTGTCTTCCTCGACTCACTCGATCCCGGACAGGAAGGGTCCGCAGCCGCCGAGTCACCAGAGAAGTTGGTTGGTTGGGCAGCCGGAACGATCAAGAGCTTAGACCGTGCCCCTGTGGCGACGCGGCCCATGAACGCGGCCAGGTCCTCCTGCACCCCCAGCAGCTTCTCTCTGACCTTGAGGGTGGTGGCCGAGCAGGTCCACGACGGTGTCGAGCCGGGGCACTTGGCACATGGTCGGTCGGGCTGGGTGAAGACCGTGCGGATCTCCGCGGACACCATCGGGAGCGAGGTAGCGGTATGTCCTTCGAGTTCCTTCCCGTCTGCGGGCCCTTCAGACGTAGGTCCACCGCGTCCGCGCCGATATCGCATGGCAACCTCGCCCCCGATGGGGCAGGGTGCGGTGCGATGAGCTACCACGACGAGACCTCCCGCACCCTTTCCTACGCCTCACACGACTGCCTTGAGGGCCTGCTGCAGCGGGGGCGCGGCCTGGGCGCGATACGGGCGCGCCAGGATCCACTCGAGGCCGCCGCATTCGTGTACGACGGGATCCGCCGGGACTGGAAGTGGGACTACCAGACCGACACCCGTTACCTCTACCAGGCACGGCTGATCCGGGACCTGGAGCTGTCGCCGACGCCGGTCGTAGACCAGCTGGCAGGGGACGAGGAGGAGTTCTCCCGGGCCGCCTACGTGCTGGAGCTGCTCGCCGTCGCCGGTTCGGAAGAGGCCCGGGAGGGGCTTCGGGCGTACGTCCGGGAGGGCGAGCACTGGGTTCGCGTACTGGAGTCGGTCTCGACCGGCTGGCCGGCCGAGTGGTGGGAGGACCTGGGCGACGTCGCGCGTGCCCGGATGGGCGCGGAGGAGGATCTTCCGTGGTCCTACGAGCCTTGGACCCGGTTCGGGATCGAGGTGCCGGGCAGCCGGTTTCCTCCGCGGCCGTCGCTGGACGGGCTGAGCGACGAGGAGCTGCTCGCTCTGCTGGCCGCCGACGGCACGGAGTTCAGCACGAAGGTCGACGCACTGCGCGCGCTGGCCGGCCGGGAGCCGGCCGCGGGGCTGATCCCGCTGGTGCCCACCCTCGGCACCGGGAACGGCGGCAGACCCCTGCCCTTCCTCCTAAGGGCGGTCGACCGCCTCGGAGCCCTCGCCGTGCCGGCGGCCCGCGGCTGGGCCACGGACGAGCGGGAATGGCTGGCCCGGCTGGGCGCGGATGTCCTGGCCGACCACCCCGGCCCCGAGGCACTACCGGGGCTCGTGGCCGAACTCGCCGACCAATGGGAGGCCCGCACCTGGTGCGGCCCCGACGAGACGGCGAAGCGACTGGCCCGCTTCGGACCCGCAGCCGCCGACGCCGTGCCCGTCCTGCGGGCCTACTGGCTGCACACCCCGCACTCGTACGAACGGGCCGACTACCTTCAAGCGCTCGCCGCAATCGACCCGACCGGGCTGGACGACGCGTACACCGAGTCGCTCTGGGACTGCGAGCACCGGACACGGCTGCTGGGCATTGCCTCGGCACCCCACCAACCGCAGACCATGGAACGGATCGCCGTGCTGCGCGACGACCCGATGGAGACCTCCGAAGTACGGGCCGCCGCCGGAGCACGGTTGGCCGCTACGACCAGCCCTGACTTTCGCTGACCAGACCCGGACGGGCAAGGCCGACCGCAGGGTGCCTCCAGTCCAGGGTGAGCCCGGCCGCCACGGCGCTGTTGTCCCTGCGCAGGTGGAGTGCGAAGCCTGGAGGCCGGGTAGTTGGCTGGCATCGATGCCGTCGATACAGCAGGGAGCCTGGCGCCGAGGCGGCCGCTGAGTATCTGGCCGAAGCGGCGGACAAGCCCGCACCGGGGCCGAGACGATATCGCCACCGGGCGGGGCCGACAGGGCCCGCCCGCTGCCGTTTGGTGTCGCCGCTGCCCAGTACGACAGGTCCCGCGCGCCGGTCCAGGCGGCCTCAGCCACCGCCCTGGAAGGCCCACAGCAGGAAGGCCACCGTGTAGAGCAGGAAAGTGGCCAGCTGCGCGCAGATCAGGGAGGCGAAGGCGCCGATCCCGCCGAGGACCAGGCCGAGGACCCGCGTGTTCCGGCGGTAGGACGACCACCAGGAGGCCGCCACCAGGGCCAGCGGAATGGCGTACGGCAGGGCTACCCATGCTGTGGCGTGGAAGAGCGGGGACGAGCGGTAGCCCCACGCACCGCCCAGTATCGCCACCACGGTGCACAGGGCCGGGGCCAGCCACCACGGCGAGGCCAGGGGCCGCGTGGCCGGAGGTGTCAGGGGTGGAGTCGCGTTCATGACCCCATTTCACCGCCCTACCCGCGCATCCACATGGGCGCACGTACTCAGACCGGCCGTTCCGCGTGCTTAGTGCCCGGCCGTGGCGCATTGCCTGCCGTACGCAGAGCTCCGAGTCTCAGGGGGTGCCGAGGACGCCGAGGACGAGGCGCCGGTGGGCGTCATGGAGGATGCGAACCCCGGCGGGGTTGAGGCCGGGTGGGGGAGGCTCCTGGCCGGCGTGGGGGCCGCCGGGCTTGGTTGGGTTGCTGCGGTTTCCTGTTCCGACCGCATTCCGGTTGGCCTCCCAGATACGCAAGAAGCTCACCGTCCAGGAGTCCGCCACAAACTCGCCGGGGCGTCTGCCACGGCAAGAAGGGCGCCATCCACCAGGCGTACCGGGAGGGGATGGAGGACCCCCTTACACCGACGCCGCCGTTGCCCGGCTCCGCGACGAGGCCATCGTCCGCTCTCCCCGATCAGGCATCCGGGCCGGGGCACCGCGGTGGTGTCCGACTCCGGCGGATCCGGGTCGCTTCGCCGTCCGTCCCGCGTCACGGAGCCGATCAGCATGGAGAGGGTGGAGGCCGCCACAAGGCTTGCCGTGATGACCAAAGCCTCCGCCAATCATGAAGAGGCCGCTGGCATCGTCCGGCCAGTCGTAGTAGGCGGCGGCCGTTCGACCTGTCGTGATGCCGCGCGCGGCGTCCGCGATACGACGCCGGGACAGGGCCCAGCACACCGGTGCCAGCAGGGCCGGCACCAACCCGATCACCTGCTTCGGCATACTGAAAGGCCTATGCCGTGTAGACGGCCAAGTGCGCTTCGCACCCAACAACTTGGGCGGCCGCGTAGGTGGGACAAGCCTCCACCGGAACGGATCCACTGCCTCTCTGCCCGCAACAGCATCGCAATCCACCGCGTCGAACAGCTCGGCTCCAGCTTCCTCTACCCGGGTGCCATCGACCAGGCACTGCGACGGTATGAAGCGTTCCTGGGGGCTCCAGGACGTAGACCCCTCTACCCGCAAGACGAAGAGTGCGGCTCGAAGCGGTCCTTGCGCACCTGCCACCTCGGGCCAGTGCTGAGCTAAGCCGCCGAGTGATGGCCCTGGATCGGGTGTTCCTCAGGCGCACTCTGCCTGATCCCTTTGCCGATCGACGGCCCTGGAACGGTGATGTGTGGTGGTACCACCGCCTGCATAAGCCTCGTGGGGGGTAGCGCCACCGCACACGGCGGTTGACGAGTTGAACCGGATCGACGCGGCGATCGAGCGGATGGTGGAGCAGGTCAAGGTTGAGGCCGAGGCTGCGGCCGCCGAGGGCGAGGAGGAGAAGAAGTGATGTGGGGTGCGTCGTAGCCGGCAGCTCCGTACTCCGGGGAATGAGGAAGAAACGATTGGTCACTCAGAGTGACGGCTAGTGTGATCTTGATTCGCGTCACGCACGCGTTCCTTCCTCTTCGAAAGGGTCATCCATGCGACTTCGTCACGCTGCCGCCTCCGTGGCGGCGGGTTCCCTCGCTCTGCTGCTCACCATGTCGGGCACGGCCAACGCCGCGACCGGCGAATTCTCGTACAAGTACCTCGGACCAACCGGCCAGCCACATGCGGTCACGCTGCATGACCCGGCAAGCCGCGAGTGCATCACGCTCCCCGAGGTCGCGGACCCGGACGCCTCCGAGCCCGCGTTCGCTCCGCACAACGACACCGACGAATCCGTCATGGTCTTCACCGAGCCCGACTGCACGGGCGACTCCTGGACCCTGCGGGCGCACGGCAGGCCCGCCACGGACCGTCTCAAGCTCCGTTCGGTGTTCTTCGCCGGGCGCTGAGTGGCTCGGGCCCGCAGGCCGGAGTGCTGCTACGCCGACTCCGGCCTGCGGCCCGGCAGATGCTGGGAATGTGCGGGCTGGTTGACAGGCGTCAGGGATTCTGCGCGGCGGTGAGCTTGTCGCGCTTGAGCTTTGACCTCGCGAGGTGATTCGTGCTCGCTGCGCGCTACCCATGCGGAGCAGGACGAGTGCCTCTGCCATGATGAGGCGCTGTATTCCTTCGCCCGCGAGGTGGTTTTTTGAAGAAGGTGGCACTGCGTCCTTACGCACTGTTGCCTCGGCAGTACGACGACCGGAAGGTCCTGGCTTCCACCGTGGATGCGTGGGGAAGGGTCTTGTGGTTGATCTGCCCCGATGCTGTTCGTCCGTCGAACCCGTACGGGAGTTCCCGGCCCAAGCCTCCGAGTCTGCCCTTCGATGCTCTTGTCGTCATCAATGACGCCGGAGCAGTGCAGGAGCGGACTTTGCGCGGCGTGTTGGTGGCCCCGCACAGGATTGACGCTTTGCCGAATGGCCGAATCGTCCTGGCGGGCAAGCGTTCCTTCGGGGACCGCAACGGTCAGATATTCGGTCGTGACGGCCGTTCCCGACGCTCCTTCGCCATGGGAGCCAACGTGGCGTTCATGATGGCGGACCGCCGCAACAGCCTCTGGACCGCCTACACGGACGAAGGGATCTACAGCGATCCCATCAGCTCCGCCGGCCTGGCCCGATGGGACAGCGGAGGCAACCACCAGTGGGAGTACTGGCCGCCCCAGGGCATCCACCACATCACAGACATCGAGGCCCTCAACGTCGCCGATGGAGCAGCTTGGGCCGTCTACTGGCCCACGTCCCCGCTTCTTGAAGCGCGTGCCAACGGGCAGCTCCGCGTGTGGCAACAGCCAGTGACCTCTCCACGCGGACTGGCGGTCCACAACGACCGCCTCCTCCTACTCGGCGGCCACCGGCGTGATTGCGCACGGCAGGACGGACCTGCCACCGCTCATTACTGCCACACGACCGACGGAGAAGCCGTCGTCGTCGAGGAAGCGGTACTCACGATGCCCAATGGAGACCCGCTCCGAAGCTACCCACACCCCATCGGCCGAGGCCCGAACCTCTATCTGCACGGCCGATCCACAAAGCAGTGGTACGTGCTGGGTCTCTAGTGAGGCCGGTGGCTGCCAGGTCTTCGTGATGTCGTTGCTCGATCGGATCTCCGGCATGGCTGCGGCGTAGGCCGCTTGGCCTTCCGGAGCTTCGCCGGGTACCGCATCTCAAACTCGGACACGAGCCGCGCCACCTACTGCGAAATGAGGTCCCCGGAGAGAGTCGGCCTTCGACCCAGCCGGCGTCGGGAGCAGGGGCTGGTAGTCGGCGCCGGCTGCTCGGGCTCGGTGAACCACGCGCTGCTCGGTCACCTGACGCTCGCTCTGGCACGCCGGCTCGATGCCCAATTCGACTTCGACGGCCCCTTGGGCGGCCGCCCCAGCACACAGGTGTCCGCCGGGTGCTGCCGCCATCGGTGCCAGCGAGGATGGCACGTGACCGTCGGTGCGGGAATCCAGGCAACGGGGTTCCAACTGTCGTGCCACGTCGCACCCCACCGTGCGAAGTGCGGGCGATGCCTGCGGAGGCCGGCACCATTGTGGCGGCGTCGTCAACGAAGAGCATGAACGTCCATACCCAATCTGCCGTCCTGATCGAGCCGACGCGGAGATGTTCGTCCCTTGTTGCTTCGAGGATGCCGACCGACTTACCGAGGCGGACGGTCACTTGCCCGTGTCTTCGCGCGACCCAGTCGCGGATCCGGTAGGTGTGGCAGAGTCGGTTTGCGGGGACCAGACTTCGAAGGCGCCTCCGGAGAGCATGGCCTCTCGCGCGGGGCTGGATGCCGGCGTCTGCTCGGTGAGCATCTTGAAAAAGAGGTCATCGCGTGTCACGCGCGAACCCTGCCGGGCCATCGCTGAACCCGCCAACACCGTAAGTCGTGCTTCGGTTGGCTTTTTGAGCGTTCTGGTCGGCTCGGGGCGGGCGGAGTGGTTCTGGTCGGGGTTTGTCAGGACGATGTGATGAAGCGGAGGGCGAGGCCGGAGGCTGTTGTCCAGTAGGTGACGCGGGCACCGTCGTCGAACTCCACCTGGCCGGGCAGGTCGATGTTGATCGGATCGCTCACCTTGCTGCCGGGGTTGGGGCCTTGGAGGCTGAGGGGGATGGTGTTCGTGTCGTACACGTCCATCCGGCCGCCGTTGGCGAGCAGGGCTGCGTACGCCTTCTCGCCCGGAGCGAGGGTGGCGGGCGCGTCCTTGCTGTCCTTGATCACGGCGATCGGTTCCCTGGCATAGGTGAACTTCAGGTAGGGGTAGTTGTAGACGTTGCACCTCTTGTTCCCGGTGTTAGTGACGGTGAGGAGCAGGTGCCTGGCGGACTTGCCCTCCTCGTCCTCCTTCGTGACGGAGAACGCGAGGTCCTCCGCAGCACACCCGGCAACGGTTGTGGGTGCAGTGGGGGAGGGTGCGGTGGGGGACGGTGCCGTGGGGGAGACGGCGGGCGGGGCCGGGCGCTGATGGGAATCCGGGCCGCCGAGGGCCGTGCTCAGGCCGAACACGACGGCTGCGGCGACTACGGCGGTGCCGCCCGCGAGTGCGGTCTGTCGGCGGCGCCGACGGGAGGTGGCCCGGCGGCGGACCTCCGCGCCCGTCGTCGGGGCGGGCCTGCCGGCGCTGTCGGCCAGTTCGCGCAGGGCGGAGGAGAGGTCATCAGCCACGGTCGTCCTCCTTCTTCTCGCCGCTCCCGCCCGCTACGCCGACCTCGCTGGCCGGCAGTAGTTTGGCAAGGGCAGCCCGGCCGCGCGAAAGGCGGGCCTTGACGGTACCGGTCGGGGCGCCGGTCTCGGAGGCTACCTGCTCCACGCTCAGGTCACACAGGTGGTGCAGCACGATCGCCAGGCGCTGGGGCTCCGGGAGCTGACGCAGCGCTGCGACAAGGGCGACGTGCTCGGGGTCGGGGCCCGGGTGGTGACCGGGCAGCGGGGTGCGGCGTACCAGCTCCAACCACCGCCGCGCCCGCCGCCAGTGGCTGACCGCGAGACGCATCGCGACCGTGCGAATCCAGGCTTCCGGGGCCTCGGTGGCAAGGAAGTCACGCCGCCGGTCCCAGGCACGTACGAAGGCCTCCTGAACGACGTCCTGGGCCTGGCCGTGGTCACCGGTGAAGGAGTACACCTGGCCGACGACCCGCGGGAACGCCGACGCGTAGAACGCGTCGAACTCGTCCTCCGTCATGCCGCCCCCATCGGTCCCAAAACTTTTTCGTTCTGCATGCAACCCGGTGACTTCTGGCATGCGTACAGGTCGTGTACATCGAAGCACACCACATAGGGGGCTCTGTTGACCAGGGGAAACAAGGTAACCAGCAAGGCGGCGGCCGTGGCCGCTCTCGGCGCGCTGCTGCTCGTGTCCACAGCATGCGAGCCGAGCGGGGCCGCTGGATCGGACCACTCCAAGCCCGCGGACCGGCCGAGCGCGACGAGCTCGCCGAAGGCGAGTGAGACGGCCTCGGCGTAGCCGGGCGGCGGAACGGGCAACACCGGCGGCGAGGCCAACACCGGCGGCAGCAACGCCGTTGCCGGGTGTGCTGCGGAGGACCTCGCGTTCTCCGTCACGAAGGAGGACGAGGAGGGCAAGTCCGCCAGGCACCTGCTCCTCACCGTCACTAACACCGGGAACAAGAGGTGCAACGTCTACAACTACCCCTACCTGAAGTTCACCTATGCCAGGGAACCGATCGCCGTGATCAAGGACAGCAAGGACGCGCCCGCCACCCTCGCTCCGGGCGAGAAGGCGTACGCAGCCCTGCTCGCCAACGGCGGCCGGATGGACGTGTACGACACGAACACCATCCCCCTCAGCCTCCAAGGCCCCAACCCCGGCAGCAAGGTGAGCGATCCGATCAACATCGACCTGCCCGGCCAGGTGGAGTTCGACGACGGTGCCCGCGTCACCTACTGGACAACAGCCTCCGGCCTCGCCCTCCGCTTCATCACATCGTCCTGACAAACCCCGACCAGAACTCAAGGGGTGTTCCGTGTAATCCCAGGTCAGGATGGCTGCGGCGTCGGCCACGTCCTCCTCGTGGCCGTCACACAGGGGTGGCAGCGGATCCAGGTCGCCAGTGCGGGGTTCACGGTCGAGAGCAGCGTGTAGAGAGGCCTCGTAGGTCCCTTGGACCGGCTGTAGCTCGATCCAGCGTGAGGGTGAGTCCGGCAGTGAGACTCACCCTCACGGCCCTTGGTTGTTCACTGCGCCTTGGTCAGCGCACATGATCAGACGCGGGACGTACCTACGTCCGCCGAATTGCCCAGGTGGGCTGCCCAGTTCGAGGCGGCGTTCTGCACACTGGCCGTGTCGTCGCCTAGCTTCGCCGCCCACAGGCCCTAAGGCCTGTCTGATAATTGATCTTGTGGCAGGTCGAGGTGAGTTGACGGAGGCGGCGTGTGAGTGGATAGAGCCCTTGTTGCCGCAGGTGGATGGGCGTGGTCGGCCGTGGCGTGATCACCGGCAGGTGGTCAATGGTGTGCTGTGGCGGATGCGGACCGGGGCTCCGTGGCGTGACCTGCCCGAGCGGTATGGGCCGTGGCAGACCGTCCATGAGCGGTTTGCCCCCTGGGAGGCGGACGGCGTACGTGGGCAAGGCTGTTGGAGCATGTGCAGGTCCGCGACGACACGGAGGGCCGGGTGGAGTGGACCGTCGCCGTCGACTCCACGATCAACCGTGCTCACCAGCACGCCGCCGGCGCACGTATAAGGGGGCTGCGGACGGGGACTGGAAGATCCGGTCGGCTCGCAGACGCGCCAGGCCCTCGGCCGGTCCCGAGGCGGGCTGACCACCAAGGTCCACCTTGCCGTCGACGGCCGGGACTGCCGCTGTCCATCGTGCTCACGCCCGGCAACGTCAACGACGCCACCGCATTCGGT
This sequence comes from Streptomyces sp. NBC_01351, assembly GCF_036237315.1. Taxonomy (GTDB): domain Bacteria; phylum Actinomycetota; class Actinomycetes; order Streptomycetales; family Streptomycetaceae; genus Streptomyces. The sequence goes on along the minus strand of NZ_CP108356.1, from coordinate 222,489 downwards.
CAGGTCCTCGACGGGATCCGCGTTCCGCGAGCCGACACCGGCCGCCCACGCACGAAACCGAAACCCGAGTCCTGGGCGACAAGGCCTACTCCAGCCGAGCGATCCGGCATCTGCTGCGACGTCGGGGCATCGCCGTCACGATCCCCACTCAGAAGACTAGGGGTCCTGCGCGAAGGGACTGCTCCCCGAACCCGGAGAGGTGCGGAGGAGCCTCTCCCGGATCACGGGTTCTCGTAGGCAATCCATCCAGCACGGCCGATAAGGTTCGTCGCCGCCATCCGCACGTTCGGGTTCTCGTCCTGCAGGAGCTCGCGAGCTGCTGCCCCGTAGGTGCTCTCGTCGTCGGTGACTTGGAGCAGGTGGACCAATGCTCGGCGTCGAACCCAGTGGTCCGGGTCCCTGAGTGCCGATGCCAGCACCTGGGCAGCAGCACCCCTGTCGAGCTCGGCCAGGGTCCGTGCCGCGTCCATCTTCACTCGCCGGTCGGGGTCCTCGGCCAGGGCATGGACCAGCACATCCCGGGCGCGATCAGTAAGAGGCTGCCGCCCGCCCAGGCTGTAGGCGGCAGCCTGCCGTTCGCAGGCGGAACCGGAGTCGGCCAGGGTGTCGACGAGTTCCTCGTAGCCGCCGAGCCGTTGGTGGCGGAAGTCGGGGACGAGCGCGCCCTCCGGCAGTGTGTCGAGCCAGCTCTCGTACCAGGTGAGGAAGTCTGGCTGGGGATGGAAGGTCGGAGGAGTGGCCAGGTCTCCGAGGTCGGTGTCGAGGAGCCGGCCCCGGGCGGGTCCCGAGATGACCAGCAGCGTCACCTCCAGGCAGCCGCGATCGACGACGGTGAGGGTGCCGGCGTACGGGTGGTTGTTCTGCACGTCGCGCAGTCGCGCCCAGTCCGTGGCGAGGGAGTCGGTCGGCTCCAGCGCGAAGACGCTACCGAGTCGGTCGGTGGGGGCTGGGATGTCCTGGACGTACCAACGCGTAAGAGGAAGCAGTCCGTAGTGGGGTCCGATGCCCCCGTTGCCGATCTCGCGCAGGAACGTGCGGTAACTGCGGGGGAGACGGACGCCATGTCGTGCTTCGTAGGCAGCCACACGTTCTTCGCTGAGCGGGGTACCCAAGCGTCGACCGCCTGGAGCCCGTACGAAGGTCCGCGGGCGCGGGACGGGTTCTGTGCAGGCAGCGGCCAGTTTGGTTCGGATGCGGGCGACGGTGTCGTCCATGCTGCTTCTTCCAAGGGGCGGCCTCACCCTGTGGGAGGCCGCGTTCGCCGACATCCTAGACGGCGGAGATCCCCAAGCAGGATCCGAGATCCGACCACGACCGTGCCCGGCAGCGAGAGATCGGGACGTGGTGGCGACGGCTGCCCGTCGGCCGTCAGGCTCTGCCGGTCCTCGCCCACCTGCGGTGCGGGGATACCTACGCGCGGCTGGCCGCCGGGTTCGGCATCGGCGTCGCGACCGCGTACCGATACATATGTGCGGTGATCGACGTTGGGTGATCAGGGGCTTGCTCAGCCCACTGAGGCCTGGGCCTGCTCGGTGGCGGTTCGCTCGATGACAGGGAGGAGTTCGTCTGCCCAGACGGACGCGGTATGGGGATACTCACGAGAAGCGCACCGTTGCCTCACCCCATGACTGCCGACCCGCTGTTCGTCGGCCTGTTTGGTGTGAGCCGACGGCCGCGCCTCAAAAAGAGGGGGGATTGAGTGTGGAAGACAGCTTGCGTGATCTCCTGGTCAACCTTGCGGCAGCCGCCATCGCCTTTGCCGCGGGTGCGTCCCGGCGGAGGGTCTTTTTCAACCTCAGGACAAGGGTGCTGAGGGGTTTCTGGAAGCCGATCCTGAACGGGGGCTTCTGGGTCGCCGTGGGCAGCTTCGTGGAGGACGAGTACTACCGGAGGGAACGGGCGGGATTCGCCGGGCTCGGAGACATCGAGGCCTACCTGAAGCTCAAGAGCCAGCTCCACCGCAGCGGCTTCCGCGACTTCGACCTGGGACCCGGCCATCAGGTCTCGGCCGAACAGCGCAAGTCGAACCTGATCCTCATAGGCGGCCCGCACTCCAACCCCCTGACGGCTCAGGTGATGGGGAGCCTGACCACCACGCTCCGGTTCGGTGAGGCGAGCAGGCCCGAAGGGAAGGACAGCGCCATCTACGACAGCCGACTGAACACGGTCACGGACTGCCGGGTGGATGCGGGCGAAAGACTCCAGTCCGATCAGGGGCTCATCATCCGGTGCGCCAACCCCTTCGCCCCGGAGAAGACGGTGCTGATCCTGGCGGGTTCCTGGGGCTACGGCACCACCGCCGCGGCGCACCTGATCGAGAGTGGCGACTTCCTCAATAACCCGATCGTCAGGTCGAAGGACCCCTTCGAGGCCTTCTTCAGCTGCCGGATCGTGGACGGCGTGATCGGGGAGATCACGCTCGACAGTGTGCGTAGGCTCACACGGTAGCCGTCCGGCGCCATCAGAACAGCGCCGGCAGCCTGGCAAAAGAGCGAGTGAAAGGTGCCCCGTAACGGCGGGGCGCAAGTGAGATGTCTCATGCCGTCAGTGTGCTCGCGACCAATGACAACGCCCGCGGCGGCCCGGCAGCGCCCATCTGGACCTGCCCCGGCCGCTCGCCGAAGGCCCGGCCGACGCCGGGGCAGCGAAAGGGTTGGTGTGCGGGGCCGACGGAACCGGGTAACGTCTTTGTCATGTTCTTCCAGACGCCGATTTACGAGTGAGAGCGTGATGGGCCCCCGCTGACGTCCTTCGACGTCGCCGCCCGTCCCCCACCGATGAATCCGTAGAGCACTTCACATCATTACCGGGAGAACCCGTGACCGACAGCAAGAACATCAACAACCCCGTGGGCCAGGGCGGCGGCCAGCGCAAGAAGCTGTCCCGCGCCGAACGACAGAACAACGGTCCGCACCGCAACCTCGACCGCCAGGGCGCAGCCGACCGGAAGGCGGAGCTGGTGCGCAAGATGCGCGAGAAGGCAGGCGCAGCCGAGGGCGCCGGGCAGGCGGGCGACGACACCGCACAGAGCTGACGCACCGCCGCCGCAGGGCGGCACCGCACGGGGCAGGGCCCGGACCGCGACGTGCGGTCCGGGCCCTGCTGCCGTACCGGGGCCCTGCCGGCGCACCGGGCGCGGCCGGTCCGGCTCAGCTCTCGGCCGCCCCCCCCCGCACGTCTCAGCCAGCCACCCCGGGGCAGCGGCAGAGTGCGGAGCCGGATGCCGGGTGCGATGGTCCAGCCGCGCGTTGCGAGCAGGGGTCGCACCTCGTCGATGGCGCGCGTGTTCGTGGAGCGGTCGACATCGAAGCGGCAGGCCAGCACGTCGTGAGTGGCACCATTGCACCAGACCGGCCTGTGCTTCTCACCCGCAGCCACATCCGCACCCGCACCTGCGGCCCGGCGCCGCGGCCGTGATGCCAGTGAGGCCTGATGCCGTTCGTGCCACAACGGTCCGACCTCGGCGACGAGTTCGGCTTTCGCTACGGGTGTCAGTCCCGCGGACGGTCCCGCGCTTTGCAGTTCGACGCGTACGGGGCCGCGGGCGGGTTGGGGGACGCCAGGGGCGGGTGCGGCGTGGCGGGCTATCTGGAGACCATGACGCAGCGGTCCTGAGCGGGTGGCGCCAACCTGGTGCGGGCAGCGTTCCAGGCGTCGCGCTTCTCGGCCCGGTCGGCGACGGACGGAGCCGACCGGATTTGAACCGGCGTCCTCGCGATTTTGGAGACCGCGCGCGTCGACCTCTGCGCTACGGCTCCGCCCGTGCACGGCATCCTAAGTCGGCCGGATGCCTTTCCCTCCACTCAAGCTCGAAATGTGCGCGGGCGACGGAGAGTTCCTCGGTGAAGGCGGCGTAGGCTCGGACACTGCCGCGGATCGGACACCAGCGGCGAGGGAGACCGCGGTCACCGCCTCCACCTCTCCGTCGTGACAACCCGCGCGTTTTCGACGGCGCGGGAGAACACCGGCGTTGACACGGTCGCCGCGACGCGGGCGATGATGTGCATCTACGGTGACACCGGCGGGTGCGCCCGGCCCGGGCTGGTGACGGCCCGGGGGGCTCGCGCCGCCGCGCCAACCTGGCGGACTGCCGGGTTCAGGTTCCGGTGAACGGGCCCGGCCCACCAGACTCGGGTCCGCCCCCTTCTGCTCGCCTATTCTCCGAGGTGACCATGCCCCCGCTGACCCTGCCTTCCGTCCGGCTTCCGGGAGGCCTCCCAGACGGCCTTGCTGTCCGGGGCCCGGGCAAGACCGGCGAAGAACTCGGTCGGTTCGCCCACACCACGACCCGCCTGCTCCTCGGCAGCGACGGCCTGACCACCCCCCTGCTGGAGGCATGGGTCGGCTCAGCGGTCTCGGTCCGCCGGATGAGCCACCGGCTCGTCCCTGCCTGCGACGCCCCCGAGGGGACGGCAGCCCTCCTGGAGGCTGCGGTCGACGAAATCCTGCTGGAACGGCACTCCGTACTGGCATCGGCGAGCGGGGTGGAGCTCTCCCGGAACGTAGTGGTGGCCAGGCCCGGGCTGTCTGCGGCTGCCGAACGGTGCCTCACCGACGGCTCGGCGACGATCGGCCGGATGCTCCAGGCAGCCGGAACCGGTCACAAGCGCACGATCGTCGAGGTCGGCCTGGACACCTGGGGAGGCGAGCCCGCGGCGTACAAGACCTACCTGCTGTGGCACGGCGAGCAACCGCTGGCCACCATCACCGAGCTGTTCAACCCCGAGGTCGTCCCCGCCGCCCTGCGGGGCACCCTGGCTGTGGCGGGCCGCTCGTGACCGCGCCCCGACGCCACGTCCAGGTGGCCATCGTCGGCGCCGGGCCCGCCGGACTGGTCCTGGCCCATGTACTGCACCGGGCCGGTGTCTCGGTCGAGGTCCGGGAACGGTCCAGCCGGGTCGAGGTGGAGCAGCAGGCCCGAGCGGGCCTGATCGAGCACCGGGTGGTGGAGTACCTGCGTGACCACGGGCTCGCCGACCGCCTGCTGGCCGAGGGCGGCCGGCACGAATGGTGCGAGTTCATGTGTCTCGATGAGCGGATCCACATTCCGTACGGGGACCTGTCCGGAGGCGCCGGACACTGGGTGTACCCGCAGCAGTTCCTGGTGCGCGACCTGATCGCCTCGTTCGAAGAGGCCGGTGGCATAGTGCGGTTCGACTGCCCTGTCCTGGATGTGGACACCTCGGGTCACCGTCCGCGCGTTCGTTGTGAGGGCGATGTCCTGGAAGCCGATCACGTCGTGGGCTGCGATGGTCCGCGCAGTACGGTCGCGCGTTCGTTCCCCGCGGACATGGACGGAGCCGTCGAACGACGCTACCCCTACGACTGGCTGACGGTGCTCGCCGAGGTGGACCGTCCCGTGGACGGCATCCGGTACGCCCTCCACGAGGCGGGCTTCGCAGGGATGATGCCCCGTACGTCCCGGCTGGCACGCTTCTACCTCCAGGTCCCGCCGGACGCGGAGCTCGCGGACTGGCCCGAGTCGCGAATCCGAGAGCAGCTGTCGCTGCGCCTGCGGCTGCGACCGGAAACAGGGGACCCCCGCCTGGGCAGCCTGACCGAGGTCGGCATGCTGCGGCTGCGGGGCCGGGTTCGGGACCATGTGCACGCCGGCCGGCTGCTGCTTGCCGGAGACGCGGCGCACGTGCTGACACCTTCAGGAGCGAAGGGGCTCAACCTGGCAGTGGCCGACGTCGCCGACCTTGCGGACAGTCTGCTGCGCTACCACCTCCACGGCGACGAGGACACCTTGGCCGGCTACGAACGTCGTCGCCATCAGGACGCCTGGGCAACGCAGGAGTTCTCCGACCGGCTGCTGGAACTGCTGCACCTTCCGCCAGGCAACGAGGCGGAGTCCGCCTTCGGCCTCCGACTGCGCCGGGAACGTCTCACCCGCCTGTCCACTCCGGGCCCGGAGGCGGAGATGTTCGCCCATACCTATGGCGGCGCGGGCCGCCTCGCGGACGGCCTGGCCGGGGGCCAGGCCACAGCGGACGCTCCGGAGACGATCTCTAGCCGAGCAGGCGGCGGCGCCACTCCAGGGGGGTGACGGTGATGGCCTGTCCGGGATCACGATTCCAGTCGGTCTGAAGGCCGACTGATTCCAGGGCCTTCGCGACCTCGTGGCCGATGGCTGCGGTGGTCTCGGACGAGCCGTCGAAACCGCCGTAGAAGAGCGTCAGTCCGTGGCCGGCCGCGGCGGAGTCCGTGCACTGGGAGTGGAAATAGACGAAGCCGCGGGCGTCGGTCCCGGCTTCGTCGCCGATCTCGGCCTGGCCGCAGCTGCGACAGCAGGTGAAGTTCTCACGGGCGGCGATACCGGCTTCCTGCAGCGCGGTGAACGCGCGGGTGAGTCGCTCCGGGTCGGTCTCGCCCTGCCATTCGGCCTGCTCCGCGACGCGCGCCAGCCACATCCGGTCGGCCAGCGCCGCGGCCTGTTCGCGCGATACGGGCCGACGGTCCGCGGTGACCAGGTAGTCCTCGGCGAGCTCCGCCAGTTCGGCGCGGTCGGCGTAGCCGCCCACCAGCACCTCGCGGACGCGCTCCTCCAACTCCTCGCGCTCGTCTTCGTTCAGGTCGAGCGGGAGCACCTCACCTGTGGGGCCCGTATCCAGCGGAGACCAGGTCAGACCAGTGCTCCAACCGGCCCCCTGCCGGGCCCAGCCGGTCATCGCCTCAATCACGGCCTCGGAACCGTCGACCGTCACCTGGAAGTGCCGATCCGGGGCACCATCGCGGTGCTCCAGGGTGTAGTCCCCGCCGGCCTCGTGCCATACCTGGGCGAACACGTCGGGCCGGTCGGGGATTGGATGCATCACCAGAAACCGGTCGCCATCACCGCCGATGCGCCGGACAAGCGCAGCCAACTCCTCGGCGGACACACGAAGGTGCCGCTCCCCGGTCTCCGTCTTCACCATGATCTCGAGCATGCGCGGACTCTGTCACCCCCCCGCTGACAGCAGACCTTCGCGAACGTGCGGGTGGCGTTTCCGGCATAGCGTTCACTGCGATTTCATTGCAACAGTCCCGGTTGGGTTGTTGCGTTACCGTGTGATCACTGCAACGAATCAACGGGCTTCACCTGCGCATATTAGGTGTGAACGCAAGAATCGCATTGCCGATCTCACGAATGCAACGTAGCGTTTCTCTCATTGGAAACGGAACGCTGATGGCCTCGCGGGCTGAGGGTGTTGCGAGTTGCTGGCCGAGTGAGTTCAAAGGGGTGGGTCATGAAGACACCAGCGCAGAGCCGGCAGGAGGCTGCACCCGGTACCTTCGCGTCCCTCGCGCGCTTCGTGCTCTGCGGTGGGGGAGTGGGGCTCGCCTCCAGCTTCGCCGTGATGGCCCTCGCCTCCTGCATGCCTTGGGCGTTGGCCAACGCCCTGATCGCCGTGGCTTCCACGCTCCTCGCCACCGAGCTGCACGCCCGCTTCACGTTCGGTGCGGGCCGGTGTGCGACCTGGCGCCAGCACACACAGTCGGCCGGGTCCGCGGCAGCCGCGTACGCGGTGACCTGCGCGGCGATGCTGGTCCTGCAGCAGTTGGTCACGGCTCCCACGGCGCTGCTCGAACAGGTCGTCTACCTGTCCGCCTCCGCCCTCGCCGGTGTCGCCCGGTTTACGGTGCTGCGCCTCGTGGTCTTCGCACGCAACTGCTCGCAGGAGGTCCCTGCCGCCGCCCCCACCACCTGTGCGGTCCATGCGCGAGTGGCCCGCCCTGCGGCACCGGCCGACCCGGCGGAGCTCTGCCACGCAGCCTGACCTTTCGCGCCGGTGCCGCCGTCAGGCCGCGGAGGGCGGGGCTGCGCGGACGAAAGGCGTGTCCGTGAAGGCCTCGCGAGGCTGTCGTACTCGCGTGCGAAAGTGTGCCGAGCGCCCCCCGACTCGACGAACGAGGAGAACCCATGGCATCCGCACTGGAGGGACTGCAGGAGTTGCTTGGCGAGCCGGAGTGTTGGGGCTGGGCGCGGCCACGCCTGTGGGAGGCGGCCGAGGGGCACCTCGGTACCGCCCTCCCGGCCGACTACAAGGCGTTCCTCGATCTGTACGGCCCGGGCGGGTTCGACGGGTTCCTTTGGATCGAAAGGCCCATGGACGACACAGAGGAGGAGTTCGAGCGGGTATGGCCGATGTCCGGGCGGAGCGATCACCGTGACGATCCCGACCTCTACCCGTTCCCCTTCCACCCCGAGCCCGGCGGGCTGATCCTCTGGGGTGCCGAAGAGGACGGCCACGCCTTCTACTACTTCCTCCCCGACGGGCCCGACCCCGCCGACTGGCGGATCGTGATCGAAACGGACGAGGCCGAATGGCTTGAGGCGCCTGGGCCCTTCACCGAATTCCTCCTGGGCCTCGCCGACAACACCTACCGCCCCGCCCACCTGCACCGCTATCGCCCCGGCCCGACCGTCCGATACCACCAGGAACCCGCCTCTGCGGGACTCTGAATCGTTCGGTGCAACTCCCGATCACGGCGGATGCACCGGTGACCAGTGAGAACGTGACTGAGGCCAAGACAGTCGAGCCGTCTCAGCCGCAGCCGCCGCAGGTGGCGGTGAGCGGCTGGTCGACGAGCTGGTGTCATGTGCGGGGCGTGTTTGAGATGTCGATCAACGCAGCCCAGGTCTTGATCGACATTTCGAGCACCGCATAACGTCAGGATGGTGGAAACAGCGCACCGGCCCGCCGCCCGAGTCATCTGTCTGGACGTTGCCCATCGCCTGCTACTCCTGCACTGGCGTGATCCGCTCGACGGGACGTGGCTCTGGGAGCCACCCGGCGGCGGTATCGAGCCGGGCGAGACGCCGCTGGTGGCGGCGCGACGAGAACTGGCCGAGGAAACCGGACTCGACCCGGCTACGGTGCTTGATCGGTCTGTGCCAGTCGACCGTGATGTTCAGTGGAACGGCAAGCGGTACATCGGGACGGAGCACTTCTTCGTCGCGCGGTTCGCCGACGAGCAACCATCGCTCGTACGGACCGGCCTGCTTCCCGATGAGCAGGTCAATCTGGACACGTACGTCTGGATCGAATGGTCGGATTTGAGCTCGCTGCCAGACCCGGTTGAGCCACCACAGTTGCTGGCCGTGCTCGGGGCCCTGGTGCCAGACGGTCCGTGGCGTGATCGGGATCGTGCATGACGGGCGGCCACAGTGCCTGCCGTATGAGGGTGAGTTGGACGGTCGACTCGTAGCGGACAGCGAGCTTGTCGTACGTGGTCGCGACGCCTCGTGCCTGCTTCAGAAGGCCGATCCGGCACCGCCCGGTCGGCAAGTACATGTTCCGGCCGGGTGAGGGGGCGTCCACCGGCGATCCGGGGGACACGGATTCGGGTCCATCACCTGCTCGGAGACGGGTGCGTCGCCCCGCTGGCCGGCGGTGATGGCGGCTGCGGGGGGTTTCCCCGGGATCGGACCAGATCAGAGGCTGCCTGCGGCCCCGCGCGCGCCATCCGGCGCCCCAAACTCCGTGATACGCAGGGACTGTGAAGGACCGTCACGTTGCTGTTTCACAAGCCCTGCACGGCTTCCTCGATTAAACCTGGATCATTGACGTGACGGTGATGATCCCTTTTATGGGGAGCTTATCTCCTACCAGGAAGCACAAGCGTGAAGAAACGTACTACCTTCATATGCGCGGCAATTGGTGCGGCGGCTACCCTTGCGAGGACTGCGACGAATACCCGTTCCGTTCCACGCTCCAGGGCGCTGCAAGCCAGGCCTGGGACTTCTCCGTGTACCCCGTCGACCTCAGCCGGAACCGGTCTGGCGGAAACACGCTGATGAACTACGTGCGCAACCACCGCATCCTCGCTTGGGACGACACCCTCCCGTACCCGAACGACAGCAACGACCGGTACTACGCGCAGATCGTGGACTTCTAGCCCACAGGACTGTCACACCCGGAACGTATGATGAGCGGCGCTTCTCGAACGTCGAGGAGCGCCGTTCCCGTTCTCACCGGAGGCCTCGTGGACCTGATGCAGACCCTCGACGGCTACTTCGGCGGCTGGTCCTTCACCTTCACCACGCTGCCCCCACTCGAGGCGCTGCAGGCCATGGAAGCCATCTCCATCCGCCCCATCGAGAACCCGCTCGATGCGCTCCGCGAGGAAGACGACGAAGGCCTTGCCGAAGACGGTGTTCTTATCGTCGCCGGCCGCGTGCACCCTGGCTGGAGCATCGTCATCGAGACCAGCGGCTACACGGGACTCGTGGGAGCGGAACGGTCCGTTCTCCTCGAGCTGTGCAGCGCCGAGCATCCCGCGATGACCGTGTTCAAGAATCCCAACCGTCTCGAGCTGCTGTACGCGGACCTCGACGACAGGTGGGGCGGCATGGCGCTCGACAGCGGGATCCGATGGGGCGAGATGAGCCCGCCCGTCTCGGCTGCACTCACCGCGGCCGGGTTCCTCCCGGATGGCCAAGGCATCTCCACGGAGATCGCCGACCGCGCGTACAACGATCTCGCGCAGCGCGCTATCGCCGCAGCGACGGGAGTGTCCCTGGACGACGTCCAGACAGCCGGCGGCTGGGCCTCGGGAATCGTCCTGGCGGAGACGGCAGCGACGCAGGTCTCACGGAGCAGATCGCTTCGCTGACCGCCGCGCCGCGACACCGGCCGTGTACGCCCGGATTGCGGCCGTCCCGTTGGCTCCCGAATGCGGGGTGTGTTCGCCGGGTATCAGGATCGGGTGAAGGGGACCGATTTCAGGGAGAGTTGGTACGAGCGGCGGCTGCCTTACTGGTTGCTGGGACTGGTCGTCCTGGCCGTGGGGCTCGGTGGTCTCCTCTCCGCCCAGGCGATCGTGGACGGCTACCGGAAGACCGTCGTCTATCAGCAGGCGCCCGTGTGCGAGGGCGACGGGTGCGTACAGGCCCGGACGGGCGAGGTCCGCGACCGGGTCACCGGCGAACGCTGTACGTCGAACGGTACGAACACGGGCGCGACCGGTGGCGAGACCTGCACCACGACCTACAGCCTGAAGGTCGTGTGGTCCGGAAGATCTCAGTGGCTGGAGGTCGGCGCGGAGGCGTACACGGAGGCCGGGACGGGGGAGCGAGCCCAGCTGCGGCTCTGGAAGGGACAGGTGGTCGGTCTGGAGGTACTCGGACACTCCCGTAGGTACCCGCCGGCGTCCCAGACGGACATGTGGCCCTCGATGGCATTGGCATGGCTCGCCCTCGGTGTCGCCTCCTGGGCACTCGCGAGCGGCCGGGTGATCACCCTCCTGCCCATGGGTTTCGGCTGGTTCATGGTGAGCATCCTGATCTTCATGATCGGCCCGGACGTCCTGATGTGGTCGCCCCCGGTCTACTGGGGTGCCCTGACGGTGCTGGCGGGCGGCGTGACGTACGGCGCGCGGGCGATCTTCCGGTTCTGAGCGCGACCTCCCGAGCGGCCCGGGGCGATGTGAGACGAGGTCCGCGAGATGCCGACGGCGACTAGAAGCACCCGGTCACCGGCGCCTTCTGGTCGGTCGACGGCGACATGCTCCGCATGGGCCCGGTGGCCGGCTCCCACCTGGATGAGTACGGCCGGCGGTGACCTTGAGTTGACAGCCGGTTCGGAACTGAGGCCGGGTGGGATCCGGCCGTCAGGTGCCGCGGCGGCTGTTATGGCTGTCTGCGCCCTTCGTTGCCACGTACACGGTGTTGGCGGACCTCCCACCCTGCAGTGGATTGTCGAAGTCGATAACGTGTGCCTCCGCTTCCGAGAAGACCTCCTCGAGCGCGGCGGTGAACTCCCCGTCCGGAGGATCGTTCGACCACAGCGCGAAGACCCCGTCGGGGTGCAGCCGATCCGCAAGCGTGCGCAGCCCCGCAGGCTGGTACAGCGCGGCGTTACGGGGGTGCAGCACATGGCGCGGCGAATGGTCGATGTCCAGCAGGACGGCATGGAAGCGCCGGCCCGGCTCCTGCGGATCCAGACCGCATGGATCGCCGACCATCGCGAAGAAGTCGCCGTGGACGAATCGGCAACGTGGATCGGCCGACAACAAGGAACCCAAGGGCACCCACCCGCGCTGGTGCCAGTCGATCACCTCGGCGAGCGCGTCGACCACGACCAGCGAGCGCAGGCGCGGGTCACCCAGAGCGGCCCGGGCCGTATAGCCGAGACCGAGCCCGCCCACGGCGACGTCCAGTTCCGCCCCCGCCAGCTTCGCCAGGCCGTGCCGGGCGAGCGCGATCTCGCCCTCGACGAAGAGGCTGGACATCAAGAAATCGTCCCCGAGCTTCACCTCGTACACGTCGGCGCCCGACACCGGGTCCCGGCGTCGCCGCAAACTGATGTCGCCCAGCGGCGTCGGGCGCCAGTCGATCTCCTCGAAACGCGCGCTCATGCATCCGCCCTCCTGGTGACCCTTCATGCCGGGGCTCACGATGCCATGGCCTGGACGGTGAGCCGCTCCACCGCGTGCGCGTCGGGCACGGCGTCGTCCGGGGCTCGCGCGGTCTCCACGTCGTGGTGGCGAGTCCTCCGCCACCCGTCGTCCTCCGCACCCCCACCCCTCGGAAGCGGAACGCGCGGCCCGCGTGCTCCTGGCCCTGCTGGGTAGGCGCTGCGCATGAACACACATGCGCTCGACGGATACCCGAAGGCGGCGGCCGGGCAGGACTCGGCCCTCGACACCGCTTCGGCGCGGTGGCTGACAATCCTGGGCCGTCTCGAACGGACGACGGTGGCGGACCCGGCGATCCGTGTCCTCCAGCGGACGATCCGCTCCCTTCCCCTGGGCGATGCGCGCGACCTGCTGCGCGGTGGGCCGCTGGGCCATCCCGTGCATCCCGTCTTGGTACAGGTACCCATCGGCTGCTGGCTGTCGGCCGCCGTGCTGGACGCTGTGGTCCCGGGATCTCAGCGTGCGGCGACGGCGCTCACGGCGGTCGGCCTGGCCGGAGCGGTCCCGGCAGCAGCCGCCGGCTGGGTTGACTGGGCGGCGCTACCGCCAGAGTCGGCCAGGGTCGGACTGGCCCATGCGGTGTCGAATGTGGGGGCGGTCGCCTGCTACACGGCCTCCCTGAGGGCGCGGCTCTGCGGCCGCTCGGCGAAGGGCAGGCTGTGGTCGTTCAGCGGGCTGGCTATGGTCGCCGTGACCGGAGCCCTGGGCGGCCACGTGGCGTACCGGCAGACCGTCGGAGCGGATCTTCGGCGCTGAGGCGCTTACGCGCTGAGGCGCTGGGGCGCTGGGGCGCTGAACGAGACCGCTCCAGCAGCGGTAGGAGTGGCGTCTGCGCCCGTTCGAGATGCGCAACGTGCCCGGCTGCCGTGATCGCAGGGGTACGCCCATGGGAGCAAAACGCTCGCATCCTCCGAAGGCCGAACCCGGCGACCGGCGGGCGGAGAAATGGCTCGTCGGGGTCCTTCTTCGCGAAGCGGGAAGCAGCCGGACCCGGGGTGTCCAGGCCGCCCGCGCCCGCGTACTCGCCGCCCTGTGCGCGCACCACCAGCGGAGCCCGGACCGCCCGCGTCGGAGCCCGCGAGCATGGCAGCCGGGCGTACCCGGGAGGTTTGGCGGCGCGCCGCCGGTCCGAGGGGAACGGCAGCCTGTAGGGGAAGGGGTGCAGGCGCGGCGGCGAGACTCTCTGGAGGACGGATGACGTCGGTGGACCCTTCACCGGAAGCGGCACCACCCGACGACCTCGACCTGACCGGGCCGCCACGAACCGAGCGGCGGGCGGGTCAGGGTTCCGCCGTCCTGCGGTGGCTGTCGACCACCGACCACAAGGTGATCGGCAACCTCTACCTGGTCACGGCCTTCTGCTTCTTCCTCTTCGCCGGCCTGCTGGCCATGGCCATGAGGGCCGAACTCGCCCGCCCCGGACTGCAACTCATCTCGAACCAGCAGTACAACGAAGCGTTCACCATTCACGCCACGATCATGATGCTGCTGTTCGCGACCCCTACTTTCACCGGATTCGCCAACGCGATCATGCCGTTGCAGATCGGCGCGCCCGACGTCGCGTTTCCCCGGCTCAACGCGTTCACCTACTGGGTGTACCTGTTCGGGGGGCTGCTGGTCATCTCCGGCTTCCTGACCGCCCACGGGGCGGCGGACTTCGGGTGGTTCGCCTACGCGCCGCTTAACGGCCTGCGCTACTCGCCCGGGACCGGTGCCGATCTGTGGGCGATGGGGCTGGCCGTGTCGGGGCTGAGTACGATCCTGGGCTCGGTGAACTTCATCACCACGATCATCTGTCTGCGCGCACCGGGCATGACCTTGTTCCGGATGCCGATCTTCACGTGGAACGTGCTCTTCACTTCGATCCTGGCGCTGCTGGCCTTTCCGGTGCTCACGGCGGCACTGCTGGTCCTGGAGGCGGACCGGAAGTTCGGCTCGCACGTCTTCGACCCGGCGAACGGCGGTGCTCTGCTGTGGCAGCACCTGTTCTGGTTCTTCGGGCATCCGGAGGTCTACATCGTGGCCCTGCCGTTCTTCGGCGTGGTGAGTGAGATCCTTCCGGTCTTCAGCCGGAAGCCCATGTTCGGCTACGTGTCCCTGATCGGTGCCACGATCGCGATCACCGGCCTGTCCGCGACCGTGTGGGCGCACCACATGTTTGCGACGGGGGCCGTGCTGCTGCCCTTCTTCTCCTTGCTGTCGTTCCTGATCGCCGTCCCGACGGGCGTGAAGTTCTTCAACTGGATCGGGACGATGTGGAAGGGGTCGCTCTCCTTCGAGACACCGATGCTCTGGTCCATCGGCTTCCTCGTCACCTTCCTCCTGGGAGGTCTGACGGGCGTACTGGTGGCGTCGCCGCCGCTCGACTTCCATCTGACGGACAGCTATTTCGTCGTCGCCCATCTCCATTACGTCCTTTTCGGCACCATCGTCTTCGCCACCTTCGGCGGTTTCTACTTCTGGTGGCCCAAGATCACCGGGCGGATGCTCGACGAGCGACTCGGCAGGGTTCACTTCTGGACGGTGTTCTTCGGTTTCCAGACCACCTTCCTGGTCCAGCACTGGCTGGGTGAGGCCGGCATGCCGCGCCGGTACGCGGACTACCTTGCGGGCGACGGCTTCACGCTCCTCAACACCGTCTCCACCCTCGGGTCGTTCGTCCTGGGCCTCTCGACGCTGCCGTTCCTCTACAACGTCTGGAAGACGCAGCGCTACGGCCAACGGGTCACCGTGGACGACCCCTGGGGATGGGGCCGCTCCCTGGAGTGGGCGACGAGTTGCCCGCCGCCCCGGCACAACTTCCACTCCCTGCCACAGATCCGCTCGGAATCGCCCGCCTTCGACCTTCACCACCCGGAGGTGCCCAGTGAAAGGTGAGGCCTGGCTCTTCACCGCTACGGCCCTGTTCTTCGGGGTCACCACCGCCGTCTACGCCTGGCTGTCCCAGGAGCCGGCGGGGAGCGCGGCGCTCTGTGTCTCCTTCGTCATGTCGAGCCTCGTCGCCGCCTACCTCTGGCGCCAGTACCGGCGGGGCGGAGAGCGTCCGGAAGACCGCGGAGAGGCGGAGGTGCGCGAGGCCGACGGCCGGCGCCTCTACTTCCCCGCCCGCAGCTATTTCCCCGTACTGGCGGCCGCGGGGAGCGCGCTGATCGGCCTGGGCGTGGTCCAGGGGCTGTGGCTGTGCCTCATCGGCTTCGGTGTCTTGCTCCCGGGAGTCCTGGGCTTCGCCTTCCAGAACCTCGACCGCCCGGACACCGCTTAGGGAGTGTTCCTCCGGTCCGGGCCCGCAGTGGTCTTCTCGGTCTTCCGGCGCTGTGCGGCGGTGGCCGGGTAGCGGACGCGGTCCCCGTAGTACCAGTGGCTGAGGGCCGACCGCACGCGGTCGAGCCGACGCCCCGGCCCGCCGCGGCCGGAGTCCCCGGCGGGCTCCACCGGCCGGGGACGCTCCCGCGCGAGCACGGCGTACCGCTCGGTGGGCGTGAGGGCCCGGTGCTGCGGGTGGAAGCCGCCCTCGGGGCCCTGGAGTACGAGGCCGGACTCCTCACCGTCCGTCAGCAGCCGCTGCTCGCGCCACTGTAGGGCCAGGCACAGCCGCCTGGTGAGCCAGAAGACGGCCACCGGAACGACGAAGAGCCCGATGCGCAGCGCCCAGGTCAGGCCGTGCACGTTCACGTCGAAGACGAAGGCCAGAATGTCCTGGGCCCCGGCGAGCAGCAGTACGGCGTAGGCGGAGACGGCCGCCACCGCCAGACCGGTGCGGACGGGCCGGTCCCGCGGTCGGTCGCAGAGGTGCCGCTCGCCCGCCGGACCGGTGATCCACCGTTCGAAGTAGGGGTAGGCGTAGAGGACGGAGAAGAGCGCACCGGGCAGCAGTACGGCCGTCACCAGCGCGTTCCACGCGATCGTGTGCCCCCACAACCGGGTTTCCACGCCGGGCATCAGCCGTAGGGCGCCTTCCAGGAACCCGACGTACCAGTCGGGCTGGGATCCGATGGAGACCACGTCCGTGCGGTAGGGGCCGTAGGTCCAGATGGGGTTGATCTGCGCGACGGCGCCGAGCGCGGCGAGCACCCCGAAGACGGCGAAGAACAGCCCGGCGGACTTGGCCGTGTACTGGGGGAAGAAGGGCAGGCCGACGACGTTGCGGCCGGTCCTCCCGGGCCCCGGCCACTGCGTGTGCTTCAACGTGACGACGAGCAGGATGTGCAGGGTGATCAGGACCGTCAGTAGTCCGGGGACCAGCAGGATGTGCACGGCGTAGAGGCGGGACACGATGTCGCCCCCGGGAAACTCGCCGCCGAAGGCGAAGAGACTCAGGTACGTGCCGACGACCGGGACCGACAGCATGATCCCCTGGGCGATCCGCAGCCCGGTCCCGGACAGCAGGTCGTCGGGGAGCGAGTAGCCCGCGAATCCCTCCAGCAGTGCCAGCAGGAACAGCGTCACGCCCACCGTCCAGTTGACCTCGCGCGGGCGCCTGAAGGCTCCGGTGAGGAACACCCGGAGCATGTGCACCCCGATGGCGGCCACGAACAGCAGGGCGGCCCAGTGGTGGATCTGCCGGATCAGCAGCCCGCCCCGGACGTCGAAGCTGATCCTCAGGGTGGAGAGGTAGGCCTGCGACATGGGTACGCCGCGCAGCGGCTCGTAGGAGCCCTGATACGGCGTCTCCCGCATCGACGGATCGAAGAAGAAGGTGAGGAACACACCGGTCAGCAGCAGGACGACGAAGCTGTACAGCGCCAGCTCGCCCAACAGGAACGACCAGTGGTCGGGAAAGACCTTGCGCACCCCCGTCCGTGCCACTTCCGACAGTGGCAGCCGCGCGTCCAGTGCCCCCACCCCGCGCGCCACCGCGCGCCCTGCCTTCCGCGTCGGACCCGGCACTTCATGCACCTCCTCCGAACGGAATGCATGCAAAGCTACCGAACCTCACTCTTTGCTATCAATCGAGACACGAGGTCAGCGTTTGTCCGAAGGTCGCGCATGGTGGCGCTCGGCGGCGTCGAGCAGGGCCTGGGCCGGCTTCTCGTCGTCCGCCTCGACCGCGGAGGCGGCAGCCCGAAGACGGTGGCTACGTCCAGCGGCACGGGGGCGGTACCTGGCCCCAGCCGGGCCGGGCGGGGCGGCCGGGAACATGACAGGACCCGGCCGAGGTGATGGTGACTGCGGTCCCGGCCGGGTCCTGCGTGTGTGGGATGTGTCGGGCTCTGCCCTGGTCAGAGCTCGTCGTCGCGCATCTCGTGCTCGTCGCGCTCGCGCCGCGTCTCGTCCTCACGGGCCCGCTTGAGTTCCTCGGGGCTCTTGCCCCGCCCACCTTGGCCCGCGCCTGGACGAACGGGGTCCTGGCCGGGCCGGTGCTCACTCACTTGCTCCTCGCGGCCCTTGCCCGGCTCCTGGCGCTTGTGTTGCATACCGCCCATGACGGCGACTCCTCTGCGATGCGGAACGGGATTCCTCTCCGACCACTCTGACGCGCTGCGTGATGATTCGCATCATTTGCGTCACCCTGCGTAGCGAAAGGGTTGGCGGGGCGCCCCAACTGGCCCGGCCCTGCGGGGCTCCTTGACCTCAACCCGGGTTGAGCTTTTAGCGTTGCGGGGACGAAAGGGGTTCAACCGTGACGACACTGGTTACGGGTGCCACCGGGAACACCGGTCGGCACGTCGTGGCGGAGCTGGTCCGCCGAGGAGAGCACGTCCGGGCACTGACGCGGAATCCGGCTGCGGCCGCGGGCAGGTTTCCGGCCGGGGTGGAGCTGGCGGCGGGCACGCACACGGCACCGGAGGGGCTGGACGGCGCCTTCGCGGGTGTCAGCCGGTTACACATCACGGTGACGGCGGGGCTCGCCGAGGCCGGGCCCGAGTTGGTACGGCAGGCGGTCGACGCGGGTGTGCGGCGCATCACCGTGGTGTGGGGCGGCTGGGTGGGGCCAGTCGAGCAGGCAGTGGCGGACTCGGGGGTGGAGTGGACACGCCTGGAGCCGCAGGAGTTCATGTCCAACACGTTGACCTGGATCGAATCGGTCGCCGAGGGAGTTGTGCGAGAGCCGTACGACTTTCCCAGCGCGCTCGTCCACGAGGCCGACATCGGGGCTGTGGCGGCGGCCGCGCTGCTCGACGACGTCCACGCGGGGCGTTCCTACAACCTCACCGGCCCCGAATCACTGACCCCGCGGGAACGGATCGCGATCCTGTCCCGGGCGATCGGCCGCGACATCGGCTTCGTCCCGATCTCGCACGAGCAAGCCCTCGACAGGCTGACGGCCACCGGTGTGTCCCGGGCGGACGCCGAGTACGTCGTCGGCTGGTACGCCGACCCCAGCGATGACGCCACGACCGTCGTCGACACCGTCGAGCGGATTACCGGCCGCCCAGCGCGCACGTTCGCTCAGTGGGCGGCCGAACACGCCGGACGCTTCCGTGGAACGGGCGCCACCGGCTAGGGCGATCGTCTTAACAGCGGGCGAGCGTGCCACTGTCCAGAGTGGATTTGTCGCTGAACATCCAGCCCTCGGTGTCCGTGCCCGCGATACGGGCGTAGATCCACTTGTTGGCATGGGCATTGGCGACATAGCAGTGGTAGTAGACCTTCGTGCCGGACTTGACCTCGGTCACGTAGGAGCATTCCGCGTACGGCCCGGTGTAGAGGTGGGTGTTCTGGGTCGTGTGGCCGTAGCCATTGCTGCGGTTCGAGTGGGCCCAGCCGGTGCACGCCGTCGACACCGGGGTGGGCTCCTTCACCGTGGAACTGGGCTTTGTCTTCGAAGAGGCTGACGGGCCCCCTGCCGGCTTGTCGGCTCCGTTGCCGGGCGGGGGCTTTGTCTTCGAAGAGGCTGACGGGCCCCCTGCCGGCTTGTCGGCTCCGTTGCCGGGCGCTGACGTGGGAACTGTCCCTCGGTCCTCATCCTTCTTCGAAGGGGTGCTGGACGACTTCGCGCCGGGGCTGATGGACGTCAGGTCCCCCGGAGAGGTCGGGCCGTCGGTCGTGCTCGCAGTGGGCAGCGCGGTGTTCGACCCGCCGCTGCCCTCAACGCCTCGCACGTCCATCAGAGCGTAGGCGACTCCGCCGCAGGTGAGGACGGTGGCGGCCGCCACCGCGACGATGGTTCGGGTGCGGCGGCGCCGCGTGCGGACCGTCGTGGCACGGGTCTCGGAACCGCTGTTGTGACCGGCGGGCATGCCGGGCGTCGTGCCCGGCTGCGCGGCGCCGGGCATGACGCCCGGCAGCGGAGGGGCAGCGTACGCGCCGGCCGAGTAGGAAGCGGCGGGCTGGGGAGCAGGCTGGGGGAGAGGCACGGCGAGGGCGGGACCGAAGCCCGCCGGAGCGACGGGCCGGGGCGCCGGTGCCGTCGCGAGGTCCGCGCTCCTGCCCCCGGCGACCGCCTCCAGCATCTCGCGCGCCCGCCCGGCGTCGGGCCGCTGCAGCGGGTCCTTGGCCATCAGCGCCTGCAACACCGGGGTGAGCGGTCCGGCGCGCCGGGGCTCCGGCAGCGGTTCGCCGACGATCGCCGCCAGCGTGGACCACACCGACGTACGGCGGAAGGGCGAAGCGCCCTCCACGGCCGCGTACAGCGTCATGCCGAGCGCCCAGATGTCCGACGCGGCACCCGGTACCTGGCCCTGTGCGCGCTCCGGTGGCAGATAGTCGAGAGAGCCGACGATCTGACCGCTCTGTGTCAGCTTGGCCAGCGCCTCGTCGCCGGAGGCCTCCATGCTGGCGATGCCGAAGTCGGTGAGCACGACCCGGCCGCTGCGCTCGAGCAGTACGTTGCCGGGCTTGACGTCCCGATGGAGGACCCCGGCCTGGTGTGCCGCGTCGAGCGCGTCCATCAGCTTGGCGCCGATCGCGGCCGCTTCGCGCGGATCCAGTGAGCCGCGCTCCGCCAGTACGGCGTCGAGGGAGGGCCCGTCGACCAGCTCCATGACGATGACCGGCAGCCCCTGCTCCTCGACCACGTCGTGCACGGTGACCACACCACTGTGCCGGATACGGGCGGCGGCCTGCGCCTCCCTCTGCATCCGGACCCGCAGATCGGCCAGTTCGGCCGGGGAGGCGTCGGTGTAGGCCCGCAGGGCCTTGACGGCGACCTCGCGGTTCAGCAACTGGTCCACCGCCCGGGCGACCACACCCATGCCGCCGCGGCCGATCGTCGCGGTCACGCGGTATCGCCCGCCCAGAACCTCGCCGACCAGATCCGCGCCGTTCGCCCCCGTCACCTGTCACATCCTGTTCGTCGCACTGTTCGAAATCCGCCATGTGGCGGGCACCAGGGTAGGGGTTCGCGTATGTGCGCGTGCGCACGGCCCGGCCCTCGGCACGAAGGGCGCACCTTCCAACAGCCGTGGTCACCAAGACATCTCACTTGAGATCAGGACACTCGTGCGTTCCCCCTTACCTTCTTGGTGGCCCCGCAATGGGGCGCCCGGCCTCCGGAGCCGGACGTGCCGGCGGCGTTGAGGAAGACCACGAGCGTCCATGCCTGATCCGCCGTTCTGATCTCGCCGCCGTGGAGGGGTTCCTCTCCCGTGGCGCTGACAGGCCGGAGCAGCCCCTCGCCGGACGGGTCGGCGGCCGATGACCGAAGTACCGGTGCTCCGCGTGCCGCGCCCGCGACGGTCGCTCGCCTTGGGGCTCACCCGTCCGGCACACACTGCCTCGCGGCGCCCGCCCGTCTGCGATTGCCTGTGGTCAACGGCTCTACGGAGCATCCCCCGTGTCCACCACCGGTTCGTCACCAAGGTCGCCGCGGCGCCGGGCGTTCCGCCGCCGCGCTCTTCGCTCCGTAGGACCCGCTCCCGCATCGCACCTTCCGAAGGGAAGGACCATGGACACTCGCCACCTCGTCGACCCCCAGCTGCTCCCCATGATCGAAGGGGTACCGCCCCTCGACCTGTCGGCCGAGACCCTGTCAGCGACGCGGGCCGGCGCCGGCACCCCGTCATTCGTACCGACAGACGTGAGCGCCGAGGAGCGCATGGTGCCCGGGCCGGAGAACGCCCCCGACGTCAGGGTCATCCTCACCCGGCCCACCACTGGGACCGACGGCCCGCGCCCCGGGCTGCTGTGGATCCACGGCGGCGGCTACGTGCTGGGCAGCCCCGACGCGGACCAGGCCCTGGCCAGCACCTTCGCAGGTGAACTCGACTGCGTCGTCGTGTCGGTCGGGTACCGCCTCGCCCCCGAAACGCCGCACCCCGGTCCACTGCACGACTGCTACGCGGCCCTGACCTGGTTGCACAGCCACGCCGCCGAGCTCGGCGTCGACCCCGACCGGATCGCCGTCGCCGGGCAGAGCGCCGGCGGCGGACTCACCGCGGCACTGGCACAGTTGGCCACCCACGACGGCCGTATTCCCCTGCGCATGCAGGTCCTCGTCTATCCGATGCTCGACGACCGCACGGTGACCCGCCCCGACCCCAACGCCTACACGGGCCGGTACATCTGGACCCGCGAGAACGACAAGTTCGGCTGGACGAGCCTGCTCGGCCACGAGCCCGGCCAGGACTCCGCAGCCCCGTACGCGGTCCCCGCCCGCACCGAGGACCTGACCGGATTGCCTCCCGCCTTCGTCACCGTCGGCGCCCTGGACCTCTTCCTCGACGAGGACATCACCTACGCCCACCGGCTGCTGCGCTCCGGCGTCCCCACCGAACTCCACGTCCTCCCCGGCACCACCCACAACAGCTTCATCCTCGACGGCCCACAGACCAGCGCCCGCATGCGCCAGGACGTCCTCACCGCACTACGCCGGGCCCTCGCCCCGCAGTCCTGAGCCACCCGGACCCGCGGATGACCAGCGCCCACGACCCGGACCTGCGCGCGCGCCGCTGGACCTGAACGAGGCCGCCCGTCGGCTCGCCGCACTGTGACGCGGGGTTCGGAGACGGGGGCGACATTGCGGTGGTGGGGTGACCGATGCGTCGGCGCCCGATGTCTCATGAGCCATCAGGAAGTCCGGAGAACGACGGTTCTCCAGAGCCTCGGATATGGCTCAGACAGGCCGACCGGTAGGGTCCCGGTACACGACACAGAAGAGATCCTCCGATGGATTCCCGCATATCGCGCATACGCTCCAAGCTGGCGAAGGTTCCGTACCAGGCACAGCGCAGCTACTCGGTGGGCGCCGAGCGCCACCAGTTTCGCGTTGGCCCGCGCGTCAGTCCCGCGCGGGCGGACGACTTCGAGGCCGAACACCACATCGAATTGCCGTCGGCCTACCGGAAGTTCCTTCTCGAATTGGGCGGCAGCGGTGCCGGCCCGTTCTACGGTTTGCTTCCGCTGGAGGAGTGCAGGCTGTTCACCATGGACCGGCAGCCGCCGGATGGAACCCCGCGGGGATTCCATCACGTCAGCCACCCGGACGCGCTCCAAGGGGATCTGTTCCTCGCAATCATCGAGATGGGCTGCACGGACCTGTGCCTCATCGGTGTGACCGGACCCCTCACAGGCCGCATGCTCACCGGCAACGCGGACGGCTTCTGGCCTCCGAACGTCTCCTCGGCCCCGGACTTCCTGAGCTGGTACGAACGCTGGCTCAACCACATGCGGAACGGCAAGGACAACCGCGCGCTGGGCCTCACCTCTCCGGCGACCGTCGCAAGCGCCCCCTGGGGCCCCAGGGCCACGGTCCGGAGGACTACGTGGCGGCACGCCGCAAAGTGCTGAGGGAATGAGGGACGCGACCGGCAGGTCGAGGGCAAGCTGGACGATCTCCAGCCAGATCCGGTTCTGTGCGCTGTCGTGCAGGGGCAGTGAGCCCCGGCACGTTTGCGTCGATGAAGAGCAACGGGGCCGCACGCGCCGCGCTCCAGACGGCCCTCGTCGTACCAGCCCGAGACTGCCCGGGGTCAGCCCCGCTCACCCAGGTCCAGGCGGTCGAGCAGCCCGGCGTCGGTGAAGGCGGCGACCAGTTCGTCACGTCCCTCGGTGAAGTGCCCCCAGCTGTCGTAGTGGACGGGAACCACCCTGCGGGCACCGAGGACAGTGGCTGCGTCGGCGGCCTGCGAGCTGTCGAGGACGATCAGCGCGCCGTCGAAGAGCTCGGTGAAGCGAGGGGCCCCGGCGAACAGGATGGCGGTGTCCACCGGGCCGAACCGGTCCGCGATCTCCTTGACCAGGCCGAGGGAGGCGTTGTCGCCGCTGACGTAGACCGTGGGCAGGTCCTGCCCGGTCAGGACGAACCCGACGACCTGGCCGGTGAACGGCTCGACCTCCTCGCGCGTGCCGGGTCCGTGGAGGGCGGGCACGCCCGTGACCGTGAGGGTTCCGCCATCGGGGCGGTCGAGGTCGACCGACTCCCAGTCGGCCAGGCCCCTCGCGCCCGCCCCCAGGCGCTGTCCGCCTCCGGGCGTGGTCAGGGTGAGAGGGACGTCGGCGAGCAGTGCCCGGCCGGACTCGTCGAGGTTGTCGGGGTGTTGGTCGTGGGAGAGCAGGACCACGTCTATGCGGCCGAGGTCGGCCGGCGTGGCGGAGGCGGGCGCCGTCTTGGTCAACTGGCCGCCCGGCACGCGGTACTCGCGGGGCGCGTCGAAGGTGGGGTCGGTCAGGAATCGCAGGCCGCCGTACTCGAAGAAGGCGGTCGGGCCACCGAAGACGCGGACGGGG
The DNA here is from genome assembly GCF_036237315.1 of Streptomyces sp. NBC_01351. Classification (GTDB taxonomy): domain Bacteria; phylum Actinomycetota; class Actinomycetes; order Streptomycetales; family Streptomycetaceae; genus Streptomyces. The sequence goes on along the minus strand of NZ_CP108356.1, from coordinate 198,480 downwards.
AACTGCTCAACGGGCGTGCGGGTATCAACCATCAGAACCTCAAAGCCTCACGTTTGGGTTGCGGTCTATCCGTGATGATCATAGACAACTCACGGATGGATGCAAGGCGTAACATGAGAATCATGAGTGAGATCCCGACCCTCGAATCCGTGCGAGTGCCTGCCCCGGGGGCGGAGGACTACCTCGCCCTCGACTTCGTCAACAGCGCCATCGCGCTGCCCGGAGGGCAGTTCATCGATTTCCTCGGCACCCCCGAGGGCGCGAACAGGTGGCTCACCGACCACGGCCTCGCGCCGGCCGACGCCGGGGTACGGGAAATGTGCGCCAGCCAGCTGCGCTCGCTGCGCGAACACCTCAGGTCGTTGTTCTCCGCCCGCGTCGCCGGGCTGCCCGCACTGCCCGTGGCACTGTCCGCCGTCAACGACGCGCTGAGCATGGCTCCGACAGCCGGCCTGCTCTACTGGGACGAGAAGAACGGCCCCTACCGTGCGGTGCCGTGCCCCACCGACGAGATCCTCGCGCGCGCTCTCGCGACCCTCGCGGCCAACGCGGCCGACCTCCTCACCGGCCCCGACGCAGACCGCCTCACCGCCTGCGGTTCCACCCCCTGCAACCGCTACTTGCTGCGCCACGGACGCCGCCACTGGTGCTCCATCCGCTGCGGCGACCGTGCCCGCGCCGCCCGCGCCTACGCGCGGCGCACCCAGGCGAAAGCAGACTGACGAACCCCGGGCGGGGTTGGCCGCGTTGATCGCGGGGGGTTGAGAGTCCTCCGCGCGCCATGCCGGCCGGCGGCGCTCTGGGGCTTGAGGAACATCGGAACGAAAACCGGCGCTAAGCCCTGCCCGGCTCACCCGGCTGGTCGCCTCCGTGCGGGAGGCGGCGAACCAGCGGCTGTGGGACGACCTGTACGGGCTGCTGAACACCGGGCAGCGGGCGGTGCTGGACTCGCTGCTGACCGTGCAGCCCGGGGCCCGGGTCTCGGAGTTGGACCGGCTGCGCCGGGGTCCGATGCGGGTGTCCGGGCCGCAGATGAAGGGTCCTTGGAGCGGGCGGAGGAGATTGCCGACTTGGGCATGGGCGCGAGTGCAACTGACCGATCCTGATTGGGAGTTCATCGAGCCGTACCTGTCGATCGGCGAGTACGGCCCGTACCCCGAGCGACTGCGGCAGCAGTTCGAGGGCGTGATCTGGCGGTTCAAGACGGGCGGGCAGTGGCGGGAGATGCCGACGGAGTTCGGCGCCTGGTCGACCGTCCACAACCGCTTCCGGCAGTGGCGTGACGCCGGCGTCTTCGAGGCCCTGCTGGAGGGCCTGATCACGGAAGCCGCGAAGCGGGGTGAGGTGGACCTGTCCCTGGTCAGCATCGACTCCACCACCGCCCGAGCCCACCACGGCCGCGGCCGAGGAGGAGAAGGCCAGGTCAAAGGGGGCGGCCTCGAAGAGCAAAACGAGCAAGAGGCCGAAAGTGATCCCGCGCTGGAAGAACGACGACGCATCCGGCGTCGGCGGAAACTCCGGCTGAAGGCCGCCTCCTCGGACGTTCCAGAGGCGGGCAGACCAGCAAGGTCCACCTCGCCGCCGACCGCAAGTGCCGCCCGCTGGCGTTCATCCTGACCACAGGCCAGGCAGCGGACAGCCCGCAGTTCATCCCCGTCCTGAAGAAGGTACGGGTACGCGGGCCCGTCGGCCGACCCCGCATCCGGCCGGACGCGGTCGCCGGGGACAAGGCGTACTCGTCCTGCGGATCCGCGCCCACCTGCGCAAACGCCGTATCAAGGTGGTCATCCCGGAGAAGAAGGACCAGGCCGCCAACCGGAAGAAGAAGGGTTCCAGAGGTGGCCGACCCGTCAGCCACGAAGCCGATCTCTACAAGGAGCGGAACACCGTCGAACGCCTGATCAACAAGCTCAAAGCATGGCGAGGCATCGCCACCCGATACGACAAGACTCCCGACAGCTACCTCGCCGGTCTCCACCTGCGCGCCTCGATGATCTGGATCAAGGACCTCACCAGGACCACCCGATGATCACGACTCGGTATGCCCCTGGGTGACGCGCTGAGGTGCCGGACGCCAAGGGCGGGCAGGAGTTGAGTCAACGGTCAACCCGCCGTGGACGCGGGGCCTCACCCGTGGATTCCGCGTCGGTGTCGTCGGTGCCGACCGGGCCGCGGGGAAGCATCCAGTCCAGCCACTTCGGCAGCCACCAGTTGGTCCGGCCGAGGAGTGTCATGGTCGCCGGTACCAGCACCATGCGTACGACCGTGGCGTCGATGAAGATCGCGGTGGCCAGGCCGAGCCCGAACATTTTGGTGGAGGGGTCCTCGGCGACGGCGAAGGACAGGAAGACCGCCACCATGATGAGGGCGGCCGAGGTGATGATCCGGGCGGTGCGCGAGATGCCCTCAACGATCGCCGTGCCGTTGTCGCCGGTGCGCAGGTACTCCTCGCGTACGCGGGAGAGGAGGAACACCTCGTAGTCCATCGACAGGCCGAACAGGATGGCGAAGAGGAACATCGGGATGAACGACACGATCGGAACCGTCGCTTCCAGCCCGATGAGTGCGCCTCCCCAGCCCCACTGGAAGACCGCGACCATGATGCCGTAGGCCGCGCCGATGCTCAGCAGATTCAGCAGTACCGCCTTGAGCGGTACGAGTATCGAGCGGAAGACCAGCATCAGCAGCAGGAACGACATCGCCAGCACGGCGGCGACGAACACCGGCAGGCGTTGGCTGGTGCGTTGGCCCACATCGGACAGGCTCGCGGCGGCGCCGCCGACGTGGGCCCTGGCCGGGCCGTGCCCGATCGCCGTGGGCAGCACGTCGGTGCGCAGCCGGGCGATGGTGTCGGCCGTGGCCTTGTCCTGAGGGCTGGTGGTCGGGAACACCACGAGGGTCGCGATGCCGGTGGCCGGATCGATGTGCGTCGGCGCGACGGATGCGATGCCCGGATCCGCCGCGACCGTTGCGACGAGTCGGTCCAGCACTCCCGGATCACCGGTGGGGTCCGCGGCGATGACGAGGGGACCGTTGGTGCCCGGGCCGAACCCCTCGGCGACGAGGTCGTAGGCGCGGCGCTCGGTACGGCTGTGGGGCAGTGAGCCGTCGTCGGGCAGGCCGACGCGCAGGCCGAGCACGGGCAGCGTCGCGGTCAGCAGCAGCCCCGCCGCGCCGATCGCGTACGGCACCGGGTGCCGGCTGACGTGCCCGATCCAGCGCCGCCAACCGGCGGCGGGAGCGGCGCCCGCCACCGTGTCCCGCTGCCGTGCGAGTCGGCCCAGCTTCCTGGTCTGCAGAGCCCGGCCGATCCGGCCGGGCCGGGCCAGGCGTGGGCCCGCCGCGCTGAGGAAGGCCGGCAGCAGCGTCACCGACGCGAGCACCATCGTCAGGACGACGATCGAGACGGCAACCCCGCCCACCGTCATGAACGGCACTTTCGCGACCGCCAGGCCGAGGATCGACACGACGACGGTGCCGCCGGCGAAGACCACCGGCCGCCCCGCCGTTGCCACCGCTCGTCCGGCCGCCGCCTGCGGATCGAGCCCGCACGCGAGGTACTCCCGGTGCCTGGCGAGCACGAACAGCGCGTAGTCGATGCCCACTCCGAGCCCGACCATGCTGCCCAGGACCGGTGCGAAGGTGGGGACCTCTGTCACCCCCGCCAGTATCGTCATCGTGGCGACTCCGACGGTCAGCCCGAAGACCGCCATGCCGATCGGCAGCGCGGCGGCGACGAGCGAACCGAACGCCAGGAACAGGATCGCGGCCGCGGCGAGGAGGCCGATCAGCTCGCTCACGCCGCCGTCGGGGTCGGAGAAGGCGTAGAAGAGGTTCCCGCCCATCTCGATGCGCAGCGGCAGCTCGGCGCGCAGCCGGTCGCCGAGATCGACGAGGGCGTCGAGGTCTTCGGCCGACAGCCGGCTCTGGTCGGGGTACTGCACCCGGACGACCGTGATCCGCCCGTCGGCCGAGACGAGGCCGCCGCGCACGGCGGTGTCCCCGCCCGTGTCGAGTGCCCCCGCCGGGTCGCTCGTGCCGAGCACGTGCGGCAGCCGCTTCACCTCGGTCTGCAGCCGCGTGAGAGCGGTGCGCGCGCTGTCGTCGTCGAAGAACGTCGCACCGTCGTCGAGGGGGGTGACGACCACTTGGGCGGTCATCCCCTCCTGGCCGGTGCCTGCCCGCTCGATCAGTTCCGCGGCCCGTTGGGAGTCCAGTCCCGGAGCGGTCAACGAGTCCGCGGTCCGCCCGCCGAAGGCGACGGCGGCGAGGACGGCGAGCGTGGCGGCGATCAGCCATGCCGCGATCACCCGCCAGGGATGGCGGGCGGCGCTTGCGCCCAGGCGCAACAGGGCTTTCGAGAGCATCGGGTCCTCCAACCACCTCGGCGGCCGTCCTTGTACGGCCGCCGATGCCGAGACTCGTCGCCACGGCGCTCCGCGGCATCGGCCCGCGGGCCGCGGATCCGTCGGCCCCGGGGCGGAGTGACGACCCGTCCTTTCGGCCGATGCGCGGCACGCCGCGGCCCCTAGGCTGAGAACCGTGCTCCGAGACGACCTGCGAACCCTGTGGACCGAACCCCGGCCGCCCGACGCGCCCGCCCGGGTGCGGCGGGACTGGGCGCTGCTCGCCGCGGGCCTTGCCTGTGTGGCGCTGGAGGCCACCCTGCGCGAGAACGTCGTGTGGCGGCCGGTGGCGGTGGTGTTCACCGTATGGCTGTGCCTGCTGCCCCTGTGGCGCCGGACCCGCCCGCTGGCGATGGTGACGCTGGCGTTCGGCTCGGTGGTCCTGCTTCCGGTGGCCTCGCTCGTCGCCGCACCGCGCGAGCCTGTCGGCCTGTACACCGGCGCGGTCGTGCTCGTGCTGGTGTACGCGCTGCTCCGGTGGGGATCGGGACGCGAGATCGTGCTGGGCGGCGCGGTGATCCTCGCGGTCGGCGCGCTGTGTGTCGTCACGGACGGGACCACGGTCGTCGAAAAGGTCGCGGGCTTCGTCGTCCTCCTGCTGCCCGGCGTGGTCGGGGCTGCCGTGCGGTTCCGGGTGACCGCTCGCGAGCGGCAGTTGGAGCAGGTGCGCTCCCGCGAGCGCGAGCAGCTCGCCCGGGAACTGCACGACACGGTGGCCCACCACGTGTCGGCCATGGTGATCATCGCCCAGGCGGGCCGGGTGCTCGCGGGCACCGACCCGTCCGCCGCCGTCGAGGCGCTGGAGGGGGTCGAGGAGGAAGGGGCGCGCACGCTGGAGGAAATGCGCGCCATGGTCGCCACGCTGCGCGACCGCGGGGTCGACGCCGAGCTGGCGCCCCCTGCCGGAGTCGCGGATCTGGAGCGCCTGGTGCGCACCCCGGGTGGTCGCCTCAGGGTCGACCTGGGGCTCGACGGTGAACTGGACGCGCTGCCCCCGGCCGTGGACGCGGCCGTCTACCGGATCGTGCAGGAGTCGGTGACCAACGCGCTGCGCCATGCGGTCGACGCGACCGAGCTCGTCGTTCGGGTCGCCGCGGAACGGCACACGGTACGGGTGAGCGTGCGCGACAACGGCCGGCGCACCGGCCGGGGTCGCGACGGATACGGACTTACCGGACTGCGCGAGCGCGCGACCCTGCTCGGCGGCACACTACAAGCCGGCCCGGGTACCGACCGGGGCTGGCATGTCGAAGCCGAACTGCCGAGAGCGAGGAGCAAGAGCGGTGTCCATTCGCGTCCTCGTCGCTGACGACCAGACGATCATCCGCACCGGGTTGCGGATCATGCTGAACGCCCAGCCCGGCATCGAGGTGGTCGGCGAGGCCGCCGACGGGCGGGAAGCGGTACGTCTGGCCCGCGAACTACGCCCCGACGTCTGCCTGTTCGACATCCGCATGCCCGTACTCGACGGGCTCGAGGCCACCCGGCTGGTCGCCGGCCCGGGCGTCGCCGACCCGCTGGCCGTGGTCGTCATCACCACGTTCGACCTCGACGAGTACGTCTACGGCTCACTGCGTGCCGGCGCCCGCGGATTCCTCCTCAAGGACACGGGACCGGACCTTCTGGCGCAGGCCGTACGGTCGGCGTCCGACGGTGAGGCGCTCATCGCGCCCAGCGTCACCGTCCGTCTGCTCCAGGCATTCGCGGACCTGCCCGCCGGCCGGCCCGTGGCCCAGCCGGTCTCCCCCGTCACCGCCCGCGAGGAGCAGGTGCTCCTCGCCGTCGCTCGCGGGCTGACCAACACCGAGATCGCCGATGCACTGCACATCAGCCTCAGCACGGTGAAGACGCATCTGGCCAGCCTGATGGCCAAGCTCGGCGCCCGCAACCGGGTCGAGATCGCGATGTGGGCCTACGAAACGCGCCGTATCCTCCCCGGAACCTGAGCCGGGTGCCGGGCCATGTCCCATGAGTCCCCGCCCGGACATCAGTGCACCGGTCGGCTCACGTCGGCTCCACGTGCCTCACCCGCCCCAGAGCGTGACGTACCAGGAGGCCGGAACTGGGACGGTGAGACACCCGATACGACAAGACTCCCGACAGCTACCTCGCCAGTCTCCACCTGCACGCCTCGATGATCTGGATCAAAGACCTCACCAGGACCACCCGATGATCACGACTCGATACGCGCCCTAAGACCGCGACGGCGGCAAGCGCCCCGAGATGATCGTCACCGACACCGCGAGCTACAGCCACATCGTCTTCGGGCTGCTCACGCTCGCCGGGTTCGCGTACGCGCCGCAGCCGGCGGACCTGCCGGACCAGAAGATGTGGCGCATCGACCGCACGGCCGACTACGGGGCTTTCACCAACGCGGAAGATCTTCCACGGCCGCGCCGGGCAGCTCTACCAGCGCTACCAGGACGGCATGGAGGACCAGATCGGCGTGCTCGGCCTGGTACTGAATGCGCTGGTGCTGTTCAACACCCGGTACATGGACGCCGCCGTCACCCAGCTGCGCGCGGACGGGTTTGACGTCCGTGACGAGGACCTGGCCCGCCTCTCACCGTTCGTGCGGCATCACATCAACATGCTGGGCCGATACTCGTTCTCCCTGCCGGACCTGCCTGGAGGCCTGTGGCCACTGCGTGCCCCGGGCGTCGGCGACGAGGAGTGAGAAGCACCCAGCGGCCCTACCCGTCCGGGTAGGGCGGGAGCCGACGTCCAGCCGCAGGACGTACACCAGCCGACCGGCGTCACCGGAGACCGGGCCGAGGTAGGCCCGGCCGGCCGGTAGGGAGACCGACCCGCAGTCTCGCCGCAGGCGACCTCTGCCTCACTCAGCGCTGGCTTGTCGGCCGGTGGGGGCGGGGGTGTGCGGCGGGTGGTGAGGGAGGAGCACGGCGGCGGTGAGGCCGATGAGTCCGACGGCTGCCAGGGTGATCATCGCGGCGGCGTAGGCGTGGCTGGTGAGGCCGGCGACGAGGATGGTGCCGGCGATCGCCGTGCCGAGGGAGGAGCCGAGGTTGGAGACGCTGCGGGACAGGCCGGAGATCTCGCCCTGCTGGTCCTCGGCGAAGCTCGACTGGACGATGTTGACCGAGGGGGTGAGCATCACGCCGAGTCCGAGGCCGATGAGGAGGAGTCCGGGGGCGAAGGCCCAGGGGTTGGGGGAACCGCCGACCACGACGATCAGGACGACGATGCCGGCGATGGTGGTGACGAATCCCGTGAGGATGAGGGTGCGCTGGGTGTGGCGCTTGGCGAGGCGTTCGGCTGCGAGGGAGGACACGAGGATTCCGAGGGTGGCCGCGGTGAAGATCACGCCGGTCTGGATCGCGTCGTAGCCGCGGACGACCTGGAGGTAGGAGGCCACGGTGAAGGACACCCCCATCAGGAGTAGCCACTGGGTGTTCTGGGTGGCGAGTCCGAGGTTGGAGGTGCGGATGCGGAACAGGCTGGTGGAGAGCAGTGGTTCCTTGCCTGCGCGTTCCCTGGCTCGGACCCAGCGGAAGAAGGCGAACAGGAAGAGTGCGCCGAGGGCGAGGAGGGCGAGCATCAGCCAGGCGTTGTTGTCGGCGGCCAGGATGCCGGTGACGACGAGGACGAGGCCGACGGCGGACAGTACGGTGCCGACGGTGTCGAAGGGGCGGGTCGGGTCCGGCGGGAGGGGGTCCTCGATGCGGCGGCTGAGAAAGATGATCACGACGATGACCAGGGCCTGGAAGACGAACGCGGCGCGCCAGCTGAGTGCCGAGGTGATGAGCCCCCCGATCAGCGGCCCGGCCGCGGCGCCGATGCCTCCGAGCGCCATGATGATTCCGAATGCGCGGGCGCGTGAGGTCGTGTCGGTGAAGAGCAGTGTGGTGAGGATGTAGACGGGCGGGATGAGCAGGGCGGTGCCGACGCCTTCGAGGATGGAGTTGCCCAGGATGAGGACGCCCAGGCCCGGTGCGGCGGCGCTGAGCAGTGCGCCGACGCCGTAGATGACGAGGCCGGTGAGCAGGCACCGTTTGCGGCCGTAGCGGTCGGTCAATTTGCCGCCGGGGATCATCAGGGCGGCCATCACCAGTAGGAAGATCGTGATGGCGACCTGGACGCCCTGCACGGTCGTGTCGAGGTCCTCGCTGATGTCGTTGATCATCACGTTCATGTTGGAGCCGGCGAAGCTGCAGATGAACTGGGCGAGGGCGAGCGGGGCGATGACACGCCGCAGGGCGGCAGGTGTGGCCGGGGCGGGGTCAGCCATCGGTTCCGCCGCGTTCCGCCTGGTCGAGCTGCTCGTCGAGGGCGATGGCCGCGGCCACCAGGGCGAGGTGCGTGAACGCCTGGGGGAAGTTGCCGATCTGTTCGCCGGACGGGCCGATCTCCTCGGCGAACAGGCCGACGTGGTTGGCGTAGGTCAGCATCTTGTCGAAGGCGTAGCGGGCCTGGTGGAGTCGGCCCGAGCGGGCCAGCGCCTCGACGTAGAGGAAGCTGCAGAGGTTGAAGGTGCCTTCGGAGCCGCGCAGTCCGTCCGGGGAGGCCTCGGGGTTGTACCGGTAGACGAGGCTGTCGCTGACGAGCTCCTGCTCCATGGCGTCCAGGGTGCTGAGCCAGGCCGGGTCCGTGGGAGAGAGGAATCCGACGCGGGGCATCAGCAGCAGGGAAGCGTCCAGGACGTCCGTGGCGTAGTGCTGGACGAACGCCTGCCGCTGCTCATTCCAGCCGCGTTCGACGATCTGCCGGAACACGGCGTCGCGCGCCTGCGCCCAGCGAGCGGTGTCGGCGGGCCGGGAGTGGAGGGTCGCGAGTTTGATGCCGCGGTCGAAGGCGACCCAGGTCATGAGGCGGCTGTAGGTGAATTCCTGCTGCCCGCCGCGGGTCTCCCAGATGCCCTCGTCGGGCCGGTCCCAGTGGTCGGCGAGCCAGTCCAGCACGTCGGCGAACGTCTTCCAGCCGCGGATTCCTCCCATCTCGCCGGCCTGGGCCAGGGCGTCGGCGGCCTCGCCGTAGATGTCGAGCTGGATCTGGTCGGCGGCCGCGTTGCCCGCCCGTACGGGGGCCGAGCCCTCGTAGCCCTCCAGGTGGTCCAGGACTTCCTCGGTCAGGTGGGGGTCCCCGTCGATGCGGTACATGATCTGAAGCGGCTCGCCCGAGGCGGTGCCGCCTGCCTCCAGGCGATCGCGCAGCCAGCGGCGGAAGGCTGCGGACTCGTCAGCGAACCCGAGGTCGGACAGCGCCCTGACGGCCAGGGAGGAGTCACGGACCCACGTGTAGCGGTAGTCCCAGTTGCGCTCGCCGCCGATCTGCTCGGGCAGCCCCATGGTCGCGGCGGCGATCGGAGCGCCGGTGGGGGCGTAGGTGAGCAGCTTGAGGGTGATCGCGGAGCGGTTGACGATGTCGCGCCACCGGCCGCGGTAGGTGGAGGAGCGCAACCAGCCGTGCCAGAACCTCCGGCACGCCTCCAGCTCCGCCCGGATGTCCTCGGGCACCAGCTCCGCCGGGGCCGCGGCGCCGCTCGCATCGGAGGTCAGGACCACGGCGGCGGTCTGCCCGGCGGTGAGGGTGCAGCGGGCGGTGAGGTCGTCGTCATCGGGGTGGAGCACGAAGGGGCCGGTGACCTGCAGGTGCAGGTCGGTGCCGGGGCCGTGGAAGACCGCGGCCGCCTCGCCGGTCCGCTCCAGGGTGTGCGAGGCGCGGCCGTAGTCGAACCGCGGACGGCAGGTCAGGCGGAAGTCCATGCTGCCCCGCACCACCCTGACCACCCTCACCAGGCGGTGCCGGTCCGTCGGGGTCCCGGTGGTCAGAGGGGTCATGAAGTCGGCGACCTCACCGACGCCGCCCGGCGCCATAAAGCGCGTGACCAGGACAGCGGTATCCGAGAGGTAGAGCTGGCGGACCTCCGGCTCCTGCCCGCCCGGAAGGTGCGCGGCCAGCCGGCAGTAACCCCCGCGTTCGCTGTCGAGCAGCGACGCGAACACGCTGGGCGAATCGAACCGGGGCGTGCACCACCAGTCGATCGTCCCGTCGGAGGACACCAACGCGGCCGTCTGAAGGTCACCGACCATCCCGTGATCGGCGATCGGCGGGTAGGCACTCATAAAAATCTCCCGTCGTCGTTGGAGCCGTCACGGCGTCCGACGCCCGGACGGGGAACGTCAGGGCGCGCCCGCGGGGAACGTCCAGCCCGAGAGACCCGGACTCGCGCCCCGACACGGGCCTGCCTGTTCGGCCGGCCGATGACACAGACAAACGAGATGCGACTTCGACAGCGCCTGCACCAAGGCCCTCAGGCGCATTCTGCCGTCAGATTTCCGGCACATTCGGATGACGCGCGGAGACCGCAGGGGTGACTCTGCTGGCGCCCAGGTCAGTGGCTGCGGGGTAACGAGGGGCGTACATGCTCACGGCCATCGCCACGAGGCCCACGGGGCGCCAAGCCCTGCCCCCGACGGATCAGCGCCGGGCGTCTGCCGGGGCGAGCAGGCTGGTCAGCTCGGCGATGGCCTCCGGGGAGGGCTTGAAGTACCGGCGGACATTTTCCGGCTTCTTGTGTCGGGACTTCGCCATCAGCATCAGCAGACTCGCCCCGCCTCGCCGAGGTGGGTCAGGGAGGAGTGCCGGTACGCGTGCAGATCCCACCGTGCCCGGCCCGCGTGCGGCGGTGTGCTCGTCCAGCAGTGCGCGGGCCTGCCCGTACGACAGCCGGGACCGACGAACGCGAACACGTTACGCCCGACCGTTTTCCGCCCGTTGGCACAGTCCTCGACGCCCTGTACCTGGCCGTCCATCTCAACGGCGAGGTGAGACTCTCCCTGTGACCTGAGGAAAGGCCGCCACCGCTTGCGCGATGGCGGCTTTTCGCATGCCGGTTCAACGGCGGGTGGTGGCGTGAGAAGTCATATTCCAACCGATCTTGGAACGTAACCAATGGTGGCCGGTCGGGTCACTCGTTGTCGCGGTAGTTCATGAACCAGTGGGTGTCGAAGTAGTGGGCCATCGTGAACGGATGGTGCGGGTCAAGGAGGATGCGGCAGATGAACTCCGCAGCCGAGCAGTCGAAGGGGGCCAAGTCGTCGTCGAAGGTCCGGATGGCGACAGACCAGTGGTCCGGGTCGGTGCTGTCGTCGGTCTGCCAGCAGTACAGGTTCTCGTGCTCGGTGCTTGCCCAGATGAGCAGGCCGTCCTCGCGGAGGTGGGTCCACGGTTCTTGGTTCAGAGTGAGGTATCCGTCGAAGGCGCCTTCCCCGAATGTCTCCACCATGCGTTTGTAGTCGCCGGGAAGGCGCGTACCCACCTCTGCCTCGATCTGCGCCCAGTCGATGTCCGGCCGCTGCGGGGGCGAGGTCCAGGCGGTGATGGCTACCAGCCGCTCAACCCAGTCCTCGTCCCGGCCGGTCCCCCCTGTAGCCGGCACCGGTACGCGCCGCGGCACGGCCGCCAGCACCGGCCGGACGACCCCTTGCGCGTCCCGAGCGGTCCCGGCGCCGATCCACTGACCTCCGTACGCCCAGGCTCGAATCGTCTCGCCCCGGCCTTCGAGGACAGCGAGAAGAGCCGCGCCACGGGACTCGTCGATGGTCGGGTCCGTAAAGCCGTCCAAGACCAGGGTCCGTGGTGCTCCGTAACGGTCGGCCAGCCTCTCTACGAGCATGTACGGGTCGGTGTCCAGTGACAGATGCAGAGATCCACCCGGGGCGTCGATCCGGTCCAGCAAGTCGTTGAGCATCGATTGCGTGAGGTCCATGACGGACAGGAAAGCGCACTCCACTGACAAGGGCCCTCGGTCCAACCTCGGTGACACTCGGCACAGCTTCACTGTCGGGGTACATCACGCGCCGTTCTCTGATATCGAAGTTGGAGGGTCTGCCCATCGGAGGTGGACGGATCAGGCTGTCGTAGCGAGCCGTTCCTTCGTCCGCCAGTAGTGGCGCTTGGATTGGCAGCTGGTTGAGCAGGTCAGCGGGATCTGTCGACAGGGGCCCTGGGTGAGCGGAGCCCGCAGACGGCGCAGTTGGCAGGCTGGTGGCCCGGAGGGCGAAGGCGGTAAAGGTCGGGTTCGTTCCGCGTGGCGTCGCGGTGACGGACATGATCCTCGACTACGGCGGCCGCAGACGTCTGACCGACTGGCAGGCGGAGGTCAACCACGCGATCCGGGAGACCGGTCTGAGCTTCAACGTCCACGCGTCCTGGCCCTGCCGACGAAGACCAGCGTGGTCCGGATCTTCGAGCTCGACAACAGGTCGTTGAGCCAGGCCCGCCTTGCCAAGGAGGTCTGGGACTACGCGCGCTACGACGGCCATCGGGGCTGGGAGGGAGCGCGCGGCACCATCGGCGGCACGTTCGGGCGGCGGCGAGGTTCTGGTCGAAGCCGGCGTCGGCCTTACCCGAGCGTGGGTATCGACAGCACTGCCCTTTGGGCTGACCCTTCCGGGTTTTCTGTGGGGGAGCGGCGGGTGCCGACAGTCATGAAATCCCGTGATCGTCCACAGGCGATGGCCGGGCTCGGCCCGCGCCCCCGCAATGTGGCCTGTAGCAGCCACCTTTTTGTGGGTACTTGGCAGCGGATGGCGCCGGGGGGAATCTGGTTGCGAGCGGTCAGACGGCTGCCGGACCGGGAGGAGATGCGGACGTGCTGTTGCGTCAGGAAGCCGATTGGGCCTCGTTGAGCTTCTCCAGGCGGCGGTGGCCCCAGTCGGAGAGGGGGCTCAACGCTTCGGAGAGCTCGCGACCGAACGCCGTCAGGGAGTACACGGTTTTCAGCGGCAGCACATCGTGCACCTCCCGGTGCACCAGTCCGTCCGTCTCCATCTCACGGAGCGCCTGAGTCAGAACCTTCTCGCTGAGACCCGGCAGCCGTCGCCGCAACTCACCCGGGCGGTGCGGACCGGACTCGAGCAGCCAGAGCAGAGCGGTCTTCCACTTGCCGTCGATCACAGCGATCGCGGCAGTCACCCCGCAGACATCCGGGTCCTGGGCACGACCGCGCGTCATCTTGGCCTCATTTCATTAGCGATTGTCATTATTTCATGAGAGTTGGGCATGTCCATGTACTCAGAACAGTCTGCCGTCACCGTGCTCGGTCTGGGACCGATGGGCCGATCCCTGGCCGGCGCGTTCCTGGACGCGGGCTTGCGGACCACGGTCTGGAATCGGACACCAGGCAGGGACCACGAGCTGGTTGATCGCGGGGCGCTTGGTGCGCGCTCTGTAGAGGAGGCAGTGTCAGCAAGCGCGCTGATTGTTGTCTGCGTGGTGGACTACGACGCGTCCGATGCCATTCTGCGGCCTGAAGGGGTCACTGCTGCGCTTACGGGACGCACAGTCGTCAACTTGACCGCTGACACCCCGGGGCGGGCCCGGGATACAGCAGAGTGGGCGGCCACGCACGGTATCCGATATCTGGACGGTGCGATCATGACACCGACCCCGACCATCGGAACGCCCGCCGCGGTGTTCATCCACAGCGGCCCGGAGGAGCTCTACCGCGAACACCAATCACTGTTGGATGCGCTGGGCGGCACCCACACCCATCTCGGCGCGGAGATCGGTCGGGCGGCGGCATATGACATCGCACTGCTCGACATCTTCTGGACGGCGATGGCGGGCTATGCGCACGCCCTGGCGGTAGCGCGGGCGGAGGGCATCACCGCGCGGGAGCTGGCACCGTTCGCCAAGGGCATCGGCGCGATCCTCCCACCGATCTTCGAAGGGGCCGCGGAGGAAATGGACCGCGGCAGCTTCTCAGGGGAAGGCAACCCGATCACGTCGGCTGTTTCGTCCATGGCGCATATCGTCCACACATCCGAGGCCCATGGCATCGATGCGGGCGTGATGCGTGCGGCTGAGGGCATGGCCCGCCGCGCCATCGGACGGGGCCATGGCGCAGACGGGTTCACCCGCATCGCCGAGGTTCTGGGCCGTCGCTGAGGGCCATCAGAGACTGACAACGCTCACCCGGGGCACGCGGTCCGTCAGCGTGTGGTCGCGTTGGGCCAGCCATCGAGCGGCACGGTGTTCGGCTCGCTCGGGCACAGGTGGGTCCTGGAAGACGCCCTGACGGATGACGGGCTTGTCGAACTCGAAGCGCAGGCAGACGTGCGCTTGCCGGAGGCCTACCGGAGCTTCCTCGCCATCGTCGGCGCCGGCGGCGCGGGTCCCGCACGTGGCCTCTTGGCCTGACGCCGTCTACACACTGAGCGTTGTAGTTGGCCACATGGGTCAACTGGAAGGTTCTGACCCGCTCCTCCAGGCCATGCGAGCAGGTCAGTTGGTGAGGGTGACGCAGGGCAGGCCTACGCTGGTGCCCCCGCGGAAGCCTTCCGCGCAGAGTCGGGTGCCCGCAGGGAAGTGCCGTTGCGGGTATGCCTGGTCGCGGTAGGTGCGGAACTTGGCGACGTCCTCGACCTTGGTGTTGGCGCTCCAGCCGTTGGTGGTCCACACCCGTGCGCTGATGCGGTTCGGCTGGTTGGTGTTGGTGACCGACACCTCGACCCTGCCCAGGTAGGTGCCCGAGTCGTAGGTCTGGATGCAAACCGAGTTGTTGCACCACTTACCGTCGGCCGCTGCGGGCGGGCCTGCGGCAATGACGCAACCGAGAGCGGCAGCCGCCGTTCCGATTCCCGCGGCGATCTTCTTGGTGATGTGGTGCATGGCGAGTGACCTCCAACATTCTTCCTGGCCAAACACGACGAGGCATGGATCCTGTCGACACATGTCTCAGAGCCGGACAGATCGAAGTCATCGGATATGTGAGGCCCTCAGCGGACCAACGTCCGGCAAGATCGTGAGTTACGCAGCTCCACCCCCTTGCCGCGTGGACGGTGCACGGCAGCGGCGCCAGAGCGGTGCTCTTCACCAAGGCGTAGTCATCACGGAAGCGATGTTGTTGGTGATCTTGTGGGGACCCTCTACTGCTGTGCTGCTGTGCGGCGTGCCGTATCTGCAGACGATGGGCGTGCTTTCGTTCCGCCTTCGGCGGGCACCCTGGCCTGTCGGTGCGCCGCGTGACCAGTCGCTGCTGGAACGCGACAGCGGTCGTACCGAAGGTCACCAACAGCATCCGGAGGCGCGGTCAGAACCCCACAGTTGGTTCTGCCCACGCCGACCGCCGTGCTCAGTCGCAACGGGGCGACTGACGCATGCCTGCCCCACGGGCCGCGCTAATCACATGTGTGGAACGTGCAGAAGCGCAGATCGACGACCTCTGGTAGCTGCAGGATCTGCTCCTTGAGCCTGTCCTGGCTCTGCCCTTCTGCGAAGGCGTCGGGTATCCCCACGGTGAGTACGAACTGACCAGTCCTACGCTCATAGACCTCGACCCGCGTGGCGCCGAAGTCTCGCAGCCGTTCCGTGCGCTGATGGAAGTCCCTGTTGAAGTCCCGGTCGCGAACCCGGGTGTTGAAGTCGAGTGTCGCGTTGAACCACGGTGGCGGTTCGTTCTCCGGGTCCGGCGGCTGGAGGTAGAACACTGCCACGACCGTCGCAGCCACGATGGGCGCGGTCACCGCCAGCCATGCGCCTGGGCGGTTGCCGGCCGCCGCGAAGGCGGCGACGAGCAGCAACAGGGCCGCCGGAATGAACAGGAACATGCCGATGCCGGCGCCGATCATCGCCCAGGCCAGCAGGCCCACCCCGACGACGAGACAAGCTCGGGCGAACAACTTCGGCTGGTCTCGCATCATCAGCGGGACTGCGACCGCAGCGGCGCTGATGATGAAGAACGCGGCCAGGTAGGGGCCGATCACCAGCCCGAGGGCCGCCACCATGCCTGCCGCCACGACCGCCGCCAACGCCCACCCCCATTGCCAGGCAGACACCCTCTGGGATTCCCCCACCACAAACCCCTCGCTTGAACGCGTTCAACTGAACGCGTTCAAGATACATGTGGCTCGGGAGGCCTGGCAAGGCGCTCGGCATGGCGGGTCAGTACGCGTACGTCGTGTTCCCTCAGAGCGAGACGGCGACGGCCTTGATCCGGGAGCTCGCACACATGTCCGCCGCTCTCGAAGGCCTCTTGCGCACCGGGCCGGCTGCCAAGCGAACGGCTCGGTTGCCGCTGTCGCGCCGAGTCCAAATTGATGTGACTGTCGTAGTTGGTTCTGACTGCTCTTCCGCTTCTGTGGTCCTGTGGCAGCGGTTGCTGGTGTCCCAGATAGGGACTCGTCGGCAGGGGACGAGGGCTCTACCCTGAGTCGGAGCGGGAGTGCGCGCATTCCCGCAGGTTGCGGTGCCGTGGCAGAGCGGTCCATTGCGATCGACGCGGGCGAGGTCCCTCTCACGTCGACTGACGGAAACGGGGCGGGCCTGCTCCTATCTGTCCGCGGGTTCAAATCCCGTCGGCACTGCAACCGACCTGGACTTGGTCCAGCACACGGAATTGTCACGTCGGGCTCGGTCCACAGAAGTGATGCTGTTGGCGATCTAGGTCGACAGGTCGCGGCAGAGTTGCTGGAAGCGGCTCCTCGGCCGCGCTTTGCGGGGCGGTGCTATGCCCGGTGAGAGGTATCCGCTGAGTCGGATGATGTTTGTTCCGGCTGCCGTCAGCACGTGTTGGACATGGGTTCTGGCCATGCCGCGGTAGCGGCAGTTCCGCAGGCCGTGGGCGTGAACAGTTTCGGAGACGGTGGCCTCGCAGCCTGCGCGGATCGCGTATCTCCGGCGCCACTCGGATGTCTTCTGGGCGCCCTGCTCTGTGTCTGGATCTCCTGGAGAGGTTGTGGCATCAGGAAGACGTGCCGGCCCTTGCCTTCGACGTTGCCAGTGCATTTGAGCCGGTCGGCGCATTCGCGGCAGGCTTTGAGTGGGAAGAGGACGGAGAGACGGGGGTGGCCGTCGCCGAGAGTGGGCTTCCATGGCGGACTCGGCACGCCGTTCGGGCAGGTCAGGGGGCGGGCTTGCCAGTCGATGTGGAAGTCCTGTTTGGCGAAGCCGGGCCGTTGGCCGCCCTGCGGGTCATCACGGACTGGGCCGAAGAGCATGATGTCCCACTGCCGGGCGGCGTGGTGGATGCTGTCCGGCGAGATGTAGCCACTGTCGACAAAGTGTTCGGTCGGCTGGAACCCCTGCATGGTCAGTCCCCAGTGGATCCGGTCGAGGGCATCGATGTCCTGCTCAGGCGCCGGCCGGGTGGTGACCTGGACGATCACATTCGGGCCCGTCTCGTCGCAGGTCTCGGTCTGGTGGTCGCGGTAGCCGATCCAGCCCTGCTGTCCGGCGGCGGTCACTTTCTGGCTGTATCGGGCCTCGGGATCATGTGGGGTTACGATCTCCATGCCCGACCACGGCACTCGCGCCGAAGCGGGATCAGGTCGGCCGTCCGCCGATGCCCGTGTTGCGGCGTTCGGTCGTCCTGCGGCTCGCCCGGTCCCGGCTGGATTTCGGCCCCCGCCAGCGCAGTTGACCGTCCTCGTCGAGCCAGTACTGCTGGACCCAGACCTGCCGCAGGATCTCAACAGCGGGTAGTTTCCGCAGTCCGGGTGGGGCCTCGGAGTCGTAAACGGCTTGCAGGATGTGCATGCCGTCCTCGCCAACCCGAAGCACATAGGCGATCAAGGCATCGCCTCCGCGGGGAAGCCGGTCATAGCGGACCGGGCGGCCGTAGCGGGCACCCCAGTCCGCAGTGACGAGCCCGGCCAGCCATTCCTGGCCGTTCACCACGAGCTCTTCCAGAGCCATTCTCAGGGTCTCGGCGACCAGCTCACCCCGGTTCAGCCGGCGTACTGCCGCCAACACGTGGGTCGAGTCGCTGCGGACCCTGCCGCGGCGCTTGACCAGGCCCGCAGCCGCAAGACGTTCGACCATCACAGCCAGCAGCCGGTCCGCGCGGTCCCCTTCGGCCAGCCGGTCACGGAACTCGCTCAGCACCGAGAAGTCGAAGCCCGCATCATCGAGCTCCAGGCCCAGGCAGTACTTCCAGTCCAGACGGCACCGGACGGCGTCCGCCGCCTGCCGGTCAGTCAGATTCTCCGTATATTGCAGTACCGACACCAGTGCGAGCCGGGCCGGCGACAGACCCGGGCGCCCATCCGCCGGATACCAGGCGGCAAAGCCCTCGTCGACGAACAGCTCGTCCAGACGGTCACGCATCCACATCACTGCGGAGCCCCGCGGATTGCTCGCACCGGCCATCTTTACCGTCAGCGGCGGAACCACCCGACCCGAACCACACCCCATTGCCATTCCGGCCCCCTCCGACCGGCAGAACTACCCCGCTCGACAACAGCAGCACGTCGACAGTCACCACGAACAGCATGTCAGCGTGCTTTCACTCCACCGAGCGAAGATCACCAACAGCATCCGGAAGCGAGGTCAGAACCTTCTAGTTGGCCTTTTGGCGCGCTACTTGGCCCGTCTGAAATGTTCTGGGTGGCCCCTGCCGCCGTCCGGGCACCCCTGACCTGCGTGTATCCATACATGGATGGTCGGGAAACTGCCCAGAGGCGTGTACCAGCGTCCAGTCGGAGGGACGCCTTCGAGCCCGTCTAGGCTCCCGCGCATGGACATGGGTGAGCGGTGGGCGGAATACGACGGGTTGCGGGGGCGGGTCCCCTCGTGGCATCCGGTCGGGGTGGTGGTCGAGGCCGATGGTCCGGTCGTGCGCCGGCATTACGGGACGCACGGCACGGTCGAGCACGCCCCCCTCGCGCCCGGGACCGACATCGCCGGGCTGGTGCGCCGCCAGCAGGAGGCTTTCGCGGAGTGTGGCGGGCTGGTGGAGTGGAAGGTTTACGGGCACGATGCGCCGGACCTGGGCCCGGCGCTGACGGCGGCGGGGTTCACCCCGGGCTGGGAGCGTTCCGTGCTGATCGCGGAGGAGCTGCCGGGCGAGAAGCCCGACGTCGTGGCGGAGTCCCGGAGCGAAATCCGCAGCCTGTACGCGGTACGGGAGCAGGCCGAACGGGCCTGGGGGATCGCCGTCGGTTCCCCCGGCCCGCACGCGGTGCCCTACGAGGAGATGATCGCGGACGGCGCCTCGGAGGACGGCGACGTCTACATCGACGTCCTCCTGCAGCACGGCGAGGTTACCGCTGTGGGCTGGGTCTACGCCGACCTGACCCGTCCCTTCAAAATCGTCGGTGGGCTGAGCGGCGACGACGCAGACTTCGTCAAGGACTGCACCACCCATTGGCGCACGCAGAGCTCGCGTCCCCTCCTCGCCGAGGCCGCAGGTCCCCTGCGCGAGCGGCTTCTGAAGGCCGGCTTCACCGAGGCCGCCACCGTCCGGTCCTACCACTGGCGCCCGGCCGGCACCCCCGAGACCACCCGCCCCGCGCAGTTCCTCGACTGGCTCCACGACAACGGTCCACTGTGGGACCGCGTCTACGCGGACTTCGACTTCAAGCCGAGCACCACCTCCTTCCCCGCGATCACACCTCCGGTACCCTCCGCCGTCTGGCACTTGCACTCCCACCGCCGGCCCGTCCCCCGCATCCCCGAACAGATCGACGCGATCGTCCAGCGCGGACTGCTTACCGCCACCGAGTCCGGGGAGTTCGTCTACTGGCTCGACTGGCAGCACGACGGCTACCGCTACGACCCCCGCCGCACCGACGTCCCTGGACGGCCGCCCCGACCCGGCGAGGGCACCTACCCCAATGGCGACTACTACCTCCACCTCACCGACGACCTCCGCCTGGGCACCTTCGGCCACCCCTGGGAACAGACACTGACCGTGTGGGGGCCCGCGCTGCTCGCCGCCGTCGAGGCGGAACTGACCTGCCTGCTCGGAGAGCCGGTCAGGCGCCGCGGCTGAAGGAGGACCGGATCCGCGTCCTGTCTTGAGGTCGGGAACTCGAACGCCACACAGGTTGGCGCGAACGTCCTCTCGTCCCTGATCCCTGACCGGAGGCCTTACGAGGTCGTGCCACAGCCGGTCACGGCGTCGCCCTGACGATGGGCCCGTTTTACGATCCGTCCAGGACTTCCTGCACCTGGCGGTGACCGGCTTCATCGCGAGACCAGACACGGGTCAGGCGGCGCGGGTTCTCGCGATCCCAGGTGTCGTAGTCCATGACGGCAACGTTGTCCGACAGCTGCCACCGCGAGGAACTCCATGAGGCTTCAGGCACTTCCACCAGGCCGTCGAGGAGTGTGATGGCCGAAGCGGCAAGACTGCCCACAGTCCATGGCTTCCACGCGGCGACGGTGTCGGTGAGGGCATGTGATTCGATCAGATGCGGGATCGACGGCGCGATGCGGAGATAGGGGCTGCCGCCGTCGACGTCGGTGCCCACACTGCCGTCGGTGTGGATCAAGTCCCGGCATGGCTTCGACACCCGCTCGCCGGTCCATTCGAAGTACCAGCCCCCTCTGTCGGGGTCCTGCCACGCTTGAGTCTTCACACCGAGGTGGTCGTACTCCCACCCGCGGGCAGTCTCGTACCGGTCCCCGTTCACGACCCAGCTATGCCGAACCTCGTAGCGCATACCTCCGAACTTCTGCCCGAACCCCTCGCATCGGATGATGAGATCCATCGGGGCGGGGACGAGCTTCCCGGCATGGTCAAGTACTTGCCAGAGCTCTATCGGTAGCCCGAACCGAGCGGGGCACTCCCGACGGCCCGTGCGACGCAGGAGGGCTTGCGCGCGCCCCGAGAGCTGGGATGGGTCTTCCAGGATGTGCATCCTGAACTTCATTTCCAAAGGAAAGTGCGACTGTCGGACAGCCACGTTACCGGGCACCAGGTCCGGTCCCGCGGCGACAGCGCAACGTGAGGAAGGCTCCTTCATGACCCCCAAGCTCAGTGCATCCCATCATGTTGCTCCCGTAGCGCTCGCGTCCCGCGCGGCGGTACGCCGGTGGATGGCCGGGAGCATCGCTGCCGGCCCGGTGTTCGTCGCGGCCGGTGTAGCGCAGGGCGCCGCCCATGACGGCTTCGATTCGCAACCGGAACGCGCTCGGCCGGCTTGCGCTCGGCGAGGCGGACTGGGTTGAGACGGTGAACGGCGGATCGCCGCACCCGGGCCCCTCGTGGAGCGCCGTATCTGGCTGGACTGGCCAGGTACCGGTCCTGATCGGCGTCTCCGGTGCCTCGTTCTGGGCGCTGCGGCCTTCCCGGGCCGACGCGCGCAGGTTGCTGAGCCCATGACTGAAACGCCATCCACCATGCAGATGGTCACCTTTGCGGCCTGGCGTGACGACGCCCTTCACCCCGGCCGCCCGGCTGATCGCCGCTACGTCAGCCTGGCTGAGCTTCTGGTCCGACTGGGGAGTCACGGACTCGGGCTGACATGGAAGGCTCGGATGTTCGACGATCAGCCACACCCGGCGTTCGCTCGGATGATGAAGGCTTCAGCAGGCACCGGAATCCCCACTCTTCAGTTGCTGGCCATGGACGCGCCCTACTTGCAAGCGGTCGATGGAGACTTCGAGGGCTATGCGGGCAACGAACTCGTACTGACCCTGAGAGAGTTCGACAGTTCCAGCTGGGATGTCCGCACAGCCGACGCGTGGGTGCTGAGTGAGCTCCAACGGCACTACCCGGACGCCAGGCCAATGACCTCGGACGAATGGGACTCCACGAACTGATTCTCTGAGGACGGAGCCACGTAGCCAGTGGCCCCGTCTGCCGGCTATGCATGAACTCTTCGCGCTCACGGTGTCGTCGCACAGGAAGCAACCATCAGAACCCAGACACCGCCACAGCCAGTGCACAACAAGAGTGTCGCCGTCAGCCCACTTCATCACCACGCAGCGTGTCGTCTAACACCCGGGGCAACACTCCACCAGACCGCCCCGCCCCACCGCAGCCGCTAGACGATCCGGGCCCGGGCAGGCGGTTGCCCGGGGCGCCGGACCCGTGTCGGTTCCGGCAGCGCGGGCCAGTAGTGGTCGGTGAACAGGCGGGCGACCAGTGCGCCCCGGCTTGAGACGTCGGCCTTGGTGAAGATCGTTTTGAGGTGGTCGCGGACGGTGTGCGGCGAGATGAACAGCGCCGTGGCGATCTCGGCGGTGGTCATCCCGCGCGCGGTGAGCTGGGTGATCTGGAGTTCCCGCGGGGTCAGGCCGTATGCCTCGGCGACCAGGACCGCCAGGTCGGCAGGCGTCGCGGGCTCGATGACGAGGGCCACCGGGCCGGGCCTGCCGTCAGGTCCGGTGAGGCACGAGGCGTGGCAGGTCAGCCAGCGGCCTTCGGTGGTCCGGATGCGCACGCGGGCGCTGCCGCGGTCCTGGCCGTCGGCGATGGCGCGCGCCTGGAGCGCCGTGCCGATCACCCAGATCGGCAGCTTCAGCCCCAGTGGTGTGGGGAACGATGGTCCCTTCGGCAGCCGTGCGAGGTGGTGCCGCGCCTCGTCGTTGGCCGACATGGCTTCGCCGGATTCGTCGAAGAGGATCAGGCCGGGCGCCGGGGAATCCGTGCCGCGCGCGGACGAGGGCGGCCGGGCGAACGTCCGTAGCCGCTCGGCCAGTGGGCGGGACAGGTCGGCCAGCAGCGCGGTCTCCTGCGGGCGGAAAGCGTCGGCGGTGCGGAACAGGCTTACCAGGGCCCACGGCCGGTCGCCGATCCGGAGCACGGCGCGTAGCTCGTCGTGCACGCCTTGGTCCCGCAGCAGGCGCCGGAACCGGGTGCTGCGGGCGGGCAGGTCGCCGGTGGCCGCGCGCAGCCCGGCCGCCGGTACGGCGGCGCGGGCCAGGTCGCGGAACGGCAGGACGTTCTCCTCCAGCAGTTCGCTTTGCCAGTAGGTGGCGCAGCCCTCGCCGGAGCCCAGGTTCTCCACCAGCATCGGTGCGGTGATCAGGCCGGTCTCCGGGTCGGTGGCGGTCCACACGGCGGAGTGGAACGGCACCAGCCGCCGCAGCCGGGCCGAGACGCGGCTGAACAATTCCAGGGCGTCGGCCGCCTGTTCGGCGGCCGCGAGCACCTGTCGGCGTTGATCGGTCATGCATGTCCCCTCGACTGATCGGCCCGCCCGTCGCCTGCCCAGGTCCCTTGCGCCTTCCAGTCCCTCAGCCTGCCTTGTCACCCACACGGCACGGAACCCCTCATTTGAGGGGGCCATTGCCCGCCGATCTCCCGGAAGCGGGGGATGGGGCGCCCCGGCAGGGGCGGGCAGGGTCGGTGGCACACGAGCATCGGAGAGGGAGATCATGGACATCGCGATCATCGGGGGAGGTGCGGCGGCCGTCGGCCTGTTGGACGCGCTTGCCGCCACCGAGGGCAACGCCGCCGTGGGCGGGACCGGCACCATCACAGTCTTCGAGCCGTCGCCGCACCTGTGGCGGGGGCGACCGTACGGGCCGGACCTGGACGCGGTGCTGGTCAACACGCCACCCGCGCTCATGTCGGTCCGGGGCGGTGACTTCGGCCACTTCGCGGCCTGGCTGGGGGAATGCGGCGCCGACCACATGGACCCGCTCCTCGGCCAACCGCTGGTCCCGCGCTCTCTCTACGGCGAGTACCTGGTCCACTCCGCGGAGAAGGCCGTGGCGGCCCTGGGCGAACAGGGTTGGCCGGTGCGCGTCGTGGCCGCGCGGGTGACGGACGCCGTCGTCCGCTCCGGCACGCGCCTGGTCCTGCACACGGACGACGGGCAGGAGTACGAGGCCGACCGCGTGGCGCTGTGCATCGGTGGGGGAACACCCCCTGATCTGTACGGACTTACCGGTGAGGCGGGCTTTACGGCCGATCCCTATCCGCTCGCCGACACGCTCGATCACATTGCTGCCGGCGACGATGTGGCGATCATAGGCAGCGGCCTGACCGCCGTCGACGTCGTCGTGGCGCTCGCCGCGCACCGGTATCCGGGACGGATCACGCTCCTGTCGCGCAGCGGGGTGCTCCCGCACGTCTGGCAGCGTCCGGACGGCCGGCGCCCGACACACGTGACCGTCGAGCGGGTGGCAGGGCTGCACAGAGCCCGGGGGCACCTCGCGCTCGACGACCTCGTCGGCCTGCTGCGGGAGGAACTGGCCGACGCGGGAGAGGACTTCGACGAAGTCGTGGCCCGACTCCGCAGCACTCCGACGGACAACCCCGTCCAACGTCTCCGGCAGCAGATCGCCGCAGTCGACGACCCTCGGATCGGGCGCCGCGTGGTGCAGGAGACGGTACACACCGTCGGTCCTTATGCCTGGCGCCTGTTGCGCGAACCCGACCGCGCACGGCTGAGGCGCCACCTCCGCACGGCCACGAGCGTCGCCTCGCCCATGGTCCCGGTGAACGCGTGCGTCCTGATGCAGCTCTTGGACTCCGGTCAGCTCACCGTCTCTTCCGGCGTCGATGCGATCGAGCCGGTGAACGGGCGGTTCCGGGTGCGGGATGCCGACGGCCAACGCACCGCGCATGTCGTCGTCAACGCCGTGAACCCGCCCGCGCAAGCGGTCCCGGGCGCGGCCCGGCACCTGGTCAGATCGCTGACGCGCGCCGGTCTGGCCACCCTCCACCCGTCCGGCGGGGTGCTCCCCGCCGACCCGCGCGTGCATGTGGTCGGCGACCTGGCCGGCGGCGGCTCGTTCATCACATCGAGCATCGCGGGCGTCGCCGCGCAGGCGTCCCGCACCGCCGCGGCGCTCCGGGCACCCTGACAATCACCCGCCGGATGAGCCCTGTAGACGAGGGGAGTGGCCGCGGCGGTGCACCGGGGCGCTGCCCTCGTCCTGGACAGTCTGACACTGTCCGAGACTCAGGCCCACGCGGGCTGCTCACTCCATCTGCGCTGGATTCGGACTGGTCGGCTCTCTGAACTGCGGAGCTCCGGGGATTTGAGGTGGTTGCGCAGGTGCTTGCCGGCTGCTGCCTGCGCGGTCCACGCTGGTCTCACCGGCGACAGGGCCTGACCCGCGCGGTCCCGGGGCCGGACATCCCACGGTGTCCGGCCTCCGGGCGGGAGCGACCGCGATGGTCGTCCCAGCTCGGGGGCCGCGGCTGTGGTGTCAGTGGGCCGGGCTATTCTTCCGGGCACCGCAAACCGATCGTGAGGACCACCAGAAGTGACCGGCCTGTCCGCCTTTCCGCTGCCTTTCCAGACCTCCCGTTCCCCGGCGTTCGCGACGCCCCGGACGCTGCGGGAGCTGCAGATGATGCAGTGCAGCTCGCACCTGCGAGCCAAGCCCGTGTGGTTCGACAAGATGAACGACGCCGAAATCGTTGCCAGGTGGACGCAGGAAGCGGTGGCGCAAGGCCTGACCGAAGCGCAAGTGCGCTACGTTCTCGCTGAGCTGGGGCACTACGCCGGGTTGCGGGACGCGCGCACCGGCATCGAGGTGTCCGCGGTCGACGGGGTCTGGCAGTCGGACACCCTCGTCGATGAGCAGCTCAGGTCCCGGTTGCGTGAGGCGGTCCGGGTCCTGGAAGAGGTCCCCGAAGCGGAGCGGGACTGGCATCCCGGATCCGACGGCCAGGTGTTGGATCTCGTGCACCCCTCACTGTTCTGTCTGGTGAGGGAGGTGAGCGGAGGGCCCGAGCGGGCCTGGCAGAACCCGACGAACCACTACTCGAAGTACGAGTTCTCGGAGAGGTTCCAGTGGCTGCCCACGGACGTCGATGTCAGTGACGACGGGGCCGTCACCTTCCGCTCGTACGTCAATAACGTCCACCCCGAGGCGCATCGTGCACTGGCGTCCGTCCTGCCGGACGTGTTCGCGCGCCTGCGCCCGCTGTTCGAGAAGGTGCTCACCGATCTGAGACACCCGCGGCCCCTGCGGATACAGGCAGATCCCTACGGCTGGTACGACTCGGAACCGGAGTATCCGCGCGAGTCGTCCTACAGTGACAAGGCGACCTACATGGATGCCCGTGCGGCCTGGGAAGAGGCCTATGAGGCCTGGTGGGAGAACCGCAGCCCGATCGTCCCGGACGCCCCGGCCTTCAGCCCGCTTGCACTGCCCGACGCCTCCGCCCGGGTCGACCTGCGCGGCCGCCGGCTCCAGGTCATCGTCAAGCTCGCCACCGTCCACCTCACCCCGGACAAGCCCGAATACCCCGGCGGTTCCTGGCACGTCGAGGGCATGCTGAACGAGCGGATCGTCTCGACCGGCATCTACTACTGGGACAGCGAGAACATCACCGAGAGTCGGCTGGGATTCCGGACCGCACTCGACGACCCGGACTATGAACAGAACGACGACGCCGGGATGCGCGAGGTCTACGGCCTTGAGGACGAAGACGCGCTGAACCAGGTGCTGGGCTCGGTACCGACCCCGTCGGGCCGCTGCCTGGCGTTTCCCAACGTCCTGCAGCACCGCGTGGACGCGTTCCGCCTCGCGGACCCCACCCGCCCGGGACACCGCAAGATCCTCGCGTTCTTCCTGGTCGACCCGGCGGAGCAGATCGTCTCGACCTCGGATGTACCGCCGCAGCAGCCCTGGTCCGACACATCGACCATGACGCTCGAGCAGGCCCAGACGTACCGCGAGGAACTCATGAAGGAAAGGAAGTTCTTCGTCGACGAACACAACGAGCAGCTTTACGAGCGGGAGTTCTCCCTCTGCGAGCACTGAACCGCGGGTGTGGGGGACCCGACCAGGTGTGGTTGGGCAGGACGGTTGGGCATTGCGCAGTTTCACTGGTCCGCGACACCGACATGTCGCTGGTCAGTGAAACTGAGCAGTCGTCATGCTCCTGATCTGGGGTTGTGCAGGTTGGCGGCTGTGTTGGCTCACTGAGCCTGCGCAGAGTCCGAAGTGGGCTAGACGTCTGACCTGCGGACTTCCTGGCTTGGGGTCTGGTTTGGCGGGGTTCGGAGCGCGTTTGGCACTCCGGGGACTGGCCCGGGTTCCCAGTCCATGTTCGACAGCAGGTCGGCGACCAGGTCCGGCAGTTCTGCCTCGTCGTCATCACCCGCGATCTCACGAACAAGCGCTGGTTCCCGGCTGGGTGATCCTCCGTGGGCGGGGCATGGGTACAGGGCCTCTGGCGCATCTCGGGGGTGTCGAAGCCGGAGAGGTCCTGTTGTCGCAGTTGTACGTACTCGCGCGGCCGAAGTCCGACTCGCCTTCCCGATCGCGTGATTGCCTCGCACGCTTGTACGGGAACGCGGGCGACTGGTCTGGGCGGGTGCGGTCCCACCCCTGCGGCCTGACGGACGCCGAGTGGGCGGCCGTGCGCGACCAACTGCCCGTGCCCGCCTGGATGAACGGGAAGGGCGAACAGCCGGAGGGCTACTGCCACCGGCAGACGATCGACGCGATCCGCCACCTGGTTCGCGGGCTGCATCGCCTGGCGGGCGGTGCCGGCCGACTTTCCCGCCTGGGACCGGGTCTACGCCTTCTTCCGGCGCTGGCGTGACAACGAGCTGATCGGCGAGTTCCACGACCGACTGCGCGGGCAGGTCCGCCAGCGCGAGGGCCGCAACGCGGAGCCGACCGCAGCGATCATCGACTCGCAGTCGGTGAAAGGCGCCGCGTCGGTGCCAGCCGCCTCACGGGGCTTCGACGGCGGCAAGAAGATCAACGGGCGCAAGCGGCACATCATCGTGGGCACCCTCGGCCTGCTGCTGATGGTGCTGGTCACCTCAGCCGATACCCGCGACCGCGACGCCGCCTACGGCATGCTGGAACGGCTCCGCGCCCGCTACCGGAAGATCGCGCTGGTGTGGGCTGACGGCGGCTACACCGGCCGCCTGGTCGACTGGGCCCGCGAGAAGCTGCGGCTCACCGTGGAAATCGTCAAACGCAGCGACGACATGCGCGGCTTCGTGGTGCTGCCGAGACGGTGGGTGGTGGAGAGAACACTGAGCTGGCTGGTGCGCTCCCGGCGGCTGGCCCGCGACTACGAGACCCTGACTGCCAGCAGCGAAGCCGTCGCCCTGTGGTCGATGACCATGCTCATGGGACGTCGCCTGGCCCGGCACCGGGCCCGTCCTGCGGCCGGGCGGTCAGACCCGCAGGTTCTGTGCCTCCCCCGTTGAGGGGAGGACCACACCGTGCCGTGGGTGGATGCTTCTCCCACGGCCGTCTCGGCAAAGTGATGACATGAGTCGACGAACCGAATTCAGCACGTGGTACCTCAGCCCTTCGCCGACCGTCACCCGGGCAGCAATTGCGGGAGCTGCCGGAGCCCTTCCCTATGTGGCGATGAAGATCTACTGGTCATGGGGTGGCGCGGCAGGCAAGCCGGCTGGGATGAATATCGCCGATGAATTCGCCAGGAACGGAGCTCCCCAGTTTCTCGTGTGGCTGGAGAGGCACGGCATCGACTTCACCGCTGTCGGCACCATTCTGGGCATCGCCTTACTCGGCGCCCTCACCCGGCCATGGGGCCAGGTCGTCCCGCGCTGGGTGCCCGGTCTCCGCGGGCGGCGGGTCCCGCGATGGCTGCTGTTGGCACCCGGCTGGGCCTCTGCGCTGGCTCTTATGCCTTACGGGGGCCTCGGCCTGATGGTGATCGTGACCGGAGGTCTCACCACGGTGAACACCGCCGGCATGTCCCCGGTGGTGTTCGTCATCGGCTTCCTCAACTTCTTCTCCATCGGCTTGTCCCTCGGCGTGTGCTCCCTGTCCTACCAGCGCCGAACCAAGCCGCTTCCCGCTTACTGAGGCACCCCGAAACGTCCCGGCCGAAAGACCGTGCGGTCGTGGTCGACAGCAAGCGCCTGCGCGGCGCCGCCCGCGCAACCATCCCGACCGCCCTCTGCCTCCAACACAGCCACGAGCCGCCCGCAGTCTGCCGACTGCAGTGTGATCAGAGCAGGGCTCGGATGGCGTCGCGTTGGTCCGGCAATCCGACTTCCCTGAGCCAGCGGAACTTGTTGCCGATGTTTCCCCAGCATTTGTCATTGGCGGTGACGGCTCGTAGAAGATCTCCTTGCGCGGCCGACAGTGGCAGGCCGGGGCTGTAGCCAGTGGGGAAGGCTTTGACGAGCAGCGGCCCCCAGTCGCGGTCGACGGTGTAGTCGCTGGCGAGCGGTATCAGGGCCATGGCCGCCGGGATCAGGTCCTCGAAGGCGTCGACGCGCTCAAGGACGGCCTTCAGGAGGGTAAAGCGGAGCCAGCCGTCGATCTGGGGGAGGGGGTCGGGGAACCAGTGGTCTGCTTCAGCCGGGTTCTGCAGGGCTTCGAGTAGAACGGCGGTGGCTTGGGGCGTGTGCACGCATCCGGTGGCCAGAGCGGCGCAGGCACGCACGGCCGGATCAGGATCGTTGAGAAGAGACGTGGTGTCCTGCCCCCAGGCGCCGAGTGCCAGAGCGGCGGAAGAGCGCGCTCGGCGGCTGCCACCTGCTGCGAGAGCATTACGCAGGCGGTGGGCGGCGCGGGGGACGAGTTCGGCGAGGTCGGGTGCCTTCAGAAGCACGGTGACCGTGCCGAGGGCTGCCTCTCGGGTATCCGGATGCGGATCGTCGAGGAAGGGTTCGAGCGCGTCGTAGAGCGCGGGCCTGATATTCCGGCATGCGCGGATCGCTTCGAGCTCGTCTTCATCCTCACCGTCGAGCTCATCCCCGTACTCGTCTTCGCTGCCGGGGCCCTCGCCGTAGGAGGCCGAGTCGGCGATCTGGCCCAGCCAGTCGAGTAGCGCGGCCCGCAGGGGCCGGGGCCGGTCGTCCCAGGGGAAAAAGCTCTCGTGCTCGGCCAAAGTCCGGGGGTGGGTCAGGATCGCCGCGACGAACAGTGCGGCCAGCGGGGTGGAGCTGTACAGGGATCCCTGGTGCAGCACGGACATGTCGAGCATTCCCAGTGCCTCGGCCTGCACCGCGGGATCCTCGTCCAGGAGTTGGCGCAGGTACCGCGGGGTGTCCTCGGCGCTCCCGTATGCGTGCTGCAGGGTGTCCCATTTGTTGGCCATGAGCAGGTCCCTGGCCGGCGGAGGCAGTCCAGACCATGTGGGGCCGCCACGTTCCTCGTCTTGATTCGTCACATGCACACCCTGCCGAACAGCACTGACAGCCGGCCGGCCCGGGGCGCCAAGGGTTTTCCCGCGTGCCTGACCTGCTGCCCGCCTCTGGCCCCCGAGGACCTGCCGGAAATCAGTACTGCTCCAGCAGGTCCGGCGTGAACTGCCGCCTGGGCCGCGGCTTCTTCTTCGGCATGTTCTCCATCATGGACATCCCCCCGGGGCACGACCCCAGGCTCCGAAATATTCGCCAAGCCGAAGCAACCTCACATGCCGAGGGCGTCCACCCGCCTTCGACCTCGAGGACTACAAGCAGCGGAACACCATCGAACGCTGCATCAACCGACTCAAACAGTGGCGCGGCCTGGCCACTCGATGCGACAAGCGCGCCATCGCCTCCCCGGCCAGCTGGCGCATGACTACAAGGCCATGGATTCCGCGGACTCCCGCTCGGTGGGCCTTGCATACGCCCTCCGGGTCCTTGCCCAGTCTTACGCCGAGCATCCCGCCTACCGCCGGGAATGGCGCCCGTAGGCCTTCAAGGAGGCGGGCTCCAGCGGCACCGCGCGTCGACGCGTCTCCTCAGGTCCGGGCTCCGCTCCGCCCTGTGCAGTTCCCCGCGCCCCTGACGGACCGCTGCCCTTGCAGGCGTTTCCGGCTGTCAGCTGAAGATGTCCAGGACGTCCAGCCAGGAGCCGGAGTCGTCGGCGGAGCGGCGGGGCCGCATCGGGAGCGGATCCGGGTAGGTCTCCGTTGCGGCCCTCGCGCGGACGATGTCCGGCCCGCCGCACGCCGCGACCGCGAAGGCGCCGAAAACCTTGGCGAACGCGGCCGGGTCGCGGAACTCCACGCCGAACGCCCGGCCGTCCCGCAGCGGCACCCACACCACCCGGTCGAACCGTGACCATTCCAGCACCGGCTGGTCGTCTGCGGTTGACCGCCCCTCCAGCCACAGCCGCGCCACGTGCAGCAGGTTCACCTTCTCCATCGCCAGCCGCTTGCGCCGCACCCGCAGTTGACGGGCCGTCAGCTCGACGCGCTGGTCCTTCTTCGGATACCAGACGACGCCGATCCCGAACGGCACCCACAGCAGGATCCCGATCATCGGCACGACCAGAGCGTCGCCCCACGACCGGAGCAGCCCGCCGTCCAGCAGGTACAGGGCCCCGAAGACCAGAACCCACTTCGCCGTCATCCGCCAAAACCCACTGCCCTGCCGGTACAGGACCCGTCGCTTCCCCGTCATTGCCATGCGCGCACGCTATCCGCCGCCCCGCAGCTCACCGTAGGCGCCCTTCGCCACAGCATGGGGCGGGGGGCGTCACCGACGCCACCCGCCGATACTCCTCGCCCTGGTCCGCGGGCGTGCTGACGTCACCTACTAAGGCGGCTTAGCGGGGCAGGTTGCGCTGCTTGGCGGGCCAGTCGGCAAGACCTGCGTACAGGGCGAGGCCGCTGGGGTTTCACGCGAGGAAGTCCATGCTGCGGCTGAGGATGTACGCCGGGTTGGGGCGCATCGCCTCCAGGAGCAGTTTTCAGGTGGGGTGGTCCGGGTGCGGCGAGCCCGAAGGAAGCGTCCCAGTTCCGCACCCTCGCTGCTCGGATGCCATGCCCTCGGTGTCACACCACGTTGACCTGTGCAGCAGCGCCATGAGGGGCCCTGTCATTACCCCTGAACAGCCCGACCTGGCTGTGGCCGCGAGCAACCGGGAGGGTGGGAACACCGCGACCAGGGTGATAGCGGCCAGTAGATACGGTTCTGATCCACATCTTGTGGGCCGGTGACGTGGCGTCACAGCGGGCTGGAAGGATGGTCGTTCGTGTGATTGCAGCGTGTTCTCGACAGCCTTCTCCCATCTGACGTCCGTGGTGGTGGAGGAGGTCATGGTGGACGACGAGGGGGTCGGCCTCGTCGCGCGGACGGTGACCCGGGAGGCGGCCCGCCCTGGGTGCGGCTCGGTGTCCGGCCGTGTCCATGGCGGCTACCGGCGGCGCCTGGCCGACCTCGCGGTTGCCGGGCGGAAGGTCGTGATTGACCTGCTGGTACGGCGGTTCCTGTGCCCGGCGTCAGCGTGCGGACGCCGTACGTTTGTCGAGCAGGTGGACGGTCTTACGGAGCGGTTCGCGCGGCGGACACCGTCGCTGCGCCGAACGCTGGAGAAGATCGCGCTGGCCCTGGCCGGACGTCCGGCGGCCCGGCTGGCCAGGCACCTTGCCGCCCCGACGACCGCGAACTCCCTGCTCAGGCTGGTGCGCAGACTTCCGGACAAGCAGGCTGGCGCGGCACCGCGAGTGCTGGGTGTGGACGATTGCGCTCTGAAGAAGGGCCACGTCTACGGGACGATCATCTTGGACATGGAGACCGGGGAGCGAGTGGATGTCCTGCCCGACCGGACCACGGACACCCTTGCTGCATGGCTCCGCGCACACCCCGGAGCGGAGATCGTCTGCCGGGACCGGGCCAGCGCCTACGCCGAGGCCGTATGCACCGCCTGCCCCGAGGCGATACAAGTCGCAGACAGGTTCCATTTGTGGAAGAACCTGTGCGAGCCCGTCGAGAAGTGCGTTGCCACGCACCGAAGTTGTCTGGCCGAGCCTACCGAGGACCCGTCTGCTGACGCCACCGCCACGCATGAACCCGAAGCGGCAGACCGGGAGGCGCCGGCGCAGGGGCTGCGCGCCATACAGCGCCGCGAGCGCCACGCGGCCGTGCACGCCCTGCACGACAAGGGCGTGCAGATCCAGGTGATCGCCGAAACGCTCGGCCTGGACCGCAAAACGGTGCGCCGGTACGCACACGCCGCCACCCCTGACGAGGCGTCCCTCGGCACCGGCTCCCGCAGCTACGGCCAGATCCACGCCTATACGCCCTATCTGCACCGGCGCTGGAGCGAGGGCTGCACGGACGCGGCACGGCTTCACGCAGAGATCGTCGAGCTCGGCTACCGCGGCAGCAAGCGGACCGTCCGCCGTCACCTGCAAGAGATACGGGCCAGCGGCAAACCCGCACCCGACAAGCCCAAAGAACTGACCGTCCGCAAGGCCACCTGGCTGATCACCGCACACCCCGACAAGATCAACGAGAGCAACACCCTCAAACTCAAGCAGCTCCTCGCCCGCTGCCCGGAACTGGAAGCCGTCACCGACTGCGTGCGCGCCTTCGCGCAGATGATGACCGAGCGCCGCGGCGGCGACCTCGACAAGTGGCTCACCGATGCCGAGTACACCGGGCTGCAGCCGCTGCGGAGCCTGGCCCGCGGCCTACGGCAGGACTTCGATGCCGTCACCGCCGGCCTCACCCTGGAATGGAGCTCCGGCAAAGTCGAGGGCAACGTCAACAGGGTCAAGCGGATCAAAAGGGACGGGTACGGCTGGGCCGGATTCGACCTACTTCGACGTCAAATCCTCCTCGCGGACTGAACATCGCTACCCTCTGCCGATGAACGTGCTCATCCGTCAGGTGGTCGCCGTTGTGATGTGGGCGGTGAGGAGTACGTCGATGAGGTCGTCGAGGTCCGGCCATGGGAAGCTCGGCCGGTCGCGGCGCAGGACGATCAACCCGTGCATGGCCGCCCAGATGCACAGGGTTGCGTTGGCGATGCCGGGCGAGGAGTCGTTGGTGCACGCGCGTACCGCGGTGTCGAGTGCGGCCAGAGCGGGCAGCCCGGCCATCTCGCCCGGCTCCCAGCCGGGCGATCCCGCGGTACCGAACAGCACCCGGTAGTGGCCCGGGTGCTGCTCCGCGTAGCGGCAGTAGGCAAGACAGGTCGCGCGCAGTCGACCGCGGGCATCGGGTCCGGTGGCGGAGGTCAGTGCGCCGAGCAGTTCGCCGAATCGCGCTTCGTACACCGCGATGAGCAGTGCCTTGCGGTCGGCGAAGTGCAGGTAGACGCTCTGCGGGGCGACGCCGGCGCGTCGGGACACCGCACGCAGGGACAGGGTCTGCTCGCCGTCGCCCACTTCCAGCAGGTGGCTCGCGGCGTCCACCAGGTCGGCGCGCAGCCGGTTGCCCTCGCCGCGCGGGTTGGGGCGTCGTCGGTCGGTGCTCATGTTGACAATCATAGTGGACGGGCGTCTACTCACACCTGTCAGTAGACACCCGTCTTCTTATCGGGGGCATCGTGACCACCACCGTGCAGCGCGTCGTGCACGCCAGCGTTCTGATCGACTTTGACGGCGCCAGGATTCTGACCGATCCCTGGTTCTCCGAGCGGAAGGGTTACTACCAGGGCGAATCCCGCTCCATCCGGTCTGCGGCGGAGCTGCCCGCGCTTGCCGGGATCGTCATCAGCCACGGGCACTACGACCACTGCGACCTGGGCGCCCTGGCCCACTATCCCGACAAGGCCGTGCCCTTCGCTGTGGTGCGCGGGCTCGCCGGACGCGTCCGCGCGGCCGGTTTCAGCAACGTCACCGAACTCGACCCCTGGCAGAGCACCCGCGTCGGGCCCGTCAAGGTGACCGCCGCTCCCGTCCTCCACGGCGTCCCGGAGGTCACCTTCGTCCTGCAGGACGACCGGAGTTCGGTGTTCTTCGGGGCCGACACCCTGCGCATCACCGCCCTGGACGAGGTCGCCCGGCGGTTCCCCGACCTGGACCTGGCCCTCCTGCCGATCAACGGCCTGCGGATCCGGCCGGCGTTCAACAAGCAGGTGGTGATGGACGCCGCCGAGGCTGCCGAGTTGACCGCCGTACTGCGTCCCCGGCTGGCCGTGCCGATCCACTACGCCTTCACAGCCGGGCGGCTGCGCGAGGCGACCGTTCTCAAGCTCGTCCGCGATCGGCCCGATCTCTACCGGGACGCAGCTGCCGCTCTCGCACCCGACACCGAGGTGCGCATCCTCACCCCCGGCGAGCCCTTGGCCCTATGACGATGCGAGGCATTGGTACCGCTCCCGACGGACGGGAGCTGCGTACGCGGCGCAGCGCCCCCGGCGCCTCCTTGAGGTGCTGACGGGCCTGCTCGCTCTGGTTCTCCGGGCGGCCCACGATCCAACGAACCACGTCGGCGACGGCTGGCGGGGTGGAGGTGCCGACCGGGGAACATCCTGCTGGGCAAGGGAGTTGAAGCGGCGGACGCTCTTTCGGCCGCCTTTGTAGCCGCGGGTGGCGATCGCGTCCCGCAGTGTCTGCGCGTGGTCGCAGCCTTCCGCCCATCGCTCGGCCAGGTAGGGCTTGTGGGGAGTGAGAGTGCTGCGGCGCCCCGGCCGGATCCGGATGAGTTCGTCGGCCGTGGTGGCGTGCGCGTATCGGCGGACGGTTTTGCGGTCGAGTCCGGTGCGTTCGTTGATCGCGACGATTCTCATGCCCTGCAGGTAGAGCGTTCGGATCTCGCTCCAGCGGGCCCGGGTCTGCTGCTGGGCGGGTGTTTCCTCGGGAGGCACCGCGCCGGGTTCCGGTGCTGGTTCGGGCTGTTTGAGGCAGGCGCGGTGCCGTCGGATGGTCTTCTCGAGTGCGGTGGCGAGGTTGTGGAGCAAATGCCAGCGGTCCGCAACTTGCGGAACGCCGGGCAGTGCGCGCTCGGCGCCCTCGGCGAACGCGCCGCCGCGGTCCCGGCAGATCATCCGGACGTGCTGGTGGTCGCGCAGCCAGGCGGCGAAGGTGTCCGAGGTTACTCGCCCGCTGAGCCGCCGACCCCTGAGCGCAGATCGTGAATAGGGAACGTCGCAGGTGAGAGGTGCGCCTCGCATCCCTCTCCATGCAGTTCCTCTGGCCGCAGTGCCCAGGCGATGGCCTCGTCCGGGCCGAAGTACGAGGGATCGAGGTGGAACGTGGTCCTGGTTCCGTGCGGCCTCCGTGCGGGGCACTCCTCCCAGACACCGATGGGAGCCGCTCCGGCCAGCTCTTGGCGGTGACCATGGCCGTCCAGCCAGACCTCAATGACCGTGCGGACGCTGAGCGCGGCTGCTGCGGCAGGAGCCCATCGGTCCTTGTCGAGCAGCGATTCATAGAACCCGGGAAGGGGCCTTTGCCGCTCGTCGACGCTGTGAAGTTGATCGTCCTCCACCGTGAAACTGAGGTCAGATGTGATCTCGACACTGATCTGCCCATGAGTGCCGTCACGGCGGTGCAGCGCGTCCCAGACCACCCGCTGAAGCACTTCAGTGGGTAGCTCGGGGCTATCCCGCTCAACACGGAAGTACATAGCAGGACGGGCCCGCACGTGCTCCTCGAACGCAATCACCCGAAGCTGATCGGCTGTGTAGCGCTCCACTCATCCTCCCCGTCATTCGCCAAGGCACGATCATGGCACCCGTTCACGTCACGCTCCATGCTGTCCACTTACCGGAAGCCGTGACGCTCTGTCATGAATCACAAGAAGTGGACCAGAGCCTCGCAGCCGGGAACGTTTGTCGTCGGCTATCGGGAGCGTTCGTGATCACGGCCGCTCGCGATGTCGACGAGAAGGAGGAACCCTTGCCGTGGCAAGGGCCTCCGGGTTGTACCGGGCCTGTCGGTGGCAGCTGACAGTCTGGGCACGTGTTGATCAAAGGATTCGAGAACGATCCGCTGACTGCCGGTGAGGGATTGCTGTCCCTCCCGGGGTTCTGGCCCGCCTACCTGTTGTGGTTGTGCCAGAGTGAGGACAACGAACCGGAGCCGGGATGGTTCGGTGTCGACGAGGCCGATACGGACGCGGCGTACGAGGCTCTGACCGACGAGGAGCAATGGCCGGTCTTCCGGATCCCGTTCGGCGCCGGCCACACCGTGGTCGTACTGGGCCGCAACCTCGCCGACGACGCGGGGACGGAGTACTTCGTCTCCCACCCGGAATGGGACCGGCACGGGTACCTGGCGACTGTCGACGGACACCAGGCGGGCCCGGGACTGGCCTGGCGGGAGCTCACGCACATCGCAGACACACCTGATCCTCGAGCTCCCGGCGTCCAGGCCCTTCATGTTCGGTTGCTGCTCCTGTTGCCCGCGCTCGGCGATGCCGACCTGCCTGCTGAGGCGACGGGGCTGGTCGGCGACGCGCTCGTCCAGGTGGGCGTTGTCTCCGATGAGGCTCCCGCGCTGGCGCAAGCCCTCCTCCAGGACCACCCCCTGTGGGAGTCGGCAGGATGGGACCTGCCCGCCCCCTCCCCGCTCTCCGGGGGCCAGGACCAGTTCCCCGGCATCCTGCAATGCGACGAGCCGGGCAGCCCGCGGTGCGGATCCCGTCTCGCCCAAGGCATCACCCGCGACCAAAGCGACCGTCTGTCCCGGGCTCTCGGCACCTGGCCCACCCAATGACCCACGGAACGTTCCAGCCTTCACACCCGACGGCCACCCGCAAATTCCGGAGCGTTTCCAGAACTCGGCGACACGCTTCCAGTCACCGTCGGACCGTTCTGGGTGCTGACCGACAAGCTTTGCTGACTCGCGGCGACGAAGCCAATCCGTAGTAGCGAGCCGAGATCGAGCCTGGGGATCGACGAACTTCAGGCCCTCACTCGAGCTCGTGGACGATCGCCGGCACGGTTCGGCCGACCGTTCATTCGACGACGCCGGTCGTATGGAGGGTTCGGGCGAGCTGGCAGCGGGTCTGGATGAAGCGGGCTTCGATCTGCGCGGCGAGTGGCCCGATGACTGGCACCCAGTCGGCGAGGTCGGTCGGGTCGTCGTACCAAAGTCCGAGGTCGCTGATCCACTTCTGGCGAGTCAGCTCGTTCTGGATCCAGAAGGCGTAGTTCCAACGGGCTTCTGCCTGACCAGAAGCGCCCTGGATGCTGCGTCGGGCCTGAGTTTCAGTGTTGTAGCCGATCGTCAAGGTCGGCTGACGAGGGTCGTCGTCCTCGTTGTCGATGAGGAAGGGGACAGCGTAGATGTCGCCGGCGTCGGCGGCCGGGATGGATGCGAGGGCCCTCTCGACGAGATGCTGGAGGTGATTGTTGAACGTCATGGTCGGCGGGGTCCTGTCGGTCAGGGTCACGAGTCCCATTGGTCGCAGTACTCGATGTGGATCTCGCGCGCGTCGCCGAGAATGCCGTCGTTGGAGTGGAGCTCGGTGCAGAAGCGCGGGTAGCTCGGATGGACGGGGACGTATCCGGGGCCGTTTCGGGCGACGTCGAAGAAGTGCCGGGCGGTGTCTCTGAACACCTTCGCGCTGCCGGTCATGAACAGGGTCTCGGCGTGGAGATGCTGGTGAAACAGATCCCGGTTCTCCTGGTAGTGCCGTGCCTCGTGGTCAGTCACGGCTTCGTCGGTGTGTCCTGCGCCGGGCAGCGTCACGGTCTGCGGACGCCCTGGGCCGAGCCGTCCTCGAATTTCCTTCCAGCGCGAGGGTGCGAACTGGAGCGAGTGGTGCAGCAGCACGAGATCAAGCTGCCGTGTGCCGTCTTCTGGCAGCTCGTGGGAGGGGCCACGGTTCCCTCGCATTGGCAGGTGGATCAGCGAGAGCGGTGAAGAGGCGGCGAGCTTCCATAGCCCGCCGATTCGCTGGGCCGCGTCCTGATCGAGGTAGGTGTCCAGGTGCCGATCGTGGTCGATGAGCACTGCGTGGACCAGGGGCCGGGCTGGTCGGATGACCTTGAACTCCGTGGATCCGAGCCGTGCTTGGTGGATGGTGATGGGTAGTTTCATTGGTTCTCCGGGACACGGCGGCTGACATCGGCGGCGTAAGAGGCCCAGTCGCCGGCTGATGCCCTCTGCCATTGGACGGCGACTTGGGTGTGGACGCCGAGTACCCGGGCGTGGATGGTGGCGGGCAGTTCGGCGGCGAGGGTAATCAGTGCGGTGGAGAGGTCCTGCCGGGGCGGGATCCCGATCTTGTGGAGACGCTGGCCGATCCGGTCATCGCCGAGGGGGTGTCCTGGGCGGCGCCGGGAAGCAGTCAGGGGACGTCCTCGGGGGTTCCGATCTTGGCTTTGCCTCGGCGCGTCGCGACGAGCTCGCGGACGAGTGCGGCCAGGACGACCGGCGAGGTGCCGAACGGGGCGGACGTCGTCGACAGTGAGCTGGCTGATGGTAGCGATCTTCTGCGCGTGGAGGACCGGCAGCAGTCCGGCGCCGCGGTCCGGGGTGGGCAGGCTCGTCGAGAACGCCGCCACCCGGCATTGATATGCGCATAGTCCGCCGCGACTCCGCCACCAGGGGATTTGCCGTCCTTCCCCCGTCGCTGGACCGTCGAAAGAACACTGGGCTGGCTGATGAACCACCGACGCCTGACCCGCGATTACGAGGCGAAGCTCCATTGCTCCGAAGCCATGATCCACCTCGCGATCGACCTCATGCCCCGCAGACTCACCGTCGAGCCCACCCGAGCCGGTGTGGTGCGTGAGCTGCCGTCAACCAGGCGATCCGGGATGAAACAACGTGATGAAACGCCCTCTCACACCGATGGCCACGGCGTGCGGCGCCTGCTGTCGCGCCCAGTCGCAAAACATCATCACCGCTTGACGATCAGATCGAGGACCGCGGCGAGGTGAGTCTTGACTGCCTCACGGTGGTGAAGTGCTTGCGGAGCCGACGCGGCGCTCGGCCGTACGCCCCGGTCCGCGAAGACATACAGCATGCGCAGCGTGCGCAGGCAGTTGGAGAGGTGTGCGGGGACCGGGGTCGGAATGTGGTCGGCTCCAAAGCAGGTGCCGATGGGATCCAGCCATGCCGTCGCGTCGCGCTCGCTCATGTCGGACCGGGTGAGGATGCGAGCGACCGCCCTTGCCAGACGGTCGTCCTCCAGTTGGTCGAACACGTGATCGGTGTGCGCCGTCAGCCGGGCGGCTGCGAGGTCCAGCATCCGTCTCGGTGCCACTTCGGGGTGGCACCCGAATCGGCCCAGCAAGTCCGCGCCGTGCGCAACCGCGTGGAGCCAGCCGAGCTTCTCGTCATGGCCACGCAAGTCCCTCTCGTTCGCGTACCACCGCTCGAACGCAGGCACCCAGTCGGCCCTGAAATCGCCCTTACTCACGAGCATGTCGAGCACGAGGGGGGCGAACGTGCGGGCCTGGATCTCCGGGTCGAAGAAGCGGGCGGTCATCTCGTCTCCCAGTGCCAGCCGCCGGGGTGCGTCGATGGCTCCGCGGGCTATCCAGGTCGACAGGACGGAGTACGCCGCTCCGTCCCGGATCAGCGGATCGGGATCCGCCAGGG
Organism: Streptomyces sp. NBC_01351; assembly: GCF_036237315.1. Classification (GTDB taxonomy): domain Bacteria; phylum Actinomycetota; class Actinomycetes; order Streptomycetales; family Streptomycetaceae; genus Streptomyces. The sequence goes on along the minus strand of NZ_CP108356.1, from coordinate 158,250 downwards.
CGTGGGAAAGTCCTCGCACCAGTTCTTCCATGGGGCGGCCGGCGGGCACGGCGCAGGCTGCGGCTTCGATACTGTTCCAGTCGATCACGGCAGGCAGAATAGCCCCACACCACAGTGCCGCGCCGCGAGTTACGACCGGCCGCGGTGTCATCACCACGGTGCTGGAGGATCCGGACGTGAGCGCTTCCTCGCGCCCCAACCCACCGCGAGCGACGAGATCCGGTCCTGACCGTCTCACTGATCGCCATCTGGCGGGTGAGGGTGTGCGTACCGGCCGGTCCATGGCGGTGGCCGTGCGGGGGCAGCGCAGGGTCCAGTGCTGCGCGTAGTAGACACGGGCCGCGGCCGGGGCTTGTCGGCCGGCGACCAGACCATGCCCGGCTTTTCCAGACGCTTCGCACGCAGGCCGGTCGTCTGCCTCGCCCCCGTACGCCCGTCGCTGCCGGGGCCCTGGGCGGCGTCGTCGGTGATCGCCCGCCGCGGGGTCCCGCGCGGATCCGGACTCGGAGTCCACCGGTGGGCCTTTGTCAGGACCTCCAAGTCGGATTTGCGGCTGCGGTCGCGCACCGCGAACAGGCGGGTCGCCGACGAGGCCGGGGGCAACATCGGATTGCTGGAGGCGTTTGCCTCTCGGCGAGTTGATCGGATGTCGCCATATGCACTCGACCGGTCCTTTGGTGTACGTCATTCAGTTGAGGCCGCAAGAGCTTTCCTGCCCGATTCCGGGCAGGGAATGGGAAGTTGGCTACTCTGGCGTTACAGTGGCCACTCATGATCACTGCCTCCGCTCTGGGGTCCTTCGCGCTGATCGTGGGACTCCTCACCCTCACACCCGGCCTCGACACCGCCCTCATCCTGCGCACCGCAGCACTGGGTCACCGCAGTTGCGCCTGGGGCGTCGTCCTCGGCATCCAGACGGGCACCCTCGCCTGGGGGGTGCTCAGTTCGCTCGGCATCACCGCCGTGCTGACCGCCTCCCACCTCGCCTACACGATGCTCCGTTGGGCAGGGGCCGTGTATCTGGTGTGGATGGGAAGCCGGATCCTGGTATCGACCCTGCGTCGGCGGGCTCGGGTGGATCTCACCCAGGCCGACGCTGCGCACGAGCCGGATGCCGATGGCAGCTTCGGGAGCGGCTGGCGTCGGGGCGCTCTTACGAACCTGCTCAACCCCAAGGTGGGCGCCTTCTACATGGCTGTCCTGCCGCAATTCATTCCGGCCGGCGCCCCGCACGTCACGACCGGCACCCTGCTGGCGGGCATGCACATCCTGCTGGGATTGCTCTGGTCGGGCGTACTGATCGCATTCGCCCGGGCGCTCCGCGACAGGCTTCGGCGTCCCTCGGCACGCCGAATCCTCGACCGCATCAGCGGCGCGGTCATCGCCGGCTTCGGTGTCCATCTCGCCGTTGGCGACTGAACATCATTGCCCCACGGCGAGTTCGGATTTTCGGCGGAGTTGGAACCTGTTCGGCCAGAGTTTGCCGGTGATCAAAAACCTGTCGGTTCCCGGTGCGGCGGCGATGCCGTTCCGGTCGTGTGGGGGCAGGCGGAGCCATCAGCGGTGTTCCGGTCACCGAGCTGCCAGAAGAGCCGGTTGGCCAGGCACTGGGTCAGGTAGGGGACGCCTTCGGTGTGCCCAGACCCGCGTGCGTCCCCGAGCATGCGCGCGGCGAGGCTTCGGTGGGCGGCCTTCCAGCGCTGGTGCCTGGCTTCCAGCCGGCCCAGCGAGGCATGGAGGAGGTTCCGCTCCGCCTCCCTGATACGCGTCCGGCGGCGGAGATCGACGTACGCGCGCACCACGGTGTCGTGGCTGGACTCCACCGCCTCGGCCCGTACGGCGGGGACGCTGGTGAAGGGCGCTGACCGCAAGCGCTCTGCAGGCGGGATACCACAGAGGATCTCGAACCGCTTGTACTGCTCGGACTGGATGGCACTGGCGCCCTGGGTGAACTGCCGGAACGCCGAGAAGTGCGCAGGGCGCATCGTGGCGACCATCCGGAACAGCGTCGAAGCCCGGTCGAACAGGCCGGCGGCACGGTCCACGTGCCCCGCCCCCGCTTCCGCGCTGCCGTCACGCAGGGCCGCGATCGCCGCCCGTACGTCCGCCACGATCGCCGTGAAGAGCATCTCGTGCGCCTGGAGCGCCCGGATGAAGAAGTACTCGTCGTGCAGCACGTACACGGGCTGGACCGTCACGTCGAACCAGCGGCCGGCATCCGTCGCCGGGGGCCCGGGCAGGAGGTCGGCCACCTCGTCGGCGCCCGCTCCCACGAGGTCGTCCGAGACGAACCGCATGGCGTGGCGCAGCCGCCTGCGCAGGATCGCCTCCTCGGGAGGGTCCCGATCCACCGGTCCGGACGCCCCGGCAGCCGCCCGCGTCTCGAAGCGCAGGACGTCGCATATGAGCAGCGTCGCTAGTTCGTTCGGACCCAGCGCGTGGTTGGAGTCGTCCACGATCAGCTCGAGCAGGGGCAGCGAAAGGTAGGTCCGGTTCCAGAAGTGCCCGTCGTGCTTATCGAGCAGGCAGTTGAGGAACGCGCGGAGGAAGGGCAGCTCCTCCGTGGCCCGGTCGGACCGGATCCCGCTCAGCCGGTTCAGGAAGGGCTGCGGAAGGAAGTGCTTCCCGGTTCGCTGTACCTGTTCCGTGACCAGCCGGGCCAGGTGGATTCCGTCCCCTCGGGTACGCCGTTCCTCATCCATCGCTCTATGCCTCCTCGTGTCCGCCCGCCCTCACGGTCTTCGTGAGGGGGTTCTCCAGTAACCGGGAAGGCCGGGGGGCACGTCATGACGCGGGAGTTCGTGACTTGACAGCGCGGGAAGAGCACGCTGCGCACAAAATGCACACGCCACCCTCTTTCGGATCTGAAAGCGATGTCTGGAGTGCACCTGAACCTACCTTCTGACCCTTCGGCATCTATTTGACCTTCGAATCTTCTGTTGGGGTACCTGTAGCCGGACCGCGGTGCGTCCGAAGTGCACTTCCTCGGTTATGGCCAGGAAGATCTGGATGTCGCGTATTTCCACCGTTTCTCACGCCCCTGCTCGTCTCTCCTGGCCGGTGCGCGATCGATAACCCGGAGGTGATCGGACCATAAGCGATCCGATCTTGATCGGGACGACCGGTCTACGTGAGCCTGGAAGCCGCCGGAAGACGCCCTGGCGGGACGATCCAGGAGGGAAGAGCAACGATGAACGGCACGGCGATCCACGACCTGACGGCGATGTACGCGATGCACGACGCGCTCCGGCGCGAACTGCGGCATCTCGCACGAGCCGCCAGCCGACCCGGTCGCGATCCTTGCGACGCCCCCACCCGGTCACAGGGCTGGGCCTGCTGAAGAAGGCGCTGCACGCCCATCACTCGGCCGAGGACGAGGCGTTGTGGCCGGTCCTGCGCGATGCCCTCGCGGGCCGGTCCGGCGATCTCGCCCTGCTTGAGGCGATGGAAGCCGAGCACACCGCCCTCGACCCGCTCGTCCGGGCTGTCGACGATGCGACTGCCGCTGCTCGGACTTGCTCGGGCGGCGGCCCGGACCTGGTCGGCGACCTTGTCGACTCCTTCGTGACAGGCCTCGGTGGACACCTCCACCACGAAGAGGCGGCCGCCCTCCCGCTGGCCCAGGAGGTCCTCACACCCGACCAATGGACTCGCTTCGACCGAGTGCACGCCCAGTGGATCGAAGCGGACGCGGCCGAGATCCTGCCCTGGCTCCTCGACGGAGCCGACCCGTGGACGACCACGGCAATGCTCACGCCCCTGCCCACGCCCACACGTCGCGCGTACGAGCAGTACTGGCAGCCCGCTTACGCCGCGCTCGCCCGATGGCACACGCCGGTATCGGCCTGAAGCCGCGCACACCCCTCGCACCCACCGAACACCTTGGAGTACCCGTATGTCCGCCACCGTCGTCGTCACCGTCCTGACCGCTGCCTGGGTCGGCTTCTCCGGCCTGTCCCTGCTGCGCAGAGCCCAGTTCGTCGTGGAACCCCTCGTCCAGTACGGGGTGCCCCGGTCCTGGTGGGCCCCGCTCGGGGTGGCCAAGATCGCCGGCGCGGCCGGCCTGCTGATCGGGCTGGCGGTACCCGTGATCGGGGTGTTGGCCGCAGCCGGCCTGGTCCTCTACTTCCTCGGCGCGGTTGTCACCGTGCTGCGCGCCCGCTCGTACAAGACCGTCGCGTTCCCCCTGCTCTACCTGGCTCCGGTCACGGCCACCCTCGCCCTGGGACTCACTGCCTGACACCCGGGCGACACTGCTCGAACCGAGCCGATACGGGGGCGTCGGACGGGGGAGAACCGCCTCGCCGAACGCGCGGCTGCATGAACCGCCCCACGACTCACCGGCCCGCCGTGTTCCCCATGCGCCCTCACCGGTCATCAACATCCGAAAGAGCCCACGATGCATGCCCTTCCCCGACTGCCCCTGACTGCCGCCGCCGTGGCGACTTTCCTGATCGCCGCGTCAGCCCCCGCGCACACGGCCACCGCCCCCTCGGGAGCGCACCGCTGGACCGCCGGCTGGGCCACGGCCGTGCAACGTCCCTCACAGAGCTGGTACCCGACGTGGGCGGAGGCGGGCTTTGACGACCAGACCGTACGGCAGACCGTACGTGTCGGCGCGGACGGCTCCGACCTGCGCGTACGCCTGTCCCACGCCTTCGGCACGACCCCGCTCCAGCTGACCGGCGCCACCGTCGGCATATCTGCCGGGGGCGCCGCCGTCCGACCCGAGACCGTCCGCGCGCTGACCTTCGGCGGATCCGTCTCCCCATCGATTCGGCCCGGGGACCGGCCGGCCAGCGACCCGGTCCGGCTGCCGGTGAAGGCGGGCGACCGGCTCGCCGTCACCCTGTTCTTCAAGGGTCCCTCGGGTCCGGCCACCTTCCACAACGTGGCGATGGAGACCGCGTACCGCGCCGAAGGCGACCACCGCGCGGATGTGAGCGCGGACGCGTTCGCGCAGGAGAGCTCGTCCTGGTACTTCCTCGAAGGCGTGGACGTGGCCGGGAAACCGGCAGGAGGGCGGCGGGACGCGGTCGTCGCCTTCGGTGACTCCCTCACCGACGGGGCAGCCTCGACCCCCGGAGCCGACAAACGCTATCCCGACCAGCTCTCCCGACGGCTGTCGGCCGAGGGACGGCAGCGCCCGGTCCTCAACGCGGGCATCGGCGGCAACCGAGTGCTGAGCGACTCCGCGTGCTTCGGAGAGAAGGCCACCACCCGGTTCCGGCACGATGTCCTCGACCAGATCCGCGTGGGCACCGTAATAGTGCTGGAGGGCACCAACGACATCCTCATGGGCGAGACCGCCGCGAACCCCTGCACCACCACGAACCGGCGGGTGACGGCAGCCGAGTTGATCGAGGGGCACCGCGCGCTGATCCGCGCGGCCCGCGCCCGGGGGATCACTGTCATCGGCGCGACGCTCCCGCCCGGCAAGGGCCTGGAGAGCGGGACTCCCGCCGAGACCCGCGCCGCGCTCAACCAGTGGATCCGCACCAGCGGCGCGTACGACGCCGTCGTGGACTTCGACCGCGTCCTCGCCGACCCGCTGAACCCCGGGCAACTCCTCCCCGCGTACGCCAGCGGGGACGGCCTCCACCCCAACGACGCCGGGTACCGGGCGATGGCGGATGCCGTGGACCTGGACTCCCTGTAGCGGCCTCTTACCGAGTCGCCGCACACAACCCGCCCACCGGCTAAAGGACACCACATCCGCGACCACGCCCTCTGAGCACTACGGCCAGATGCTCGCCGCGCACTACACCTGGATGCTCGGCAGCGGCCGGCTGGAGACCCCGAGCCGGGTCGGCTCGAGCCGATGGCACATCCGGTAGTACTGGCCTGCCACGGCCGGGGGAACGTGGTCACGTGCGAGGCCCTGGGTACTCCCAGGATCTCAGGGCCACTTCGGCATAAACCCTCCCTCCAGGGAGGGGAGCGCCAAGCCTTACGGCAACACGACCCGTGGTCGAATTCGCGTCCGAGTCGAAATCCGGCCAGCCTCCGTCGGGCCCTTCCTCTGGTTTGTCATGTCCGCCTACCGTTGTCGGGGCTTACTGCCAGTGGATCGAGTAACGGGGAACGGGGAAGGCGATGCTGTCCACACGAGCGCGCAGCGCCCGGGCAAGGACTCGGGCAATCATCCTGGGGGCGGTGTTATTGGCGCTGCCCGCGACGACGGTCGTTCCGGTGGCCACTGCCACGGCTGCCGATAGGGCAAGCCAGGAGGGCAGACCGGCCGCCAAGGAGCCCAAGGACCGCCCGTATCCGAACGTCGATGTCCGCGGGGACACGCGTGTCCCGCCGAAGGCCGGGCAGTTGAGCGCGGCACAGCAGTTGGACAGCGCCGCCGTTCGCTGGGGGCGGTACGGGACGCCCCGGCTGGTGTCGCCGCTCGGGAAGGACGGGGCGCTGAGCGCCGCCAGGAGCGGTGACCCGCAGACCCTCGCGCTCGCGTACGTCGGTGAGCACGCCGAGCTCTACGGACTCTCCACGGCAGACCTCGACGGGCTGGAGGTCGTCAAGACGTACCGTACGAAGCACAACGGCGTCCGGCACGTGTTCATCGGCCAGACCGACGCGGGCGTCCCCGTGCACGGCGCGCGGCTGCAGGTCGCCGTCGACAAGGACGGCCGTGTCGTCACAGCCACCGGCAGCCTCGTACCGGGAGCTCATGCACGAGAGGCGGCCGGACTGGACAAGGCCGCCGCCGTGAAGCGGGCCGCCGGGGCCGTCGGCACGGACGAGCCGGGAGCCGTCACCGCCGAGCGCGTCACCTTCCCGCTCGCCGACGGCACCGCCCGGCCCGCGTGGCGGACCACACTCACCGCCGAGAACGGGCACCTGTACGACACCGTCGTCGACGCTAAGAGCGGCACGATCCTCCTGCGCAGCGACCTCACGCACAACGAGGGCCCGGAGGGACGCGTCCACACCGGGCAGAACCCCAACGTCTCGGACCAGCAGACCGTGCCGTTCAGCGGCCTCGGCCGGTCCTGGGTCGACGGCAGGACCACCCGCGGGAACAACACCGAGGTCTCACAGGACCTCGACGCGCCCGAGTCGCTCGGCCACCAGCCGCAGACCTCGGCGCAGGGCGATCCGGGCTACCAGCACTTCAACTACACCTTCACCGACGCGTACCGCTCCAGCGGCGGCACGAACATGAACACCGACCGGGACGCGGTTGTCACCCAGGCCTTCTACTACGTCAACAGGGCGCACGACTTCCTGTACGAGCTCGGCTTCGACGAGGCCTCCGGCAACTTCCAGGAGGACAACTTCGGCAACGGCGGAGCGGGCGGCGACCGCGTCGACGTCTACGTCGACTACCAGGGCAACAGCCAGGACCCGGACGACTGCTGCAACGCCAACTTCTCCACCCCGCAGGACGGCACGAACCCGACGATGCGCCTGTTCGTATCGCGCACGTACGACGGCAACGGCTTCCTGAACGTGCACGAGTCCATGGACGGAGAGACCGTCATCCACGAGTACGGGCACGGCCTGTCGAACCGCCTGGTCGGCGGCGGCGACCTCGGCAGCGGCGAACAGGCGGACGCCCTGGGCGAGGGCTGGAGCGACGCGCTCTCGACGACGTACTTCAACGATCCGCTCTTCTCGGAGTATGACAACGGCCGCCCCACCGGTATCCGGCGCGTCCGCTACGACCAGAGCAACCTCACGTACGGAGACCTGTGCAACGAGGGTTGCGAGTCGCACAACGACGGCGAGATCTGGGCCACCGCCCTGTGGGACATGCGCAGCGCGCTGATCGGCGCGCACGGCTACGCCGCAGGCAAGCGCCGCCACGAGCAGCTGATGGTCGACGGCATGAAGCTGACCCCGTCCACGCCGGACTTCCTGGACGCCCGGGACGGGATCCTCGCCGCCGACCGAGCCGACAACGCCGGCGCCGACCAGTGTCTGCTGTGGGGCGTCTTCGCCCGGCGTGGCATGGGCGCGGGCGCCACCTCGCCGAGCCAGGGCCAGGCCAACCCGGCCACCGACTTCCCGGCGAGCTGCCGGCCCACCGCCGACGCGGGCGGACCGTACTCCACGAAGGAGGGCACGGACGTACGGCTCGACGCGAGCGGCAGCACCAGCCCCGGCGGAGGCTCGTCGTACGCCTGGGACTTCGACGGCGACGGAGCCTACGACGATGCCACCGGCATCAACCCGGTGTTCAACCGCGTCGGCCAGGACGGTACGTACACCGTGGGTCTGCGGGTCGGCAACGCGGCAGGCGCGGACACGGACACGGCGACCGTGACCGTCACCAATGTCGCGCCCGCGATCACCTTCACCGTCGCTGGGCCCCGGGAAGAGGGCGGCACGCTCACGGTCAGCGGTACGGTCACCGACCCGGGCTGGCTCGACCCGCTCACCGCCACCATCGATCCCGGTGACGGCAAGCCCGTACCCCTGCCGGGACAGTCGGAGAACAACCGGCCGGACTCCACCCTCACGTTCAGCAGGCAGGTCGTCTTCGGCGACGACGGCACCTTCACCGTGAAGGTGTGCGGCAGCGACGACGACACCACGACCTGCCGCGACGCCGAGATCACCGTCGCGAACGTCAACCCGACGGCCACGATCGACAAGTCGGCGGCCGTTCAGCTGGCCGGCGGAAAGACCCTCGTCGTGCGTGCGGGGGAGCAGAGGACGTACGCCGCGCGCGTGACCGACCCCGGCAGCGATGACGAGACCATGACCTGGGCCTGGGGTGACGGTTCGCCGGACACCGCGACCACCTCGCTGGTCAACCCGCCGAACGCCGACCCGGACCGCAGCCCGAGCGTTCAGCCGCGCGACGTGACGGACACACAGGCACACACTTACGACAAGCCGTGCCTGTACAACCTGTCCTTCACCGCAGGTGATGACGACGGGGGCACCGGATCCGACGGGATACCGCTCGTCGTCCAGGGCAATGCGCCGCTGTCCCTCCTCGCCGACGTCTGGTACGTCAAGTACCTGACCGGGGACCTCACAGGGCTCGGCAAGGAGCGGCTCGACTGCTACCTGAGGATCGTCGAGCATTCGAGCGCGGTCTTCTCGGAGGTCGTCGACGTGTCCACACAGCAGAAGGCGGCGAGCACCCTCTTCCTCACCCTGCTGAACCCGAAGCGCGCCTTCGACCGTCAGCTCCTCGCCGCCTGGCTGAACTTCGCCAACGGTGCTTTCGACACAGGCGAGCTGGTCGACACCGATGGTGACCTGAAGGCGGACACCCCGTTCCTGCAAGCGCTGCAGAACGCCGAGAAGGTACGGCTCAACCCGGATGCGACACATGCGGAGCTCGCCAGGCAGGCAGGCATCCTGACATGCATCAACGTTCCGCTCGTATGACGAAGGAACGCGCGCTGCGTCGCGCGGCCGCCGCCGCCCTGGTTTTCGGGGTGGCGGCGGCCGCGTGCACGAACCCGGGACCGCCTGCGGCACCGACGGGACAGGTTCCGGGAAGTACCCCTGTGGCGGAGCCCCCGGGTCGAACGCCGGCGCTGTCCGTGCCGCCTTCGCGAACGGCTTCTCCATCCGCGTCCGCGTCCGCACCACGTTTCCTCACCGAGGACGACGACGGGCGGACGGTGACGCTCACCGCGGGAGGGATGGTGCCGCTGCGACTGGACAGTCGGCTGCAGTGGGAGACCCCCACGGCCGACGGGTCCGCTGTCACGCTGGTACCCGTCGCCTACAAGTCCGATCCCGGATACCGCGAGTGGGAGATCCACGCCGAGCGCGAAGGCGAGACCGTCGTAAGCACCGCCGCCACGGTTCCGTGGGGCCTGCGGAAGTTGCGCGTCACAGTCCGTGTTACTGGCTGACCGTTCCGGATTGTGCGACACGTCGCCCGAACGGCATCGCAGTCGCGTACCACGCCGGCAGCGGTGGCCAGTACATGCCGGGGGTCACGGGTCCGCAGAGGTCGATGGCGTCGCTCAATGGCAGTTTCAGTAGTGTCGGCGGGCTCACTGACCACAGCGTTGACGTGGTTGAAGGCGAGACACGTCGATATCGGGACGAAGGCGTAGCCGGGGTGCTTCACCGCGTCGACCGTACGAATGCCTGGTCCCTCATGCGTGATCGCAGGCCTCAGCGATCTTGCGGTTCGCACGTATGATCACGTCAGACTTCCATGCGGTTCGATAGCCGCCGGATTATCGACGGAGGCCGGGGGGCCGGTGGAGCTGCGGGACATCGAGATATTCCTGGTACTGGCGGAGGAGCTGCATTTCAGTCGGACCGCACAGCGGCTGCACGTCTCCCAGGCGCGCGTCAGTCAGGCCATCAAGAAGCAGGAGCGGCGCATCGGTGCCGACCTCTTCACCCGCACCAGCCGCACGGTGCGGCTGACTGAGGTCGGCCGGCAGTTCCGCGACGATCTACAACCGGTCTATGCGGGCCTGCACGAATCCCTGGAGCGCGCCCGGCTGGCGGCCCGAGGCATCACCGCACAGCTCCGCGTCAGCCTGATGCCCTTCAACGTCGTCGATCTGTACCCCTACTGGAAGGCGTTCCGCGCGCGGTACCCGCAATGGGGACTCGAGATCCGTCAGGTAACGTTCACCGATGTGTTCGGCCAGCTCCGTAGCGGTGCGATGGACGTCGTTGTCATCTGGCTCCCCGTGGAAGAGCCGGACTTCACCGTCGGTCCGATCCTGTGCACCGACTCCCGGATCCTCGCCGTGGCCGCCGACCACCGGCTCGCGGGACGGGACTCCGTGCCACTGGAGCTTCTCGCCGACTTCCCGCATGGCACTGCCCTCGACCTGCCCGACTACTGGGAGGACAGTTACCTGCCCTTCCAAACCCCACGAGGCCGGACGATCGAGCGCATCACGTCCGCGGCCGCGGATACCGGTGATGAGCTGATCAATCGCGTCGGCATGGGCGAGATCATCCACGCCTTCCCCGGCCATGTCACCAGGTATTGGGGCATGCCGAACATCCGATGGCTTCCCGTCCCCGACATGACCACCATGAACTTCGCTCTGGTCTGGCGGACCGAAGCCGAGAACGACCTCATCCGCGCTCTGGCCGACACGGTGCGCGATCTCGGCGTGTACCGGTTCTGACGCAACCTGCGGCGCGAATCGCTTCCTGTCAGGTTGCTGAGCACCTGGCCGTCTGCCCCGGACACCCGTGGACCGGCGTCCGGTTCGCGGCCGTGCGGAGCAGTCGCGACGTCCTCGATGGCGGTCCTGGTCCGCCCGGAGGCGGTGGCGCCTTCTTGCCGCGATCTTCTGCCGCCAGGAAGACCGTGGCCGGCCAAGCGGGAAGCCCTTCGTCACCGCCTCCCGTGTCCGGTAGGGGCATTGAGGATGTGGCGGATGATGGACGCTGCTTCGTTCTGATGGTGGTCCAGCCAGTCGGTCAGGTGTTTGCTGACGACCTCCTGGACGTAGGCCTCCGCCTCGGGGTTGCTGAGCCTGGTCCTGGTGGCGCCTTCGAAGACGGGATGGGCGAGTTTTACGGAGACGACTGCAGTCAGGCCCTCGTGGACGGCCTCGGCCGTGATGTCCTCGTCGTCCGCGGACACATGCCGCTGCCGGCGAGCGTAGTCGTTGACGACATCTGTGAGAGCGGTACGAAAGCCCTCTTCGTGAGCACCGCCCTCGCGGGTGCGGGTGCTGTTCGCGAAGGAGCGGAACTCTCCCTGGGACCAGGTGTTCCACTGCATGGCGACCTGCACGAAGATCGTCTCGTCCTCGTTCTCCGACTCAAAGGCGATGGCGGGGGAGTGGACGAGACTCGGGGGGTAGGGGTTGAGGCGGGCGACGTAGTCCCGAAGGCCGTCCGTGTGGTGGTAGCGGACCGGCCGCTCCGGACGCTCGTCGGTGAGCGAGACGGCCAGGCCCCCGTTGAGGAAGGCCAGTTCCTGCAAGCGCTCCGACAGCGTGGCGAACGAGTACCGGGTGGTCTCGAAGATGTCGGCGTCGGGCAGGAACGTGATCGTGGTGCCGTGTTCGCTCGTCTCCTCGTTCCTCGTCAAGGGGGTGACCGGGGTGCCCTTCTCGTACTTCTGGGTCCAACGGTGGCCGTCTCGGTGGACCTCGACCGTCAGACGGCTCGACAGCGCGTTGACGACGCACAGACCCAGGCCACTGAGACCGCCGGAGACCCCGTAGCCGGTGTGCGGCTTGGAGCCGAAGGACAGCTCCGTCAGTTCGAGTTCGACGGCCGACTTCCCGGTGGGCTCTTCCACCTCGACGGGCAGGCCCCGCCCGTTGTCCGCGACACGGATGCCACCCTCCGGGGTGATCGTGACGTCGATGGCGTCGGCGTGGCCGGCCAGGTGCTCGTCGGTGGCGTACGAGACGACCTCGTACACCAGTTGATGCAGGCCGTGCTCGCCAGCCGAGCCGATGTACATGCCAGGGCGCCTGCGCACGGCCTCGTGGCCTTCGAATACCTGGATGTGGCTGCTGGTGTACTCGTTCACGTTCGTCGGCTGACTGGGGTTGCCGGACTCGGTCATGAAACACCCTTCCTGGGCCGTCCTGAGCACGTTTGCGGGCGGAGGCCGTCGAAGCAGCCCGACGCTACTTCCGCGCCGTCGTGCATGCGTGCCCATCCTAGGTATTCTGCGGTAAATATGCAGGTCAGAGCGTATGCAACGAGGTCTCAGGCGGCTGCGTCCATGGCTTTGTCGAAGCTGCCGTTCTGGGTTGGTCGCGGCAGCGAGCGGAGCAGCGCGAAGGCCCCGCCGAAGGCCTCCGAGGGGGCGTTTTCGGCGAAGCCCAAGGGCCTTTCCCGCGAATTTTGCGGACGTGTTCGTCGAGGGTCCGGCCGGCGCGCTGCACCAGGTTGCCGGTGTGGAGGCCCGAGCGCCCTTGACGGACCGGTCCGCACCGGAAGGACACTGGACTGCTGGGACGCCCCCCGGACACCTTCGAAGCCACCGACCGACCCGCAGCCCAGGCCGTCGTGACCCCGCCGACGAAGGCGGAAGACAGTGGGGGCTGTGCTGTGAGTGGTCAGCGGATGCGGACGGTGATCTCGGGGAGCGGTATGTCGGACAGGTTGAGCTGGAGCCCGGTCATGGTCAGGTAGGTCTGCGAGTCGCTCAGCGTATTGGACGGTGCCTGGGTTTTCCCGCGCGTGCTCACCAGCAGGTACCAGCCCCCGCGCTTGTAGCTGCGGGAGGCGCCGGAGCTGTCGCCGTTCGGGTTCAGCATCCAGCCCTGGCGCTCCAAGTCCGCACAGATCGCCTTCATTTCGGACTGTGCGGCGGCCATCTCCCGGACGGCCAGCCAGCCCGTCCTGTTCAGGTTGGATCCGGCGGGGACTGTCGCCTTGCCCTGCTCCGGGTCGAGGCCCGCCGCGCGGACCGCCGTCCGGATCACTTCGTCCACCTCGTCCCGCGTGAGGGGTGGCGACGTGGGTTCAGGCTCCGGCGCTGGCGCCGACGCGGACCCGGACGGCTTGGACAAGGGCGCGCCCAGGTGCACGCGCCCGTCGTCGTCGATCTGTACCTGGTCCGGCAGGACCACGGCAGCCAGACTCACGATCAAAGTCGCGGCCAGTCCGATCCAGACCCTCTTCAAGAACGCGTTCAACGTGAAACTCCCCCCGAATGATCATTCGATGGGAGTCTCACACATCCCGTTCGGCGCCCGGCAGTCAAACCCCCGGGAGCGGAGCCCGCCACTTCGCGTTCTCGGCTTCTTGAAGTCGTCCGGGGTGATCGAGTCGATGCCTCTGATGTTCTGGTCGGGGCGGGCCTGGTCCGTGCCCGCCCAGCGTTGGGAGTTGCGCGTCAGCCCCGCCTGATCATGATGCGGTTCTCGTTGAAGTGCTGCCAGTCCGCCACGAGGTGGAACCGTTCATGGTTCTTCAGGTCATCGAGGTTCACCTGCGCGCGGGGGGAGCCACGTTCGAGCCGGACGTCGTTCTCATGGATCATTCGGCCGAGCGCGTACCGGACGTCGTCCTCACTGAGCTTCGATGCCTCGGCCAGCCGGTCGACAGAGGTGAAGACCTCGCCCGGCTGGCCTAGGTCGTCCGTGAGGTAGTTGAGCAGAGTGCTCTCTGCGGAGCCGCTTTCCCAGATGCGACGCGTGTCGGCGATCCCGGCCCGCTCGGCGTCCGTCAGGTCGAGGACCGTCTCGGGGCCGGGGATGGGGTCCTGCATGGACCACACGCCGTCCTGCACCGTGGCGATGCCCAGCGCGAGCATGGTGTCCGCGAGTTCACGGATGGTCGTTGGAACCGCCACGCCGGCGGCGCGGAACAGTCCCTCGCACCTGGCTCGGTGCTCTGCGGCATCCGTGCAGAACTGGTCCTTCTCCTCGTCGGTCTCGAGGTACTCCAGTTCGTCGTCGTCCATCCAAACGACGGGGGAATCGAGAGTGCCTCCACGCCGGCCGAAGAAGGCGCCGGGCTCACCGTTGAAGAGCTGCTGGGCGACCTCATCGAGGCTGCCTCGCAGTCCGCGGACTGCGGCTGTGCCGAAGAGCATGCAGAGCATCATCGCCTGGTGCTGGGGAAGATAGCTTGGCCATCCGCTGGAAAACCAGCCGTTGTGCATGGATAGGCAACCATCGCCGCTGTCATGGTTCGTGTCCTGGTCGACAGACATGGATTTCCTTATGAGCGCTGCTGGGAAGGAGGGGAGTACGGCGGGAGGTTCTTGATCCGCTCGGCCAGGAGATGGGCAAGTACGCCATCCTCGTGGTCGTCGAGGTCGAGGAGCCCTGCGTCCGCAATGCGCTGGAGCCCGGCACGGAGCTCGGCCTCGCTGTTCGCCTGGCCGAAGGTCCCGCGGCGGAGCGGCGTAATGAAGTCGTCGACGCTGATGTCCTGGTCGACGTCCAGGAGGTACTCGCTGACTTTCACGTACAAGCCGAGGTCATACAGGGAGAGGCCGGCCCCGAGGACTTCGGGCTCGACGATGACGCGCTGCGTGCGGGGGCTGCGTCTCCTCAGCATGCGGACATCCTGTCGGTTGCAGAGGCAGTTGAGGGGGATATCCGGATGAGTCCTGCGAACGTCCGGGATGGGCATTCCTCTTGTATGGGTCGGGTGTTGCGGGCTGAGTCGTTGTGGGTGGAGACATTCACGGGCTTGCGGATGGGCCGGTTCGAGAAACTCGTGAAGGTGGTGCGGGAGCGGGGCGGTAACGGTCCCGGTGGCGGCCGTCCGTGGTGCCTGCCGTTGCCGGACCGGGTCCAGCTGGTGGCCGTGTGCTACCGCACCACTCTCACAATGCGCCAGCTCGCCCCGTTCTTCGGGATCTCCCCGGCCACCGTCTGCCGAATCATCCAGCGGCTGAGGCCGCTCCTCGCGATGGAGCCGGCGCCGCCGCCCGTCGCGTATGTCGAACGCTTGTGGATCGCGGACGGCATCATCCCAGTCCGCGACCGCACCATCGCCGCGTCCTCCCGCAACTACCGGTTCTCGGCGAACGTGCAGGTCATCATCGACGCGGACAGCCGTCTGGTGATCGCCTCCGCCCGGCCGGTGCCCGGCAACAAGGCCGACGCCCACGCCTGGCGGGAGTCGTACCTGCCAGCCTCAGCGGCCGGGACGACCGTCATCGCGGGCGGCGCCTAATGACTGCGGTCTGGTGGGCTTCGGCGTACCCTGCCCCGGCGCTGCGGCGGGGGTCGGGGCCGCCAGCGGCTGGCAGCTCACCAGGGCACGTTTCAGTGCGGCCACCCGGCTCGGTGGAGGGCGCGGAGGCCCCCGGTCGCTCGCCCCCGCTGGCCGGTGGCGGGGTCACGGGTGAGCATCGAACGGTCGGAGCCGACGGAGCCCACCGGAAGGACGCCCATGAAGAGCGGTTCGCTCACCGAGATCGATGCCCTGGTCCGCGACGGAAGGATCGTGATGTCGGGGGACGACAGCGCGGTCGTGGCGGCTGTGCAGGACGCGTTGAAGGCCGGCAGATCGGTGACGTTCTACCTCTCCCCCGGACAGGCCGAGGCGTTCAAGGCGTGGTACTGGAGCCCCAGACGGATCAAGGACCGGGGCATGGAACCCGTATCGCGCGAGGAGAGGGAGAGGATCACCTCGGACCTGGGGATCAAGGACATCGGGCCGGCCCACTCCAACCGCATCGACTGCGAGTGCGGGGCCCAGTACGGCGCCTTCGAGTTCATCGAACAGGGCATCAAGGAGCACGGCAAGGAGTCCGTGGACGCCGTCCTGGCCTTGGAGAACGCCTACGTCCTGCGGGTGAACCCGGTGACGCCCGCGGTCTGCGCCGCCTGCGGCGCACGCATCCTGGTCGGCCACGACTACGACATGACCAACAGGTACGGGTGCTGCCGCTCCGAGAATCCGGTGTGAACAGCCGTGGCGCACGGCCCCGTCGACCGGCGGATGTCCGGCGGGCGCATGCCACGCAAGAGTGCCCGTCAGAGGTGCAGAATCGATGCCTCTTGGTCCTGTGCGGGTGAAGGGGCGGGCCGGGACGCATGGCGGTGGGACAGGCTCGACATGCGCCTGTGTGCCGACGTTTACGAGAGCTGACTCGCCTAGACAGGCGTACTCTCTGGTAAGTCCATCGGGCTCTATCCGATGAGCCCCCTCGGTCCTTCCGCCGCAATGCCGAGCGGCTCCGCGGTCAGGCCCGTGACGAGGAACGAGCCCGTCGGCTCGGCGAAAGACCACCGGCCCCGCTGGAGCCCGGCGCGACGCGAAACTGCCCGCACTGCCGGCAGCCCGTGACCATCGTCGCTCTGCCGGCGACTCCCGAGGCCGCCCGCCCCGCCATGCCGGTCCGGAGCCCGCGACAGCATCCCGCTGCGGAGGACTCCATAAGCGCTTGAGCTCGCGTTGAACGGACCACCGTCCTCATGGGCGGTGGTCCACTTACGCGACCCAGCAGTACAAGCCGTGGTCATGGTCTGCCCGGCCGCGGGCGAGAGTGCCCAGACCCTCGACCATCTCGCCGGCCACAGCAGGAGCGATGTCCTCGCCGTCCTCCTCCCGCTGCCGGGCCCACGCCACGGCTATCTCATGCAGCCGGGAGGGCTCCGCCGTGGCCAAAGCGTCCACCAGGCGGTCGGAAAACGCGAAGACAATGCACCCGTCGTCGTCCTCATCAGCGACTATTCGCGGTTCGCCAGCCCCTAGGAGCTCTTCGAAACTGCCTCCGAAGAAGAGGCATTCCCACTCAATCACGGCCTCTTCGACATCGAAGTTGCCGAGCGAGAGGCACTCGAAGGCGGGTCCCGGTCCGGCCCCGACCACGAGGGCGGCCTTTTCATCGTCAGGCGCCACGAAGAACTTCACGATAGTGCTCACCGGTGCATGATGCCTGCAGACCCCCGTCATCATGATCGGCCGGGCAACCTCCTGTGCCGATTGCTCATCGAGCAGTCCGAAGTCTTCGGGAAACGCGTCGAGGAACTCGCGCCTCGCGATGTTGTCCTCCGACTCGGCGATGGCTCCGAGCATGTCAACCAGGTCACTGCGGGTCATGCGGCAAGCGGCCCAACGTGGCCGCCCTGCACCCCCGTATGCGCGTTGGGTTAGGGTGGCCTTGCCTGGCGTGCGAGCGTGCAGGTTCGGGTTCCGGTGCCGCAGGTGGGAACCCATAGGGACGGAACGGGCAGAGGCAGGGCGCAAGTGAGAGACGGTGACCAGGCTTGTGCGTGTCGTGCGCCCGCTGGGGCGGGATACCCATGCGGGTGACGGGCGTCCCGGGGTGCGGCCCAATGCTCGGGACGAGGCGTCGTGGATAAGATCGCGCTCACGGCCGGAGCCCTGTACGTCATCGTCTTGCTCCGCGCCGGAGGAACGTTCGCCGTCGGGTGGCTCGCCGGCGCCGGTGCCCGGCGCAGCAGGTTCGCCGGGCGGATCTCCTCGGCGAAGTTCCGGCGCGCCGAGCGCGCGATCCAGCGGTGGGGCGCGCTGGTGGTGGCCGTCTCCTTCTTGACCATCGGGTTCCAGACCGCCGCCAACTTCCTCGCGGGCAGCATGCGCATGCCGTTGGCGCGCTACCTCCCCGCCCTGTTCGTGGGCGGCGCGGCCTGGGCGCTGATCTACGCGACCGCGGGGCTCGGCGTGCTCGCAGTGCTGGGCAGGCTCTTCGCCGAGCGGACGGCCCTCGGGGTGTCCGCCGTGGCCGTCCTCCTCCTCGCGGTGTGCGGGGTGGTGGTCTACCGCAGAAGAAGGGCGGCCCGGTCCTCCGGTGACACCGTGGCCGAGGAATCGTGAGCCCGTCCCGCGAGGGCGGGTGCGCCCTGGAAGCGCAGCAGCAGGCTGACTGCCTGGCGGGCCGCGGTTGGGGGCCGGGTGCTATCAGACGATCAACGACTACCTGCGACCGAGGCGCCGCCGGCGCATCCGCATCGTCGCCCCCGCACCTCCGGGCGTCCGACGGGTCCCCGGCTGGATGATGCGCCACTCGGACCGCCTGAGTGACGAAGAACGCCTGCGGTTCACCGCCGTCCTCGCCCATTGCCCGGAACTGACCACCCTCCATGGACACGTCCGCGCCTTCGCCAAGATCCTCACCACCCGCTCCGGCCGGCACCTCAAAGACAGGACTGGGACGCGGTCGTTCAGGGCCTGACCACCCGCTGGAACTCCGGTCCGGTGGAAGGCCGGGTCAACCACATCAAGATGATCAAGCGCCAGATGTTCGGCCGGGCAAAACCCCCACTCCTCCGCAAGCGCGTCCTCCTCACGGCCACCCGCCCGGCGGCACAGCCAGTAACCACAACTGGACAGGTCGTGATTCTTGAGAGCCGCATAGAGTGAGTCTCTCGACGACCCGGCGGGAGTACGCCATGGAGATCACCGTCCAGTGGATACGGACGTCCTGGACGAAGGATTCCCGGGGAGGGGAGGCTGCCTCGCGCAGGAACGCGACCCCGATCGGCTTCGCTCTCCCGCCTGCCGAGACCACCAGCTCCGCACAGGTGATTCGCATGCATGAGCGTGACGGCTTCAACCCCTATGTCACCCAGGAAGACCGCGGCAAAGTCGATGTCCAGCTTCGGGAAGCCGACGGACGGCTGCGGGTCTTCCCGCGAGTCCAGCCCACGTTTGCCCTGCCGCCCCGGCCGCGACGGCCCCCGGCAGTGCGACTCGCCCCCGGCCAGTGGGTGCGCTGGCAGCTCAACTACCGCTTCAGCAGTGCACTGGGGATCCGGGGTTGGTCGTACTGGCTGGACACGTTCAACATCGCCTACGGCCCGGTCAACAGCGATGTGTTCCTCTCCACGCCCACCGTGTTCATCGACGAACAGGGACCGCTCCGATAAACCTGTAGTTGATCGTCCTCACGGAATTCGTGCCTGATCCCGGGGTATGCCTACGCAGCCACTCTTCCGTTGCTCGTCCGGTCGGCGTCACCTCAGCAGAGCGACAGGCGTCAGGTCCACCCGAAGTGCCACGCCCCAGGCAGCGCCCGGGCACCAATGAAGCAGTGCAACCTTGGCTGGAGCTGCTGCACACCCGTGGCCTGGAGCGGAGAGTGAAGCGGGGGCTTGCAGGAAACCCGAAAAGCCCAGGTCAGAGCCATGCCGCGGAAGCGGCTCAAAACACTTCCCGCCCGTTCCCGGAATGCATTTCCCGTCGCAGCAGGTCAGAGCGGTCGAGCCGCACGTCCACCCCACGTACCGACTGCGCCTTGGTGATCCCCGCGCTCGGTTGCGCTTCGCGGCCCTCGTGTTTCCGGACCCGGCCGCGGAGCCGGTCATGGGACTCGCCGATCGGCCCGTGCTCGCGCTTCATGATCTCTATTTGCCCGGCGTCGCCGGGCAAATAGCCCAGCTTCGGATCCATCTGGGGTCCAATGATGTTTTCCTGGAGGAGGATTGGGCCACCACCCTCCGGGATGCGGTACCGCTGCAGTTGCGAGACGTCCTGCCGCCACGGCAGAGGGCAGGGTGCTGGGCAACCATGCTCCGCGGGAACATCTCATGCCGGTGCGGTGCGCGTCTCACTAACGTGTGCCCATGAGCGAGGACAGCGGAGGGCCGGTGCTCTCAAGTTGGCGTCTCATACCAGGAGTTGACATCAGCATCCGCCCAGCAGGGTACGTCGCAGGGACCGCGGTATGACGCGGTCCGTCGCTGTCGCCGATTAGCGTCGTAGACATGCCAAACCTCACCCGAGCACTCACCGTCGCCGCAGTCGCACTGGCCCTGTCCGCGCCGCTCGCTCTCGCCGGCCCTGCCTCCGCCTCGGCACCCTCGGCCCCGCCTGTACCGCGACCTGTGGCCGCGGCGCCGACCGAGACGCGGGCGGACGGCCGGGCCGAACTTCCGCGCCCTACCGGCTCTTTTCCTGTTGGCAGCTCCGTTCTCCACCTCGTGGACCGCTCGCGCCCCGACCCGTGGATGCCGGACGTTGGCGGACGGGAGCTGATGGTGACCCTCCACTATCCCGCCGCGCGACCCGGTACGGGTCCTACGGCTCCGTATGCGACCACCGCGGAGACGCGCGCGCTGGTCGAGGGCTACGGGCTCGGCGAAGCCGTACCCGCCGCCGAGCTGAGCGCGATGCGTACGTACGCCAGGGCGGACGTACGCCCGGCGCCCGGCCGGCACCCGCTCGTCGTCCTGTCTCCCGGCTTCACGGCCTCCCGCTACACCCTCACCGCCCTCGCCGAAGATCTGGCCAGCCGCGGTTACGTGGTGGCTTCCGTGGACCACGCGTATGAGTCCTTCGGGATCCAGACGCCGGACGGCCGCCTGCTGACCTGCGCGGCGTGCGAGCCCGTGAGCGGGGGACAGGTGCCGGAGAGCAAGATCACCGGGGGTCGGGCCCGGGACGTGTCATACGTACTGGACCGGCTGACGGGTCGGCACCCTGTGTGGAAGTACGCCGGAACGATCGACCGACGGCGGATCGGCATGGCCGGCCACTCCATCGGCGGCGCCAGCGCGGCGACCGCGATGCTGGCCGACGGGCGGATCCGCGCGGGCGTCAACATGGACGGGTCCTTCCATGACACTCTGCCGGAACAGGGGCTCGGCGGCCGCGCGTTCATGCTGCTCGGCACGGACGACGATATGCACCGGCCCGGCGGCCTGGACCACACCTGGGACGCGGCCTGGGAGCGGTTCGGCGGCTGGAAGCGGTGGCTGACTCTCGCCGGGTCCGACCACTTCACCTTCACGGACGGGGCCGTCATCCTGGACCACTTCGGCGTGCCGCGCAGTCCGCTGCCGGCGGACCGGGCGTTGACGCTCACCCGCACCTATGTCGCCGCCTTCTTCGACCAACACCTGCGGGAAACCGCGCAGCCGCTGCTCGAGGGACCGTCGGCGGCCAACCCGGAAGTGGTCTTTCACCATCCCTGACCCCGCACGGCACACGGGCCTACGCCTCCCGCCGGCGCCGGCGCCGGGGGACGGGCGCCGGAGCCTGGCGCCGGGCCCAGTCCGAGTAGCTCCGCCGGGCGATCTTCTCCAGGGCGCGGTCGAGGCGTGGGGCCTTCGCGACGAGCAGGTGGATCAGCTCGTAGCGCCAGCGCCAGCGCCGGAGTGGTGGCGGAGATGTCGTCGCCGCCGGCCATGTCGGCCAGGCGCTGATCGTGCCGCAGCACAGCCAAGACGATCACCGCGATCCTCCCGGGGCCCTCTGGGTATCGTCAAAGAATCGGGGTGCGTTGTAGAGGGGTTGAGGGCAGCATTGCCGGGTGTCTGAGCTGCTGTGGGATGACGTCAAGGGGTTCTTCGACCTTGAGTGGGAGGGTTGTCTTCCAAATGTGTGGGTCGCGGGAACCACGGTTGAGGACTGGCAGGCGGTCCTCGATCTGATCGTTGCGAGTGGCTGGCGGAGTGAGTACTCCGAGGGGGCCGTGGTCATGCCACTCCCGCGTGCTGGAGAGGTGCTGTCGCGGCCTGCTGATGCCGAGTGTGCGGATCTGCGGGTCTGGCCCGAGCCGAATGTGTTGGCGATCTTTCGGTTGGAGTCGGCTGACGAGATCGGTTTCGACGTTGACCTGCGGGAGCTGCAGGGGCAGGAGCCGCTGGACGTACTGTGCGGGTTTCTTCGCGCGATCGGGGGCCGACTGGGCAAGCCGGTGGTGATGACTCCCGAGGGCGACTGGGACCAGAGCCATCCGGTGCTGGGGTTCGACGTCGCGTCCGACCGGGTGGTGCTGCTGGCGGAACCGCATACCAGCTGACCGCCGTTGCCGGACGCGATTGGTGGAAGGTGCCGCAGCCCGGAGCATGGCCAATGGGACGTCGGCTCGGCGCCTGGCAAGACAGAGGACGGCCTGGGTGTGGTGTTTTCCCTGCTTGATCTTCTTCTCGTAGTGGTCCGCCCTGCGCGGCGAATGCGGCTGGAAGGCCCGGAAACTGTGGGAGGAGATCAAGGCGCAGGGCTGCCCGGACAGCGATGGCAACGTTCGCGCCTGTTTCAGCCGGAATCTACGTGGCAAGCCTCAACCGGCCGGCCCTCGGCCGCCATCAGCCCGCGCCGTGACCGATACTCACCCCGAGGCCCAGGTGAGAGTTCTGCCTGGAGTGACACGCGGGTTCAACCACTGGAGCACGCGCACCTGCGGGAGCCGGCCGCCGCTTGCTGCGCAGCCTCAGGTCATGCCCAGGCACGCAGTGTGGGTGCCTGTTCCCGTACGGAGCACAGGCCCGTACTGCCCTGCGCCCGCGCGGCCGGGCACTCCGGCCGGTGCTTGACCTGAACCTTGGTTGATGTACGAGAGTCGTGTCATCGAACGGCGAGACGAGGAGTTTCCGATGACACAGCCCAGGATCCTGGTGACCGGCGCGACCGGAAAGGTCGGCGGCGCGGTGGTGACCCAACTGCACGCGGCGGGCGTGCCCGTGCGGGCGCTGGTGCGAGGCGAGGCGGCATTCCCGGAGGGTGTGCAGGCGGTACGCGGAGATCTCGGTGATCCCGCGTCGCTGGACACGGCTCTGGAGGGCGTCGATTCGGTCTTCCTGGTGTGGCCGTTCCTGAGCGCCGAGGGCGCGTCCGACGTGATCGACGCGGTTGGGAAGCGCGCTCGACGGGTGGTGTACCTGTCATCCGCCGGGGTCGGGAGCGAGAAGGAGGAGCCCGGCGAAGCAATCACCATGTTCCACACGGAGCTGGAACGGCTGATCGAGGCATCGGGCCTGGAGTGGACGGCGCTGCGGCCCACCGGGTTCGCGAGCAACACGCTGGGCTGGGCGGAGGAGGTCCGCACCACCGGTGCGGTACGGGCGCCGCTGGCAAGGCTGGCCCGCCCGCTGATCCACGAGGCGGACATGGCTGCGGTCGCCGTCCAGGCGCTGACGACCGACGCCCTGCTCGGCGCCCGCCCCCTGATCACCGGCCCCGAACTGATCACCCAGGAACGGCAGGTGGCGCTGATCGGCGAGGCGATCGGGCGACCGGTGCGGTTCGAGGAGGTCACGCTGGACGAGGCCATCGAGCAGATGAAGGCCGCAGGTTACCCGGCAGACCTGGTGGAGGCCATATTGCCGGCCCAGGCGGAGATGCTCGACAATCCGGAGCCGGTCAACGATGCAGTGGAGCGCATCACGGGCACCCCGGCCCGGTCCTTCCAGGATTGGGCGATGGACCACGCGGCGGACTTCCGCTGAGAGGGATACGGGCCCCGGCCGTGGGAGCCGATCTGGAAGCGGCCCCGGCCCCGGCAGAACCGGATCGGCAGTGCCGCCGCGCGCCGTGATGCCCGCGCCCTACCCCGGATGCGGTACTCGAACGCCTGGCTGTGGTGACGATGCAGAGCATCCTCCACTGAGTGGAGGACACGAGTTCTGCATCCAGTGCACGATGCCCGACATCGGATGCAGGGCATCGGGTGGGCTCCACCCGATGGGCTCCTCTCTCGCGCGCACCACACCGGTACACTCGGCGGGATCGGTGCCGCGCGTGGGGACAACGCGACGGCGAGGCCGTCACCGCCGTGCTCGACACGCGTTGAAGCCCCACCCGGGCCCACGACTGCGACCGGGAGACGGCATCCACGCGGCTTCTGCGGAAAAACAATTCCACCAACGGCTATCGAAATCCCGTTCGCTGGGCATGTATACGTCTAACCTCCCGCCTTTGGCTGACGCCGCGTCACGGCGCTGCCCGGGCGGGCCTTCCGTCATTCCCCTCGGGAGGTACCACGCCATGCAGTCAGCAGCCCCCACCACGCCCCGGGCCCCCAGCCGCCGCAACCTCCTCGCCGGCCTCGGCCTCGCCGCATCCGCCCCGCTCCTGCTCGGCGCCACCCCACGCGTGATGGCCACCCAGGCCCTCCCCATCACCCCCCACGCTCCCGGCTCCCGCACGGTCCTGCTCCGAGGGGCACGTCTGGTGCTCACCATGGATCCGGCCGTCGGGCACGGCCCGTTGGGGACCCTGGAAAACGCCGACGTGCTGATCCGCAACGGTGCCGTCGCTGCCGTCGGCCAGGGCCTCCAGGCCCCTGCCGATGCGCGGATCCAAGACCTGTCCGGGAAGCTGGTGATGCCGGGCTTCGTGGACGCCCACACCCACCTGTGGCAGTCCGCCATCCGCGGCGGCTGTACGGACGGCAACCTGTTCGGCTGGTTCCAGCGGTGTACCGACGCCCAGCGCGGCCGGCTGACCCCCGCCACCCTGCACAGCTTCGTCCGGCTCGCCGCCCTCGACGCCATACAGGCCGGGGTGACCACCCTGGTCGACTGGGTGGACATCTTCGCGTACGACCTGGTCGAGAGCTACGTACGGGCCCTGGCCGGCACAGGGGTCCGGTTCACGTACGCGATGTACCCGCCCAAGCCCGACGGGCAGTTGGTCGCCCGGGTGAAGCGGGAACTCGTGGACCCGGTGCCGCTGGGCTCCTTCCACATCGCCACCCATGCGACCCGCTCCGCCCGCCACCTCAACCACGCGCACTGGGAAACGGCCCAGGAACTGGGCGTCATGCTCAACTCCCACGTCCTGGAACGCCCCGAGCAGCGCGCCGACGACCCCCTTGGCGTCCTCGCCGATATCGGCGCCCTGGGCCCGAGCCTCCTGCTCAACCACGCGATCCACCTCACGGAGGACGAGATCGCCGCGGTCGGAGCCCACGATGCGCGGGCCGTTCACTGCCCGCTCAGCAACATGCGCCTGGCTTCCGGCATCATGCCGCTGCCGGCGTTCCGCCGGCGGGGCGTGAAGGTCGGCCTCGGCCTCGACGGCGGAACCAACGACACCTCCGACTTTCACGCCCTGATGAAGACCGCCATCGGCCTCCAGCGGGCCCGCTCCATGGAAGCCGGGGTCTTCCCCCAAGTGGAGGACGTGCTGCGGATGGCCACCCTGGGCGGCGCGGAAGCCCTCGGCATCGCCGACAGGGTGGGCTCACTGACCCCCGGCAAGAGGGCGGACCTCGTCGTCCTCGACCCGGCCGCCCTCAACTTCGCCCCCCGCTTCGACTGGGTCGGCCAGATCGTCTTCAACGGACGCCCCGAGAACATCGACGCCGTGTACGTCGACGGTCGGCCGCTCAAACTCGACGGCCGCCTCGTCGACGTCGACACCGCCAGGGTCGTCCGCGAGGCCGAAGCCGCCGCCGCCCGCATCCGCGCCTCTGCCTACTGATCTTTTCGTAAGTTTGGTGGGCGTGGTGGCGGTGTGGGTGGGAGGTTGTCGGGGTGGCTTATCGACCTTCGCCCTCTGCGGCCGGCGCCTCTCTTCCTCCGTTGTCGCGGCCTCAGTTGGCGGAGGCGCGTCGTGTTCGGGCGGTCGAGTTGTTCGAGGACGGTGTCTCGAATGCGGAGATCGCGCGGGCGGTGGGGGTGTGTGCGGAGAGCGTGCGGCGATGGCGGCGTGCGTGGGAGGAAGGTGGTGCTTCGGCCCTGCGGCGGCGTGCGGCCACCGGTCGTCCGCCCAAGCTGGACGACGCCCAGGTCGAGACGGTCCGGGCCGCGTTGGAGCGGGGAGCCCAGGCTCATGGTTTCGAGGCCGACCTGTGGACCCTGGAGCGAGTCGGCGCCGTCGTTGAGCGGGTGACGGGAGTGGGGCTGTCGAGGGCGTCGGTGTGGCGGTTGCTGACCGGCCGGCTCGGATGGAGTCTGCAGCGGCCCGAGCGGCGGGCGGTCGAGAGGGACGAGTCGGAGATCGCCCGCTGGATCGCGCACGAGTGGCCGCGGATCAAAAAGGGGCCGTGAACACACGTGCCTGGATCGTGTTCCTCAACGAATCGGGCGTCTCCCTGCTGCCTCAGATCCGCCGCACCTACGCACCCCGAGGTCGGACCCCGCTGCTGCGGCACCGGCTGAACTGGAAGCGGGCCTCGATGGCCGGGGCCCTGGGATACCACTCCACCGACCCCGATCGAGGGGCCCGCCTGTGCTTCCACCTCAAGCCCGGCAGCTACGACACCGCCGCCCTCATCGAGGTCCTGGAGCAGATGAAGGTGTTCTACCGCGGCGAGCGGGTGGTCCTCGTCTGGGACGGCCTGTCCGCCCATTGGAGCCGCGCGATGCGCTTGGGTCGCCGACCAGGACTGGCTCACCCTGGAGCGATTACCCGCCTACGCTCCCGAGCTCAACCCGGTGGAGCTGCTGTGGTCCTCACTCAAGAAACGTGAACTCGCCAACCTCGCCGGCGACCACCTCGCCGATGTCGCCGACGCCACCGAGCAAGGCATCCACCGCATCAACCACAACCGGCAACTGCCATGGTCCTTCCTCGCCCACACCGGCCTGACCATCCACCCACCACACCCACTGAACTTACGAAAAGATCAGTAAAGGTTGTTGCAGAAGGGTGGGTGTGGGCAGGTCGGAGTGCTGGCTGACCTGCTGGTTCACCGGGCCATGGCGAGGTTGAGCACGGTGGCGATGGCCTGGATGGCGTGGTGGAGGCCGTCGCCCTTTTCGGCGGCAGTGGCGGAGTGGCTTCGTTCACTTCAAGGGGCAGCGTTTGTCCAGCAGTCTGGAGGCAGTCGGCTATCCGCGTGCCCGCCGATATTCACGGCAAATGACGTCAGTCTGACCTTCGCGGCTTGTTCTCCTCATGCGGGTAATCGGACGGGGCCGGCGTCGGCGGTGATCGAAAGAGTCTGTCGCGACGGGAAGGGACGGCGTGATGGCGACCAGTGGGCTGCATCCGGAGAGGACGACCCGGCTGGAGGTGCTCGTCTGGGGAACGGTGTGGCAGCATGATCCGGATGGTGCGCATCGCGATCAATGGCAGACCGGCCCGGGTTGAGGATCTGCATCGGGCCGCTGCCTGGAATTACGGGCACTTCACGTCGATGCAGGTGCGCCAGGGTGCCGTTCGCGGACTGGAGCTGCACCTTGAGCGGATGCGGATAGCCTCCCGTGCACTGTTCAACAGCGCGGTCGACACAGATCCCGCTCGGATACAGGCCTTGTTGCGCCGGTCGACCGATGCGGGGTTGAACGCTTCGGTGCGGGTCACTGTCATTCCGCACGAGAGTTCACCGGTTCACACCGACGTCATCGTTGCGGTCAGTGACCCCGCGTCCGATACGCCCCGCCCGGCGCTGCGGGTACGTTCCACGATCTATGAACGAGACCTTGCTCACCTGAAGCACATGGCGACCATGGGTCTCACTTACCAAGCGCTGCAAGCCCGAAAGGACGGATACGACGACGTCCTGTTCATCGGCCGGGACGGCCTGGTGCGCGAAGGTTCGGTGTGGAACGTGGCGTTCTGGGACGGCGAACAGGTCATCTGGCCCAAGGCCGACGTGCTGCCCGGGGTCACGATGCAACTCCTTCAGGCGGGCCTGACGCAGGTTGGGGTGCCGTGGACCATGCGCCCGGTGCGAGCGGACGAACTTCCGTTGCTGCTGTCCGCCGTGGCTGTCAACTCGCACTGCCCCAGCCAGCCAATCGCGTGTGTCAACGATGCTGCCTTCATAGGCGACGCAGGAGCACTGGTCAAAGCTCTCGATGCGGCCTGGGCCACAGCCGAGTGGGTTTCGCTGGACTAGCCCCTGCCGGGGTGCACGGTGAGGCGGCGGCCCGCGCTGTCGGGTGGTGGTGGCCGGCCCCGGAGGCCCCCGCAGGGGTGAATCTTCCCTCGCGTACGCGTAGACGGATCCGCGATGCACCCCTAACTCGGCGCAACTCGGGGGATGGTGACATGAACCAGGATGTTTCTGGCGCAGCCCGGTGGTCGGACCCGTCGGATGTGCGATTGGGGTGCGTTTCGTGATGAGCATCCTCTTGTCCGTCTGCGGATCGATGGGCATCGCAGCTGTCTCGCGCGTCTGGCTGAGGGTTGGCGAGAGCGCGGTGGGTGATCGGGGGCTTGCTCAGCCCAGTGAGGCATGGGCGAGGTGGGCGTGGGCCGGCTCAGCAGTGGAGGAAACTTCCGTCGATCTCCGCGACCCGGGACGCGCCGGCCAAGGCCATGGCCATCGACAGTTGCGTGCGGTACGAATCCAGCAGCGCGGCTACCCCGTCAGCGCCGTCGAGCGCGAGCGCCCACAGCACCGGCCGTCCCACGAGGACGGCACGGGCTCCTAGCGCCAGGGCTA
This sequence comes from Streptomyces sp. NBC_01351, assembly GCF_036237315.1. Taxonomy (GTDB): domain Bacteria; phylum Actinomycetota; class Actinomycetes; order Streptomycetales; family Streptomycetaceae; genus Streptomyces. The sequence continues at coordinate 129,830 of NZ_CP108356.1, read as the reverse complement.
TCAGCACATCCGTACCCGTCCGGATGCCGCCGTCCACCAGGACGGGGACGGCATCGCCGACGGCCCGGGCGATTGCCGGGAGGGCGTCGGCCGTGGCCACGGCGCGGTCGAGCTGGCGGCCGCCGTGGTTGGAGACGATGACCCCGGCCGCGCCCGCCGCCACGCACTCCCGCGCGTCGTCCGCCCGAAGTACGCCTTTGACCAGCACCGGAAGACCGGAGAGCCGCCCCAGTTCGCCGATCGCGTCGAGGCCGAGGGCCGGGTCCTGCTCCCAGCCCGCGAGCCGGGTGCCGAGCCCGACCGACCGGCACAACTCGTCGTCCAGAGGCAGGGGCAACGGGAGCCCGGCCGTGGCCTTCGGCGGAACGTACGGCGCATCGACCGTCAGGACCAGCGCCCGAGCCCCGGCCGCGGTGGCCCGCTCGACCTGCCGGCGGGTGATGTCCCGGTCCCGCAGCCAGTAGACCTGGTACCACCAGGGACCGGCTGCCGCCGCGACGTCCTCCGGGTACCGGGTGGCCCGGGAGGAGAGCACCATCAGTGAGCCGGCCGCCGCGATGCCCGCGGCCGTGGCCACCTCGCCCTCGTCGTGCGCCATCCGGTGGAAGGCGGTCGGCGCGGCCAGCACGGGCGAGGTCAGCCGGCTGCCCAGCAGCTCCACAGTGGTGTCCACGGCGGACACGTCCCGCAGGACCCGCGGGGCGATCCGCCGGGCCCGCCAAGTCCCGACGGCCTCCGCCGTGCTGATCTGCTCGTCGGAGCCGGCTGCGTAGAAGTCGTAGGCCGCGGCGGGCAGGACGGCGCGGGCCCGCTCCTGCAGCCCGACCGCCGCCGAGACCCGCCGGTAGGCCGGAAGGCCGGCCGGACTCGTCGTCATGTCAGGCCCAGGCCTCCGAGCAGGAACCGGTGCCGGTGTCGCCGGATACCCGGACCATGAAGTCCAGTCCCGCCACGGCCTCCCGGGCCCGCGCGACGGCCTCGGCCGCGTCCGCGCCTCGAGCCCGGACGAAGGCGGCCCGAGACTCGGAACTGTCCAGGTCCCCCAGAGCATCGCCCGCGTCGAGAAGCGCCTCGGCCGTCACGACGCCCGGCAGCCCGGCGGCGTCGGCCAGGCCGTTGACCGCCGCGAGCGTGCCACGTGCCTGCGGTACCGCGAACCAGATCGCCTCGGGGCGCCGGTCCACACCCGGGTCCGCGAGGGTTTTGCGGATGTCGGCGAGCACGGACTGGCCCAGGGTCTGGCGGACCACGCAGTCGACCAGGTCCACGCCGGTGACATCCTGGACGAGGTACGGGATCTCGTCCCCGGCGAGCCGCACGTGGGTCTCGATGACGCGCGGCCCGGCGGTCGTCAGCACGATCTCGGTATGGGTGACGCCGTAACCGATGCCCAGGCCGTCGAGCAGTCGGCGTACGTAGTCGTGGACCGACTCGGTCTGATCCGGGGTGAGTTCGGCGGGCACGACGTGGCCGAGCTCGACGAAACCGACCGGGTCGGAGAACTTGCGGGTGACCGCGAGGATCTCGTGCTCTCCCTCCTCGGAGAAGGCCTCGACGCTGAACTGAGGGCCCTCGTGGAAGCGCTCCACGAGTACTCCGGCGTCCGGGATCACCTCGAAGTCGCGGGAGGCGCGCGCGAAGGCCGCGTCGGCCTCCTCGACGCTCCGCACCACGGAGACGCCGAAGCTCGCGGCGCCCTGGACGGGCTTCACCACGCAGGGTGTCCCGTGCTCGGCGAGGAAGGACCGCAGTTCGGCGGCGTCCGCGACCCGCGCCACGGGTGTCTCGTCGACCCCGATCTCCGCGAGCCGGCGGCGCATCGCGTGCTTGTCGTGCACGTACGCGATGGTCTGGGGGGTGTGGCAGGGCAGGCCCAGAGCCTCGGCCACGGCCGCGGCGCGGTCCTGGTCGCGCTCGCCGAACGTGCCGACCCGGGTGAAGGGATGACGGGCGTGCACCGCCGCGGCAAGCGCGATCCACTCCTCGTCGGGCGCCTCGCGGCGCAGGGCGAGGACCCGGTCGTGCTGACCGGGCTTGCGGATCTTGGGGAGGAAGTCCATGCGGCACAGGATGGTGGTGGCCACGTCCGGGCCTCCGGCTTCACGGATCAGGCCGGGGATCTCCCGGCCGCCACCGACGATGAGCACGTGTTCGGTCATGTTGTCACCTCTGTGGGTGTGGGGGTGGAGGGGGCGGCGAGCACCGGTTCAGGCTCTGCACGCGGGCCGCCGGTGGCCCGTACGACCAGAGCGGCCAGCGCGAAGACCACGGCCAGCAGCGCCCAGCCGATGCTGCCCAGCGGCAGCATCACGGCGGTCATCAGCACAGGTCCCAGGATCTGCTGGCCCGTCACGCCGAGGCTGAAGGTGGCGAGGTAGCGGGCGCGGGCGGGCGCGGGGGCCATCTCGTAGGACAGGTTCCAGGCCGCCACGGCATGCAGGTTCTCGCCGACGGTCAGCAGGACGACCGCGAGCACGGCGAAGGCCACGGCGGGCCAGACCGAGACGTGCTCCGCGCCCGCGAAGACGCCGCAGGACAGCAGTAGGGGGAGTAGCGCGGCCCAGACGAGCTTGAGCGCGCGGGCGGTGGTCTCGGCGAACTTGGCGACGTAGACCTGCAGCAGCACGGTGAGCACGGTGTTCACCGCGAGCAGCACCGAAACGGCCGCGGCGGGCGCGGTGGTGGAGGTGGCCAGCCATAGCGGCAGCAAGACGAAGAGCACCGAGTCGTGCAGGGCCAGCACACCGTTCGAGACGGTGAACAGCATGAAGCGCAGGTCTCGGAAGGGACTGCGGACGCTTGCCGCCGCCGGGTCCGCGGATGCCTTCGTCGCCTCCACCCGCCGGTCCGTGACCGCTGTCTTGCGCCGCAGCCGCTCCACCACCACGGCGATGACGAAGAAGGTGAGGGAGTTGCCCAGGAACAGCGCGGCGAACGCCGCCCGGTGCTCGATCGCCAGCACCGCGCCGGCCAGCAGGAAGCCTGCCGTCAGCCCGATGTTGCGCACCGAGCGGATCGAGGCCATCGTCCGGGTCTGGTTCCCGCCGCCTTCGATGAGCCCGACCACGACCTGCTGCAGCGGCGAACAGCCCCGGTCCAGCGCGGTCAGCACGCAGGTCAGGATCGCGTACGGCCAGAAGCCGTCGACCAGTGCGAAGCCGGCGTAGCCGACGCCGCGGGCCGCGAGCAGTCCCACGTACACCTTGGTGGGGCCGATGCGGTCGGCAAGCCGGCCGAGCGGCACGGGGCTGAGCAGTCCGACGACGCCCGCGACGGAGAGCACCACGCCGACCTGGGTGGCCGGCAGGCCGACCACGGTGACGAAGTACAGCGTCGAGGCGGCGAGGAACATGCCGGAGCCGACGGAGTCGACCGTGGCGCCCGCCGCCAGCTTCCGTCCCGCGGGGGTCCTGGGCAGGATCGCGAGCAGGAAGCGCGCGATCCTCCCGTTCTGCCGGGCCTCGGTCCCGCTCATGCGTCGGTTCCCTGCACGGCGGGCGTGGCCGAACCGATCCAGCCGACGAGTTCGGCGGTACGCCGCACGTGGATCTCCGTGGCTGCCTCCGGCGGGGGCTGGCGCAGCCAGTTCCAGGTGTACCGGCGGGCCGCGTTGACGCACAGCAGCCCTTCCTCCCCCGGGAGGCCGGCCGCCTCGGCGAGGAGAGCGGCGGCCAGCTGGAGGCGGCCGATCCGGTCCACCAGGACCCAGCCGCCCGCGGCCGTGAACGCGGGATCCGCGCCCACCCACTCGTCGCGCGTGGCGCCGAGTCCGAGCAGCGCCTCGTCCGTGATGTCCCACGCGGCGGCCGCCCGGCCGTCCGGGCGTGGCCCCAGCGCCGTGCGCAGCCGCGCGCACACGGCGTCGTAGTGCGCGGCGTCGGCGAGGGAAGCGATCAGGCGTGTGACCAGCCGGTGTGCGGAGTCGACCGACTGCCCTTCGCGCACGGGCGGCGTGCCCTCGGCCCCCATGGCGTCCGCCCGGGTCCGTACGACGTCTTCCTGGACGGTCCAGCGGACGCAGCCGTGCATGACGTCGTCGGTGTCGTCGGCGCCCTCCGGGGAGGCCGTCCCGGTGACACGAAGCCAGGCCCGGGCGGCGGCCAGGTCGATCAGCCGGTCGCACACCTCCTCGCCCAGCGATACGTGACCGGGCCGGCCGTCGAGCACGGGGGGCAGGTCGGCGGCGGCTGCCTCCAGCCGCGCCACGGCCGCCCGCACGCCCGGCCCTTCCCGCCCGACCGTGGAGTCCTTCTCTGTCGGGGAGTCGAACTCCGTGGTCATACGTGCTCCAGCCAGCTCGCGTACGACTCTTCGCGGCCTCGCACGACCTCCTGGAACAGCTCGCGCAGCTGCTTGGTGACCGGGCCGACACCGCCCGCGCCGACCGGCCGCTCGTCCACGGAGGCCACCGGGACGATCTCCGCGGCCGTGCCGGTGAGGAAGGCCTCGTCGGCGATGTACACCTCGCTGCGAGGGATGCTGCGTTCGGTGACCTGCAGCCCGAGGTCGCGGGCGAAGGTGATGACGCTGTCGCGGGTTATGCCGGGCAGGATGCCGTCGCTGACGGGCGGGGTGATCAGGGCGCCGTTCCGGACGAGGAACAGGTTGGCGGCCGAGGCCTCCGCGATGTGGCCGTTCGCGGTCAGCATCAGCGCGTCGTCGTAGCCGGCGCGCTGCGCGCCCACCTTGGCCAGCGCACTGTTGACGTAGGCGCCGGTGGCCTTGGCCAGCGGGGGAACCGTCTGGTTCGAGTTGCGCTGCCAGTTGCTGACGATCAGGCGGCAGCCCTCGGTCTCCGCCTTGTCGCCGAGGTACGAGCCCCAGGGCCAGACGGCTATGGACACGCGGACCGCGTCGAGCTGCGGGGCCACGCCCATCTCCCCGTATCCGAGGTAGGCGATGGGCCGGATGTAGCAGGAGTCCTGGCCGTTGACTCGGCACAGCTCGCGGACCGCCTCGACGAGCTCCTCGTCGGTCCAGGGGAGTTCCATGAGGTAGACGCGGGCCGAATCGCGCAGCCGGGCGATGTGCTCGCGCAGCCGGAACACGGCGGACCCGGTGTCGGTCGCGTAGGCACGGATGCCCTCGTAGACGCCCCATCCGTAGTGCAGGCTCGGCGTGAGCACGTGCACCTTCGCGTCGTCCCAGGGGACCAGGTCGCCGTCCATCCAGATGAAGGGGGTCGGGATCAGTGGCACGTCGGCTCAGTCTCCTTGTGAGGTGGTGCTGTTCGGGCCGAGGCTGCGCAGCCGGCAGTCCTCGCCGGTGCTCTGCAGGCGGATGGTCTCGGTGAGGGTCTCGTGGCCGGAGCCGGTGAAGCGGAACCAGCCCTGGCGCTGCTCGAGGTCGCATCCGCGAAGCTTCTTCGCGTCGTAGGCGGCGAGGCCGTACCAGATGTCGCGGACTCCGTTGGCCAGACACCAGCGGATGGACTCGTAGTAGGTGAGGACGAAGTAGACGCCCTTTGCCCGGTCGTCGTCGTAGCCGGCGGTCCGCCCGTACACCGCATCGCCCGACCGGAGGTAGAGGCAGAAGCCGACGGTCTCGCCGTCGAGTTCGGCGCTGATCACGAGGATGCTGTCGCCGACGGTCTCCCGGATGGCGTCGAAGTCCCTCTGCACGCGCGGGCGGCCGCCGGGCAGTCCGTACTTGGCGCGCAGCCCCACCTGCAGGTCGGTGATCGCGTCCGACAAGGCGTCGGGGCCTTCACGGATCACGGTCCGGAAGCCGGCCTCCGCGTACTGGCGCAGCTCGCGGTTGGTCCGCATGCGCTTCTTGCTCGTCAGCCCGGACAGGTACGTGTCCCAGTCCGCGGCCTCGAGCCGCATCACGGACTCCGCACCCAGCACGGCCGGCGTGTGGCCCAGCGCCTCGGCGGCCGGGCCGATGGCCTCGGCTTGTTCGTCCGTGACGTACAGCAGGGCGTTGCTGCGGCAGCCGAGGGTGCGGGCCGCGTCGTCGAGCAGGCGGGGCAGCTCGGCGAGGACCTCCCGCTGTTCTGCTCCGGTGCGTCCGGTGGCGTGGACGATGCCGTGGTGGGAGCCGAAGACGGACAGGGCAACCGAGGGGTACTGGTCGCGGCGTGCGTCCGGAAGTGCGGCGGCGAGCTCCTCCCAGCGGGCCCGGCCGAGCTCCGGCAGCCGCTCGGGGTCACCGAATGCGTTCAGGTCGCCGACCATCTTGGGGGCGTCGTAGAAGAGCAGTCCGCCGCCGTCGCGGGTCACCAGCAGCGGGGCCAGGGCCACGAGCGAGCCCTGTTCGTACACGCCGAGGTAGCGGGTCTCGTGCAGGTCGGTGCGTTCGGTGAACCGCCACCAGCGGTCGTCCTCCCAGATGACCGGCGGCCGGTCCAGCGCCGGGAAGTCCGCGGCGGTGGGGCGGGTCGCGGGGTCGAGGACCTCGGCGGTCAGTGAGCTCACGGTGTTTCCTCCGATACGAGGTCCCAGCCGAAGGCGGCCTCGGCCTCGGCTTCGCTCTTGGCCACGAGGGCGAGCAGCTCCCCGGCCGACCGGGCGGTCACCAGCCAGGTGGCGATGAAGTCACCGGACTTGCGGGCCCGGTAGCGGTCGCCGCCCCAGTCCTCGCCTTCCTCGGCGAGCACGGCGAATTCCTGGGCGCAGGTGGGCGGTTCGTTCGGGATCCGGGTGATCCGCCCGTTCCGCGGCGGCAGGCCGAAGTTGGCGACGAGCGGCGCCGACCGGGCGTGGTCCCGGACCGCGTCCAGGTTCACGGGCAGTCCGCACTCGATCCTGGCCCACAGGTGCCTCGGGTCGAGGCCCAGTACGACCTCGAGCATGGCCGGGATCGGGGTGCCGCCGACTCGGCCCGCGATCTCGCAGAGCACGATCTCGTCCGCGTCCGTCACGAAGAACTCCGCGTGGACGAAGAGCGAGGGCGCGGGTGGCAGCGCGGCCACGAGCCGCCAGGTCTCCGCGACCAGCCGGGCGTGGAGCGGGTCGTCCGCCTCCAGCATCCAGCTTCCGTTGCCGGAGTCGGTCCAGTGCGACAGACAGCCGCCGTCGGTGTACACGGACGGGATCGAGACCACCGGTTCGCCGCCCACGTGCAGGGCGTCGACATGGCAGAACCGGCCGGCCACGAACTCCTCCACCTCGTGGTCCCCGGAGCGGATCCGTCCTGCCACGGACGGGAGATCCGCGGACGTTTCCAGGACGGCCACGCCGGTGGAACCGGAGCCGCCGCGCGGCTTGACCACGACCGGGCCGGGGTGGGCCGCCATGAAGGCGAGGACATCGGCCTCGGACGCCAGGGGCGCGAAGGCCGGCACCCGGACCCCGCCTTCGGCGGCGAGCTCCTTCATGCGGACCTTGTCCCGGTACGCGCGGGCGCTCTCGGGGCGCTGGCCCGGCAGGCCGAGCTCCTCGCGCAACCGCGCGGCGCGCTCCACGTCGACCTCGGCCAGCGCCAGGACGCGGGTGACCTCGTGCCGCTCGTACAGGCGGCGTGCGGCCTCCAATACGGACGCGTCGTCGAAGTAGTCGGAGACGGTCTCGGTATCGAGGAAGCCGGGGCCGGGGTCGACCCCGCGCCCGGTGACGGCGAGCAGCCGGCCCGCCTCCTCGCCGAGCCATTCGGCGAAGGGGAGTCCGGCGTTGCGCGGGCTGATGAGGACCAGGATCACGCGCCGGCCTCGATTCCGTGGCGGGCGGCGAGCTCCGCGAACGCGCGCGCGGTGGGCTCGTCGAGCGGGATGCCATGGGCGGCCCGTTCCTCGGCGGTCTGCCGCTGCGGATCGCCCGGCACCAGGACGGGCAGAGCAGCGTCGACGCCGGAGCGGGACTGCCGGGTCGTGGTCACCAGATCGCTGAAGCCGGCGGCGAAGCTCTCCGTGCCGGCGAAGGCGGCCGGGTCGAGACAGATGAGGAAGTGGCCGATGTTGCGGCTGCGGCCGGGGGTGGACGAGCCGATGTGCTCCAGGTGCCAGTCCGCCGGCGAGCCGGTGAGGACGGCGCCGAGGAGCGTGGCGACCATGGCGAGGCCCTGCCCCTTGTAGCCGCCGAGCGGGGACAGGGCGTACGCGTCCTCCGGGTCGGTGGCGAGGCGTCCGTCGACGTCGGTGGCCCAGCCGCTGTCGAGGGCGCGGCCGTGCTTGCGCCGCTCCTTGATCTCGCCGAAGCAGACCTGGCTGGTGGCCATGTCGAGGGCGAACTCGTCGCCGTCGTCGGCGGCGGCGAAGCTGAGTGGATTCGTGCCGTACAGCGGCTGCGTGCCCGAGAAGGGGGCGACGCGGGATGCCGCGGAGGTGGTCACGATGCCGACCAGGCCCTCGGCGGCGAGATGGCGGCTGTAGACGGACGCGGCGCCGAAGTGGTTGGAGTTGCGGACGCCGACCGCCGCCACGCCGTGTTCGCGGGCCCGCTCGGCGGCGATGCGCGCGGCGGCGAGGCCGGCCACCACACCGAGGGCGCCGTCGGCGTCGAGCATCACGGCCGCGCCGGAGTCCCGTACGACGGTGATGTCGGGCCGTGCGGTGGCGATCCGCTCCTGGAGTTCGGTGAGGTACTGCGGGAGCAGTCGCAGGCCGTGCGTGTCGATGCCGCGCAGGGAGGTGTCGGTCAGTGCGGCGGCCACGTCGTGGGCGTCGCCGTCGGGGACGCCCGCCGCGCGGAGGGCGGCCGTGGCGACGGCCGTGGCGGTGTCCGCCGCGAGCCGCGCGGGCACCTTGGCCGCTGCGGGGTCGGCGGGTTCATGCGCGGTGGTCGTGCTGGTCATGCGGGTTCGCCTTCCAGACCAAGAGGGTGTCGGTGTGGCCGTCGTGGGGCGTGAAGCCGGTGGCGTGGGCGGCGGCCGGGACCGCGGGCTCCGCGTGCATCCAGACCGTGTGGGCCCCGTCGGCCACGGCCCGGGTGACGGCCGTGCGCAGCAGGGCGGTGAGCTCCGGGTCGCTCGCCCCGCCGGCTGTGGACAGGTCGGCCAGCTGCCGGACGTGCTGGGATGGCGCGCAGCCCGGCAGCGGCCGGCGCCGTACGCTGACCGAGGCGACCTCCGTGCCGTCGCGGTACGCGGACAGCTGCCCGCTGTCCCAGTCCGTCATCTCGCCGGCGGTGGGCCGCACGGTGAACGCCGGACCGGTGAAGTCCGGGACGAAGCCGGTGCCGGGGGCGTGCGGCAGGGTGATCCGGCCGTGGTCGTCGAGCAGGATGCCGACGCCGGTGTCCACCGCGAGCAGGGCGATGGAGTCGGCGTCGAGGTGGTCGACGTAGGGGCCGAGGTGGGCCGTGGCCGAGACACCGGCGCTCGATTCCGGCATGCAGCCGAGCATCGTGCCGAGGCCCGCGGCGCGCGCCCGGCGGAGCATCCGCAGCGCCGGAGTGATGCCCCCCGCCTTCATGAGCTTGAGGTTGACGCCGTCGAACGCGTCCGTGCAGGCGTCGAGGTCGTGCGGACCGGTGATGCTCTCGTCGGCGAACACCGGAATCGGGGAGGCTGCCTTGAGCGCGCGGGCGTCGTCCCAGTGCTCGCGGGGGAAGGGCTGCTCCAGCAGTTCCACGCCGAGCGCGGCCATGGAGTCGAGCGTGGCGAGCGTGTCCGGAAGATTCCAGCCGCAGTTGCCGTCCACGTAGAACGGTGCGTCGGTGTGTTCACGCAGCGCCCGGAGGATGTGCAGGTCGCCGGGTCCGGCGAGCTTGACCTTGTAGGCGGGCCAGCCCGGCCGTTCCAGCAGCTTGCGCACCATGACGGCGGGTTCGTCGAGCCCGATGCTGTAGCTGGAGTGCAGCGCGCCGGGCTCGTCCGCGCCGAGGTGCTTCCACAGGGGCACACCGGCGAGCCGTGCCGCCAGGTCGTGCGCGGCGACGTCAAGGGCCGCCAAGGTGAAGGGGGAGCCTGCGAGCAGGGGGGCCAGTACGGCCCAACTGCCCTCGGGATCGTCGGCCGGGAGGGCACGCACCGTGTCCGCGACCCGGCGCAGGTCGTCGTGCATGGCTGCGAGAGCGGAGTTGTAGCGGTCGGTCATGAAAGCCGAGGCCTCGCCGAAGCCGGATACTCCGCCGGCAGTGAGTTCGATCAGCAGGCCCGGCTGCTCGGGAATGGCCTCCCGGGCGCTGCGCCAGACATCGTGGTCGGTGAGTCTGATCTCGTGGACGTAGAGCTTCATGCGCTGAGCTCGGGGAACGGCGGGAACGAAGTCCCGGAGCCGGAGAGCGGTTTGAGCTCGTCGTACCACTGGGCGTGCTCGTCGTAGGCGGCGAAGAACGGGCGGCCCACCCACTCGGCCCGACGGGCCTGCAGGAAGCTGAGGACGAAGGCGTCCTCGCCGCCGACCTGCGCGGTGCCGTGGATCATCACCTTGCCGGGGCCGGCCGACATGACCGGGCCACGGGCGGTGCGTGCGAGGCCGGAGACACCGCGGATGGCCTCGGTGTAGATCTCCAGCGCCCGGACGAGCGGCAGCCCGAAGTAGTTGCGCGCTCCGGTATCCCGCTCGACGAACATGTAATAGGGGACGATGCCCAGCTCGACCTGCATCTGCCACATCTGGGACCATGCGGCCGCGTCGTCGTTGACGTGCGCCACCAGGGGAGCCTGGCCACGGATCACGGCGCCGGTGGAGAGGATCCGGGCGATGGCCTCGCGCACCGCGGTGGTCTCCAGCTCCCGCGGATGCGAGAAGTGGGCCATGACGGCCACGTGTCGGCCGGCGGCGACGGCGCGCTCGAAGAGCCGCATCAGGTCGTCCGCATCCGGTCCGGTGGTGAACCGGGCCGGCCAGTAGGACAGTGCCTTGGTGCCGAACCGCAGGGTGCGAACGGAGTCCGCCGTCTCCTCCAACAGCGGCTCGACCCAGCGTCGCACCACGTCGGTGCGCATGATCATCGGATCGCCGCCGGTGAAGAGCACGTCGGTGACCTCGGGGTGCCCGGCGAGGTAGCCGGTCAGATCGGCGGGGTCGCGCAGTGCCTGGCGCAGCTCTGCCTGGCTGACGAACTGGGCCCAGCGGAAGCAGTAGCCGCAGTACGAATGGCAGGTCTGGCCCTGGGAGGGGAAGACCAGCACGGTCTCGGCGTACTTGTGCTGGAGTCCGTCGAGCCGACGGCCGTCCAGCATGGGGACGTTGGCCTCCAGCTGGTCGCCCGGGTGCGGGTTGAGCTCCAACTGGGCCGCGGCGGCGGCCTGGCGGAGCTCCTCACGGGGAGCTCCGCCGGCCAGCAGGGCGGCCATCCGGTCGAAGACGGGTGCGGGGAGCATGTCGCGGTGCGGGAAGGTCAGCCGGAAGATCGGGTCGTCCGGAGCGGCCGACCAGTCGATCAGCTCGTCGGCAACGTACTCGTTGACCTTGAAAGGCAGCACGCTGGAGACCACACGCAGGTCCCGGACGTACTCGCCGGGCATGCCACGGTCCTGCGCAAGCTGAGCGAGACGCTCGTTCGCGTAGTGCTTCACCGGGATGTCTCGATTCCTCGTCGCGGTCAGCGGGCTACGTGGGACTTGGACCAGTCGAATTCGACGAGCTCCTGGACGCCCATCCGCTCGATGAGCGTGTGCAACCCCGTGTAGTCGCGCACCAGGCGCTTGCGGCTTGTCTCCGCCTGGCAGTCGGCGAGCATCTCGTGGCCGCCTTCGACACCGGCGAGGTCCATGATCCGGTGCCAGGTCGTGTAATCCGTGGCGACGAACGCCTCCAGCCCCTCGAAGAGCATGTCGCGGAAGAACCGCTGCTTCTTCTCGTCGAGCTTGTCGTGCACCACCTCGGCCAGGACGGCGGAGATGGAGGCGTGGCAGTACTCGTCACGGTTGTGCAGTTTGGCGGTGCTGCTGTTGATCGGCTGGATCATTTCGTCGTCCGCCAGCAGATCCAGATAGGCATTGATCGAGATCTCGGACACCGTCGCGAAGGCGAGCGTGGTCAGCGACTTCTCCCACCTCTGGCCGGAGCTGTCGCGCAGCCGCTGGTGCTCACGCGCCGTATGGGAGATGGGCAGGTCGTTGTCGGGCATGGCCCGGCCGCGCCGACGCCGGGTAACGGCGCTCGCGTTGAGGTGCATGAGGGTGTGGTACTGCTCGTCAACCATCGCCTGGGCGAGCGAGATGTTGAGCGCTTCGTCCTGGAGCATGGGGTACTCGCCCTCCATGACCAGGGCGAAGGCCGGGTTGGCGACCTTCTGCTCGGCCATGATCGTGTGGCGGTTGTACGCGATCCAGGCCCAGCTCAGGAGTTCGGACTTCTTCGCGGGGTCGAGCGCCTGGTAGGTGGGGTGGTCGGAGAAGGGCAGGATGCCCTCCGGGTAGTCCGGCCGGTCGATCTCGAACAGCTCGTCGAGGTCCGGCTCGTCGCGCTTCACGGTCGCCCGACGGTGCCAGTTGCCGACGAGCCGGCGGATGACGGCGCTTTCGACCTGGTCGTCAGGGTTGTGCCGAGGCACGCCTTCGGGCAGCCCCTTCAGCTCCTCCGGCAGGCCGGTGGGGAACTCCTCTTTGGCGAGTAGGGCGTTCTGGGCGTCGGTCATGGTTCAGCCTTACAAGATCGGTGTTCCGGTGGTGCGGCGCGGGCCGCACCTGTGTCGGGCGCCTGAGCGCAGGCCGCGAACGCGTGGAGCGGTCGACGCGGCGATGATGCGGCTCAGCGCTGGGCCGCGACCCAGTAGCGGGTGAGGTGGCGCTTCGCATCGCGGTACGCGGAGCGGGCGTGCACCATGCGCTGGTTGTCCCAGACGAGGATCGAGTCCTCGGGGATGAGCACGGAGACCTTGTGTTCCCGGAAGAACGCCTCGGCCTGCTCGGCCAGGTGGATGCCGAAGCTGCCCAGCGGGAGCTGCGCGGGGTCGACGGACGCGTCGACCGGCGGGTCGTACTGCCCGGTGGTCAGCAGGTTGTAGCTGAAGCGGAGGATCTCCCGGCCGCTTTCGGTGCGCTCCACGACGGGGCGCCGCACGCCTTCGGTGCCGACGCCACCGGTGTTGTGGCCGAGCCACTCGATCTCGCGCTCGTACAGGGCGGCACGGTCCTGCTCGCCCAGCGAAGCCACGAACTGGCTCATGTCGGCCAACTCGGTGTGGCCGCTACCGCAAGTGGCCTGGACCCGGCAGTGCAGGGCCAGGTAACTGGGCGTCGGGCTCCAGCCCGGCGCCTCGGTGTGGACGAGGATGGTGTTGACGCTCTTGGAATAGCGTCGCTCCTCGAAGCCCGGCGCGGCCTTGACCTGGTAGCGCAGCGAGCCGTCGTACTGCGGGACGAGCTCACCGAAGGCGCTCAGAACCTCGGCAGCCTCTTCGTCCGCTTCGATCCCTTTGAGCAAGGTATAGCCCTGCTGTGCAAGTTCCCAAGCGTGAAGGTCAAGCGCGGTAGACATGTCGAATTCCCCCAAAATCAACAGGTTCGAGCCCACGGCAATCAACATTGTGATCACCTTCCGGGCTCACCTCGGGGTCGATCTTCAAGGAGGGGTGGCGGGCGTCGCAATGTTTCGACAAGTGAGATGAATCACCGGTTCCTCGTGTGACCGGCAGCTGGATACGGGCCTCTCGACAGGGAGTTCTCGCAGATCGGATGCCATTTGACAGGAGATTTCGACGGACCTTGATCACGCCCAGATGTGTCCGGATATCGTTGGATCCATGGCAGATATCGGGATCCGACCTGCCATTGCGCACGACGTCCCCGCCATCGTGGTCATGCTCGCCGGCGACGCACTGGGGGCCACTCGAGAGTCCCCGACGACTTGCGCCCTTACCTCACTGCATACGAGCGGTTGCAAAGTGATCCCAACCAGTTCCTTGCCGTGGCTGCGCTCGGAGACATGGTCGTCGGCACACACCAGCTGACCGTCATCCCCGGCCTGTCCCGTCGTGGCAGCACCCGGTCGGTCATCGAGGGCGTACGCGTGCACAGCTCGGAGCGCGGTCAGGGGGTCGGCCGGCAGCTGATCGAGTGGGCGATCGAGGAGTCCCGCCGCCAGGATTGCCGGCTGGTGCAGCTGACCTGCGATGCGGCTCGCCCGGATGCCCACCGCTTCTACGAGCGGCTCGGCTTCGTCGGATCGCACATCGGCTTCAAATTCCAGCTCTGATCCCAGGTGGTGTTCCAACCGGAACGCGGGCCCGGCCCCCGCTTTTGGACACTGGAGTGACTTGGATCTTGATGAGCCAGGGAACGGAGTCCCGGTGAGGATGATTCCTCATACCGCGTGTCAAGCCGCGGCGGCCGTCGGTGGTGTGAGTTCGCAGCACCGCCCGTCTTGCAGGAGGGCCCAGAGGACATTGACGCGGCGGCGTGCGAGAGCGAGGACCGCTTGGGTGTGACGCTTACCCCTCGGTTCGTTTGCGGTCGTAGGAGCGGCGGGATTCCTCAGACCTTCGGATGCTGAGCAACGCGGAGGTGTAGAACACGCGCTGGAGCCGTCGGTTGTATCGCTGGGGGCGCCGGAGGTTTCCGCTGATCTTGCCGGAGTCGCGTGGGACCAGGGCGACTCCGCCGAAGCCGGCGAGGCGGTCGGGGGTGCCGAAGGCGGTCATGTCGCCGCCGGTGGCGACCAGGAACTCGGCGCCGCGGATGACGCCCACGCCGGGCATGCTGGTGATCGGCCGGCGACGTAGTCACGTCGGGCCACGGCATTGTCCAGGGCTGCGACGGCAAGGCGGAACTTCATCTGCGCGTCGATCGAGTAGCCCACGATTCTCTGTCGTTACGGTGGGCGTCGAACAACACGCTTGCGCGATACGCGGGCGTAGCCGACCCGGTCGCCGCCTGCGCTCCGGTGCGGCGAGCAGGCCGGGGTCGGACTGCCACCGCCGCATGGGCCCGCAGGCGGCGGGGATGCGGATCACGGGCCCGGGCTTCGGTCCGGGGATCTTCGCGTACCGACCGGTGTGGTACTCGACGGCGTGATTGCCGCTCAAGGCTGGGCGGCGGCGCCTCTGTCATCGCGGGCCGTTACGGTTGCCCGCATGAACCAGAACACCTACTGGACCTCTGCGCCGGACCGGATCGTGCGTGGCTCGATGAGTCTGTGTCACCTGACCGCGTTCGAGGCGCCATTCAACGTCGACGCCCGCAACCTGCCCCCCAACGACCCTGAGCGCGCACGTGCGTTCGTCGAGTCGTTCGAGGGCATCGAGGCCGTCCTGGAGGACCTCGGGCCGCGCTCGGCGCAGACCCCGCTCCCATCGGCAGCACGGTCTGATCTGGACATCGTGCACGCTGCCGCGTGGGGCGGCATGTTGAGCATCGTGACTCCCGCGTTCGCGACCGACGGCAACGACGAGCCGCTCCGGTCGGCGGCGAAGGAGTTGCGGAAGAGGTTCCCGGATGCGCGGATCGTGGGACGGGTTTCCTACCACGGGGGGATGGAGCACACCGAGAACATCGTGTGGTTGCCGGACGGAGCCATGTTCCATGCATCGGGATGGCCGGATGATGAGCCGTTCGTCATCTCGGGCGATCCGCGTGCGGTGATCGCGTCCCTGGATCTCAGGGGGTGGATGGTGGACAACGCCGGCGTCGACCTGGACGCACCCGCGAACGAGGTCTACTGGGCGGGCCTGGGGGGCTTGGCGCTCGGGCATTCGGATCCGTGGGGGTGGGAGGAGATGGAGACGACGGCGTTCCGTGTGCGGCACTCCGAAGGCGCGGTGAGGGACATGGAGAGCTTGTACTTCGTCTAGGCGCAAGTCGACGGTGCCCCTGGGGCCGAGGGTCGCGACGTGTGAACTGGCGTCCCACGCCGTGGTGTTGATGCTTCGTCAACGCGCTTTAACTCGTCTTTACATGTGGCGGGTGGGGGCTATGGTGGTCGGGTGGCGCGTACATGTCACGAGGGCCCACGCGCCGCCCGCATCCCCTCAAGGCCCCACCGGAGAGGGAAAGACGAGCTCTTGAACAAGCACATTCGAATACCGACCAAGTGGCGGTTAGCGGCCAGGTTCACGGCCGCCGTCGGCCTGACGGCCGCGATCGTCATCACCGGACTCCAGGCCGTCGAGGCCGCACCACCGAAGCTGCCGCCGGTCTCGGCGAAGATGAAGGCGGGATCCGGGAAGCGCTGCGACACCCGCAACGGCCTCCCGACCGCCCCGACGACACCGCCGGGCTCCGGGTTCCCCGACAACCCGACGGGGAACCTGTACAAGGACACTGCCCTCCCAAGGAACTTCGAGTTCGACCTTCCGGGACAGGCGTACGACGGCCTTCAGACACCGACAGCCGCCCAGAAGACCGAGGCCCTGTCGAAGGTCCCCGGGGACCTGGACAAGAACGTCGATGCATGGAAGAAGATCGCCAACGCGTCGGGGAAGCCTGCGGACCGGGCGATGGAGATTTACGCCCGGTACTTCGCGAACAAGGAGAACCTGGGGTTCAAGCACTGGTTCGACAAGCGGTACATCCGCAACCAGATCAACAACCACAAGGGCTCGGGCTTCGAACGGCAGCTCGTCAGGGACTACAAGCTGATCGGCCCGGACTGGTTGTGTGAGGTCACCGTCGAGCTGTTCGACAAGAACGGCGACAAGGTCGGCGAGCGCCGGTACGACGCCTACAACCAGAAGAGCAAAGAGTTCAACGAGTTCAAGTCGAACTCGAAGCTGACTGCGAAGCAGCTTGCGAATGACCGGGTCGTCGCCAAGTCGATGCCCGACCATACGTTCCGCTTCACCGGCGCGAAGCCCTTCACCAAGGGCCAGGTCAAGCACATCGACGACCTGGAGCGCGACATCCGCAACATGCGGAACGGGAAGAGCGGGCAGGTGCGCGGAAACCAGCGCATGTACAACCCGGTGCCCAAGACCACCCCGATCAAGGGGTACTCGGACCATCAGCGGTGGTTCGCGCCCGCCTGCCAGACCGGCACAACGCAGCTCGCGGCGGCCGGCGCCAACACGTGCGGCACCCGCGGCCCCGCCAACGACCGGGCCCTGTCCTCCGGGAAGACCCTGGAAGAGGCGAAGCGCTACCAGCGGGACGCCAACCGCCTCGACCCGAGGGGCACCCTCCCAAGGGGCGGCCCGGGCGGCGTCGACTTCACCACCATGGAACTCCGGTACGTCGGCGGCCTCGAAAAGGGCAAGGGCATGACCTACTCCATGCGCGCCAACCAGATGCCCGACCCGGACAACAATCCCGGCTTCGGCGGCGAAGCCCGGATGCAGCTCTCCTCCGACGCCCTGTTCACCTGGCTCGCCCTGACCCCCGAAAAGTTCTGGGTCAACCTGAACCCGGACCAGCCGGGCAAGGTCATGGACGCCAAGTTCGGGAAGACCGACGCCGGCCGCGTCCTCCTCGACGCCGACCTGGTCATGAAGCACGACTTCTCCGAGGCCCTGAACCCCGACAAGCATCCCGGGGGCAAGCTGTACTGGGACACCGCGCCGCGCCGCAACGGCATCCCCTGCTTCCCCGGTACCCGCTTTTGGATCGAGCCCGACGAGGCCAAGGTCCGCGAGCAGGACGGCGGGATCTACATCCTCGAATCGCCAATGGACGTCTCCGCCCAGTGGCTGGACGTCGACTACACCGTCCCTGGCTCCACCGAATGCACCGACCTCTCGGACGCCGAGAAGAAGGCCATCGAACGGTCGGTCAACGCCAACATCATCCCCGTCATCCAGGAGCGGGTGAACAAGGACCCCAAGTACGCCGAGCTGCGCGCCGTCTACAACGCCCGCATCGCCGCCGAGTACATCCGGCAGCAGGACGCCAAGTCCCCGACGGACTTCCACGACATCATCAACTCCAACGACGTCTCGGCCTGGCCGATCCGCGCTCCGCATGAGGACTGGACCCGTGAAAAGGTCTGGGACGAGTACATGCAGTCCATCAAGGAGGGCGTTGAGTGGTTCGAGCTGGAGTACGGCGGCAAGCTGTACAAGCAGGGCGTCGGCGGCGTCGACTTCTCCAAGCAGCCCAAGCAGAACATCCCCAAGGTCCAGTTCGACACCCAGAACCAGGACCTGGACAACACCACCCTCAACTCCGGCAAGTCCGATGACGCCTCCTACCGGGACCTCGACACCTTGTACCTCGGTGCAGGCCCGGCCACAGACGGCAGTGGCGAGGACCCGGGCGGCGAAGATCCCGGCGACGACCCCACCCCGACACCGACCCCGTCGGGCACCGGCAAGCCGACCAACCTCCCGACGACCCCGGCCCCAAACCCCACCAACCCCGGCGGCGGTGACAACACGCCGCCCACACCGGAGGACCCCGACGGCGACCTCGCCGACACCGGCTCCAACACACCGGTGGGCCTCATCGCCGGTGCCGCCGCTGCCCTCGCGGCGGCCGGCGTCACCCTGACGTGGTGGATGCGGCGCCGCCGCACCGCGCAGGAGTAGCCTGACCAGGCAGTCACGCCTCACACTGAAGGGCTCCACCCGTAAGTACGCGGGTGGGGCCCTTCGCCGTCCCCGCCCAGGATCCAGACGGGCCCTCTTGCGGTCACACGGCGGCCAACGGGTCAGCATCCTCGGTCGTAGATCACCCGCAGCCACGGTTCCCTGACGGCGGCCCATCCGCGCCAGCGTGTACCGGAACACCTCCCGGGACGGCTGGAACGGGTACGGCGCCACTTCTTCTGCGCGGCCGCCCTGGCCCTCCCGAACGGCACGGAGCGCGTCGTGGAAGGCCGCCTCCTGGGCACGTGGCCAGCTCGTCGAACGGCATGACACGGTGGCCGCATGAACCTGCCCTCGGCCCTCCTCGCAGACCTGAATGCCCCCAACGCCCGGACGTGCCCACACCCACCGCGACCGCGACCGTGTACTTGCGATCTACGGCATCACATGATCACCGCGAACCGGACAACCGGGATACGCCGGGGCCCTGTGGCCCTGGGGCGGGGCGAGGGTGGTCGAGTGAGTACTGAGGTTGAACTCGTGATGTGGTGCTGCTGATCAGGCGGGTCTGATGATCAGGCCGGTCTCGGCGAGGCAGCCGTCTATGAGGTGGCTGCGGTACTGGTTGTGCCATAGGCCGCTTCGGATGCGCTGGACGAGGTGTTCGGGCGTGCTGAAGGCAACGTTGGAGAGCCAGCCGCGTCGCAGGAGGGACCAGATCCCTTCGACGGGGTTGAGGTCGGGTACGTAGGGAGGCAGGTGGTAGATCGTCAGCCAGTCCCGGGCTTCCGCCCATTCCCGCAGATCAGCGGCTTTGTGGACGTTGAGGTTGTCCCAGACGAGCACGATCGGGTCCCCGAGCTGCTGATGTGCGGCGATCAGTAAGTCCCGCTAGTCGCGCCAGGAGAAGCTCTTGCGTCCGTCGCGCCGGCCGTCGTCCTGGCGCGGCCGGTAGATCAGCCGGGACCGTTGACCGGGTTTGTAGCAGGTCAGCGCAGCGATGGATATCCGTCTGCGGGAACGGCCGCGGACTCTCACCACCGGGGTCCTGCCTCGCTGGGACCAGGTCTTCGCCTGCGGCGGCGTCATGGAGAATCCGGCTTCGTCCTCGAAGACGAGCCAGGCTCCACGGGCCGCCGCGAGTCTTCCGCGCAGGGCCCCACCTCCTTGACCCACCTGGCCACCGCCTCGTCGTCCCGCTCCATCGCGCGTCGGGCCGGGACCTGCCAGGACCAGCCGTTGCGTACCAGCAGCTTCCGAACGCCCTGAATCGTGTAGGGCAGGTGGAAGCGCCGGCCGATCACCGTCTTGACCCGCTCCAGCGTCCACCGCTGGTCCTCCCAGCCATGCGGGGCCGGCCCCTTGGCCAGCTCCGCCTCCAGCTGCGTGAACTGCTTCTGGCTCAGCCTCGGCAGCGACGCCGGCCCCTGCGACTCCGACCACCCTCGTTCCACGTCTGCCGCCACCGCTGCACCGACCGGACGCTGACCCGCAGGTCCTTCGCGATCGCCGAGCTCGCCTCACCCACGGCGAACCGTTCCGCGGCCTGGAGTCGTAACTCCTCGCGGAACTGGTGCCGTTCGGCGGTCAGCCCGCCCCCTTGTGGATACCGCATGCCCCGGTGATACCGCAGCTGATGGCCACCGTCAGCCCCTACGACACCACGAGTTCAACCCCAGTAGGTGACTACTCGAATTGGGCTGCGGGACTACGCATTCGCAGGATCAGCATTCGCCGCTTCAGCCAACAAGTGGGTTGCCGTTCTCGTCCCACCTGTCGATGGTCAACAGGCGTCCGTAATCGTCGAAGTGCTTCTCTGCGGCCAGCTGGCCGTTGTGGTGCCACTGCCGGAACGTTCCGTACGGCAAGCCGTGCCGCACTTCGCCTTCGGACTTCAGTACACCATCCGCCCACCACTCACGATCCGGGCCGTGCGGTATGCCGTTGACGTAGAAGACTTGTGAAAGCAACACGTCACCAATGGTCTCGGCAACCTCACCGGTGAACGGCTCGCCCTGGTACTCGAGCCTGAGGTCATCCCCGGTGTCGACCTCATCGATGCTGAGATCGAGCCGTCTGGTCAAGATTCCTCCGTGGTTCGCATCTGCCGGTGCATCATAGTTTTTCAGGGTCTAAGAGCTCGTAACAGGATCTTGTTGAGATGTCCTGGTCGGGCGTAACCGGTGTGATGATTCGGCCGTTCGTGAGTGCGTGAGCACTCGGCCGTGGATCGTGGACGACGACTTGTGGGCTTTGATCGAGCCGCTGCTGCCGCCCTGGCCGACGAGGTCGCCGGGGCCGCGGCCGGTGGCTGACCGGTTGTGTCTGCAGGGCATCTTGTACGTGCTCTGCAATGACATCGCGTGGCAATTTCTACCCCCTGAGCTGGGGTTCGGCTCCGGGCAGACCTGCTGGCGGCGCCTGGAGCGGTGGCAGCAGGCCGGGGTCTTCGACCAGCTGCACCGGATCCTGCTCGCCGAGCTGAACGCGGCCGGCCGGCTCGACTGGTCCAGGGCCTGCGTGGACGGCTCCCACATCCGCGCGAAAAGGGGGAGCCGACACCGGTCCGTCGCCGGTCGACCGGCGGAAGACGGGCAGCAAGCACCACTTGGTCTGCGACGGACGCGGCACCCCGCTGAAAGTCATCACGACCGCGGCGAACGTCAACGACGTCACCCAGACCTTCGCCCTGGTCGACGGCATCCCGCCCGTGGCGGGTCGCCCCGGCCGTCCCCGAAGGCGCCCGGACGCCCTGCACGGCGACAAGGGCTACGACTCCAACCCCAACCGCGATGAGCTACGCAAACGCCGGATGCTGCCGGTCATCTCCCGCAGGGGAGCCCCGAACATCAAGGGCATGGGCAAGCTCCGCTACGTCGTCGAGCAGACCTTCGCCCTGCTCCACCAGTTCAAACGACTCGCCGTCCGCTGGGAACGCCGCACCGAACTCCACGACTCGTTCGTCTCCCTGGCCTGCAGCCTCATCTGCTGGCGACGCCTCAACAAGCCCGATTCATGATCGTGTTACGAGCTCTTATGATCGGGGTTCTGGTCGGCCGTAGAAGTGCGGCAGTAGCCAAGAAGCATTGTCGGAACTACCCCAACGACCGTTCCCCGACGTTGACTTTCGACGCGAGTTGTCGACAGTGCCCACCTGCGGGTTCGTGATCACGCGTATGAGTGTCGGCAGTCGGTCGATTGCCGAAACTCAGGAGGTGGCTCTCGGTCTACGTCACGGCGCTCCGAATGCCGAGGGTGATGAGGACCGCTGATGTGGCCTTGGCGGCAGTTTGCTTGAAGCGGGGTGTGTGCAGGGCGTGTGAGGCACGCAGGATGAGGAAGGTCCAGGCGGCGAGCCAGAGTGCGATCAGCAGCGCGTGGGCGGTGGCCAGAGTGAGGATCTGGCCACCGAAGGGCTGGTGGGGTGCGATGAACTGGGGGCCAGGGTCAAGTAGATGGCTGCCGCCTTCGGGTTGAGGACGTTGGCGAGCAACGCTTGGGCGTAGACACAGTCCGCTCCCTTCGGCAGGCGTTGGCGGTAGGGGACGGGTGCCGTGTTCGGTGCGGCGGAACGCCATGTCCATATGCCCAGGCCGATGAGGTAGCCGGCACCGATGAGCTTGATGGCGGTGAAGGCCTGGCTGGAGTGCATGACCAGGGCTGACAGGCCTGCTATGGCGAGAGTGGCGTGGATGTACAGGCCGGTGACTGTGCCAAAGGCGGTCCGGGCCCTGTTCGCCCGAGTGGTCAGTCCGGCTCCCCCCAGCCGGGCGGACGCCCATCGCCTGATGACTGCCGACCAGGCGATGGCCCACCTCAATGCGGCTGCCGCGCGGGAACTGGTCGCCCCGCAGATCGACTGGCCCGTCGAAGGAATCCCTACCGCCCGACTGCTGTCGGCGGAGAACGATCCGTACGTTCGGCTTGTCGCGGCCCTGGCCCGAGCCGCCATCGACTTTCTCAGCGGCCCGCAGTGCACGCAGTTGCGATCCTGCACCGCGCCCCGCTGCGTGCGCTACTTCGTCAAGAGCCACGGGCGGCAGGAGTGGTGCAAGCCGTCATGCGGAAACCGCGCCCGAGCAGCTCGCCACTACAGGCGTCAGCGCACGGCAGCTGATGGTGGTTCCGCCTCGTCCTGATCGCTCAGGGGAAACCCCGGGGCCGGGCCGACGCGGCCGCGCCATGGATCCTCCCGCCGTGGGGGACAAAGCGTTCCCCACGGCCGTCGACCGCATCCGCGCCGAGTTCGCCGCTGTCCTGTCCGTCGGCCACTCAGTCAACGACATCTCACGGCCCGGCCCTCATCCACTGACCTGGCGACGCCATGGCTGGGGAACAATATTCCGCGGTACTGACAGATTCAGTTTCGAGGTGCCGTGAAGGACGGAAGACATCGAGCCTGTTGCGGCCAAGGTGCTGGACTTTCTCATCGCCTTTCTGGACGAGACCCTGCTCCCCGTGCTTGACCCCGCGGTGCGCGCCCGGGCCGACGACATGACCTGCGTACGCCGCAGTCTTCACCTCATCCAGAGCTTCGTAGCCGCGTGCCTGGAGCGCCTCGCCCCCGAGCTCGCTGGCCTGGAAGATCGCACTGTGCAGTGCACCCGCTGTTTCCAGGACACGCTCGTGGCCGCCGATGGGAGGCACCCGACACTGAGCCTTTTCCAACCTGACTGCGGCGGTCAGGTGTTGGAGGTTGCAAACTGTACGAAGCGACGAAGGTCCTGGTAGACGGGTTGTTGACCAAGATCACCCGTGTCCGCCAGGAGCTTCGCGTGCTTGCCTACCCCTCGTCGATCGATCTGTCGGACGGCACCCTGCGCTACCTGACCACGCGGCTCCGTGCCCGGCAGCGAGAGATCGGGACCCGGTGGCGACGGCTGCCTGTCGGCCGTCAGGCCCTGCTCGTCCTCGCCCACCTGCGGTGCGGGGACACCTACGCGCGGCTCGCCGCCGGGTTCGGCTTCGGCGTCGCGACCGTGTACCGATACATACGTGAGGTGATCGACGTCCTGGCCGCCGCCGCGCCGACCCTGACCGAGGCGATGAAGACCGTACGGGCGAAAGCCTTCGTGATCCTGGACGGCACCCTGCTGCCGATCGACCGGATTACCGCCGACACCCCGTACTACTCCGGAAAACACAAACGCCACGGCATGAACGTCCAGGTCCTCACCGACCCGTTCGGCCGACTGCTGTGGGCTTCGCCGGCGTTGCCCGCCCATGACCTTACCGCCGCGCGGCGTCACGGCATCATCGATGCGCTCACTGAGCCGGACGTCAAGTGCTGGGCGGACAAGGCTTACCAGGGCGCCGGGCGCATCGTCCGGGCGCCGTTCCGGGGCCGTCGGCTCAAAGGCTGGAAGCGGCGCCACAACAGCACCCACGCCAAAATCCGCTGTCTCGGCGAGCAGGCTATGGCGACCCTGAAGGGCTGGCGCCTTCTGCGGAGGCTCCGCTGCAGCACCAACCGGATCACCGACATTGTGAAG
The DNA here is from genome assembly GCF_036237315.1 of Streptomyces sp. NBC_01351. GTDB lineage: Bacteria > Actinomycetota > Actinomycetes > Streptomycetales > Streptomycetaceae > Streptomyces. The sequence continues at coordinate 106,051 of NZ_CP108356.1, read as the reverse complement.
GCCGTCGTAGTCCTTCACCACGCCTCAACCTGAGGTTAGAAAGGACTCCATGAGTTTTGACATCTTCGTGTGGCGGTTCGAGAACGGTGAGCCGGCGACGCTGGACATGAGTGCCGCGCGGGAAGTCCTCGGCCCCTATGCGGTGGTGCGGGACCCCGAGACGGACTTCCTGCTGGTGAGTACGGCGGAGGGGGAGGAAGCGGGTGTGTACTTCAACAACCCGACCGGAATCACCTTCAACCGCTTCGGAGGGGAAGGGATCATGGACCTCCTGGCCGTCCTGCTGCAACGGCTGGATGCTGTGCTCGTCATCCCGGGCGGGCCGACCATGATCCAGCGGGACGAGGACCGCGAGTTTCTGCCCGCCTCCCTCAGGGACGAGTGGCCCGTCGTCGTGGCCCGTACCGGTGCGGAAATCGACCGGGCGATCCGGGCTTCCTGAACGAACGGGCGAGGGGCCCGTCCCCGGTGCGTGTCACCGGGAACGGCCCCGTCGTCTCCGCGCGGGCGCAGCCGCCGGCCAGTACGCCTCCGCCACAGCAGGCACGCCAAGATCCGATGCATCGGCGAGCAGACCATGGCCACGTTCAAAAGCTGGCGCCTCCTGCGAAAGCTCCGCTGCAACACAACCGAATCACCGACATCGTGAAGACCGTTCTCGTCCTTCACTACGCCTCAACCTGAGGTTGGAAAAGGCTCAGTGTCCTCGACCCGGGAAGAGAAAAGGGGCCCGGCCCTCCCGAGTGGTCTCGGGAGGGCCGGGCCCGTGTCATGCGCGGCGGATCGCCGCCGCTCACCAAGGGCTCCGCACCCTGACGCCGAGGGCCCGGATGTGGTCCTGGGCCTGCGGGTCGAGCTTCAGCAGCAGGTCCTCGCCGACGACTCCGTCGCGCCGCCAGATGGTGCAGAGGGTCTCCAGACCCGCTTCGGCGACCTCGGGCTCCGCGTCGGCCGAGGTTTGCACCAGGGCTTCGACGACCGGCCTGCCTTGCAGTCCCGCGACCGCCCGTGCCATCCGGGCCCGCTGCTCCGCGGGGACGGCCGGGTCGGCGAGCGAGCGCAGCATGTCCGCCGTGTCGCGGGCGTCCTGGCAGGGCAGCACCCACACCAGGTACACGAGCTGCGCGCCGAGCACGATCAGGTACTGCAGTGGCACGAGCAGGGCCACGGGCAGCAGCAGGACCAGGGGCAACACGATCAGCCAGCCGCCCCGGATCCGCGAGGGACCGCCGGTCGGCGGCTCGAACCGCCGACCGGCCAGCAGGACGAGTACGAACATGGTCACGACCGTCAGGAGCGGCACCACGATCAGCCCCGCTCCCAGCCCCGCGCCGAACGACGCCCAGAAGGGATCGTCGCCCAGAACGGGCAGCACCAGGGCCGCGGCCACCCAGCCGACAGCGACGGTCATGACGTAGCGCTGCAGGCAGACCCACAGCCATCTTCCCGTACTCATGACAGCTTCCTCATCTCAGCAGCTCTTCGTGCAGGTGCCATTAACCCACGTCCGGTCGTCACGGTCCTTGTATTGATCCGAAATGCTTTGGGTTCGGGCTCGTTGGCTGTGTGTGAGTGATCTGGTGCGGGATGCGCGGACGTGGTCGCCGGACGCGCAGGAGGCTGTGCGTTTGCCGGCGGTGTCCGCGCTGGTGGAGGGGCGGGACCGGGCGGAGGTCGCGGCCTTGTTCAGGGCGTCGGTCAGGGCCGTGGACAACTGGTGGGCGAGGTGGCAGGCGGGTGGCCGGGACGCGCTCGGCAGGTTTCGGGGAGGTCTGGCGGCAGCGTGCCCTGGAGTGCGGGGAGCTGTGGGTGGCGAGGAACAGGGCGGCGAGCCGTACGGCCGGGGTGGTCTTTCTGAGCGGCTTGGCTGCCAGCGTGCGCGTGGTCCAGCCCGAGACCCGGGAGCGCGCGTGCCCTCCGAAGGGCAGCGGGTGGTGGTCCATCCCGGCGGCCAGGGCCAGCACCCTCCGCCCGGCTGACACCCTCACCGTCACCATGCTCGACCGCCTGGGCCGCAACATGGTCGAGCTCATCACCTCCTCGCCGTCGGATGAACTCCGCCAGGGCCGCGAAGACGTGGAGGACCAGGCGCCCGCCGGGCGCATGATCCGGCGTCGCCCCGGCTGACTCTGCTGCTTACCGATCTTGTTCATCAATCGGTCGATCACTCAACAGGGGCTGGGTTCGGTGCCGCCGTGGCGGCGGAGGTAGGCCAGGACGGCGTGGACCCGGCGGTGGCCGCTGTCGCCGGCCGACAGGCCGAGTTTGAGGAAGACACTGCCGATGTGTTTGTGGACTGCGTTGCCGGTGATGAAAAGCCGCTGGGCGATCGTGGCGTTGTCGTGCCCTTCGGCCATCAGAGCCAGGACCTCGCGTTCGCGGGGAGTGAGGGCGTCGACCGGATCGCCGCGGCCGGCGAGGAGCTGGGCGATGACCTCGGGGTCCATGGCGGTGCCGCCGGCGGCCACACGGCGCAGTGCGTCGGTGAACTCTGCGATACGGCTCACCCGGTCTTTGAGTAGATAGCCGATGCCGCCGCGGGTGTCGGAGAGGAGGCGGCCGGCGTATTCCTGCTCGACGTACTGGGACAGGACCAGGACGGGAAGTCCGGGGCGGTCGCGGCGGGCCCGGAGGGCGGCGCGGATACCCTCGTCGCGGAAGGTCGGGGGCAGCCGCACGTCCACGATGGTGACGTCCGGGCGGTGGGTCTCGACGGCGGCGAGGAAGCCGGGGGCGTCATCCGTGATTGCGGCGACCTCGAAGCCCTGGGAGCCCAGCAGGAGTTCGAGTCCGGAGGACAGCAGGACGTTGTCCTCGGCGATGACTACACGCACGGCAGCTCCACGGTGATGGTGGTCGGCCCGCCCGGCGGGCTGCTGATCTTCATGGTGCCGTCCAGGGCGGCGGCGCGGCGGCGAATTCCGTCCAGGCCGCTGCCTCTGGATGCGTCCGCTCCGCCGGTCCCGTCGTCGGTGATCTCTGCGGACAGCATCGCGCCGTTGAGGGTGACGTGGACGGCGGCCTTGGTGGCTCGGCTGTGCCGGGCGATGTTCGCCAGCGCCTCGGTGACGGCGAAGTAGGCGACCGCCTCGACTGCGGCAGGGACCTCACCGAGCCGGCCGATGTCGATGCGGGTCGGCACGCCGGCCCTGGTGGCCAGGGTGTGGAGCGCGCCGACGAGGCCCTGGTCGGCCAGGATCGGAGGGTAGATGGTGCGGATGACGGAGCGCAGCTCGGTCATGGCCTCCTCGGTCTCGGCCTGGGTCTGCTGTACGAGCGCAGCGGCCGTGTCGGGGTCGTCGGGAAGGCTCTCCCGGGCCACGGCAAGCCGCATGGCGATGGCCACCAGCCGGGCCTGGGTGCCGTCGTGCAGGTCGCGTTCGATCCGGCGGAGTTCAGCGCCGTGCGCCTGCAGGACGTCTGTGCGCGTCCGGGTGAGTTCGGTGACGCGTGCGACCAGTTGTTCCGCGGGAGTCGGTGCCAGGACTGCCAGGCAGCACCGCGCGTGCGCCCGGGCGAGCGGTGGCAGGGCGATGGTCGCCAGCGCCGCCAGGAGCAGGAATTGCGCCAGACTGATCGTCAGCGCGAGGGCCCAGCTGTCGATACGGACGCCGAGCAGCGGCAGCCGTGCCGGATCCGACGTGGGGAAGGCCCACCACCCCACGGTGATGCCAAGGATGAGGAGCAGGTTGCCCAGGCACAGCAGGGCGAGCACGCCCGCGGGCATGCCGGTGGCCACCTGCGTCACGAGCCACCCAAAGTCGCGTCGCAGGGAGCGTGGGCGCGGCTCCACCGGCCGGCCCAGCAGCGCCCCGGCCCGGCGGCGGTGGCGCTCCGCCCAGGGAGCTGCCAGTGACGGTACGCACAGCAGTGGCGCCGCCACGAGCGTCACCGTCGCGGTCATCAGGGTGCCGAGCAGGTAGCGTCCGCTGCGCCCGGCCCGGATCAAGGACTGGACCAACGCCTGGAGCAACCGTGCGCGGGCCTTGCCGTATACACCGTGCACTGGCTCGCCTTCGTCTGTCGTACGGGACCGGGAGCGGCCTTCGGACGCGCCACGGTACGTGCCGGGCGCCCCTGCGGCACTACAGCCGGCTGTAGGTTCCAATCGGCCGCCTGTGGTACCGACTTGCAGCTTGACGCCTACCTAGCGTGGGATCCATGAGATTCACAACCCCGGCCTCCGCGCCGAAGCACCGCCCGTCCCAGCAGCGTCGCCGCATCGGCCGAGGGTGGCTGGCCGTCGCGGCGGTCGCACTCGGCACAGCCGGTGTGGCCACAGCTGCCCAACCCTCGGACAGCGCGGCCGCGACGTCCGCGCCTGGCTACCAGCAGGACGACCTACGCCGGGACACCTCTGCCCTCCAGGCGCTGGGAATCACTGGCGTCCAGGCGCGGGTGACCACTGCCTCCGGCCGGGATCTGGTCTCCGCCACGGGCGTCGCCGTGGCGGGCACGAACCGCCCGGTGCCCCGCGACGGCTACTTCCGGATAGCCAGCACCGGCAAGGCACTCATGGCCACTGTGGTCCTGCAGTTGGTCGGCGAGGGCAGGCTGTCACTGGAGGACACGGTAGACCGCCAGCTGCCCGGAGTGATCGACGGCAACGGCAACGACGGACGGAAGATCACCGTCCGTCAGCTCCTGCAGAACACCAGCGGCCTCCACGATGATCTTCCCGGCTTCGACACCCCGGAGGAGTACTACAAGCACCGCTACGACACCTACACCCCCGAACAGATCGTCGCCCGGGCGATGAAGCACCACCCGGACTTCCAGCCCGGTACCGGCTTCGGCTACTCCAACACCGGCTACGTCGTCCTCGGCATGATCGTCGAGAAGGCCACGAGCCGCCCGTGGCAGGAGCAGGTCGAGAGCCGGATCCTGAAACCGCTCGGCATGAACCACACCTATCTGCCGGGCACCACGCCCACCCTTCGTCGCCCGCACGCCGACGGCTACCAGGTCTTCGCCTCCGGCGAACGGACCGACGTCACCGAACAGATCGTCCCCGACCTCGGCGGCTATGTCTCCACCACGGCGGACGTCAACCGGTTCTTCCAGGGGCTGCTGGGCGGCAAGCTGCTGTCCGAGGCGCGCATGGCCGAGATGCGGAACACCGTCCCGGTCGACAAGCGGCTCGAGGCGATCTGGCCCGGCGGACGTTACGGCCTCGGCTTGGTCAACCGCCCTCTGACCTGCGGCGGCAGTTACTGGAGCCACGAAGGAGGAGAGGCCGGCTACATCACCTTGAACGGCGCCACCGGCGACGGCAGCCGCACCGTCACCGTCTCCATGACCACCAGCTTCAACGACTTCGATAAAGCGCTCCGGCAGCACAAGGCCGCCAGCGAACTCGTCGACCGCGCGCTGTGCGACACCTCCGGCAACAGATAGGGAAAGTGACCGCCCGGGGCGTTCGTGCGGGCTCCGGGCCGCCACAAGCCGCTCCCTGCAGCGGCACCGACGGGCACGGGCGGTTGTTCAAGAGCCCGTGAGGCAAGAGGCCGCCGCTACGGGAGATAGACGGAGGTGACCGCGTCCGGGCAGCTCTGCCCGGCACCGGGGGGAACGCGGGTGACGTCATCGCAAGATCACGGCCGTTCACGGCTGGCCGGCCCCTGCCTCGGACCCCCAGGGATCGGAGGAGCCGATGTCCATGCGAATCCATGACGACCCGTGCTTCCTTGCTTGGAAACGCGACGAGATTGGAGGCTTACCACCGGCGCGGCGTCGTCGTGCCGCGGCACGAGCTGCCGGGGTTCACGAAGGGGCGGGCTCTCCTGGAGGAGGCCGAGTTCAAGTACTCAACTACCCGACCATCCCCGACGGACTGGCACGGGCAAAGTCCAAACTGCGCCGCTCGACCCGGCGGGCGACAGTTTGGTCGTTCGCCGCAAACGACCGGATCTGCAGCAGGCCGCCGACTCCTGGTACCGGCTCCCGGGCCGGGAGCAGTCCGACGTCCTGGGCGATGCCGTCGGCGCGCTGCCCGTCCGAGCCGGGCGGCCCTGCAACTGGCGCACCACCGGGGCGGTGCCGAGGTAGAAGACCCGGCGCCGGGCCCGCTGGTAGGCACGCAGGATCACCTGCAGCTCGCCCCGGGACTTCGGGGTGAGCTCCACCTCGAGGGCGACCACAGGGCCGCCGGGCGGCATCAGGACCAGGTCCGGCCAGTGCACCGCCTGAGCACTGGCCGGAACCGCGAGGGTCTCCCCGCGCCGGGCACCTTCGGGCACCCCGGGTACTCCTAGTGACCTGAGTCAGAGATTCGGTGGCAGTAGGCGGCGACTTTGTCGAGGATTTCGTCGGCTGTCTTCGTCCAGACGAAGGGCCTGGGCTGGTCGTTCCAGTCGGCCAGCCATGAACGGATGTCGCGTTCGAGAGCCTGGCCGGAGCGGTGGACTCCACGCTTGAGCTTCTTCTGTGTGAGCTCGGCGAACCAGCGCTCCACCAGGTTCAGCCACGACGCACTCGTGGGCGTGAAGTGCAGGTGGAACCGCGGGTGAGCCAGCAGCCACTTCTTGATGTCGGGCGTCTTGTGGGTCGCGTAGTTGTCCAGGATCAGGTGGACTTCGAGGCCGGCGGGGACCGCCTTGTCGACCTTGGCCAGGAACTTCTTGAACTCGGCGGCCCGGTGGCGGCGGTGCAGCGATCCGATCACCCTGCCGGTCGCGACCTCGAGCGCCGCGAAGAGGGTGGTGGTGCCGGCGCGAATGTAGTCGTGACTGCGTCGCTAGGGAACGCCGGGCATCATCGGCAGCGCCGGCTGGGACCGGTCCAGGGCCTGGATCTGCGACTTCTCGTCCACGCAGAGGACCAAAGCCTTCTCCGGCGGGTCGAGGTAGAGACCCACCACATCGCGAACCTTGTCGATGAACAGAGGATCCGTCGACAATTTGAACGTCTGCGAACGATGCGGGGCCAGGGAGAACGCCCGCCAGATCCGTGAAACCGTCGACTGCGACATCCCCGTCGCCGCGGCCATCGACCTGGTCGACCAATGCGTCGCGTTCTTCGGCGTCTCCTCGAGCGTCTTGACGATCACCCGCTCGACATCGGCGTCAGTGATCTTCCGCGGGACACCCGGCCGAGGCTCGTCACCCAGCCCGTCCAGGCCGTGCTCGATGAAGCGCCGCCGCCAGGTGCGGACCGTATCGGGCGCGATCCGCAACCGGCGCGACACTTCCATCACCGAGTGCCCGTCCGCGCACTCCAGCACGATCCGGGACCGCTGAGCCAGAGCCTGGGCCGTCCTGCGACGACATGACCAGCCCTCCAACACAGCTCGCTGGGTATCGGTCACCGACAACGGCGGAATCTTCGGACCCGGACGACTCATAGCGAACTAAAGCCAAACCTAAGACTCAGGTCACTGGTTGCTGCTGGATGACGATCAGTTCCCCGGCGACGCGGCGCTGGATGTCGGCTGCGCCCATGGACATGTAGTCGGTGCCGTACGCGGTGAGCTTGTCCTCCCACGCCTCCACGGAAGGCCCGCCCGCGAGGAGGTCGGAGGCGACCACGGGGGCTATGGCCGAGCCGGCCACATCGGTCAGAAACTCGCGATCGCGGCGGCCGCCGGGTCGCAGCATGGGGTCCTCCAGCACGGACAGCGGCACATCGAGGCGACGGGACAGCGCCGCGAGGTAGAACCCGCGCGGGGCGCATTTCCCGCGCTCCCACCGGGCGACGTACTCCCGGGTCAGAGTCGTCCCCTCGGCTCGGTTGATCTCGTCGGCCAGGCGGACCTGGGACCAACCGTGCGCGGTGCGCAGCTCCCGGATCAACTCCCCGATGTCCATGGGGCGATCTTGCCCCTGTGAATGCCCTTGCCCGCCGCCTTTTGGCGGGCCGAAGGTATAGGCACCGGCCCGACCCGCGAACGGGGTGCACCGTAGCAGCAACCACCGACCACACCCGTGCCCACCGAGAAGCCATCCGGCTCTTTCCCCCGGCCCTCCTCACCGCCCCGCCCGACTGCGCGCAGTGCCAGGAATACGTCCATCAACGTGATGCGGCGACCGGCCCGCTGCGCGGGGCGGTCGTCACGGACATGCAGGTGCTCATGAAGCGCTGCGGGCAGGTAGGCCACCAGCGACCGGCGGCGCCCGGTTCAACGTCGGCGAGGCGGTGTTCGACCGTGACCGGCAGGCGCGCGGTGAGGCTGTCGGGCTCTACCCGTCCCCGCTCGTGGTGCATCTCACGGACGCGGGCGGGTTTCAGTGGATCGCGCGCACCGTGGCGTGTGAAAGGGCGGGGAAACGGTCGGCAGCGGCGCGGGCGCCGGGCGCGGGGCAGGATGCGGTGCAGGTTCCGTCGGGACATGTGGCGGTGGACTGCCCGCCCACCGAACTGCGTGTCGGGGACCAGCTCCTTGCGGGCTGAAGGCCGGGCTGCACCTGCTGCTCGTGAACATCTCGTTGCCGGATCACGATGCCGCCGCCCGCTCCGTCGATACTGACCGGGCGATCACGGAGCGGCGGGGGCAGCGGTGGAGTGGACGATCTGGGCCGGGTTCGCGGCCGGCCTGCTGATCTCGACGGTGACCGCTCCGGTCGGCGTGTCCGGGGCGGTCTTCCTCCTGCCGGTCCAGCTCAGCGTCCTCGGCGTGCCGAGCCCCGCGGTCACCCCGACGAACCTGCTGTTCAATGTGGTGGCCGGGCCCGGCGCACTGTGGCGCTACCGCCGCGACGGCGCTCTGCGCGGCGGACTGGCCCGGCGCCTCGCCGCCTGGACACTGCCCGGCGTCATCGCAGGCGCCGCCATCCGCGTCTTCGCCCTCCCCGGCCCGGCCGTCTTCCGTATCCTGGTCGCCGCCTTCCTCCTCCCGCTCGGCGCGTGGCTGTGCCTGTGTACCCTGCGCCCTGCCCGGCGGCGGCCGGACTTGGTCGAGCCGTCGGCGCCCGCGCTCGCCGCCCTGGCCCTCACGGTCGGGGTGGTGGGTGGGATCTACGGGATTGGCGGTGGTTCCCTGCTCGGGCCCGTCCTCGCTGCCCGCGGCATGCCCATGGCCCGCATCGCGCCGGCCACCCTCGCCGCGACCTTCACCACCTCCGTCGCCGGGGCCACCACGTACGCGCTGCTGGCCCTGGCAAGCCCCGGGCCCGTCGCGCCCGACTGGTGGCTGGGCCTGGCCTGCGGCCTGGGCGGGCTGATCGGCGGCTACCTCGGCGCACGTCTCCAACCGCACCTGCCCGAGACCGCGCTCCGGCTCCTGCTTGGCGCCCTCGCGGGCGCCCTGGGGGCGGTGTATGCCGTCCAGGCCCTGGCCTGATGCCGGGGCGGCCGGCTCAGTGGCCGCGCGGGGCGTAGGCCGTCCGGGGGAGTAGCGGGGGCCGCGATGGCGGCCGCCGCTTCCGGACCACACCGCCGCAGTCGTGCCGCCTGCACACACCCCTCGCCCACCGCTGAGGCAGGGCCGGTGGGCGGGCCGGTGCGCCACGGCGTCGCCTATGTCTGGCTCCTCCCCTCCGCCCAGACCGGCAACGCACTGGCCGACTTCTCGGGCATGCACTCGCTGCCCGATCCCTCAACGTGGGCGCCGATGGCCCTGCGCGCGCCCTCACTCACCCACGCTGCGCAACAGGTACCCGACGCCCGCCCCGCTCCGGACGCCTTGGCCCGCGTCCACCAGGCGCTGCGTGTTCTGGAGGTCATCGCCCGGTACTGGGGCGGGGTCAGCTCCATCCAGATCGCCCGCGAAACCAAACTGCCGCAACTCGCTCTCGCCGAGAGCCTGGCCATGCTGGTCGAAGGAAACCTGGCCAAGCCGATCGGCCTCAACGCCTATGCGGCCGGGACCGCGCTCGCATTGACCGGTGCCGCAGGCGCGGCCGGCGCCAACGGCCTGAGCCAGCTGCAGCAGCCCCTCGCCCTGGTACGCGATGCGGTCGGCGCAGCCGTGTACGTCGGCCGCTACACCGAAGGGGAGGTGGCCATCACCCAGTACGTGGACGGACCCCAGGCACCCAAGGTCAGCGAATGGGTCGACTTCCGGGCGGCCGCCCACGCCTCCGCCGTCGGCCAAGGCCTCCTCGCCCAACTCGGCTACACCGAACGCAAGGACCACCTGACCCGCCACGGCATCATCCGCCTCACCTCCCACACCATCACCAGCGAACGAACCCTCTTCCACCAGCTCGACACCCAGCACCCCATGGCGCCTCTCCTGGACCGCCAGGAGTACGCCCTGGGCACGTTGTGCGCGGCGGTCCCGATCACCTCAGGGCCCAACCCGGAATGCGTGGCACTGTCCATCCCGCCCCCGACCCCAAGCGGCTACGTCAGGCCGTCCGAATCCTCCAGAGCGAGGCCGCCTCAGTCCTCCTCGCTCTCATCGTGGCCGGCAGCACCGAACCCGAGACCGCACGCGGTCACGACCCCGACTGCCGAGAAGCGCAAGCGCAGGCACACACGGCCGGATGTGGGGGAGGAGCCCGGTCCACCAGCTCGTAGGAGCAGCCCGCCCACGGCAACGGAGCAGCCCGGATATTCGCTCGCACCCGCGCATCCTGCCGTCTTACGGTGGAGGCCGCCGGGTGGAGCAGGTCGGCAGCTCGCTGGGCTCATAACCCAGAGGTCGCGGGTTCAAATCCCGCCCCGGCCACTCAACGACAGTTCACGGGTTGCTCCCGAGACCGTCATGAGATCCCGTCCGGTCGAAAGACCGGGCGGGATCTCGGCGTTTGCGGGGTCTGCGGGGCGGATCGGCGAGTGCATGGCCCGCCGCGCTCCTGCTGTCCGAACCGAGCCCGAGACGCGTCGGACTCGTAGTCGCTTCAGGGGGAGTCCTCAAGGGAAAGCAGTAGCTTGCGCATGAGGCGGGCGAGTTGCGTGCGTTCGTCCGGGGTGAGGGCCCGGACGAGCTCAAGTTCGTTGGCGATGTGGCCTTCGATGAGGCCGTCGGCGAGGCGGCGGCCTTCGTCGGTGAGGGTGGTGCGCACCAGGCGGCGGTTGTCGGGGTCGGTGGCCCGGGTGACGAGTCCCTTGGCTACGAGCCGGTCGATGCGGTTGGTCAGAGCGCCGGGGCTGATCATCGCGGCGCCGGCGAGGTCGCTCATCCGCAGCGCCGCACTGTCGCCGGCGCGCAGCAGGGTGGCGAGCACGTCGTATTCCCAGGGCTCCAGGCCGTTGGCCTCGAAGTAGCCCTTGATGCCCTGTTCCAGGAGCCGGGAGGCGCGGAAGATCCGGAGCACCACCCCCACAGGTGCCGTGTCCAGGTCGGGGCGGATGGCCGCCCACCGCTCGATGACTCCGTCCACGGCGTCGTTCATACGGCGACGATACCAAATGCTTTGACGTGGAACTGTTTGACATGGGGCGGCATGCGCCCTAGCGTTCCGGCGTGACATAATTTCGACATCAAAACATTCCATGTCGAACTGTTTTGTTGTGCCCGCGAGCCGCCGTCACCGGCCCGGCAATCCTTCACATCGTGCACGTCACGCAGGTCAGGTGCCATGAGCCGGCACGCTCCTACGTCGCGAGGAAGATCGCGGAGAACAAAACGAAACGCGAAGCCCGCCGGGCTCACAAACGTCAGCTCGCCAACGTCATCATCCGCCACATGTGGAAAGACGAGGCCCGTCGCCGCACCTGGCCAAGCTCTCTCCCCGCAACCGGTTGACAAGAGAGCTTCGAGTCGACCTTCAGCACCGTGAAGCTCCGGACCAAGGTCACCCGCGGCGCCGGCAGCCCCACCGCCGCCCTCGCGATGGTCTTCAAGCTCGTGGAGTCCGCCCAGGCCCGTTGGCGAGCGGTCACCGCACCTCATCTCGTCGCGCTCGTTCGAGCTGGCGCCCGCTTCGAGAACGGTCGCCTTGTCGAACGCCCCGAGGGCCTCGCAGCATGATCCACCTCAACCGACCTGCAAGTCTTGACCGTTGCGCCGATGGGTAAGTTGGCGAAATGGCAAGGTACTACCGGGATGAGCGGGCGGCGAAGCGTCAGCCGGCGTTGTTGCCAGTACGGTCGCAGGGGGTGGAGGAGGGCTACCGCCTTGTTGGCCCTGGCGGCACGTTGACGCCTGTCGTGGCGCACGTACAGTGGCTGGACAATCACCGGGCCGGACCAGACACGCACGTGATGATCTCGTTCGAAGACGGCACGAACATCGAGTTCCCCTTCGATGCACTCCTGGCCGCCGTCTGGCATGACGAGCAACGCGCGATCAGCGCGCCTGCGCTCAGGGCTGCCGCTCCTGCCGTATGGGGCAAGGCGGAGGAGTCTTGGGCAGAAGGGCCGTGATTGCCGAGCTGATCCACAAGTCTTGACAATTGCTCCGGACGCGGAAGGCGTCACCCCAACGAGCGACAGCCCGTTTCCAACACGTCAGCGAATCAGCGTCCCGTGCCATCGATGGTTGAGTGAGATCATGGACAGCTTCGAGATCGATGAGAACTTGGTGCGCTCTCTGGTGCGTGAGCAGCATCCGGACCTTGCAGGACTGGACCTGCGTGAGGTGGTCGGCGGTTGGGACAACCAACTGTGGCGTCTCGGAGACGAGTTGGCCGTGCGCATGCCACGCACGGGGCGTGCGCCGTCCCTCCTGCGCAACGAGCACCGGTGGCTGCCCGCCCTGGCCCGGCGTCTACCACTTCCGGTCCCGACCCCCATGCGGATCGGTGAACCGTCCGCACGCTTCCCGCGGCCATGGACCATCGCGACATGGGTTCCCGGCGAACCAGCCGACCGCGCCCCCATCAGCCACGACAGCGCGGCCGACACTTTGGCGGGCTTCCTCAAAGCGCTCCATGTGAAGGCGCCCGCAGATGCACCGGTCAGTCAGGATCGCGGCGTTCCCCTCAAAACGCTCTCGGACGGTTTCGAAAAGGGACTCAAAGAAGTCGCCTCTGGAGGCGATGCCGCTGCCCTCCGGAATGTCCGGGACGTCTGGGACGAGGCCGTTGCGGCGCCCGATTGGGAGGGCCCGCCTGTATGGCTGCACGGCGACCTTCATCCAGCGAATGTCGTCGTCTCGGGCGGGACGCTCTCGGGCGTGATCGATTTCGGTGACATGTGCGCCGGCGATCCGGCGGTCGATCTCGCGGCTGCCTGGGTGCTCCTTCCCACGGGGGCGTCTGCACGGTTCTTCGACGCGTACGCACACGCGGACGAGGCGATGATCCGGCGCGCACGAGGGTTGGCTGCCGCGAAGAGCCTTTTCCTCATCCTCATGGGCCGAGCCGGGGAGCGGGGCCTGCCAGGCGGCAAGCCGACATGGGGACCCGCGGGCCGGGCGTCGCTTGACCGTGTCCTGGAAGCAATCTAGGAGGCTGGCAGACCAGGTCACCTGAGACCGCAAGCGAATCGGGCCAGATCACCTGAGACGAGGACCAGATCCTTGGAGACGGGACAACAACGGTCATTGGGAATCAGTCACAAGGGGCTGTCCCGTGCCACTGAACCTTGAGTACGTGCCATCGAAGTTTGAGTGAGGGGTGCGGGCGACGGTGCTTGACCTGCACGAGTTCCCCGGACCGCCGGGGGCTCGAAGACTCAGCGCGGCAGGAATGCACTCGCGGCACTGGCGATCAGCGGGGTGAGCACCAGAAGGCCGGACCGCAGGTCGGCGATGCCCCCCTGTCCGCGCCGATCAGCTCCTCCAGCTTCTGGCGGCTTTCGACCCGCTCGAGCAAAGCCGCTGCGTCGGTCGCCTGAGCGACGTCGAACGCCTCGGCGCACCGCGCCTGCCCGCGCCGTGACAGCGCACCCGCCGCGACGCCGTAGATGCTGCCGATCAGCAGCGAACCGGCCGCGCCCGCGATCACGACGCTCCCGGGGGTCTCCGCCATGGCCGCGGGGATCCGTCCGGATGCAACCAGCCCCTTCTGTACCTGGCCAGCTTGACCGAGAGTCAGTGTGGAGAGCGCGACCAGGCTGCCAACGCCGGCCAGGAGCGCCAGCAGTGAGCGTCGCCGCTCGATCAGCCAGACCACCTGCTCACCCTGGCTCCGGTTATCGGGCCAGGCGGCGGACCGCGCGGCGCGGTGTATCGCGAAGACCGTGGCCGCTGCGGGCACAGAACCGATGACGCACGCGGCGACTGTGGCCGTGCCTCGTCAGCCGTAATCGTGCCCGACCAGACTCGGCACGCGTCCGACCACCAGGGCGCCGACGACGAGTACGGTGACCGGAACGGCGATGGTCGACAAGGGCGACCGTTCACCCTGCGGCAGCTCTTGCCAGCGGCCCAGGCAGAACGAGGCGACGGCACCCGCCGCGCCGGTGAGAGCGATCCACGGCGCAGCCCAGACCGGCTATTGGGGAGCGTCCCGGTAGGAAGACGTGGAGACAATAACCACTCCTACCGCGACCCCCAAAGAGGGCGGCAGCAGGCCGCTGGCCACCCGCCGTGCCGCTTCGGACGAAACACCCAGCACTGTGTGCCTCCCCCCAGTGGGACCATGAAGCCAGCATGCCCGCACACGCATACCGCTCGGGCAGGAAGCCCCCGATCCGTGAGCCACCAGCGAAGGATCAGCAAAACGAGACGCGGTGAGCTACTCAAACTTCGATGGCACGCGCTCAAGGTTCGATGGCACAGGACACTGTCCTGTGCCATCGAAGCTGGCATGCCACCGAATCCTGAGCACACCCACTTCCTGGCGCCGCGCTACACGTGCCGGACGACCTGATAGATCGTCTGGGAAACGGGCGCCGGGTGCGGGACATTGTTCCAGCCGATCTCCTCGGCGCGCTTCTCGATCGCCTTGTGTGCGGCGTGAGCTGCGGCTTCGTCCTCGAAGAAGGCGACAGACAGTCCATTGCCGGTGGCAGGATCGATGAGGTGATAGGCGCCATGGACGCCGGAGGTGCCAGCGGCGGCATCCAGTACCCAGCCCCGGTCGTCAGTCGGCATCGGTTCCCACACGGCCACCCTCGCGATCATCGCTGCCTCCTTCTCGTTGGTCTGAGCCTCCAGAATGAGGCAACCTTCGGTGGCAATGCTCAACCCTCGCTGGCACAGGACAACTCGGTTCACACTGCGCCGTCCGGCGTCGTCCAGGCCGTGGCTCCTCGTGCGGGTCAGGCTGGCCGCAGGGGGCCGGTGCGAGCGAGGGAGAGCCGCTGTGGTGCTCGGGCCCCCGGTGGAGCCGATGCTGGCGCAGGCCGCCGAAGCGGTGCTGCCGCCGGGTGTGGTGCGGGATCCGGCGTACGAGCAGAAATTGTGGACAGGGTTTCCAGCTGTTCGTCCACAGACGGCACCCCACGCATGTCTGGTGTCAGGCGGACAGCGCTGGGAGACAGGTCGCCGGCCGCAGGGCCTCGGGCCGTATGGCGATGCCCTGCCGTCGACCAGGAAGACGAGCGTGGTGGATGTAGGTCCCCGGCATTCGCTGCCTTGGCCACGGACACCGATTCCTTCGACCAGCAGCACCTGCATGTCCTGCACCGAACCGGTGAGGCCTTCGGGAAGGGCGGCGGTGATCGTGCCCCCGGACTTCTCGCCAGCACCCAGCGCCTCCCATCGGGGCTCGCCGAGGATGTCCTGGAGCATCAGGGTGCTCACGAAGACCGGGGCTCCGCGCCGGACTCGGCGTTCGGTACCCGTGCCAGGAGGCTGTGCTCACCCGGGCGGTCCTACGCCGCCTTGCGCGAGGAGGTCCGTGCCATTCCGCGGCCCGGTGAAATAGTCCGGATCCCTGGGGCGCGCGGCGTCGTGGCCGGCGGGTCGGGGAGCGGGCTCCATGTGGGGTATGTACTTGGAGCAGTGGATGTAGGCCTCTTCGACGCTCAGGTGGACCCACATCTCGGGACTGCGTCCGGGTGCGATCCCGGTGGGGAGGCTGGGGTGGAGGGAGCGCAGGCCGGCGTCTGTGTGGAGCCGGGCGGCGCCGTTGACGTGGAGGCCTGTGTGATGGTGGGTGAAGTCCACGAAGAGCATGCCCAGGTGGGGGTTCTCGGTCATGTTGCCGGTGCTGGCGAACACGCCGTTGCCGCGGAACTCGGGGTAGGCGAGCGTGCGGTCGTCGATGATGTGGACGAATCCGGGCGGCCCGGCGCGGAAGCTGGCGTCGGATTCACCGTGGGTGTCGGCCGTGGCGAGGAAGACCATGGTCTGGCGGCCGATGAAGTCCCGCATCTCGTGTGTGAGGTACGGGTGTACCTGTTTCCCGTAGAAGCGGGCGGCGCGGGCGAACGTGCCCAGCTGTTGCTGCAGCCGGTGCTCGCCTGCTGATCCGAAGGCTGGCGGGGGCAAGGTCACGGGGGTGTTCTCCTGGCGGTTCGGGCAGGCTCTTGGCTCAGGGAAGGGACAGGACGGGTGTTTCGAACGGGTCGTGATGGATGCGGTCGGGCGCGGTGCCGGCCATCGTGAGCGCCTCCTTGGCCGAGACGACCATCTGGGCCGGGCCGCTGAGATAGGCGTCGTGCTGGTACCACGGCCCGAACTCGGCCAGAACCTCCGGCAAGGCTCCCCGGAGCCCGGGAATGTACTCGTGGGAGACTGCGCCCCTGATGGTCAGCCAGTGGTGTCGCTGGGCCATGCGGAGCATGTCGTCGACGCCGTACAGCTCGTCCCCGGTCCGGGCCCCGAGGAACAGGTCGACCTGCTGGTGCTCGCCGTGCCGCGCCACCTCTTCGACGAGCGCGCGGATCGGGGCGAGGCCGGTGCCGCCGGCGACGAGGAGGAGATCGCTGTAGACGGCCGTGTCCAGGACCATGTCCCCCATCGGGGGCCCCAACCGGATCACGTCGCCGACGACCGCCCGGTGGACCAGCGCGCCGCTGACCGCGCCGCCGGCCACCGCGCGGACGTGGAGGGTGAGGGTGCCGTCCTCGCGGGGCGCGTTGGCGGGGGAGTAGTAGCGCCATAGCTTCGGCAACCAGGGAGTTTCGACGCTTACGTACTGTCCGGCGGCGTACTCGTAGGCCGTGTGGGGTCGTACGGTGATCTCGGCGATGCGGTGTCCGCGCGAGACGCGGTGCACGATGGTGGCGGGCCACATGGCGGGCCGTTCAGCCGCGTCCTGCTCGGCGGCACTGATCATTACTTGGGCGACCACACCGTACGCCTTGGTCCAGACGGCGGAGATGTCCGCGGTCCACGCGGGGCCGACGTAGCGGGCCAGAGAGGCGAGGAGGCACTCGCCCACGGCCGGGAAGTGCGCGCTGAGCGTGCCGAATTTGCGGTGATCACGTCCGAGGTGTCCGCAGAAGCGGACCAGACTGCCGGGGTCGTCGACCAGGTCCACGATGCGCAGGAGCGCGCGCAGCAGGCGGCCGCGCTGGGCGTCCATTCCCGGCGGGAACATCGGACGGACCTCGGGGTAGCGGGCGAAGAGGATCGCGTAGAAGTAGACCGTCATATCAGCGGCAAGCGGCTCGACCACCGAGACCGAAGCACGCAGGAGGTCGATCTCGTGGGCCGACAGGGGTCCCTCGCCGACCTCGGGCTCCGCGGTGTGTACGGCTGGACTCGGGGCGGGTGCCGAGTCTTCCGGGGACGGGTAGGTGGAGGCGTAGTTTGAGCGAATGAGCCGGAATCTCAAGGGAGTGTTCCCCCGTCCGCTATTCGAGATGGCTTGTTGCGGGCGGTTCGCCTCAGGAGTACGGCGATCGGTGCGTCGGCATGGGCGACCATGAGTCCTCGTCGGGCGGCAGGGCACTGAAGCGGATCAAGAGGTTCCGGACGCTATATGACCGTATGGGTGACTCGGAAGTAGCAAAGGGAACCAGCCCGGAACGGGCGTGACGCCTCATGCGGGACATCTGGTGCACGGTTGTCCCGGCGGCGGGTGGCGTGTGGCCCGTGGCACAGACCTGGACCCGAACCGAGGGCGATGGTGCGTGTTGCTCATCCGGCCGCTGTAGGCGTAGTCGCAGCTGCCCTCGGGCCAGCTCAAGCCGTCCCAACCGCACCCGCTCCCGCCGCTGGAAAAGTGGGGCCGAAACAAGGCGTCAAAGCCAGGAGTCGACGCTCTCCGGGATCGCAGGTCTTAGCGGGCGACGCGGCGTTGGTCGGCCGGGTTCCCTCCAAGCGGGAGCGGTGGGTGGAAGCGTGGCACGGCCGGACAGCTACTAGTTGATTACCCACCGTAGTGTCTCGTTGCGGAGAGTGGCGATTCGATCAAAGATGGCATAGGGCAAAAGTGCGGCGCAGGCGGTGTGGTCACGGCTGCTCGCCGTGAGCAGTGTGGGGAAGCTCCCCTCGGCTGCCTGAACTCTGGTGGAGGAATCGATGCGCTTCGTAAGCCGGGCTGAGCAGGACGAGCTGACGGAACGGCACGGGCACTGGCGCAGATCGCCGAGTCAAGCCCTCGACGACCGCTTCTTCGACGGTGAGCTCCTCCCCAGAGAGATCGTCCCCCGCCACTGGCTGCCCGAAGGCAATGTCCACAGAGGGCGACGGATCGCCCGCTCGACGGACAGTACGCGCTACTTCAAGGGACCCCAGGTGCTCGTCCTGCGCGACGACATGAGACGCCTCACCTGGGCCGCGACGGTGGAGAGGCAGCGGTTGCTCCTCAGCGAGTACCTGCAGCCCGCCGCCGCGGAAGTCCAGAGGGGGCGCCGCACCATCGCCGAGGGGCCGATTTGGCGATACCACATCAGTCTGAACAAGCACACGGGCCAAGTCGGCGCGACGTGGGTGTCCCGGCCAGAGGGAAAGGGCGAACTTTGGCACGAAGGGCGCCGAGTCGAGACGCAGGCGCAGAACGCCGACTTCCCGTTCTTTGCCTACAGTCAGGTGCCGATCGGCCTCGTCCAGTCCGAAGAACCGTCGTTCGGCGTCCTCGGCTACAAGTGTCGCGACACAGGGCGGATCTTCCTCCGGCGGGTCGAGGGCTCCGAGCCGGGGCCGGAGCAGGTCGTCGTGGATGAGCCGACGGTTGGGGGTGCGTCCTTCGCGATCATGAACGAGGAGGTCGTCTGCAGAGTGGACCTTCTCAGAGAGGGCCGGCTTGTTCCCGCCCTTCTCACCTCCCGCGACGGAGGGCACACCTTCAGCAGGCCCGAGCCCATCGATCTCACCCCCGCACTGGAGCAGGGCTTCACCCCTCGCCCCGGCTACCAGAAGCCGATCGTGGACAAGGGCGGTTCGTTCCACGTACCGATCGGGCTGGACAGCGACAGCGAGGTCCTGGCACTCAACTACGTCACTGCAGCCGACATGCTGGTCGAGGCCGTGCGCTTCCCGGACGGCGGGATGGGCAAGGGTGACTTGGAGGTCTTCCCCAGCACTTTGGGTAGCGGCAACACCTTCGGCAATGGTGTCAGCGACGGACACGGGCTCATCATGGTGGTCAGCACCAAGAAGGGGCAGCTGTTCACGAGCAACTCGTCGGCGGGCGGCGGCCATTTCCCGGAGGCGCAACTCCTCAACCACGAGATGCCCCTCGTCGCCGACTATTCGGCGTCGGAGTGCTACAGCAGCGGACTGACGCCCAACGTCGTGAGCATGGACTACCTCTTCGTCGAGTGCAACAACGTCGGGCGGCCCCTCTCCGGTGAAGTCTTCATTGAGACGTGGGACATGCCTCTGCCACTGCCGAAGGCCAGGGCGATGGCCGCCGGCAAGAGCGTCTCGATCGAGATCCTCAACGACGCCGATCTCGAGCCCGGCAAGGTGACCTTCAGTTTCGACGACCCAGCCGTCAACGTAACCGCCGTCGACGTCACCGACCTGAGGCACGCGACGGTCCATACGGATCGCGAGGACCTGCGCGGCAAGACACTGGCCTTCGATGTCCTCACCCTCTTCCACCGTCACTACGGCGAAGCGTTGGTCGAGTGACACCGCACATGATCGGCCGGACAGGTCCTCGTTGCATCGACGGAAGTCCCTAGACCTCGGGAAGGGAAGGGTCGGGCGTCCAGGGGGATGGCGCGGCGATGGACCAACGTTCGTGGTCGCGCCAGGCCCCGTCGATATAGAGATAGGCGGGCGAAAGGCCTTCGTAACGAAAGCCCAGCCGCTGGACCAAGGCCAACGACGCCTTGTTTGCCGGCTGAATGTTCGCCTCCAGCCGGTGGAGACGCAGGTCGTCGAAGGCGTGCTGCAGGGCGACGGTGAGCCCTTCGGCCATGTAACCCTGCCCCGCTGACGGGGCG
Source organism: Streptomyces sp. NBC_01351 (assembly GCF_036237315.1). Taxonomy (GTDB): domain Bacteria; phylum Actinomycetota; class Actinomycetes; order Streptomycetales; family Streptomycetaceae; genus Streptomyces. The sequence goes on along the minus strand of NZ_CP108356.1, from coordinate 85,993 downwards.
AAAGCCGCATAGCCGAGGGACGCGCCCTGGTAACGGCCCCGGATGATCGAGTTGATGTTGACCATGCCAGCAGCTGCACCGGTCTTATGAACGCGGATCACAAAACCCAGGTTGGTGCCGTCGCTGAAGCGGCGCATCCACCCCTGGAACTCCTCCGCGGTCGCGGGCAGCTGCATCCAGGGCATGTGGAGCTTGGTACTGGCCCTCACGAGCGAGCAGAACTCATCCTGGTCGGCGAGGGTGAGCGGGCACAGTTCGATCCGTGACGGCAGATTGGACATGGGCCAATGTTAGGGCCCTCTTCTGAACAGAAGATCACATGAGTGATCCATGCTCTCGACCGAGACCTGATCGAGGGATGAGCGACCGTTCCCCTGCGTCGGCTCCGTCGTAGAGCTGGAGAGCAGGCCGAGGCATCCGCACCCTTGGGCTGGCTCCGGGTGACGGAGAACCCGCAGCGCCGGCGAAGGAGGCGCGGGTCCTCCGTGCGGGTGTTTCCCAGGCCGTCAGTGGGCGCAGGGCGGCAAGCCGCGGGGCTTCGCGGGGTGGGCGCCAAGAAGGCTGGAGGGCGGACGCTCTGGCTGGTCGGCGGATTTGCGTCGGTCGTCGGCGGGGCTATGGGCACCCAAGGTGTGCGTGCCGACCCTCTGCGATTACCGGACTCTCATGAGGGCTTTGGCGTCGGCGGTCGGCCGCAGGATGAGGAAGGGCGGAGTGGACTGTATGTCCGTGCTCATTTCTGGTCAGCTGCCAGGGCATGGCGGGGTTTCGGCAAGGCCTCGTCGGACGCGTACCGGCAGGGTCGGAGGGGTGGTCGCGGCCTGCTTGGCGCTCGTACGGAGGTAGGCGGCCCAGCCCAGGTGCTCCTTGAGCCGCGCCGAGGCATCCCGCACCATGGCCGCGTCGAACCCGGCGCCCGACATGACCGTGAACCGGGCCGGCGCCAGGCCGTCGCCCCGTACCCGGCCCACGTCGAGCGCGATGGGCTGCCCGGACAGGGCCTCCCGGAGGGCGGCGGCGGGATCGGAGGGCAGCCTCAGATTGCGGGCGAGCAGGTTCCCGGTGCCGCAGGGGACGATGGCCAGGGCGATCCCCGTACCGGCCACCACGTCGGCGCAGGCACGTACGGTGCCGTCCCCTCCGCAGACCACGACCAGCTCGGTCTCAGCCCCGGCCACGTGCGCGGGCAGGGCGCCGCACGGGTCTTCGACGGAGGTCAGCGTCCACACCTGGTCCTCGTATCCGTGGCGGCGCAGCACGGCCCGCACCCGGGCTGCCGACCCCTCACCGCATGCGTGCGGATGGCGGACCACCACGGCCCGGGCCCGACGCGCCCCCAGCCCGGCGGTGCCGCCGTCCTCGCAGGTCCGGGCCGCGGGGAGGCCACCTCCAGGGGCTGCCGGGGCCGAGGCGGCGGAAGCCCTCGTCTCCCCGGGGCGCGAGAGCAGCACCGCGTACGCCACGACGAGCAGAGTGCAGGCGCCGTTCAGCACCCCCGCCACCACGTCGGAGGGGTGGTGCGTGCCCCGGTACAGCCGGGAGACCGCCACGGCCAGGGGGATCAGCAGGAGCGTGCCCAACACGAGACGCCGCCGGGACGCTCTGGCATCGAGGACCGTCACGGCCCGGCTCCAAGGGAGGCCGAGGGCACGCCGCCGCCGACGTCAGGGCGTGCCGTGCTCGTCGGTGGTGGCACCGGGCGGGTGAAGCCGGAGCCGCGCGCGGCCGTGTGCGGGTGCCTGCCCGCGATGGGAGCCGCAGGATGAGCCGAAACAGCCACCCCGTCTGCAGGAGCTCTCCGCCATGCTCGAACGCAAGCTGCTCAAGGACCGTGCTCAGGTCACCTTCGTCCTGCCCGCCGACATTCCGCCCGGTCCGGTCAGCGTCGTCGGTGACTTCAACAAGTGGAAGCCCGGCGCCCACACCCTTGAGCCCCGCGGTGACGGCATGCGCGCGGTCACAGTCGGCCTGCCGGCGAAGCGCGTGCACTCCTTCCGTTACCTGGCGGCGGGCGACTACTGGTTCGACGAGGACCACGCCGACGGCCACGACGGCACCAACAGCCTCCTGCACACCTGATCCGACATCCCGGGCGCGGATCCAACCGAGCGGTCGACCCCTGCCCAGTTTTCACCGGCCGGGAGACTGGCTCCGGCCGATTGTCGACAGGGAGACCCGCCTGATGACGACAGCTCGCGTGCTGACGTCCGTCATCCTCAGCGGAGTGGTCTGGCTCTGTTCGGCCGGTCGCTCTGGTGCTGCCTGCGACATCGGCGATGACGCCTCCGCCGGCTTCCCCACCGAGGTTCAGGACGCCGCGATGCATCCAAGGGCTCAGGCGGCCGTCTGGCGTAATGGAGGCAGGCTCTTGCATGTGACACGCCACTGCGTGTCGCCACTATCAATGGTCGGTCCTGGGCCGAGTCGGTCGGCTCAGCCGTTGGAGCGGTGAGGCGGCAGGCCGGAGCCAGAGGATCGTGGGCCCGAGGGGGGAGGCTGCGGGTGGGGGTGAAGGCCGGGGCCGAGGGGCGGGCCGGTCAGCGGGTTGGGTGATGCCAGGGGGGTGGGTGAGAGATCGGTGGGTTCCTCTCCGGCCTCCAGGAGTGTGTCGGCGGCGCCGACGATGAGGGGATCGGGGCGGCCGACCGCTGCCCCGTCCTTGCGGTCGTAGTCGACGCGCCACAGCAGGCTGCGGATCGCTTCCAGCCGGCCTCGCCGTTTGTCGTTGCTCTTGACCACCGTCCACGGCGCGTGGTCGGTGTCGGTCGCTCGGAACATCGCGATCTTCGCTTCGGTGTAGGCGTCCCACCGGTCCAGTGAGACCAGGTCCGTGGGGGACAGCTTCCACTGCCGCACCGGGTCCACCTGGCGGATCGCGAAGCGGGTGCGCTGCTCGGCGCGGGAGACGGAGAACCAGAACTTGACCAGCAGGATCCCGTCCTCCACGAGCATCGCCTCGAAGGCCGGACACTGTCGCAGGAACAGCTCGTACTGCTCCGGGGTGCAAAAGCCCAGGACTTTCTCAACGCCGGCGCGGTTGTACCAGGAGCGGTCGAAGAAGACGATTTCACCGGCTGCCGGTAGATGGGCGACGTACCGCTGGAAGTACCACTGCCCTGCCTCCCGCTCGGTCGGCTTGTCCAGGGCGACGATCCGCGCCCCGCGGGGGTTGAGGCGCTCGGTGAACCGCTGGATCGTGCCGCCCTTGCCCGCTGCGTCCCTGCCCTCGCAGATCACCACCAGCCGGGCTCCGGTGTCCTTGACCCAGCGCTGTAGCTTGAGCAGCTCGATCTGCAGGATCCGTTTGGTCCGCTCGTACTCGACCCGACGGATCTTGCGGTCGTAGGGGTAGTTCTCCTGCCAGGTACGGATCGGTGCTCCGGTGGAGTCCAGCAGCACGGGCTGTTCCGGCCGGCGGTCATCCACACTCAGCCCCGTCAGCAGGTCCTCGGCCTGTGGCCGCTGGAACTCCTGGTCGTTCACGCCCCACGCCTACCCCCGCGGTACACCCATATGCTGCGACCGAGCGGGGCGAGCAGCCGTTTCGCAGCGACTGCTGTGCCGAAAGCCGCCGAGCGATCGATGGATCGGAGGAGCAGGCGCCCCCCAGGTTCCCTCACCCGCCTGCTGCGCCCGCCATCGTGGCGGCTGCCCGAGCCGCAGCCTGCCGACGTACTCCGGCTGGCTGGGGCGCGCTGGCCCAGGTCTGGTTCTCTTGTCTCGGGTCTCTCGAGCGGAGGGGTGGGGGGCCGACTCGCGCAAGGGGGATGACGGGCTGGCCCCCTCGGGAGGGCCGGGTGAAGGTCTGATGCAGGTTCGGGTGACAGGTTCGGTCACGCGGCCTGAAGGGCCGGTGTCGTCATGACGGTCTCGAATTCGATGGGGGTCAGCCTGCCGAGCGAGGCTTGCCTGCGGCGGCGGTGGTAGGTCCTCTCGATCCAGGTGACGATCGCGATCCGCAGTTCCTGGCGGGTGGCCCACGTCGGGCGGTCTAGGACGTTCTTCTGCAGCAGGCTGAAGAAGGACTCCATGGCCGCGTTGTCGCCAGCCGCCCCGACTCTTCCTATCGATCCGGCCATCCGGTGCCGGTCGAGCGCCCGGACGAATTTCCGGGACTGGAATTGCGATCCGCGATCGCTGCGCAGAATGCATCCGGCGACGTGCTCGCGCCGGGCCACGGCGTTGTCCAGGGCGGTGACGGCCAGGCGGGACTTCATGCGCGTGTCGATGGAGTAGCCCACGATCCGCTTGCTGAAGACGTCCTTGATCGCGCAGAGATACAGCTTCCCCTCACCGGTGGTGTGTTCGGTGATGTCGGTGAGCCACAGCCGGTTCGGGCCGGTCGCGGTGAAGTCGCGGCGAACGAGATCGTCGTGCACCGGTGGGCCGGCTTTCTTGTTCCTGCCACGCTTCTTGCCGAATACGCTCCACCAGCGGTTGTCCCGGCAGATCCGCCACGCGGTCCGGTCGGCCATGCCGGATCCCGCGCTGCGGGCCTCGTCTGCCAGGAAGCGGTAGCCGAACTCCGGGTCCTCACGGTGGGCGTCGAACAGCGCGTTCGCGCGAGCGGCCCGCTCGACCTCGGCATCGGTCACCGGCCGCTCCAGCCACCGGTAGTAGGGCTGTCTGGCGAGCTTGAGGACCCGGCACGTGACCGTGATGGGAATGCCGTCCGTGGCCAGCTCTTTCACGAGCGGGTAGATCCTTTTCCCGGGAGGTTCGCCTGGGACAGGTAGGCCGCGGCCCGGCGCAGGACCTCGTTCTCCTGCTCCAGCAGCTTGATGCGCCGACGCGCTTCGCGCAGCTCCGCGCTCTCCTGGCTGGTTGTGCCGGGCTTGGTCCCGTCGTCGATGTCCGCCCGGCGCATCCACTTCCACAGCGTCATCGCGTGGACTCCGAAGTCGGCGGCCACCTGCTCGACCGTCACGCCCGGGCCGCGGTTCCTCGCGACCCGCACGACGTCCTGGCGGAACTCTTCCGGATAGGGCTTGGGCACAGCGACATCCTTCCCACCCACCCCACAGGGCAAGCCAGATCAGATGTCACCCGATCGTGCGGCAGACCCCCGTCATCATGGGCGGGGTCGGCGTGGCCATCCTGGGGGTCGCGCTCATCGTGCTCGTGCCGAGGACGCCGCGGGCGAATGAACCGTGCCTGCCGACGCGTCATCGCCGATCGCGCCCGCCGTTGGGCAACTCCGCGAGAATCGTGTGGTCGGTGGTGCGTCAGCGGAAGACCCGGCGCCGGGGGATCCCCAAGCAGGCACCGGGACTTCCGGGTTCTCCCGTCAGCCCGCGGCGCGGGCCATCCACGCCTCGACCTCGTCCGACGAGCGCGGCAGACGCGCCGACAGGTTCTCGTGGCCGTCGGCCGTCACCAGCAGGTCGTCCTCGATCCGGACTCCGATGCCGCGCCACTCCTCCGGCACCGTGAGATCGTCCGGCTGGAAGTACAGGCCTGGCTCCACCGTGAGTACCATGCCCGGCTCCAGCACGCCGTCGACGTACTCCTCGGTGCGGGCCTGGGCGCAGTCGTGGACGTCCAGGCCGAGCATGTGGCCGGTGCCGGCCATGGTGAAGCGACGCTGCAGACCGAGTTCGTACGCGCGGTCCGCCGGGCCCTCGATGAAGCCCCACTCGACCAGTTTCTCCGCCAGGTACCGCTGCGCCGCCATGTGGAACTCGCGGTACGCGGCCCCCGGCTTCACAGTGGCCATGCCCGCCTCCTGGGCCTCGTACACCGCGTCGTACACCTTGCGCTGCACGGGCGTGAACATGCCGCTGATCGGCAGGGTGCGGGTGACGTCGGCGGTGTAGAGGGTGTGCGTCTCCACACCGGCGTCGAGCAGGAGCAGGTCGCCGGGGCGTACCGGCCCGTCGTTGTCCGTCCAGTGCATGATCGTGGCGTGGTCGCCCGCCGCGCAGATCGAGCCGTAACCGACGGAGTTGCCCTCCAGCCGTGCGCGGCGGAAGAAGGTGCCCTCGATCCATCGCTCGGAGGACGCGACCGCCCGGGAGAGCTCGCCCACGCAGTCGGTGAAACCGCGCACGGTGGAGTCCACCGCCTTGCGCATCTCGCCGATCTCCCACGCGTCCTTGACGAGGCGCAGCTCGCTCAGGGCCTCCTCGAGTACGGCGTCGCGCTCCGCGTCGGTGGTGACGGCGGCCTCCAGCGCCGGGTCGATGCCGCGGACGATGCGGGTGGGTGCGTCAGGGGCGGCGGCCAGTTCGCTCGCCGCGGTACGGACGTCGCGGCAGGACAGCCCGAGCCGGCGCTCGGACTCGGCGAGGGAGGAACGCCGGCCCATCCACAGTTCGGCGGTGTAGCCGAGCCAGAACTCGTCCGTGTCCCGGCCGTCGCGCGGCAGCTGATAGCAGTACGCGTCGTGGCCGCCGTCCGGGCGGGGTTCGAGGACGAGCGCGCCGTCGCGGGCCTGGTCCCCGGTCATGTGGACGTAGCCGGAGTACGGGCGGAACGGGTAGGTATCGTCGTTCGAGCGAGTCTTGAGGTTGCCGGACGGGATCACCAGCCGCTCGCCGGGGAAGCGCGCGGAGAGCGCGGCGCGACGGCGGGCCGCGTACGGAGCCTGCTCGTCAAGCGGGAGGTCGCACCGTTCGGTGTCGGCCCAGCCCGTCTTCATCAGAGCGGACAGTTCTTCGGAGATACCCAAGTAGAGCCCGTTCTTGCGACCCTTCGCCACGTCGTGCACCTTCTTCCGGATGGGTTCGACTGCCGCCTGAGGCCTCGGCGGCTCCCGGACGGTACTGCGGGACGGCGCCCGGGGGAGGGTCAGTCGTGCCAGTGGCACTGATCGGCCACTCCTGCCTCGCTGGCGTCGATAATGCGGTGCATGGCGAACACGAAACTGGGCGAGGCCCTACGGCTGCTGGGGATCGATCCAGTGGCGGGCCGCGTGTACCTGGCACTCCTGGAACTGGCACCCGCTCCGCTCGGCGCGATCGGAGAGGCGGCCGGACTGGACAGCGCCACGCTCGGCGCGGCCTACGGCGAGCTGGTCGACGCCGGACTGGCCAGCGCCGCCGAGGAGGGCGCGGACGTGGTGGCGCCGGTGCCACCCGCCGCCGGCCTGGAGATCCTCGCCCGGCACCGGGCGGCGGAGCTGGAGGAGTCGCGCATCACCGTGGGCGGCGCGTTTGAGTCGTTCCGCCGCCAGCGGCTCGCGGCGTACAACGACAATCTCGTCGAGGTGGTGACAGGTGACGCCATCGGCCCGAGGATGCGCCATGCGTGGGCCAGCGCCCGCGAGCAGATCCGGCAGCTGGACTCGCCGCCGTACTTCCCGCTGGCCGGAGCCACCGACGACGCACTGGCGACACTCGCCCGCGGCGTGACGCAGCGGGTGGTCTACTCGAGGGCGTCGCTGGAGGTGCCCGGGCAGCTGGAGACGGCCATCGAACCGTGCATCGAGGCCGGCGAGCAGGCCAAGGTGGCGCCGTCTGTGCCGGTCAAGCTGGTGATCATCGACGAGGCGTACGCGCTGGTGTCCCTGTCGATCAGGGAGGCGGACGTGCACAACACGATGCTGGTGGTACAGCCGTGCGGTCTGCTCTCCGCACTGCAAGCCCTCTTCGAGCAGACCTGGCAGGCAGCCCTGCCCCTGCACGGCCGCGCCACCCGCCCGGTCGGCCTCCCGCCGGCCGACCGTCGACTGCTCCGCCTCCTCGCCGGAGGCGCGAGCGACGAGGTCATCGCCCGTGAACTGGGCGTCAGCCGTCGCACGTTCTTCCGCCGGCTCCAGATCCTGATGGCCCGCCTGGGCGCCGAGAACCGCTTCCAGATGGGCCTCCAGGCGCAGCGCTGCGGCTGGCTGTGAGCGGTGGGCGTGGGGACCCGGCGCAATCGCCCTGGAGTGGCAACGCGCCCAGGCACTCACCCTGGCCGGGCAAGCCCCCCGACGACACGGCGCTGCGCATCGACGACCCCGGGCGGCACCAGAGCCCTATCAGCATGGCCAAGGACCGCTGAGCGCCTATTGGCCTTCAGCCGCTGCCCCGACTGCCTGCCCGACACGGCTCCGTCCCCGGCGGCCCCGTCCGGCAGGGCTCCTGGCGCCTCCCGTCCACCCTCCTCTGCGACCGGCGCAGCCGGCTGGCGCCTGGAGGTGCCCCACCTGCCACGCGCTGGTGTTCTCCAACGGTTACCGCTCCGACCGGGGATGGCGGCCCCTACAACACCATGTTCTGACCACCGCCCCCGCCCGTCACGCTGCAACGGTTCCGCTGGCCGGCGCTGCGCGTGCGCGGTCGGACGTGTGGAAGTGAAGCGAGTCGGCGGCAGCTCACGGGTCGATTCCCCGGCTGGCGACGCCGTTTGGACGGGTTGCTCATGGTGCTTTCGGGTCGCTCGACCCACCCTCTCAATAGAAAGTGAATAATATTCAACTTTTTCACGGCGTGCCGGTCGAGGCCCGCCCGTCCATCTCCCTCAACCGCAGCGTGAAGTGCTCCGCCCACTCGGACGCTCCCGGGACCTTGTGCAATGCGTCCACTGGACGCATGATGTGCGTCCAGTGGACGCATATAGGGAAAGGGATGGCGTGGAGGAACGAGCTGCTGAACGCATGGCGGGGAGTGGCGCGGCAATGGGCGGTACGGCAGACGGCCTTCGCGGCAGCGTCTTCATCCCGCGCCAGGAGGACCTGGAGCTGTCACTGCCCCCTGTGTTCGACAACCTGGACCAAGAGCGGGCGCACCGTAAGCAGCGGCTCGCCGGAGCCTGCCGCATTTTCGGCCGGTTCGGATTTTCCGAGGGCGTAGCGGGGCACATAACGGTGCGTGACCCGGAGTATCCGGACATGTTCTGGGTCAATCCGTTCGGCATGTCCTTCCGGCACGTCAGGGTCTCCGACCTGATCCTGGTCGACCACGAGGGTCAGGTCCGCCATGGTCGGCACCCGGTCAATCGCGCGGGGTTCGTGATCCATTCCGCCCTCCACGCGGCCCGTCCCGATGTGGTCGCCGCAGCCCATGCACACGCCGTGCGCGGCAAGGCCTTCTCCAGTCTCGGCCGCCTGCTGGATCCGATCACCCAGGACGCCTGCGCTCTGTACGAGCAGCACACCGTTCACCAGGACGGCGCCGGTGCCGTGGTGGTCGAGGAGGAGGCAGGCCGGCAGCTCGCCGCTGGGCTGGGGCCGCACAAGGCCGTCATCCACCAGAACCACGGCATCTTCACCGTCGGCGAGTCCGTCGACGAGGCGGCCTGGTGGTTCATCTCCATGGAGCGCAGCGCCCAGGCGCAGCTGCTGGCGCAGGCCGCCGGTACACCCCTGCTGATCGATCCCGAGGCCGCCCGGCACGCCCGTGACCAGACCGGCTTTCCGCTCGCAGGCTGGTTCTCCTTCCAGCCCCTGTGGGACGAGATCGTCCGCACCGACCCCGACCTCTTCGAATAGGGCCCCGCTATGGCAACAGCCCCCGACCGTCGCCCGCCCGCGGGGCCCGCCCCGCGGCCCGCGGCCCCCGGTTCCGCCTTGTGGTGGCAGGCTCGCTACGCCGAGCGTGACCGGCGCCGGCCCCGCGCGGGCGGGCTGGCCCTCGCCCGGATCGCTGCGGGCGCGCTCGAACTGGCCGACCGCGACGGGCTGGACTCCCTCACGATGCGCAGCCTCGGGGAGTACCTCCAGGTGCGCCACACCTCCCTGTACCGCCATGTGGCGAGCCGGGAGGAACTCCTGATCGAGACCGTGGATCACATGCTCGCAGAGATACGGCTGCCTTCCCTCGACGGGGACTGGCGGGCCGGCCTGGAGCAAGGGGCGCGGGAGTTCCGCCGGGTCCTCACTGCTCACCCGGCCCTCGTGCCGGCCCTGACCAGTGGCCAGCTGCTCGGGCCCAACGCCCTGCGTGCCCGCGAGCACGCACTCGGGCAGCTCCTCGCCCAGGGGTGGGCCCCGCGCACCGCCGTGCACGTATACCTCACGGTCACCCACTTCGTGATCGGCTCGGCCGTACTCGACACCGGTGGAGCGGCCCGGACGGGCCCGCAGCGCGCGGCGATGACGGAGCTGTTCGCCAGTCTGTCCCCCCAGACCCATCCAGTGGTTCGCCGCCATGCAGACCTCCTCAACTCCCTAGACGGGACTGAGGAGTTCGCATTCGGACTGCGCGTACTGCTGATGGGGCTGGGCCACCTGCACACCGAGGAGGCCGCAGGATGAAGAGCACTCCGGTCCTGCCGCCGCTGGACCACTGGATCCGGGGCGGTACCCGCGTGCCGGTCGGCGCCCATGAGGTCTTCGTACGCCAGGACGGTCCTGCGGACGGGGCACCCGTGACCCTGCTCCACGGTTTTCCCACCTCCTCCCACGACTGGGCGGCGGTCGTTCCCTCCCTCACCGCGGCCGGACTGCGCGTTACCACCCTGGACTTTCTCGGCTTCGGGGAGAGCGACAAGCCGCGCCAGCACACGTACTCGGTGCTCGACCAGGCCACGCTGGTCGAGGAGGTGTGGCGGCGCACCGGCACCGGACGCACCGCCCTGGTGGCCCACGACTACGGCGTCAGCGTTGGGCAGGAGCTGCTCGCCCGGGATCCGTCACGTGTCACCCGCATGGCCTGGCTCAACGGCGGGCTCTACCCTGACCTGCACCGCCCGGTACTGACCCAACGCCTGCTGCACGGGCCGCTCGGTCCGCTGATCGCCCCCCTGACCACGCGCCGCCGGTTCGGCGCGGCCCTGCGCGGTGTGCTGGGGCGGGAGCTCTGCGATGCGGATGTACGGGAGTTGTGGGCGGCGGCGTCCCGGGCGGGCGGCCACCGGCGCGCGCCGCGGCTGCTGCGCTACATCGACGAGCGCAGCCGCCATGCCGGGCGGTGGACGGCCGCCCTGGAGGAGTACCCCGGCCCCGTGCTCTTCGTATGGGGGCCGGCCGACCCCGTCAGCGGTGCTCACGTGCTGGCGCGGATCCGCACGAGGATGCCGCGGGCCTCGGTCATCGAGCTCGCCGGACCGCCCGCAGTCGGGCACTATCCGCAGCTGGAAGATGCGCCGGCTGTCGCCGACGCACTGAGGTCCTTCCTGGCGTCCTGAGGCCAGGGGGCGTGGCGCTCTCGGTCCGCGAGGGCCCTGCCGCAGGGCGCGACGTGGTGTCCTTTGCCCGCTCCTGTGGTGATCAACGGGTCGTGCGGAACGAGCGAATGACATGCTTGGTCAGAACGCCGACGCGATCTGTTCGTCGTGGAATGAAGACTCGGGACGCGGCGTGCCCGTCGTGGTGATGGATCCTCCGCCAAGTCCCAGGATTCGTGTCCTACTACTGGGATGACGCCGGGGATGGCGTGATGGTCTCTACCAGCGTTTTCGTTCCGGCGTTCGGGCACCAGGGTCCTGCCGAATGCCGAAAGCCGCGTACGGCAGAACGGCGGGCTCTCGCAGGGGTGCGTTCTTACGACGGCTTGCTCGGCTGCGCGGGCGAGAACGGGGACGCATGTCGCCGACGGCGGGGGGAGAGGGGTGGCCGCCGACCGTGGGGCGGTCAGTGGCCACCGCGACCGTGGGCGCGGTCAGGCGCGGACGCCGATGACGGTCTTGCCGCGGGCGCCGCCCCGCTCCACCTTCTGCAGGGCCTCGGGGGCCTCGTCGAGCGGGAAGACCGTCTCGACGATCGGCCGGAGGTGCCCGGACTCCACCAGGCCGGCGAGGCGGGCCAGCTGCTCACCGTGCGGGCGCATGAAGAAGCTGCGTGCCTCGACGTTCCACTGGGCCTTCTTGGCCTCGGCGTCCGCGATGGCAACGATCGAGACCAGCGTGCCGCCGGTCTTGAGTACGCCGAACGACCGCTCCTGGGTCTCGCCGCCGATGGTGTCCAGGACGACATCGACGTCGGAGACGACCTCGTCGAACTTCTCGGCCCGGTAGTCGATCACTCGGTCGGCACCGAGCTCGAGGACCAGTTCCACGCTGCCGGCGCTGGCGGTGGCCACGACCTCGGCGCCGAGCTGCTTGGCGATCTGGACCGCGGCGGAGCCCACGCCGCCGGCGGCGCCGTGGATGAGCAGGCGGGTTCCGGCCCGAACGTCGGCCTGCTCGGTCAGGGCCTGCAGGGCGGTCAGCGCGACCAGGGGCAGCGAGGCGGCCTCTTCGAACGTCAGCCCGGACGGCTTGGCGGCGACCAGCGACTGGTCCACGGCAACGTACTCGGCGAAGGCGCCGCCCATGCGGGGGTCGACGCGGGAGAAGACCTCGTCGCCCACCGCGAAGCGGGTGACCTCGCCGCCGACCTCGGTCACCACACCGGCGAGCTCGTTGCCGATCACCAGCGGCTCGGTCGGCTCACCCGCGCTCAGGAAGCCTTTGACGATCAGGTGATCCACCGGATTGACCCCGGCCGCGCGGACCTCGATGAGCACGTCGTGGGGGCCGACGGCGGGGACGGGCACGTCGGTGACCCGCACGACATCGCGGACCTGGCCGTACTGGGTGATGACTGCTGCCTTCATCGGGAGCTCCTTGATCAAATCTGTGCCGGGCCGCCGAGCAGCCCGGCTGTGTGCGAGGGAGGGAGGGTAGGGGGCGTGCGGTGCGCGCACCGGTGTGCTGGTGTGCGGTGGGATCAGGCGGTGGTGGCGGGGCTGCGGTCGGCCGCTGCCCCTCTCCAGGATTTCGAGCAGGACCTTGGCCTCTGGGCGCCCTGGAGCACCACGGTGCCGTCGATCTCACAGGTGGGCCCGGCTACGCCTAGGGGTTCCGGACTGTTCGTTCCATAACGTAGCCCATTCTGGAACGAGCGGTCAAGTAAATGCTGCCCCGGCCGCCGACCTTCGCTACCGTGGGGTGCATGGCGAGACCACGCACGTTCGACGAAGAAGCGATCCTGGACCGGGCGATGATCCTGTTCTGGCGTAAGGGCTACGAGGCGACCGCGATGAGCGACCTCGTGGCGGAGCTTGGACTGGGCCGCGGATCGATCTACGCGGCGTTCGGGGACAAGCACCAGCTGTTCATCCGGGCCCTCGGCCGCTACCTGGACCACCAGACCCGGCTGCTCGACACCGCGCTCGACGACGAGGGGCCGGCGCTCGCCCGGCTGCGGGACGTCCTGGGCCGGCTCCTCGCCGCTGACGCGGCGCCCGGCAGCGCCGGGTGCTTCAGCGTCAACAGCATCGCCGAGCTGCTGCCGCACGACGAGGAGGTCGCGAAGCTGGCCCGGCGGAACCTCCGGTACGCCGAGGAGGCATTCACGGCGCAATTGGAGAGGGCCGCGCGGGACGGGGAGCTCGCCCCGGCCGTCACCCCGCTGCAGGGCGCGCGGCTGCTGCTCAACCTGGTCCAGGGCCTGCAGATCATGCGCAAGGTCGACCCCGACCCGGCCCACGCCGCAGCCTGCCTGGACTCCACCTTCGCCCTCCTGGGCCGGCCGCTGGACACCACCGCGGCACCGGGCGACGGCCCGGTCATGGCCTCGACGGCGCCCTAGCCGCCCCGGCCCGACGTCGATGTGCCCATGCTTCTGCCCCGCGGGCGGCACGGGTTGTCTCGGTGAAGGGATCGAAGGCGCCGGAGTGGATGTCTCCGGCCTGGAGGATCAGGATCGTCGGGTTCTGCCTGCCTCCGGCCAGAGCGTGCCGCAGGGTCCAGGGCTCGTGCGTCCTTGGGCGTCAGCTGTACCAGTTGGGGTGTGCCGAGCCCCAGGTAGCGCAGCGTCAGGTGGATGGCCGTGTGGCGGTGTTCGCCGGCGAGGACACGACGGTGGAGTAGGCCGCGCAACGTCCACGGAGGAAGCCGTTGCCGCTGTCGCAGAAGCCCCTGCCGGGTCCGCCGGGTCCGCCGCCTCCGTAGGCGTACGGGGTGCCGATCCGGGCATCTGCCCGGCGCAGTGCCTGCGAGCCGGCCCCGCTGCCGCCGACGTTCAGCAGGGGCGCGCCCTCGTAGTCCGTCATCAGGTCGATGATGTTGATGACGTACCAGTAGGTCTGGCCCTTGGCGAAGGACTTGGGCGGGACGCCGCCGTAGTCGAGGACGGCGCCCCAGCCGGCGTTGTAGCCCGCGAGCGCGAGACGCCGGACGTTGCCGCCGAGCAGGGAGCACATGTAGCGGCCCTGGGCGATCACGGCGTCGCCGACGTCGAACGGATCGGCGCGCCCGTTGCGTCGGCGTCGTTGCGGTACTTCGCCCATATTCCGTCCACGAACTGCGCCGGGCCCTTGGCGCTGGCGTACGAGATGGTGCTGCGGGAGGTGCTGAAGCCGCTCTCCTGCTGGAGTTGGGCGGCCATCAGCGCGGGCGTCAGCTCGGGGTGGTCCTTGCACTCGGCGACGGCCTTGAGGATCCACGGCTCGAACTCCGGCGGCACGCCGCGCAGGCTGCTCGCGGCAGCCGCCAAGTCGGTTCCCACCTCGGTGATCAGTCCGGCGATCAGGGCTGCAACGGCCCGACAATGGCCAGGGTCTGTGCTGTCGTGTGTCGGTGGGCCGGCCCCGGACATCCCCGCAGGGCTGAATCAAGGTGGCTCGTGCCGTACGGGAACCAACCAGGCCTCTTCCACTTCCGCTACGTGAGCTTCGGCCGGGCCGAAGGAAGCGGTGGCGAGCTTTCGCCGGCGTGCGGGCGTCCACCAGTTGGTGGGGCCGAGGGCTGCCATGGCGGCGGGGACGAGGATGCCGCGTACGAAAATGGCATCGACCAGGGCGCCGATGGCGATGCCGAGGCCGGTGAACTTGAGGAGGCTGACGTCTGAGGTGCCCATGGCTACGGCGGACAGGGCGAGGGCAGCGGCAGCGCTGCTGACCAGTCGGCCGGTGCGGGCGATGCCGTCGATGATGGCGGTGCGGTTGCTGCCGGTGCGGTCGTATTCCTCGCGGATTCGGCCGAGTAGGAAGATCTCGTAGTCGATGGACAGGGCGAGGGTGACGAAGAGGGTGAACAGGAGCATGGGGGTGTCGAGGGTTCCTGTCATGGTGAATTCACCGAGCAGGGTGCGGGCGTGGCCGTCTTGGAAGAGGACTACCAGGATTCCGAGGCTGGCTCCCAGGCTGGCCACGGCGACCAGGAGGGCTTTGAGCGGGGCGATGATCGTGCGGGTGTAGGCAGTGAGGAGGGACAGGAGTACGCAGGTAAGGAGGAGGAGACACAGGGGCATGGTGGTGCGGACGGCCGTGATGGTGTCGGCGACCTCTGCGGCCCTGCCTCCCACCAGAACAGCCCCGGGCGCCGTTGTGGCGCGCACGGCCCGTACGACAGCTGCCGACTGCTCGGTGCCGGGGTCGACGGCGGAGGCGACCAGGAGCACGGCGGAAGTGTCGGGGCGGCCGGTGCTGCTGGGTCCGTTTGCGGGCTGGGCAGGGCGCACGAGGCGGACCTCGATGACGTCGGGGACGCGGGCCAGCCGTTCTGTGTAGGCGGGCAGACCTCGGGCGGTGTCAGGGCCGGTGACGACCAGGGTCAGCAGCCGTTCAGGCGGGGCGGTGAAAGCGTCCCTGACGTGCTGGGCGGCGGCCGCCGCCGGGGCGGAGGGCGGCAGAGTGCGCTCGTCCGCCAGGCCGAGCCGGGCGTGGCCGAGCGGCAGGGCGAGCACGGCTAGCAGGACGGCCGCCAGAGCGGTGGTGAGCACGGGACGTGCGGTGACCGCGCGGGCGGTGGACCGCCAGAACCTGCTGCCGTTCTCGTGCTGAGTGCGCCGCCAACGGGACAAGGGGTCGAAGGCGTAGGCGTGCGGGCCGAGCAGCCTCAGGAGAGCGGGCAGCACCAGCAGGGCGACAGCCGCGGACAGGATCCCGACGATCATGCCCGCCATGGACAGGGCGCGCAGTACCGGTACGGGCACCACCAGCGCGGCCGCCAGGCAGGTGGTGATCGCGGCGGCGGAGAAGACGATGGACCGCCTGGTGGAGCGCAGCGCGGTGGACAGCGCCTGCTGGGCGCTGTCGCCACGTGCGCGCTGCTCCCGTACGCGGGCCAGGAGGAACAGGCTGTAGTCGACGGCGAGTCCCGCGCCGATCGCCGAGGCGGCGTTGACCGCTGCCCAGGAGACTTCGGTGACCTGGGCGAGCAGTCCCAGCACAGGGATGGTGCAGCCGACTGCCAGCCCGGCCATCAGGACCGGCAGGAGGGCGGCTACGAGAGAGCCATAGGCGAAGACCAGCAGCAGGAACAGCACGGGAGCCGTCATCAGCTCTGCCCGCATGAGGTCGCGTGCGCTCGTAGCGTCGATTTCCTCATTGGCGGCAGCCGGACCGCTGGCTTCCACCCGCAGGCCGCCGGCCGCGGTCCGGGCGGCTTCGATCAGACGGGAGACATCAGGCGGGGGCTGCCCGTCCGACGGCTTCTTCAAACGGGCGGAGACCAACATGGTCTGCCCATCGCGGGAGCGCAGCCATGCGTTGTCGTGCGCGGTGGCGGTCCATACGCCGGCCACTTCGTGATTGCCGGCCAGGGCTGCGGCCACAGCCTCGACGCCGTCCTCCAGAGGCGGCTGCGCCGGGTGTGCTCCTGCGCGGGATAGGGCGAGGAACAGGTCCGGGGAGGGAACACCCAGCCGCTCGGCCTGCCGCTGGGCATGCGCTGCTTCTATCCCGGTGGCCACCGAGCCGCCGGTGGCCAGCTGCCCCAGCGCAGCAGGCGCCAGGACACCGGCGCACACCGCGGCCAGCATGGCCAGGACCACGATCAGCCAGGCTCGTCGCCTCGACGCATCCATCCGCGCCCCCTCTGGTATGTCACAGGCCCTGTCCAACGATCACGGCGTGGCCTGGTACCTGCCGGCGTTCTGCCGCTGCTGCGCCGGCCCGTCCGGACGGGCCGGCGCAGCAGCGGCAGGCGGGTACTACGGAGCATGAACCGTCGGTGCGATGGCGGTCGGGTGATACCGCAGCCCCGGGGGTTCCGGCTACTCGGCAGGCCCTGTCATAGACCCCTGACGTCGCAGTGCGCTGAGGAGAACCCGTGGGCGAATGAGCGCGGTCGGCCGGTCGATCAGGCCTGCGACGCGCATCAGGGCATTCGTGGCGGCGGGGTCGTTCACCGCCGCGTGGTGCAGCCGGGTCACGTACGCGTTGCCCATGCGTGCGGTGAGCCCACGGCGCCCTTTCATTCCGGTGTATTTGAGGTCGCTCGTCGTGGAGCTGAACCACGGGTTGTCGATGATCCGCCCGACGTCACGCATGAACGCGATGGTGCTTGGCGTGCCGCGCGACAGGTGCTGGTGCAGCTCCAACACTTCCATGGCGGCGACGGTCATGCCCTGGCTGTAGTTCGGGTTGAGGCTGCACACTGCGTCGCCGAGCACGAGGAACCGCTCGGGAAGGCGGGGAAGCCGTTCGTAGTGTCGGCGCACGCTCGCCGGGAAGCGGAAGCAGACCGGGTCGCTCAGCGGCTCGGCGTGCCGAATCTGCTCGTGGATGTCAGCGACGGGCAGAGACTTGGCGAACGCGAGGAATCCGTCGTCGCCGGTGGGCGGATGGTCGCCTAGGATGCCGGTCAGCGACAGGATGCACGTTTCGCGGTCGACCTGACCGAAGAACGCCCCGCGCGGGAACTGGCGTGATGCGATGCAGTTGATGAATTGTGTGCCGTTGAGCATGTCCGGGCGGCTTCGGTAGAGCCGTGTGGTGTAGGCCAGACCGATCGCCATCCGCTTCTCGACCGGTCGCCGGTAGCCCAGCTCCTCCAGCCATACCGGCGCGCGCGACCCGCGGCCGGTGGCATCGACGAGCAGATCGGCGTGGAGATCGAACGCGTCTTCGGCATCTGCCGCCGTCGAACGCAGCCGGACACCGGTCACCCGCCTGGCGTCCGGTGTGGACAGAAAGCCGAGAGGCTCGGTCCGCTCCCAGAACGTGACGTTGGGCAGTGCGGCGACCTGCTCGCGGAAGTACTCCTCCAGCACCGGGCGCTGCGCCGTAATCGACCGCAGACCGGTCCGTGTGGACCGAAACGGCCGGGCGTTGAAGTACCAACGCTGCTCGCCTAGATCCCCCACCGGCAGTTGTGCGCGCCGCATGTCCCCAAGCAGGTCAGGAAAAAGCTTCTCCAGGATGAGGCAGCCGCGGGCGTGCAGTCCGTGGGCATGACCGGCATGAGGAGTCCCGCGCCTCAGCCCACTCACGCTGACTACCTGGTCGCGGTCCACGACGATGACCTCACGGTAGAACTCTGAAAGCACCCTGGCCGCTAACGTCCCCGCGATGCTGCCTCCGAGCACGACAGCCCGGTCCCCGACGCCCTTGTTCATGACGCCGGCCCCGCAAGGAGCGCGGCGGCCAGACCGAGGAACCCGAGGTCGATGGAGATCAGCACCAGGAACCGGGCCTTGCGCAACTCGCGGCGGTACACCCCGTAGTACAGCTGGCCGAGTTGCAGCGCCACCGCTGGAGCACTGAGCACGATGAATCCTGCATCCAGCCGTGTCGTGGTGAACAGTAGAACAAGCAGCACCGCATTGACCGCGACCAGCACATGAAGCACGACGGCGAACCACAGGGGCGGCATGATGACGGCAAGGGTTTTCCGGGAGACGGCAGCGTCTCCCGCCCGGTCGGAGGCGTTTCCGTACGACACCACCAGGAGCAGCCACAGCCCGAACAACGCACTCATGAGGAGCGTCTCGCGGCTTACGGTTCCGGCGGCGAACCAGTAGGGCATCAGCACGGTGCAGACACCGGTGAAGAAGATCGTCGATTCGAGCCCCAGAGGCCGGTAGCTCAGCCTGATTCCGCAGGAGTACTGGACAGCGAGAGCCGGCACACCGAACGCGGCCACCAGGGCCGGTAAGGGAACCTGCCAGTCCAGAACGCCGGCGGAAAGCAGGAGCGTGAGCATTCCGCCGATCCACGCCACCACGGCGAACCCGATCGCCTCCGGCGAGGTCAGCGCACCGGTGAGCAGTGGTTTCCTTACCATCGTCACCAGTGGCCGGCCCGCGTAGTTACGGGCGTCACTGCCGTTCAGGAACCCGCTCACGTCGTCGGCTGCTGACGCGCTCCACTGGATGGCCAGCGTGCCGACCAGCATGAAAGTCATGGCGAGCAGCGTGCCGCCGCTGAGGAAACCATCCGATCGCAGGAGCAGCAGCCCCAGGGCCCAGCCATAGACGTAGTGGTACACCCGGGCCTTGGCGAGCCTGAGGTAGCTGACGATTTTGGGCCGGGGCCTGATCGAGGCGGCGACCGGCGTTTGCGTGGCGGTCACGCGCTACTCCGCTCATCGCGGACGCCGGCGGCTTCAAGCAGTTGGAACGTCACGGGAACGTCACCGGCCCGGCGGGTCGTTTGTTCCCGCTCCGTGAGCCGCACACCGCACCGGGAGGCCAGGGAGTTCAGGCGGCCGGCGTCACCGAGGCTGTTGAACCCCAGGAACAAGCGACCCGACTCGGTCAGCCGGGCCAGGCCCTCGCGCAAGTACCGCTGGTGCGCGGCGTAGCCACGATCGAAGATCGCGTGCTGCATGGGGCGTGTGTAGACGAACTCGTCTGGAGCGCAGATCACGTTGGAGTTCCAGAACACCACGTCGAACTGTTCCCCGGGCGCCAAGGCGTCGTACAGATCGCTGTGCAGCACGCGCATCCGGCCGGACACACCGTGGCGGGCGGCGTTCAGCTCGGTGTTGCGCACGGCCTCGGGGTTGATGTCCACCGCAGTGACCTGTGAACACCCTGCCAGCGCCGCCCTCACCGCGGTCACGCCGGCCCCGCAGCCCACCTCCAGAAAGCTTCCCCCTACGGGAAACGGCAGCCACTCGGTGAACAGCCGGGTGGAGTCGGTATGGACCGGAGCGAACACCTGGGGGATGAGATGCCACCGCAACCCCAGCATCTCGAATTCCTGCGGCTTCCTTCCTCCGTCGTGGCGGTCCACCAGCTGCAGGCCGACGTCGAAACGAGCGTCACCACCTGGCGCAGCAGCGGTGGGGGCGACGTGTGAGGGGGCATACCGACTTGCCATGACAGTTCCTTGCTCGGGGTGATGGCCTGTTCAGCGGTCGCGGCGGGTGGCCATGTCGGCCAGACGTCTCAGAGAGGCGGCCGCGCCAGCCGGGAAAGGAAAGCTGTCGAGAACAGCCAGGGCATGCTCCCGGCGTTCGGCGATCATGTCCTCGACGGCATCCCGCGCTCCGGTGGCGACGATGATGTCGCGGATGTCCTGGGCGTCGGCAAGGTCGAGATGGGCGTTCCCAATCAGGGCGCGCAGAGCCGCGGCCTGGACCGAGTCGGCACGTTGCCTGGCAACGGCCAGCAGCACGGTGTGCTTGCCGTCACGCAGATCGTCGAGATCGGATTTACCGGTGGTCCCCGGGTCGCCGAAGACTCCGAGCAGGTCATCGCGGAGCTGGAAGGCTTCACCGAGCGGAACGCCGTATGCGCTGCATGCGGACAACATGCCCTGATCGGCGCCCGCAAGGTGGGCACCGGCCAGCAAGGGATACTCCACCGTGTAACGGGCGGTCTTGCCACGTCCGATGGCCAGCGCCTCCTCGACAGCGATGTGCGAGCTGCCCGTCGCGAGAAGATCCAGGTACTGGCCGGTCATCGCCTGCATGCGCATGGCGTCCAGCAGCGTCCGTAGCGATTCTGCCCGAGGGGTTGCCAGCTCGGCGACGTGCAGCAGGTCATAGGACCAGCACAGTGCGAGGTCCCCCAGCAGGATCGCCGTGTTCACCCCCAACCGCTCAGCCGCGGGGTGCCGGCCGTGGCTTCCGGCCAGCAGGCGGTGCACCGTCGGACGGCCCCGCCGGATGTCGCTGCCGTCCATCACATCGTCATGGATCAACGCGCCGGCGTGGAAGAGTTCCAACGCGGCACCCAGATGAGTCACCGCGATGGTGCTTCCGTGCCCACCCGCGGCTTGCCAGCCGTAGTAGCACAGCAGCGGGCGAAGCCGCTTGCCGCCCGAAAGGAATGTCCCCAGCAGCCTCACGAACATCGCGATTTCAGGACCGACGGATGCCTGCTCCTTGTCGGCGAGGAACTCAGAAAGTAACCGATCGACCGCCGAACAGTCCTGCGGCGGCGCGGGTGCATCCGCTCGTACGGCGCCGTCGGACGTCAAGAGCGACATGCAGATCCTCCAGGTGGGCGGCCGAAAGTCCGGGCACGGGCGTGGGGCCCGCACTGCGGGACCGGGACTACAACGAACCGCGCGTTGCGAGGTCACCACCAAGCGGGAACAGCCGTGTGCTCGTGCGGCAGTCCCACGACGGAGCCCTCGCCCGGACCGCCTGTGTCCGTGCTGCCTTGAACCGGTGTCTCAAGGGGTCTTACGGCTGACCCTGGGCACCGGACGTGCCCGGGACCGGCTCGACGGAGCCAGAGGCTTTCGAGCTTCGCTACTGGTGACAGCGGAGACGACAGGATGTGGCCTGAGGCCGGTGGCGCCACCGGGCCTCTTCTCCGAGATCCAAGAGCGTGGGGGCGGGCGTGGCTGCGGTCAGTACCCGCCGAAGCTGAAGCCGCCTGTGAAACCGCCTGTTCCGCCGGTGCCGGTGCCACCGATCGGGGGGCGGGATGAGCTGCGGCTTGGCGGGGGTGATGTGAAGGTGCGGTAGTCCTCGGAGAACAGTTCCCGCCACCAGCTCTCGAAGCTCACGCCTTCCAGCTCGCGCTCCGTCTGGCTGATCGCTGCACTGTCCCATTGCAGCTGGATCGGTTTCAGGGCTTTGAGCGCGTGGCGCAGACCCGCCAGGCCGACAGGTGGATTCACCTGCGGCGAAGTCGGAGCGAGGCTGTCGTCGGCGGGTACGTCGTGTCGGAAGATGTACGCGGTCGGCTGGCCGTTCGTTGCCACCGACGACCAGCCCCAGATGGGCCGTTCGGCGAGCTCGGCCCTGCGGCGGCGGGCCTGGGCTTCCTGCCGTGCGTGTTCGGCGGCTTTGTCCTTCTCGGCCTGGATCGCTTGCCAGATCTCCCGGCGGACCGGCTTGTAGGCCTCACTGGCCTCCTGCATGACCCGCTCGTAGCGCTGCCGGGTCTTCTCCCAGCCGCGTAGGGCGCGGTGGGTGGCGAGGTGCCTCCACCGCGCGATGGAGCTGGCGCGACGGTGGGCGGCAACCAGCTCGGCGCTGATGTCGTCCACGGCGGTGGCATAGGCAAGGGCGGCTTCGACCCAGCGGCGGCAGGTCTGCGCCGTGCACGGCACGAGGCAGCTTTCCCGCCAGGTCGGAAAGGGGGCACCCGCCGTGTCGAACAGGAACCTCAGGGATGCGTCACCCGGCCGGGGAGTCCGCACCAAGAACAAAGGGCCTACGTGTACGCCGTCTGCGCGCCATGCGTCGAGGGACCATGGGAGCTCGTGTTCCAGGACGTGAACTTTGCCGCCCGTGGGGCCGACCAGTTCAGCAGCTTCCTGCTGGGGCAGCGACGCCTTGTAGGTGGAGAGGTACGGCAGTACCAAGCGACTCATCGGCTCCACCCCCCGTTCCCGTGCTCCCATGGTGCCGTCGTACCCGCTCGCCAGGCAACGTCTCCGCACCGCCTGTTGCTCGTATGCCGCGGGATCAAGCGATAAGCGGCGGCACTGCTTGCCACGCCTATCGCGCTGCGCTGGCCGCCGGGACGCTGCGCAGTTCAGACAGCTGATGGGACAAAGGAGTTGGTGACACCAACCGAACTTTGCGCGCTGCTGGTGACAGGCAGGGCGCCGATCTTGATCGGCCTGGGCGGGCCTACGTCGGGCGCTCGCCGGGGGGCCGACGGCGGAGGCGGCATTCGCCGGAGAAGACGGTCGCGAGGTGGTCGGCGAGGGCGGCGAGGGCTGCGGCGGGCGGCATCCCGGCAGGGTCGGCGTAGAGGTGGGCGGAGAGGCCCTCGGTGTACGCGGCGATACGTGCCGCCTCTCGCGCCGAGTCGGTCTCCGGGGCGACCTCGCCGCACTCCTTGGCATTGGTGACCGCCTGTGCCAGAAGGGCGCGAGTGCGGTTCAGGGCGGCGACCTTGACCTCGCTGAGCCGGGGGTCGTCGGCCGAGCGGCCGGTGAAGGCGAGGGCGACCCGCCATTCCTGCCGGCGCTCGTCGTCCAGCGGCATGCTCTCCGACAGTGCGTCGAGGACGATGTGCTCGATGCGTGTGCCGATGGATTCGGAGCGCGCGACCAGGGCGGTCACGCGGTGCTCGATCCGCTCTAGGACGTGGCTGTAGGTGAACAGCAGCATCTCGTCCTTGTTGCGGAAGTAGTGCTGGACGAGCCCGACGGAAATCGCCGCCTCCGCGGCGGTCTTGGCGACGGTCACACCGTTCAGGCCCTCGGCGGCGATGAGCCGCCGGACCGCGGCGGCGACTTGGTGGCGGCGTTCGTCATGGTCGGCAACACGAGGCATGGCTTAACCATATAGCCGTACGGTAACGTCATAACCGTACAGCCGTATGGTTATGGAGGTGGGGGCGTGCGACGTCTGCGTGTGGTGGGTCTGATGACCCTGTTATTCCTGGGAGTTGTACGACCCGCCAGTGCGGCCGACCGAGCCCAGGGCGACTTCGCCCAGGTCGATGCGTACGTACAAGAGCAGAGGGAGCGCACGCGCACGCCCGGTCTGGCGTACGCCGTCATCAGTGGCGACCAGGTGGTGCATCAGCGCACGTGGGGACGGGACGGGAACGGGACACCTGTCACGCCCCGGACCCCGTTCCTCATCGGCTCGGTGTCCAAGCCGGTCACCGCCATGGCTGTCATGCAGCTGGCCGAGGAAGGCAAGGTCGCCCTGGACGGGCCAGTGCGTGAGCGCCTGCCCTGGTTCTCGCCCTCGGGTGACGGTGGCGAGCGCATCACCGTGCGTCAACTGCTTACCCACACCAGCGGGATCTCCGAGCGCGAGGGCTATCTCAGATCCGACCGCTACGACAACGAGCCCGGCGGCATCCTGCGACTGGCGCGCAGTCTGGCCGATGTCAGGCTTATCGCGCTGCCAGGCGAACGACACGAGTACAGCGACGCCAACTACATGCTGCTCGCCGCCGTGGTCGAGCAGGTCACCGGGCGGCCCTTCGGCGACCACCTGCGCGATTCCGTCCTCCAACCGCTGGGCATGACAGGGGCGATCACTGATGCCCGGACCGCCGAGAACGCGGGCCTGGCCCCCGGCCACCGGTACTTCTTCGGCCGGCCGCAGGCGTACGCCCCACCCTTCGACACCTCCGGGGTGCCGTACGGATACCTCGGCGTGAGCCTGGAGGACCTGAGCCGCTTCGCCATCGCACAACTCGGCGGCCCGCAGACCGTGATGTCCCAGGACGCGATACGCCAGATGCATACGGGGACCGTGCCCGTGCGCGACGCCCACCGGTACGGCCTCGGCTGGCGCGACGACGCCTTCGACGACCTGGGCGTGCGCACCGTCTGGCACGCCGGCGCGACCCCCGGCTACCACAGCATCCTGATCCTCGCGCCCGAGAAGAAGCTCGCAGTGGTCGTGGAGCAGAACGTCTACGGCACCCAGAACGACGAGCTGCTGGGCGCCACAGCTTTTGGGGCGCTGCGCCTCTTGCTCGGCGCCGAGCCGCAACCAGCCGATGAGGACCCGCTGTTCGGCTGTCTGCTGACCGCGCTGGCCGCCGTCACCGCCGTGCTGGGAGCAGGGGTCGTCCGGTCCCTGTTCCGCCTGGTCCGGCCGCCCAGCGTACAAAGGAAGAAGAGCAGGATCCGAGCTCTCACGGGAGGCGTAACCGCGGTGGCGGCCTGTCTGCTGCTGGCCACTACGGCCTATGCCGTGCTTCCAGGCCAGGTCGCGACCGACCTGCGCCAGGTTCTGCTCTTCGCGCCCGA
Source organism: Streptomyces sp. NBC_01351 (assembly GCF_036237315.1). GTDB lineage: Bacteria > Actinomycetota > Actinomycetes > Streptomycetales > Streptomycetaceae > Streptomyces. Next base: position 61,286 of record NZ_CP108356.1, on the reverse strand, counting down.
CGCCGGGCGGCTGATCATCGCGGTATCCGCACTCGCCCTCGCCCTTGCGGTGCTTCGTGCCGCGGTCACCATCCGTTCGGTGAGTCACCGCACGAGGTAGGCGCCCAGGGAGCAGCCGCCTCTTGTGTCCCTGCTGGGCGTACGCGATGATCTGGGCTTTCCATCGGTCGGGGGGCGATGTCGGTGACCTTGTTGATCACCATGTCTGTGCTGGTCGGGCTTTTGATTTTCGGGATCTCGTTGGGTATCTACGTTCACTCCAGCCCGCTGTTGAAGCGGGGCGTGCGAACCTCTGCCGTCTGTGTGAATGTGGGTCAGGTCGCGGCAGGTTCGATGTTGCTGCTGGAGTACACGCCCCAGGGCGGTCCCGCGCGGCAGTACACGGTGGGCCCCTTCGTGTTCCCGCCCGTGCGGGTCGGGGGCCGCCTCGATGTGATCTACGATCCGAAGCGCCCGCAGGAGGTGAGCCTCCCGGAGCGCCTTCCCAAGAGTACGCGCGGGCTGGTCATCAGCATGGCCGTATCCGGCGCGGTGCTCGCGGCGTGCGCGGTGCGGATCGTGGTTGCCGTACAGGGCTGAGTCCGAAGGTGCCGAGGCCGCCTGCCCGAGTTCGCCGGGGCTCGGCCCGGGCGGCGGCCGAATGTGGCGTGACGATCGCTATTCTGCTGTTCCAGGTCCTGGATCCGTTGGACGAGATCGGCCTGCGCGACGTTGTCGATCTCCGCACCCAGCGCGAGTTGGACGCGGTGCTTCAAGGCGTCGCGCTCGCGTCTGAGCTCTTGGATCTCTTCGCGAGCGAGGGCAAGGTCGGTGTGCAGGCTGGCGGGCGTGGCCCGTTCAGGTCGGGGCATGGCGGTTGCTTCCCTGCCATGTTGGGCCTGGTCGCTCATTGCATTGTGGATCGCGGACTTGATGGCGGGTGTGTTGTAGACGAACCAGGTAGACACGCCGGCTTCGCGCGCCACCCTGGCGAAGGAAATGCGTTGTCCGGCGCTGAGCAGGTCCACGGGTGGCGCCCCGCGTGCGAGCGGTCTTGGTGGCGCTGTCCGCTGCGCGGCCCCGGCGCAGGCGGGCCCGCGCGGGCGTCACGAGAGGATTCAGTGCTGGTCACGTGCGCTCCGGATGGTCAGCCCTTCCACGGGGATGAAGGCGGCGGCCGAGCGTGCCTTGCGTAGTGCTCGCGCGGCGTTCTCGACGGCGGCTCGCTCCAGCTCGGGAAGGTCTTCGAGGGCGCGCTGCATCTGTTTGAGCGCCTTGTTGTAGCCGGCGATCTGGTCGTCGAAGTTGCGGATGACCCAGTCGGCGGCGCCCATGGCAAAGGCTGCTTCTTGAAGATCGGATCCCACGATCCGATCTTCAAGAGATGTCCACAAACGGGGGCAAACCCCATTACGAGGTTCACCCCGACGCGGACCCCGTAGACGTCGGCGGCTCGCCGGGGGCCAGGGGGCGTCGGACCGTGATGTGGAAGAGTGAATCGGCCCGCACGCGGCCGTTCGCCACCACAGTCCGTCGCTCCCGGCGGCATCTTGTACCGACCGGTAATTCCAGCCAATCATTGCCATGTCCCTGACAGGCTCCTGACAGTTCAGGGCGGCTGTGGGACCCTCCCGGCACGCACTCCGCACCCTCTGAGAGGCTCAGCGCCTCGCCCACCCCCACCAGTACGCGGCATGGAGGAGCGAACCATGAGGCCCATCACACCCATCACACCCATCACACCCAGAAGTCACACGGGGCACAGCACCCGCAGGACCCGCATCTCACGCATCGCCGGGATCGCGACGCTGGTCGTTGCGGCGGCCTTCGCCGGTACGGGCACTGCCCTCGCGTACGACCCCGGCGCCTCGGCGGCCGACCAGAAGGTCGACGGCGTGATGGTGGTCGCCGGCAACAGCTGCAGCTGGACCAACGCGAGCACCAGCGCCGCTGCCCCGGAGGCCCTCACCGTTGACCGCACCACGATCAACGCGCCCGGAGGAAACCTGGCCTGTGGCGGCGGCATCGCCGCCACCCTCAACAACAACCCCGCCTTCACCTTCGACGACGCCGCCGGCACGGCGCGGACGGATCTGATCGACATCACCGGCAGGCAGAGCTTCATCTCCTGCCGCTACAAGGCGACGAACATCGTGTGGGACCGCGACGGGGCGAGCCGGAAGTACATCAACCGGGCATTCACCGCCGCCAAGGCCTCGGGCAGTTTCCTGTGTCCGGGCTCGGTCACCACTCCGGCCGGGGACGCGTCCATGCTGTTCCGCTGAGCCGGCCGTCCCTCACGACGCCGCCTCCTGGGCCGGTTTCCGGCGGCACGCGCCCGGCAGAGCACTCCCGAGATCCGGGTGATGCGCAGGGCGCCGGGTGAGCTGGAGTGTCAGGGCCGGTTCCGGACCCTGCCGATCCCGTACCAGGAGGCGGCCGACGCGTTCCAGCCCCCCCGCAGCACCGTGCGAGAACCCTCGATGGCACGGCTTCGTGCCCGGACTGCGAGCTTCCGTCGAGTCATGTGCACAGCTGCTACGAACGTCGGCTGGCCGACACTCCGGTCGGTGACCAGCCGGTGGTGATCGCACTGACCGTGCGGCGGTTGTACTGTGATATCGCCTTGTGCGGGCGTCGTACGTTCGTTGAGCAGGTTGCGGGGCTGACGTTCAGGTACGGGAGAAGGACTCCGGCCTCGCGCCGTGTCCTGGCGGTCGTTGCAGTTGCCCTCGCCAGCCGGGCCGGGGCCCGTCTGGCAGCTGTCCTGCAGACGAGGGTGAGCCGGACAACGCTGCTGCGGGCGATCATGGCCGTGCCTGATCCTCTCTGGGCCGTTCCAAAGGTGCTGGGTGTCGATGACTTCGCCACCCGTCGCGGGCACCACTACGGCACTGTCCTCATCGACTGCGAGACCGGCCGGCCTCTCGATCTGTTGCCCGGCCGCGGCGCCTCCACCCTGGCGGGCTGGCTGCGTGAGCATCCCGGCGCCGAGATCATCTGCCGTGACCGGGCCGCCTCCTACGCCGACGGCGCCCGGACCGGTGCACCGAACGCGATCCAAGTGGCCGACCGCTTCCACCTCTGGCAGAACCTCGGCACCGCCGTCGAAGCCACCGTCAGACTCCACAGCACGTGCCTCAAGGCGGCTTTCACCAGCCCTGATGGCCCTGCGAGCGATGGCGACAGCGCGGATGCGACGAAGACGATGTCGCCGATCGAAGCTCGCATCAGAGAGCGGCGCGCGACCATCCATGCCCTGCTGGCCCAAGGACCCGGGATCCGGGAGATCGCCAGGGAACTGCACATGGGCGGTAACACCGTCCGCCGCAACGCCCGCGCAGCAGTCCCCGAACAGCTGCTGACCGGAAGGCGCCAGCCCCGGGCCAGCCAGCTCGACCCCTACAAGCCCCACCTGGACAAACTCTGGGCCGAAGGACACACCAACGCCATCCGGCTGCATGCCGAGCTCCAAAACCTCGGCTACCGCGGGAGCTACCAGATCATCAGCCACTATCTGCGGCCGAGGCGCCGCCCACGCATCCGCGTTGTCCCACCCGCACCACCAGGAATCCGCCGGGTCACCGGCTGGATGATGCGGCACCCCGAGCATCTGGCCGACGGAGACCGCCAACAGTTCGTCGCCCTACTTGCCCACTGCGCTGAACTGAAGGCCCTCCACGAGCACGTCCGCGGCTTCGCAGAGATCCTTCAAACCCGCTCCGGTCAGCACCTCAAAGACTGGATAATCGCCGTCCGCACCGCGGACCTGCCACGTCTGCATGCCTTCGCCACCGGTCTGGAGAAGGACTGGGATGCCGTGCTCCAGGGCCTGAGTACACACTGGAACTCCGGCCCCGTCGAGGGCCGCGTCAATCACATCAAGATGGTCAAACGCCAGATGTTCGGGCGAGCCAAGCTCCCCCTGCTCCGCAAACGCGTCCTTCTCACAGCCGCAGCAAACTGGTGACCCGGAGCCAGGCCTGTCAGACCCCTGGGGCATGCTCGCCAGCATGAACGAAGACGCCTTCTGGCAGCTCATCGAGGACTGCAGGCCCACGGAACCTGACCCGGACGCCGACCTCCTTGCAGACACCCTCACTGAGCGGCTTGCCCAGTCTCCGGTGTCGCTGGTCATCGGCTTTGCCGAACAACTGTCGTGGGCGCTCTACCAGCTGGACCGCAAGGAGTACGGGCACGACCTAGGCGGAGACGCCTTTCTCTACACCCGTGCCGCAGTCGTTGCCGCCGGCCGCACGGTCTTCGACAGCGTCCTCGAAGACCCTGCGGCCTTCACTCCTTACGCCACCGATCTCATTTGGGCCGAGAGCCTGCTCTACACACCGGACCGGGCATACAGACGCATCACCGGGGAGGCGTGGGACCGCGACACGCGTTACTCCTACGAGTCGTACTCGAACACCGAGGGCTGGGCTGATTGAACAGCATGGCCTGCGGATGGTGACGAACTCCAGCGCTGTCGCCGGTGATCGTCCTCACGGAATGGATGCTGTTGGTGATCTTCGCTCGGTGGAGTGAAAGCACGCTGACATGCTGTTCGTGGTGACTGTCGACGTGCTGCTGTTGTCGAGCGGGGTAGTTCTGCCGGTCGGAGGGGGCCGGAATGGCAATGGGGTGTGGTTCGGGTCGGATGGTTCCGCCGCTGACGGTAAAGATGGCCCGGGCGAGCAATCCGCGGGGCACCGCAGCGATGTGGATGCGTGACCGTCTGGACGAGCTGTTCGTCGACGAGGACTTTGCCGCCTGGTATCCGGCGGATGGGCGCCCGGGTCTGTCGCCGGCCCGGCTCGCACTGGTGTCGGCACTGCAATATACGGAGAATCTGACTGACCGGCAGGCGGCGGACGCCGTCCGGTGCCGTCTGGACTGGAAGTACTGCCTGGGCCTGGAGCTCGATGATGCGGGCTTCGACTTCTCGGTGCTGAGCGAGTTCCGTGACCGGCTGGCCGAAGGGGACCGCGCGGACCGGCTGCTGGCTGTGATGGTCGAACGTCTTGCGGCTGCGGGCCTGGTCAAGCGCCGCGGCAGGGTCCGCACCGACTCGACCCACGTGTTGGCGGCAGTACGCCGGCTGAACCGGGGTGAGCTGGTCGCCGAGACCCTGAGAATGGCTCTGGAAGAGCTCGTGGTGAACGGCCAGGAATGGCTGGCCGGGCTCTCGTCACTGCGGACTGGGGTGACCGCTACGGCCGCCCGGTCCGCTATGACCGGCTTCCCCGCGGAGGCGATGCCTTGATCGCCTATGTGCTTCGGGTTGGCGAGGACGGCATGCACATCCTGCAAGCCGTTTACGACTCCGAGGCCCCACCCGGACTGCGGAAACTACCCGCTGTTGAGATCCTGCGGCAGGTCTGCCGCGTCCGCTACCGGAAGATCCGCCTGGTGTGGGCCGACGGCGGCTACACCGGCCGCCTGGTCGACTGGGCGAAGGAGACACTCCGGCTCACCCTTCAGATCGTCAAACGCACCGATGACATGAGCGGGTTCGTGGTGCTTCCACGCAGGTGGGTGGTGGAGAGGACGCTGAGCTGGCTGATGCGCTCGCGGCGCCTTGCCCGGGACCACGAAACCCGGCCCGAAAGCAGCGAAGCCGCCGTCCTGTGGTCGATGACCATGGGACGCCGCCTCGCCCGCCACCGGAGCCGAAACGTCACCCGGCAGCCCGCCTCGGCGTGAACACCCCGGGACGCTCCTCGGCCAGCCAGCCCCGCTCCACCAGCCGCTTCACCTTCGACCGCACACCCTCGACCTTCGCCGGCACCGACTTCGGCGGGTGGTCGGCCTCCGACTCCGGCCCGGACAGGGCCTCGGGCCAGCTCCAAGCGGGCGATGGCCCGTCGCTCCAGCACCGCCTCCGCCTTCGCAAGCTCGGCCAGCACCCGCTCCGCCTCCTCGCGGAGCTCCGGGCTGCCCGTCGGCGAGAAGCACATGGCCGAGATCCGGCGGAAGGTCGGCATCGTCTTCCAGGACCCCGACGACCAGCTGTTCATGCCGACCGTCCGCGAGGACGTGGCCTTCGGCCCGGCCGCGGCGGGCGTCCGGGGCGCCGAGCTGGACGCGGTGGTCCTGCACGCTCTGGAAAAGGTCGGGATGGCGGACTTCGCCGACCGGCCCCCGCACCACCTCTCCTTCGGGCAGCGCCGCCGGGTCGCCGTCGCCACGGTCCTCGCCATGGAGCCGGAGATCCTCGTCCTCGACGAGCCGTCCTCCAACCTGGACCCGGCCTCGCGCCGCGAGCTCGTCAACATCCTGCGCTCCCTGGACGTCACCGTCCTGATGGTCACCCACGACCAGCCGTACGCCCTGGAGCTCTGCCCGCGCTCGGTCATCCTCAGCGAGGGCGTCATCGCCGCCGACGGGCCGACGGGCGGGATCGTCGCCGACGAGGAGCTCATGGCCCGGCATCGCCTGGAGCTGCCGTTCGGCTTCGTACCGAGCTCCGCCGCCTGACTTTGGTCCGACCGGCTGGATGTGTCGGTGGTTCGTGCCGGGGTGCTCCGTGCGGCGGCGGAGTCGAGGTTATGAAGGGAATCGAACGGGATCGGATGGAAGTTCGCCTTCCGGTTATTCCCGAACATCAACCTCAGGAGTCGCATCATGCGCCCCATCAGAGCGGCCTGCCTCGGCACGGCCACGCTGGTCACCCTCCTCGCCTGCACCCCCGTCGCGGCCGCCGCGACGGACACCGGTTCCGCCCAGGCCGGGGGTAAAGGCCGGATCATCACAGTCCTGGCCGAGGTGCAGCAGCTGACCCGCTTCCCCGTCACCCCCGGCATCGTCTCGCAGGGCGATCAGGTCGTCGTCCGCTCGGACCTTTTCGACGAGGCGCACAACAAGGTCGGCGAGACCCACGGCACATGCACCACCACCCGGGGCGGCGCCGATGAAGCGGAGCAGTGCGTCGTGACCTACACCCTCCCGGGCGGCCAGCTCACCGTGCAGGGGATGTACTTCAACTACCTCGACCAGGGTCCCTTCGACAACGCGATCACCGGCGGCACCGGGGAGTACGAGAAGGCTCGCGGCTCGGTCCACTCCGACACGATCTTCACGACCCCCAGGGTCGTGAGGCGCTTCACGATCCACCTCGTCTGACGGACCCCGACGTCCACCTGACCCCGGAATCCGGCCTTCTCCCCTCGCGTTGCATCATGGGAGACGGTCGGACGAAAGGAAGTGTGGGTCAAGGGGACGTCCAGGGCGGCTCTCCCTTCGGATCGTCAAACGCACCGATGACATGAGCGGGTTCGTGGTGCTTCCACGCAGGTGGGTGGTGGAGAGGACGCTGAGCTGGCTGATGCGCTCGCGGTGCCTTGCCCGGGACTACGAGACCCGGCCCGAAAGCAGCGAAGCCGCCGTCCTGTGGTCGATGACCATGCTCATGGGACGCCGCCTCGCCCGCCACCGGAGCCGAAACGTCACCCGGCAGCCCGCCTCGGCGTGAACACCCCGGGACGCTCCTCGGCCAGCCAGCCCGCTCCACCAGCCGCTTCACCTTCGACCGCACCCCCTCGACCTTCGCCGGCACCGACTCCAGGCCCAGCCGCCCGGCCAACTCCCGCGCCCGCAGCCCGGACCCGCCCGCCTCCGCCTCCAGCACGCCCACCAGCCGCTGGTAGTCCGGCGCGAGCACCTCCATCGTCAGGCCCACCCGCCAGTGCGGCACCACCGACCCCGCCACCGGGGCCTCGGCAACGGCCGGCGCCGACTCCGGCGGGTGGTCGGCCTCCGACTCCGGCCCGGACAGGGCCTCGGCCAGCTCCAAGCGGGCGATGGCCCGTCGCTCCAGCACCGCCTCCGCCTTCGCAAGCTCGGCCAGCACCCGCTCCGCCTCCTCGCGGAGCTCTTCGACCCGAACTTGCGCGGCCGTCTCGCGCGCTTCCAACAAGCCCATGACCGAAGCCATCGACAACCTCCGTGTCATAACCGACAGACGTGACGGCCCGATTCTTCGTCGATTCAACAGAGTTCACGCCTGACCAGCGGAAACCCACCGATCAAGTCCGGAAAGACAACGGCTACTGACCCCTGCAGGCTTGCATTGCGGTAAGCCTATGTTTGACCTTCGGTCGCTTGAGTAGCTGCCGACGCATGGTTGGGTCCTCTGACCTGTGGTTTTGCGCAGAGTCTGAAGAGCTGCCAAAGCCTCACCGTAGCTCCGGCGCCTCCCCTCTGAGCCGTGGGAGGCAGAGAGCAGTTGACAGGCCGGCAGCGGATCCGCGTTCAACAGCGCGTCCGGAAGCCTGACGGCAGCCGGCGTCCTGGTATCCCCGGGCCTTGAGCGCACGTCTCTTACGAGGCTGCGCCGTGGGAGTGCTGGGACGAGGCCAGTCGGGAGCCGAGCCTGAACCGCATCTCGCCTGCGGCCCCCTTCTGATGTCCTCGGTTTGGGTGTGGTCGTCGAGTACGGCGAGGAGGATCATCAGGGCCCTGGCTTCATCCTCGCTGATCAGCTTCAGCCGGGTCTCGTTCACACCGTCGAGCAGTACATCCAGCATGTCGTCGTCCATGCCGACAACAAGGCCTGACGGCCCCGCCCGTCACAGGCGCGTGGGCGCATAAGGCTACGGTCCGCTTCGTTGCGTCTCCTGGTTGGTCAGGTCTTCGCTTGTGGCCTGGTCCGTCGGGTCGGCGGGTCATGTGGGGAGGTTGGGTGCTTGTCTTGTATGGGTGTGGCGTGCCGCGGCTGGTTGGCCGTGGCACGCCGTGGTTTCCTCTGGCGGCAGTTCACGGTCCCGGTGGGTGTGGCTGCCGGGGTGGGTTAGCGGTGGTGGTGGTGGCCGCGGCGGCCCCAGGACTCGGTGTCGATGACGTTGCCGCGGTTGTCGCGGAGGGTGGCGGTGTCGCGCTCGTCCCAGATCTGGTGGCGGCGGTCCTGGTAGACGTCGTGGCGGGTGTCGCGTCCGCTGCCGGTGTGGACCCTGACGCTGGAGTGGCCGTCGAGGCGGAAGTCCTGGAAGCGGTAGCGGTTGCCGTCGCGGTCGGTGAGGGTGAACCCCCGCAGGTTGACGCTGTGGCGGCCGGTGTTCTTCACCTCGACCCATTCGCGGTTCAGGGCGCGGTGGTCGCGCCCGCGGCCAGCGTTCTCGACGTCGCCGATGACGATGGAGGAGTGCGGGCCGCGGTGGTTGCGCCGCTGGTCGTCGGCGGCGGCCGGCATCGCTGCCGCGCCGATCAGGGCGCCGGCGGCGAGGAGGCCGGCGAGAGTGCGGCGGGTTGCGAGAGAAGCAGACATGCGGATGGCTCCTTGGGCGGTCAGCCCGCCCGGCCTCGTGCACGCCGGGCGGGCTCCGAACAGTTCCCGGCGGTCCTGCCGGGGAGCCACACTCTGGCCCCGAATCACGCCCGAAAGCGGCGAAAACAGCGCGTGTTGCCCAATGAGGACATGTCCGTAACTCTCCCTTGTAGAGGGCATACGTCAAGCCGCATTGACCCCCGGAGGCGGCAGGTCCGATCCCAGCCCAGGAGGCCCATGGACTGCAGCGTCCCGCCTCACCGATGCCCCGGCTTCTTCGCCGCCCATAGCCCTGCGCCGAACGAGTTCAACGCCTTGTAACAGCCACCTCTGTGATTCCGCCAAACGTCCCCCAGCACGACAACATCTGCGACGGAGGGGAGGAACAGATCCGCAAGCCGCTCCGCAACCTCATCCACTGCCCAGCGGGCGAGGCTGAGGCCGGGGTCGGGGCTGGTACCGGCGACGGCGATGTCCATGTGGTCGCCGTGCAGGGCGAGGCGGAGGGTGCAGGGGTCCGTCGGTGTGCCGATCGCGTTCGCGACGAGCTCGCCGACGACCAGGAGGACGATGTCGGCGCTTCCCGGGTGGGTGGGAGGCTGGGCGCGGGTGGCGTGGGCGAGGAAGGCGCGGGTCGCTTCACGCGCCGATGCGCAGGCTCCGCCGACAGGCGGCAGGCCCCGCCGGGTCCTGGAGCGCCTGTCTTGTCCCGGGCGGGGCAGCCGCCTCCGGTGCGTTGACTGCGGTTCGGCGGAAGATCGTTTCCCCAGTGAATTGAGCCCCCCACTCGGGTGAGTTGGCTGCCCGCACCATGTCCAGGCACCGGCTGGGCGCGCTACACCCAGCCATGTGATCAAGAACCTGATGTGGCGTGGTCTGCCCGCGCTCGCTCTCGCCGCCCTGCCCCTGCTCGCCACCGCCCCCGCCTCCCACGCCGACCACCGCCCGGCCGCCGCGCCTGTCTCAGCCGCAGCAGCGGGCACTTCCGGGTTGGGTATGCGGGCGCCGCTGCCGTTGTTCGAGGCGGTGGACCGGATCCCGGTTCCCTAGGAGCAGCGCGAGGGCTACGCGCGGAGCCTGTACAAGCACTGGAACCGCGGCCTGAACGCCACCGACGGGTGTGACACCCGCCGAGAGGTGATCCTGTCCGAGGCGCTTGAGGCTCCGCAGGTGGCTGCTGGCTGCAAGCTGTCGGGCGGGGTATGGCTGAGCCCGTACGACGACGTCACGATGACCGACGCGGCAGGCATTGACGTTGATCATTGTGTCCCACTGGCCGAGGTTCACGACTCGAAGTAGGCGGAGTTGGGCTGGACGCATCATTCCGTCGCTTCCGCCGACAGTGCGGTGCGACCTGAGAACGGGGGTGTCACTCGTCCAGGTGAGGGTGTGGGGTTCTGGACCTGGGGTGGAGTATCCGACGCCACGATGTTGCATTAGGTGCAACCGTCGGAGGTGTGGGGTGGGTGTGGCAGATGTGCCGGGTGCGATCCGGCTGGTCCGTGCAGGCAACGTCCGTGCGCTGGACCCGGAGCCCGCCATGTTCGAAGCCATGCTGCGCGGGTGGCAGGACCAGCAGCGGAGCCGACTTCTAGATGATCGATTCCAAGGGGTCAGTGATCGTAGGCGGTCAGTGAGCGCAGGATGGGCTGGCGGGTGTGGTCGTTGTGCCAGATCGCGGCCGTCAGCGCGAGGATTCGCTGCATGACGCGGGCGATGACACCGCTGGGTGTGCGTCCGCGGTGCTGCTCGAGATCGAGCTGGCCCTTGAAGGTTTCGTTGACCGACTCGATGACCTGCCACAACGGCTTGAACAGGGGCGCGTCGGGCCGGTCCGGCTCGCCCTTGCGGGCTGGCCGCAGCAGCCGGATGCCCTGCTCGACCAGTTGATGTTCGAAGTCGCGGCCGAAGTAGTTCTTGTCGCCGATCAGCGTCTGTCCGGGCCGGTCGGCGACAAGGCCGGATTCGGCGGAGAGGAGGTCCAGCAGGGTCTCGCGCTCGTCGGCCTTGGCCCCGGTCAGGGCGAAGGTGACGGGCAGGCCGCGGAGGGTGCACACCAGGTGTAGCCGCAGGCCCCAAAAGAAGCGGCTGTGGCTGGCGCAGTACCCGTATTCTGTCCATCCGGCCAGGTCAGAGCGCTTGACGGTCTCGCGCGAGCGTCCGCATTCCACCGGCGTGGAGTCCACGATGCACACGTCGTCGCTCCACATTGAGGTGTCGTTGGCCAGCAGTCGGGTGACCCGACGCAGCAAGTCGGCGGCCTTGCGCGGACGCTTGTTGTAGCCGGGCTGCTTGGGCAGGTACGGGAAGAGATGCCGCAGGTGAGCGCCGGCGTGGCGGAGCCATCTGGCCTCGGAGGTGAAGCCGAGCATGGCCTGCATCATCGCGAGCGTGACCAGCTCGGCGTCGCTCAGCTGCGGGGCAATCCCAACCGTCGGCCGCCACGGAGCGAGATGCGGTGAGTCCTTCAGCAGGTCGTCGGTCTTCACATAGAGTGCGGTGACGAGGGTTTCCAACTCTGTCTTCACACAATGACGTTGGGCGCCCTCGTCCTATGCGCGCAGCCGATCCCTTGGAATCGATCAGTTAGCCTCCCGTCCATGGAGACGATTCTGTACGGCGCCGAGGTGACCCTCCGGCCTGCTGTCCCCTCCGACGTTCCGGCGCTGGCCGCCATCCGGGCGAAGCCCGAGGTGTACGCGCGCTGGCGTGGCGACGCGGACCTTGCCGCGGAGGTCGCCGGCGACCTCGGCGATCCCGGGGTCAGCTTGCTGGTCATCGAGCTGGACGGCCGCACGGTCGGTGGCATCCAGTGGGGCGAGGAGACCGATCCGGACTACCGGCACGCGAACATCGACCTCTATCTGGACCCGGCGATGCACGGACGGGGCCTGGGCACCGACGCCGTCCGCACCCTGGCCCGGCACCTCATCATCGATCACCGCTTCCACCGCCTGGTGATCGATCCGGCGGCGGACAACGCCGCCGCCCTCCGCTGCTACACCAAGGTCGGCTTCCGCCCGGTCGGCATCATGCGCAACTACGAACGCGGACCGGACGGCAGCTGGCACAACGGGCTCCTGATGGACCTGCTGGCCGATGAGCTGACCGCCTACGATCACTGACCCCTTGGAATCGATCATCTAGCTGACAGCGATCTCTCGATTTCGCGACAGTGGTGTAGATACGGGGAGTGTCTTGGCGGGCCCTGGGCTGACGCTGGCGGGGGTGGCTCCGCGCGTGTCGTCTATGTCCTGAGGCCACACACCACAAGCCGGCGGACGGCGGCCGTGGTGCCGGGGCCGGCCGCGGTTGGGGTCGGTGCAGCCCGCGCCGATACGGCGCGCCTGGGTGAGGCCGCCTCGGTGCCCAGCCGCACTGGGGGCAGTACCGCCGAGCGCCCCAAGATTCCGAGGTGACCGTCAGTCCGGCCGGGAGGGGCGCCCGCATCGTGGGCACCCCTCCCGGCATGTATGCCCAGCGTGCACAATCAACCTGCTGTTGAAGCCATATGAGGCCGAAGCGCGGCGCAATCCCGGGGCCCCCATTCCGCCAGCGGCACCGTGACCTCCGACCACCGGAAGGACCGGGCGGCGGTGACCGTCCGCGTCCCGCGGTCGACGCCGAATCGAGCAGCCCGCCCACACCCCGGCGCGTGTCTCCCCCCACCGCCCTGTCCCGGCCCTCGGCGGCACCGAGGGTGGCAGTGTCAGCGTCCTCGCCGGCACAGCTTGTGGGCCCCGCTCCATTTCCCCTGGTGGTCTGCCCGGTCCCGGGCGAGCTTCACTACTCCCCAGAAGGGCAGTCGTTCGCCTTGACGACACAGCTTCGCAAGCCTGCCGCGCAGCTCGCCACCGACGCCGCTCGCATCCTCACCGTCCTCCGTTGGAAGCGCTGGAAGGACAGCGAGCCGGCCCTCGTCGAACTTGCCGATCGCCAGGCATCCGTGACCGGGCTCCGGCTCCTCGCCCTCGAACAGGGCGACACGGGCGACCGCGACCACGCGTCCGGCATACGCCGCATCGCCGGCCAGGCCCTCGAACTCGCCGCCCGCCTCGACTCCATCGGGATCGAGGAGGCCGAAGCCGTCGTCCTTGGCACTGCCCCACTCGGCAAGGGCGCACCGCAACTGACACGTGATGTCTTCGCCGTCCTTACCGACACCTTCGGCGTCAGGCCCTTCAACTTGGGGCCTATAAGCCTCGACTTCGAGTGCCCCACCTGCGGCGCCGAACCCGGGACGTTCTGCCGCACCAAGAGCGGTGCCCACGCCTACTATCACGTGCCACGGGAGCAGGCGGCACGAGACGCCCGCGACGCCCCCCCATTGACCCACGCACCAGCCCGGCCTACACCTTGGCCGCAACCGCCCCGACATGGTCCCACTCGCGCTCCGCACGCCGACCGCGCCCGGCCCGCCAGTGCGCTAAACCCGCGCAGCCGGTCGAGGACAGCCGTGGGGAACACGGGCGAGCGCGCGCAGCGTGGGCGGGTCTGGTCGTCGTGGTGCCCGCCGAGGATGGCGAGCAGCGAACAACGCCACGCCTCCGAGCCCGCGGGTTCGACGCCAGGTCACGCGCCGCCGCTCAGGTTGTGGGCTGGTGCTGTTCGAAGTCGTTGGAACGCAGCACTGCGCGGGTTGCCGTTATCAAGTTCGTCAGGGCCGCGCTGAATGCGGTATGGCGTTGGTGCTTGAGCGGTTCGAGGGTGGGCAGTGCCGCGTCGGCCAGGAGCAGTTCGGCTTCGTTGCTGCTGATGTCAGGTATGTCGTCCAGTGCGGTCGATGCGGCCGACCGGAAGGCCTGCTGCTCGCCCTCGTTGTCCTCGGCCTCGTACGCGGTGCGCAGCGCTTCGAGCGTGGACAAGGCCCTGCGGGCGATCTGGTACCCGGGTCGCCCCACGCGCTGGCTGGTCAGGAGCAGGGTGACCCTGGCAGCGTCAGCACGCGAGGACGCGAGCTGTAGGTAGTCCTCGACGGCCGTCACGACCTGGCGGGCCAGTTCCACGACCTGCTCGGGAGCGATGACCTCCACCTCGGCCAGCTGCACCTGCAGGTCCGTGTACGCCTGTTTAGCCGGTCCGTCGTAGCCGGGCCGTAGGAACATCAGGCTCGCGCTCTTGACACTGTCCCTGGCGGCACGGATGAACGCGGCTATCTCGATTCGGCGGTCCGTGTGCAGGGCGGCGAGGCGCTGCGCCTCGGCCGTGATGCGTGCGGCGTCGCGCGCCGCGGATGCCTGTGCCTTCCCACCGCTTGCCTGGATCTTGGCGCCGATCCGGTTGCCCCAGATGCCGCCGAGGATCGCGAGGAAGGGCACCAGGATGGTGAGGGCTCCGGAGTTGTCTGTGATGAAGTCGAAAATCTGGTCCACGCGGGACATCTTGCCCGGGCTGGCCGTGGTTAGGGTCGCTACAGCCTGCGCCGACGGGTGTACACGGGCGCGTGTGACGTCCTTGGCTGCCTCCATTGGACAAGCCGTGAGGGACGCTCAGGCGGCCGCTGTGGGCTCGGGTGGGTGCCAGGGCGAGTGAGGCAATCCGGGTGGCGAGGGCCATTCGTTCGCTGCTGGGGGTCCGATATGGCGAAAGCCGATGACGGCCATGTGGCGTCATCGGCTTTCGTGCGGGTCACGCGCCAACGTGGCCTGCAATGTCCCTGGGGTTGCTTTGGTTGGAGCCAGTAGCAGTCAGGGCGCCGGGATGCACGCACGCATACCTCTCGCATCGCGTTTGGATGCGCGTACGAGAATGAAGGCTACGGATCCTTGCGTACGGTTTGATAGTTCATCGGCTGGGACGGAAGTTGGGCCAAATGTTTTTTGCGGCCCCTGCGACGGCGTAACCCCAGGTCAACGCTTGATCAACACAATTTCACGCATTCACAAACTTTGGACCTCTTCGGGGCCAATTCCGGGCTCTTGGTGCAAGTGCCCTGGGGCCTGGGATCGTTGGCGTCGCAGATGCTCTGTCCGCTGCTCGGGTGACGCCAATCATCCAGTGGTCAGGGGCTGTTGGAGCCAGTAGCAGCCGGTCGGAGACCTTCGTGGTCGCCGTCCGGGTATCCCGGGGAGTCCATCATGGAATCGATCGACGGGGTGTCCGCCCCGACCGGCGGCGTGCGTTTCACCGCAGCACACGCCTTCGTCATTACGGCGTACCTTGCGGCCGCGGTCCTTCTCGCCTTGATCGCACACATGCCGGTGCAGGACATTCTCGTTCTTTTGGGCGGCGCTGGTGCGGTCAGCGTCGCCGTGCTGGTCGCTTCGAATGTCAATGACGGCAAGGGCGGCAGGACCGGTTTGCTGCGACGGCTGCTGAACGCCGCTGTCGGTCCCGGCAACGGGAGCGTGAACTAGTGGCCCGGCCGGGGCGTCCCGAAGCCCCGTCGGAGGCAGGATCCCCGAGCTGGGTGAGCTGGCGCAATTCCTCCGCGACCGTCGTGGAGGCGTCCCGTACTCCGAACTGGCCGCACGTAGCGCCTGGGGCGCTTCGACGCTCAAGCGCGCGGCCTCCGGCAATACGCTTCCTACCTGGGGTCACGTCCAGGGGTACCTGCGCGCCTGCGAGGTCACCCGGGGTACCGACTACGAGTATGCGGCGCGGCTCTTGGCGCAAGCCACGGAGGCCTGTCGGTATTCGGCTAGGGCGACCGTTGAGCCGCGCCCCGACCTCGTCTCGGACCGGGCCGACCTGAGCAGGGCCCTGCGAGACGCCTATGCCGCCGCCGGATATCCGCCGTTGCGGTGCCTGTCTGAACGTGGGGGCCGCTGGCACTTGTCCCGCAGCACTGCCCACCGCATCGTTACGGCGCGGGCCCTGCCGGCGGATCTTGCGCAGTACCTCGCCTTCCTCCAGCGTGCACGGTGCCCGACGACACCACGTCGGCCTGGTTTGCCGCCTGGCACAAGGTTTGGGGTACAGCTCCTTCCTCCGAAGCTCAGCACCTGCGGCCCCTACGGGACTCGAGCTCGGGACGTACCTCACCTGGGCTGCTAAGCAACGTGACAGGCTTGCGGTCACGGCACCGGGTCGGCCCCTCCGTCGGGCCACGACCTCCAGGCTGCCCCCGACCGGCCCGCCCACGCACGGGGATCCGCCGAAAGCGGCCCATTGAGCGACAACACCGAAGGCCCTCGCCCAAGAGGGGCGAGGGCCTGGAGCGGAGATGTGATGTGCATGGTTGCCGATCTCCAGCAGCCCGTCGCGGAACCGGCGCTCGATCTCGTGTGGACGTTTGCGTAATTCGGCTCTGTCGCAGATCTTGTGACGCCTGACGTAAGCACTGACGTCAGCCCGGGCATGATGTGCGTATGTTCGATTTTGGGATTGAGGGATACCGTCCGCGTTGGCTGAACGGCCCAGGTCTCGTGGTGCGGACGCATGGGCGTCGTCTCCACGCGCTGAGCGGCCGTCCTCTGACGAGGGTCTGGATGGTGTGGGACCTCGTGGACGATGAATGGTTCTATGACTGCCCCGTACTGCTGGACTTCGATGGCGTGCAAGTGGAGATCAATCAGCAGAAATTCGGCGACCTCTCCCTGACCTGGAACACGATCGACCCCTGCCGTCCGGTCAGCTGGACCGGCTTTGACCTGGAATGGCGCTCTGATCCGCTGCCTGAGCTGCAGACGATCCGCGGGATGAATCTGCAGGGTGTCGAACTGCTCGAGTGGACTGTGGACAACGTCGCCAGCCGCACCACGGACGTGAGCTTCGTCTTCCCCGACGCCCGGCTGACGGTCTCCAACGCCCTCGACGAGAACGGCCTGACCTTCGATCCTCCCAGCCCGAACCAGCGGGTGCGGCCCTGCCTCTGAAGCATCAACCTCGTGCGGCTCGAGTTATGGCCCCGACAGTCAGAGAGACGCGGCGTCACAAGATCTGCGACAGAGCCCGTATTTCCCCAGGCTGTCATCCCGACGTTCCGGAGGTGGCCGGAGGCCAGCGTACCTGACAGCAGCTCGAACTACCGACCCGGGTAGGGCCACACGAACTCACATGACATCTGTGGCTGGCTCCACGACCATGAGCTGATGATCGTGCGACCGGACTTTCTCAGCCTGAGCATCGTGTGCCCACCGCCTGATGAGGGTGGCGTGGAGGTCCGCCCGATCGTCAATGGCCGGGATCTTCTGGCTGATGTGCTCCCTGGGGGCGTGGGAGGCTCCCGGTACCTGGGAGTGGGCCCCCGGTATCTGTTGGACCGGGACGGGCCGTTGCATGCCACCGCGACGCCCCACGAGGCTCGTCTCGCTTGGTCCGGGTGCGGCGCGGAGGAATGCTGTGGTGCCCTGTACGTGACGGTCACGCGTGAAGGGGATCATGTTGTCTGGGCGGGCTGGCGCGACCCGGCCAACCCGGACGTAGCCCTGCCAGAGCTCCGGTTCACCGCAGCTCAGTACGAGACCGAAGTCCTACGAGCCGGAGAGGACCGCAGCTGGGAGTGGCCGGCAGGAGCAGTTGCGCGGCTGCTTGAGGCAGGGCTGAGGGGACGCGAGGACTGGCTCCTCCGGTGGGAGTGCGAGTTGCAGTACGTCTGGGCCTCCCGCAAGCAACCCGACCGAATCCAGGTCATCCTGATGCACCCCCCTAGCGGGCCCGATACGGAGCTGCCCTGGATCCAGCTCGGGATGACCCTCCCGATCTCCGCGGACGACCCGTCGGACCAGGCCGAGAGCCTTGAGGCTCAGCTGACCGCAGGCGATCCCCGTGCCACCGCCGAGGTCTGGGGAGGTTCGCATCATGCCGAGCAGCTGGGCTACCCATGGCCGCCGGTCGACCCGCCGTTCATATGAACAGCAGGGAGAGTCGGGTTAGGGCCCCGCCGGTGGGCGTCCACTCGCAACCGTTATCCCCATGGGGAAGCGTGACTGCGAGGGTGGGGAATTGCGGTGACCGTCGACATCTCGATGCCGTGGTCCATTAACTCCAGGAAGTAGCGGCCCTTGCCGAAGATGTCCTGGTACTCGGAGGCCGACTTCAGGGCCTCGCCACTGAGCTGCGCGATAGTCAGCGGCCACGAGCAGCTGGACCTCGACCGGTCAAGCAGCGTCCGGGTCGTCGTCCCGTTCCTCCCGGCCCGAGGGCCGAGCCAGCATCGGGCAAGGGCGGCGGGCACGGAACTTCTTCACGGTCCAGGCGGCGACTGCCACGAAGGCAGCGGCGCTGGTGCTGCCGAGGAACTCGGGCAGGGCATCGTAGAGGAGGCTCATGACGTGCTTCCCTCGGAGCCAGTAGTCCAGAGTGCGGTTCGGCGGCGTGTGTGCTCAGTGCCTTGGCGCTTGAGCTTGCGCCGGACCCGCTCGCCGAGGGCGGCTGGATCGGCGGCGCCGGCGAGGGCCGCGGCTTCGGTCCAGGTGGTGACCTGCCAGTGGGCCCAGGCCAGTGCCACCTTCCGCTCGGCGGGAGTAAGGGCGTTAAGTACCGCCCTCAGACGTGGATCGTCAGTGCCGAGCAGTGTGCTTTCCGGGTCGGGCCGACCTGCGACCAGGTCGTACAGCGTCGCGCCATGGCCGAGGGGCGTGTCCAGCAGCAGCACTCTGCCGTGGCCGGCCTTGCGCCGCCACAGCGGTGTGAGCTGCCGGTGGATGGCCCGCGCCTCGGCCGCCAACTGCGAAAGGGATGACGGGTGGAGCATCTCGCCCCGGTGCAGCGGGGCCGCCCATTCGCCGAGCAGCGCGGTGGAGACGGCCTCCCGCCAGTGCGGACCGGTACGCAGGGCGAGCTCATGGGCGGTGAAGGCGTCCACGTGCGCGTGGTCACCTACCAGAGCGGCCTGCCGTGCGCCGAGCGCGCGCACCGTGCCCGGAAGATCGGGCGGGGCGGGGAAGGCGACCATCTCTCCCATGGCGATGCCCTGCAGTTCCTCGGCGGCGCTGTGGGGAGCCCGCAGCTCGATCAGCGGGCCGTAACTCGGCAGCAGCTGGATATCCGGCTTCCGGTAGATGCGAGACAGCGGCCCGTCCCGGTAGACGCTGAGCACGTCCATGCCCGCGCCGGAGTTCATGAAGATGAAGGTGTCCGGGTGGTTCCTCAGGGAGTCGTTGATGCAGTCAACGACGTCGTGGGTCCAGAGGCGGGGGAAGTGGCCCATCGGGGAGGTCCTCCTTGTCGATCGGCAGCATGCATCACCTCTCGGTCCCGGGGCAGCCCCGGTCCGTCAAAGAATCTTGAGGACCCCGAATCTCCCTCATCACGTCGGATAAGCTCTCCTTATCCGACGCGACAGAACGGGACATGACGACCCGTCGTCCCGAGCGCCGGACCTGGGGGAGGACTCGACGTGAGCACGCACCCCGACCTGCCCGACACCCTGGTCCACTTCACCGGCCGGCCCCGCAGGCAGAGCGACCTGCCACCGGACTTCGCCCACGGCGGCGCCGAGGACCGCCTGGTGAGCATCCTGCACAGCGGGACCCTGCGCGGGGCGCCGGACTACTGGTCCGACGCCCCGGTGATCTCCTTCAGCGAGGTCACCGAGGACGCCCGCCGCGCCATGCTCCGCGACGGGGCCGGCAGGCGGGGCCCGTACGCCCCCTGGGGTCTCGTGCTCGATCGCCAGCAGCTCATCGGCGCCGGGGCCCGACCCGCCCTCTACGTCTCCCGCGAGGAACGGGACCGGATGAGGGCCGAGCTGCCGCCGCGGACGTACAACCGCTGCGTGGTGTACGAGCCGCATCCCGGGCGGCGACGGTCGGATTGGCTGCACGAACGGGAGTGGCGGCTCTGCTTCGAGGCCGAGGCCGAGCCCGTGCTGTCCATCTGGCCGGAGGTCGGCGTCGAGGCCGGCGCGGTGTCCTTCACGCATCATCTCGTCGCCGGCGTCATCGTCGGCACCCAGGGCTGGACGCCGCCGCCCCGCGACCGGAGCCCGGAGGAGGCGGTCTCCGGCTTCGCGACCGCGGTGCAGGCCGTGCAGCGCCTGATGAGGGAGAGGCCTGACGTGCCGTGGCCGGGCATCCCCGTGGGCTCGTACAGCATAGGTTTCGCCCGCTCCGCGAACGGCATGGCCCGTTGGTACTGGAACGGAGAGGCGCTCGTGCCGGACGGCGTCATCGACATCCAGGCCCAGGAACGGGAGACCACCATGCGCTGGGGCGGCACCCTGCCCGGGTTCAGCGTCACCGTCGGCCCCGAAGGGGTCCGGACAGGAGCTGCGCGGTGACGGCCGTGTCTGAGACGTCCGCTCCCGACGATGTCCGCCCGGCGGCCGCCCTGTCGCTCCTGGCCGCGGACGCCGCCGCGCGGCAGGCACTGATCACGCGGTGGGCCGAGCGGCACGGCGTCGACGCCGCCCGCCGGCTGGCCGAGGCCGAGGACCTTGCCGACGCGGTTGCCGCCGAGATCACCCCGGACAACACCGTGGACACGTACAAGAAGTCGTGGCGGGTGTGGACGCGGTTCTGTGCCACCGCCGGCCTGCCCGAACGGGAGGGCTCCCGCGGCGCGCTGGTCGCGTTCGTGGCCTGGATGCTGCGCGAGGGTCGGCAGACCGGGAAGGGCTACGCGCCGAGCTCCGCCGACACCCACCTCGCCGCCGTCGTCATCGGCATGCGCGAGCGCGGGACCTCCGTCAGCGGCGACGACCAGGCCGAAGCCCGCAAGGCCCTGGCCGGGCTGGAGGTCAAGCTCCTGCAGGCCGGGGAGCGGCGCGGCCGCGGCCAGGCAGTCGGCGCCGACATCGACGGGCTGTACGCCATCGCCCGCTCCTGCCCCGACACCCTCGCTGGCGACCGCGACAAGGCCCTCGTCCTCACCGGCTTCCACTACGCCTCGCGCTCCCAGGATCCCGCCGGCCTCCAGAGCGGCGACGTCACCCTGCACCCACGCGGCCTGGTCGTCACCGTGCTCACCGGCAAGACCAAGCACTCCGTCCGCAAGGCGAAGATCGGCTACGCCCAGGACCCGGAGATCTGCCCCGTCCGCGCCTACACCGCCTACCGCGAGCGCCTGGTCGCCGAGCACGGCCAGCAGTGGGCCGCCCCCTCCACCCCGGCCTTCGTCGGCATCGACCGACACGGCCACATCACCGGCGGCCTGGTCCCCGACAGCGTCACCCGGGCCATCAAGCGGATCTCCACCCGGGCCGGGGTGCCAATCTCCTGGACCGGGCACTCCCTGCGCATCGGCCTTGCCTCCACCGGCCGGAAGAAGGGCAAGGACGCCATCGCCATCGCCGACCAGGGCGGCTGGGCGCGGCACTCCCGCTCGATGCTCGGCTACATGCAGCGTGAGGACGGCTGGGACGACAACGCCTCCGCCGGCCTCACCTGAAAGCCTGTTGGGGTTCCGAACCGTGTCACCAGCCGCAAATAGCCGTCAGGGCCTCGTGACCGCAGTCTTCTTCGGTTGGCGGGGCGCGGTCCTCCCACGGTCGAGGTGTCCGACACGGCCCCGGACTCCTATCTCCGCCTCAGGGGGAAAGTGCTCTACCACTACCGCCGGGGGCCTGCCGGATTATCCGATGTACACGTTGATGGCCAGGTGCAGGGCTATCTCGATGGCCTTCTCGTCGCGCAGCACGACCGCGACGTTGGTGTCCTTGCTGGGCTGGTTGCCGTACTCGACATAGCCGCTGTCCTCGTACTCCCGGGCAACGCTGTCATCGGCGTCCAGGTAGAAGTCGACTCGGCCGCTCGGCATGTTCAGGTAGGCGACCGTGTACTTGGTGCCGTCTCCCCAGAACCGCACGTAGCGACTCGGCTTGCGGGTGCCGGGCCGCGTTCGGGGGGTGTCCGCCGTGAAGCCGTAGCCGACCTTCAGCATCGTGCGGGTGAACTGGTCGGCGAGAGCCGCGGTCTCCGCCTCATGCGGTTGACCGCCCCAGATCAGGTTCATGATCCGGTGAATCTGGGCGGCCGAAAGCTGCTCCATGTCGTCCTTTCTCGTCGGGGTTGGGTTGGAGGCTGAGGTGTCCTGGTCGGCTCAGTCTCCAGTCCGGGCGCTTCGTGGTTCGGAAGCGAGCACGGACGTGTTGGGCAGTGCGAGCGCAGTCGCGGTACATGGAGCGCCCGGGTTCCAGGCCCCCGCAGGCTTAAGCTGCCAGGTGATCTTAGGGCGGCAATCGAACAGTTCGGGAGGACTGTCCACCTGATGGGCCGTCCGGAGATCTCGGATCACCGTTCACGGCAATCGCCGCGCCTCGATCGAGACGGGCAGATCCTCGCGAAGACGTCGCATCCAGGCATAGAGATCGAGTCCACCATCGACGTCTGCCAAGGCATGGGGAGCATGCCGGACTGGCGGGTCATGGGCAGGAAGATCTCGGACGTCATCTACAAGGAGATTGACTCCCTCGGCGACACGATCAGGTGTGCCCAAAGGCTCTGCTCCCGCGTCGCGTCCACGCGCTGCACCTGCGACCTGCTGTCGAAAGGGCCGCCTTGTACGTACAACCGCGCGCACCTGCGACGTGACCAAGCCGCCGTTCACGCACGAAGAAGTCCCAGGTGACGCACCCGGTCATCGACTTCATCGACAACTGCGTCGACGAGGAGAAGTAGTCCGTCTCCGGTGCTGAAAGTCCTGTTCACGGGCATGGGTCGGTGCCTTGGCAGGTTGCGATGCTGACTCCGGTGAAGGGACCTGCCTGCGGTGGGCGACGTCACCGACGGCCCGTTGTCAGCGGGTGTAGATACTCTGAACGGGCCCATACAGAGAGCGTGTGCAGCTTCTGGAAGGCCGGGTTTTGACGGACCGTCGCCCCGGCCCTCCAGTTGAGGCGCGGCGGTCCTGATTGGGGGACTCACATGCCCGGTAGCGACAAGCCGATGTCCGACGGTTCGGAGGACGACGGCGCGCCGCGTGTCCGGGGTGAGAGTCACAGCACCGTTCGCGATGTACTGCTCGCCGGCGTAGCCCAGGCCCTTCTGGCTGGTCTTGCGGACGAGACCGCGCACTGGATCACTCAGTTCGCGGTGTGGCTGTACGAGATGCTGGTCAGCCGCCTGTAAAACGCGACGCGCCCCTTGGTGGTAGGACACCAAGAGGCGCGAGGTGCGGGGTTCCACCCGCGGCGGTCTCTGTCCCTGCTTCGCAGGCCGGGCAGAGGCCGCCGTTCTCATGACTTCAGTCTGCCGCCCACCACTGACAATGGGTGGATGATCAAGAAGAGGCGGCTTGACGTCACGCAACACACCCCACTGTAGCGAGTGGCCGTACGGGACCTGGAGTGCCTTGGCCAAGCGTTTTGCACCGGGAGCACGTTCGCGTCGACGGCCGACAACCTGTACTACGGCCGCGCCACGAGCGACACGAGCTTTCCCAAGGACCTGCTGGAGCGCAACACCGGTATGTACGGCACAGACGGCCCTCTCCTATCTCTGTCCTGTCTCGGTGAGGGCGGCGCGCTTAGCGTGCTTGTCGGCGGTCATCGTGGTCTCCCGACCGGCGGAGTGTCCCCATGCCTCCCCGCCACGGGCGAACGGCCACGGACGTGAGGGTGCTGCTGTGCGCGAGGGTGCCCTTGTCCTCGTTGCCGTCCCCGGCATGGGCGGGGCGGCTCGGAGTCAGGCCGGCGCGGCGGCTGGTCCCTCACGCTACCGGGACCGGACATCGTGAGGGACCCTCCCCCAACTTTCTTGGCCGAACTACCCCGGCCCGCCAAGCCCAAGGACTGGGCACCGCCGTTTGCGGCTGGTGGCATGGTCTTACCGCCACCCCCGGTAGCGCGACGGTCAGGGCCATCATGCGACCTTCTCCGCGACGCCGGACTCTGCGGCGCGTTCGATGGCCGCGAGCACCCTGTGGTGAGCCGCGGCGGTGTGGAAGTCGGGGTGGGGCCGACGTCCTTCGGCGATCGATTGGGCGATCTCCTGGTAGACGGCCGCAACGTTGGCGACCGGTCCGGCGGCGGGGTCGAAGGGGACAGTCCGGTAGTCGCCGGGCACCTTCACCGGCTCGCCGTTGACCCGGATGTCCCAGTCGGTCCAGTGCATAAACGTGCCGGGTCGGGTGGGAGCAACCGTCAAAGTGCCGTTCGAGCCAACGAACTTGACGAAGAATCCGTCCGGATTCCCACTGCCTCCGTGCACGGCGACGGACGCGGTGGCGCCGTTCTCCAGGACGCCGTGGAGCAGCACCTGTGCGGGCACCCCGTTGGGCACCGTCCTGCCGGTTCCCGCGACTTCGACGTGGTCGTACGGGCGGGGAAGGCGCGCGGAGACCTCGACCAGCCTGCCCGCCATCCGGTCCAGCGTGGCCAGGAAGTGTCCGGCCATGATGGTCAGGAGCGAGGTGCCCGCAGCCGGGTCGGTGGACCAGGCCAGCTCCGGCGGAATGCGGGCGCCGCCCAGCGGGTCGCCCGCAGCGACCAATACGGCCGATTCGAGTCGGCCGATCGTGCCTCCGGCGATCAGGTCGGCCACGTACCGGGCGTCCGGGGATTGGTATCCCTGCAGATTCACGGCGTGAACGACGCCGGCGTCGCCGGCCGCCCGGGCGAGGTCGTCCGCTTCGGCGGCGTCCACGCCCAGCGGCCACTCGGAGAGCACGTGCTTGCGCGCCTCTAGCGCGGCCCTGATCACCTTCGCGTGTTCGGACGCCCTGACCGACACCACGACCAGGTCCACGTCGGGGTGGGCGGCGAGCGTCCCGGCATCGGCGAAGGCGAGTGGTACGCCGTGGGCAGCCGCCGCCTTGTCCGCGCTGGCCTGGTTGGTCGTCGCGACCGCGGTCACCTCGAACCCGGAGAGCCCGGCGAGTGCGGGCAGGTGCGACGCGCCGGCCCAGCCACTGGCTCCGACGATCCCGGCTTTGATCATGCGTCCCCCTAGTTTCGTACCGATCGATACGAAACTAGGGGGGTGGGCGTCTGAGTTCAAGGGGTAACGTACCGATAGGTAAAAAACTTGAGGAGGTACGGCATGCCAGGCGGCCGCCCGCGCGCCTTCGACCCGCAGGCTGCGCTCGATCGGGCGCTTGAGGTGTTCTGGCGGCAGGGCTACGAGGGGACGTCCCTGTCGGACCTGACCGCGGCCATGGAAATCAACAGGCCCAGTCTGTACGCGGCTTTCGGCAACAAGGAGCAGCTGTTCCGCAAGGTGCTCGACCGCTACTTCACCAGCCCCGGAGCCTTCGCCGCCGAGGCCTTGGATGCGTCCACCGTGCGGGATGTCGTCGAGCAGCTGGTCCTCGGGGCCGTCGAGCTGACCACCGGGCCGCACACGCCCCACGGGTGCCTGAGCGTCAACACCGTGCATGCCTGCGGTCCGGACTCCGAACCGATCCGCCAGGAGGTGATCGCACGGCGGATGGCCGGCGAGGCTGCGCTTCGTCGGCGCTTCGAGCAGGCAGCCGACCTGCCAGCGGACTCTGATCCGCGCGTCCTCGCCCAGCTGGTGCACACCATCACCGACGGCATCGCCGTGCAGGCGGCGAGTGGCCATACCCGCTACCAGCTGCACCAAGTGGCCGACCTGGCGCTGCGCACGCTGTTTCAGCTGCCGAGCTGATCGGTCTTCACTTCCGGTACTTCTCCAGGATTGAACGCTAAGGACTCCGGCTGACGTCAGCGGCTTGCTGTCTCGTCGTGTTCGCGGAGCATTCGCATGACGGTGGCGGGCGAGGGGCGCTGTCCCTTCTTCGAGCCGGTGGTGATGACGAGCCGCTTGGCGATGTCGCGCAGGCTCATCTCCTGGTCACGGAGGTGGGGGGCCATGGAGAGCATGGAGTCGTCGGTGACGCTGGCGCCGCCGATGGTCTTGCCGCGCTTGCGGGCGGACTCGTGTCCTTCGAGGGTGCGGTCGCGGATGTACTCGCGCTCCATGCCGGACATGGCCGCCAGCACGGTGAACACGATGCCGGAGGGGGCGTGGGAGCCCGTCAGCTCTCCGGTGAGGAACTCCAGGCCGACGTCACTGACCTTCAGTGCCTCGGCGAGCATGGCGAGTTCGATGCCGCGGCCGAGCCGCTTGTGCTCGTGGACGACGAGGGTGACGGCGACGCCGGAGGAGCGGATCTCCCCGGCGAGCTTCACCGCGGCCTCCAGCTCGGGGCGTCGGGTGGCGCGGGTGGAGATCTTCTCCGAGAAGATACGGGTCACCCTGGCCTCGGTGAGGGAGTCGAGCTGTGCGTCGAGGGACTGCAGGGCGGTCGAGGCGCGGGCGTACCCGAGGCGGACGTGTCCGACCGGTGTCGTGCCGGTGCTCGCGGGCCGGGGCAGCTCGGTCCACGCCGAGCCGGGCTTGCGCACGGCCGGGGTTGGGACGCTCAAGAGCTTGGCGAGTTGGGGCACGAGGCGGAAGCGGGCGGTGTGGTACTGGATGGCCACCTTGCCCTTGCCGGTCCGGCACGGGGAGCCGGCGGGGGCGGCGCAGGTGGACATCGGGCAGTCGTGCGATTCCACGCGCTTGAAGTCGTCGTTCACAGCCCTCACCTTTCATGAGGGTGTTTCAGGCGTCCCACCGTTTGCAACGCCTCATGAAACATGGTCGCCGCAGGTGGACTGCCGGGCGGCGCGCCGTTTCACAGGCGACCACCTATGAAACGGGGACTGGCGTACGTACACGCCGAGCAGGGGCGCCCCAACGGGCGGGTTCGACGGGAAGGGGAAGTCGCCGCGGTCGTCACCGGCGATCTGCTCAAGCGGCCCACGGTCGTCGCGCAGGTCCGGCAGGAAGACCGGGTCCGGGCGGTCGAGGAGATGACCCGCGACGACCACATCGCCGCGAGGGTGACCACGGGCCTGCTGCGGCGCCCGGACGTCGCCTTCCGGGCCATGTCGGACGATTATCCGGACTACGAGTTCTGCTTGGCTGGGCCCAGCGTGTAGTCAGTGAATCGGGTCACTACGATTCTGATCATGTGGAGAGAGACGGCCTTGCAGGCCTTTCCTGGCGTCGGCTTCCGAGAGCCAGCTCATGCCCCCGAAGTCGCCGAGGCTGAGCGACGGCTTGGCCGGGAGATGCCTCCAGAGCTGAAGCAGCTGCTCCTTCAGAGCAACGGGGTTATCGGTCAGACTTCGGTCGACACCGTCTGGGCACTCGACCGGATCGTCGAGCAGAACCTTCTCTTCTGGTCCGACCCATCCTTCGCCCAGTTGTATATGTCGTTTGAAGCCCTGCTGTTCTTCGGAGACAACGGGGGCGGTGATCACTTCGCCTTCGTGCAGAGACCGCAGCGTCCCGACATCTTCGTGTGGGAGCACGAGACCGACAGCAGGCGGTGGGCGGCCGGCGACCTGCGGGACTACCTCAGCCGCTCACTTCGCGAAGGTGGCGACGACTGGTATCAGCTGTAGCCCCCTGGCTCAACGCATATTCTTCGCGGTATCGCGTAGCTGCTGTACCTGGTCCAGTGTCAGGCGGCGGACGTCCCAGATGAGGCCGGTCACGTCGACGACTACCTCAGACGGGGACGCCGTCCTGTCCCACAGGTCGACGCCGGTCAGTGCGGCCAGGTCGTCGGCGCGGATGCCGAGCACGATGGCGTAGTCGGCCAGGAGATCGGCGGTCAGCTCCATGCGGCCGTGGCCGACCTGCCCGTACGTTGCCGCAGACCAGTACCGGCCGGTCAGGGCCAGGAATGTCTGTGCCCCCGCCAACCACCCCAGGTTCCGGTTGGCGAGCAAGCGCATGAGCAGTCCACCAGGACCTGGCGGGTACTGCAGATACGCGCGCGGTTCCGGGACCGGCTGGGTGCGGCGCTCCTGCGGCAGCGATCGCGCGATCTGACGCAATTGGTCCCGTTGAGCCCGCGCCAACTGGGCTGCGTGCCAAGCGAGGCGAGCCACAGCCGTTCCGGCTAGAGGGTCCAGGGGCGTCATCTCCAATGGCAAAGTCACCGCGGCAACGACATACAGGTCCTCGGTCTCCAGGTGGAAAACAGGGGCGAGCCGTCGCAGCAACGACGGGCTGGGCGCTGCACCACCCAACACCGCCCGCAGCTCAGCCTCCGGGACAGAGGACAAGCGGGACAGGTCATCAACGCACAGCCCGCGGTGCTCCGCCAACCGGCTCAACAACACATCGAATCCTGGGAATCCCGTCACCCGGTTCAGCCTAGGCCCCCGTGAGGCAGCCCTACCCGATCACCAAGATGATCTCCGGCAATCAGGTTGGCTCTGGCTTCGTTCTGGAGATCACTGGCGTGCCTAGATCGGTGAGGCCGCTCCGGTTGGTGCCGCGCATCCGCTGCTGGCTGCGGTCGAGGGCCGTGAGCTTCTCCTTGGCCTTGGTGAGGCTGACCTGGGGCCCTGGACTTCACCGAGCCAGCCGTTCATCCGTGCTTCCTCGGTACGCTCGGCGAGATTGCGGATGATCTCCACCATCCGGGGCCGCTGCCGGGGCGATACCTGGAGCATGGGGCAGCGCAGGCAAGAATGTTCATGTTGGCAGGGGGTTCCGTAGGGGCGGGCGCAGTCGCCGAGCTCCAGCTTGCGGGTGTGGAAGTGTTCTTGGAACTCGCGCCATTCGTCCGTCGTGGGTTCGCGGTATTCCTCTGCGGGTCATGTCGCTCGTCGCTGGTCGAGGAAGGCCCGGTAGGAGCGGATCAGATCTTCTTGGAAGACGGCCAGGTACGCCTCCGTGGTGCTCGTACTGGTGTGGCCAAGCAAACGGGCGGCGATATGGACGGGCAGTCCGCCGGCGACGGCCTCGGTTGCGAAGATCCTTCGGAAGTCGTGCGGCGTGAAGTGCAGGATCTCGCCCGTCTGGTCGGTGAGGGCGGCTCGGGCCAGGGTGTCGTTGAGTAACTGGTAGAGCGTGTTCGTGCTGATGACGTCGTGTTTCCAGCCGATCCGGCGCTGGAACAGGTGCGGCAGTGGCGGCCCGGTGACCAGCTCGTGGTAGTCGTAGCGCGCGACGAGAGGGATGGCGCTGGCGTTGTCTCCGCGGAGCCTGGTGATCACGGTGGCGAGGACGCTGGCGAGTTTGGGACTGACCAGCAGGAGCCGTTCCTCGTTTCCCTTCGACGGGATGATCTGCAGCAGGGGCACGATCTCACCGGTGTCGGGGAGCTGATAGGACACCAGCGCAAGGTGCGTGATTTCCAGCAGCTCCTCCAGCCGCACTCCGGTGTGTCGGAGCGTCTCGATGATGGCCCAGGACCAGAACGCCTCGTCCTCGTCACGGGTGACGTCGACCTGCTCCGCCGTGCCCAGGTCCTCGATCAGTACCATCTCCGGCCGGTACTGGAAGCGCTTCTTGGTTCGGTCCTCCCGGCGGCTGATGCGGCGATAGTGCTGACCTTCGTAGTCGAAGGTCTCTCCGACGGTGGTGGCCTGGGCCACGGCCAGCAGTCGCTTCTGCGTGCTGTGGTGGGCTTCGGTGCTGTCCACCAGCTCGGGGAGTCGGGGCAGCCGTTCACGCACTCGCTGGTGCATCTTGGCCCGGACCTTCTTCTTGACCTTGGTGAACCCGCCGGTGTCAGCCTTGCGGACCGGACTGGGGACCGCCCAGGCCGCCCAGCTCGGGTCCTCCAGAGCCCACTGCTGGATGTCCAGGTAGAGGGCACGGACTCCGGTCAGCACAGCAGTCCGGGTCCGGCGGGGAACAGGTTCCTTGCCGTCCCGGGTGATGAATCTGATCCGCTCCTTCCACGCCTCGGCGACCTCTGCAGGCACGTCCAGGGTGTCGATACCCGGGTGGTGTTTCTCGATGTCAGCCCAGAAGGCACCCACCAGCCGGCTCGCCAGGCCCTGAAGCGAGGTGTTATCGAGGCTCGGGCGGCGTTCCTCCAGATAGCGGACCAGCAGCTCGCGCACCGGTCGGCACTGGATGTTGTACCTGTCCACCATGGCTGCCGCGGAAAGCCGTCCCCGTGCCACTGTCCGGCGCAAGGGCAGTCCGGCGGGCAGCAGGCCAGCGTCGCGCACAAGGCCCCAGGCCAGGTGGAGTCCTGCGGGCGCCTTGGCGAAGGTTTTCCTGCTCCAGTCGTAGTAGGCGAGCATATCCTCGGCGGTGAGCCGGTCGAGATCGCGGCCAGTCTGGAAGGCGACCTTCACCAGGCTGTTCTCGGCCGTGCTCAGCTGGCTGGGGCTCATCCCCCGGGCCAGGGGGGCCTGGCGGACCTTGGCGAACACCTCGGCGCCGAAGTCCTGCTTGGCATGACGGTAGAGCCCCGAGGTCCGGTAGCCCTGCAGGAACTCGTAGCTCGGCCGCACCACCCTGGCAAGGAGCAGGTAGCCCAGGCCCTCCGTCGTCACTGCCCGTCGAGGCGCTTTGACGGACCCGTGCTCGGCCGTGACGAGGTCGATCCGGACGTCGACATCGAAGTCGTAATGCCCGGCGAAGGCGACTGCCTCCGGATGCAGAGGAACGGCCTCACCAGGGGCGACATGCCGACGGACCACGGTCTTGGTCCGGTCGTAGACGATCGACATCGGGACACCTCTAATATGCGGGTCTCGCTGTCAACCCTGGAAAGCCGTGGAACCTCACGGTGCCGTGCGACAGGATGAGGTCGTGACCTTGAAATATCCCTGCGTTTGCTGCGGCCATCTGACCATGGCTGGGCCGCCGAGCTCGTATGGCATCTGCCCAGTCTGCTTCTGGGAGGATGACGCCCAGCAACTGCGCTGGCCGGACTACGCGGTGCCGCCCAACGGGATCTCATTGGTTGTGGCCCAGAAGAATTACCAAGCCTTCGGATCATGCGACGAGCGGTCCATGAAACAGGTACGCCCGGCCAAGGACGACGAGCCGCTGGACCAGGGCTGGCGGCCGATTGATCCGAAGCGCGACCACTTCGAGCCTCAGACCGTTGAACTGGCTCTGTGGCCCAAGGACCGTACGGTCCTGTACTGGTGGCGCCACAGCGAAACCGGATTCTGGCGTTGCAGCAGCTGAGCTGGTCAGCTGGCTTGCTCGTCCAGGCGGGTCAGTAGCCCGTCGAAGATCTGCTCGCGCGCGACCTGGCCCTTGGCCGCCGCGTCGTCCCGCTGGCGTTCGAGGGTCAGGCGAAACTCGATCGTGGTGACGAAGAACGTGCACGACTCGCAGATCGACTCGAAGTGGCAGTCCATCTCGACCGGGCGAGCACAGTATCCGTTGCCGAGCATCCGACGGTGCATTTCCCGGCGGAGCTTGCCCATCTCCGAACCCTCAGCTTGCCGTTTAACGTCTGGTGGCCAGCGCCAGCAGCCGAGATACCCGTGCAACCGGCACTGCCAATCGGCAGCGAGTACTAGGTCATGGACCATGAAGTGGAGTTGCACGTCGTCCATGGACTCTGCCCACAGCCCCTCTGCGTCGAGCACGGAGGCCGCGACCATTCGTGCCTCGGCTACGAGTTCGGGGTGGGAGTTGAAGCCTGGCCAGGCAAGGATGGGGTAGTCGTTCCCCGATCCTACGAATGACCGCCTCAGACCCAGGTCTGGAAGGTAGGACAAGCTCAGGCGCGGTGAAACAGGTCGCCGGTGTCCATCCGGTGCAGCCCCCGGGCGACAGGCCCTGCCGACGGGGCACTTCACGGCCTTCGGCGACTTCCTCACGCAGGTGATCGCCCACGGCCTCGGCCTCGTTCTTCTGGCTGACCCGCGATCCCGGGGAAGTAGGCCGCCGGGTGTCACCACCCGGCCCAGGCATCGCGGCATCGGTGTCTTGGCCGGCCACCCGGCCCGCATCCGCGTCCTTGAACTCCTGGCCGAACGCGAACAGGCCGTCGCCGAGCTGCTCGGCGAGGTTGGCATCGACCCCGCGTCCCTGTCCCAGCAGCTCGCCGTGCTCCGCAAGGCCAACCTCGTCGCCACCCGCCGCGCGGGCTCCAACGTCTACTACCGGCTCACCAGCCCCGACGTCGTCGAACTCCTGCGCGTCGCCCGCGGCATCCTCTCCGGCCTCCTCCAGGGCCAGGCCGACCTCCTGGCCGACCTGCGCGCCACCAGCCGCAAAAGGCCGGACCTGGCGCGCCTCCAGCGGCGGCCGTCTCCCGTAGTACGGGTTTCACCCGGCGCTTCTGACACCGGAGACGGCCGCTTCCCTCTCTTCCTCGCCCCCGCGTTACAGGCTCGTGGCCAGCAGGCGCCGACCCGTCACCGGGCACGGCCCCACCTGGTCCGCACCCGAGCCGCCTGTACAGCAGTAGCGGCAGTGAACAGCACGATCATGGGCGCGCGGCCGGTGACCCCTCGTCATTCCGGCTGCCCGGCACGGTCCGGGCCGTCACCGGGCGGCCTGAGCCGTCCTGGGCCGCGGTGTCTGTGTGCCGGAGTTCAGCGAGCAGCTCGCTCTGTCCGGCCAGCAGCTCGGTGAGGATGCGCCGTGCGGCCCGCAAAAGCTCCGCCACGTCGCCACCGGCCAGGGCGTAGCTGACGGTGGAGCCGTCGCGGATGGAGACCACGATGCCGGACCGGCGTAGGACCGCGAGCTGCTGGGAGAGGTTGGACGGTTCTATATCGATCTCGCTGAGCAGCTCGCGTACCGGTACGGGCCCGTATTGAAGCAGTTCCAGGACCCGGATCCGGGCGGGGTGCCCGAGCATGCGGAAGAACTCTGCCTTGGCCTGGTACAGCGGCACCTGCATGCGACAACACTCCTGCCCGGATCGACCATTGTTCCAGCGGTAGCCCTTGCCTGTCGGGGCCTTGCCGCCCAGCCTCGGCCATCCTCCCGCCTCCTGGCCCCGGCCTGCCTCATCGCTGATCACATTCGGATGTGCCGAATTGAAGACTCTTTCAATTCGTGGGCAGGCGGAGCCGGGAAACGGTGGGACGGTTACACCTCCAGTTCCGCCTCGATGCGCTTGAGCTGGTGCCTGGCCATGGCCAGGTTGGCCCTGCCCTTGTCCAGGACGATGTACAGGAACAGCCCGTTGCTCCCACGGCCATTGAGCAGCCGGATGAGGTGGTACTGGCTGCCGAGGGTGATCAGTATGTCCTCGATGCCGTCCTTGATGTCCAGCATCTCCATCGTGCGGACCTTCGCACGGATCACATCGGTGTTGCCCGCAGCGGCTACCGTCAGATCGAGGTCTTTGCCGCCGCCCAGCGTCCCAAGGGCCATGCCGCTCGTGTAGTCGACCAGCGCGGCCCCCAACGCCCCCTCGATCGAGGTCATCGCCTCCTTCAGAGACGTCTCGACACCCATCATCAGCACTCGCTCCTCTTGGCACTCGACGGCCCGGCCGGCGTCACATCTCCGGCCGGTGGTGAGCGCAGACGCTACCCACATGCCACCAGGGGGGCGGCAAAAGCGGGGAACTCGGCGGAAATTGATCCCCTTGCCCTAGGATTCGCCCCGCCCAGGTGGCGGCCCGGCCGCTCTCGGACAGGGCACGGCCCGCAGGCCCGCCCGCCGCGACCGGAGCCGCACCGCAATCACTCGGTCCTACTTTGTTGGTGGGTCGGACGGGCTGTCGTAAGGTCCAGAGGCCCAGAGACACCAGGTATGGCTTTCACTCGGTTGCCCTCGATGGTTCCCTGTCACCTGGCCGCCCGGTGTCTCACGACGACTCGGCCGCTGATTAGGAGCTGCGGGCACCTGCGGGTGTATCGCTAAGAGGTCCTAACAGAAGCAGTCGATCATGTGACTTTCGGTTCGGATGGTCGTTGGTCTGGCCGTGGGGAAACGTCAGTCGCGGCCATGGATCGTGTCGGATGAACTGTGGTCGCTCATCGAGCCGTTGCTGCCTGAGCCGGCGCCGAAGCAGGTGGAGGGACGCCCTCGGGTGCCGGACCGGCAGGCACTCTGCGGGATCCTGTTCGTGCTGCATACCGGGATCCAGTGGGAGTACCTGCCGCAGGAGCTGGGCTTCGGATCAGGCATGACCTGCTGGCGGCGTCTGGCCGCGTGGAACGATGCCGGCGTGTGGGACCAACTGCACTTGGTGCTGCTGAAGAAGCTGCGGGTCGCAAAGAAGCTGGACTGGTCTCGGGCGGTGATCGACTCCTCCCACGTCAGGGCCGCTCGGCGGGGCCCCAAAGCGGTCCCAGCCCGGTCGACCGAGCACGTCCGGGCAGCAAGCACCACCTCATCGTTGACGGCCAGGGCATCCCACTCGCCGTCTCGCTGACCGGCGGCAATCGCAACGACATCACGCAGCTGATGCCCCTGCTGAAGAAGATCCCGTCTGTCGCCGGCCTGGTCGGACGGCCACGCAACCGACCCGACAGCCTGCTCGGCGACCGCGGCTACGACCACGACAAATACCGCCGTCTCGTCTGGGCACTGGGCATCAAACCGGTGATCGCCCGCCGCGGCGTCCCGCACGGCTCCGGCCTCGGCGTCCACCGGTGGGTCGTGGAGCGGACCATCGCATGGCTCCACGGCTTCCGCCGATTACGGATCCGATGGGAACGACGCGACGACATCCACGAAGCCTTCCTCGGACTCGCCACCTGCCTCATCACCCACCGACACGTCCAACGGCTTTGTTAGGACCTCTAAGTAGGACCACGCTGGCGAGGTCGTTCGGGAGAACAGCGCACACCGACGAACCGGAGGAGCCAGTGCCCCAGATCTGGGCGGGCGTGGACATCGGCAAGACCCACCACCACTGCGTGGTCCTGGACGCCGAAGGAACGAAGCGGCTCTCGCGCCGGGTCCTGAACGACGAGCCGGAACTTCTGACACTCCTCGCCGACGTACTGGCCCTGGACGAGGATGTGCTCTGGGCGGTCGACGTCGCCGACGGCATGGCCGCCCTATGGATCAACGCGCTGCTCAATCACGGCCAGCACCTGGTTTACATACCGGGCCTGGCGGTCAACCGGGCCTCGGCCGGCTATCGAGGCATGGGCAAGACAGACGCCAAGGACGCGACCGTCATCGCCGACCAGGCCCGGATGCGCCGGGACCTGACCGTGCTACGGCCGGATGACGAGCACGCCATCGAGTTGCGAATCCTCACCAACCGCCGTGCCGACCTGACTGCTGATCGCACCCGCAGGATCAACCGACTTCGCGGTCAACTCACAGGTATTTTCCCTGCCTTGGAACGGGCACTGGACCTGAGCAACAACGGTCCACTGATCCTGCTGAGCGGCTACCAGACCCCTGCTGCCCTGCGTCGCACCGGCCGTAAACGGCTGGAAACGTGGCTGCGTAACCGCAAGGTCCGCAGCCCCGAAGCCCTCGCCGCGGTCGCCATGGAAGCTGCCGGGCGACAGCACACCGCCGTCCCGGGGGAGAAGATCATCGCGCAGGTGATCCATACCTTGGCCAAGGAGGTGATGGACCTTAACGAGCAGATCATCGAGATCGACAAGCTAATTGCGGCCCGGTTTCGTGAGCACAAGCTCGCCGAAGTGATCGAGAGCATGCCCGGCATTGGCCCGCTGATGGGAGCCGAGTTCCTCGCCGCCACCGCCGGCGATATGAGCCGCTATGGCACAGCCG
This sequence comes from Streptomyces sp. NBC_01351, assembly GCF_036237315.1. Classification (GTDB taxonomy): domain Bacteria; phylum Actinomycetota; class Actinomycetes; order Streptomycetales; family Streptomycetaceae; genus Streptomyces. The sequence continues at coordinate 25,778 of NZ_CP108356.1, read as the reverse complement.
ACCGCCTGGCCAGCCTCGCCGGCGTCGCGCCGGTGCCTCGGGACTCCGGCAACGTCAGCGGTAACCTCTACCGCCCCAGGCGCTACCACCGCGGCCTGCAACGCGTGTTCTACACCTCCGCGCTCATCAGCATCCGCAACTGCGACGTCTCGCGGCGCTTCTACGAACGCAAACGCGCCGAAGGCAAGCGACACACGCAGGCAGTCCTCGCCCTTGCCCGACGGCGCGTCAACGTTCTGTGGGCCCTACTCCGTGATGGACGGTGCTACGAGCATGGACTCTCCGCTGTATCTGCGGCTTGACAGCGTCATTAGGAGGTGACATAGGCAACCCACCTCGCATCTCGAACAAAGCCCGCCGCTATGCCGGCGGACACGATCAAGACTTCCGGCACCCTCCGATCCCGCCCAGGGGCGGCCGTGTTGATCAAATAGCGGAAGAAGACGAGGTCAGGACCCTGCCGCCTATCGCCCTCCCGGCGAACTCCCACCGCGACACCATGAGCATGTGCGGCCACTTCGTCGCGGCCGCCCGATGTGCGGCCGCGACCACCGAGACCGCGTCGGCGAGCGTCGACGGCGCCGCATCCGGCATCACCGGGTCGTCCGCAAGCGCGACCAGAGCGACGGTGAAGTGCCGGCGAACTGCCTCCGCCCGCCCGGCGAACGCCCGCAGCCACCCACGGACCGTGCCCTCGGCCAAGCCCAGACGGGCGGCGACCTGGCGGTGCCCCATGCCCAGAGCGGCTATCTCCAGCCGGGCCCCGATCACCACGGCCGCATCCACCCGCCGCGGCCAGAACACCTCCGCCAGCAGCACGTGCGTGACCCTGCAACCCGAACACCGCGTACGGCGCGGCCGCAGAAACAACCGGGCCCCAAGATCACCCCGGATCGACCGCGGCCGGCCATGACCCCACGGCGCCAGAACGCCCCACAGGCCGGACAAGTCAGCTGGCCTTCTCTCAGCTGACGTTCCACCAGCAGGACGTCGTTGTCGACGATCAGCACCCGACAGCCTCCGCAGACCGCGATGTGCTCCCGCTCCGAGCACGACGAAGTACCGCCAGCCTGCCCAAACCCCAAAGAATCATGTTGCTCAAGGCGTCGTTGGTCTTGGACGTGAAATGGTCAGAACCCGTGGGCTTTCAGTCACCCTGCTTCCGGCTTCGCGACGTAGAGCAGAGCGTGGCGGCGCCCGGGCCACGTAGCGTCCGTCCGACCAACATGAATCTCGGCGGCGATCTCCGAATGTTGTTCAGGTCCGCCGCCGAGGAACACGCTGAGCTCGAAAATGATGTCGTCAAGGTCTTCTTCCACCTCAGCAGTACGTTCGATGATGGCGAAGTGGAGGACGATCGCGTTCGGTCGAGGCTCTACCGCGATACCGTGAAGATGTGGCCCGACGAGTCCCAGCGCCGCTTGACCTGTCTGATTGAGCAGATAGTTCCTCCGCAGCAGGACGCGCTCTTCGGCCGCCGTGATGTGCGGGTTGTAGTACTGCCGGGCGGGGTGATCCATGCCCGTAAAGTACCGACGTCGACGGCACGGCCTTACGTCGAGGCCTTCTGAGCAAACGACGGCACCATGGCTCGCTCGTGTTCACCGTGTCGTCGCGCACGAAGGGACAGTCCGATCCCGGACACAACTACATCCCGTGTGCAACGGGAGTGTCGCCGACACCCCGCCTCATCACCACGCTGACAGTCGCCTAGGCACTGTTTCTCGGATCTCCTGACGGGAGTGGGGTGTTGGGGTCAGGCTGTCCGTATGGGGCGTGGGGATCTGACGAACGCAGAGTGGGACCGGCTGGAGTCGTTCTTGCCTCCTGGCGGTGCCCGTGGGGGCCGGTGGAGTGATCACCGCCGGGTGATCAACGGGGTGCTCTACCGGGTCCGGACGGGCGTGCAGTGGAGGGATCTGCCGGAGCGGTTCGGGCCGTGGGAGACGGTCTATAAACGTCATCGCCGCTGGTCAGCTGATGGAACGTGGACGATGTTGTTGTCTCGGATCCAGGCGGCCGAGGACGCCGCGGGCCGGATCGACTGGGACGTGTCGGTGGACTCGACAGCAGTGCGGGCCCACCAGCACGCCGCCGGCGCGAGGAAGACACCGGCGGCCGCCGATCCTCAAAAGGGGAACGTTCGGGGGACGAATCAGGTCGATCCGGTGTTGCGGAAACTGGTGATCCGACTCGGGGAAGTGGTCAGATCGGCGAGTGTCTGGGACGCTCCCGCGGCGGATTCACCACCAAGATCCACCTCGCCGCGGACGGGCGATGCCGGCCTCTCGCCCTCGTCCTGACACCGGGGCACTACGGTGACGGGCCCCAGTTCGAGCGGGTGATGGAGCAGGTCTCCGTACCCCGTACCGGAGTCGGCCGGCCCCGCACTCGACCGGACTACGTCCTGGCGGACAAGGCCTACACATCGCGGAAGAACCGCCGCTACCTGCGACGACGCGGAATCCGGCACACCATCCCCGAACGTCTCGACCAGCAAAGACACCGCAAGAACCGCGGGTCTCGAGGCGGCCGGCCCACCGGCTTCGACAGCGAGCGATACAAAAAACGCAACACCGTCGAACGAGCCATCAACCGGCTCAAGGGTTTCCGCGCCGTCGCCACCCGATACGAGAAACGCGCCTACATCTACCTCGGCACCGTCACCCTCGCAGCCCTCATCATCTGGCTCCGCACATGATCCAAGAAACAGTGCCTAGTGGCGAACGTGCCGGGCAGCAGTACCGTCAGGGACCCAGCGGCACCGCCGCCCGGGTGATAACGCAGTGTCACTGCACCGGATATGTGCTTACGGCGAGCCGCTCGCCGCCTCCCAGGCGACCCCGATGACCGGGTGGTCCGTCGGCGCCTGTGGGGCCGGGCGGCCGGTGGCCGCCGCGAAGAGGGCCCACTGGCCGACCGTGACCGGGGTGCGGGCGATCCGGAACGCCGGGACGTGGATCTCCGCGCGCGGGGCTTCCTTCATGTACCACTCCACCGGCACCCCGGTGCCCGCATAGCGGCGGGCCACTCCCGCCACCTCGTCGACCGGCGTACCCCGACGCAGCAACCCGGCCGGTACCTCGACCCAGTTCACCTGCTCCATCCGCATGGCTCCTCCTCGGCTCGAACGGAACAACCCTCATGATCGCCTCCATGGTCGGAGCCGGCATCGGCCGATGGCCCCATCTCTACAGCGACCTTGGAACCAGGACATCGGGCCACGGACCGGCCGTGCTCCGGCATGGGGAGCGGTGCACGTTCGCGTGTACCAGGCTGAGCACTTACTTTCATGTGTACGCCGACACCTGCCAGCACTCGAAGGAAGGAGCGTTGACCGCGCGGTAGGGGGATCAGCGCGGGTCGGTACGGTCCCCGGCATGCGCGATCGTTTTCACATCACCGTCCGATTCCGGGCCGGAGGCCCGGCAGTCGAGGGTCAGTGGGAGGACGAGGCCGCAGCGTTGCGCAAGTTCCGCTCGTGGGTGGGCAGGCGCGGCAGCACCGACGGCGTGGTCATCACCCTGTGGCGGGAGACGGAGGGCGCGCGTACGGACATGCGGACATGGATGCCGCGTACCGGGGAAACCGTGCATCGCCAGCAGTAACGCGCCTCTTGCCCACCGGTACCTGCGCCGCTATTCCGGAATTGACTCCGGACGCTCGCGGAATCTGGTCGGTAAATGTGGCGCACCACTGACCGCGCCACTATGCGGGGGGATACCGGCAAAATATGTCGATGACACAGTGGATTCAATTCTGTGGGATGCTGGGTGCGCGGTCTTTGCGCCGCCCAGATGTGAGACGGGGCCCGCAGCGCTGCGAACGCCGAAGGCCCCGGCCGCGCTCTACGCGGGGTTCCGGACCTGCTCAGTACCAAGGAGCAGGTCCGGCTCACAGGTTGAGGATGAACTCCCTGAACGTGCGAGTCACGTAGTAGCCAGCTGTCGACACCGGGGCCAGCCACTGGCGGATGCGGCGGAACCTACGCCGTTTCCTCCTGCATGCTGCGCACGATGTCGCCGTCTCGTCGGGCGTGTCCACCAGCACCTCCGTCCGTTCCTTCCGGAACCTCCCGGGGGGAGATTTCCGGCTGAGTGCGCGGACGGGGAGTTTTGCGAACCACCCAGGGAAAACAACAGCCCCTTCTCGTGGGTCATTTCGGCGCTGCCGAAGAGGACGCTGCCCTTCCGGCGCTAATTGGGCACATGCCTAACAAGAAACCCTAGAGGATGATCATGCTTTGAATCGGGGTGAAGTGGCCCTTTATGGGAATTATCGGGGCACCTCGGATTTTGCAAAAGATCTCCTTGTGGTCACGCCCGGGTCGCGCCGCGGTAGTCGCCTGCGGGCATGGCGGAGTCGAGCGGGACGACCTCGACCTGGCGGCCTGTGCGGGGTGCGTGGAGGACTTGGCCGGAGCCCGCGTAGAGGCCGACGTGGTAGATGAACCCATCCCGGCGGACCCAGAAGAGCAGGTCGCCCGGACGGAGTTCACCGCGGGAGACGGGCCGGTGTGCCGTGGCCTGGTACTGCGCGGCGGCGGTGCGGGGGAGTTGGGTGTGGGGCCAGTAGGCGTACTGGACCAAGCTGCTGCAGTCGAACCCGACGGTGGAGGAGACCGCGCACCGGCCGCGGAGGAAGCCGTTGCCGTCGTCGCAGAAGCCCCGGCCGGGCCCGGCCGGTCCGCCGCCTCCGTAGGCGTACGGGGTGCCGATCCGAGCGGCCGCCCGCCGCAGTGCCTGTGAGCCGGCGCCGCCGACGTTCAGCAGGGGCGCGCCCTTGTAGTCCTTCATCAGGTTCATGATGTTGATGACGTACCAGTAGGTCTGGCCCTTGGTGAAGGACTTGGGCGGGACGCCGCCGTAGTCGAGGACGGCGCCCCAGCCGGCGTTGTAGCCCGCGAGCGCGAGGCGGCGGACGTCGTCACCGAGGCCGGCCGGACTCCTTGGCGTCTTGGAGCAGGGACCACATGTAGCGGCCCTGGGCGATCACGGCGTCGCCGACGTCGAACGGATCGGCGCGCCCGTTGCCGTCGGCGTCGTTTCGGTACTTCGCCCACGTCCCGTCCACGAACTGCTGGCGTCGGCCGGCATCGATGGCACGGTGCGCAGATGCGTTGCGTACTGAGCGCAGACAGGCCGCGGATGGACGGGAGTTGGCCGACACCTCGCTATCCCGGCGGCCCGCCGACCGCCAACTATGGGCGTGTACACATCACCGTGGAGCGGGGGGCTTCGTGGCGGGTATACAGCCGCGTACACAGACGGTCAGCGTCCGCGCGCGAGACGGTTTCGAGTCGTGGGCAGGCATGGTCGGCGACCTCGTGATGCCGGTCTCCATCACCAGCCCGCACGTCGAGCAGTTCCGCGGCAGGGCGACGACGCTCGACCTCACCCACACCGACCTGTCCGGGTTCGCCTCCTCACCGACGTCCGCCTGGCGCGGTGCGGGGCACATCCGGCGCGCGGACCCGGAGAACTACTTCCTCTTCCTCGTCCACGGCAGCCCGGTCGGCCTGGAGCAGAACCGCAGCAACGCCCTGCTCCGCGCAGGTGACATGACGCTCTTCGACTCCTCACACCCATTGAACTGCGAGTTCCTCGACGAGGGCCGGCTCTCCCGGGTCTCCCTGTTTCGGGTGCCCCGGAGCACCCTGCCTCTGCCCCAGGACCACGCCGACCGGCTCCTCGGCACCCGGCTCGCCACCGGCACCGCCTCGGGCACGCTGCTCGCCTCGTACCTGACCGGGCTGCGCACCCATGCCGAGCGCTCCGACTCCACCGAGCTGTCCCGCCTCGGCTCCGTTGGCCTCGATCTGTGCGCCGCCTATCTCGCTGTGCAGTCCGGCGGCCCCGGCGCTCTGCCAGCCGAGACCCGCCGCCAGGCCCTGCTGGCCCGGATCCGGGCCTTCGTCGACCACAACCTGCCCGACCCGCGGCTCGGCCCGGACACCATCGCCTGTTCACTCCGACGCGGCAGCCCTCCACCTATCTGCCCGAATGGCATGTTTATCGGTCTGGCGTTCCTGGCCGGCATGGCACTGATCAAGTACCCAGCTCTGGTTCCCCCCGGCCCTGCGTGCGCTCGCCAACACTGCGGCCTGTTCGTCGCGGTCGCGCAGCATGCGCATGACGGTCGCAGGGGCCGGGTGCTGGCCGCGCTTCTTGCCGGTGCGGATGACCAGGTGAGAAGCGATCTCGCGGCATCGTGCCAGGTGCGGCCGGGCGGTGCTGGTGTCGACGCGGACGGGCATGGTCCGGCTTCTGGTCGTGCTGGTCAGCGGTACAGGTCCTCGTTGAGCCGGCGGTGCAGCAGCAGGAGGGCTTCGGTGTCGCCGACATCGGCCAACTGGTGCAGCAGGGTACGGATTGCTGGGTCGTCGCCAGCGCGCACGGCCTCCACGATGCGCTCGATCAGCCGGGAAGCCTCGCAGGGTGCGGGTGCCGGACCGGGCGGGGCAACCATGGCCGTCCGGTCCGGCAGCAGCAGGGGGTGTAGCCCCAAGGGGGCTGGTGGGCGTCACCGGTTCAACGCTCCTGCTCGGGCTCGGTCACCCTGTGGGCGGCCAGGGCAGCCGCGGCGATCTGCGGTTCGATCGGGACGCCGAACTCGTACAGGCCGATCTCCAGTACGTCGTCCGTGGTCGCCTCCGAGGTCCGCTTGAGGGCGAGCGAGGCGGCGCCGCGGGCCAGGGCCTGCTCGCGGCCCGGGGCATCAGGATCTCGGAGTGCGGACAGCACGGTCCGCCACAGGTTGGTCATCGCTCCGTACCTTCTTCTCCGGGTTCGGCGTGCTCCTGGTCCAGCTCGTCGGCGCCGTCCTCGATGTCGCCGCCGTACGGCCCGAAGGGTCCACTCTCGCCAGCGGTGCCGGCGCCCTGGACGAGGGCGGCCCCCTTCATGCGGTGCGGGTGCGGGATCACCGGACGCTGCCTTCGAGCTGGCCGGGGATGCGGGACGTCCGCAGTTCCTTGAGGCCGGGGATGTGGTTGTAGAGCGTGCCCACCGAGACGCCGAGCAGGGCCACGATGGTCTCGATGCTGTTCTCCGGGTTGGGCAGCATGTCGCGGGCGGCGCGCAGCAGCTTGTCGTTGACTACGGTGGGCCGGCCGCCAACCCGGCCGCGGGCCCGCGCGGCGGCCAGGCCCTCGTTGGTGCCCTGCACGATCAGCTCCCGGATGAACTCCGCGAGCGCGGCGAACACGTGGAAGATCAGACGGCGGCCTGCAGCGTCGTCCCGTCGACAGCCATCAGCCGCAAGCCCCGCCAGAGCGCCCTGGGCGTCCGCTCGTCCGCCACCGCTGCCCCGGCATGAAGCAGCAGCTCACGCAGCACCTCCACCCCGAGGTTCTGGCGAGCACGGAAGACTGCCGCTTTGTCCGGCACCCGCCAGGCACCCCACCCGTCCTCACGCCGCACCGCCTCGGCCAGCGTCCGAAGAACCTCTCGGTACGGCTCGCCGGAGAACAACGCTCGCGCGAGCACGAAGTACACCATCAACCTCGGCGGCAGCAGCCGAATCCGCACTTCACGGGTCCGGAACTTCGCCAACGCCGCGTCCACCAGCTCCGGCGGATATACCTCCGTCAGGTCCCCCAACCCGATCCGGTCCACCAACCGAGCGGTCATCAGACACCACCCCCTGGTATCTGTTGAACCGCCAAATCACCCCAAAGTCAACGGCATTGACGATAAACGACAAGCTGAGTGCTGCCGTCCCAGTCCGGTTTGAGGGTCACGCCAGGCCGTCAGGCCTCGGGGGATGATGTTGTGGGCGCCGATCCGGCGCCACACGATAGGCTGGGCCCCGCAGCGCAGCTCCCGGGGCCGTACGACCACGTCGCGCGCCCGTCCGGCGCCCAGGCGCGTTCGTACACGCCGGGAGCGACCCGCGCGCCCTTCACACGCAAGCCCGGCCGGAAGGGCCGGCCGGTGCGGAGGTCAGGCGCGAAGGACTCCAGGACGACGCGGCGGAAGCGCCGGCGCTGGGCGGGGGTGAGGCGCTGAAGCCCAGCGCCACGCGGGAGATCGAACCATGTACCGGCAGAGATCCCGTCGCTGCATCCTTGGTTCCCGCTGAGACTTCAAACTGGGGGGCGTGGATGTGGTCAGTAGTGTCGTCGGGCGGGGTGCCCGCGAGGGAACGCTTCGAGTGGTTCTCCGATCTGATTTCGCGTGAGGTGATGCCCTCTGTGCTCAGCAGCGAGCGGCCCGCCGACTTCCAGGCCGAGGCTGCCGCACTGGACCTGGGAGAACTCCGTCTGGCGCGGTTCGCCTTTTCGCCCCTGCGTTCACGGCGCACAGCCGCGATGATCCGGCGCGGCGACCCCGAGCAGTATCAGCTGGCGCTGATGAGGCAGGGCGTCACGTCGTTGTCCCAGCACAGGAACGAGTGCACTGCCGGAACCAATGACTTCCTGGTGTGGGACACCTCGCGGCCCCAAGAGGCTGAGCTGACCGGTGGTGGCCCAGTACAGGTGGTCGTCCTCCAAATCCCCAGGGACGTTCTGCCGTTGCGCAGCCAACGCCTCGACCAACTGCTCGCCCGCCGCATACAGGGCGGTCGCGGCATGGCAGCAATCCTGGCCTCCTTCCTGACGGCCCTGGAAGACCACGGCCCCCAGTGCACACCAGAGGAGCTGCGTCATCTCGGCACGGTCGCCCTCGACCTTGCAGCCGCTTGCCTGGCCCAGCACCTGGACTCTGAGGAGCATCTTCCCGCCGAAGTCCGCGCACAGGCCCTGTTGCAGCGGATCTACGGCTTCATCGAGCACAACCTCGGCGACCCGGAGCTGACCCCTTCCACCATCGCCGCCCGCCACAACATCTCGGTGCGTAGTCTCCACCAGCTCTTCAAAGGCCACGAGGAGAGCGTCCACGTCCGGATCCGTCGGCGCCGCCTGGAGCAGTGCCGCTCCGACCTCGGCCGCCCCGATCTCGGTGCCCACCCGGTGCACACCATCGCCGCCCGCTGGGGCTTCAGCGGCCCGGTGGTCTTCAGCCGCTCGTTCCGCGAGGCGTACGGAATCAGCCCCACCGAGTTCCGCGCGCTGAGCGTTAAGGGATCCCGCGCTGACGGTTCAGCGCTGTGATCAACTCCTGCCTAGATTCGGTGACGTCCTAACAACCTTGCCGAAACACATGGAGTTGCCGTGAAGAAGAAAATCGTTCAGGCGGTCATGACGGCTACCGCGGTAGCCGCCCTCGGGCTGATCGGTGCCGCCCCGGCGAGCGCCGCGTCCGCTTCCTGCTCGACCTCGGGCGGGACGCTTTGCACCAGCTCCCCCATCCCGGCCAATGGCAACCACCAGGTCTGTTTCGGCGGGAAGCACAACGCTCTGGCCTCTTGGGGGCGCGCCGAACTCTGGGACGGCGACACCGGGGTGATGGTCGGCTCCATCGCGACCAACGGCTTCCGCTGGCAGCAAGCGTGCACGGGTGGACTGTACGGGCAGCACTACTACTTGAAGGGCACGGGTGGGTTCTTTTACGGCGAAGTCTGGAACTGACCTGACCCTCGGCCGGTCCGGTCAGGCCGCCGTACCGAATGCGTAGGCGCCTTCCGCCGCAGCAGCTGTGCCACCGGCCCACGACCGGTGGCACGGCTGCCCGGCCCGCGGCGCAGCTCCCGGCCGTACGACCACGTCGCGCGCCCGTCCGGCGCCCAGGTGAGTTCGTAGACGCCCGGAGCACAGCGGACGCCCTTGATTGCAAGCCCGGCCGGAAGGGCTGGCCGGTGCGGAGGTCAGGCGCGAAGGACTCCAGGACGACGCGGCGGAAGCGCCGGCGCTGGGCGGGGTGAGGTGCCGAAGGCCGGCGGTGAAGCGGGGGAGCGTCTCGACGGTCGGCACGAAGTCTCCTCCGGGAAGCACGAAGCCCCCGGTGCTGGAGGGCGGGGTTCGGAAGGGCGTGTGCGGTGAACTCGGGTCACCGGTGTGCTTGGTCGTGCTCGATTGCGTTCGGTGTGGTGAGTCACCGGTGAGTGCGGCCCGGCGGGCGCTGAGTGGTGCGTGGATTGGTGAGTTACCGGGGTGCGGGAGTTGGGACCGGAGAGCGATGACATTCGCTGCCGGGGCTGGCGCCGCTTCCCGCCTGGCGGGCTAGATCTCCGCCAGCCCTTTCCTTGCAGGTCGGGGCGGTGTGGCGTGGTCTGCATGGTGGACGCGAAGATCATTACGGCTGGGCAGATGTACCGGTACTACACGCGCGAGACTGTCGTCGGTGACGGGCGCCGCCGTAGGCGGACGCCGCTGAGGCAGGCTCAGGAAGAGGCTGGTGTCCCGGTCGGGCGCTGGATGGGCCTCGGGCTCGGCGCTCTCGGGCTGGTGGCGGGTGAGGAGGTCACCGAGGAGCAGCTGCGCAACCTCTTCGGTGAGGGAGGCCGACACCCGGACGCGGAGCGGCTCGTGGACGAACGGCTTGCCATGGGTGACTCCCCGAAGATGGCGCGGCGGGCCGGGGCGCTGGGGCGGCGGGTGAAGGTCGTCGGCTTCGACTTCGTCTTCCGGCCGCAGCCGACGATCTACCTCTTGTGGGCCCTGGGGGATGAGGGGACCCGGCTGGCGATCGAGGCCGCGCACGAGCGCGCGATCGAGCGGGTGCTGGAGTGGATCGAGGACCACGTCGCAGTGATCCGGTCCGGCAAGGACGGCGTCTACCGGGTGCGGCCGCCCGGCGGTCGGGTCGCAGCCCCCTGTTCGGAGGCCCGTGTCGGATGCTCACGCGGGAGGAAGACGTGGACGCGCATGCTCTGCGTCGCCAGGGCTGGACGATCTCGGCGATCGCCCGGCATCTGAGGCGTGATCGCAAGACGATCCGCGCGTATCTAAAGGGCGAGGTGGAAGCCGGCCAGCGCCGTCAGGCGCCGGATGGGTTCGTGTCGTTCTTGGACTATTGCCGTCAGCGGCTGGCCGACGATCCGCATCTTTGGGCGAGCGCACTGTTCGACGAGGTCGTCGAACTGGGATATCGGGGCGGGTACTCGACCTTCACGCGGGCTCTTCGCCGCTACGACGCGCGGCCGCACTGCGATCCGTGCCAGCCCTGCGGTGCCGGGCGATCACAGCCCGTCCCGCGGTGGAGATGTTCAGGAAGTCCTCGCCGAGGCGGTTGCCTGGAACGGGCCGCGGCGGAGGACAGGGCGTCCTTCCAGGCGGTGTTCTCGCCGAGGCGAGCCAAGTGCGCGGCGAGGAGGACTCCGAATAGTCCATCGGCACCTTCCGCCTCCCGGGCAGGTGGCTGCCTGCAGCGGCGCCGCACGGGGTACGGACATAAACGCAAACGCAGCCCTCGCGGAGCCCACCTGCCGGAGCCGCACTTGCACGCATGATCAAGGAAGTCCGCACGCTGGGTAAATCTACGAGGTCCAGTGGGCCCCTAGGCTGCCAGAGTCTTACCCCGAGCACCTGACGCGCCAGGACTCCAACAACCGTGGGACCGCCCCGGGCAACGGAGCATCGGGCATCACTGCACTCTTTTGAGGTCTGCATGCGCGAGCAGCAACATCGAGATTCCTAGGAAGAACTTTGATAGGGAACACCGTTGCCAAGTCCGGCTTCATCGTCGGATCGGCCATCCGCAACCTCGCCATCGCCGCTGCGTCGGTCGTTGTAGCTGCCTCGGGCCTCATTGCCGGGGCAGGTCAGGCCAGCGCCTCTGAGTCGACCGTCAGCGGCTGGAACACCGCCTCGGCACCCGTCCGCTGTAGCGTGAACATCCAACGCAAGGACGTCTGCCTCTACTACTCCCCGGGTGCAGAGGGTGCGATGTGGTGGACCTCTTTCAGCTACGACGCGGCGATCGATGGGACCTTCTCGGATGACGGGTACGGGTCGGCCGGTGCGGGGCAGCAGGTGCGCAACAACGCGGCGTCCGCGGAGAACTCGACGGCGTGCCGACTGGGAATCTGGGTCTATCCCAACTACGTCGGCGACGTCAACTGGGTCCCTGCGTACCGAGGCGGCAACCTCACCTCCAACCTCCGCAACAACGAGGCCTCGATCGGTTATTACGACCCGGTGAACTGCCCCGGCGTCGGCGTTGACGCTCTCCGATAGTCCGTGACATCGGGGCCGTCCGCCGACACGAGGCGGTGGACGGCCCCGATGACCACCTTGGCCGCTTTGAGGATTTCCATGTTCCCCACAAGGTTTCACCGCATGGCTGCAGTCGGCGTATGCGCACTGTCCATGGCAAGCGGCTGCACGTCACCCTCCACATCAGCGCAGAAGCCGCCCATAGTCATGTCCGCATCGCCTGCGGCACCGCTGGAGAGCCTGCATCTGCCCATCGAGACCTACATGCCTACGCCCATGCAGTCAGCACAGCTGGACTGGGTGAACAGGGCCGCCATCCGGTCCTGCATGGTGCGCTTCGGACTCGACTACCCGGTCCCGGCCAAGCCGGCCACGGACAGCAGCGTGATCACGTCCGCCTACTCCGTGCTCTACCGCCGCTATGGCGTCACCGACCTGGACACCGTTTCGCAATGGGGATACCACCTTCGGCGCCAGACCGGGACCACAGCGCCCACTGGCGAGCCTCAGCGACTCGGCGACATGTCCCCGGAGACCCTGATCGTTTTGACCGGTACCGACCCCACCACCCAGGCTCCGGCGACCATGTACAAGGGTCAACCGGTACCCAAGAACGGCTGCCTCACCGAACTTGAGCGGGTCATGACGGCGCGACGATGGCAGGCAGCCGGCCTGGTCAACGAAATCAAGGCCAAGAGCTTCACCGACTCAGTGGCGGATGGCCGCGTGACCGCCATCTTCCAGAAGTGGTCGAACTGTATGAAGCTCAGAGGCTACGAGCTGACCGACCCTCTGCACGCAGCCTCCGCGCCGTCCGTGAGCGCTGCCGAGCCGAGCGGCGCGGAGATCGCTCAGGCCAAGGCAGATGTCGCGTGCAAGCAGGAGACGAACCTGGTCGGTGTGTGGTTCGCGGCGGAGTCGTCATACCAGCAGGCCGCCATCGCCGAGCACTCAAAGGAGCTCACGGAGATAAAGGCTGCCCTCGATGCACAAGTCGCCGAAGTCAAGATCCTTGTGGGAAAGTTTCAAGGGTGAACTGAGGGACCGTCCGGCCCTTCTACTGCGGGACGATCAAAGTGGTGCCCAGGTTGGCACCGTCCGCGACCAGCGTCGTCCTGGCCGCCGAGGCTGGCAGGTCAGACTCCCGCCAGACGTGGGCGTCGGCATTGTTCTCGGGCGCCGGCCGGGCCGAGGCAACGACCAGCGGGGTGTCGGCGTCGATGGCGACCTGCACGTTTACCGAGGCGGTAGTTACGCCTCGAGGCACCGACGGTGCGGTCACAGACCTGGACCAGTGTTCCGTCCACGATCCACAACCGCTCGACATCCGCGACGGTCCGCGGCGCCGGCTTCATCGTCGGCAACGGCCGGAGCCGCTGGATGACCCGGCAGGCGGAGAAGCCAGCCCCACCGAACAAGCTGACCGCGGACCGAGTGTGGCGGGGGTTCAGGAACCTGCGCGCGAGGACGGGCCCCCAGCCGGTGCACCGAAACCGACTCGCCCCGGTCCCGGACGACCACCTGGCTCCAAGAACCGCCACCCGGCTACCCGTCACGACGTAGGCCGAGTACTCGCCACTGGCGAGGCATACAGCCGCCCCGCCCGCCACAAGAAGGGGACGAAGCCGCGACGCACGGACTGAGCTGCAAGTCAGGTGCCACGGCGCGATCGTCTCTGGCACAAGCTGTTCCGGTCCACCACGCCCGATATCCCCGGACCCTTGAGAGCGGACAGCGCAAGATCCTTGTAGGCGGACAGGACAGCTCCCTCTCTGCGGACAGCTGATCTCCCTCTCCGTGGACCCATTCGTGTCGGTTCCGAACAGACGATCCCCCCGGCGGTTGGCTCAGTGCTGCCTGGCATTGAGACCAATCCACCGGAGGGACGTTGAAGAAGTCTGACAGGGAGATCATGGAAATCTTCGAGGCCCTGGACGCCACCGAGTGCGCGCATTCGGCGGCTGTGCTGGCGGGGGTCGATCCGAAGACCGTGCGGAGGTACGCACGGATGAGGGACACCGGTCGGCCGGTCACCGGCCCGGTCCAGCGGCCGAAGATGATCGACCCGTTCATGCCGAAGATCGAGGAATGGGTCGAACGCTCCGAGGGCAGGGTCCGCGCGGACAAGCTCCACGAGCGCCTGGTCCTGCTGGGGTTCACCGGCGACGAGCGCACGACCCGGCGGGCGGTGGCCCGGGCGAAGGCGGCCTGGCGGGCCGGCAAACAGCGGACTTACCGGCCCTGGATCACCGAGCCGGGGCTGTGGCTGCAGTTCGACTGGGGCTGGGGGCCGAAGGTTCCCGGCCCGGGCGGCGGCGAGCCGCGGGTGACGCTGCTGTTCTGCGCTTGGCTGGCCTGGTCGCGGTTCCGGGTGGTGATCCCGACCTGGGACCGGACCCTGCCGACCCTGGTGGCCTGCATCGATTCCACTTTGCGGGCGATCGGCGGGGCTCCGACGTATGCGCTGACGGACAACGAGAAGACGGTGACGATCGACCGGGTCGCCGGCGTCGCGGTCCGTCACCCCGAAGTCGTCGCGACCGGACGGCATTACGGGATGCAGGTCCATACATGTGTCCCGTTCGACCCCGAGTCGAAGGGCGGGTCGGAGGCGACGGTCCGGATCGCGAAGGCGGACCTGGTGCCGACGACGGCGAATCTGCGCAAGGAGTACGACAGCTTCGCCGAACTCCGCGGCGAGTGCGCGATCTTCTGCCAGATGGTGAACAACCGGATCCACCGCGAGACCGGCAGAACCCCCGCCTCGATGCTCGACATCGAGCGGACCCGCCTGCATCCGCTGCCCGTCGAACCCCACACTCTCGCGCTCGGCGAGTCCCGCCAGGTGCTGCGGGACCAGACGGTCCGCTTCGGGTCGGTCCGGTATTCGACCCCGGCCGGTCTGGTCGGGCAGGAAGCCTGGGTCCGCGTCGACGGCGACGAGCTGGTGGTCGTGACCGATCTGGCCCGTCTCGTCCGCCGGCCCGAGTGGCTGCAAGGACCCGCCGGGCTCGCGGAGGTCGCCCGGCACCAGATCGCTCTGCCCGGACGGCCGGTCATCGACCCCGCCCACTATCCGAACCATCCGCAGGAGATGGACGGTTCGCCCAAGCCTCCTCGGCCGAAGCCCGTCGACGACGCTGAGACCGCCTTCCTGGCGCTCGGGCCAGGGGCGAAGTCGTGGCTGATCGAGGCCGCGGCGGCCGGAACGACCCGGATGCGGGTGAAGATGGCCGCCGCCGTCGAGCTCGCCGCCCTGGTCGGCGTCGCCGAGGTCGATATCTCCCTCGGTCTGGCGGCGACCGCGGGCCGGTTCGCCGAGGACGACCTGTTGTCGATCGTCACCCACCGCAAGTCCGGCGTCCGTCCCGCTGACCTCGTCGTCGCGGACGAGGCCCACTCCGTTCAGCCCGGCACTTCCGCATGGGCTGACTTCGGCCGCACCAACAGCGGCCCCGCCGAAAGGAATCTGCGTCCATGACCGGCATCGCGTTGCTGGACCCGACGACCGAACCGGCCGCCGAGGCCCTGGCTCCCGCACCCACCCCGCTGCCTTCCCCACCGGCCCCACCGCCGATCCCGGCCGAGCTGGAGAACGTGCTGAAGCGGATGCGGTTCCCCTATCTCCGCAAGGCCGCCCCGTCGGTGCTGGCCACGGCCCGTTCGCAACGCTGGGACCCGGCCGAGGTCGTGCGGATCCTACTGGAAGAAGAGATCAAGGGCCGTGAGGCGGCCACCCGTCGCAGCCACCGCAAGCAGGCCAACCTGCCCACCGGCAAGACGTTCGACTCCTGGCGCGAGGAGGACTCCTCCATCCCGGCCCCGACCCAGCAGGCGTTGATGACGCTGGAGTGGATCGGCCGTTCTGAGAACCTCGCCATCGCCGGCCCGTCGGGCACCGGCAAGAGCCACTTCGCCGAGGCCCTGGCCCACAAGGCCATCGACCGGGGCATGCAAGTCGCCTGGTTCAGTCTCGAATCGCTCACGGCCCACGTCGGGCGGGCCACCGTCGACAACACCGTCGCCAAGGCGATCGCGAAGATCACCAGGGCTCACCTGATCATCCTCGACGACATCGGGATGCTGCCATCCGGCCAGGCGGCCGCCGAGGCGTTCTACCGGGTCATCGACGCAGCCTACGAACGGCGTTCGGTGATCGTGACCTCGAACCTCCACCCCTCGGGCTTCGACACGATCATGCCCAAGACGCTCGCCACGGCCGCGGTCGACCGGCTCCTGCACCACGCGCACATCGTCCTGACCGAAGGCACCAGCCTCCGGCTCACCCAGGCAACCACGGGCAGAGGCGTCAAGCCACTGAGCTGACCCAGCCGAGGCGCGATCGCGTCATTCGTCGACGTCTTCCGCGTCTCCACACGCGGGGCAGTCGCGTTCGTCAATGGACCCCTCGACGACCAGGCATCCGCAAAAGTCGCAAGGGCGCACGGGCTCAACGGCAGGAAGCCCAGAAGACGGCGGCTGGTCATCGCTCATGGAGTCAGAATGCCAGCTGGCGCTCAGCCACACGAGGGACGAAAAGTCACACCGCAGAGGGAGATCAGGTGTCCGCCCGCAGGGAAGTCAGATGTCCACCCAGAAGGACGCGGCCATGTCCGTGGACAACCCTCACCGATCACCAGGGGCGCTGCCGACCTGACGGTCGGCAGCCCCTCAAACACGCTCATGCTCCCCACCTTCCCCAGACGCTCCAAACCTGGAACAAGTGAGGAAGAGAAGCAGGTCTGGCCGTTTTTCAAGGAGTCTCATCACCTTGGCCCCGCCCGTGAGTAGTTCGCCACCGTGATCCGGGCGCGGGGCCATGGTTGACGGGGGGTCCCGTTTCGGGTCCTCTTTGGAGTCTCGTTCCGGGTTCCCTTTGAGGTCCCGTTTCGCGTCCCTGGCTGCGTAGGTTTCAAGCGGGTTCTGGCACAGATCTTGGGGAGCCGTCGCGGACGGTAACGGTGTCGTTCGATTCCAGCGAAGGGACACGAGGCCGGGTCCGTCAGCGTTCACGCATCCTGGTCCACCACCAGCCGTCCATTGCCCACTCGATGTAGTTGGGCTCCGGCAAGGTGCGGCGCTCGAATTCCTCATCGATGCGCGTGATCAGTCGATCCAAGTCCCGTTTGGCTCCGGGAGGAAGGTGCAGCATCGCCCGCTCCAGATCGTCACGAGCGTCCTCCACCTCTATCCCAGGCGAACAAGCCTCGGAGGCGTTCAGGTAGCGGCCAGGTTGCTTGAAGGCCCACTCGAAGCGAGAGAGCGCATTCGCGACCGCGTTGGGCCACATCTCCTGGTCTTCGACCTGGCGGATCGCTGCACGAGTCCGCGCGGAGACACCGCGGACCCTCAGGACCGGATACTGCCATCGTGGCCGCCACCGCTCTGCACGGACGGCCTTGGGACGCCTACGCGGCATCGCCCTTTCGGATCAACATGAGGCCATCCTGCCACGGCTGGTGTCACTGGAGCAGGATCATCTTGCGGAGCAGTCCGAATCCGGCTCGGCCGTAGAGCTGCCTTTTGATCTTCTTGATGCGGTTGACGGCGCCCTCGATGCTGCCGGAGCTCCAGTCGAGAGTGAGCCCGGCTGTCACGGCGTCGAGGTCTCGGAGCAGATGGAGCGCGAAGCCGGTGAGACCGGGTAGCTGGCTGGTGTCGACTGCATCGATCCAGGTGGGAAGCGTGGATCCGAGGCGGTCGGTGAGTATCTCGCCGAAGTCGCGAACATGTCCGGTTGCCGTGTCCAGTTCGGGGCAGCGTGCGAGGACCTCCTTCAGGCCGGCCCGGTCCTCCTCGGCCAGGGTCGCGGGGTGACGGGTGATCCAGCCGGTCACCTGCCGCACCGTCGGCGGCCGGGGCGGCGCCTCGGATGGAGCCCCGCGCAAAGTGGCGATGTGCGCGCGGACCATGCCGTAGGTGACAGGAGCGAGCTCAGCAACCAATTCGTCGTGCAGTCGGGTGACGCTGGTGCATCCTGCGGCGAATCGCCGCTCCAGGTAGGGCTTGTAGGGGTCCAGTCTGCTGGGCCGGGGCCGGTTGTCGCGGAGGGTGTCCTGCCAACGTGCGGCGTTCGCGTACCGGAGCACGGTGTTGAGGCCCCAGCCCAGGTGCCGGGCGATCGCCCGGCGTGAGTGACCTTGGGCGAGGAGCTCGTGGACGAGGGCATGTGCTGCTTTCTTCCGCTCGGCCCGCCGGCCGACGGGCGCCGAGTCGTCCCGCGGCCGACCGGGGTCTGGACGGGTCGCGCCTGGCAGCGTGCCGGTGGGCGATGGGTTGCGCAGGCAGTCGCGGTGGGCGGCGACACAGGTCTCAACGGCTCGGCCGAGGCCCTGCCACAGATGGAACCGGTCTGCGACCTGCAGAGCGTCGGGGGCACCGCGGCGGGCGCCCTCGGCGTAGGCGCCGGCTCGGTCCCGGCAAATGATCTCCACGCCTGGGTGCTGGATTAGCCAGGCGGCCAGTGGCCCGGCTTCGCGGGTCGGGAGTACATCGACCACGCGATGGTCTTCGACGCTGGTCAAGACGGTGGAGTAGGTCTGGCCTCGACGGATCGCAAAATCGTCCACACCCAGCACACGCGGCGTGCTGAACGTGGGATCGGGCAATGCCATGACCCTGCGTAACAAGGTCATCCTTCCCGCGCCGAAGCCAAGCTGGGCAGCCAGCCGACTCCGGCCCGCCCGGCCAGCGCGAGCCCCACTCGCTCCAGGACGTGGTTGAGCCGTGTCGTGAACCGTGCGTGCGGTGCGGCCAGCCGGGAGAACGGCTCGGCGAACGTCCGGCGCGGGCAGTCCGCCGCTCCGCAGATGAAGCGCCGGACCGTCAGCCGGATCACGAAGCCCTGCTCAGCGAGCGGAAGGTCCTTCAGCCTGCGCTGGTATCGGTCGTGGACTCGTTCCGAGAAGCGGCCGCAGTCCGGACATGCAGAGCCGGCCGCGCGGCCTCTCGCCACCACCTCGACCGTGCCGAACGCGGCCGTCACCGCCTCGATATCCACTTCGTCGATCCCGGCGAACACCAGCGAGTCCCAGAACGGTGCATCGGTCTGCATGACCAGCACCATCACCGTCCACAACCGACCGCAGCAGCCGTCGGCAGACACCTGAGGGAGCGTCAATTCTGATCGTCGGACGACAAGGCGTACGCGGTCTCACGCGAACCCGTCTCCTCACAATCGAACATCAAGGTAACGCTCTGCGACGACTCCCCAAGATCTGTGCCAGAACCGAGAAGGGTTCTGGCACAGATCTTGGGGAGTGGTCACAGATGGTGACAGTGTCGTTCGATGGAAAACGGGAGTCATGAGCCCGGATGCTTGACTGCAACGTGGTCACCAAGTCGCGGTCGTCGAGTGTCTGGGCGCCTACGGTGCCGTGTGCCCCTGCGCTATTCGGGGTGAAGAACGCAGTGGATCCCGGTCAGGCTTTCGTTCAGCTCGTGAGCTCCCAGGGCGACGCGTTCGTCAGGATCCCGCGTCAGCTCCTCGCAGAGCCGCATCGCGTCGTCGCGGTCGCTGGCGTAGATGGCAAATGCATCGTGGACCGCGGTGTGGATCCAATCGCCATGGTTCGGGCTGGCGACTGCCAGCGCGGACGCGACAATCAGCAGTCCGGCCCTGTCCTGCCGTCGAAGCAAGGCTTCTGCGGTCACCCGTGTGACAAAGGTGTCTTCGCGGTCGAGCACCAGCTCCAGCAGCGGATCGACAGCCTCCTCCATCTCGGCAAAGCTCGCCAGACCGCGACCGGCGTCCGCCCGGTCCCCAGAGTCGCTGCTTCGCCCGAGCTCGCCGAGGGCCACGACAGCAGCACGCCGCAGGGCACTGTTCACCAGCTTGCCCACCCTTCCGCAGATTTCGGCAAAAGTAGCACCACGGTCCCCGCGGCCGATCGGGGGCCTCCACGGCGACTGCCCACCGCCAGTGGGGGAAACTCACCCGGCCCACGGGAAACGACCTCCAACCGGCTCCGTACTCACTGGTCAGCCCCACTCACGAACCCCCGAGTGGGCACCCTGTCGGGATCTGGGCGACCGGCTTCGAAGGCGTCGACCAGCGGCAGAGCCACACCTCTGCGAGGAGCTACTGAAGCAAGATCATTTTTCGGAGCAGTTCAAATCCGGCTCGACCGTAGAGCTGTCGCTTGATCTTCTTGATCCGGTTCACGGCGCCCTCGATGCTGCCCGAGCTCCAGTCCAGGGTGAGCCCGGCTGTTACAGCGTCAAGGTCCCGGAGCAGGTGGAGTGCGAAGCCCCTGAGCCCGGGCAGCTGGCTGGCCTCGACCGTGTCGATCCAGGTGAGAAGTGTGGCGCCGAGGCGGCCGGTGAGTATCTCGCCGAAGGCGCGGACATGCCCGGCGGCCGTGTCCAGTTCGGGGCAGCGTGCCAGGACATCCTTGAGGCCGGCGCGGTCGTCCTCGCTCAGCGCGGTGGGGTGTCGGGTGAGCCAGCCGGTCACCTGGCGCACCGTCGGGGGCCGGGGCGGTGCGTCGGCCGGAGCCCCGCGGAGGGTGGCGATGTGGGCGCGGACCATTTGGTAAGTGACGGGTGCGTTGTCGGCGACGAGTTCATTGTGGAGGTGGGTGACGCTGGTGCATCCCGCGGCGAATCGGCGCTCCGGGTAGGGCTTGTAGGGGTCGAGCCTGCTGGGTCGGGGCCGGTTGTCGCGGATGGTGTCCTGCCAGCGTGCGGCGTTCGCGTACCGGAGCACGGTGTTGAGGCCCCAGCCCAGGTGCCGGGCAATCGCCCGACGTGAGTGACCTTGAGCAAGAAGCTTGTGGACCAGGGCATGTGCTGCCTTCTTCCGCTCGGCCCGCCGGCCGGCTGGTACCGAGTCGTCCTGCGGCCGACCGGAAGCCAGTCGGGTGGCCTCCGGCAGCATGCCGCTGGGCGAAGGATTGCTCAGACAGTCGCGATGGGCGGCGACGCAGGTCTCCACGGCCCGGCCGAGGCCCTGCCACAGATGGAACCGGTCGGCGACCTGCAGAGCGTCGGGGGCACCGCGCCGGGCGCCTTCGGCGTAGGCGCCCGCCCGGTCCCGGCAGATGATCTCCACGCCTGGGTGACGGACCAGCCACACGGCCAGCGGCCCGGCCTCACGCGTCGGGAGCACATCGACCACGCGATGGTCTTCGACGCTGGTCAAGACGGTGGAGTAGGTCTGGCCGCGACGGATCGCGAAATCGTCCACGCCCAGCACACGCGGAGTCTGAACTGCGGATCAGGCAGTGCCATGACCCTGCGTAACAAGGTCATCCGTCCCGCGCCGAACCCCAGCTGGGGAGCCAGCCGAGCGCCTGCCCGCCCGGCCAGCGCGAGCCCCACTCGCTCCAGGGCGCGGTTGAGCCGAGTCGTGAACCTTGCGTGCGGGGCGGCCAGCCGGGAGAACGGCTCGGCGAACGTCCGGCGCGGGCAGTCCGCCGTTCCGCAGATGAAGCGCCGGACCGTCAGCCGGATCTCAAAGCCCTGCTCAGCGAGCGGAAGGTCCTTCAGCTTGCGCTGGTAACGGTCGTGGACCCGGTACGAGAAGCGACCGCAGTCCGGACATGCAGCCCCGGCGGCACGACCTCTCGCCACCACCTCGACCATGCCGAACGCGGCCGTAGCCGTCTCGACATCCACATCGTCGATCCCGTTGAACACCAGCGAGTCCCAGAACGGTGCATCGGTCTGCATGAACAGCACCATCGCCATCCACAACCGCCCGCAGCAGCGGCTGGCAGACACCTGAGGGAGCGTCAATTCTGGCCGTTGGACGACAAGGCGTACGCCGTCTCACACGAACCCGCCTCCTAACAATCGAACATCGAGGTCACCCTCCGCGACCGCTCCCCAAGATCTGTGCCAGAACCCGCAACTCGGTTCTGGCCCACATTCCGTGAACGATCTTGAATCGGGCTCCACCACCTCCTGTGAACCTTCAATCTGCGCAGCTCGCGTGGTGCGCACCACCAGCTGACGGAGAGCCAGCAAGATCGCTCACGGAATGTGTGCCAGAACCCGTAACTCGCTGACAAAGCCAGTGCCGTGGAGCGTTTCGTCTGTGTCCATGCGGATCACGGTGCCCCAGTGCTCGGCTGTGATGGGCTGATCGGTGAGGTACCAGGCTGCCGGGTCGCCGCCAGCCTGTTCCACGGCGGTGCGGTTGTCGCACAGCTCGCGCCACAGTGGCCAGTAGAGGATGGACGGGACCGGGGCGACGGATATCCGGACGATGGTTCGGTCCGGGTTGCGTAGGCCGCTGTCGTGTCCGTGGCTGTCGGTGAGCCACATATGCCGGGGCTGGCCGTCCAGGTGGCGTGCCGCCTGGGACGTGGTGTCGATGTAGCCGGACGTGCGGATCTCCTCCCAGGACTCGGTGCTGGTGTAGTGGAAGAGGGTGTTCGGCATGGTCACGACCCCAGTGTGAACCGGTGCTCCAGGCGCCGACGAGGCGACGGCCGACGGGCGTGCGGCAGGTCCACAGTCTGCGGAGGGAACTTGGGCGCCTACCAGCGAAGCTGGAGCAGCTGATGGGCGTTCCTGGGTCTTCACGTCCGTGGGGGAGTGACTGGTCAGGGCCAGGTGCTGACTGCCGCTCTCACTGTCACGTGGTGAGAGATTGAGGCTCGATCCACTGTCTTCGGGTGAGAGATGTGCAGGTCACGTACTGACATGAAAGTGAGAGATCGCATCCACCGTGTACGACACGGCCAACCGGGGTATTCGTACACGCTGTTAACGTGCTGGCATGAACGCTCTTCTCGGACACTTCGACGACGCCCAGCCCGCCCCTGACTGCCTCGACCTGCTGACCCCGCCCGTGGCCGCTGCGGTCCGTACCTTGCAGGGGACCGTCCCCGCCGAGCAGATCAGTTACATCGACTCCGACCCGGCCATCGCCGACACTGGCGCTTTCGTCGAGCGCTACGGCCAGGACCTGCTCGCGCAGTCGGCGAACTGCGTCATTGTCGCGACAAAGCGCGGCGGCGAGTCGGCGCTTGCCGCCTGCCTGGTCCCCTCCGCGGCCCGGGTCGACGTGAACGGGGTGGTTCGTCGCCAACTCGAAGTGCGCAAGGCCTCGTTCGCGGCTATGGATACCGCGGTGGAGCTGACCGGCATGGAGTACGGAGGCATTACACCGATCGGCCTGCCTGCGGACTGGCCGCTGCTTGTGGACTCGGCCGTGGTCGCCTTGCCGTATGTCCTGATCGGCAGTGGCCGTCGCCGCGGCAAGCTCGTCGTACCCGGCCGGCTCTTTGCGGAACTCCCGGGTGCGGTCGTGCTCGACGGTCTCGGCCTTTGAGCGGCGAAACGGCCCGGCTGTCGCCCGTCAGTGAATCTGAGCAGTCGTCATGCTTCTGACCTGGGGTTGTGCAGATTGGTTGAGCGGGTTGGTGGCTGTGTTGGCTCACTGAATCTGCGCAGTTCCCGGGTACGCCAGCTGTCTGACCTGCGGATTTTTGAGCGTGGGGCCTGGTTGCGCAGGTTGGTTGGGTACTGCGCAGTTTCACCTATCGGCGACAACATCGGAAGGGGAACCGGTGCAGGGTCAGGTGTGGGAGATCCCAAAGTCTATCTTGCATCAAATTTTGAATCAGTAGCGCCTGGCCTCACGGCTGGCTTCCGCCAGGCTTGCCTGGCGGTTGTTGTTCATGAGCGGTCTGTGGGAGTTCTTGCTTGGCCTGGTCGGTACAGGGATTTCCGAGAAGCAACGAGCGCCCAGGATTCACCTGGGCGCTGGGCAGTAGCTACTGAGGCAGATCAGTCATAGTAGGTGACGCTGTACCCGCCCTGCGGGTCGTTGGTGGAGAGCATGAACTCCGCCTTGTTGTTGGCTCCGTCGACATAGGCATCGAGGCCCTTGAAGGTGAGGCATCCGCCCTTGCTGGTGACAGTGGAGATCCGGCGGGAGCCGGTGTCGTCGCGCTCCCACAGGGAGTACTTGTGGTAGGAGGTCCGGCTCGAGACGCACGCCAGGAAGTTGCCGCCGGTCGAGTAGACGTAGCCGGTGAACCACTCGCCCAAGTTGGTATCGCGGTATCTGAACGTGCTGGCACCGACGTAGTCCCACCCGCTGGAGAGTGGTGCGTTAAGCAGGATGACTTCGGACGGGTCGTAGGCGTCGACGGTGATGGTGGAGCTGTCGGGGGTGAGCTCCTCCGCGTGTGCGGTGCCGGTCAGGCCGGCTGCTGCGAGTACTGCGGTGATGGCGGCGGTGGTGCCTATTCGGCGCGTGAAGCTCATGCGTGTTTTCCCTGGTGGTGTGGCCAATGGGGTGTCCGACCCTACCCCATCCACGGGGGTAGTGATCTTGCTAGGGGTTCGGCCCAACTTCTGTGGAGATCAACTGTTTTGGCTCGGGCGGTGGTGTCGTGCAGGAGGATGCCGGCGGAGCTGAGGAGCCCCAGGTGAGGTAGGCCGTGGGTACAACCCCAAGGAGTTGCAGATCCCCGTCGTGGCCCTGTCCCAGCTCAACCGCGGATCCGAGCACCGCACGGCCGCGAAGCGGGCTGCTCCTGGAGGCGGAGCCGGAAGGATCGGGGCTGGGGAAGGGAGCGGACCCGCCCAACGGGCCGCGGGCCCGGACCCCGTGAAACGGGGTCAGTTCAGCCTGCGAAGCAGGCCGTTCGGGGTGAAGCGAAGCGGAACCCCGAACCGTCCGGAGCGCAGCGCAGGACTCCGGCCCGAAGGGCCGGCCTTGAGGGCGCGAAGTGATGATCTGTGTTCGTTTGTCAGTGGTGGTTCGGCGTTGAGGTGTCAGTGGTGTCGTCTGGGGTTGTCCCTGGTCAGTGGTCTCTGAGTCCGGGTTTGCCACTGACAGTGGTTGCCGTCTTTGTACTGACGTTTTTGACGTTCTGCCTGGTCACTTTGGTGACGATCGGTATCACGCCTGGAAGTTTCGTCTCGCCCGTGTCATGATCAATTTCATGACTGTGTTCCGAAAGGCTTATGCCGCGTAGACGGCCCAGCGCACTGCGCGCGCAACGAGTGGTCCCGCGGCAGCTGTACGCAGGCATCAGCGATTGGGGCGGGCGGTTTCCCAAGCGTTGGCGTCTTTCTTCGCAGACTGTTTCCGCGATCTATCGCGAGGAGTACCGGCGCCCGCACGACGGTTGGTGGCCCGGGGCAACCCGAGACGCTCTCGCTGCCTATCGCAGCTTCCTTGCTCTTCCGGGCAGGTACGTGTACCTGCGACTGTCCATCTGCGGTTGTGAGCAGCATGAGTTCCTGGACAACGTTGCGGTGGCCCGGGATCTCCTCGAGGTGGTCGTGCATAGGCTTCCTCCGCGTCCGCGCCGGGAACTGGAGGGGCTGCTGGCACGACTGGATGACGAACTGTGGTGTAGGACCCTCCCAGACCCGTTCGCTTACCGGCAGGCGCATCGCAGGGGTGGCTGGTGGCACTGGCGACTCTATGACGAGACCAGCCACCTGTGACACTCCCCGGGAGCCGCAAGCCAGGAGTCGGCCGAGGCACCCGCGATCTCCTCGCTGCCAGCCGCCCGCGGAGCGGGCTGGTCCTGGAGGCGGAGCCAAAGGACCCGGGTGGGGGAGCGAAGCGGACCCGCCCAACGGGCCGCAAGCCCGGACCCCGTGAAACGGGGTCACCCAAGCCTGCGAAGCAGGCTGTTCGAGGTGGAGCGAAGCGGAACCCCGAACTGTCCGTAGCGAAGCGAAGGACCCCGGCCCGAAGGGCGGCCCTGGCTCGGCGAAGCCGAGCCCCGTCAGCGCAGCGAGGCGGTTCTCTCCTGAGCGCGCAGCG